>CAVXCW010000050.1:0-34488 GCA_963760325.1 uncultured Gammaproteobacteria bacterium | reverse complement strand
GGGTATGGTCCAGGACCGTCAATCCGGCCTGTCCGTCATGAGGGGACGGAAAAAGGCGATATCTCGCTGAGCGGCAAGCTCCATCATCTCGCCCTGGAACAAATGGTCGGTGCCCGGGTAGCTGTGAAATTCGTACTTTTTGCGGCGCATGTAGAGCTCCTTGGCAAGTTGTTCTGACCATTTGTAGGCGGCGCCACGATCACCGACGGAATGCTGGATGATGATCGGCGTATTCAGCTTGTCCAGATGCAGCAACGGTTCACTGTCCCGATAATCGAAATCGTCGTCGAGTGCTGCAATCCTGCGTCGCAGCCTTTCGACGACTGACTTCGGCGTTTCGCTGCTATCAAACGCGGTGGGATCCGAGTAACGCGAGTAATAATAGGATTGATCCCAAATATCGCCACCGACGCTCGACCACATTGATGCGCCTTTGATTCGGTCGGTCGACAGCAAGCTCCGCAGGGTCACCTCGCCGCCCATCGAGTGACCCCACATGAAGATATTGTCTTGATCAGCCTCATCCAGCGAGTCGAACCCCGCCAGCAGGTTCAGAACGTCTTCAGTGTAGTAGCTCGATTCCAGCATTCCCTCCGTGAACTCGAGGCCCTCGGAGTTGTTGTGGCCCCGAAAGTCCGGCATTACGACCATGAACCCCTGTGCTGTGAACAACTCCGGTATCCGCCGGTAATAGTCGCCCGGGCGCCAGTCCTTTCCCTCTGCCGTAATGCCGTACTTGGGCGGTTCCGGATGATGACCGTGGTTTGCGATCAGGACCGGGTACCCACGCTTGGGCGCGGGTTCGGTCGGCACCGCCACAAGCGTATGGAGATCCAGTCCAGCCGATGTGTAGGAATACAGGTACGAAGAGAAACCTGGCCCACCTTGGATCTCTCCGACCAGCATCAATGAAACATCCCGATTTTCGGCGCGAAGCTCATCAATCGATTTGGGCGCCGGCTTCGAGCACGCCGAAGCCGACATCAGGAGCAACAAAACCGTGACCAGTGTGCGCCCCATGTTGCGCTCCTAAATCAGGCGCTCGAAGAGGAACAAGAACAAAACCGTCAGCGCAAAGAAAACGAGCAGTAAATAGCTGACTTTGTCGACCTTGCCCGGCACCAGGTACCAGCCACCTTCCTTTTCAGGCAGCCCTTTGTCTTTGAACATTTGTTGCTGTCCCTTTATCGAGAATTCGGACCACTCGGCCTGCGTGCCGTCAATGACGCGGCTTGCAAGCAATGACGCAGCGATATTTACGCCACCGCCAAACAGGCAATACCACGGCCAGGCAATATCGGTCTGCGTTGCCAGGTACCAGACCATCACAAATCCGATCACTACGCCGACCAGGAGACCTTTTTCTGTGGTCTGCTTCGAGAAGAAACCCAGGCCATACATGCTGAGCTTGGCGCCGACAAAGTAGGATCCAATCTTGCTCAGCGTTTGCAGCACCGAGCCTTCAAGGGCTGAATACATGATGGCCGGGACGATAATGACGATTGCCCAGAATACCGTGAACGCACGCGATACCACGAGGTAGTGCTCGGGTGACTCGTTCTTGCGGAAGTACTTCTGGTAAAAATCGACGGTCGAAATGGTTGCCAGCGAGTTGAACGATGAATCGAGCGTTGACATCGATGCCGCTACGATCGCCGCAGCGATGATGCCCATCAGACCCGGCAGCCCGTAGTTGGCAGCAAAATCCAGAATGATCGTGTTGCCGTTCTCGAATTCCTGTCCGCCGTAATAACCGTAGAACAGAATGCCGAGAAAAAAGAACAGGAAGTAAATAAAGAACGCGACGAAGCCCATCAACAAGAACGACTTTTTGGCATCGCCAATGTTCTTGGCCGCAAGCGTTCGCTGAACCATCATCTGGTTGGCTCCATAAACGGTGATGTGGAAAAGCGACATAGCGATAACCCCCGACCAGACAGTTGCCTCCAGGCTCAGGTCGAACGAGAAATTAAGCGGGTTGGTCTTGCCCTGTGCTTTCAGGTCGGCAAGAACCTGGCCCAGCGGCATCGTCATGCTATCGAGCAACGCAAACAGGATAATGAACGCGCCGACGAACAATACGCCAGCCTGGATTACGTCAGTCCAGATCACGGCCGTAATACCGCCCATCATCGTGTAGACAAGTGCAACGACGGTGACGATGACGATAGCCATTTTGACATCGATCCCGGTGATGAATTCTATGACCAGCGACGTGGCGTAGAGAATCGCTGCCGACGTCAACGCCTGCGAGATCAGGAACACGCTCGAAATCACGAGGCGAGACGTGGGTCCGAACCGGCGCTCTATGTAATCGTATATCGAAGCAACGCCGCTGTTAAAGAAGAACGGCAGGAATAACGTGATCACAAAGAAGACGACGATTGGGTAGTTGAGATGGATAGCGATGACAGCGAGGCTCTCCGAATACGACCAGGCCGGGCCGCCGAGAAACGACAACGCACTGACGTAGGTCGCGATCACAGAAATACCGATAGCCCACCACGGTGTTGTTCTGCGCCCCAGGTAAAAGTCTTCCGCAGTATCAACCTTCTTGCTCAAAACCCAACCAAGCAAAAGGTTCAAAAGGATATAAGCGATCAGTATCGACCAGTTAAGCGTTCCAAAATCTGACATACGTCCCCCGGAAATTATTTTTCTAGTGTGCCGTCCAGCCGCCATCGACTTTGAGGCTGTGACCGGTCACCATGCCTGCGCCTGGTGAGACAAGGTAAAGCACGGCCGCCACGACGTCGTCGACGCTGGCCAGTTTCGCGAGCGGAATCATGCTCATTACGAATTCCCGGAACTCGGGATCGTCAAGCATTGGTTTGGTCAATGGGGTCTCTACGAATGTCGGCGCAACCGTGTTGACGCGTATGCCGCGTGGCGCGAGCTCGACAGCCATTGCTTTGGTCAGACCTTCAACCGCGTGCTTCGTCATGCAATAAACCGTTCGGTTTGGCGAACCGACGTGGCCCATCTGCGAGGACATATTGACGATCGAGCCCTCGATCCGCTGTGCGAGCATCGCCCTCGCCGCTGCTTGCGCGACACGAAAGGTGGCACGGACATTCAATCCAATGACAAAGTCGAGCGACTCGGTATCGACGTCAACGAATGATTGTGGCCGGTTGCCGCCGGCATTGTTTACGAGGATGCTCAAACCCTTGAGCGCCTCGATCTTCGTCAGTATCTCGTCAGTCGTAACGTCGACGGCCCAGGTTTCGATCCGGCCCGATTCGTGGGCACCAACGTCAGCCAGGTCATTCACCGAGCGGGCAACGGCAACGACACGAGCGCCCGCGTCGGCGAGCGCTTCGGCGCAACCACGACCGATGCCACGTCCAGCACCTGTTACAATCGCGATTTGCCCGTCAAGTGGCCTATTCATCTGGTTCCCCACATTGCATGCGAATGCAATATTGCCTAGCATTGTCAGCGAATGGAAGCCGGCGTTCAGGAGCGTCTGTTGAGAAAACAACAAAAACAAAGGCAAGACACTAGCGACAGAGCCGACCGGAAGCGTGCTACGTCGTACGATGTGGCTGAATTGGCCGGCGTATCTCAGTCCGCCGTATCGCGCGTTTTTCAAGCCGGAGCAAGCGCCTCAAAAGACATGCGCGATCGCGTACTTTCCGCCGCGAACAAGCTTGGCTATCGTCCCAACGCTATTGCGCGAGGCTTGATTACGCAACGTTCCAACATGGTTGCCGTCGTCATCTCCAAGTTGACCAATCTCTACTATCCGGAAGTGCTCGTGCAATTGACGCAGCGGTTTTCGGAGCACGGAGTGCGCGTACTTTTGTTCGCACTCGAGCACGAGGGCGATACCGCGAAGGTCCTCGAGCAGATGCTGCAGTTTCGCGTCGATGGAATCCTGACGGCGGCGATGTTCACGCCGGAACAGCTCAAGACCGTTGACAACGCGCAAATCCCGCTCGTGTTTTATAACCGTACGTTGAAAGATCAACTTGTCAGCTCGGTGCGCTGTGACCAGGAAGAAGGCGAACGCTGGCTCGTCAATGAACTGGTCAATGCCGGGCACAAGACATTCGGTATTGTTGCAGGGCCGCCAGACTCCGTGGTCGGCATTGAACGCAAGACAGGGGCGCTCGAAGAGTTATCCAAGATGGGCATTACCGACATTACAACGGTGAGCGGAGACTTCGGATACGCAACCGGCCGCGAATGCTTCACAAAACTGGTGCAAAAACGCGGCAGCCCCCCGGATGCCATTATTGCCGCCAACGATGTCATGGCAATTGGCTGCATTGATGAAGCGCGCGAAGGCTATGGATTGATCGTGCCTGACGATATTTCAGTTGTTGGCTTCGACGGTGTCGGTCCGGCGCGCTTCGCTGCCTATGACGTGATGACGGTTCGCCAGCCTGTACAGCGTATGACCCAGTCCGCCGCGTCGATGCTGATTGAACGCATTGAGAATCCTGAACTGTCGCCTGAAAAGCGCTCTTTTTCCGGCATGCTGATTCGTGGCAGCTCGGCGCGACTTCAATCCTACGACGCCTAGCGCGAGCCGCATATGCCTGCGGAAAATATCTTGCTGCTTCCGGGCATGATGTGCGATGAACGACTCTGGTCGCATCAGATCGCGGCATTCGACGTGCCCGTGCACGTCGCCGATACCAGTAAGTCGGATAATTTTGCAGACATGGCAACACAGGTGCTTGCGGCGGCACCGCGAAGGTTTGCGACGGCAGGCCTGTCGATGGGCGGCATACTCGCGTTCGAAATATGGCGGCAGGCGCCCGAGCGGGTAACACACCTTGCGTTGCTCGACACGAATCCGCATCCGGACGCGCCAGGCAGGAAAGCATTACGCTTCGAGCAGATTGCGGCCGCTGCCTCCGGCAGGCTGGAAGAGCTTGCCATCGAGTCATTGAAACCTTTGTATCTCGCCGAAAAAAACCGCGACGATGAGACAATGCTCAAGACGATTCTCGATATGGCGCTTGAGCTCGGCCCGGAGGTTTTTGAACGCCAGTCGCTGGCCATAATGAACCGTCCGGATAGCACGCCGACGCTGGCCGGCATTTCGTGCCCAACCAGCGTAATTTGCGGTTGCGAAGATACGATTTGCCCGGTCCGGTTTCACGAATACATGGCGCACGAGATTCCCGACGCAAATCTTGTCGTGATTGATGACTGCGGCCATCTGTCGTCGATAGAGCAACCCGCAGTAGTCACCGAAGAACTCTTGCGCCTTTTTGCCAGATAACAACAGAGGTATCCGAATGCGATCAAGCACAGACAGGATTCTTACCACGCATGTCGGCAGTCTGCCGCGCTCGCAGGCCGTTACCGATGTCGTTTTTTCGCATGAAAAAGGAGAAGAAATTGCAGGCGCCGACGCGATCATTCGGCAAGCCGTCAGCGATGTTGTCTTGAAACAGGTGCAGTCTGGCGTTGACCTGGTCAGCGACGGGGAAATGAGCAAGATCAGCTATGCGACGTATATCAAGGACAGAATTTCCGGCTTCGACGGCGACAGCGAGCGCGAGCCACCGAGCGATCTTGAGGAATTTCCGGGCTTTCTGAATCGGCAGGCAAGTTCAGGCGGCACGCCAACTTATCGACGCCCGTGCTGTGTCGGCGACATCAAGGTCAAGGATATGGGGCCTGTGCAGGTCGATATCGACAACCTGCTAAGCGCAATTTCCAAACACAATCCGACGCAGAGCTTCATGAACGCCGCCTCGCCCGGCGTCATCGCACTGTTTCAGCCCAACAAACATTACGCAACGCATGAGGCCTACCTCGAAGCGCTTGCCGATGCCATGGCGCACGAGTACCGGGCTATTGTCGATGCGGGCATTGTGTTGCAGCTCGACTCTCCTGACCTTGGACTCGGCCGGCACATGATGTTCAAGGACAAGACCGACGAGGAATACCAGTCGTTGGCAGCCATGCACGTTGCGGCGCTCAATCAAGCGCTGGCGGGTATCCCGAAAGACATGGTTCGACTACACGTATGCTGGGGCAACTACGAAGGACCGCACCACCATGACGCGCCGATGGACCTGGTCCTGCCGATTGCCGTGCAGGCAAACGTTGGCGCTCTGCTCTTCGAGTCGTCCAACCCACGCCATGCGCATGAATGGGAAACCTTTGCGAACGCCAAGCTGCCCGACGATCTTATTCTTGTGCCTGGTGTGATCGACTCAACAACGAATTTCGTCGAACACCCGAAACTGGTTGCGGAGCGCATTGAACGCTTCGCCAGTATCGTTGGTCGCGAACGAGTCATCGCGGGTAGTGACTGTGGCTTCTCGACGTTCGCCGGATTCGGCGCCGTCGACCAGGACATCGTGTACGCTAAGCTCAAGAGCATGGCTGATGGCGCCGCGATCGCCAGCGAAAGACTTTGGGGATGATGTGATGGGACGTAACACCGATACATTTCGCAAGCGGCTCGCCGACGGTGACTTGCTGATTGGAACTTTCGTCAAGACGCCCTCGCCAATTGTCGCTGAAATTCTGGGCCTCTCTGATCTCGACGTGTTTTGCGTCGATACTGAACACGCACCGTTTGGGAGGCTCGAGACGGACCTCTGCGTCGGCGCATTTCGCGCCGCCGATCGGCCAAGTCTTGTGCGCATTGCAGACGATTCGCCCACGGAAATTCGCTGCGCGCTGGACAGCGGCGCTACCGGCATTCTCGTTCCGCATGTGACGAGCGCCGAGCAGGCAGAAGCTATCGTTAAGGCGGCTCACTTCGGCGAAGGTGGCCGTGGCTATGCCGGGTCATCCCGCGCAGCGAAATATACGACCAAGTCGATGGCCGATCATATCGCCGACAGTCGTGAGCGGACTACCGTCGTCGTGCAGATCGAAGATATTGCTGCTCTGGATCACGTCGCTCAAATTGCTGCGGTCGAAGGCGTGGACGCCTTATTTGTTGGCCGCGCGGACCTCGCCGTCGCGATGCAAAAAGGCGTTTCGGACAAGCAAGTGGTCGCAACTGTTCGCGACATATGTGTTGCCGGGCAAAGTGCGGGCACAGCGATTGGGATGTTTACACCAAACCTGGATGAAATCTCCGACTGGCGAGATGCGGGTGCCAGCCTGTTTTTGCTCAGCTCCGATCAGTCAATGATGCTGGCCGGCGCGAACGCGCTGGCTCAATCGATCCGGTAGAAATTACGGGCGGTATCGGCAAACAACAGTTGTTGGTCCTGGGCACTCAGACCCGCCGAGAGTTCTTCGTACGCACACCAAACCTGGCTGTAACTTGCGTGCAGCTTGTCGACCGGGAAGTTTGATCCGAACATGGAGCGATCGGCGCCGAAGATTTCGATGCAAGACTCGACAATTGGACGAATCGAATCGACCGTCCAGTTGTGATCGAACATGCCAAAACCGGAGATCTTGCAGTAAACGTTTGGCAACGATGCCAGCAAACGAAGTCCCTCTCGCCACGATTCGATTCCGGCCTTTGTCTGGTCCCACGGCGAACCGCAGTGGCACAGCGCGACGTCTGTATCCGGCGTATCCGCCAGCGCCTCTGCAACTCGCGGCACCTGCCCCGGTGTTAGCTGTAAGTCAAAGGACAGTCCGAGTTCACCGAGCAAACCGAGATTTTCGCGCCAGACCGGGTCGTCGACCAATTCGCCGCTGCCGGTTACCGCGTCTTCCGCGTCGGAACGACCGATAATTTGGCGCGCACCCCGGAGACGTGAGAACTCGAGTTGCGCACCGAGAGACTGTGGCGCATCCGGAGAGTCGAGCTCGCAGAACGCAACGATTGCACTCGGCAAGCCCGTATCATCGCCCGTCTTTTGCAGCCAGGCCGTTTCTTTCAACTCATCGCCAGCCGCAACGCCAACCTGCACGTGTACCGACGCCTCGAGTTCATAGTGCGCGGCATCGTCGCGAAAATCGGCGACCAGATAGTCTTTCTGAATCGCCGTTGGATCACCGAAGAAGCGGGTGACGCCACGCGCCATTAGCCACGGGTAGTGGCAGGCCCGCAGGTCCCACAGGTGATGATGGGCGTCGATGATGCGGCGCTTTTCAGGCATGGTTACAGAAGCTGGCTCAGCACTCCGAGGCTGTCAAACACGGTCCACTCGACAGCGATTCGGCCGTCAACGATGCGGCGATGCGTCACGCCCATGATGTAAACAGGTTTGCCGGTCGCTGCGACACCCAGGTACTCGCCGGCGTGCATTCCACATACCGCCCAACGCGCAGCGACATTGACGGCGTGAGCACCGGCGGATTGAACGGCGATGTGATCAACACTCGCCGCCGTGCAGTCAAACGCGCTGCGCAAACCGGCATAGTGCTCAGCGATGGCGGTGCGGCCCGAGATGATTTCGATCGGGGAACGGTGCATTACCGAGTAAGGTGCGTAGGCCGATTCAATGGTCGTCGCGTTGCCTGTCATCCAAAGCGCATTGAGAACCTGCTGCGAAAATTGCTGTGGGTCGGCGCCAGCGCGGCCAAGCACCGCGTCATCCGCTGACATCACGGAATGCGAGAGGCGCTCGATCTCTTCGACGAACCAGGCGCTCAGCTCTGGCGTACGTTTGCTGGCGATGAGCTTCGCTGATTCCAAGATGTCGAAGCCAAGTTGTTTGATCAGCGCCAGGTTGTCTCGGGCAAGCCACTCCAGGGTAATCACACCCTCTTCCACGACACAGTCGGCCATATTCATAATGCGAACAGATTTGCCGGTCGCGGGACCCCACATCGAGTCACCCGTATTGGTCATCGGGCTCACCACACGATGCGAGGAATAGCCGTCGTGGCTGTCCCCTTTGCCGATAACGTCGTCCCCGAGCAATAGGCGGTCGGGGAAAGCCGCCAGCATGGCGCGGGTCCCGTCGATCATTGCCTTCGAACCACGCGTGATGCCATCGAGGCTGTAGACCCGTGTGTCAGGGCCATAATACTGGTCGATCAAATCGACTCCGCCTTGCTCCCAGATCTCGAAAGTAATGCCGAGGATATAGTCGACGAGGTCGTCGTCGGCACTGTACGCGCCCGGGTGCGTCGCTGTCATAGCGTCATTTCCTGTTCTCATCAAAGTCGAAGCGCGCGGATTGTACTTCGAATGCAGTCCATATTCACCCAATATCCTCAATTATTGACGAGTGAGTTTGAGCGCACCGGCACGCAGTGTTGAATTCATTTTGCATTCGAAGTACATTCCTGCGGATAATAGTGTCGTAAATATACGCTTGAAGGAAGACGATCATATGGACAAGGCCGCGCCCGCTGAGAGCCGATTGGCAGAGATGCTGTCGGAACGCCTTGTGCGCTATGAAGATCTTCGCCCGTGTACGACCGCATTCATCGACACCCGTACCCCCGGACGGCAGGAAAAAGAGAATTTTACGATTATCGGACCCGGCGTCGCCGAGAACCCGGACCAGTTCGTACATATCGAAATTCCGCATGGCTTCAATATCGGCGGCGCCCGCCAGCCGCCGGGCTGCATCAACTCACAGCACAGCCATGAAACGGCTGAGGTGTTCATCATTCACGCGGGAACATGGGCTTTTTACCTGGGGCACGAGTGCGAGGACGGCGAAGTCGTACTCGGTCCCGGCGACACGATTTCAATCCCCATCCACATTTTCCGTGGTTTCAAGAACGTTGGCGAAGGGCCTGGCTATATGTTTGCGGTGTTGGGCGGCGACGACCCCGGTAATGTCACGTGGGCGCCGTACGTTTTTGACGAGGCCAGCAAATACGGTCTTATCCTGCTGGAAGACGGCAGCCTGATCGACACGACCAAAGGTGAGACGATCCCTGAAGGCAAGCGGGCGATGGCGGCGACGACACCAGAGGATATCGCACGCCTTGGTAGAATAACGGCGGACGAAATGGCCGGCTGTGTCGTCGCGCATAGCGAATTGCAGCCCAAATCGGCCGGCGAAATCGCGCCTGCGGGTCTCGAGGAGTTCCCGATTATCGGTGCGTCGTCTCCCAAGGAACACCTGGATGCCGGCAAGATGTCCTGGCCACACGGGTTTCACGTGCGCTACATAGCCGTCGATCCGGGCACATCGACGAAGCGGCATGCAAGAGACGAAGAAGAGGTCATCCTCATGCATGCGGGCAGCTTGACCGTGCACTTCCCTGACGGCGATGTCGATATTCGACCGGGCGACGTATTCACGATCCCGATCGGCACGCCACGCACTTTTTCGAATTCAGGCACAGAACGTGCCGAAGCTTATATCGTACGTGGTGGGGACCATCCGAAACCGCCACGTCTTGTCGATTGAAACAACACCCACCTGGATTATTGAGGAAAGTACCGTGATTAAGGTTATTAAGCCCGGCATCAGCCAGGAAGCGGCCGCCGATATGGACGCCAAAGTAAAAGCGACCGTCGAAGCAACACTCAAAGACATTGAAACACGCGGCGATACTGCCGTGCGCGAGTTGTCCGAAAAATTCGACAAGTGGTCGCCCGAGTCTTTTCGCCTGAGCGATGATGAGATCAAGGCGGCCATGGCGCGCTTGCCCGAACAGACAATTGACGACATCAAGTTTGCACAAACTCAGATTCGCAAATTCGCCGAGATTCAGTTGGCGTCGCTGCAGGACGTCGAAGTAGAGACTTTTCCAGGTGTGACGCTGGGCCACAAGAACATCCCCGTCAACAGCGTCGGTTGCTACATTCCAGGCGGCAAGTACCCGATGGTTGCCAGTGCGCATATGAGCGTGCTGACGGCCAAAGTTGCCGGTGTTAAGCGCGTAATAGCCTGTGCACCGCCCCACTCCGGCAGCCCGAATGACGCCATTGTCACGGCGATGCACCTGGCGGGTGCCGACGAAATCTATTGCCTGGGCGGAATCCAGGCCGTTGGTGCCATGGCACTTGGAACTGAGACTATTTCGTCGGTCGACATGCTGGTAGGCCCGGGCAATGCATTCGTTGCCGAAGCCAAGCGACAACTTTACGGACGCGTCGGCATCGATCTGTTCGCAGGTCCGACGGAGACGCTGGTTATCGCTGACGACAGTTGTGATGGTGAAATGGCCGCGACCGACCTGCTTGGTCAGGCCGAACACGGCACGAACTCGCCGGCGATTCTGCTCACCACATCGGAAAAACTGGTTGCAGATACCCAGAAAGAGATTGAGCGCCAATTGAAAACCCTGGCGACTGCGGACGTGGCGGGTCAGGCGTGGCGTGACTACGGTCAGATCATATTGTGCGACTCAGACGAAGAAATGCTCGCAGAGGCGGATCGAATTGCCAGCGAACATGTTCAGGTCATGACGCGAGATCCGGACTATTTCCTCGAGAACATGACCAACTACGGCGCATTGTTCCTGGGACCGGAAACCAACGTCGCCTACGGCGACAAGGTCATCGGCACCAATCACACCTTGCCAACCAAGCTCGCAGCCCGATACACCGGCGGCCTTTGGGTCGGGAAATTCATCAAGACGTGCACATACCAGCGTGTTGCGCCTGAGGCCACGGCAACAATCGGCGAGTATTGCTCACGTCTCTGCGCACTCGAAGGTTTTGCCGGTCACCAGGCGCAGGCGGACCTGCGCGTCGCCCGGTATAAATCAAAAGCGGCTTAGGCGATAACGCATCGCAAAAAACCGGGTTTCAGCAGACGCAAACTCGCTTTTGTGTGCGGCCACCTGCAATTGACGCTGTGCCAATGAGGCATCCATTATGAAAGGCTCCCGGCCTGAGCAAGCAGAGCTCACCAAAGACAATCCGCTGCACAAGACTGAAGAAACACTCGGGACGATTGACGCGATGGTCGATGGTCTCAACGATCATGACATCGACGATATGGGGCGGTTCTTCAGCGAGACATTTCGGTGGATGGGTAACGCGGGCTGTGGGTTCAAGAACGGCCTGAAGGAATTTCAGGAAAACTGGCAACGGCCGTTCCAGGCAGCGTTCTCCGACAAAGTCTGCATCGATGAGGCGCGCATAACGCAAGGTGAATGGTGCGCGGCGTTCGGACGGCAGGAAGCCGTCCATAGTGGCCCGTTTATGGGCATCGAACCGACTGGGAAACGGGTTGAAATTCGTTACATGGATTTTTGGAAAGTTGTTGACGGTAGAATCGTCGATAACTGGGTAATGGTCGACTTCCCTTACGTCATGCAACAGCTGGGCGTCGATCCGTTCGACGGACACGGCTGGGAGATGTTCGATACCGGGCGCATGCCTGTCCAGAATGGGGAATAACGAGCGTTCGAGGCACGCTACCCGCTGTTTTTGAGATCTTCCAAAGCCATCGATATTTCGTCGAGAACTGCCGATTCCTCGATAGTCGCGGGCATCTGCCAGGGTTCATTGTCGGCAATAGCGCGCATGGTCCCGCGAAGTATTTTTCCGGAGCGGGTTTTGGGCAGCCGCTCGACGACAACACACTTGCGGAACGCGGCAACCGGGCCGATTTCATCACGGACCTTCTGGATGACTTCCGCCACGATCTTGCCGGCTTCTTTTTCCACACCGGCGTTTAGAACCAGCAGCCCAAGCGGCACCTGACCTTTCATTGGGTCGCTGACACCGATTACGGCACATTCGGCGACATCCGCGTGCCCGGCCAGCACTTCTTCTATCGCGCCCGTCGACAAGCGATGACCGGATACGTTAATGACATCGTCCGTTCGTGACATGACGAACACGTAGCCATCGTCATCGATATAGCCCGCGTCCCCTGTTTCGTAGTAACCGGGATAGCGACTGAAATAAGTAGTCACAAAACGATCATCAGCCTGCCACAAGGTCGTGAATGTTCCCGGTGGTAATGGCGACTTCACAACAAGCGCACCAATCTCGTCCCGCCGGCACGGTTTTCCGTTCGCGTCGAGAACATCCACTGTGTAACCCGGCACTGGCCGGGCTGGCGAGCCAGGCACAATGGGCAGCATCTCGATGCCTAAACAATTGCAGCAAATAGACCAGCCTGTTTCTGTTTGCCACCAGTGGTCGATGACCGGAACACCAAGTTGGTCGCTCGCCCAACTCAAGGTATCGGGGTCACAGCGTTCGCCCGCGAGGAACAGCGCCTGCAAACTACCGAGGTCGTAGTTTTTTATATACTTGCCTGTCGGGTCTTCTTTCTTGATAGCGCGAAATGCCGTGGGTGCCGTAAACAGGACTTTGACATTGTATTCACAGATGACGCGCCAGAAGGCACCGGGGTCTGGCGTGCCGACAGGTTTGCCTTCGTAGATTACGGTGGTACAGCCATTGAACAGCGGGCCGTAAACGATGTAGGAGTGGCCGACGACCCAGCCAATGTCGGAAGCTGCCCAATACACGTCTCCGGGTCGAACGTCGTATATCCGGGACATGCTCCACTTCAGCGCAACAATGCTTCCACCCGTGTCGCGAACGACGCCTTTCGGTTGACCGGTCGTACCGGACGTATACAGGATATAAAGCGGATCGTTAGCGGCGACCGGAACGCAATCTGCGGCTTCAGCGTTCTGCATGGCTTGCTGCCAATCCAGATCGCGGGTCGGAAGCATCTCTGCCAGCTGTTGCTGTCGTTGCAGAATGATGCAGCGTCCCGGTTTGTGCCCGGCCAATTCGATGGCGCGATCAAGCAGCGGCTTGTAAGGCACAATGCGCGTCGGCTCTACGCCGCACGAAGCAGACACGATAATTTTTGGTGTGGCGTCATCGATTCTGACCGCCAGCTCATTGCTGGCGAAGCCGCCAAAGACCACAGAGTGAATAGCACCCAGGCGGGCGCAAGCCAGCATAGCGATCAGCGCCTCGGGCACCATCGGCATGTAGATCAGAACACGATCACCCTTCTCGATACCTTCTGCAGCCAGCACGCCTGCAAAGCGGGCGACACGATCCAGCAACTCGGCATACGTCAGCGTGCTTTTGGAAGCGGTGACCGGACTGTCGTAGATGACAGCCAACTGTTCGCCGCGGCCTTCTTCAATGTGAATATCCAGCGCGTTATAACAGGCGTTGGTTACGCCATCAGGAAACCATCGATAAAATGGCGGCGCACTGTCGTCCAGTATCCTGGTCGGTGACTCGTACCAGAATATTTCCTTTCCGGCCGTCTCCCAGAGTTTCGTATCGGTCATTAGGCTACCCACCCGGAATCGACTGCGATTTGCATTCGAAGTCAGAGTTCTAAAGTATACGTTGTTGAGCCGACTAGCAACGTACAAGGAACCGATGTGAGTAGCGAATTAAATCAGCAGAACAAGCAGCTTGTGTGGGATTTCTGGCAATCGCTGGAAGCCTCTGATGACCGGCAGTCCGAAGAAACGGCTCACCACTACCTGGATACGGCGCACTTATGGCATGGCCCGGATCCGATCAACGATTTGCGCGGCGCCGGCGCTTTTGTGTCTGACTTCTGGCAACCCCTGCTGCATTCGTTTCCTGACTTGGAGCGTCAGATTCACATCTTCATTGGCGGTCAGTCGAGCGGCCGCATCGATGGAAGTAACGACGGACGAATGTGGGTCAGTGGCACCGGCGTTTTCAACGCTACTTTCAAGAACGACTACCTCACGATTCCAGCAAACAATGAAGCGGTCTCCATCCGGTGGGGCGAGTTCTGTCGTGTTGAACGGGACAAAATAGTGGAAACCTATGTTCTGCTGGACTTCATTGATCTGATGCAACAGGCCGGCTTCCAGGTATTGCCGCCGAGTCGCGGTGTCGACGGCGTGTACCCGCCGCCGCGAGCCAAGGACGGCATACTGCTCGAGGCACAGGATGAGAAGACATCCGCGCACACCCTGGACCACATCCGTCGATTCATTTTCGACGCGCTGAACAGCTATGATCAATCAGCGCTGAAGAGCATGGGAATCGCTGACTACTTCCATCCCGACGTTCAATGGTACGGTCCCGGTGGCATCGGTGCATGTCGGGGTTTGCAGGAATTCGAGGACAATCATCAAAGACACTGGTTGCGTGCCTACCCGGACCGACAGGTTCAGGACCTCGATGCGTTAATCGCCGAAGGGAGCTACAGCGGCGGGCCGGGGTGGGCTGGCGTTAAGGCAACACATACCGGCGACTACCTCGACGCGCCCGCAACCAACAAGCCGGTGGAATTCAACGGACTGGATTTCTGGAAGCTCGAGAACGACAAGTACATCGAAAACTGGGTATTCGTGGACATGGTTCACCTGTTTCGCCAGTTTGGAATCGATTTGTTTGACCGGATGTCGGGAAAATCGCGAGGCTGAGGCGGCTGAATGCGTCGCTTGAAGCAACATTCGTTACCACCTATCAGACGCGGATCGAAACCTGCTTTGACGGCCTGTCAACGCAATCCGCTAGCGATTCAGAGATAACTTCGCATGCAAAAAACAACAATCATAAATCACTGATAATTATATCTTTTCTCGATAAGTAACAGATGATTGTCGCATAAATGTTGCATTCGCAGTACATTCCCGGCAAACTTCCCTCGGTTACTACGTATGCGGTGCCGCGCTCGATGGGGCACGCCCGATTCACGCCAGGGGTGAAATAATGACAAGTTTTAATTTACGAAGAATTGCGATCGCGCCGCTATACGCAATCGCGTTGAGCGCCTGTTTCCTATTCGCGCCAGCCGTCAACGCGCAAATCGAGGAAATAATAGTTACCGCGCAGAAGCGCGCTGAGAACATTCAGGATATTGGCCTGTCAGTCACGGGACTCGGTGAAGATGCCCTTGCCAAGGGTGGCATCAACGATGTCACGAGGGTGAGCCTCCTCGTACCCGGCGTGAACTTCGCCTTTATCGGCAACGACGCGAAGTTCAACGTGCGCGGCGCCAACTCCAACAACACCTTCGGTGACAACGCGTCGATTGTTGGTGTATTCGTTGATGGTGTTTACAAGCCACGCGCGTCGCAGCAAACGCGTCAGTTCTTCGACGTTCAGCGTGTGGAGTTTCTGCGCGGACCGCAGGGCACTCTCTATGGTCGGAACACGTTTGCGGGCGCAATGAATCTGTACACCAATTTGCCGGACACCGAAGAGGTATCTGGCGGTGTTACGCTTGAAACCGGCAGCTTCAATAAATTTCGCACGGAAGGGTTCTTCAATCTTCCGGTAAACGACACCTTCGCGCTTCGGCTTGCTGCTGTTAAGCAAACCAGTGATGGCTACGTGAACAATCGTGCCGGCCGCAACCTCGGCGAGGATGACAAGCTCGGTTTTCGACTTTCGGCGCTATGGGACATCAGCGACACGGTAAGCGCCGTAATCCGTTACAGCAATGCGGATGAGGGCGGCACGTCGCTAGGCGTGTTCTCCTACACGGGAGCGTGTCGTCCGGTTGATGTCGATGGACTGACCGATGCGGCAGGCGGACAACTGGATTGCGTTAATCCGCGCCGCGGTTCCGTCGGAGCGACGGCGTGGAACGTGCTTGGCCCGTATGACATCGAGCATGACTTCGTCAGTGAAACGGATCTCATCGAAGATAATCTGACGGTCGAAGTGAATGTCGATTTTGAGAGCTTTGCACTGAAGTCGATCACGTCATATACCGACTATGAAAGCCTGGTCGGCCTTGACGGAGACGCAAGCCCGGTCGGCTTTGAGCGCTTCTGGTTCGAAGAGAATGCCGAGTCTTTCACGCAGGAATTTCAGCTGACATCCGACAACGACGGCCCGTTGGCCTGGACTACCGGTTTGTACTACTCAACGGATGATGTGTTCTTCAGTTTCAGCGATTTTCGCCACACGATCGACGATGGATCGGGTGTTGGGTCAGTGACGGCACAGGATTCAATGGGCATGGACATCGTCGTGCCGTTGTTTGAAGCGACGCCACTGGTGTCGGGCGACACAAATCTGAACGGGCACTTTGCCGATGCGACGCAGGTAGAGAGTGATTACTTCGGCGCGTTCTTTCAGGCCGAGTTTGAAATTACCGACCAATTCCGGGTTATCGGTGGATTGCGCTATAACGAAGAGGACAAGTCAACGCGCGGTGGCAGCAACTTCTCAGCCGCGCCGCCGGTCACGATTCGCCCGGGTTTTGAATCGGGATCAAGCCCGGCGCTCGTACCGACGACGCCCGGCCAAGTCTTCATTTACAACCTCGACGTTGCCGGTGTCGCGTCGTCCAGCCGCAAGTATGACAATGTCTCATGGCGCGCCGGCGTCGAGTTCGACTTCAACGACAGCGTGCTCCTTTACGGTACCGCGTCGACTGGTTTTCTGTCCGGCTCCGTCAACGCGACCCGTGACGATACCGATGAGCAGGAATCGGAAGTCATCGAAATCGGCATGAAAGGCCTGTTCATGGACAGCACGCTGCAGCTGAACGTTGCCGCACATATGACCGACTACACGAACCTTCTTGCGCAGCTGCAAACCGTGGATCCGAATACCGGAAACATCGGCACGACCACTCGTAACGGTGGCGAAATCAATGCGAAAGGCCTTGAAATCGAGGCGGTGTGGCTGCCGACTGACGAATTGACATTGTCTGCGAACGTCGCGTTTCTTGACTCTGAGTACGGGGAATTCGGCTTTGGTAACCTGTACCAGGCGTACAGCGGTAACCTGCCGGTTATCGGCGGCACGGACGTCACTATCAATGGCAGACCAACGGTCCTCGGCGGCGCTATCCAGTTGAATGGCCAGACAACGCCCTGGTCGCCGGACATGACGTTGAATCTTAATGCCAGTTACGATATCGATCTTGGAGACAGGGGAATCCTGACGCCGGTACTGCAGACGTTCTGGACAGATTCCTACAACGTCGCGGGCAACTTGCCGATCGACCCGGCTGGTTTCCAGGATTCATTTTCGAAGACCGATTTCCGGCTGATCTGGAACTCTGCCGACGACCGTTACTCAATCGAAGCGTTTGTCGAGAACATCGAAGACGAAGCGGTCAATGCGCGTCTGAATGTTGGCGGTAATGATTTCACGCAAACCTCGTATCTCGCGCCCCGTAATTCGGGCATTCGGTTACGAGCACGCTTCTGAGTCGTGCCTCGGCCGTACATGAGTTGGGAGAGGGGGCTTCGGCCCCTTCTTTCTTATTGCGGAAGTTAAGGTCAACCACGTAGGGTTGAGTAATGAAACGACGCCAATTTCTGCAGTTGAGCGCCGCGGTGACTGCCGCGATCTCTGCGCAGGTGCCGGGGGCGGCTCGAAGTGACGATACTACTCTGGCCAGCTCGACGTCACGCTGGCAGCCGCGCCAGGGAATCCGCAAACCCAATATCGTGATCGCCGTTCTCGATGACGTTGGTTTCGGCGACCTCGGCTGCTACGGCGCCGAGCACGTAACCACGGCAATCGATTCGCTTGCCGAGACCGGCGTCCGATTCAACAATTTCCACGTTACTGCGCTGTGCGCGCCTACGCGCGCTTGCCTTTTGACCGGACGAAATGCCCACGCCGTGGGCGTTGGCAACATCGCCGAGTGGGGACGTGATCACCCGGGTTATCATGGTTGGATACGCAAGGACGCCGCGACCCTCGCGGAATATTTGCACGCAGACCATTACACGACGCTCGCCACCGGCAAATGGCACCTGTCGGCTATCCATGATCAGAACGGCAGCGGACCCTACGACCACTGGCCCGTGGGACGCGGCTTTGATCGTTGGTACGGATTCCATGGCAACGCCATGGACCACTGGCATCCGGAGATGTTCGAGAACACGGTCGCCGCCTACCCGAAGAAAGATACCGACTATCACTTGAGTACTGACCTCGTCGATCGCTCAATCGACTACGTCGAGGACCATCTTGCCGCGACGCCTGAGAATCCGTTCTTCTTATACCTGGCGTTCGGCGCCTGTCATTTCCCTCTGCATGCGCCGGCAGACGACATTCGTCGTCATCGTGGGAGATACGATGAGGGCTGGGACGTCATTCGACGGCAGCGCTTCGGCCGCCAGCAGGAACTCGGAATTATCCCCCACGGCACAAAATTGGCGCCGCGTAATGCCAACGTGCCCGCCTGGTCCGACTTAAGCAAAGAGCAGAAGAAGATCGCCGCCCGGGGCCAGGAAGTTTATGCGGCTTTCCTTGAACATACTGACAAGCAGATGGCGCGCTTGGTCGATTTTCTTAAAGCAGAGAATCAGTTCGACGATACGATCGTAATCGTAATGTCGGATAACGGTGCTGCCGGCGGCGGCAGTTCGGTCGAGGGCATACTGGACGTGCGCAGAAACGCGTACTACGAGAAGGAGACACTGGCGGAGTTGACTGAGCGCCTTGACGCCTTCGGTAGCGACGATTCTTACGGAATGTATTCGAGTGGTTGGGCGCAGGCTGGAAATACCCCATTGAAATGGTACAAGGCGGATACCTATGGCGGCGGCACACGAGCACCGTTGATCGTCAGCTGGCCCAACGGGCATATCGGTTCCGACCGTATCAATAACCAGTATCACCACGTCATTGATGTCGTGCCGAGCCTGTTTGAAATGATCAACAAACCGGCATCTGACACGATTGAAGATCACAATATCCTGCCAATACAAGGAACCAGCTTCGCATACTCGTTCGACAACCCGGATGCGCCGACACAAAAGTTGGTTCAGTATTTTGAAACCGCCGGGGACCGTGCAATCTGGGTCGATGGCTGGAAAGCGGTTACGCGACACGTGGCGGGTGATGAGTACGCGAGCGACGTCTGGGAGCTCTACCATACCGAACGGGATTTCTCGGAAATCGATAACCTGGCGTCGAGCAACCCGCAGCGTCTGGATGAACTGGTCGATCTTTGGCATCGCGAAGCCCGGCGGGACAATGTGCTGCCGATGGAAGACGATCTATTCAAGCTTTACGAAAATGTCGTGCCGAAGGCACGCCCACGCTATACGTTTTATCCCGGCATGACCCGTCTCGATCGCCTGAGTGCACCTGATCTTTACTCATACAGTGGCACGATCAATGCCCACGTGGTTTTGCGGGACAGCCGTGCAAACGGGGTGATACTCGCGTCGGGCGACAGCGGGGCCGGCTACGAGTTCTTCATGCAGGACGGATTCATGGTTTTTGTTTACGTCTACACCCGGTTCCAGCGCTACACGCTCCGGTCCCCTGATCGTGTCGGGTCAGGGACTTCTTCGGTGGGATTACGGTTTGAGAAGACCGGTGACAACAGCGCAGATGTTCACATGCTCGTCGACAGTGCGCGGGTCGCATTCTTGAAACTGCCGAAGATGTGGCAGGTCTTTTCTCCCAATTCAGGTGTTCGCTGCGGCGAAAATCAACATGCGCCGATCAGCCGCGACTATGATGCGCCGTTTGTATTCGATCAGACGCTCGAGCGAGTCGTCGTCGAACTGGATTTACCAGCCGATACTCGCTGAGCAAGGCGTTCGGGTTGACGTGAAAGGGTGCCAATTGAACATTCCTGACGAATTGTTGAATACGCTGAAGCACTGCGACACGCCAACCGTTTGCAATGCGATTGAGGTCGCTCAGGGCCAACGTGGATTTTCCGATTTCACCAGAGCCACAATGCTGTGCTCGGCGCCTCAAGACGCCCCCATCGTCGGCTTCGCCAGAACGGCGAGAATCGCCGGGCGCGAACCACCCAATGAAGCCTTGGAGGATATTCGGGCGCGTCGAATAGCGTATTTTCGATCGATGGCGGCAGGATCACGCCCGGCGATAGCGGTCGTCGAGGATGTGGATTACCCCGATTGTACGGGCGCCTGGTGGGGCGAGGTGCATTCGGCCGTGCACAAAGGACTGGGAATGGCCGGGGCGCTGACCAACGGCGTGATGCGAGATTTAGGCGATATGGAGCCGGGCTTTCCCGTCGTCGCCGGGTCTATCGGGCCAAGTCACAGCTTTGTTCATGTTCGCGAGTTCGGAACGCGCGTTGAAATATTCGGGCTCAGCATTAGCGAAGGCGATCTCGTGCACGCCGACCGCCACGGCGCCCTCGTCATCCCGCCGGTCGTCATCCCGGCATTGGGGGCTGCAATAAGCAGGTTGCTTGCTTCCGAGCAAATAATTCTCGGGCCTGCACGCGAGAACGACTTCGACATCGAAAAGCTGGAAGCGGCATGGGCCGAATTTGAGCGCGCGCGAACCTGATCGGATCAGTCGAGTCTGCGTAACTCCCTCAAGCGACCCAGCACGTCCAGGCCCTGCATCTTGAGGTAGTGCAACAAATCGATGAAGACCCAGTTTTCCGCCAGCTTCTCGCCGTCACGACGGTAAATATCGACCACGCGCATATCCGCCTTGACTTCGTTGCCCGGCAGGCCAAGAAATCCGCCGGTTGGCGTATTCGTCAGATTGGCCCAGCCGAAGAATCCTGCATAGTTGCCCTCGGCGAAGCGCGCAATGTGGCCGTTAAACACCTTGTCCTTTATGTGGCGCCGCATCGGATGCTGATGCTGTTCCTGGTAACGCGGAATCGTGTAAGTCGCGCCGATTCCTGCGGGTCCATACCAGATCATGTCCTCGTGCCATGATCTTGGCCAGAAATTCTGGCGGGCAATTATGATCATCGCCCACGTTAAGCGCGCTCAAATCGGCGATCATCCGGTTAACGAGTGCCATGGTTTTCTCGCCCTCCTCGGGCAACTGCGCGTCCAACAAAATACCATCATGGGTGCGCGGGCCCGGGTGCAGAAAGGCAGCGCCGGTTTGCGGGGGCAAGGGATAGTGTCCTGCCTGTTGCATGATGCTTATGATGTCGCAGAAGAACGCCGACTCGACAATCTGATTGTCGTCCACGCGATGAAACTCGGCGTAACGCAAAAATGTCATCTTATGAGTCGCCGGAATTCCCAACCAGTCACGATCGAACAAGCCCATCATGTGACCCATGCTGGCGACCCAGGTCGTCTTGCCACCATCAACGTCGTTGTGACCTGCCATGAAAACGTCTTCCCGGCGCTGCAACGACGCCAACGACATGCGCAGCGGCAACCAGAAAACCTCGGCGACAGCTTTTGCCCCTTTTTGTTCGTAGAACGGGTGCATGCCTCGCCACAAATAATCATCAGGTGTGTGCAGATCGAGAACCCCAGCCAGGTCCTCGTCACTGGCTGAATCGAAGTCCAGGTGAAACCTGCGAACGATGCTCTTCGCAGCTTGGAGCTTGTCGGTACTCATTTGGGGTGGACCCGATTACGATAAGGAGGTCGCGCCATAGTATTGGATTTGACTTCGAATGCAAGCCATATTCAATGACGACTATGCCTCTTCGCTGTCAAAACTCAGCTCGACGACATTGCCCGCCGGGTCCTTAAAGAACAGCTGCTTAACACCGACTTCCGGAACAATGGCAACATCGTACTTTACGCCGGATTCCGACAGGTGCCGTTCGTACGTGGTTCGATCAGAGCAAGCGAATGCTACATGAGCGAAAGTAGACGGCACATCAGCCGCACGAATCTCGCCTTCACTGGCAAGACTGAGATGAACGACGGCTCGCTCGCCGGCGTACAACCAATACCCGTGTTCGGCGAATGGCGGACGAAGGCCGCGTGTGAGGCCAACCACATCGCAATAGAAGTCACGTAACCGGTCCAGCAGTTCATGCGACGCCCGAAGGTTAATATGATCAAGCTTGCTTACCGGCATCTTTTCACCTTATCTGGGTTTCTCACGCGACTCTTGATGAGGCATCGCCATCGCCGCCACATAGAGGTCTTGGAATTCGGGTCGGGTTGCTGTTTCTATCTTTTCCACGTTGCGAACCTGTGCTTCGATCAACGGCCTTGCCTTTCGGTCAAGCAGCGCGATTCGGGCGCCTGTCCCTGCCGCATTGCCTGCAGACGATACGGCACCCAGGTCGCATTCCGGAACCATACCCAAGACCATCGCATAACGGGCATCAATTTGCGCCCCGAAGGCCCCTGCGAAACGAACCCGGTCGACCCGTTCGACGCCGCGCTCTTTCATCAAGAGCTGCGCGCCCGCACAAAGCGCCGCCTTCGCCAGTTGAATCGCGCGCACATCGTGCTGCGTGATCGATATGCGCCGATCGCCATCGAACAAAACATATTCGTGTACCGTGCCATCTTCGACGATTCTCGTGGAGCGCTCCGCTCGTTTTCCGTCTATGCGGCCGTTCGGCAATACGATGCCAGCCGAGTACATCTCCGCAATTGCCTCGATGATGCCCGATCCACAGATGCCGGTTACGCCACCGCTTGGTAGTGCGTCGGCGAAGCCAGGATCATCGGACCAGAGATCGCAGCCAATCACCTTGAATCGCGGCTCGAGGGTCTCACTATCGATACGGACTCGTTCTATTGCCCCGGGTGCCGCACGTTGCCCGCAACTAATCTGTGCTCCTTCAAACGCCGGACCGGTCGGGCTTGATGCGGCAAGTAACCGCACACGGTTACCCAGCAGCATTTCCGCATTCGTGCCGACGTCGACAATCAGCGAAATATCGTCGCGCTCGAACGGCCTCTCCGCCAACATAACCCCCGCGGTATCCGCGCCGACGTGCCCGGCAATACATGGCAGAACGTAGGCATAGCCGCCCGGGTTGATAGTGATGTCGAGTTCGCTCGCGCGAACGTCTACGCTCTCATCGTTCGCGAGCTTGAACGGCGCCCTTCCGAGTTCAATTGGGTTAATACCGAGGATCAGGTGCTGCATGATCGGGTTGCCGACAATGGTCACCTCAACGATGTCACCGATCTCGATATCTGCATTCGCGGCGACTTCGGCGATCAATTCGCTGACCGTACGACGAATCACGTCGCTTAGCTGCCGCTCTGAACCCGGATTTGACATGATGTACGACACACGACTCATCAGGTCTTCGCCAAAGCGGATTTGCGGGTTCATCTTGCCGGCGCTAGCCAGCACCTCACCGTTTCGAAGATCGCACAGCTGCGCTGCCACGGTGGTCGATCCGACGTCGATCGCCACGCCGTAGAAGCGCTCTTTGAGCCCAGGCCAGATAGCGATGATCTGAGTATCATTGCGAACGGCAACGGTGATTTTCCAGTCACCTACCCGTAAGGCCTCCTGCAGCTGTTGCATCGCGGGCAAGCTGCAGGTCAGCCCATCGAGTTGCCAGTTCCGAATCAGAGCCGCAAGTACTCGTTGCAGATCGCCTTCCGGCAGCTGGATATCGGGTGGCGTTACCTCGACGAAGCAGGGCTGTACGACCGGGTTGACTTCGATGTCGTGGGCTTCATACGGTTTACGGATAACCTGCCGGTGTACCTGGCTGCTTGCCGGTACGTCGATCGCGATGTCACCCTCGATCTTCGCATGGCAGCTGAGTCGTCGACCGCTATCGGCACCGTCGCTGGTCAGGAATCGTTGCTCGACCTGACCTGGCGCCGACAGGTTTTCTGCACGGGACACAATGCCGTGTTTCGACAGCTCTCCCTCCGTTACGTCGACCTGGCAGCGCCCGCACATCGCGCGGCCACCACAGACTGAGTCGATATCAACACCCAGGCTGCGCGCCGCCTGCAACACTGGCGTCCCGATGGAGAATCGACCGCGCTTGCCGGACGGTGAAAACACGACGAGCGCATCCTGTCGGATTGTCGATGCCATTGCCGCGGTCCGGGTTATCCCTGCCCTGCTCGCCGACGACGGCGCCCCCGGCCTTCGGTCGACGCAGGTCGGTTGGCGCTAATCCATGCCATGCATTCGGGGTCGTGACCCATCACAACGTTTGCGCCGCGAATTGCCTGCATCAGATCCGCTTGCAACGGGTTGGTAATTGCGGATGTCATGCCGCTCGCGATGGCCATGCCGATGAATGCCGCATTGAGGCCGGTGCGATTCGGCAACCCGAAACTCAAGTTCGACGCGCCGCAAGTCGTGTTGACCTGCAGTTCACTACGCAGCCGCTTGACGAGGTTCATCACCTGCCGTCCCAGCCGAATTCACTGCACCGACCGGCATGACAAGTGGATCTACGACGATGCGGCTTGCGGGAATCCCGTAATCGCTCGCTCGTTCCACTATTTTCTTTGCGACCGCGAAGCGTACGTCAACGTCCTCTGATATGCCGGAGTCATCATTGGAAATCGCGACGACCGAGCACTCATATTTCTTGACCAACGGAAGTACACGTTCAAGGCGTTCCTCCTCTCCGGTGACCGAATTAAGGAGCGCACAGCCTTCATACGCTTCGAGGCCCGCTTCGAGTGCCTCGACAATTGACGAATCGATGCACAAGGGCGCATCGCTAATCGACTGCAGAAGCCGCACGCACTCTGCCAGAATTCGAGGTTCATCCGCCATCGCTATGCCGGCGTTTACATCCAGAATCTGCGCGCCCGCCGCAATCTGTGCCAGTGCATCCGACTCGACACGACTGTAGTCACCATTCTTCATCTCTTCCGCCAGTAATTTTCTTCCGGTCGGATTGATGCGCTCACCGATCACGACGAATGGCTGCTCAAACCCGATGACCACGTCTCTGCTCGCCGAACTCACTACTGTATTTGTCATGTAATTACTCCTGCCAGCGGACAATCTGGTCTTTCAGGCGGTCTTCGACATGCGCGATACCGGTGAAATGGTATTGGTATTCGAGTCCGAGAAAGCGCGCGTGTGCCTCGGCGAGTTCTCGAAGTTCCGGATTGACGCCTTGGGCCAGGAATACGAGTCGCCGGTAATTACCGAAGTACAAATCCTTGAGCTCCGGGCGCACGTCGAGGCCAAGACCTTTACGGACAAGGCGGTCGAAATGTCGAACAAGAAAGTTCGTCAGGTAAAACGTGCCGGCCTCTGCCTCGGCCAGTGATTTGAAGTCGGTACTGCCCGCAAAGAACTCGTAACAGTGCGCGCCCGGCAGACGTTCGATACCGTACTCCGAAAGTACCTCGTCCAGTTTACCGCCGGTGCCGCAATCGCCGTAGGCCACGAAAATTCGTTCGTATTTTCCACGGCTCTTTTCGATCTGGGCACGAACCGCTTCCGGGATCTTGCCAGGCTGATTGTGCAACCCGGGCGGCAGACAGCGAATACGGACATGCGTCCACTGATTGAGCCGAACGAGTTGTACGAGCTCGTGCGCGAGTGCCCCGCAAGCAATAAGAAGTACCTTTGCCGTCATCAGCCAATACTGCACCTTGGCAGTGAATGTTGTCATGTTCCCATCTTTTGTACTTCGAATGCAAGATCTGGCGCATCTTTATGCCTACATAGGTAGATTCCGAAGGTTTAAGTGATTGATTTTACTATTTTCGATATTTTGACTTCGACGTCACTTATCTTATAATTATCAGGCACAATTGGATGGCAACAAGCCCATGAGTATCAACGACGAACTGTACGACGCGATCGTTTTCGGCGAGCGGGATCGGGTGGTCGAACTCGTGCAGCAGTACGTGGACAACGACGAGGACGTCGGCGAACTCCTGAACGTCACGATGATTCCTGCCCTGCGTGAGGTCGGCGACCAGTTCTCCCGCGGTGAAGTGTTTGTACCGGAAATGCTCGTTTCGGCCAGGGCCATGCAGGCCGGCGTCGACATTATTGAACCCCTACTGGTGAAGTCAGGCCATGAGCCAGTCGCGCGCGTTGCCATCGGTTCAGTCAAGGGCGACCTGCACGACATCGGCAAGAACCTCGTCGTAATGATGCTCAAGGGATCGGGTTTCCAGGTTGATGACCTCGGCGTGGATTGCCGCATCGAGGCTTTTGATGAGGCCGTTACGAACGGTGCGCAGGTGCTTTGTCTCAGTGCTTTGCTGAGCACCACCCGGAACGAGATGCGGCCGGTCGTGGAACACTTCAAAGGGCGCGACGAAGTGAAGATTGTCGTTGGCGGCGCTGTCATTACGCAAGAGTTTGCCGACGATATTGGTGCCGATGGTTTCGGTGTTGATGCTTCAGACGCGGTTCGAGCCGTGCGCGAAAGCCTTGGCCTGCCGGCGATCCCCGTCTGAAATTCATGGCTTTCTAGATGATCATGTCTGCCGCGACCGTCACCAGGAGATCTGTCAGCGGCCTTGATGCAATCATTGAATCCGGCACTACCCTCGAGCAGATCCTCACGGGATTCGAATTCGTGGAAGGACCGGCTTGGCATTCCCGGAAAAAAATCCTCGTATTCAGCGACATCATTGGCGACACGATGTTTTGCTGGCACGAAGACGGCGAACTTGCCGAGTTCCGAAAGCCCAGCCATATGGCTAACGGTAATGCCTGGGACCGTGCGGGCCGACTGCTTTCTTGCGAGCACGCCACGAGTCGAATTAGTCGCACCGACCGGGACGGCAATTACGAGGTGCTGGTCTCGCACTATCGGAACTGTGAGCTGAACAGCCCAAACGACATCGTTGTAAAAAGGAACGGCAGCATCTACTTCACAGACCCAAACTCTGGCCGCACTGAGAAATACGGCGTCGCACGTTATCAGGAACTCGACTTCCAGGGCGTTTTCCGATTCGACCCGGAGAGTTCCGAATTGACGTTGCTGGCGAAAGACTTTGCCAAACCGAACGGACTGTGTTTTTCACTCGACGAGTCGCAGCTATTCGTCAACGACACGGACAGGCAACACATCCGGGTTTTCGATGTACTCGATGACGGCAGTATCGCAAACGGCCGCGGCTGGGCCGAAACCGGTGGCAAACAGCCCGGCGTAGCGGACGGCATGAAAGTCGACACAGCCGGCAACCTGTACTGCTGTGGCTCCGGCGGCATCCATATTTTCGATGTGAGCGGCACGCGCATCGGCGTTATCGAAACGCCGGAGGTCGCGGCCAATTTCACGTGGGGTGGCGACGACCTAACCGACCTGTACATCACCGCGACACATTCTGTTTATCGGCTCAAGGTGAAGGTGCCCGGTCATGTCTGACAACACATTCAACGTATCCGCGGAATCGCTTGAGACCTTTGTTACCCAGGTCTTTCGAAAAGCCGGTTGCAGCGACTCGAGCGCCCGCGATATGGCGCAATGCCTCGTGCAGACCAACCTGTGGGGCATCGATTCACACGGCGTTTTGCGAGTAAAGAAGTACCTTGATCGCATTCGCTCGGGCGGCATGAATGGGTCACCGGAACTCAGGACACTCAAGTCGGATGCAGCCCTTGAGGTGCTCGACGCCGACAACGGATCCGGTTATGTCGCGGGAAAGGCGGCGATGGCCCGCGCCATCGAGCTCGCCGGGCAACAGAACATCGCCGCCGTCGGCATCATTAACAGCAACCACTGTGGCGCCACCTCCCTGTATGCCCGCATGGCGCTTGAACACGACATGATCGGCATCGCCATGTCTAACGTCGCACCGAACATGGTCATGACAGGCGGCAGTCGCCCGATAACCGGCAACAATCCGATCGCTGTTGCGATCCCGACGTTTGGCGACTTCCCGTTCGTTCTCGATATCTCGCTATCAGCCGTCGCCGGCGGAAAATTGCTCGTGGCGGCGAAGAACGGCGAACAAATTCCATTCGGATGGGCCACCGACAGTGATGGCCGGCCGACAACCGATCCGCAAGTAGGGTTCAACGGATTCCTGTTGCCGCTCGGCGGGCACAAGGGATTCGGACTATCGCTCCTCGTCGACATTCTGTGCGGCGTCATCACTGGCGGCAGTTTCCAGCATCAACTGAAAAGCATGTATCGCTACCCGAATGATCCGAGCAATACCGCACACCTGATGATCGTCATTAACCCGCTGGCGCTCATCAGCAAAGAGCAGATGAAAGAACGAATGAGCGACTTCATACGGACCATCAAGGAGTCACCCATGTGGAATCCGGACAGCGAAATGTTGTTGCCCGGGGAAATCGAGTATCGCAAGGAGCAGGAGCGTCGCCGGGACGGTATTCCGATACCGGCCGCCCTTTACGACGAGCTCGCAGCGATTGGCAGTGAATTAAACCTGGACGCGGCGCTCGAACGCACCGCCGCCTGAACTGGAGGAACGCACATGTCTAACGGCGAAAGATCATCGGTATGGTTTCATGAAGTGGCGGCACCTGACGTCGTCAACTATGCGAAGAACGTCTGTGACCTGGCGATCCTCCCGATAGGCGCGATCGAGCAACACGGCCCGCACTGCCCGTGCGCGAGTGACGCACTCAATGCGATAGGCATGGCCGAGCTCATTGCGAAGAAGTCGGGTGCAACGGTACTGCCGTGCCCGATGTACGGCTCTCACCCGTACCACCACTGGGGCGTCGAAGGAACCATTCCGCTGCGCTTTGAAACGCACATCGCGTTGCTCGAGGATATTGTTCGTGGCGCCTCTGTTGCGGGTTTCAACAAGTTTATAATCCTCTCCGCCCATGGCCAGGTGTCGTCGACCATCGTGGCTGTGCACAAGCTTGGAATCGAAGGCAACTTCGTCCTGTCACTGCACTGGTACGACTTCCTGCGCGACAACCAGGAAATTCTGGACGATCCGATGTGGCACGCCGATGAAGCTGAAACATCTGTGGCGCTGTACCTCTATCCGCAGTTCGTGGACATGAGTAAGGCCGCCCCGGGCAGCAGCACCGGGCTGATCGATCCCAAGTGGAAGATCGCGCCGGGCGTGATGCCGAAACCAGGCCAGATGTATCACTTCGAGGGCACGTTTGCGAAGCCAGAGAAGCTCGAGATGCTCGAGGGCGCCAACGGTGTCGTCGGCGACCCGACCAAAGCCACCCTCGAGAAGGGTGAAATCATCGTTACGCGGCTCGTCGATCACGTCAGTCTGCTGGTCCAGGAAATCATGGAGCAGTACCCGGTTGGCACGAAGCCGCAGACGGCCTGAAACGGGGAGTTCTATGACCACGGCGCCAACGGCAAAACCCAAAGTCGCGCTGATGACCTTCGGTGATGAGCGCGATTACATGTGGGAGGGCTACTTCGGGAGTCTCACCGAGCCACGGCACAAGGAAGCCGTGGAATATCTCCGCACGCTGCCGATCGAAGTCATCGCTTTTGACGATGTCGCACGCTCGAAGCAGATCGTCGACCAGCAGGTAAAAGCGCTAAAGACGGCCGGTGCGGAAGCACTGTTCGTGCACCTGCCCTGCTGGGCTACGCCGAACATCGTGGTCCGCGCGGTACAGGGCCTGAATTTGCCCACTGTGACGATGACCAGTAAGAGCGCAGCGACACACGGGATGGTAGGGCTTTTGGGCGTGGCCGGTACGCTTTCGCAGATTGGTGTCGAGCACATCAGGGTGCGAGACGATTTCGGCGCTTCCGTGTTCGAAGAGAAACTACTGCCCTACTTCCGCGCCGCCTCGGCCAAGGCCCGACTGCGCGGTCGGGTCATGGGCCTGTACGGCGGCCGGTCGCTGGGCATTGATACCGGCACGTTCGATCCGATGCAGTGGCGGTCGCAATTCGGAGTCGATGTCGATCACATCGACCAGCTGGAGATCGTCCGCCGCGCGGAGCTTGTTGACTCAGAACGCGTCGATCAAACCATGGAGTGGATGTCCGAACAGTTTGCCTCGATCGCGTTTGACGATGGCAAGCTAACCGAGGAAAAACTGCAATTCCAGGTTCGTTGCTATCTCGCCAACAAGGACATCAACGCCGAGAAGGGCCTCGACTTCATTTCCGTCAAGTGCATGACCGAATTGTCAGACCACTATGTTCCCCAGTGCATATCCGCAGCATTGATGCCTGGTCCTTACGATGCCGAGGGCAAGAAGCAACCGTGCTCCATGTCCTGTGAAGCAGATGGCGATGGCGCCCTTAGCATGGAAATTCTCAAGGAGGTGTCGGGCGGAGGCTCGACACTGTTTGCCGATGTCAGCCATATGGATACGGAAAAGAAGATCCTGTACCTGCCAAATTGCGGCGGCATGTGCTCGTGGTTCGCGGCTCGCGCCGATGACGCTGCCGATAATCTGCGCCATATCGAACTGCGCCCGTCGGTCCGGCCCGGGGGCGGAGCCATCACCTATTTCACTGCCGCGCCGGGTCCAATCACGCTGGCCCGACTGTATCGCGTTGCAGGCCAGTATCGAATGGCCATCATTCCCGGTGAGGTCGTCAAGCTGGAGGATTCGGACCTGCAGGCATTCATCGCTGCACGCGGCAAACACCAGTTACCGACCGCGTTCGTACAAGTCGAAGCCGATCTGGAGCACTTCGTCGACGAGTTCGGCTCCAACCATATTTCCGGCGTTGCCGGTACCTGGGTGACCGAGCTGGTGTCGCTGTGCGCGATGCTAAAGGTCGAAGCCGTCGTGATGGACAAGAATTTCTAGCAACCAAGACCAATGAGGCGATGAAAAAATGATGACGCCAAGAGAGTGCTTCCACGCTGCCATGAATCACGAGCAGCCTGACCGTCTACTCCTCGATATGGGTAAACACATCGGCTCAATCCACCGTCGTGCCTACGTCAAACTGAAGGAATATCTCGGCGACGACAGCATGGTCAACGAGAACCTGATCCTGGACCGAATGGCTCAAACCGTCGTACCCGACGAGTCATTGCTGCAACGCTTCGATATCGACTTTCGCTGGATTGTGCCGAATTGGGTCCAGGTCACTGAGCGTGAAGACGTTCCGGGCTACATCGACATGTGGGGCGTACCTTACAAAGCCACGGAGGACTGGGACCATTGCGTCGTCGATGGCGCACCCATGCGTCAGGCGACTCTGGAGAATCTCGATGACTTCCAGTGGCCGGAACCGAATGACCCGAGCAGTTCAAGGGACTGCGCGAGAAAGCAAAACACCTTTACGAAAACACCGATTACGTTATCGGCGCCGATGCCATCAAAGCCGGAGTGCTGATGAACTCACTGCAGATGCGCGGCTACGACCAGTTCTTCATGGACCTGGTCATCGACAAGGGCTTCGCCGAAGCACTGATGGATCGAATCCTGAAGACGCTCAAAGAGATGTGGAGCCGCTACATGGAAGAAGTCGGCCCCTACGTGCAACTCGCCTACGTGACAGACGATCTGGGTTCGCAAAATTCACTGCTAATCTCGCCGAAGCTGTTCCGCGAGATGCTCAAACCCCGAATGAAAGAGCTGCACGATCACATCAAGAGCCTCGCCGACGTGAAACTCATGTTTCACTCCGACGGCGCGGTGCTGCCACTCGTTGATGATTTTCTGGATATGAATGTCGACATCCTGAACCCGGTGCAGACGTCAGTCAGCGGCCTCGAAGACACTTACGCACTCAAGGAAGCATTTGGCGATCGCTTGTCGTTTCACGGTGCGATCGATGTGCAACAGATGCTACCCAACGCCAGCACCGAGGAATTGGAACATGAGATTGCGCGGCGCGTTTATGACCTAGGCAGAAACGGCGGCTATATTCTCGCCCCCTGCCACAACATCGGACATGACATCCCGCCGGAAAATATCGTGACGTTGTTCGAAAAAGCCCGCGAGTTCGGCCACGACCCGGCCGCCCTGCAGACGATCGTCGAGAGCGGCACCTCCTACTTCACTCCGCAGCAGACGAAGGCGGGTTGACACATCCAATGCAAAACATCGTCAAGAAGAAACTGGAGAACGGCCAGAAGACCATTGGTGCTTTCCTGCAGACGCTAAGCCCCGTCGCGGCCGAAATACTGAGTCAGTGCGGCTTCGACTGGTTGATCGTCGATCTCGAACACGCGCCGGGCGACTTCGCCAACCTGCAGGCGCAACTGCAGGCCATGAATGGCTCCGACGTCGTGCCTTTCGCGCGCGCGCCGTGGAATGACGAAGTCGCGATCAAGCGAATCCTCGATACCGGCGTGATGGGCGTGCTCGTACCGTACGTCAATACGCGCGAGGAAGCGGAAGCCGCGGTTGCAGCCTGCAAGTACCCACCGACGGGTGTGCGGGGTGTTGCGGGCAGCCCGCGTGCTGCGGGGTACACGGGCAACGCAATGCCCTACCTGACGTCGGCCAACGCCGAGACGATCGTCATGATTGCCGTGGAGACTACCGAGGCCGTCGAGAACCTCGACGAAATTCTGTGCGTCGAAGGCCTCGACGGCATATTCATAGGCCCGATGGACCTCGCCAGCAGCATGGGGCACCTGGGCAACCCCGGGCACCCCGACGCGCAACAGCAAATTGCCATCATCGAGGAAAAAGTGTTCGCATCCGACAAATTCCTCGGCACGGTGGCGACGACACAAGCTCAAGCGAAGAGTTGTTTGGACAAGGGCTACCAGTGGTTGGTCGTGATGCAGGACGGTGCGGCGCTTCTGAACGCCGGTAAAGGCAAAGTGGCCGAATTCCGCGATGCCTACGGCGACGGGTGACAGCGTATGAAACTCAAAGACAAGGTCGCGATCATCGCGGGTGGTACCAAAGGTATCGGGCTCGGCATCGCACTGGAATTCGTGCGCGAAGGCGCCAAAGTAGTCGTCGGGGGCTCGACGGAGAAGAACGGCAAGGCGGCAGCGGATGAAATTGAGGCAGCCGGCGGCGACGGACTGTTCGTCAACTGTGATGTCTCCAGTCTCACCGATCTCGACAACATCATCGAGCAAACTGTCGAGCGATTCGGACGACTCGACATCTACGTAGCGAATGCTGGCATCAACGACGCCAATAAGACGCACTTTCTCGACATCACGCCAGAGCAATATGACCGGATCATGGACGTGAATCTCAAGGGCATGTTCTTCGGCGGACAAAAAGCAGCGCAGCAAATGATCGCTCAGGGTGACGGCGGCGTCATTATCAACATGTCATCAGTCAACGCCCACCTCGCACTCGACTCACAGGTGGTCTACACGATATCCAAAGGTGGTATCCAGCAATTGACCAAAGTACAGGCGGTCGCGCTCGCGCGTCACGACATCAAGGTGAATGCGATGGCACCGGGACCCATCGAGACGGATCTCATGCGCAACGTCGGCTCCGATAAGCAACTCATGGACACGATACTCTCGCGCACGCCACTGGGACGAATCGGCACCACAAGAATGTGGTCGACTGGCTGTATTCCTGGCGAGCGAAGACTCGACTTTATCTTCGGCCAGTCGATCTACATCGACGGCGGTCGGGGATTCCAGGCCTATCCGACGCCTGGGTATAGAACTGTGACCGACGAGGACTACGAGCGGCTGCAGAAACTATGAGCGAACGCCAGCGCTGCGGGCTTTGTTGTCAAGCCACGTCGATGAATCGACAAACCCACCAAAGCTGAACAGATGAATGCCGGCGAGGTTTCCGGTTTCATTCGCATCCTTGTGTTTTGCAAGAATTTCGAACTGTCTGTCCGGATTCGAGTGTGTCGCCAGTTTCAATGCGTTCATACCGAGCTTGTTCGCTGCACGAATCGACGTCCCGACGCCGCAGATTTTAGCGAATCGCAACAACTTCGTGGGGCTGGTTGGCCCCACCAGCCCGGCGTAGACCGGCACTTCGGGCACGCTTCGCAAGATCTGCACAGTAAGCAACGATGTTGTCGGGCTCGAATGAAAACTGCGTAACGACGTTCAGGCCAAAACCCTGATTTTTTGCAATCACGACTTTGGATTCGAGGTCGGCCAGCAAGATGTTTGACGAAATCTCACGATGCCCGTCAGGATAACCGGCTACGTCCACCACGCGAATCCCGAAGTTTGTGAAAATGCCGCTCGCGAGAACATCCGCGCTGTCCCGAAACGGACCCCGGGACACTT
>CAVXCW010000049.1:0-17281 GCA_963760325.1 uncultured Gammaproteobacteria bacterium | reverse complement strand
CATCTGCAATAACACGCGTCGCTGCGCGCGCTTCGCTCTCGCCCTTGAAGCCCTCTCCCAGAAGAATCTCGTTGCCTTGCAGATCGACGGCGTAGATCGAGTAGTAGACGGTGTGCTTGCCGCCTGACTGCGTTTTCATCGTGCTCCTTTTCTCGAATCGCACGAAACTATTTTGATGCATCTGCTGGCGATGAATAGGTATGCCCAACAACCGGCGAACCGTCAGGATATCGGCAGCCCGTTTCGATACCTCCAGCGAATTGAGCATAAGGTAAAGACAAAAAATTCCGATCAGCAGGCCAACGCTGCCGAATATACTGCCAAAGATCGACTGACCCTCTTCGAAGACTAACCACCAACCAGCGGCAGCGAAGATCCCGCCGACAATAACTCCGCTCAGCGCCGAACCGATATGGCGGCCCATCGGGTATACCATTCGTTTGCCCATACTGCCATTTCGAATCGTTATGATTTCGCCAACCGAGTGATTATCGATCACATTCTGTTCGGACCGCGCTTTTTGCACCGCGCGATCGGAAAGGTGGCGGGATTGAGCAAGAGTCGCGTACACCGGGATATCGTAGTCGCGATCGATGTCGGTGCCCGGCAGCTCTGCGCGCAGATTCAAACGCCATAAATAGTAGCTGTCATCCTGGTCGGTATCCGATGCGTCGAGGCCTTCCGGTATGTCGAAGCGAAAGATAAGTCGTGTCCCGTTGGCGCCGGGCTCTGCAAACGCAACCATCGTTTCCTGCCACTCCGCTTCTTCCTTGCGGCTTCGGCTCTTACCACTGCCCGAGACATAGCTGTGCAGATTATTCAAAGTAAGCTGGTAACGGGCGGCCGGGTCAAACGGAATGTTGAGGTCAATCGTGCCGCCAACGTGGCCACCAATCGAGCCCGGAAACGGATCGAGCGTGACCGGCGCCGACCCGAAGCGTCGCCACTCGAGCGAGCGCCGTATTGCCCACACCAACAGACCGACTCCAACCAGCGGAAAAAGCAGCCCCACAAGCGCTATGTAATTTTCTTTTTGCGTGACCTCCTCATACAGAATGAACGGTAGCGGAGCCGAGATCAGGTTCCAGAACGCGGCGAACCCCCAGGCGCCCCACATTGCGGTCTTCGAACTGGAGCGGATTGTTGGTGTTTGCCAGGCGTCATTCAGTAGCCATGGCGCATCCTTGTATTCGGGCTGGTCGGCGTCCTTCTCGGGTGCTGCCCGCCAGACGAAGATCAGCACTCCCAGGCCGAAGCCCCCAAACACGAAAATAAAAATGGATTTGAAGCCGATCAGGCCCCAGCGCAGCTTGCGATCGATGATCGACTGGTCGTGCGCCTCAGGATCGACGAACACAGTAATCGCAGTGCCGCGCGCCGCGGCGGTCTGCAGGCGACGACCGGTGTCCTGCTGGTAGTCACCGATATTGTCGCCACCGCTGCTTAACGATACGCGGTCGCCCACAAACCGGGCGCCGCCGAAGCTATAGGAGTACTCCGCGTAGGCCTGGTAGGTGTCAGAGTCGCTGCCGCTGCTCGTCGTATAGCCCGCACGGATAAGTGTCGCGTCCGCGGCGATCCAGTCTCGCATCTGCCACGCATCGTAAAAGGCGCTACTGACTGACCACAGCATCCAGACGCCAACCGCGAAAAACGGCAGCGCAAACAGCGTAGCGACGACTTTGCCTTTCATCCGAGCCAGCGTATCAGCACGGCAATTGCGACGCTGTGACCGCGGTCAAACGTGGAGAATGAGCAGACGTTATGTCAACTACGGATTGATGGTGAGGCGATTCTTGGCGTGCCTCGACGCCTTGCGATGCGCTACCCTCTCAGCGCATCGACCAACGCACAGGCTTCTTCGGCAAGCCGTGTGATGGTGGCGAAGTCTTTTGCCTCGATCGCTTTGGCCGGCGTGAGCCAGCTGCCACCGCAAGCGATGACGGATGGCAGGCCAAGGTACTCCGCAAGGTTTGCGGGTGACACGCCGCCCGTCGGCATGAACCTGACATCCCGAAACACCGAAGCCAGCGCTTTCAGCATTGGAACTCCGCCAGCCTGGCCCGCCGGAAAGAACTTGAGCGCCTTCAGGCCCATGTTCCATGCCGCCTGGGCTTCTGTTGCGGTGGCTACACCCGGATAGAGAGGCAGATTGAGCGATTTTGATTCCGCAACCACCGAGTCGTGCAAGCCCGGGGAAACAATAAAGCGAGCCCCCGCGCCGGCGGCAATACCTACCTGCTCGGCGTTGAGCACCGTTCCCGCGCCAATAATGACGTCGGTGACTTCGTCAGCAATCAGCCGTATTGCTTCGGGAGCCGCCGCTGTCCTCAGGGTCACTTCAATAATGGACAGGCCGCCTTCACGCAACGCTTCGGCGACGGGAATGGCGTCCTCCGCATTATCGAGGACCACGACCGGCACCACACCCGCCTTTTCCAATAGCTGATTCATATCAATTGCTCGATCGTTACACCAGGGCCCCTTTGAAGGGGCCCTTTCATTTTGACTATTTAGTACCGTCCGTGCTGCTTGAAGATGTAATTATTGAGTTCGATGAATTCGGTGTTCATTCGATGGACGATGCGGTGGGTCGATCGTGCAATCGCACGCATCACTTTATAAACGAGTTGCGGATTCTCATCGATGACTTTTTCGAAGTCTTCACGTCTCAAGCTGAGAATATGGCACTGGCTCAATGCGCGAAGACCGACTGTGTGCTCGTGGCCGTCGAGAAAGCTGAGTTCACCAGCCAGGTCCCCTTCTCTGAGCACAGCCAGACCGGCTACATCGCCACCGCCGGTACTTTTTACAACTTCCAGTTTGCCCTCCAGCAGCACGTGCAGCGAATCGTCGCTCGTGCCCTGGATAATCAAAAACTCGCTGTCGGCCAGCTCGCGGGACGTCATTAGAGCACCGAGCACACCGGCCTCGTCTTCCGATAACTCTCCGCCCAGGGAGGATAGGAGAATGAGATTGGCTATGTCAGTCATGTTGCTACTCCGGATACCTACCTATAGTCGCGATGATAGTGAAACAAGGGCAACAAACACTATACGTAGAAGGCCCAAATCCCGCAGCCGCTGGACCACGTGATCGGAAGCTTGAATGAGCGGTTGCACGAGCCGATCTGGCGATGCCACTAATCGGTCTTGGTGCCCATCAACTCGTAGTGCCCACCGCGATCAAGTGCTGCTTTATACGCGGGCCTCGCCCGCACCGTTTGCAGGAAGGCAGCCAGATGCGGGTAAGAAGTGGCAAGATCTGTCCTGACCTCCGCGGCTTCCAGTGCAAAACTCATTTGTACATCAGCCGCAGTGAACGAGTCGCCGCAAAACCATTTTGACTCGCTTAGCGTTTGATCCAGAAAGTCGAGGTTGTTCTTTACATTGGCATCGAGATAACTTGCACGCACTTTGCCAGCGATGCCTTTCGCGACCGGCTTTACGAAAAACGGCATCGGCGACGTCTCAATTCGGGCGAGGATCAGCGAAATGATCATTAGCGGCATGAACGTCCCTTCCGCGTAGTGCATCCAGTACGTGTAGGAGCGCCATTCCGCAGAGCCTGCGGAAGGATGAAGTTTGCCGTCATCGTAAGTATGCACGAGATATTCGATGATCGCGCCAGATTCGGCCACGGTAACTCCATTGTCGACGATGACCGGCGCCTTGCCCAACGGATGAATTTCCTTGAGTTCAGGCGGCGCCAGGCTGGTCTGCTTGTCCCGCCCGTAGCGCTTCATTTCGTACTCGACGCCGAGTTCTTCGAGCAACCAGAGGATGCGTTGCGAGCGAGAATTTTCCAGATGATGGACCGTCAGCATTTTCTTGTTCCTCTCAGTATGAGACTACGTCTCAGCATACTTCAATTCTCATGGCCCGGCCGGGCCGGTTCAAGAGATTCTATGCGTCACCGAAGTGATATAGTCGTCGTGCATACAATGGGGAGACCAAAATGAAAAAAATAATCATTTCAACCGCTCTGATCAGTTTCGCGCTCTTCGTCAGCGCCTACGCTCAAGCTCAGGCAATTGAAGCGGTGTACGGCATGAAATTTGAGAACACGGCTGCGGTCAAGGCTGCGATGACCGGGTTGTTCGAAGACAACGCGGTTCGTGGCAACAAAGCGACGCTTTACGCCCACGATCTCGGCGTCCCCGGCGAGGCGACGCATACGATCGTCGCTGACTATGACAGCTATGCCGCACGCGACAAACTGGACAAGGCTCGCAGGGAAAGCCATGGCTGGGCCAATTATATGCTGGCGACGCAAGATTCAGAATTCGTGTCTGGAGATCTCGCAGTAGTCGTCAAAGACTATGGCAAACCCCGCCATGAGGCTGGATACCTGGTCGTATTTACCATGCAAGTCAGCGATCCGGGCAAGTACGTTGTCGAGCTGGACAAGTTGAACGACGCTGTCTCCCACCCGGGCGTCCTGCGCCTCGTCGCATTGCGGTCCGGACCGGCTGATATGACGCACGCAGTGCTGATCGGCGCATCTGATTTCGCGGCCGCGAACAAATATCTCGATAAGCTGTTCGCCAGCAGCGCCTATGCGAATTTCAATAAAGAGGTTGGTGATCTGCGGAAGATTCATAACGTCGCTATGTACCGACGAGTCGGTGCCTGGGGATACTAGGCGAACTACGACGCTGTCACAGGTCGATGGCGGCTTTGGCGACAACGCCGGCGTTTCCTCGCCAGTGCACGTTAATATGCATGCCTCACTGATTTCTCGTAGCATGGCCCATCTGCTTCCAAACATAAGCCCGACCGACCGTTGACTGAATGAAGATCGCCCACAAGAAATGCCACCTCGTATTGCTGCTGGCCGTTCTCTTCGCCGCCACCAGCTTCGCGCAGCAGCCCGAGGAGAGCGAAGCGCTGGTTGCGCCCGATCTGACCGCTCTGCAAAGCAACTGGTGGGCCTACTTCGAGGGTCCGAGGGCCGAGGTCGGACCGCGTAAAGATGCTTTTCTGCAAGATATCGGTGCCCAGATTTCGGACCTTGCGCCGCAGAACCAGGTGGTTGCCCAGTCTCTTCTCGAGGCCGTACGCGACAACTTTACGGCGCTGCTTGCGTTGTCGGAAGATGCCGAACCTATAGAGCAGGTGATTGCGCCGGAGGCGGCGAGCTATTCGATCGATGATCTGCTTCGAATTGCGGCTATGGTGCGCGAGGCTCGCGCTGATGCTGCCGAGGAGCAGCTCGAAGTCGATCGCGAAAAACGTGTTCTCGACGGCACCCGCCGACATCGCGATGCTGTTTTTGACGATTATGTCGATGCGCCGACCGGGGACGCGCGTTGGCTCGCCGGACTGAGGTTGATGAAGGCGCGTTCTGCACAGGCGATTTCCGTTCGTCGCCTTGCTCTTCTGACGCAGCGCGCAGATCGGGACGCTGAGTATGCCGACGCGCTCGCCGAACGCCTGGACACTGCCAGGGAGCGACTGTCGACGACCGCGGATGAGGCTGACATTGATGGCCTTAATCAAAGTATCAACACCGGCAGGGCCGCTGTTGCGTCGGCGCGTGAAAATTTGCGAGCCGCCCAGATTGCCGCGAGCGGGCTCGACCTCGACACAGAGCAGGGCCGATCGCAGCAGCGCTTGCAACAACAGAGGCTATTAGGCGCGGAGATCAGCCTGGCCCTGGCCGAGACAGCGCTCGCTCAGGATGAAGCGCAGCTTTGGTGGACAGAAATCGTGCTTGATCGGGCACCCGATACCGGTGCGCTCGAGGACAAAACTCTGGCCTGGCGAGAATTTGTGCGCGAAATCGAACGGCGCACACCGGAGTGGAAACAGGAAACCGGCGACGAGCTGCTTTCAGTTCAGCGCGTTAATCGGGATAGCCTCAATCGGGCGGCGCGGCGCCTGCTGGACCAGCGATTGGGAACCGCACAGGAAACCCTCGCTCAGATCGGCAATCTGGATGCGGAGGCGGCCGATCTCAAGCTCCTGATGCTGGCAGTCGACAGCGTTGCGGCGGAATACACCGGCGCTTTCAAATCCGGGCTGACAAGCATAAGCCGTGCAATCAAGACAGCCTACATACGAATCGCGAGCCTAGCCGACGTCACCTTGTTCTCGATAAGCGAAACACCCGTCACGGGTGGCGACATACTTCGAGTACTGCTCATTCTAACTGTGGCGTTCCTGCTGTCGCGAGGCATCCGCCATGCAATCCGTCGATTTGGTGACAGCGAGTCCGCCGGAACGCAGGCATCCCTGTACACGGTAGGTCGACTCAGCCATTACGCCATCATCATATTTGGTCTGTTCATAGCGCTGTCCTCGATCGGACTCGACTTCAGCAACCTCGCGCTGGTCGCCGGTGCGCTCAGTGTCGGCATCGGTTTCGGTCTGCAGTCCATCGTCAATAACTTTGTATCCGGGCTGATTATTCTTTTTGAACACTCATTGCGCGTTGGCGACTACGTTGAGCTCGATACGGGGCTGACGGGTACCGTGAAGTCGATCAACGTGCGCAGCACGCTCATCAATACCAACGACAACATCGACATCGTCGTGCCCAACTCGGAGTTCGTGACCACCCGACTCACGAACTGGACGCTCGGCGAACGCATCCTTCGTGTACGAATCCCGTTCGGCGTGGCCTACGGCAGCGACAAAGACCTCGTCAAGAAAGCGGCGCTCGAGGCCGCGGCCGAGGTGCAATATACGCTGACCAACATGAAGGGCCGCGAGCCTGACATATGGCTCGTGGAGTTCGGTGACAACAGCCTGAATTTCCTGATGCTTGTGTGGGTTAATCGCCAGGGTGCCCGGCGCCCTACTCGCACGCGTGCGGCGTATCTCTGGGCGCTCGAGACCAAGCTGGCCGAGTACGGTATCGAGATTCCGTTTCCCCAGCGCGACCTGCACCTGCGCTCCGGCTGGCCTGTCGCAGAGAAAATCGAAGCTACACCTGCCACACCAGATATTGACGAATCGGCAACATCCACCAATTAGCCCAACCAGGACAATCTCAAGGAACCGTTCATGAAAGACGAGACACTGGCGATCCACGCCGGCTTTAAATCAGATAGCGCAACCAATTCCGTAGCAGTCCCGATATACCAGACGGTCGCCTACGAATTCGACAACGCACAACACGGCGCAGACCTGTTTAATCTGGCAGTTCCAGGCAACATCTACACCCGAATAATGAATCCAACCGTTGACGTGCTCGAGCAACGATGCGCGCAGCTCGAGGGCGGTATCGGCGGCCTCGGCTTGAGTGCCGGCAGCGCCGCGATTCATTACGCGATCCTGACGTTGGCTGAGAAAGGCAACAACATCGTCACCGTGCCGATGCTGTACGGCGGTACCTACACATTATTTAAGCACATGTTGCCGAAGCTCGGTATCGATGTGCGCTTCTCGAGTGACGACAGTGCCGCCAGCATGGAAGGATTGATCGACGATAAAACGACCGCAGTCTTTTGTGAGTCGATAGGCAACCCCGCAGGCAACGTCGTCGATATTGAAGCGCTTGCGAAGATGGCGCATGAGCACGGTGTACCGTTGATCGTCGACAATACGGTGGCCACGCCTGCATTGATCAAACCGATCGAGTGGGGCGCCGACATCGTGGCCAACTCCCTGACCAAGTACATGGCGGGCCACGGCAATTCGCTGGGCGGCGTTATCGTCGATAGCGGCGAGTTTCCATGGGCAGACTATCCTGAGAAGTTTCACATGCTGACACAACCTGAAGACTCGTATCATGGCGTCGTCTACACGGAGGCGCTCGGAGCCGCCGCTTATATTGGTCGTGCCAGGACCGTGCCTTTGCGCAATACCGGCTCGGCAATGAGTCCGATGAACGCGTTCCTTATACTGCAGGGACTACAGACTCTGCCGTTACGCATGGAGCGACATTGCGAGAACGCGATCGTCGTTGCAAAGTACCTCAGCGAGGACTCGCGCGTTGAATGGGTCAACTATGCCGGCTTGCCGGAGTCGCCCTACTTCGACCTCGCGATGAAGTACACGAACGGCAAACCGTCGGCATTGTTGTCGTTTGGGGTAAAGGGCGGTTACGACGCCGCGGTGAAGTTCTATGATTCATTGGATCTATTCCTGCGACTGGTCAACATCGGAGACGTCAAGTCATTAGCCGCCCACCCGGCATCGACGACGCATCGACAATTGTCTGAAGACGAGCTTCAATCTGCGGGTGTAACGCCAGACATGGTTCGCCTGTGCATCGGAATCGAGCATATCGATGACATCATTGCGGATATTGACCAGGCGCTCGCCGCGGCGAGCTAACATCAAAATATTGCGGTGAAAGAACATGCTAAGAGTCCTTCTGATCGCGCTGTATTTTTTTGTGTTCCCATCGGCGGCCAGTGCCGATGACCTGCCGATGACCGCACGAGAAATCGGTCTTATGATCGGCGCGCCCCCGCCGGATGAGAAACTCGTAACGATCGAGAACTTCTTGCAGCCGCCGTATAACCGGTGGTCGCTGCGACATCTGCGTGAGGTCGTGCCGACACGCAACGTAGCAGTCGGTGGCACTGTTGCGGAACTTGGCAAGCGCTCGATTGATCTGTCCGCGCTGGAGGTCGCGTTCCCCGACGGACGCGGAGTGACGGTGGGCGAATGGCTCGAGTCGGCGTACACGGACGGATTCATCGTGCTGCAGAACGGCGAAGTCGTATACGAGACGTATTTCAACGATCAAACCCCCACGACCCAACACCTGATGTTCTCGGTCACCAAGTCATTTACGGGAACGATCCTGTTAATGCTAATGGAAGAAGGACGGGTGGACGGCGATGCACTCGTCGCCGAGTACGTGCCGGAACTGGAAAGAACCGCATTTGGCGATGCGACCGTACAGCAGATGCTCGACATGACGAACTCGATCCACTACATCGAGGACTACTATAATCCGGACGCCCATATCACCAGTTTTTTGACCGCGATGCTGCCCGAGGGCGAGGGCCTGTATTCAAACCTGCAATCGCTCATCGATAAACAGGAGGGTTTTGCGCATGGCGAAGCTTTTCACTACGTCACGCCCGACCCGGAGGTGCTTGGTTGGATCATTCGGCGGGTAACCGGCGGGAATCTTGCTGACGCGTTACACCAGATGATCTGGACGCCACTCGGAGCCGAGCATGAAGGCTATTTCTGGCTGGATTTTCATGGCGTCGAAATGGCCGGCGGTGGCCTCGCGATTACGCTCAGGGACGCAGCGCGTTTCGGCCAGATGATACTCCAGGATGGTTCGTTCAACGGCCGGCAGGTCATTTCCAAAGAGATCGCTCAACGGATCAAAACCAAGCGTAATGCGAACAAGTTCAATCGCTACTACAACGATCCCTGGTATGAAAAAGTCGCCGATTCCTATCACGACCAGTGGTGGGGCTATACGGGCGTCGACGCGGTCGCCGCGTTAGGTATCCACGGGCAGTTCATCTATATCAACTCGGACGCCGACGTGGTCATTGCCAAACAGTCGTCTGATCCAGACGCGGAGAGCGAGCGCGTGGATACCGAAACCGCGTTGATCATGCACGCCATCGCGAAACACCTGGAATAACGGGGACATTCTGCTTTTCACGACTAACGTTGGTAGCCGCGAAAAGCAGAATGTCCCCATTCATTTTCCATCTGGCCGAATGACTGGGGGTGCCTTTCAGGCCGAGGCAGTCCGCCGCCCGCGCTGAAGCTTCCCCAGCTTGACGAGTTGATCGGGCGGAACATAGTCGAAGATAAACGTGATCCGATCGTCTTTGCCCTTGTTCATCACGCTATGATTCTTCTGATTATTAATTTCATAGGCTCTGCCGACGTCGAGTTTGTGAGGTCGTCCATCGATCATGAAGCGTACCCTGGGGTTGGTTGTAATTGGCACATGGATGCGGTGGCCGTAATGAAATGACGGATGCGTATCGACATGCGGCTTGATCTTGCCGCCAGCGAGTAACTTGGCCGCCATCGCGCGGATAATGGTGCCACCTTTTGGATAATGCCGGTCGATGATGTCGTGCATGACCGGGACAGCCACATCGGCTAGCCGGTCCCACCCTGGCTGTTTCACGATTTCTATTTCGGGCCAGCTTTCGAGATTAACAAACACGAGGACGATGGATTCCGTTTCCCGGTGCACATCGAATACGTGCTGACGTTTCTGGTCTTCCCACCAGGCTTGCTCGTCCTGTGCAAGGATCGCGTCGGCTAGCGCCGTGCTATCGACGCTGCCGAGATCGCTAAACAGGGAATCGATGTCCATCGTGGATAACAGCCTCCCAAGCAATCGCTATGCTAAAACACGGGCACGGCACGGAATGCCCGACGAAGCGAACCCAGACCCAGCGTGATTACCTGAAGTTCCGCCGATAACTGATGCCAATGGTGCGCGGTCGGTTAACACTGAGCCTGGTTTGCGCCCAGCGGTCATTGTAGAACTGCTTGGCGTACTCGTCGGTGAGGTTATTGACGAACAATGTTGCACTCCAGCTGTTGGCCTCGAGACCGAAGCGGAGGTTGACGAGCGTATACGGGTCCTGCTTGCGTACCGGCTGATCGAACTCGACCGACTGAATGCCGGCCAGTGAGTTCACGGATTCACCCGTGTGCTGGATCGCAATTCCAACTGAAGGCTCCGCGCCCCACAGCTCGTTGTCGAAGTATCGATCAACGTTGAGGCTAAGCTTCATATCCGGCGTCAACGGCAAACGGGTACCTTTCTCTGCGGATCGGTCGATCGGCGCACCCTCAACCACCAGCGTAGCGCTCTTCGACAGCTCCGCATTGTTGAAACCCGCGTTCGCCGCGACGTTCCAGCCGTCGGCCGGTAGCCAGTTCAGGAATGCCTCTACGCCAGTGATTTCAGCCTCGGGGAAATTGAGGATACCGAGTGTAAAAAGGTTGGGCGTCGGATCTTCAGCCTCGATCTGCATATCTTCCCAGACCATCCGATACGCGGTAACGTTGAACTGCACGCGCCCGTCTGCCAACGTGGTCTTGGTACCGATCTCGTAGTTCTTAACCAGATCGGAGCTAAACTCGTCGTAGGGAGCACGACCAAAGATCGACCTGGGTTTTGCAGCATTGGCGCCGCCGCGTCGAAAACCCTCCGAGTAGGTACCGTAGAACATCACGCCGTCGCTGAGGTCATAATTCAGTGTGACCTTGGGCACGAAGCCGGTCTCGGATGACGACGATACCGTGTCCTGGTAGCAATGGTCGCCGGTTGAACCAGAGCAATTTGCTTCGGGCGCCATCGTCCGGTAGTCGGACAAACCACCCACCAGCGTCGCCTGCTGCAAGCGCCGGTCAAGATCGACGCTGAACCAGCGACCGCCTGCGGTGATGCTGAAGTTGTCATTAATATCGAAGCTGATTTCACCGAACAGGGCGGTCTGCTTCAGCGTGTTGTCATACACGCCGGTCCACCAGTTGTTCGACGGTGCTACGGGGTCGATACAGTCGTTTGCATTGTCCGGGCCGGTACCGCAGTTATAGTAGAACGCGACATAGTTCAGGTAATAGTGGGCGCCGACTGAGTAGGCGACGGTTTGTGGCCCGCTCTGATCGAAGTCTTTTACGTTCGACGAGAAATGCGAATGCCCCTCGGTGTTGTTGTAGAACGCGCCAACGATCCCCGACCAGCGGCTGTTGGAATCGCTGGGCGTCGCTACGCGCAGCTCAACGCTGGTCCGGTCCGACTCGCCGGTGCTGAATACCTGCGCACGCGGATCCTGGTCGGGAAGAAAATCATAGATGGTGTAGTAACCGCCACCGCTTAACTTGTTCGGATAGCGTTCCTGCCAGCCGCCGAGATAGGTCGTCGCATCCGCCCGAAAGAAGTATTCACGATTCAGGAAAGAGCTCGCAAGAACCACCTCGGCCCCACCCAAACTGCCTTCGAGCGTCAGCGCAAGTTGGTACCATTCGTCCTCGAAGTCTTCCTCTTCGTAACGCATTTGCTGCCATTCGCCAAGACTTCGCCCGTCCAGAAAACTCTCAGGCAAATCGGTATCACCGAAAGCATCTTCTTCGACTTTCTGATAAATGACCCCGGCGTCCACCGTCCAGTCTTCCGTCGGGAGCCAGCGGAGATTGGCTCGCGCACCCGACGTCGTCGATCCATTCACATCTTCTGCAACGAACTCTGCGTTGTCGAACGTACTGACCCCACCCGCTGGAAACAACGGTCCGGTCGGACTCCCTCCCAGTACGTTATCGATGTAACCGGCTTCTTCGGCATAGAATCCCACGAGGCGCAGCGCGGCTTTGTTATCGGCAATCGGAAAGTTGACCATTCCGCTGACTTCGTAGCCGAGTTCTCCATGAGCGACGCTTGACGCGCCCAGATCAACCCAGCCCTCGAACGCATCCGTCTTCGGCTTGTTCGTAATGATGCGCAATGTGCCGCACTGCGACGCATCGCCGAACAGTGAGCCCTGCGGGCCACTCAGGGCTTCGATTCGCTCGATATCGATTAACCTGGGATCCGGGTTGAAGCCGGCAACTGTAATCGGTTGTTCGTCGAGGTAGACAGAGGTCGTCGGGTTGTCGCTAAACGCAATGCCCGACACGGCGCAGCCACGCATTATGACGTTCGACCCACCGGGATGCCTGGTGCCGAAAGACAGCGCCGGTATGCGGCCCGCATAGTCGTCCAGCTGCTTGAAACCTTCACGAACGATGTCTTCGTCGGTGAATGCCAGGATCGACATCGGAACATCTTGAATACTCGCCGCGCGCTTCGTGGCGGTCACGACGATTTCCTCGATGCCGACGTCCTGTGCTTGCGCAACGGGAACGGCACCGCAGGCTGCCGAAACAGCAACGCCGAGTGAAGTCCTGGAAAATTGGTTCATTGATTTAGCGTCAGACATTCTTGCCCCCCGGTAACAAAAACGTTTTATTCTTGCGGTTGAGTACGTCACTTATCGCGCGACGTTACTTATGCCCGATCGTACCTCAGTGCGAGCCGCCGATCCACGCTCCCATGACAATCATTTCGATCGCTGCGTTCCGGCTTTGCGCGTCGGCGCACCCCGGATCTCCATATATGCGAGTATATGCATAGTATTCATCATGTTACCTGTTCCCACATAAGGCCCTCCAACTATGCGCGTTTCACAATGTGAATGCTTCCGGCCCGCTGCGATGGTCCGCCGGTGACGACACTCCTGGCGACATCAGTCGTCCGTGGCAGTCGTCAGGGCGAAAGTCACGGCGGAATCTATCTCATCGATCTCGATCGGCAGCGAGTTGCACAACCGGTCGATTGGAATACGGCAAACATAGACTGGCAAGGACGAGGCTGGGATCGCGGCTTGCGTGGGGTCGCGTTCGATAAAAGCAAAGTGTATATCGCCGCCAGCGACGAACTATTTGTCTACAGCCCGGAGTTCGAACAAATAGCGTCCTTTCAGTCGCCGTATCTGAAACACTGTCACGAAATACATCGTTACAAGCGCCGCCTCTATGTTACGTCGACCGGTCACGATGCAGTTCTGGGATTCGACCTCGACCAAGAGCGCTTTACCTGGGGCTTGCACATCACGAAGACCGTCGACGGTTTTCAGGCGACACCGTTTTTGCCGCGCGGGACCGAAGGGCCGCCGCTTCGCAATGAGCTACATATTAATAACGTGTATTGCACAAGCCACGGCATGTTTATCAGCGGCCTCAGGACCGGCGGCCTGCTCCGTTACACAGGCAATCAGATCAGCATGGTCAGCCCGCTACCGGCTGGCTCCCATAATGCGCGGCCGTTTCTGGACGGCGTCCTGTTCAACGATACGGAATCCGATATCGTGCGCTTCGTGTCGCCGGAGAAAGAGCGCCTGTTCCGAGTGCCGCGATACGACGACAGTCTTCTCACGCATACTGAACTGGACGATTCGCGTATCGCACGCCAGGCTTTTGCACGGGGTCTTTGCGCGATCGATGACAGCCTGATCGCTGCAGGCTCATCGCCGTCAACCATTACCCTGCACGATCTGGCGTCAATGAAGACGACGCTGAGTATTAACCTGACGATGGACATTCGCAACGCGATTCATGGCCTGGAAGTCTGGCCGTTTGATATCGAGTAAGGTGATGGGGACATTCCTGATTTAATGTATTGACCTGTTAGTACATTAAATCAGGAATGTCCCCACTACGCGTTGATGTCGTCGTATTGCTTGTAGCGATCGAGAACAGGCTGCAGTACTTCGACGAGTTCGCTCAAATTTTTCTCGTGATTGCGCCAGAAGTGCACAGACTTCGAGTAAATAGGTTGCCGCACTTGCTCTGAGCTTGCGGTGCGCACTGGACGATCGGTGTCATGAAAGCGCAGGCAAGCCTCTTCAAACGGTAGCTCGCAATAGTCGAGCAACCGCTTAACCTGAGTATCAAAATCGGTGACAACGTCCTCGTACTGAACCGTCATCACACGACCCGGCATAACCTCGTGCCAGTGGTCCATCATGCGCTGGTACTGCAGAAAATACTCGCCAATGTCGGTGAGGTCATAAGTAAACGGCTGACCTTGTCCAAAAAGCTGCCGGTAGCAGCTCAGACAGGAATCGAGCGGATAGCGCCGGGCATCGATGATCTTTGCATTCGGCAGCATCAGGTGGATGAATCCTACACTGGGAAAGTTGTTCGGCATTTTGTCGATAAAGCGCGGCGCACCTTCCAGCCGGTGCATTTGAGCGCGATCCAGGTAGTCTTTGCCAAGCGCCTTGAGGTGTTTTTCCTCGAGTTCGAGTAACGCCCGCGGAAAATTGATGCCGTCGGCGCGATTCCGATCGAGCGTTCTCGCCACCTGCTGGACGTACGGCAACTCCGAGGTTCCTTCAACCATGCTGTGGCTCGCAAGTATTTGCTCGATCAAGGTGGAACCCGAACGCGGCAGGCCGACAATAAAGATCGGTGATTCATCCGGATAGCCCAGGCCGGAACTCTTTTCGACAAAATCCCTGCTGAATACCTCGACGATGGCGTCGTTTTTTACCTCTGTGCCGACCGGATCGTAATGCTCAAGCATTCGACGAGTCGAGTTTCCACGACTGTAATACTCCCACGCTCGATCGAATTCACCCCTGTCTTCGTGGGCCTTGGCCAGGGCGAAAAGAAAATTGACATGGGATTCGTCGCCGATGCCTTCCCTGTCGACCCAGGACTCCATTTCGCGGATGTCCTTGTCAGTGAGACTGTAGGTCTTGAGATTCGCCAGGCTCCAATAAATCTCGCCTTTGTCAGGCTTCACCTCGATGCAATCGCGATAAGCCTTTATGGCATCTTCCTGGCGGCCGACTGTTTTTAGCATGTGGCCAAGCCCAAGCATGGCGCCGGCGTGCCTGGGCCTTAGTTCCAGCACGCGTTCATAAGACTCGATGGCATCATAATTAAGCGCGGCGGGGCTAAGCGTCGATGCGAGCAAGTAGTGTGCTTTGACGCTGGTTGGCTCGAGCTTGGCCGCCTGCTTGAAACAATTGATGGCTTCTTCATATCGACTCTGTTCTTTGAGCGTATTGCCAAGGTCGATAATCGCATTGACGAAATCGGGCGCGAGTTCGACGGTACGCCGGAACAGGCGCTCAGCCTCATCGATGTCGGACGCGGCGTACGCCATGATGCCCAACATCCGCAATGCGTCAACGTTCTTTGGATTGTCCCTCAGCACCTCCTTGTAGAGTCGTGCCGCTTCTTCAGCGCGCCCGGCCTGGTGATGCTCTGCCGCAAGCGCCAGTTTCTTGCGCTCCGGATTAAGAGCGAATGCTTTCTCGAACGCCTCATCCGCCTCCTTGCCCTTGCCCCGCATCGCCAGCACTTTTCCGAGGTTTAGCCAGGCAAGTTCCAGGGATGGATCGAGCCGGGTCGCCTTCTCCAATATGGGCAGTGCGTCCTCGACTCGATTCAAATGCAGCAGTGCTATTCCCAGGTCTTCGTGCGGTTTCGCGAAGGTCGGTGCCAGATCTATGGCCTTTGCGAGCCAGAGTTCCGCGTCCTGGAAGCGCTTTCGTTTGATCTGTATTGCACCAAGTAGCGCCAGCAGATTGATGTTTTCTGGATCTTCCTCGATCGCGTTTCGACAGATTTCCTCAGCCCGATCAACCTGACCTTCGCCGACAAGTCCTACAGCCTCCCTGAACGTGGCTTTTTGTGCGGCCGCGGTGCTCATTGTCGCTGTCGGTGCCCTTTACCCAATTGACTGAGCTCCGAATTCTACAACGGGTCCACGCGGAATCACATTGACATTAGAAGCTCATTGATCCGAAACTTGCGACATCGTTGTCGCGGATCGCCCCTTGAAAACTTTCCGAGAAGCAGTACGGACCCAGGACTTCACCGTCAGTGCCGAGCTGGAACTGGATTCACGATCGACTGCCGCGTCAATTGTTGATCAGGCTCAAATCCTGACGTCGACGGTCGATGCAGTGCAGATTACGGATAACCCCGGCGGCCGTGTTCACATGTCCCCCCTGGTTGCGGCCGGCATAATGCTCAAGCACGATATCGACCCTGTCCTGCATATCACCTGCCGCGATCGCAATCGCATTGCGTTGCGCAGTGACCTGCTGGGAGCCGCCGCACTCGGCGTGAGCAGTTTGTTGCTGATGCGAGGCCAGAGATTTCCCGCGGATTTCCCCGTGAAGGCTGCCACCGTCTACGACTGGGGTACAAGGCGGCTTATCGCTGCCGCGTACGCCATGCAGTCGGATCCGGAGAACTCGAACCCCCCAGATTTTTTTATCGGTTCGATTGCTACCGCATTCAATCCGTCCCGTGGCTGGCAGCCTGAAAAGCTGACAGCGAAGGCGGATGCAGGAATCAAGTTCGTTCAGACTCAGCTCTGTTTCGACGTCGAGCTGATCAAACGCTACGTCGCCGGTCTCATCTCGGCAAAACTGCTCGAGAGAATCAACGTCATTGTTGGAATAGCGCCGGTACCTTCGGCCGACGTCGCTGAATGGCTTGCAGGAAATTTGCGTGGAGCCGTCGTTCCGGATGCGGTCATCAAGCGGCTGAGGCAAGCGCCGGATCCGGAGCACGAGGGTATCGAGATCTGCGCGGAAATTCTTAGGGAGCTCAAGACCATTCCAGGTGTGTCGGGTGCAAACCTGATGTCATTGGGCAACGCAGAGAGCGTCGCGAGGTCGATAGAGGTGTCCGGAGTACGTGACTGAGCAGAACAGCCAAGGGTCAGATCCCGACTGTAATGGATAGCCGATAGCGGCTCGGAGAGATTGACTCGAATCGCCTCGTGGCGATTCTCGGGCCTACGGCCCGCCTTCGGCGTCCAA
>CAVXCW010000048.1:0-15977 GCA_963760325.1 uncultured Gammaproteobacteria bacterium | reverse complement strand
GCCGGAATCGAATCGTGGCGAGAGGGACTTCGTTTGCTGGCATCGTTGCCAAACGTTTACTGCAAGATCTCCGGTTTTGGCATGTTCGATCACAACTGGACGGTCGATTCGATTCGTCCAATTGTCGAGTCTTGCATCGAAATCTTCGGCGCCGATCGCTCCATGTTCGGATCAAACTTCCCGGTCGACAAGCTGCACGCAAGTTACAGCCAGGTTTGGTGTGCGTACGAAGAACTCTCGGCGGGTCTGAGTGCCCAGGACCAACAACTGTTGTTTGCCGATACCGCCCGTAAATTCTACCGGATCGATTGAGCCAGCGCGTTCGCGCCGGCCAGCATCATTGACTGATCGGAGCTGAGCAAAAACAGGCTGGCACCCGCATCTCGCCAGTCGGAGATTTCATCCAGGTTTGGTGTAAACATCCCAATCGCTGTGCCCGCACTTTGCCCGGCAACACATATGTCGCGAACAGTTGCGACCACTTGCTTGTCCGAAACGCCTTTTTGCATCGCGACGGCGAGGTCCGCGCGGCCAACAAATAAGGCGTCCACGCCTTCGACCGCAGCAATTTGAGCGACGTGATCCAGAGCAGCAATATCTTCGATCTGCACGACGACGGTAGTCCGCTCACGACTGTCGGCGATATGATCGGCCATCGACTTGGTCGTATATTTCGCTGCGCGGGATGACCCGGCATAGCCACGGCCACCTTCGCCGAAGTGAGCCGCCTTAACGATAGCTTCTGCCTGCTCGGCGCTCGTCACATGCGGAACGAGAATGCCGGTGGCGCCGCTGTCCAGCGCGCAGCGAATTTCCGTGGGCGAATCGTCTGCAATGCGCACAAGACTTGGCCGATCGGCGGCGCGAAATGCGCCGACGCAGAGGTCCGTCTCGAGCCTCCCAAACGGTGCGTGTTCAGTATCGACGCAAAACACGTCGAGATCAGAGAGGCCCAGAATTTCAGCGACAATTGGCGAGGGCGTCTTGACGAAAGTTCCAATCAGCAAGTCACCGTCGGCGAGCCGCTTGCGAAATGTATCGGTGTTACGTCCCATCACATCATCCCCAAAGTCTTTCGCTGGCGATCGCGGCGCCATCAGCCATGCTCTTGAGCTTAGCGTACACGATGTCCTGGTCGACGGCGCCGAATCCGGCGAACGTCGAGAAGCCACAGTCACTACCCGCGATGACTCGTTCGCGACCAACGATACTGGCGAAGCGTTCAATGCGCTCCGCAACCAGTTTCGGGTGTTCGACGAAATTCGTTGTTGAGTCGATCACACCAGGCACAAGAATAAGATCGTCGGGCAGCTTGGCGTTCGCAAAGGTTTCCCATTCATGCGCATGGCGTGGGTTGGACGACTCGAAGAGCAGAGCGCCAACGTTTGCCTGCACGGCAATCGGCAGGACCAGGTCCATCGGCGCGTCATGGTGGTGCGGTCCTTCGTAGTTGCCCCAGCATACGTGTAGTCGAACCATGTCTTTCGGGATACCCGCCAGCGCTTGATTGAGCGCCGCAACGTGCATGGCTGCCAACGACTGGTATTCCTCGTCGGTCTTGTCCTTGAACATCATGTGCCGGCCGAGTCCAAGGTCAGGAGAGTCGAGCTGCAACACAATGCCCGCATCGACAATAGCCCGGTACTCGTGCGCCATGGCATCGGCAAGCGCTTCGAGGTAGGCCTCATGCGTTGCGTAATGTTTGTTGGGCTGAAACAGTGCGATGACGCCGGGCGAGGCGGCGTTCATGAAGCTCTGCGTCGGATTGTGTTTGGAAATTGCGCTTAGCAGGTTGTCGATATCGACCTGCACAGGCCCCATATCCTTGACCTTGATGTCGCCGACACAGCACGGGCGTCGATAAGTTGGCGTGCCGCCTGAACTTGCCTGCCGATTCAGAAAGCCCGGAAATTCCTCAAGATCGCTCGGTGGCTCGCGCTCGCTGTCGCCGTCGAAGCCGGAAATTCTGTCCTTGATATACGTCGCATAGCTGATCTTGCTCATTTCCCCGTCGCTGACCAGGTCAACGCCAGACTGCACCTGTTTCAAGACAACATCGCTGACGGCTTGCCGAATGATCGCGTCGGCGCCTGCAATTTCTTCTCCTTTTTCATGCGAAAAAACGACATCGGTAACGGCCTGCGAGCGCGGCAGACTGCCGACATGCGTGGTAAGAATCCTGTCTGTGCTTGATCGCATTCGGATACCTCTGTTGTTATCTGGCAAAAAGGCGCAAGAGTTCTTCGGTGACTACTGCGGGTTGCTCTATCGACGACAGATGGCCGCAGTCATCAATCACGACAAGATTTGCGTCGGGAATCTCGTGCGCCATGTATTCGTGAAACCGGACCGGGCAAATCGTATCTTCGCAACCGCAAATTACGCTGGTTGGGCACGAAATGCCGGCCAGCGTCGGCGTGCTATCCGGACGGTTCATTATGGCCAGCGACTGGCGTTCAAAAACCTCCGGGCCGAGCTCAAGCGCCATATCGAGAATCGTCTTGAGCATTGTCTCATCGTCGCGGTTTTTTTCGGCGAGATACAAAGGTTTCAATGACTCGATGGCAAGCTCTTCCAGCCTGCCGGAGGCAGCGGCCGCAATCTGCTCGAAGCGTAATGCTTTCCTGCCTGGCGCGTCCGGATGCGGATTCGTGTCGAGCAACGCAAGGTGTGTTACCCGCTCGGGCGCCTGCCGCCATATTTCGAACGCGAGTATGCCGCCCATCGACAGGCCTGCCGTCGCAAACCTTCGCGGTGCCGCCGCAAGCACCTGTGTTGCCATGTCTGCAAAATTATCCGACTTACTGGTATCGGCGACGTGCACGGGCACGTCGAATGCCGCGATCTGATGCGACCAGAGTCGTTCATCGCACATCATGCCCGGAAGCAGCAAGATATTTTCCGCAGGCATATGCGGCTCGCGCTAGGCGTCGTAGGATTGAAGTCGCGCCGAGCTGCCACGAATCAGCATGCCGGAAAAAGAGCGCTTTTCAGGCGACAGTTCAGGATTCTCAATGCGTTCAATCAGCATCGACGCGGCGGACTGGGTCATACGCTGTACAGGCTGGCGAACCGTCATCACGTCATAGGCAGCGAAGCGCGCCGGACCGACACCGTCGAAGCCAACAACTGAAATATCGTCAGGCACGATCAATCCATAGCCTTCGCGCGCTTCATCAATGCAGCCAATTGCCATGACATCGTTGGCGGCAATAATGGCATCCGGGGGGCTGCCGCGTTTTTGCACCAGTTTTGTGAAGCATTCGCGGCCGGTTGCGTATCCGAAGTCTCCGCTCACCGTTGTAATGTCGGTAATGCCCATCTTGGATAACTCTTCGAGCGCCCCTGTCTTGCGTTCAATGCCGACCACGGAGTCTGGCGGCCCTGCAACAATACCGAATGTCTTGTGCCCGGCATTGACCAGTTCATTGACGAGCCAGCGTTCGCCTTCTTCCTGGTCACAGCGCACCGAGCTGACAAGTTGATCTTTCAACGTACGGTTATAAAACACGAGCGGGATTTGCGCGTTGTCAACGGTCTTGAGCTGTTCCGGCGTGAACATCGCCGCCGTCAGGATTCCATCGACGCGAAACTGCAGCATCTGCTCGAGGACCTTCGCGGTATCGCCCTCGTGCTCGAGTGCGAACAAAAGTACGCGCACTCCGTGCTCCGAAAACCGCTGCGTCAATTGCACGAGCACTTCCGGATAGTAGAGATTGGTCAACTTGGAGATGACGACGGCAACCATGTTGGAACGTTGCGTAATCAAGCCTCGCGCAATAGCGTTGGGACGATAGCCAAGCTTGTTCGCGGCGGAAAGTACGCGATCGCGCATGTCTTTTGAGGCGCTTGCTCCGGCTTGAAAAACGCGCGATACGGCGGACTGAGATACGCCGGCCAATTCAGCCACATCGTACGACGTAGCACGCTTCCGGTCGGCTCTGTCGCTAGTGTCTTGCCTTTGTTTTTGTTGTTTTCTCAACAGACGCTCCTGAACGCCGGCTTCCATTCGCTGACAATGCTAGGCAATATTGCATTCGCATGCAATGTGGGGAACCAGATGAATAGGCCACTTGACGGGCAAATCGCGATTGTAACAGGTGCTGGACGTGGCATCGGTCGTGGTTGCGCCGAAGCGCTCGCCGACGCGGGCGCTCGTGTCGTTGCCGTTGCCCGCTCGGTGAATGACCTGGCTGACGTTGGTGCCCACGAATCGGGCCGGATCGAAACCTGGGCCGTCGACGTTACGACTGACGAGATACTGACGAAGATCGAGGCGCTCAAGGGTTTGAGCATCCTCGTAAACAATGCCGGCGGCAACCGGCCACAATCATTCGTTGACGTCGATACCGAGTCGCTCGACTTTGTCATTGGATTGAATGTCCGTGCCACCTTTCGTGTCGCGCAAGCAGCGGCGAGGGCGATGCTCGCACAGCGGATCGAGGGCTCGATCGTCAATATGTCCTCGCAGATGGGCCACGTCGGTTCGCCAAACCGAACGGTTTATTGCATGACGAAGCACGCGGTTGAAGGTCTGACCAAAGCAATGGCTGTCGAGCTCGCGCCACGCGGCATACGCGTCAACACGGTTGCGCCGACATTCGTAGAGACCCCATTGACCAAACCAATGCTTGACGATCCCGAGTTCCGGGAATTCGTAATGAGCATGATTCCGCTCGCGAAACTGGCCAGCGTCGACGACGTCGTGGCGGCCGTGCTTTACCTTGTCTCACCAGGCGCAGGCATGGTGACCGGTCACAGCCTCAAAGTCGATGGCGGCTGGACGGCACACTAGAAAAATAATTTCCGGGGGACGTATGTCAGATTTTGGAACGCTTAACTGGTCGATACTGATCGCTTATATCCTTTTGAACCTTTTGCTTGGTTGGGTTTTGAGCAAGAAGGTTGATACTGCGGAAGACTTTTACCTGGGGCGCAGAACAACACCGTGGTGGGCTATCGGTATTTCTGTGATCGCGACCTACGTCAGTGCGTTGTCGTTTCTCGGCGGCCCGGCCTGGTCGTATTCGGAGAGCCTCGCTGTCATCGCTATCCATCTCAACTACCCAATCGTCGTCTTCTTTGTGATCACGTTATTCCTGCCGTTCTTCTTTAACAGCGGCGTTGCTTCGATATACGATTACATAGAGCGCCGGTTCGGACCCACGTCTCGCCTCGTGATTTCGAGCGTGTTCCTGATCTCGCAGGCGTTGACGTCGGCAGCGATTCTCTACGCCACGTCGCTGGTCATAGAATTCATCACCGGGATCGATGTCAAAATGGCTATCGTCATCGTCACCGTCGTTGCACTTGTCTACACGATGATGGGCGGTATTACGGCCGTGATCTGGACTGACGTAATCCAGGCTGGCGTATTGTTCGTCGGCGCGTTCATTATCCTGTTTGCGTTGCTCGATAGCATGACGATGCCGCTGGGCCAGGTTCTTGCCGACCTGAAAGCACAGGGCAAGACCAACCCGCTTAATTTCTCGTTCGACCTGAGCCTGGAGGCAACTGTCTGGTCGGGGGTTATCGCTATGTCGCTTTTCCACATCACCGTTTATGGAGCCAACCAGATGATGGTTCAGCGAACGCTTGCGGCCAAGAACATTGGCGATGCCAAAAAGTCGTTCTTGTTGATGGGCTTCGTCGCGTTCTTTATTTACTTCCTGTTCTTTTTTCTCGGCATTCTGTTCTACGGTTATTACGGCGGACAGGAATTCGAGAACGGCAACACGATCATTCTGGATTTTGCTGCCAACTACGGGCTGCCGGGTCTGATGGGCATCATCGCTGCGGCGATCGTAGCGGCATCGATGTCAACGCTCGATTCATCGTTCAACTCGCTGGCAACCATTTCGACCGTCGATTTTTACCAGAAGTACTTCCGCAAGAACGAGTCACCCGAGCACTACCTCGTGGTATCGCGTGCGTTCACGGTATTCTGGGCAATCGTCATTATCGTCCCGGCCATCATGTATTCAGCCCTTGAAGGCTCGGTGCTGCAAACGCTGAGCAAGATTGGATCCTACTTTGTCGGCGCCAAGCTCAGCATGTATGGCCTGGGTTTCTTCTCGAAGCAGACCACAGAAAAAGGTCTCCTGGTCGGCGTAGTGATCGGATTTGTGATGGTCTGGTACCTGGCAACGCAGACCGATATTGCCTGGCCGTGGTATTGCCTGTTTGGCGGTGGCGTAAATATCGCTGCGTCATTGCTTGCAAGCCGCGTCATTGACGGCACGCAGGCCGAGTGGTCCGAATTCTCGATAAAGGGACAGCAACAAATGTTCAAAGACAAAGGGCTGCCTGAAAAGGAAGGTGGCTGGTACCTGGTGCCGGGCAAGGTCGACAAAGTCAGCTATTTACTGCTCGTTTTCTTTGCGCTGACGGTTTTGTTCTTGTTCCTCTTCGAGCGCCTGATTTAGGAGCGCAACATGGGGCGCACACTGGTCACGGTTTTGTTGCTCCTGATGTCGGCTTCGGCGTGCTCGAAGCCGGCGCCCAAATCGATTGATGAGCTTCGCGCCGAAAATCGGGATGTTTCATTGATGCTGGTCGGAGAGATCCAAGGTGGGCCAGGTTTCTCTTCGTACCTGTATTCCTACACATCGGCTGGACTGGATCTCCATACGCTTGTGGCGGTGCCGACCGAACCCGCGCCCAAGCGTGGGTACCCGGTCCTGATCGCAAACCACGGTCATCATCCGGAACCGCCCAAGTACGGCATTACGGCAGAGGGAAAGGACTGGCGCCCGGGCGACTATTACCGGCGGATACCGGAGTTGTTCACAGCACAGGGGTTCATGGTCGTAATGCCGGACTTTCGGGGCCACAACAACTCCGAGGGCCTCGAGTTCACGGAGGGAATGCTGGAATCGAGCTACTACACTGAAGATGTTCTGAACCTGCTGGCGGGGTTCGACTCGCTGGATGAGGCTGATCAAGACAATATCTTCATGTGGGGTCACTCGATGGGCGGCGAGGTGACCCTGCGGAGCTTGCTGTCGACCGACCGAATCAAAGGCGCATCAATGTGGTCGAGCGTCGGTGGCGATATTTGGGATCAATCCTATTATTACTCGCGTTACTCGGATCCCACCGCGTTTGATAGCAGCGAAACGCCGAAGTCAGTCGTCGAAAGGCTGCGACGCAGGATTGCAGCACTCGACGACGATTTCGATTATCGGGACAGTGAACCGTTGCTGCATCTGGACAAGCTGAATACGCCGATCATCATCCAGCATTCCGTCGGTGATCGTGGCGCCGCCTACAAATGGTCAGAACAACTTGCCAAGGAGCTCTACATGCGCCGCAAAAAGTACGAATTTCACAGCTACCCGGGCACCGACCATTTGTTCCAGGGCGAGATGATGGAGCTTGCCGCTCAGCGAGATATCGCCTTTTTCCGTCCCCTCATGACGGACAGGCCGGATTGACGGTCCTGGACCATACCCTAGCCGACCACGAGCCATCTGTGGGTATTGCGAAGTCAATTTGGAATTCGTCTGCGTCTGCGAAAGTGGGGTGTATCATCTCCCGATTCCATGGGGCCCACTACGTTTTCTGGCAATGTCCTGTATTCTGGCAGAATGAAGAACTGCAACTCATGCGGCAAGTGTTGTGAAACGGCGGGTAATGGTGGTTTGTCGGCTTCAGCGGAGGAGATCGACTGGTGGGAAACCCGCCGACCGGATATTTCTCGCTACGTCCAGGGTAATAAGGTCTGGGTGAATCCCGAAAGCGGTGAATATTTCGCTCGATGTCCCTGGCTGCAGAAGTCGCCGGACGGCAAGAAGTTCACCTGCGATATCTATGACGACCGTCCTGAAGACTGTCGGCACTATCCTGTCGACATCGCACAGATGGTTCGCGACGACTGTGAAATGCTTGAGCAGCGTGACCTTATTGACCTAAAACGCGCTCAGAAAAAGCTGGATGCCATAATGATCGACAGCCGGCCGCCAGCTGGCAGCTGGCCCTAGACACTTCCGGTTGCTAGTGCCCGCAGCAAGGGTGCCGCGCGCCGTGCGGTTTCCATTTCATCAGTCAGTTTCGATATCGGCGTCTGACATTGGGCCTGTAATCAGGACACCCGCGTTGTTCACCAAGCCATAGAGTCCCCGATCTTCTGCCCGAATCGTTGCGACCGCCGCTTCGATATCCTCAGCAGACGGTCAGAGGGCCCGAATACTCGTCATTTGAGCAGCCGCGTTCTCGCCCGATACAAAAGGCATTCCTTGCATTGTGGGTTACAGAAGCTACTATCGTCTCGCAAAAGATCGCATCAATCACAGGAGATATTTTGAACAATAGGATTCGCCGAGAGTTATTCGGACCTGGCCCTACGAACGTTCCGGACAGTATTCTCGAGGCGCTAGCGCGCCCAACGATTGGTCATCTTGATCCCGTTTTTCTGGGCATCATGGATGAAGTCGGCGAGCGTCTAAAATACTGTTTTCAAACAGAAAACGCGCTGACGTTTGTGCTTTCCGCTCCGGGCTCTATAGGAATGGAAGCAAGTTTCGTCAACATCGTTGAGCCTGGGGACAAAGTCGTCGTTTGCATTAATGGTGTTTTTGGCGGTCGAATGAAAGACATCTGCGAGCGTATTGGCGCTGAAGTTATTTCACTGGATTTCGAATGGGGTACTCCAGTTGATCCGGTAGCTTTGGCCGAAGTGCTAGACAATCACGAAGACGTTGCGGTCGTCGCGTTCGTGCATGCGGAGACGAGCACTGGCGTTCGCTCAGATGCTGCGGCAATTGCCGCGGTTGCCAAACAACACGGCTGTCTGACGATCGCTGATTGTGTGACATCACTCGGTGGTGTAGAACTGAATGTCGACGAGTGGGGCCTTGATGTCGCGTACTCGGGTAGCCAGAAATGCTTGTCATGTGTGCCTGGCTTGTCGCCAATCACTTTTTCATCTGCAGCTATCGACAAAGTCAAACGACGCACATCCAAAGTGCAAAGTTGGTTCTGCGATATCAGTTTGCTCATGAGTTATTACGAAAGCGGTGAAAAGACTCGCGCGTATCACCACACAGCCCCAGTCAATTCGTTGTTTGCGATCAATGAAGCGCTGCGGCTGGTAGTTGAAGAGACGCTACCAACTCGCTGGGCTCGTCATACAGCGGCGGCACAGCAGTTGTATGGGTCGCTGGAAGCAGCCGGACTGGAGATGATAGTCGACATCGATTGTCGCCTCGCGCCGCTGACATTGGTTCGCGTGCCGGACGGAGTGGATGATGCGGCGGTGCGTACCGGACTGTTGAGGGATCGCAATATTGAGCTTGGCGGCGGGCTTGGTAAATTCGCGGGCAAAGCTTGGCGAATTGGTTTGATGGGCGAGAACGCGACGAAGGAAAGAGCAACTTTCATTGCTGATGCCATTATTAATGCATTGGCTTGACGCGGTCGGGAGTGACTCGCAAGCAATCATGGCGTTAGCCCAAGCCCTCGATCGGGTAGTCCAACTACGATTTCGACCGCTCGAGAATCCTTGTCACAATCCGCCCGATTCCGATTCCGATTCCGATTCCGAGTTCGCGCTTCCCGCTAATCGCGTTACGGTGTATGGGGCAGTCTGTCCAGACTACTAGCGTAAAAAAAACGCGCTGGCCCTTGTGGCACGGCGTTGTTTCGGATTCGAATTTGAATTTGTCCCGATAGAGAACTTGACACAGGCTCACTATCCTCTGTCTGATGGCTAATCGTGACTCTCAAGTAACGGGCAGAACAATATGCACCCAACATTGAAACCGATTCGTATCATCAACGTTCCGCTGGATCTTGGTGCTTCGCGTCGTGGGACTGACGCCGGTCCCTCGGCTTTTCGCGTCGCCGGACTCGGCGGTGCGATGCGGAAAATCGGTTTCACGATATCGATAGAGTCAGATATACCTGTACCGGCGATGGAGACAAGGAAGTCGGAAAGTACCCGACTACGGTTCAAGAGCGAGATACTGGACGTATGTCGGCAGCTTGCGACGGAGACTCTCGACGCGTTGGATAAGGGTGAGCAACCGTTAGTAATCGGTGGCGATCATTCCATCGCGATGGGTACTGTTTCCGGGCTCGCTGCACATTTCAAGAAGAAGAAACAGAGCATCGGTTTGATCTGGTTCGATGCGCACGGCGACATGAATCTTCCAGAGACTTCACCCAGCGGCAATATTCATGGCATGCCGTTGGCACACCTGCTCGGATACGGCGATGAGGAATTATCGTCTATTCTGAATATGAGTCCCGCAGTGAATGCGAAGAATGTTGTTTTGTTGGGTATTCGCGATGTTGACCGGGTCGAGCGGAAATTCATCCGTGAGTCGGGCATTAAGGTTTTTACAATGCGCGATATCGACGAACTTGGAATGAGCGAGGTGTCGAAGCAAGCGCTTGAGTTCGTCAACGCGGGAACTGCGGGGTTCCATGTGAGCTTCGATCTGGACGGCTGTGACCCCGACGTCATCCCGGGTACTGGAACCCTCGTTCCCGGTGGCGTCAGCTACAGAGAGGCCCACTTGCTGCTGGAAGAGTGCGCAAGTAACGGGCGAATGACTTCAATGGAAGTCGTTGAGTTGAATCCCTTTCTTGACCACGGCAATGTTTCCGCTGAGCGGGCAGTTACTCTGATACAGAGCGCGTTTGGTCGAAATATTCTCTAATTGACATGACTGGCTGCAAGAGAACAAAGGCCTCTGTCGTCGAATCGCTTTGGGTTCAGATGGAGATTCCCGAGCGGCTGAACGGCAATTCTCGTATCCGTGTTCCGGTGGCGGCAAAAATCGCGTTCGTAATCGCAGGTGTTGCCGCCGCGAAGGGTGGTTCGCCGAGACCCGTCGGAGAATTGTTGCTCTGTATGAAATGGCATTCGATTTCCGGCGCCTGGTTAATACGCAACAGGCCATAGTCACTGAAATTGCTCTGCGCAGCCGCGCCATTCGCAAAGGTGATCTCGAGCTGGGCGGTGCTGAGAGCGTCAGTCACGGCGCCTTCGACCTGGTTCCTGGCGCCACTCAGATTGATGATTGGACCCACGTCGGCTGCGGAGTACACCTTTTCGACAGTGATACTTGAGCCAGCGGCGACAACTTCGGCCACGTGTGAAACAAAGCCACCGTGATCGAAGTGAAATCCCATGCCCATTCCACGATTCGCAGCCAGCGCGCGACGCCCCCAGCCGGCTTTTTCAGCGGCCAGCGCGAGCGTTGAACTGGTTCGCTTTAGATCCAGGGGCGGTTTGCCGTAGGATTTTGAGAGCAGGTCAAGGCGAAATTCCAGTTGATCGCGTTCTGCTGCCAATGCGACTTCGTCGAAGAAGCTTTGGTAAGCCCAGCAATACGCCGAGTGGCCCGGAGAGCGCCATGGCCCTGTGGGTACATTGGTCTCCACAAGCGACTGCCGCAAACGGAAATTAGGGACCAGACCCGCCGGGTAGTGGTCGGGCGACAGACCGGCTCCGGACACCGTCTTGCCGTTGTTGCCGAAGGTCACGAAGTGGTGATCAAAGGCGGTCATCTTGCCGTTCTTGTCAACGCCTGCCGTGAAATGATGCCATGCAGCAGGACGATAAAAGTCGTGTCGCATGTCATCTTCGCGCGACCACTGCAGTTGCACGGGCTGGCGTGTTTCGCGAGCGATCCACGCGGCTTCGACCATGAAATCGTTTCTCAACCGGCGACCGAAGCCCCCGCCGATTCGGGTCAGATTCACGTGAATTCTGGCTTCCGGAATGCTCATGGTTTCGGAGATCAACTGCCTGCCTGCTTTCGGGTTTTGCGAAGGTGCCCAAAGCTCAAGGCGCCCCGATTCGTGATAAAGGGCGGTGCAGTTTTGCGGCTCCATGTTCGCGTGCGAAACGAACGGATAGTAATAACTCGCTTTCACCACTTTCCGGGCAGAATTGAGTGCACGTCCCACGTCACCATCCGATCGCAAGGTTTCCCCGGCGTCTTCTCTCAGGGCTTCCGCCTGACGATCGTAATCTGCCGTTGAGTCGGAGTGACTGGTATCCCAATCGATGCGCAGTTGTTTGCGAGCGGACTGCGCTTCCCACCAGGTCTTCGCAACGATGGCCACACCGGGCAGAAGGCCCGTCAGGTTGTTGCCACCGTCCACCACGAATGCATGTGTCACGCCGGGAAACTTGCGAACTTGATCTACGTTCGCTTTGCGAACCTTGCCGCCAAAGGTTGAACACTTTTCGTAAATCGCGTACAGCATGCCTTCAAGGCGGATGTCGCATCCGAACAGAGCTTGTCCTGTAATTATCTTCGGGTTATCGACGCCCGGAACGAACGTCCCCAGTAGTTTGAATTCTGAGGGACGGCTTTTCAGTTTGAGGTCCGAAACGTCCGGAACCGGCAACGTCGCGGCGAGTTCCAGGAGGCTCTCATAGCGTCGGGACCTGCCGGAAGCTTCGTGAATGACCGAACCTTTGTCGGCCGTGCACTCCGTGACAGGCACGCCCCATTCGCTGGCCGCCGCAGCCGTCAACATATAACGTGCACCCGTTCCCGCTATGCGCAGGTCATCCCAGCCATCAGGCGTTCCGCGGCTACCGCCCACAACTTGTCGGCCATAACGATCGTCGAGGTCAGCCTGTTCGACGGTCACGTTTTTCCAGTCGACACCGAGGCACTCTGCCACCACCATCGGGAAAGCCGTCTTCACGCCTTGTCCGGCTTCCGGATTCTTGCTGACGATGGTGATCATTCCATCGGTTTCGATGCGAACGTAAAGATTGGGTTTCCAGACACCGTTCTCCACGCTTCCGGCCCGCAGCGAGCCTTTGCTTCCTACGCCAACCATCAGTGCGCCGGAGGCCAGAATGGAGACTTTCAGGAAAGCCCGTCGATCCATGCGCACCTGTTTTTCAATCGTATTCATGCTGCGCCTCCTTGCTCAGCCGCATATTGCGCGGCGCGCTTGATGGCTTTTCGGATACGAGAGTAGGTGCCGCAACGACAAAGGACGCCGGCCATAGCGGCATCGATGTCCTGATCGCCGGGATTCGGGTTTTGCTTGAGCAAGGCGCTGGCGGTCAGTATTTGTCCGCCCTGGCAGTAGCCGCACTGCGCAACGTCCTCGTCATCCCAGGCTTTCTGAACCGGATGATTACCGGCGGGATCCAGGCCTTCAATTGTGATTATCTCAGCGCCGGCCAAGCTGATCGCTGGCATGACACAAGACCGCATGGGAATGCCATTAACTAATACGGTGCAAGTGCCGCAGACGCCGATTCCGCAGCTGTACTTGGTGCCCGTCAAGTTCAACTTGTCTCTCAGGGCCCAAAGCAGAGGCATATCGGACGGCGCGTCGAGCGTATGGGCCTGTCCATTAATTTTCAAGATTACCTGGCTCACGCTGACCCCCATAGTGCAACTGAACGCTGCCAACAAACTACGCCTGTGTCGAACGCGATTGAATAGCGGAATGCCGAAATCAAATTGCAGGTGCTTGCCGTTTCTCGGAATTCTTGAAACAAAACGGCCAATCGATTTTTTAGCATATTTCGATCGAAATATTCGTTCGCTTAAATGGCGTACATGCGCTCTAATACGCACACATTATGTCCTGTGTCTAACCCGGAGGGAATTATTCCAATGACTAAACAATCGATAGCTTTGCTTGCCGTTCTGGCGGCAGTGATGTCACTGACGTTTTCAGCTAACCCTGCTTTTGCACAGGGCGCGCCGAAGTCGAACCAATTCTGGTGGCCTGAACAGGTGGACCTCAGTCCTCTTCGCGATCACGGTGCTGACTCCAATCCGATGGGCGACGACTTCAACTACGCTGCGGCGTTCGGAAGTCTCGACCTCGATGCCCTGAAGAAAGACATAGCAGCATTAATGACGACGTCGCAGGACTGGTGGCCAGCAGACTATGGACACTATGGGCCATTTTTTATTCGCATGGCCTGGCACAGCGCCGGCACGTACCGTGTGGCTGACGGCCGCGGCGGCGCCGGCGGCGGTCAGCAGCGATTCGAGCCGCTCAACAGCTGGCCTGACAACGCCAACCTGGACAAGGCGCGGCGGCTTACTTTGGCCGATCAAACAGAAATACGGCCGAAGCATTTCATGGGCCGACCTGATGGTTCTGACGGGCAATGTCGCCATGGAATCGATGGGCTTCAAGACCTTTGGTTTTGCCGGAGGGCGTGAGGACGATTGGGAAGCCGACCTGGTTTATTGGGGTCCTGAAAACGAATTTCTCGCGGATGAGCGCTACGAAGGCGACAGAAAGCTGGCGAAGCCGCTGGCCGCTGTTCAGATGGGCCTGATCTACGTGAATCCGGAAGGACCGAACGGTAACCCGGATCCGCTGCTCGCTGCCAAGGACATCCGCGAGACGTTCGGCCGCATGGCAATGAACGATGAGGAGACCGCGGCACTTATCGCTGGCGGACATACGTTCGGTAAGGCGCACGGCGCCGCCAAACCAGGAGACTGCGTGGGAGCTGAGCCCGCAGCCGAAGGCATCGAGAAGCAAGGCTTGGGTTGGGAAAACAAGTGTGGCAGTGGCAATGCCGGAGACACGATTACCAGTGGTCTGGAAGGTGCATGGACCGTCAACCCGGTCGCCTGGACCCACAGCTATCTCGTGAACCTCTATACCTACGAGTGGGTGAAGACGAAGAGCCCCGCAGGTGCAACCCAGTGGATTCCAGACAATGGGGCCGCATCTACCTTGGTTCCGGACGCTCACGATCCGTCGAAGCGACATGCGCCAATCATGTTCACAACTGACCTGGCGCTCAAGGTTGACCCTGACTATCGACGGATTACGTCGCGGTGGCTTGAGAATCCTGAAGAATTCGAACTCGCATTCGCCAAAGCTTGGTTCAAGCTGACGCATCGCGATATGGGTCCGCGCGCACGCTACATCGGTACGGAAGTTCCGGCTGAGGCGCTGGTTTGGCAGGATCCGGTCCCCGCAGTCGATCATGAGCTGATTGACGCAGCCGATATCGCGAAGCTGAAGTCCGAGATCCTCAAATCTGGGCTGACCGTATCGGAACTGGTCCGAACTGCCTGGACATCAGCCTCAACCTTCCGCGGCACCGACATGCGCGGTGGCGCAAATGGCGCGCGCATTCGTCTGGCGCCGCAGAGCGATTGGGACGTCAACAACCCGGATGAACTCGCGAAGGTGGTGAAGCGCCTCGAGAGTATCCAGACGACGTTCAATCGTGCGCAGTCGGGTGGCAAAAAAGTGTCGCTCGCCGACCTGATCGTCCTTGGCGGATCTGCAGCTATCGAGCAGGCGGCCAAAGCGGCCGGGCATGAGGTCCAGGTTCCCTTCATGCCGGGACGCACCGATGCCAGCCAGGCACAGACGGATGTGGAGTCGTTCGCCGCCCTGAAGCCAACCGCAGACGGGTTCCGCAATTACTTCGGTGAAGCAAACTACCGATCACCGGCTGAAATGCTGGTCGAAAAGGCGGATTTGCTGACCCTGACCGCTCCTGAGATGACCGCCCTGGTCGGAGGGATGCGGGCCATGGATGCAAACGCCGGAAGCGCTGAGTACGGCGTATTCACCGACCGACCTGGTACCTTGAGCAACGATTTCTTCGTGAACCTGCTCAGCATGTCGACGAAGTGGACGAAATCACCGAAAGCCGCAGGCATTTACGAGGGTCGTGATCGTGTTTCGGGTAAATTGAAATGGAAGGCAACGCCTGTTGACCTCGTATTCGGTTCTCAGGCGGAGCTTCGTGCTATCGCCGAAGTTTATGCCGAGTCCGGTGGAGACGAAAAATTCATCGGTGACTTCGTTGACGCATGGACCAAGGTGATGACTCTCGATCGCTTCGACTTGAAACAGTCTCACGGTGATAAGGTTTACGCGAGCCGCTGAAACGTGGCTCACCGAGTGCCAGGTGAACCCCTGACGTGAGTTCCGACAGCTTTTCGTGACTCATGAAAAAACGAGAACGGCGGCGTTTAATACGCCGCCGTTCTACCTTGCAG
>CAVXCW010000047.1:0-213799 GCA_963760325.1 uncultured Gammaproteobacteria bacterium | reverse complement strand
GTGAACACTTCCCCGCTTGAATTTTCGGAAAAGCTCTGGGCCAACACGGGACGGTTCTTGTCGTCGTTGAACGTCGGATCTACCGACGAATCAAGCACAGCATGCGGGCCAGCAAGTGATACCGATGCGGGCTGGTAGATCAAGCCAACACGAATAGCATCATCACCGATGGGCCCGGTCGCAACGTAATCATAGGTTCCTGCGCCGGAAACGATGTTGAGTTGCATCACCAGATCGGCGATCGCAACATTCCCTGAATCGTTCTCAAGCTCGATCAATCCAACCACGTGCGCATCGAGCTTAGTAATTGCAGTCACTAATTTGTCACGCTGTTGCATGAACTCGAATTCGTTGTCGGCTCCCCGGCACCCCTGGCCGCCGACTGGGCCGCATATTGGCCCGCTGCCGTCCAGCGTCGTGAAATAGTTCAATACATTGAACGATGCCACACGAACCGCGCCACCAACATCCGGCGGACCAAGTCGTGCATTTTTCCGGGTGAAAGTCACTGTTTCGACGGGTTGCAACTCATAGGATCCGAACGAGTAACTCAGCACCGCTGTCAGGGCATCAACGGTGTCACCCGTTCGGAGTGTGCCGTCAGCATCGAAGTAAGGAAGAGTCACCGGATTTTGTGTATTGCTACCGTCGTCCAGCTGGATCCGACTGCGGTTATTAATGTCCTGCAATGTTTGCGCAGGTACGCCCGGTGCCACGACGTTAGTCGGATTATCAAGTGGCCCGCCTACCGACAGGTCGACCTCGCCAAAACGGCCCTGGGTAAAGTTACCGGTGACGTACAAGGTCTGTGGGAACTTGACCAACATACCCTCCCATTGCTCAAAGTCCTCCGTGGAGGCCACGGGTAATGTGATTGGCGTCACGGCGACCGCGGCGGTCACGTTGCAATCGAGCACCGCCGCCACGTTGTTAATCTCGGTGAGACCGAAGAACTCGACTACGGTCCCGCGCACTCGCACCAGGTCATTGGGCTCGAGCGCCACTGCGTTGGCCGGGTCGAAGACGAAGATGCCCTCCGACGTCAACACGTCGCCGTCCGCGTCCGTATCCTCTTCCTGCACGAAGAACCCGTTCAAGCCGCCGAACCCCCGGAAGTCGCCGACGACCACACCTTCGATCTCGCGGATACTGCCAACGTCACTGCTGGAGAGCCCGCTCCCCTGGATGTCGTGGATCGGTGTGGCCGGGTCAAAACAGGCGCCGAGCGGGTCGGTGGCCACGGTGATGACGACATTGACGGCGTCAGGCGTGTTCTCGGCCTCGCCCACAGCGGGCGAGCCAGTGAAGCCCGGGAAACCGAAGCCGTCGAAATCATTTCGCACCCAGTCGGCGGCCGTGTCGGTGTCGGTGCCATTGGGGCTGCGCGATGCTCCTCCGGCGCCGAATGGGTTGCCGTCGAAGAACGGGGCCAGCATCGTCGAGGAATATGTAATGTCGGCAGAACCTCCGTCGCTCACCGCAACGTCGTCGACGATACGCGTCCAGGGTGTCGAGTCGAAGGAACCGTCATCGTCGGTGTCGAGGTCGCTACCGAGGCTTCCGGAGAAGTTCTCGACCAGCAAGATCGTGATTGTCCCGTTCTCCATGTCCTCGTCGTCGATCCAGTAGCCACCTGCGTTGGTGGTGCCGACCTGCAGTACGGCATCGATAGTGCCTTCATTCGAAGAGCTGTCACCCTCGATTTCGAGGACGGTAAGCGCCGAGTAGTCAGTACTCGCGTCACCGAACACCTCGACGAATGCCTCAGAATCAGCACCCGTGTGATTGGCCACGAACTCGTTGATCAGCGGGTCGCTTGGGCCACCGGCACCACAGCTCACCGTGTGACTGCCCAGTCCGCCGAACGTGTCCTGCGCGAATATGTCCCACTCGATCGAAGCGTCGAACGCATTGTTGAAATCGGTATCGCCAGCGCACACGGCGGTCTTGCGACGCAGTGTGTCGTTCTGCCCGCCGCCCGGCCATTGGGAGCCAGGGTCCAAGCCGAGCTGTCCAAACGCGTCGACAACGACGCCGCCCTTGCGGAGGACCACGCCATCGTCGCCGTTGAAGTTGATGACCGAGCTACTGATCTGGTCTGCCTGAGCCTGAATCGCTGCATCAGCACTCGCGTGCGCCAACACATACACATCGCCATCAGCGATCGTTCCGGAAAGTGCGACCGACTGACTGACCGTGGGAGATCCATTGCTGTACAGCTCGAGGGTGTAGACACCCGCCGCGAGGTCGACAGCGCCGCCGGTGCCATTGTAGATCTCGACCGCCTTGTTGAAGGAGCTGCCTTCGATGTACTCCGAGAGGAACAGCTCGCTGGTTGCCGCGCTCGCCGGCGTTGCCACCAGCACAAGCGCAATAAGTGCTGCCACTACAAGAATTGAATTTCGCATGATGATCCCCTGAGTCGGATTTGTTAGTCTTGTTATCCATCGTACTTTCGAGAGGCCGTCTAGACCGATCGTTTGTCGTTATTTGTTGCGGGTTTTCTTATACGCTTAATTCACTTATACGCTTCGATTGTTAATATAACGCCGGCATCGCAGATAGCAAGTCAAACGGTTAGCGGATACAGCATAGAAACTAGATGAAGTGCCCGCGGAATTGATGCGCAGCGATGCTTTGCCAGCGTAAGGTGAATGTCCGCTGTGGGTCAGTAGCTGTCATTCTACCTCAGACCAGACGAACTTCCGCTTACGGCCACAAGCGGACCTTCGAGGCTACCGTTCCATGGCGCTGTTGTTGAGCGGATTATTCAACTTCCTCCCACCAACTAGAAGATTTGTAAGGCTCGTTGGCTATTACGATGTCACCCACTCGAGGGGTAACCAGCTCCACTTTTTTTCCATTCGCCGCTTTAACAGCTCGCCTAATGGGCTCATCCCAATCGTGAAATGCGATGTTGAACGTTGCCCAACTAACGGGAAGCATGCGGCGCCCCCGAATGGCAAGGTGTGCCTCAATCGCTTGCTCAGGATCCATGTGGCTGTAGATCCACGAAGCGCCAGGACCATATTGCCCAATCTTGATGATGCTTAGATCAAAAGGCCCGAATTGTTCGCCAATCGACTGAAAGTGATTGGAGAAACCTGAGTCTCCACTGTAAAAGACTCGGTGTTCGGGCCCGACGACCGACCAAGAGGACCAGAACGTTTCCTTATAGTCGAACGTTCCTCGACTGGAATAGTGTTGCGCCGGAGTACAGATTACGGTTAGACCCCGAATTTCGGTCGATTCCCACCAGTCCAATTCAGTGATGTGGTCTTTCGGCACATCCCATTCATCAAGATGGGCCCCGACCCCAAGAGGAACAAGAAAGTGTGCTCCCATGGAAGACAGATATCGGACAGTCTGCATGTCCAAGTGGTCATAGTGGTCATGCGAAATCAACACTGCATCGATGTTTGGAAGATCTGGGAGGGCAATGGGTGGGGGATGAGAACGCTTTGGACCAATTCCGATAAAGGGTGACGCATAGTCTGAAAACACCGGATCAATCAACAGACGAAGACCGTCCAACTCTATGTAGACGCTTGAATGGCCAAGCCAAATAGCTCGTAGCCCCTCGACAGGTTGCGCTTGCAGAGATGCAGGTAGGATGGGCGATATCGGAATAGCTGACGGAGGGACCCGCATCTGATCGCCGAAAAACTGTTCTTTGATATAGCCCCAGACATCTCCCGATTCCAACGGAGGATGAGGCAGTGTATTTACGAACTCACCATCGTCGTAATTAGGCGATGCTTGTGCCCTTTCCAATCGTTCGCCTGAAATTGTTCCGCCAAATGGCGGCCAATTCCATAGGAACAGAGCGCTGCAGACGACACCGAATAGAAGAATGATAGTCGCCCGTCTTTCGTTGAAGCTTTTGCGTCGGTTCGGGGTGCTCAGCATCGACGATTCCGCGACCGGCTGGAATGGGTCATCAGCGGAAATTATAGCCCAAGAGCTTCAAGCGGCGGCTATGCGATGTAAAGCGGTCGCTCGTTGGTCTTCCTGGTGACCGTCTCAGAACGGCCAGAAGCTGCCGCCGAGATCCTAATCAGTCGTCCGATTTCGTGGGACCAAACCAAGAAGCCGACCTGCGGCGTCCGGCTTTTACTGCGCACGTAGCGAATCCGTTTGTGTACCCTTATCATGTGGCCGCACGACGGAACTTAATAATTATGAACCAGTTGCGCTTCTCTGCTGAGTAAAGCCAAAACCCTCAGTTTGTAGTATTACTTTATCAGGCGTACAAAATAAGGAATCGGTATGGACTATCATTCGCAAGTGGATACACGAATTCGCGCTGAAGTACGATTCTGGGGAGAACACCAATGAGAACAAAATCCTATTTAGCAGTAATCATGGTCATGATCACGACGGCTGGGGTCGTCGGATTCGCCGGCACAGCAGGGGCCGAACCGGGTGACTCCCAGCGGCTTCGAGGTTTGGCGGAGCGCGTTTTCCTGGTCACCGTTGAGGTCACAAAGGATGAATTCGGAGTCTTCGAATTTTTCTTCGGGGCTCCGGTTGGGACTACTTTTCCCAACTGTTACATCTTCGCGGCTGACGCAAATGAAAATGGAAGCAACTGGTTTGAATCAGCATTTCCCACCGAAGGAGCCTGGAACCAGGGATCCGTTGGCGCCAAAACCAGTTACGAAGTTACGAATCTAGATGGCTTTAGACAGTTGGGCGAAGTTACGCCCGCCCGCGGTAAAGGAGTCCTGCAGTTGGAAGCCGTATCGTCTATCGTTGATTTGGGACTGGAGTTTCTATCCGTGGGCGCTGAAGTACATGGAAGTGACATCGACGACTGTCCGATAGAGCCCGATTTCACGCCTCCGTCGCCGGCTACTCCTTAGCGAAGGACGCAAATCCTAGCGCGGGGTCGGCAACGTCCCCGCGGTTCGTCTTTGGCCGAGCGCATGTGACGCTTTTGAAAGGTCCGCTTGGGGTCAGTAGCCGTCATTCTACCTCGAAACACTTGGGTGGCGGCTTACGGTCTATTCTGTTGAAAAACTCGTTCCTGAAGTCGCCATTATAGCCGCGATTTTTTCGATGCGAGTTCTTTGATCCGGCATCGCCGGATTTTTTTCTAATCGTTGTTCAGTGCTTTCATTCGGCCTTTTTTACTCAAAACATGGGTGATACGCGTGCGGCAGGCGGACCGGTGCTTAGATATTTCGCCATGCGCCGGAGGTTTTGCGCCGTCGCAGTGAGCAGGAACTCGTCGCGTGCTCCGCTTATTCCACGTAATCGCAAACGATCCATCTTCAAGATACGCTTCATGTGTGCAAACAGCATTTCCACTTGTTTGCGTTGGCGTCGCGTCTTGCGGTATGCCGGTGTCTTCGCTACAGCACGCGCAACGTCGCGTGCCGGCTCGTAGATGCTGCGGACAACTTTACGTATCTCGGTATTGGGGCAACACTGCTCTTTGAGTGGACAGGCAGCACAGTCTGCCTTGCTTGCCCGGTACTTGATCTCGTTGCTCTTGGTAATGCCAGTACGGGGTGTCTTGAAGTTGCGGCGGAAGCGCTTTAGTTCCTTTCCGTTCGGGCAGATGTAAAGATCATTCTCTTCGTCAAAGACAAAGTCGGACCGGCCGAAGTGACCGTCTTTGCCTTCGCCTCTATCCAACACCGGCACGTGCGGTTCGATCTTGGCCTCGTTCACCATCCAGTCTAAGAACTTGGCCGTGCCATAGGCGGTATCGCCGATGAGCTTCTTCGTCTCCAGGCCAAAGCGATCTTCGACGCGTTCGATCATCGTCTTGGTCGACCACACCTCCGGTGTTCGTAGTGCCGGTGTTGCCTCAACATCGGCGATGATCCCGACCTTAGTGTCCACCAGGTAGTTGGTGGAGTACGCGTAGTACGCCGGACCACCCGGTGCCGCCGTCCACTGTGCCATCGGATCGGTCTGCGAGACTTTCCTCGGTTCCTGGATCGACGAACCGTCTTCAGTTAACGCATCCAGATACTCGTTAATCGCGCGGCTGCCGTTGCCCCAGTCGTCATCATCTTCATGATGCTTCTGACGACTGGCATCGGCCTTCACGACGCTGGCATCAACGGCGAAACCCTCACCACCAATCAGGCCTTCGTCCATGCAGCGCTGCAGAACTTGTTCGAACACAAAACGGAACGCTTCCGCTTCGCGGAACCGGCCGTGCCGGTTCTTCGAGAAGGTCGAGTGATCCGGTATCTTGTCGGTGATGCTCAACTTGCAAAACCAACGGTACGCCAGGTTCATGGTCACTTCGTAGCACAGCTGTCGTTCCGAGCGGATCTCGCAGCAATAACCGATCAGAAGCATACGGATCATCAACTCAGGATCGACCGACGGCCGGCCGGTGTGGCTGTAATACGGTGCGAGGTGCTCGCGAAGTTCGGTGAAATCAAGAAGCCGATCGATATCGCGAAGCAGGTGATCCTGCGGCACGACATCATCGAGATTAAACGCGTAAAACAACTCGTCTTGCGGTTTATCGTTGCTGCCCATCATCGGACATCACTCCGGCAATCAACACACGCGCATTATCTCATCGATGTATTATCAGCAGGAGTTTTTCAACAGAATAGGCCAGAAGCAGACGCTCATCAAGCCGCGAAATTGGCTAATTGTCGGGCCGGCTGCAGGGCTGCAAGTCAAGCGCCATCGACCAGTCGCAGATTTCAAATTCTCTCCGCTCAAGTTCCTCCAGAAATTGCTGGAACGTCTCCGCGACCTCAGTCCACTCCGGTGTCTTGCGTGAGTGAAAATATATGCTTTCACCACCATTAGGAAATGAATAGAAGTTTCCGAGACCATCCTGAGCGAAAATGAAGTGTCCTTTTGCGTCGCCTTCCTCAATTACGTTGAACCAGCACGGGTCGATCAATATCTCGTCTCGGAACTCACCGAATCCCGCGCTTAACAGCCAATGACGGAGGTCCTTCGGGAATTGGATGCCATGTTGAGATTCCAAGGACAACAGGTCCTCATCGGATGCCAAGCCTCGCGATTTGTAGATGGGCTTCGTCCGGAACAGTTTTTTCTTGGTTGCTCCAAGCAGTCGTTCGGTTAGCTCTTTCATGGCACACACGATTGAGGAAGATCAAGAAATGACGAGATTCTCGTCAGAAATCTAGATGTCTGCGTTGGGTCACAAGCCGATATTTTACATCAGTTTGTTCGACCGACTGGTATGCGATGCTTACCAGTCGCTCTTTCATGTTCCAGGCGACCGTCTCAGTTCGGCAATTCCAGACCGTCGTCGCAACAAATGGATGAGCAGTTCTACGAATCTTTGGAATGGCAGGAACCCGTAAAGCAGACGCTCGTCATCCACTCATTGATTTTGTGGCCGACGCGCATTAGCGATCCGTCGGATTTCCTGAACCTTCTGGCCGTATACGCGCTCCAGCAAGTCCTGATACCGTCGATCGTCATGCAAATTATCAAAATGGGGCCAAAAGGCGAGGTAGGTCATTTTGTACGCGCCATGCTCAGCGGCCTTGTCCAACCATTGCAGGGCCTCGTCGACCATCCCGGCCCTCGCGAAGGTCTCCCCGATATCGAAGGGGTCCACGTAGGTTTCGTTCGCCCGGGCAACCAAAGCCTCGGCCATGGCACGCATAGCGCCGTTCGGTCCGGCGGCATCAAGGCCCTCTTCCAGGGCCGCCAGGAGGGCCCTGTCGCCACGATGCTCGAACTCCAGTCGCTCTTCCTCCAGCGCCTTGTCGAAGCGGCCCTGCTGCCAGTAGACCATCGCAAGAAACCAGTGCATCGGGAAATGGGGGACCCGCACCTGCATGTCCTTCGCCGCGGTGATGGCCTCGTCAAAGCGGCGCGCCACGAACAGATGGTAAGGCAGCGGCGAATTATGCATGGCGCTGAACGGACTGACTGTCAGGAGTTCGCGCAGCCGGGCGAGGCTTTCGTCCATGCGCCCCTCGAACATCAGGCAGTCGGCGTCGCCATGAATTGCATAGGGGGCCGACGGGTTGAGCCGCAATGCTTCCGCGAACGATTCGCAGGCGCCGTCAAAGTCCCCCGTCCACCACCGCACCCAGCCCAGCCCGGAGTGACCAACGAAGACCTGATCGTCCGCCTTGATCGCTTGCAACACAGCGGCGCGGAGTTTTTCCTTGGATTCACGCGGCGGCGCATAGCCGTGCAAACCAAGCATCGAATGCGCCGCCCCCAATTGGGCCCAGGCAAGCGCGAACTCCGGTTCGATCGCGACCGCCCTCTCGAACTGATCGATGGCGAACCGGAGTCCATCCGGCGTAAAACGATCCATGTGTGTTAGGCCCAGGGCGTAGGCGTCGATGGCGCGCGGGTCGACCGGGCCGATCGGCTCGTGGACTAGCACCTCGCCCCCGTGCAGCACCGTGGTGGTGCCGATCTCGGCACCAATGGCATTGGCCATGTCTGAAATCAGATCGAAAACATAGGGAGTCTCGCGGGCATACCGTTTCGCCCAGAGGTGCTCGTGGCTTCGCCCGTCGACCAGCTGCACAGTCACCTCGATAGTGCTGTCTGCCCTGAGCAGGCTGCCTTCCACCAGGGCATCCACGCCCAGCTCGCCGGCAATGTCAGCCGTGGACAGCTGGCTGTCTCGGTAGCGCTTCGTCGACTGTCGGGACGTGACCCGCAAGCCGGGGAGCTGCGAAAGCTCCGTTATCAGGAGGTCTTGCAGGCCGTCGACGTAATAGTCTTGGTCAGAGTCGCCGGTCAGATTGCTCAGCGGCAGCACGGCGAGTGAGCGGATGGCTTGCTCGCTCGCCGCTTCATGCTGAGGCGCGCTGGGCCAGAAGACAGCGAGAATGATCAGCACGACCATCGCGGCCGCGCCCGCGTATAAGCCGCCGCGCATGCCCGTGGCGAGGGTCCTCCCGGGCGGCAGGTCGGCTTGACCGGGGCGCTCGGTCTCCACGATGTCGGCGACGAAGCGATAGCCTCGTGAATGCACCGTTTCCAGGTAGCGGTGGGTGACAGAGTCGTCGCCCAGCGCCTTTCGCAGCCGGGCCACGGCCTTGCTGAGCGCGGATTCGCTGATCACCGTGTCGCCCCACACGGTGTCCATCAGCTCCTGGCGCGACACGAGCCGGTCACGGTGGGAAATCAGGTAGATAAGGAGCTCGAGTACGACCGGCTCGAGATGAATCTCTTTGCCGTTACGGAAAAGACTCCACATTTCCGGATCGACCTGAAAATCATCGAAACGGTAGATGTGATGTTGGCTCATGAATTCCTCGCCAGCAAGACCACGCATTCCCAATGACGCTGATACGCGCCGAACCCCAGTATTTTAAGGCGTGGGCTGTCGACCAAGACATACGGGAAAGACCTGACCAGGGTCTTGAAGCGAGTCCGTCCAAACACCGTCAGAGGATCGTCACGCCTTCGTCAAGCCTACAGGTTGTAATTCTAATAGGCTAACGCTCAAGGAGGTGACGATCATGCGTATTTCCTTGTTCTTATTGGCACTTATTTTGGTGGCGTGTAGTAGCAACAGCGGTAACGAATTTCCCGACCTGAATGCAGCGCAGCATGCGCCGGAGATCACCAATCTTACACTGTCGCCCGATGCGATCACGCAAATGGAAGGCGGCGGCAATGTCGTTGTTACGGCTGAGATCACATTCCAGGATGACGGACGTGACTTACAGACCCTGTGGGTAGGGATGCCGGATGGCACGACCCTTGATTTCGATGAGTCCATCGACACAGAGACTGGAACGTTTATCGAGGACTTCGCGATGTCGACACAAGAATTCGGCATATTTCCCGTCGAATTCTGGCTGGTGGATAAGGCCGGAAACACTTCGAATCATCGCACTGTAGATATTGATGTTGGCTGGACTAACCGGCTGGGTGGGCTCCCGTACGCGCTGAATGACGTTATATGGGACGGCACCGTCTTTATCGCGGTCGGGAACGGCGGCACGGTCCTGACCTCTGCCGATGGCATTGACTGGGTAGCACGAGACTCTGGAACTGACGCGACCTTGTCTGCGGTAGCCACCTTCGAAACAGACATCTTTGCGGTTGGCGACGAGGTCGTTCTCCTTTCGACCAACCACGGCGAGAACTGGATCACAAAGGCCATGCCTGATTCATTCGTGCTGGGAGCGGTCGCTGTTAACTCTTCGCAGGTCGTTGTCGGTGGGAGGGTTCCTGGCACACTTCAGACGAGCATGATGATCTCCGAAGATCGTGGCGATACCTGGCAGACGGTCGACTCGACGGCTGATAATTCTTACTGGTTTAGAGATCTCATCTATCGAAACGGGCTTTTCGTTGCAACCACCGAAAAGATTTATATTGGCCCCGGCGGCGACGCCCGAGTGCAAGTATCATCCGATGGCAAGTCGTGGCACGAAGTTGTCGTACTTCACGAGGGGCTAGGACTGAGTGCTATCACTCACGACGGCAGTCAATTCGTTGCGACAGGCATCTTCGGCGCGGTCTTCACGTCGTTCGATGGATTTAACTGGACCGGTATGAGGGAGACACCACCGGACTGGCTGGATCGGGGTGTCGAGTACCTGAGCGCTGGCTGGGACGGTTCGAAACTGCTAGTGGCCGGTGGCATGTGGCCCGAGAGCTGTGATGGACTGATACCGTGCAATCCCGGATCTCGGATCCCGATCGGAATAGCCAGCACTGACGGTGGCGCGAGCTGGGAGTCTTTCAACATCGATGGTCGCCGTTACAAGAGCCGCGGCATGGCTTTTGGCGGCGGGCGGTTTGTGTCGGTCGGCGCATCGCCAGTTTCCGGCGAGGGTGCCATTTATACGGCTGAGTGACTTAAACCCCGGACAGCGAGGTTGATACGCCGCCTGCGCAGTTCGAAAGACCGCTCAAGCAATCGAGGAGAAAATGAATGCTCTGAAACGCCTGATGGTCACCTTGCTGGCGCTGCTGCCCGTTCCTGAATGAGACGAATACGCTTTGCCCGTGCACCAGTTAGGCCGATATTGAGCTTCTCAAAGAAGGGCCGCGCTTCAGCGGCCCCTTTTGTTGATCGACGGATTGTTGATCGACGGATCGAAGCATGGATTCGTCAAGCCGTCACGCGGACTTTCAGTCCGTTGAGGAAGAAGTCTATCTTCCGAACGTGTGCTAAAGAGGGCAAACCGGCCTCTCCAAGAATGGTTGGTGAAATCAAGAACGTCAACGTCTGCTTTGCTTGAATGCAGTCGTTCAGATTATCGAGAAATCACCAAGACGAAAGGCAGCTAACGGCAAGAAGAACTCCATCATCCTGGCTAGCCAGAGATCGTTGTGATGCTGACGGTTACTTCTTGGAACTCAAGGTACTCACCTGATACCGAAAAACATGTGGGGCTCGACACCAAGTTTGACTGGTTCTGCTGATGTCCGCTTCGGTTCGAAAAGCCGAGCCTGTTTATTAGGTCTTGCTGGCCCTTATCGAACGGCCCGCCAGGGTAGTTCTTGCCGGTTTGAAGCCATCCATTTTTCGCGCCAGCCAGGAAGTTCTGTCAATGCGCATATCTCCGAATTGCGCCCGGGCGCGCCGGGCGTATAAATGATCTGCTGGCGGAGGATCGCCAGCAATGCAAAGGGAAGGAGGTGTGTCACATGTCAATCCTGCGTAAAATCGAGCCCCGCAAAAGGGCGGTTGATATAAGACGGACGGCGCCTCTCACCCACAGCATGGAGGAGTTCTTAGAGGACTTCCCACCACGCCGCTGGATGGAGACGTTTGAGCCCTTTGGCTGGAAGTGGCCGAGAGATGTCGATATGGAGCGAAATTTTCGCCTCGATATCATTGACCGCGACAAAGAGTTCTTGGTCCGTGGCGAACTACCCGGCGTCGAGAAAGACGACATCGAAGTCACGATCGCGGGCGACCGCCTGACGATCGAAGCTGAGAGGGAGTTCGAGGAAGTAGATGAGAAGGATGAGTTCTATCGGCACGAACTCGGCTACGGCAAGCTCATGAGAATGGTCGCTTTGCCGGAAGAAGTGGATCCGGAAAACATCCACGCCGAGCTCAAGGACGGAATCCTGAACGTTACGCTTCCTAAAATCCGCGCGGCGGAAAGACACACAGTTAAAGTCGCCTGACGACAAGGCTGTGTGATATTGCCGGGACGGCTTCGGCCGCCCCGGTTTTTATTTGCGCCGCCGTTGCCGTCGTCTCTGCCATTGCCACCCGACACGGGCACCCAGCAGCACGGTCAGAATCGCGGCATACAGGAGCGGCTCGGTGATGTCCTTCTTGACCTGCCACCAATAGTGCCAGACACCCAGCATCGCGATGATGTAGGTCGCGTAGTGCAGCGTTTGCCATCGTCGTCCGAGGCGCCGTCGCATACCGTCAGTAGACGTTGCCGCGAGGGCCGTTAGCAGCACGAGAGCCGCGAAGCCGATGGTGATGAAGGGTCTGTCCGCCAGGTCCTCGAGAATCGCTGACAACAAAACGCCTTGGTCGAGTATCAACCAGGTCAGGAAATGCATCAGCACGTAGAAGAATGTAAACAGCCCAAACATACGCCTGAACCGGGCGAGCCAGTTCCAGCCCGTCAGCCGTCTTAACGGCGTCACCGCGAGCGTCACCATGATGAAACGCAATCCCCAGATGCCGAAGCGGTCCTGAATCTCCTCCACAGGATTGGCGCCCAGGCGACCGGTCAGTTCGAATGCATCGGTGACGACCAGAACAGCGGGGACGAGGGAGATCAGGAAAAGAAGGGGTTTCCAGATCCGTCGAACTTGTTCGAGCGTATTCAAGTTCCGTTAGAAATTGCGTCGCAGATCGAGGCCTTCGTACAGGTGAGCGACCTCGTCGCCATAGCCGTTGAACATCAACGTTGGCTGCTTGCTGGCGAACAGGCCTGAACCGATGCGTCGCTCGCGTGCCTGGCTCCAGCGAGGGTGGTCGACTTCCGGGTTGACGTTTGCATAGAAGCCGTATTCGCGAGCTTGCGCCATATTCCAGCTGGTCTCGGGCCGCCGCTCCATAAAGCGCATACGGACAATGCCCTTAATGCCCTTGAAGCCGTATTTCCACGGCACGACCAGGCGGATCGGCGCGCCGTTTTGATTGGGTAGCACCTCCCCATACAAACCGATAGCTAGAGATTGGCAGGGGGTTGGTGGCCTCTTTGATCGTCAGCCCTTCGCGGTATGGCCAGTCGAGCGAACGTCGGCGAATGCCGGGCATGCGGGAGGCGTCGTTGAGCGTTTCAAACGCGACGTATTTCGCCTTTGAAGTGGGCTGGAAGTGTTTGACTACCTCGGCCAGCGAGATGCCAACCCAGGGAATGACCATCGACCAGGCTTCAACACAGCGCATACGGTAGATGCGTTCTTCGAGATCGAAAGGTTTGACGAAATCGTCGAAATCAAAGGTGCCTGTCTTTTCGGCTTCCCCTTCGACTGTTATGGACCAAGGCCTGGGATCGAAGTCCTGAGCGTTTTCAAAAGGGTCGGCCTTGCCGGTCCCGAATTCGTAGTAGTTGTTGTAGGTGGTGATGTCTTCGTAACTACTCGGTGCCTCGTCCGTGCTGAACGCGCTCCGGCCGACGTCCGCGAGCTGCGCGCGACGCGCGTCCGGGATGACGGCCCCGAGTGCAGAAGAGCCGATTAACGAGCCGCCGATGACTGCACCGGCGCGCATAAAGTCGCGCCGATTGAGGTAGTTCTGCTGGCTGGTTATTTCTGATGGGCGAATACCCGATGGCTTCTTGATCAACACGCGCGGTCTCCTTAAAGACAAGCTGGTCCACTAAGACCAGCCTAACCCCCTAAATATTGCACAATTCGACGCTCCGAGTGATGCTTGCTACAAATTGTTACCGAGGTTTGCGTCATCACTGCGTCGCAAATATCCGGATTCCAGCAAGCTTCTGGTGCTCTATTACGGAGCGACAATAGTGTTCCTGGTACTTGATTACGCCATGGGATTCAACATTCGCATCGCGTTTCTCGAGCCATACCCCGAGGCCCGGCTCGCCTACTACGGCGTGTGTTTCACCTGCCTGGCACTGATGCTCTGGCGCCCCGCATGGACCGTGTTGATCAGCGCGTTTGAGTCGATCGTGACCTTGTCGGCCCTGATCATAGGGATGGGCATGAGAACCCTGCTGGTAACCGATCGCATGCTCGACACCGGCGCGGGGCTCGTCACGATGCCGGAGATTTACAATTTCATGATCTCGGGTGGCATTGCGTACGTAGCTTGGGTCAGAGGTATAAACAGCCTGAAGAGCAAAAAAAGCAGTTAAAATTCGCGAATTGCGTCGAAAAATAGAAAAAGGTGCATAATTCCTTACCGGCTGGCCGGCGAACAGTACCCTCAAGGGCGCTCGACTGCAATAATTGCCTGTCCTGAGATCAGGAATGTACGAAAAAGCGACTAAAACTTGATAAATTCTAAAAAAATCGTCTAAAATCGACTAATTCTCACAAAAGTGAAGTTCCGAAGAAGGAGTTATGCTAGTGCCTCCTATCTTCTCAATAGTCGATTTTCGACGCTTTTAGCGTAGTTTTCGGCCATTTTTGTAGTCTTCGTCTATCTTCGGGGAGAAAGTGCCACTTTTCCGGTATTTCAGACGTCCAAATAACCAAGGCTGCCGTTCAGTCGCCATTCAACCCCGCGCGGCTTAGGTTGAGATTGACGACATAGCCCCAACGTCATGAGCTTATTAGGAGGTTTGATCCCGTGAGCGAAACTACTGTCCAACCTGGCCCGCAGCGACACTCGGGCAGCACCAGCTGCGTCACTTCATGTTGAGGTGATCGCGGATTTCGTGTGCCCGTTTTGCTTCATTGGTAAGCGACGTTTTGACGAGGCGCTCAAAGCGGTGCAGGGGCCCAGTGATGTCAGCTGGTATCCGTTTCAGCTGAACCCCGAGATTCCCGCCGATGGTTTGCCGTTCGACGTTTACCTGACCCGCCGCTTTGGCAGCCCGGCCAACGTTGAGCCTGTGTTGAAGCACCTGGCCGCTGACGGCAAAGCGGTCGGTATCGATTTCCGATTTGACAAGCTTCGACACGTTCCCAATACGCTGGCGGTGCATCAGGTGATGCATCTGGCCGAGACGCTGGGTGCGGATCAATCCGAGTTTGCTGATGACCTGATGGCGGCCTTTTTCGAACAGGGTCGCAATATTGGGGATCGAGGCGAGCTTGCAGATATTGCGAAAGCGCATGGCATGTCCGCTGTGGACGTCAACAAGGCAATCGATAGTGATCAAGTCAAGCAGCTTGTTCTGGCCCGCGAGGGGCAGGTGCGCAGCAGCGGGATGGTGGGTGTCCCGGGATTCCTCGTCAATCGACGTCTGCTGGTTGTGGGCGCCCAGGATACGGACTCTATTATCAACGCATTCGATCGCGCGATGTTCGGCGAGGGCACGGATTCGCTGATCTCACCCGCGCTCCACTAGCCACTCCAGTATCAGGCGGTTCACCTCGTCCGGCTTTCTCTTGCTGGCTCCAGTGCCCGCAGTCCTTCAGCATGTGAATCTCCAGGTCGCTTACGAGCGGTTTCATCCCCTCAATGTGTTCCGGTGTGATCATCACATCGTCAACCGCACCTATGAACAGCGTCGGGATAGCTATGGTCTCATCCACGCCGTCGAGGACTTGCCAGTTGTGTGACCAGTTCCGGTACCAATTGATGGCGCCGGTAAATCCGCTGGCGGTGTATGCCTTCGCGTAGTAGTCGCGCTCCTCCTCAGTCAACAGTGGTTCGCCACTCTGCTTTTCCTTCTTGAGAGCATTTAGCAGACTCACAACTTTTCTTTCAGGCGGCAGTTCGTCGAACCGCTCACGGGAGATCTGGTTGCGACGCATCGTAACGTCGAAGAAATGTGCGGTGTCGCTGGCGAAGACGCGATCAGCCTCATCGGAGTCGTTGAAATTGACAATATAGAAGTCATCGCCGAAACGCCGGCGCCAGATTGAGATGGGGCTCGCGGGCGACCGCGGGTAGTGCGGAATATTCAGAATGATCAGTTTTTCGATGCACTCCGGTGCAAGCATGGCCATCTGCCAAAGCAAGAGCGCACCCCAGTCGTGACCGACGAACACGGCGCTTTCGAGGCCCAACGCGTCGAGCAGCCCCTGCGTGTCGGCGATTAAAGCCTCGATTCGATAATCGGATACGAGCGGCGGCACGCTGGTCTTTCCGTAGCCACGTTGGTCCGGCGCGATCGCGCGATAGCCCGCGGCGGCGAGTGCCGGTAGCTGGTGTCGCCAGGAAAATGCCAGTTCGGGAAAGCCGTGAAGCAGGATGACGGCAGGGCCGTCACCTTGTTCGTAGACAGCCATGCGGATGCCGTTTGAATCGATGAAATTTGGTTCGGGGAACATGGATCACGATTTGACAGGATTGCGGACGAAACCGCAAAGTGCCCTGGTGCGGACTAGTACGTATTTCTCTTTGGAATCAGTCCGTCAAAATTGCCGAATGCCTTTATTTATTGGAGCAAAAGTGGTGAGTATCGAATCTTCCCTTCGTAGTTGGTCCTTTTGGATGACTGCTGGCGTAATTCTGGCTGTGTGTGTGTTTTCAGCGTCTGCAGGAGCTTCGCACCATGGCAAGGGTCACAAGATGCCGAAGTTTGCAGATATTGATCTGGACGGCAATGGTGTGGTTGTCGCGCCGGAATTCTACGAGGCCCGCGCCAAGCACATGGCGGAACGAGCCAAAGCCGGCGGCAAAATGAAGAATGCGGCTAACGCACCGACGTTCGAATCGATCGATCTGGACGACGACGGTGAAATTTCGCCCGAGGAATTCGCCGCACATCAAGCTGAGATGATGGAAAAACGCGGAGCCCGAAAAGCGGAGAAACCCGAATAATGGTGCTATGAGCGAAATCCCGAATTGCCCCGACTGTCATTCGGAGTATGCGTACGTCGACGGCGATCACGATATCGACAGCAAGATCGACGAGATCGGCGTGATGAAGTTGAAGTCTGCATTCGTAAAGAAGGCCTAAGTGAATCAAATGCGCGATCGGCTAATCAAGCTTCGTGAGGAACTGGAGGCTGCTTCCGCGACGGCGGAAGGGTCCGCGGCCATTGTCGAGCTGGATCAATCGAAAGTCGGCCGGCTGTCCCGCATGGATGCGATGCAGGCTCAGGCAATGGCCCAGGCGTCCGGGCATCGACGAAATGCGACCTTGCGGCGTATCTCCGCCGCGTTGCAACGCATTGATGACGGTGAGTATGGTAGTTGCCTGGAATGCGATGAACCGATCAACCCGAAGCGCCTCGAATTCGACCCGACGGTGCTGCTCTGCATTGACTGCGCGAGCAAGCTGGAAAATGGATAGAACGGCAGCGGTCAGCCGACACAAAGCCTGACCGGGCCTATTAGGTCTTCTTGCCCTGGCAGGCATCGATGATTTTCTTCTGCCGTTTCTTGGGGTCGTTAATGATCTCGAAAAAACTTCTGCACGAATTTGAGGGCGGATTTGTTCTTTGACGGCCCGTCGGGGCCGTGTGAAATAAGGTCTTCGATAGCCGCGCGATTGTCGTTGAACAGAGCGATCGTCGCATCCAGATGCACGTTGCTGCGGCAGAATCCTCGATACAATCGCTGACGAACCGATTTGATCGGCAATGACTCGTTGGGAATCGCGTAACGTGTGTTTATCAGACCTGCCTGATCGAAATCGTAAGGCAATACCACCCATCCAGCACTCGAATCGGCAGGTACGATAACTTTGCCGTTGTGACAGCAGCCTTCTTCCGCGGGACCTTTCCGAATGGACCAGTCAGTATTGCCGATCATGAACTGAAAGAGCGTGAAGATACTGAGCTGGGCGGGCTCAAGCTGTGAGAGCTTGACGACATTGGTATCGATCGTCTTCATCCCCAGACGCTCCGCCGCCGCCTTATCGGACTCAATAAAGAACGCCGGCTGTACCCTTTCCTTTCGTCGTCTCTTCGAGTCACGATAGCTTACCTCGAGCATGCGTACCCGGAACGAGTGATCCGATAGTCGGTTGTAAATTTTGTAGATAGTGTATTCCTGGTTCAGGTACCGCCGGTACACATCGCTGCCATCGCACTGCGTCACCAGTTTTAGCTTGTTCTGGCCGGCAAAAATCGTGGAATCAACCTGCTGCCGTTTGAGATTGATAGTAAGCGGCGGAAATGAGCATTTTTCCAGCCGTGACTTGCCCCGCGTAGTGACGTCAACATCGAGAACCACATCGGTGCCATCGTCCCGCGTGAATCGAAGCACGCCCGGAACAGTCGGCTTCTTGCTCGCCTTTCGTAGCAAATCGGTGAGCGGAACTTCCAGGACGAGCGAGAGCGGCACATCCGATTCGAACAGCGGTTGCGAATGGGCAACAGAGCCAATCAAGCAGCATGAAAGCAGGATCAACGGCAGACGTTTTAGTTTCGGATCGATAGCACTCCCCTCAGCATCGGTTCGGATACCGCGTCAGCAGCTCAGGGCAACCGCTACCGACCATGATCGCATTGCGCGAGTAGCGTACGACGGCTGCGACAAGCGTCGATCTAACGCTTAAGACGAAGTGCAAAAAACACGAGCGTGCCGAGCGGTGTGCGTAGCAGCGGCACAAGGTAGCGATACAGCCGGCCCGATATGTATACGTCGCGGCCTTTTTCCAGCGCCCTCAAACCCTCTCGCACAACGACTTCAGCATCGTACCAGATGAACTTTGGCAATGAACGTTTCCTCTCTGCGAGCTTCTCCGACGCGTGAAAGTCGGTATGCGTGAATCCCGGGCACAGCGCCATGACGTTAAGGCCGTCCTTCCTGAGTGCTTCAGACAGTCCTTTCGAAAAAGCGATGAGGTATGCCTTGGTGGGTCCATAGCTGAAGTCACCCGGCGTGGCTAACTGGCCCGCGACGGATGCCACGTTGAGCACTCGGCCAAATCCGCGCGCCTGCATCGGCGGAATGAAGAAGTGACACATTGCGACGACCGACGACATCATGAGTTCGAGATAATCGTGAGCTGCACGCCAGTCCCTGTCGAGGAGCAGGTTAGGCGCCATGGATCCGGCATTGTTGATCAGGTAGTCGACCATCAGGCCCCGATGCCGGATCTCTTCAAATAGCGCTGCGGGCGTCGCCGGGTCCGATAAGTCGGCCTGTATAACGTCCACGCTGACGCTGTGGTCGCTTTCCAGCTCCTCGGCCAGTGCTTGCATGGGCTCAACGCGACGGGCGACGAGGATCAGATCCTTGCCCGAGGCGGCCAGCTGGCGGGCGAATTCGCGGCCAAGTCCGGCCGAGGCGCCCGTGATCAATGCTCTGGTGGTTTTCATTGGTGTTCCCGATTCTGGGTCAGCGCCATCATAAACTGGTTTATTTGCCAGTTTCGCTTGTGTTTTCGTGCCGCGGAAAGTACTTTCCCCGGCAAGACGGTGAAGGGGACAAACAGGCAGCCCGCTTAAGCCACAGCGACCGGAGGATGGTGAGAGCTCCGGGTTTGAGTCTGCCGAATATCACCCCGGAGTCGCCGCCCGAAACGCATCGCGGAGTAGGCACGGCCGAGTGGCTCACGAGACGAGTGACGGACCTTTCGCCGGATCGGCCAGGCTGGCCCGACGCGCGACAATGGTTCACGAGGCGGCGCGCTCGATAGAAGGGCCGCGAAACCGGGTGGTACCGCGACGAATGTTGATCGCCCCGGGTGCAGGTAATGCGCCCGGGGCATTTTTGTATTTGAGGACAACGTTTTGGCAAAGAAAGCCGTGTTTAGAGAAGTTAACAGCCGCTACAACGGGCCCGACCTTGAAAAGGAGGTGCTGGAATTCTGGCGCGAGCACGATGTCTTTGCGAAGACGCTCGAGGCAACCAAAGACGGCCCGCAATTCAGCTTCAATGAAGGCCCGCCCACGGCGAACGGCAAGCCCGGCATTCACCATGTGCTTGCGCGCAGCTTCAAAGATATCTTTCCGCGCTACAAAACGATGCGGGGCTACCACGTGCCTCGCAAAGCCGGCTGGGACACGCACGGGCTGCCGGTAGAACACGAAGTTGAAAAAGAACTCGGTATTTTCGACAAGAAAGAAATCGAGGAGAAGGTCGGTATCGCCGAGTTTACGAAGCGTTGTCGCGAGTCAGTCATGCGTTATATCGGCGACTGGGAGAAGATGACCGAGCGCATGGGCTTTTGGGTCAACCTCGACGAGGCGTATTACACCCTCGACAACAACTACATCGAATCGGTCTGGAATCTCCTGCAAAAGATCTGGGACAAAGACCTGATCTACCGTGGCTACAAAGTCGTGCCTTACGATCCGCGCATCGGTGCAACCCTGTCGTCTCACGAACTCGCTCTCGGCTACAAGGAAGTTGAAGATCCTTCAATTACGGTGCGTTTCAAAGTTGCCGGTGAAGTCGATACCTACTTCCTGGTCTGGACGACGACGCCCTGGACGTTGCCGTCGAACCTCGCGCTCGCGGTCGGCCCGGATATTGACTACGCCTACTGCGAATCGGAAGGGCAAACGCTCATTGTTGCCGAGGCATTGCGCGAGGCCGTATTCCGCGATATCGAACACTCGGTGGTAAAAACGGTCAAGGGGTCTGCGCTTGTTGGCATGCGCTACGAGCAATTATTCACCTATCTCGACGTTGCTGCGTCGAACGCGTTCACAGTGCTCGCGGCCGACTTCGTCAGCACCGAGGATGGCACGGGGATTGTGCACACGGCGCCAGCCTATGGCGTTGATGATCTGGCGCTGGGTCAGGCCAACGACCTGCCCGTCGTGCATGGTGTCGGACTGGATGGACACTTCGTTGACGAAGTTGAACCGGTGGCCGGCCTGTTCTTCAAGGACGCCGACAAGCCTCTAATCAGAATTCTCAAAGAGCGCGGCATCATGTTTCGCTCGGAGCGTTACAAGCATAACTACCCGTTCGGTTGGCGCACGGGTGATCCGATCCTCTATTACGCCAAGAACGCCTGGTATATTCGTACGTCGAAGTTTCGCGATCGCATGGCGGAGCTCAACCAGACTATTAACTGGGTACCTGAACACATCAGGGACGGTCGTTTTGGCAACTGGCTCGAGAACAACATCGATTGGGCATTGTCGCGCGAGCGCTTCTGGGGAACACCGCTACCTGTCTGGACGGACGGCGAGGGCGACTACATTTGCATCGGCTCAGTCGCAGAGCTCGAAGCACTAACCGGGCGCGAACTGACGGAACTCGATCTGCATCGGCCTGCCGTCGACGAGATCACGTTTACGAAGGACGGCAAGGCCTGGCAACGCGTGCCCGAGGTTATCGACTGTTGGTTTGATTCGGGCGCAATGTCTTACGCGCAGTGGCATTACCCGTTCGAAAATCAGGATAAGTTCGAGAAGCATTTTCCAGCGGACTACATTTGCGAGGCCATCGACCAAACTCGAGGCTGGTTTTACACGCTGCACGCAATCGCGACACTGGTATCCGATGAAGTGGCGTTCAAGAATTGTATTTGTCTGAACCTCATCGTCGACAAAGATGGCAAGAAGATGTCCAAGTCGGTCGGCAACATCATTGATCCCTATGATGTGTTCGATACGGTCGGCGCCGATGCGCTGCGCTGGTATTTCCTGGCGCGCTTGTCACCGGACGCGCCGAAGCGTATCTCGGTTGAGATCGTCGCTGACGTCGCCAGTTCGTTTATCAACACTTTCTGGAACACCTATGGTTTCTTCGTACTCTACGCGCGACTCGACGAGGTTGATCTTAGCCGTGATATTCCCATCGCGGAGAGGCCCGAAATCGACCGCTGGGCGCTTGCGTTATTGCACAGGACAATCACGACGGTTACTGACGCACTCGATAATTTCGACGCCAAGACCGCCGGCGAAGCAATCGAAGCCTTCGTCGACCAGCTAAGTAACTGGTACGTGCGTCGCAACCGACGTCGATTCTGGAAATCCTCGGACCCCGAAGATACTCAGGCCGCTTACCTTACCTTGTATGAGTGTCTCAAAGGTGTGCACGAGCTTATGGCCCCGTTCGTGCCATTCCTGGCTGAGAACGTCTACCAGAACCTTGTTCGTACAGTGGACAAGACTGCGCCGGTTTCCGTTCACATGGGTAACTGGCCTGAAGCCGACGCGTCGTGGAGAAACGATGACTTGCTGTTCGATGTCGGCGTTGTTCAGAAGGTCGTCGGGTTGGCCCGTGCCGCGCGCGGCCAGTCGGGTGTGCGAACGCGGCAGCCTCTTTCCAGACTCTTGGTGAGGGCGCCAAACGACGCTGCGGCGAAAGCGCTTGACGATCACAAGGACCAGATACTGGAAGAACTCAACGTGAAAGCGATTGAATTCATAGCCCGAGACGCAGGCCTCGTCAGCTACAACATCAAGCCCAACCTTCCGAAGCTCGGCAAACAGTATGGCAAGCTGGTCCCGGAGATCCGCAAAGCGCTCGCGGCAGCAGATGGTGGGGCCATTGCCGGAGCCGCAGCTCGAAATGAACCTATCGTCATTGACGTACCGACAGGTGAGTTGAGCTTGTCAGGCGAAGATGTCCTCATCGAGACTCACTCGGCCGAAGGCTATTCTTGCGAAGCCGACGCCGGGTTCCTGACGGCGCTCGATACCACGCTGACCGATGAACTCGTGAGCGAAGGAGTTGCCCGGGAAATCGTCCGCTCGGTTCAGGACGCCCGCAAGCAAGCCGGACTGGAGGTATCGGATCGCATCAGGCTGGGCGTTGCGGGGTCGCCCGCGGTCGAAACGGCTCTGGCGACCCACAGGGATTACGTCATGAACGAGACCCTGGCGACGGCGTGGGAGGTGGGTCAGGCAAATCCACTGTATTTCGGTGACCGGGCGCTGGGCGACGAGCATTGGACGATTGAATTCGCCAAATGACGGCCTCGGGGTTATTCCCACTTGCGCGCGCTTCCGCAAGTCTGTTATAAAAAAGCTGCGCAAGGTTCTGATAGATATGGAGCCAAAGGGACTTGCCCGGCCTTTGCAGGGGCCGCGAGGACTACAGGAGGTAGTCAGCTCCGAGAATAAGAAAAGCGTAAACAAGCCACCGAGAGGATTGGTGGCATCAAAAAAATAAAACGCTGGAGTCGGAATGACAAACCACGTCGATCGCTTTTACGCGGCACTCACCGTGCTTGCCGGGAATGGACATATAAAACAACGACTTATCAAGGCCTATGAAGAGAACCTTGGTGATATCGACGAAGACGAGCTGCCCATTGCCATGAAACAGGCGTTTACCGATCTACGGCAATCGATGCATCGTGTCACGCCACTCCGCGGCGAAAGTGCCGTTTGCGCGTCAGTGCGCAAAATGTCCCCGGAAGACGCCAGCGAGTGCGCGGCCCACATTGTCGTACTATTCGGTGAACTGTCACGCCTGCGCGATGGCAGCCCTGTTGGATTGTCGATCAATGAGGGCGAGGCACCCAGGGTCCCGCCGTTCCTGATTAAATCGGTTTGATCGGGTAATACACGTAGGTCAGCAGGTCTTTTTCGGGCACATTGCCCGGATCGCTCACATACGACTCCCAGGCGTCGCCATTGCGCTCGATGCCGTGAGCCGCGAGATAAGCGGAGATCTTGCGATGTGTGGCGGTCAGCGTTCGATAAGACCCGACATGCTTGACTCGAATGACCGCCCCTTCAAAGGTCTGCCCCAGCTTGACGGTGGCGCCGTCGCGTGGGGTGCCTTCCGAAACGCCTCTGACGGGAATGGCCGCGTCAAAGATCAGCTCGGCGCCGCTGAACTTGCGCAAAATTGATAGCGGTGCCCCGGCGACATCGAGTCCCTGCGTGTCGATGAAGTTCAATATCTGGAAATAAGCCTGGCTCATTGCGTCAGACATCGCGCTGGGTTCGGGACGTGACGTTGTGGAAAGATAGGCAATCTCGGATGCCTCAACCACCACATGTTCGATCTCGATATCGCTGAAATCCGCTGTCGGAAGACTCTCCGCCAGTTCCTTGAGATTTGCGAGGCCGTTTTGATAATCGCGCGCCACCACGCCGCCAAGCATTGAAGCGAAGTACCGACCGACCAGGTTCATACCGTAGTCGGCGTCGAAGCCCCACGTAACGATTGTCGTACCTGTGCCGGGGACGAGGTCGAACCGGGACTGCGCCTCGCCGGGTTCGCCCGGGCTCATCAGGATACTGACGTGCTCAAATGGCATGCTCTCGATGATCGTCTGGGTGCCACTGCCGACGATCGTTCCGTCCCAGGTCATCGTTGCACCGACGCCCCTGTTATTGCCCGAGTAAAGGATTCGTACGTTTGGGTCAGTATCGACCAGTGGCGACCAGAGCGCATATCGACGAAAATCATTGACCAACGCGAACACGGTTGCCGGATGGGCATCGATCTCCGTTGAAACCTCCACGTGATGCGTGCGCGGCAGCGCGATGCCAATAATGATCAGCAGCGCGATTGCAGCGGCCACACCGTATAGCAGTTTTTGCACGTTTTCGATTTCCGTCAGCAAAGGATTCGGACAGGATTATTCCACAGTTGACCATCCTTCGGCACAATGCGTCCATGAGCGATTCAATTGATAACAATTTGCCCATCGGCGTGTTCGACTCCGGCGTCGGTGGCCTCACGGTACTGAAGGCGATTCGTGACACGTTGCCGAACGAAAATCTCGTTTACCTTGGCGACACGGCGCGCTTGCCCTACGGTACAAAAAGTCCTGTATCGATCGCCCGATATGCAACGCAGGCGACAGCGAAGTTGCAGGAGCAAGGCATCAAATTGCTCGTGGTAGCCTGCAACACGGCGTCGGCAGTTGCACTCGATACGCTTCGCAAACAGATGAGTCCGCTGACGGTGATAGGGGTTGTCGAGCCCGGCGCCAGCGCCGCTGTGATGGCCCACCCCGGAGGCTCGCACCTGGTTCTTGCGACCGAGGCTACGGTGCGTCTGGGTGCCTACCGTAAGGCGATAAAGACCCTGGATCCGGCTGCGAACGTCCGTGAACAAGCGTGTGAGCTGCTGGTGGCGCTGGCCGAGGAGGGGTGGACGCACGGCGACATCGCGGCATCGATTATTCGCCGGTATCTCGACGAGGCAAGTGACAGCGCTTTCCAACCCGATAGCATCATCCTCGGCTGCACACACTTTCCATTGCTAAAAGAGTCCATACAGGCGGTGACCTCGGGCGGCGTCCTGCTCGTTGACTCGGCAAGTACAACTGCGGCCGTCGTGTCCCGGGCGCTGCATTCCGCCGGCATCTGTCGCGAAATTGACGAGCCTGGCGAACAGCGGTTCCTGGCCACCGACGGCGCAACGCGTTTTGCCCGGGTTGGTGGCCAATTCCTGGGGCACGAGCTGTCCTACAGCGACGTTGAGGTGGTGGATCTGTAGTGTCCTGTCCCGTAAGTTCGTACTATTTCAGCGCGACTGGCTGGCTCTGAAATCATATGTACTTACGAGACAGGACACTAGGGATTGACGGGCGTTCGCACCGCGCCGCCTGTGCAATAATGCGCGATTAATGCTGTTTCAGGGGGAAGCTGTGAATTTCCGGATCCTTGCGCGCCCGATGGGCGTATTCATGATGTGCGCCCTCGCGGCCTCCTGTGGCACCGAGGCACCACCCGAGACCACCACGGAGCCGCTCGTTACGGTCAAGCCAAGACCAGAGGTCTACGCGGACTTCACACTGACCGCCGACCTCAGTGATCTCAGTGACGACCAGATCCAGATGATCAGGATTCTGATCGACGCGTCTCAAATCATGGACGACCTTTTTTGGCGGCAAAGTTACGGCGAGGGGTACGAAGAATGGCTGAACGCAATCGGAAATGCCGAGGCGCGTCGATTTGCCGAGCTTAACTACGGCCCCTGGGACCGGCTCGACGACGAAAAACCTTTTATTGAGGGCGTTGGTGCCAAACCGTTGGGCGCGCGGTTTTATCCCGCGGACATGAGCAAGGATGAGTTCGAAGAGGCGTATCTGCCAGGTAAGAAAGGCCTCTACTCACTTGTTCGCCGCAACCCGGCCGGAGAACTGGTGCTCGTTCCGTACCACGTCGCTTACCGCGAGGAACTCAGCGAGGTGGCCGATTTGCTCCGGCAAGCGGCGAAATTGGCGGAAAGCAGCGATTTTGCAACCTATCTGAAACTTCGCGCGGCAGCGCTAATCAGCGATGAATTTCAAATCAGCGATCGCTATTGGATGGACGTCAAAGACAACGATATCGACGTTGTGATCGGGCCGATCGAGACTTATGAGGATCGCTTGTTCGGTTATCGTGCCGCGTACGAGGCTTACGTGCTGATCAAAGATCTGGAATGGAGTGATCGCCTCAGTCGTTTCGCTGCTTTCCTGCCGGACCTGCAGGCGGGTCTGCCCGTCGCCGATGAGTACAAGTGGGAAACGCCGGGAACAGATTCGGACCTCAATGCGTACGACGTTGTCTATTATGCGGGTCACAGCAACGCGGGCTCGAAGACTATTGCGATCAACCTGCCCAACGACGAAGAGGTCCAGCTCGACAAAGGCACGCGCCGTCTGCAGCTAAAAAATGCGATGCAGGCGAAGTTCGAGAAAATTTTGGAACCGATCGCGGCTGAACTAATCGATGAGTCGCAGCGCAAACACGTTACGTTCGACGCGTTTTTTGCCAACACAATGTTCCATGAGGTCGCACATGGACTCGGAATCAAGAACACGATCGACGGCCGAAGCACCGTCCGCGAGGCCATGCTGGATCTCGCCTCAACGATGGAGGAAGGCAAGGCGGACATACTGGGCCTTTACATGATCACAGAACTGCACAAAGCCGGCGAACTTGGTGATGTCGATCTCCGCGATTTCTACACGACATCCATGAGCAGTGTGTTCCGTTCGATCCGATTTGGTGCAAGCAATGCGCATGGTAAAGCGAATATGGTGCGTTTCAACTACTTCCTCGACAAGGGTGCATTCATTCGCGACGCCGCAACCGGAACGTACCGGGTTGACTACGAAAAGATGGAATCCGCCATGACCGGTTTGTCCCGGCTGCTGCTGACATTGCAGGGCGATGGCGATTACGATGGCGCCGCCGGGTTGACCAATAGCAAAGGCAAAATTTCCAGGGAACTGCAAGGCGATCTCGACAGGCTCACCGATGCAGAGATTCCTGTCGATATTACGTTTCAGCAGGGTATCGCTGCGCTGGGAATCGAGAATTTTTAACGTGACCTAATCGCCGTGCTGGAGCCAACGTTTGCCGTCGTGGACCGTTTCGAAAATTCGCACGTTCTGTGACGATCGTTGCTTGAACACCGTTTCGGCCAGACGCAGGTTCTCCAATTAATTCGTTGTTTCCTGCGACCCAGGCAATGCGGTGTTTGGGTGAGATGCCAGCCGATGCCAGCAAATTCACCTGGTCGTAAGCATCTAGCGCCGGCATTGGTTCAGAGAGCAGGGATACGCCGAGGATTTGAAAACAATTATTCGCCTCGCATGTTGTCGCGATATCTTTCCACATCTCGTAGGCGTTCAGGTAGTCGAACACTCCCGACGTTTTCACGTTTATTAGGTTTTGCGAATATTCAATTTCGTAGCGCAGCGGCACATCATGATTTTAGGATGGAAAGCATGCCGGACGTATCCGGGAAATCCGAGACGTCTATTGCGGAATTAGAGATTCTGTTTGTCGACGTGTGGCAGCTCGTTTCCGAACAGTGTCGTCAAGTACAGCGAGCGACTCGTTTCAACGACACCCGTCAACGTAGGAAAACGTGCGTCAGGGTCGTGCATGTTCATAAGAACCTCGCCCTCAGCGTTGAATGCAATGACATGCGATGACGGTACGGCTTTCGGGCGTAAGAAGGCCGGCAAACGTTGCACGATCTTGCGGACAAAAGGTCTGTCTGACATCTTGTCCAGCAATGCGTTTCGTGGCGCCGCCAGGCCCAGCCAGAAGCGCCCCTGCGCGCCACTTTTCAGGTTGTCCGGAAAACCGGGCAGGTTTTCCAGAAGCACCTCAGTGGTCCCTCTCTGTTCGCCGGTGAGCCAGTACTTCAGGATGCGATAATGACCGGTCTCACTGACCAAAAGAAAACCGCCATCATCACTGATTGCGACACCGTTGGCATAATTGAGCGAGTCCATAATTGTCTCGACATTGCCGGTCAATGGATTGAACGCAAATATGCGTCCACGCCCGCCATGTTCCATGATATCCAGCAGGCTCGCCTCGTAGGTGCCATTGGATGTCCGCGCGCCGAACTTGCTGCTCGATTCGCTGAAATAGATGGTCCCATCCGGACCGATCGCGAGGTTGTTCGCAGAAACGAGTGGCTGTCCGTCGACTTCACTGAGCAAGGTGGTGACCGTTCCATCGCGATCGATACGCTGCAAACCGATGAATGCGTTTGCAATGAACAAAGAACCGTCGCGACTGGCTTCGATGCCTAGAGGCCTGCCACCCGCAAAAGCAACTTCAGAAACGCGCCGGTTCGCTATGGCAATGACATGACCGCTCTGTGTCGTTACGTAGAGGCGTCCGTCACTGCCGACCGTGGCGTCTTCGGGCCCCTCGTATTCACCCAGCTTGATGCCGACAGCACTCTGCAGCAGATCGTTCGACTCAAATGGGTCCGCAAGGCCCCGGTCAACCGGAGCAATCCAGCCGACGGGTCTCGACAGGGACCGGCCACGCCAACAAATAGAGGATCAGGGCCGCCAGAAACAGGCCGGTCGTCGCGATGCCTTTCTTCATTGGTCTGGTGGTGATCTAGCGTTTCGCGTCGATCATGCGCAGGAACTCGCATACGAGTCCGCGCGTCTTTACGGAAGGTACCGACCATTTGACTGGTGACCATCGAGACGTCCGACTTGTGAACGCCGCGTGTCGTCATGCATTGATGCACAGCTTCGATAACGACCGCGACGCCTTTGGGTTGCAGAACGTCCTGTATGCAATTGGCTATCTGAGCCGTCATCTTTTCCTGAACCTGGAAGCGCCTGGCGAAGGCCTCGACCACGCGAGCAAGTTTACTGATGCCGACAACCTTGTTACTTGGCAGGTACCCGACATGTGCCTTGCCGATAATGGGTGCCATGTGATGTTCGCAGTGGGACTCGAATGCAATGTCGCGCAGCACAATCATCTCGTCGTAACCTTCGACTTCTTCAAAGGTACGCTCGAGATAGTCGACCGGATTACTCTTGTAACCACTAAACCAATCTTCATACGCTTTCGCGACGCGCTTTGGCGTGTCAATGAGGCCCTCGCGACGCGTGTCTTCGCCAGCCCAAAGCAGCAACGTCTTGACAGCTTCCTCGGCTTGTTTACGGCTAGGTCTGCGGGGTTTTGCTAGTTTGTTCTTTGTGGCTGCCAATTGATTTTCCTTACATTGTATTCGGGCGCATGCTACGCAGACTTCTCGTCAAGGTCGAGACCTATTGGGCAGCTCACTCCCGTTCCTCCCAATCCGCAATAACCGCCAGGATTCTTGGCCAGGTATTGTTGGTGGTAATCTTCTGCAAAGTAGTAAGTATCGAGCGCGCAGAATTTCGGTTGTGATGGAGCCGAGGCCCGCATTGTTCAATTCGATTTGATACGCCGCAAGGGATCGACGAGCTTCGGCTTGCTGGCTGTTATCCAGGGTGAAAATGGCCGACCGATACTGCGTGCCGATGTCGTTACCCTGGCGCATGCCCTGAGTCGGGTTGTGGTTTTCCCAAAACTTCTTCAGCAATTCCGCATAGCTGAGTTTGGCGGGATCGAAGACGACCTGCACGACCTCTGTGTGACCGGTGTTTCCGGAACACACCTCCTCATAAGTCGGGTTGGGCGTAATACCGCCCGCATAACCGACAGACGTTACAACGACGCCATCCAGCTGCCAAAAGACCCGCTCCGCTCCCCAGAAACAACCCAGCGCGAAAACGGCTTGTCTCAAGTTGTCCTCGAAGGATCCTCGTAGCGGGGCGCCGTTAACAAAGTGATGTTGCGGCACCGACATTGGAACGTCTCGGCCTGCAAGGGCTTCGCCCATCGTTGGAAGTGTTAGTTTCTTCATTTATCGTTGCTTCTTCTGTGTTGTCTGAAGGAAAGTCCGACGATGTTTGTGGCCACAGCCGTTGGTATCTGACCAATTGTCTGACAACAGTTACGTGGTTTCTTCGTCCTTCTTAGTGAGTGCATCCAGGTCAGATTGGCGATAGAAGAAGGAGTGTTCAAACACAAGATTGTCAGAGTCCTGAAGCTCGCCATCGCTCATCTTGGGCCGAAATACCCGCCGCCGTATCTCGCGATGCACCATACGCTGCATGTCTGTGAACTCTGGTGGAATCGCCTCGGTGCGGATATTCCTCACCCGGCCACGCGTCGATACCGTGTAATCGACACGAATCGTCCCGGTTAGCAGGTCGTCCGACGCCATATTGGCATCGTTCGTCTTGAAGGCATACTTGGGAAGAGTATCCTCAAACAGAACCAGCGGTTGCTCCAGGACCTTTGCGCGCATTGCCAGGCGCTCTTCGTCGGCAGAGAGGAACGTCCACATTTCCTCGTACAGGTTGCGGGCCCGGTTTTGCGATTGAATATAAATGTAGTGGTCAGCGAGAGCTAATTTGGCGTCGACGAATTCTTGCCAATTCAGATCCGGCGCCTCTTCCGCGATTCTTGCCGCACGCTTGAAATACGTCTCGCCAGTGGAGACCAATCCGCGTTGCTGCGCGTCTGATTGGGTGAGATCGAAAAAGTAAAAGGATCCGCCGAGCTTCATTAGCGGCAAGATAAGCTGCGGGTCGTCTTTTCCGTTCTCTTCTTCGATGATTCGGATTGCTCGCCGGTACGTCGCTCGCTCATCGTTGTAGTAACGGGCCGCGTGTTGCCAACTGGCGCGACGCATCAGTGATGGAATTAACGCCATCTGGTCGCCGGCGAAATGGCGTACGTTGAGCGCGTGTACTCGATCCAGGATTGAACGTGCCCCTTTAGCATCGCCCGTGAGTAACATCGCCTGAGCGAGCGCCTCAAGAATCTCGACTTGTTCGATATTGTGCGGGCCTTCGTTTACGTGGGTGATGTGTCGGGCCCGATCAAATGTTTGCGTCGCCAGGTCCGGTCGTCCGTTACTGATTTGTGCAACGCCGAGTCCCCTCAACGGATTGACGAGTTGCTCATTTAGCCGGTCTTCGGCGTCTTCAATAATTTCCACCGCCGATTGGAAATTCTGTATGGCCGCGTCATATTGACCGTTCCGGCTCTGGACCAGGGCAAGGTTGTTCAGCGCCTTTGACGTCTCGAGTGAATTGGGTCCGTGAAGTTTGATTACCATTTCGACGATGCGTTTGGCGGATACATCGGCCTCGTCCATCGCGTCTTCGTCAATTAGCCGCCGATAACGCTCGAATTCGGCGGCCAGTCGTTCATCCAGCGTGCGGCTGTCGTCGGCACTTTCGGCGGCTACCAGATCCGCGGCGTCTTCCTCGGCGACAGGCACGACCTGGTCGAGAGGATCGCTCTCGCCGTCATTTTGAATCTGCTGAGCCTGACTCACACAATTCGCCGAAATCGCGAGAAACAATGCGAGGTATTTCAATAGATTGATCATGCGCTTAGAAAGAGTTTGATGTCCTGGCTGTTACCAATGATGGTCGTTTTTCAGACCTGATCGCGTCTGATTAGTTCGCGTCGCTGCGCCGCGAGCAACGGGACCAACTATACCGTCTGGCGTGGTATCGCGGTAGCCGATTGGAAAACTCAGAAACCTAAGGCCAGCTGCTGCGCGCCAGGGCGGAAAAACTGATTGCAGTCAAGCTCGTGATGATAGGCATCCGGGTGAAGACCGTATCGACGGCTGGCTGCATTGAAGCGGCTCGCGAGCATGTCAGCATACGGGCCGCGCCCGGTCTGCCTGACGCCGAAACGGTTGTCATAATCTCGGCCACCACTGGCCTGGCGGATCAAACTGGTAACCCGCGCACCGCGATCCGGAAAATGTGTCACCAGCCACTCCGAGAACAAAGACTTTAGTTCGTGTGGAAGGCGCAGGAAAATATACCGCGCCTGACAAGCGCCGGCAGCGGCAGCAAACTTGAGAATCCGTTCAATCTCGTTGTCGTTGATTGCAGGGATGATGGGGGCGATGAGCACGCTGGTGGGCACACCCGCTGCGTTAAGCTTCTCAATGGCCTTGAGCCGCGAGGCGGCCGAGGGAACGCGAGGCTCCATGATCCGTTTGAGCCCCGCATCCATCGTGGGAAGGCTGATTGCGACCGAACTCAGTCCGGCTGTTGCCAGCTTCGACAAAATGTCGATATCGCGGCAGACCAAAGTTCCCTTGGTAATGATGTTTACCGGGTGTCGGTGCTTCAGGAACTGCGCCAGTAAGTCACGCGTTAGCGCCAGTGTCTTTTCGGCCGGCTGGTAAGGATCGGTGTTCGCGCCAATGGTAATGGGCTTGCACACGTAGCTCGGTTTTCCCCAGGCTTCGAGCAGCCTGGCAACGGCGTTCGGCTTGTAAAAAATCTGCGTTTCGAAGTCGAGCCCGGGTGAAAGATCCAGGTAGCTGTGACTCGGTCTCGCGTAGCAATAGACGCAGCCGTGCTCACAGCCCTGGTAAGGGTTGATCGAACGATCGAACGGCACGTCCGGCGAGCGGTTGGTGCTGATAATCCGGCCCGCCGGCATCGCGCGAATGGTCGTCGCGGGTGCCTGCTGCGCCCTCGCGTGGGCCTCTTCGTCATCGAAGTCGACAGGTCGAGTGCTGAAACGGCCGTCTGGCGCTGAGATGGCGCCTCGACCCTTGTGCCCTTTGGCTGGCTGTCCTTTGTTCAGCATTACAACGCCCAGTACTGTATAAAAGTACAGTACTGGTCCCGCCGCTCGTGGTCAAGCGTCACTCTCGGTCACGTAATAGTAATCAGTTCAGCACGCGATAGCCGCGTCCGCGCAGGCAACGCTTGAATACCTTTTGTTTTTCGCGATCCGCGTGAAGGCCTGAGAGAGTCCCACCGTACAGCGCGCCGCTCGCGGCATCGCGAGCGGCATCACCATCAATTGCTCCGTCGATCGCGCCCACGACCGCGCCGGTAGCGCCGCCCTTCACGATACCCTGACTGATAAGAATCTCCTGCGTATAGGCTTCGCACTCTTCCCAGTCCTTGGCGAGCGCATTGGGATCGACGCCCTGCATATCAATGATCGGGTCGGGATGGGAGGCGCAGGCCGCGATCGCTAGCGCGCTCAGAATCAACAATAAACAGTGGTTCATTTTTCGGTATCGTCCTGGTTGGTCAATCCTTCATCGATTCCGAGAATACTCCGTTCCGGTCATGACGCGGAGCATGGCATCATACTGTTAACGCACCCACCCGGGTTCGGTTGACAAGGAATTGTAGATGGCCGGAAGCTCACACGACTCGACAGCTCGGGCAATTCTGTATGCCTTTATAGCAAACCTGGGCATTGCGATCGCCAAATCCTGGGCGGCGATGATTACGGGTTCCGGAAGCATGCTCGCGGAGGCCATTCACTCCTACGCTGATACGGGCAACCAGGTCCTGCTGTATCTGGGTCTAAAGCAGTCCCTGCGCCCGCCGGACGAGGAGCACCCGCTAGGCTACGGCAAGCTCAGCTACTTCTGGAGTTTTATCGTCGCGATCATATTGTTTAGTCTGGGCGGCCTATTCTCGATCTACGAGGGATATCACAAGCTTGCGCATCCGGAACCGCTGTCACAGATCTGGATCGCGCTTGTCGTACTCGTGCTCGCCATAATGCTGGAAGGGGCCTCATTGTTCGGCGCGTTGCGAGAAATCAAAAAAGTTCGGGCAGGGCGACCGTTTGGCGAATGGCTCAAACATACGCGCAACTCGGAGCTCGTGGTGGTCCTCGGCGAAGATATTGGCGCGCAGCTGGGCCTCGTTTTGGCACTGGGCTTCCTGATCCTGGCGTTCGTGACGGGCAACCCGATGTTTGATGCGCTGGGTTCCATCTGCATCGGTGTTGTGCTGCTAGTGATCTCGGTCTTCGTTGCCTGGCGCGTGAAATCCCTGTTGGTGGGAAGGTCAGCAGACCCCGAGATTCAGCAGACTATTGACGCGATAATCTGCGAGCAGGAGGACATTGAATGCATGCTCAACACGATCACGATTCAGTTTGGACCGGACACGATGCTGGCCGCCAAAGTCAAGATGGACCCCGCGCTCAATATCAACGACGCCGTCGCAAGTATCAATGCGCTTGAGCGAGAGCTCAAAGCACGAATTCCCAAATTGAAATGGTGCTTTATCGAGCCCGATGTCGCCGACTAGAAACCCTAATCTGCCGATGCTTTGTACAAATGCACGTCCTGCTGCGGGAACGGGATTGAGATGCCCTCTTTGTCGAAGCGCTTTTTGATAGCTTCCGTCAGGTCAAACAAGACGCCCCAGTAGTCGGACGTCTTGACCCAGGGTCGCACAACAAAATTGACGCTGCTGTCCGCGAGCGCCGAAACAGCGATTTTGCACTCCGGGTCGGCGAGAATGCGCTCGTCCGCGGCAACAAGTTCCTGGATGGTCTGGCGCACCTTGTCGAGATCGTCGTCGTAGCTGACGCCAACCACCATGTCGACGCGGCGCGTGTCATTGGCCGAGTAGTTGGTGATGATGCTGTTCATGATCTGGCTGTTCGGGACGATGACCTGCTTGTTATCACCCGTTTTGAGCACTGTGGTCAGGATTTGCACTTGTTCCACAGAACCGCTGATGCCGGCGCCTTCGATAAAGTCACCGACTTTGTACGGGCGAAACAGGACAATCAGTACGCCTGAAGCGAAATTGGACAATGAGCCCTGCAAGGCCAGGCCGACGGCCAGGCCAGCCGCGCCGAAGATTGCGATAAACGACGTTGTTTCGACGCCCAAAGCGCCGATAGCAGCGATAACGACAACGACGAGCAAAGCCATACGCACGAGATTGCACACAAAGGTCTCGAGCGTCTTGTCGATGTCCTGTTTCTGCATGAGCTTGTGCAGCGCACGGACGACGAGTCCGATGGCCATCCGTCCCACGTAGAATATGACGAGCGCAATAATTATATTCTTGGCAAAGCCGACCATGGTGCTCGAATCGATGCCGTTGTTTTTCAGGAATTCGACAATGCTGTTCCAGCTGATGCCGGATGCGGCGCTTGTGATTTCGTCCATTACAGTAGTCCTTAGGTCTTATTGTCCTGGAACACCGTCAAAGCCGGGTCGGAATCGAAAAATCCGATACGGCCCCGAGGCTTTGATGTGCTCGCGAGTTTGTAAAATTAGATCGGGTAACGCGCTGTCGGCCAGGTACAGGTATCCGTCAGGACCGAAAGACAGCGCGTCCGGCCAGCGCATTGATTCTGACTGAATCAGGGTCTGTAGCGGCTGCTCGCTACCCACAATGAAGATAGCGCCGTGCTCGACGTCTGTAATGTAGACGTTGCCCGCGGTATCGATACTGAGTCCATCGCTGAGCGGCTTGTCACTGAAACGTTCAACGCGGCTCGCAAGTTGCATGGCCGGAAGCTTGTAATTGCGCAGATCGCTCAATTCGACCCGGTACAGACCGGAGCCGCTCAGCGCCGCGTAGTAGAGCCAGTCAGGCCCAAGAGCGATACCGTCAACGCCACCGCGCAGGGTGACGGCCCCGCCCAAGAATTTCATCTCCCGGCCCTGGCTGCGAATGACATACGGCTCCGCTGAAACGCTCTTGTGAGACTGCAACACACGTCTCGCATCACCTGTTTCAATGTCATACACGATAATTGCTGGCGTTTTGCGCCAGAAGCTGGCGTCGGCAATAACGACCGTACGGCCGTCAGCGCTCACCTGCAGGTCTTGCAGGAACGACCCCATCGGCGCGATTGACTTGTCGAACGTCTGATTGCGCACGACTTCGCCCGTATCCAGGTCGATGGCGATGATTCGCGGGGTTCCAACGCCATGGTTGCCATGGTCTATCGTCCACAAACGGTTGAAACGGTCGATCGCAATGCCGAGCACGGTATCGAATAGTTGCGCTTGTGCCGCGCCGGACGGGTAGGGCACCGCGGCGCCTGCAACGTACTCGAGCAGTTTGTTGCCGACAGGCCTCGACTCGGGATGTACGGTGAAGAAGACTCGTCCGTCGCGGTTGACCGCGACATTGCCGATCGGTTCAGCATACGAAACGACTTCCTCGAGCTCTGATGCAGCCAGCATCGGCGAAGTCGAAAGATCCGGATACGGGCCACCGCCGCCGTAACGGACCCATAGGGCCGTCGTAACGATCAGTGTCAGTAATAGAATGGACACCAGAAGTTTTTTCATTGTTGGCTTCTGTGACCTTGCAGAACTCCCCGGCGCAGAATATTACATGATTACGGGGGGATATCAGACCTTCAACGCAACAATCCAGCTTGCCGCTACCAATAGCACGGCAAGACTGCCGGCAATCGATTGCCGGCGGCGGTCGGTCGGTACCGGGCCCAGCGCGATGAGCAACATTCCTGTGAGAAAGCCGCAAGCGAAACCGAGGAGGTGCGCTCCGATATCCGTGTCCGGACCGCCGGTGCCTGTGTACATGAGCAAAGCGAGGCCGCCGACGATCGGCCCGAAACGATAGGACCAACGGTCCTGAGCCATGAATTGGCCGCGCCATACGAATCCCGCGACGAGCCCAAGGGCTGCGAATACCGCAGTTGATGCGCCAATCGAACGGTGTGCCGATTCCAGTAGCAGCGTGTTGGCGGCGTTGCCGGTCGCCGCCGCGGCAACAATGGCCAGCCACGCGACCCCCGAACCCATCAGTCGGCCCGCGAACAGGCCAAACAACACGCCGAAAACGATGTTGCCGATGAGGTGCTTGGCGCCGGAATGAAGCGTCAGCGCCGTAATCGTTCGCCACCATTCGCCGCTGCGAATCAACACGCCGTCAACGCGGCCAGCATCAAACCAGTTGTGCCCAAAAACTGAGTAGCCGGCCAGCCACGCGATGGCGCTGATAACGAGCACGTAGCCAACGACACCGGGGACGGCGTCCTGATAGGTAATCTTCTTCGGCAGTTGGGGACGAATTGGCGGGTTTTCGTCATCGTAAAGACGCAGTTCTTCTACCGCCCGTACGGAGTATTCGGCCGGCACGACGAGCGCGGCACTGAGTCCATCATCAATCAATTGATGCGGAATCCGTGAGGCGGCGAGCACCAGCGCCCGGTCAGCACAACTTTGCCGGTTGCGGCTCTCGAAAACGACGCGCAAGTCTTCTTGCATGGCTTCTAAAACCTGATCCGTAGACAGAAAAATCTTTAAAGTCAGAGGGTTACGTTTTTCAGGACCGCTTCAGCTGGGGTTCATGCCGAATATCCGAAAATACAGTCAAGCATAGATCTTGTCACTTTAGCTGAGCGTTTCAATGACATTCTGGAAAAAACTTTACTTCGCCACCGCAGTTGTCGCTGCTGTATTCCTTGCGATTTCCCTGTTCTGAGTCTGCGTCAAGATTGCGGTAAGCTTAGGCGTCCTCCAGTCACGGAGCACTATTCCTCCCCGGGAGTTGGAATTGAGAATCGCAAGCTTTGGCGCACTGTTCGTTTCGGTAATGGTCATCGAAATCGGAAGTGCCGCCGCCGATGTAGTCGACGCGGAGACAACCGGCTTCACCACGGCCAACGAAGCGACCATAGACGCTCCAAGAGACGTCGTGTGGCGGGCCGCGATAGCGGAGATCGACCAGTGGTGGAGCTCCGATCATACAATCTCAGGTGAGGCGAATCGGCTTCGTATCGACGCCAAACCGCAGGGCTGTTTTTGCGAACATCTCGGCGAGAATGCGGGCGTTGTTCACATGACCGTGACCATGGTGAATCCGACCGTCGTGCTACGTTTAACCGGCGGCCTTGGGCCGCTCGGACTCATGGGGGTCAACGGCAATATGACCTGGGAGTTTTCAGACGCCGAGTTTGGCACCCGCGTCAAATTCACGTATGCCGTTGGTGGCTATCGACCCGGCGGTTTGGAGAGCATCGCCGCTCCTGTTGACGGCGTAATCGGCGAAGCGCTCCGCCGGCTAAAGGCACATGTCGAAACTGGTGACGCAGAGAAATCCGACCTTGAGTGATATAGCACCGGCCCGGCCTTCGTCTACTGTCGTCGTTGTACGCGCAGGACCGTCTGAACCAGAGTTGTTCATGGTTCGCCGACACGCTAAGTCATCGTTTGGAGCTGCTTACGCCTTTCCTGGTGGTGTCGTTGACGATGACGATGCGGCGGTCCATGAATTTTGCGTTGGCCTCAGTACCCGGCAGGCTAACCTGCGACTGGGTGTTAAAGAAAACGGACTGGACCTTTACAGTGCCGCTATCCGCGAGCTCTTTGAAGAGTCTGGCGTACTGCTCGCGAGCGCAGAGGATCTCGATGAGGACCTTCGCGCCGTTCGGGATGCCCTGAATGACGGGACCGAACGCTGGTCGGACTTCGTCGCTCGAAACCAGTTCGAGCTTCAGTGCGATCAGCTGCATTACATTAGTCACTGGATAACACCAATAAGACAACCAAAGCGCTATACAACCCGGTTTTTTTTAGCCGAACTGCCAAGGGGTCAGATAGCTATGCATTGCGGCGGGGAACTAACGGATTCGAGATGGATAACCGCGCACGACATGCTGGAGGCGAGTCGCGAAGGGGTCTTTGATCTGCACTTTCCGACGATAAAAACGCTTGAGAGTATTGCGCGACACAAGACACTCGAGGCTTTGCTGGACTGGGCGCGTTCCTGCGTGGAATGGGGGGTTACCAGCATGCTCCCGGCGATCATCACGCGCGATGGCAAACCGGAGGTGGTGCTTCCGGGAGAGAAGGACTATCCGGGTGCGAAACTATGAATCCGTTTGGACCGATAATGCCCGCGTTCAGTGAGCTCGCTCCCGGTGTTCGGCGTCTTGTCGCGCCGAATCCGTCGATGATGACAGGTCCAGGTACTAACACTTATTTGTTCGGCAGCGAAGCGGTGGCCGTGCTCGATCCGGGCCCGATCATAGAAAGTCATCTCGAAACGATTCAGAAGACGGCGGACGCGCCAATTCGCTGGATTCTGGTCACGCATACGCATCCCGATCATTCCCCGGCAGCCAGTTTGCTCGCTACAGAGACAGGTGCGGAGCTGCTGGGCATCGAGGCGCCCGATGGCGCTCACCAGGACAACACGTTCAAGGCTGATCGAGTGCTTCGAGACGGCGACGAACTTGCGACCGACGAGTTCGTTATCGAGGCTGTGCATACGCCGGGTCACGCGTCGAATCATGTGTGTTATCGCCACGTTGGCATGAACTGGCTTTTCACCGGCGATCACGTGATCGATGGATCCACCGTCGTCATCGATCCGCCCGACGGCAACATGAAACATTACCTCGCGTCGCTACAGCGTGTGAAAGAGTTGCGATGTAGTGCCTTGGCCCCCGGCCACGGTGAGATCATCAATGACCCTGACCGCGCGATCGACTGGATCATCCACCACCGCCTCGAACGAGAGGCCAAGGTGGTGGCCGCGCTTGTCGCCAATTCCAACCTTACCGCACGAGAACTCGTGCCGTTTGTTTACAGAGATGTCGACAAGAAACTCTACGGTTGGGCGGAGCGTTCATTGCTCGCGCATCTTCTGAAGCTCGAAGACGATGGACGGGCGAAATGCGCGGCCAAGCGCTGGGTCGCAGCCTGAGTGCTAACCGGCGTTGTCCGCACTATCCCCGGCTTGATTCGCGGCCTTACTTCGCATAGCTTACCCGCTCCGGAACATGAGGTATCCAGCATGACGTTCGTGGTCACCGAAGCCTGTATCAAGTGCAAACTCACCGATTGCGTTGAGGTTTGTCCCGTGGATTGTTTTCACGAAGGCCCGAATTTTCTTGTTATCGACCCGGACGAGTGCATCGATTGCACCTTGTGTGAGCCCGAATGTCCCGTCGAGGCCATCTACTCTGAAGACGAGCTTCCGGCCGGCCAGGAACATTTCCTGGAACTCAACACAGAGTTGTCCAGGGAATGGCCGGTAATCACCGAGATGAAAGACCCGCCCGAGGATGCCGACGAGTGGCGGGAGGTGAAGGACAAGCTGCAGTATCTCGAACGATAGTAGGAGCGCGCCCCAGCGCGCGATTGTAGGAGGCCGCCCCAGCGGCCGATACATTTTGCGGCCTTTCGGCCGCCGCTATCGCTTCGCGCGCTGGGGCGCGCTCCTACGTTTCACGGATAAACTTCGTTAGCACTGCCGCCAACTCCGGCCCCTTGTCTTCCTGCAGGAAGTGACCGGCGTTTCTTATCTTCATGTGTTCGCGACCCTTCGCGCCAGGTACCGATTCCTGCCACGGTATTTCGCCGCCGCGTGTTATCGGGTCGCGGTTGCTAAACGTTGTGAGAAACGGCTTCTGCCATGCATTAAAGACCGTCCATGCGGCGCGATTGGCGTCACTCGCCGGGTCGTCCGGGGTGGTCGGTACCAACAGGGGAAATGCGCGAGCCCCGGCTTTGTATTTTGAAGACGGAAAGGGCGCGTCGTAGGCTGCAACGACGTCGTCCGGGAGGTCCGTGATCGTCGCTTTCTGGATGATCTTGCCGATCGGAAACCAGGGGCTGAACCGGGCAAAAGCGCGCCAGATGATGAAGGCTTTCGGCATTTCCTGGTCGCCGATTGGCAGGCCACCATTACCCAGGACAATGCGAGCAAATCGCTGTTCGTTTTCAGCGGCCACGCGCAAACCGATGAGTGAGCCCCAGTCCTGGCAAAACAACGTGATGTTGGTGAGATCGAGTGTCTCGACGAACTGCGTCATCCACGCGACGTGAATCGCATAGCTGTAATCGCTTTTGCGGGTCGGTTTGTCGGACTTGCCGAAGCCGATCAGGTCGGGCGCGATCACGCGCAGGCCGGCATCACAGAGTGGCGGAATCATGAATCGGTACAGGTACGACCAGCTGGGCTCGCCGTGCAGCAATAGTACGATATCGCCGTCGCGAGGTCCTTCGTCAACGTAGTGCATACGCAGGCGATCGACGTCCACGTAATTCTCTTTGAAGCTGTAATCTGGCAGGTTCTCGAAGCGAGAGTCCGGCGTTCGCAATGCTTTCATTCTGGTACTCCCTTTCGTGAATTAGGCTTATGATAGCCGCTTATTAATGTTGGAGATTGATACTTGAAGATCAGTTGGCGAGCAAGAATGATCCGTCGAATTACGTCGCGATTCGTTAAGGGTATTGACACCTCGACGGTCGACCTGACGCATGTCGTGGATATGCGCGAGCGCCTGAACAAGATCAGCCGATTATTGAAAAGGGCGTTCGGCGTGTCTGTCGAGGTGACGACGGTGAATGGTCTTTATGCCGAGTGGCTGCGGCCGAAACAGGCCGCCGACGGCAAAGTGCTTCTTTATCTTCACGGCGGCGCATATCTGGTCGGCAGTTGCCGCACGCATCGGCAGATGGTCAGTCACATTGCGCGTGCCGCCGGCGTTAGTGCGCTGGTACCCGAGTACCGCCTGGCGCCAGAGCACCCGTTTCCGGCGGCCATTGACGACGCAGTCGGTGTTTACCGCTGGCTGCTGGCGAATGGATTCGGTCCTGCTGACATTTTTGTCGCCGGTGATTCGGCCGGAGGCGGGCTGACGGTTGCCACAATGCTGTCGTTGCGGCACGCAGGCCTTCCAATGCCGGCCGCGGCGGTGCTGCTTTCCCCGTTTCTCGATATTACAGCGAGTGGTGAATCCGCGACGACGCGTGCCGATCAGGACCCCTGGTTCGACGCAAAAGATATGTCGGTGGTTGCTGATAACTACTGCGGTGACGGAACCGACCTGCAGAACCCGCTTGTATCACCGGTATTTGCCAACGTTGCCGGGTTGCCGCCAACCTTCATCCAGGTTGGCGACGACGAAATACTACTGAGCGATTCGACGCGCTTCGCTGACAAAATGAAGGAAGCCGGACTGGATGTCGAGATCGAAATCTGGCCCGAAATGTGGCACGTGTTCCAGCTGTTCATCGGCAAAATGCCGGAAAGCCGGCGAGCAATCCGGCGCATCGGCGCTTACCTTAGCGCGCGTATGCAGACGGAGCCGTCAGAAGCCTGATTGCTTTTGCGAGTCGTCGTACATCTTGGTCAGGAACGAACGAATCGCGGGCTCGGCTTCTTCCTTGCTCATAAGTTTCTGTTTCGCGAGGACTGAGGCCATGTCTTTGATGGATCGCTTGCCATCGATCAGCGACATCATGAAGGAGTAAATCTGCGTCGTCATCGCCTGGGTTCTGAACGAAGGCGACAGTGGCACAGGATCCTTGCCAGTCACAATCCAGTCCGGCAATGCCTTGTACCGTTCCGGTTTCTTGACTTGCCGTTCCTTGTATGCGGAGAACGAAAAGACCTTCTCCTGCCTGCCATGCCGGCTGGCCGGGGAGCACATGTATGGAATCGTCTTTTGCGACACGTAAGGGTCCGAGAAGCCGTTTTCGGCGACGATGGCCTTGGTTTCTTCCGGGCTGTAGCGGCGCGATCGCTGCGGGCTCGAAAACGCGAGTGAACCGAAATTAACCCAGCGTCCGTTGTCGACGAGCAGGTTATTGATGCGCGCCGCCAGTTCCGGGAGGTCCTCGGTAATGATGTCGATGAGCCACGGCGTCACGACCGTATCGAAACTCCGATCCGCAAACGGTGCTCGCAGAGCGTCCCCCAGAATGAGGTGGAAGCGGTCGTCCGTAACCTCGGGTGCGGTCAACGGCCGCAGCACGGCATCGTCCTCGAGCGACTTGGGCGCGATAGGGAATTCGTAAAGCTTCAGTTTTTCTCCGCGCGTGACCGCCTGTGCGACGAGCACTAGCAGCGGATTGAAATCCATCGCAACGGTTGTTGTGCAGTTCAAGCTGCGATGAATATCGTAGGCGAGGCGGCCGGCGCCGGCGCCGAGTACGAGCACCTTACCGAGCTCTGCGTGGTCGTGAAGGACGGACTGGATCTGCTTTAGAGACGCACTGTTCTCCTCGTCACCCCAGGACCAGTCACGATGTACATTGGCGTAATAGGTGTTGAGCCCCTGATCGGCAGGCAATCTTGTCCGGAGCGCGAGATAACTCTCGTAGCTGCCGTAGTTGGACTGCACTTCTATTGGTTTCAATAGCTTGCCGAGCTTGCGACGATGATCCTCGACGGCTTTCTTGTAGCGCTCCAGCCTTCGCCGCGTGAGCGAGTGCAGGTCGTCGAGCTTCAATTCCTGCTCGAGGCCGGCGACCTCATGGCCCAGCTGCTGCAGTGCGAACTGCAGGCGGCCACGCCATTCGCCCAGGGTTGCCTGTGGTTCGGCAAACATCCAGGGAATACCGTTTAACGACGGGAATTCGACGTTGCAGGCTTTGCAATGCCACTCGTCATCTGTGCTTTCGAGCGGCGACTTGTCGCAGCGCGGACAAGCAAGAAGGGTAGCGAGGTCGATCATGGCGAGATTATGCACCAAAAAAACAGCCGGTCGAGGGGAAGCGACCGGCTGTGTCATTACCAGGCCGTCTAAGTCAGCCTGGTCGTGCGACGAGAATATCGCTACACGGGGTTGGCAATTATTCCGTTAACGATCGGCGTGAACGCGGTCAGGCTGTCCTGCATCGCAGCATTGCCGAGGCCGTTATTCGGGAACAGCGAGCCAAAAGCTCCCTGCTCGCCGTGCAGAGCCATGTAGTTCAGCAACACCGTGTTTACGAGCAGGTTGACGTTGTTGGCGGCCGGCGTGGCGGCTCGCATTACCGACCCTCCGGCGTCCATATAGCCGATCTGCTGATGCTGGAACTGCTCCTCCGGAGTCGCTCCTATCAGTGTAGGGCGTCGCGTTGGGTTATAGACAAGGAAAAACGCGCCGGCTGTCGACGAGTTGTCACTTGACCACTCGCCTTTACCGCGACCCTCAACCGAGTTGTCGATCGTACCGTTCGACGACAGTGAGCCATCACTGAATACATACATCATCAGTGGCTTACCGAGGCGTGCGGCATACTCGAGGCAGGCACCCATGCAGCGCCCGGCCCGGAAGTCCTTAACCTCACCTTCGGCGCGTGCGCCACCGTGGTAGTCGTAACCGCCCATTTCTACCGTACCTGCACCGGCGAAGCCGTTCAGCACGAGTTTCATGACGGACGCGGTCTTGCGGAATTCACCGCCGTCACGACCACCGGCCGTGAACTCGGCAGAAGTGAAGATTCCGGTACCGTCGTCTGCGACGATGTTTGGATCCAGGCCCGGGTCGATCGGCGTGCCGCCAAAGCGGTCGGCGATGTCTGCTGCCTTGAGGTAGCCACAACGTACCGCCTGTTTGATCGCAGCGTCCTGAGCGATTTGCGTGTTGACGTTGGCAATCTTGGCATCGCTAAGGCGGTAGATGGATTCCATTACCGCGGTCGCGTCGTTCTTACTCAGGATGCCGACCAGGTCGCCGGTATCAACCAGGTTCACGACGTCGCTCGGACGGTCAACCTTGGTCGGGCGCAGCTCAGGATCGAAAAGCATTGCGGGCAGCATCGAGTTGCCACCGGAGTCGGTGTTTTCCGAACCGGCGAGCGTCAGGATCGAGCCTTTCGCACCGGCGCGCGCTATACCGTACATCGGATTGTGCGGGTTATTGCCTGTGTCGTTGTCCGAGCGTGCCGGGATGACAGCACCGTTGATATTGGCAGCCGTGGTCGGGCTGACCACAGACATGATGCCGCGGCGAAACGCGCTGTCCAGGTGAAAGCCCAGTCCGAGGTCGAAATTGGCGTAAGACTCACCGGAAATGGGGTCGTTCAGGCTCGGGATCATATCGCCAGGCAGGCCCATCTTCTCGTAACCCTGGGTGCTGACGAAGTCCTGCTGGCCTCCCTCTTTACCGACAAGTACGTTGGAGCCAGCGATATTTGCACCGCCCGCAAGGTCAAAACAGATGAATGGGATCTTGCCCGCGCCGTCCGTGATGTTACAGGGCGTTGCAAGCATGCTGTCCAGGTCCGTCGACAGAGCGAGCGCAGGGTTTGCTAGCAGGCCGGCTGCACCACCTATCGTGTAGGCGGCGCCGCTCATGAAGCCCTGGGCCACAAACTGACGGCGCGTAACAGGACGCGGATGATCGCCATGAAGCTGCGGCGCATCCCAGTGCCGCTTATTTCGTTGTTTACTCATCTCGATAATTCCTCATAAGTCCTGTTATTACTGAACCAGCGTGGCTGCGCTGCCTAATGTAGCGGCACAAACACCCTTGGCAATTGCTCGTGTATCACTCGGGCCCGAAAGCAGTCGGTCGATCAGGTTATCCGGTCGACCACCGGCCGCCGAGAATGCCGCCAGTTCGTCATGAACCACACTGTAGCTCGGCTGGCTCGCAAGCTGCGGATCTGCCGGTCCATGGCCGACGGCGCGTGCGATCAGCGGGTCAACGAAGGCGTTTCGATTGCCGACGCTGAAGAACGTGCTCGCCGCCTGATCGAAGTTCAATGTCGGCCAAATCGTTGCGTCCTCGACGGCTGCGTCACAATACTGGATCGCCAGCTGTGCGATCGCTACCTGGTGCGACGACAGAAACGTGCTCACGTCCTCGACCGCCGGTAGCGATTGCCTGAGCTCCTGGTAAGTATCGTCGACCGGGAACTCACCGCCACTTTGGTAAACCGTGCGGTTTATGCCGGTGATCGCCGAGTAGGTGGCATCGATCTCGTCAAAGGTGCGAACGCCAATCTGCGAAGCCGGGTCGAGATCCGACGGCGTGATGATCAGCATCGGATCGTCAGGACGGTTGTACGAGAAGCTTGCAAGCCTGTCGAAGGTGAGGAAGAACTCGTCGTCCTGCGGACCTTTCTCCAGAGGAATCACAGCGCCAAGCACAGACAGCGGTTGACCGAGTTCCTCGAACAATGAGGCACTCAGGGTGTCGTTCAATGTTGCGTAGGTCTGACCGTGGTCGGCTTCCTGCCCGTTCATTGCAATGCGCACACCCTCGATCGGAACGCCCTCCGGCGAAGAGCCGTCCAGCGTGATGAAGTGCGGCTTATCGAACAGGTAGGCGTAGGTATCGAACTGCTGCACCTCGTAGAGGATGTACGACGACTGCGCGGCAGCCTGCAGACGCTCGGAGATATCGAACAGCAGGTAGAACCGCTCGCCGACACCGGCATCGAAGTTCTGCTGAATCTGCTCCTGCGTGATTGCACGACGATGTATCGCCGCGAGACGGAAGGTGCCTTCGAACAGGCCATCACCGGAAGCCTCGTTACCGAGAACCAGCGCGAATGTATCCTGCCAGTCGACGAAGGTGCCGCCCGGAATCGGATCCGCATTCGTGACCAGTTGGCCGTTGACGTAGATGCTGCGTCCGTTGATCGGGTCATAGGTGGCCACGACATGTTGCAGGGTTGCCTGCAGCACCTCGTCAGCATCCGGCGTCGATAGCGCTGGATCACCGTTCAGGTTGACGATCGGGTCACCGTTCGCATCCTGAGCGTTTGTGCGCAGCAGGAAGTCGTAGTTATAAAGCGTCTGCTGCAGCGTGAAGTTACGCGTGTCTGCGCCGGCAGAGTAGCTGACGATTCGCGACATCTCCTGCGTGACATTGGCCGGAATCACCCATGCCTCGATCGAGAATTCGCCGGATTCCTGCAAGATGTCGGCAAGTTTCGCGCTTGCCGTGGTCGAGCCCTGTGCCTTGCCTGGGCCCTGCGCGGCGTTATTGCCAATCGTAATACCCCAGCCGCCGAACCAGCTGACGTCGCCCGAGAAGTTCAGGTCAATCGCCGGATCGACACCGCTGGTGTCGAACGCCGTCAGGCCGCTACCGGTCTTGAACTCCCAGAGCGCGATCTGCGCGTCTTCATAACGGTTACCACCGGACGCCAGCGTGCCGTCAACAAGGCGAACCGCCTTACTGTAGATCAGGTTGGGGTCAACGGTGGTTGCCGTGATGCCATTGGCGAACGCGGTAATGGCGGCCAGCATCTCATTGGCGGAAGAGGCACAGTCACCGTTCCAGCAGTTGTGCGATTCGCCAACCGGCACCGGACTTACCTTGCCGACAAATCGCGAGTCGGCCGGCGTGTCGAGGTTGATCTTCGACTTCGCCGCGTCGTAGGCGCTGGCAATATCCGGGTCCGCAAAATACGGTTGCTGCGCATTCGGAGACTGAGAGCTGTGACAGTCCGAACAATACTGCGCGAGAATCGGCGTATGGATGAGCTGCTGAAAAGCGGCGGCATCAACGGGGAAGTTCTTGCTGGAACTCGGATCGCTGGAAACGGGTGGCGTCAGGACGATCTGTCGCCCGCCACCGCCAGCTGAGCCAATCCAGTTTTCGATCCAGGTCGTCATGATCGTACCGCAAACCGCAGAGTCGGCGACCCAGCAGTTATGACCGGCCGAAACCTTGGCAACGACGCGCGATCCCGACGGCAACTGCGTGTCGGTTACGGTCAATGCCTCGTCGTACGCCATGTTGACGTCGTCATTGCGGACGAACATCGGTACCTGGCCAACCGTTTCGTTATGGCAGGCTCCGCAGCGGTCCGTCGTCTTTGCATTCGACCAGAACTCCTGCTGGAATTTCAGCACGTCACCGTCACGAGCGACAGGACCCGTGTAGACAGAGTTATTGTTGTTATTCCCGGGGTTCTGCGACAGAGGATTATCGGTCGTCTGTGCGCCGCCACCGCAGGCCGCGAGTACGAAACTCGACAGCAGTGCTACCGTCGTTGCGCGCAACGAGCGATAACCGAGGGCCTGAGTAGCAATTCCAATTGCGTTATTCATTTTCGTAGTCTCCCTACTGGCCCATGCAGTGGACGGCAGCGTCAGCAAATACTTGCTTCATCTGGTAGCCCGTCCCGCGGAACGTTGAAATTATCTCGTCGACCTTTGTGCGGTCGGTCGCGTCCTCGGGGTCACGCAGGCACACTGCGCGGAACGCCTTCTTCACCTGGCAGGCCGCAAATGCGTAGCTGTTTCCGAGCTCTTCACCCAGCGACTTGGCGCCCTGACCGCTGCCGGTCAGCGCCGGATCGAAGCCGAGATAGGAGTTCTGGCCTTTGCGCCAGTAGTTGTCCCAGTCGTCATTCGGTGTGCGGAAACCCTGTGGGAAGTTAAGATCGTTATTGAAGTACTTGGGCTGCACATTGCCGCGTGTACTCGAGTGCGCCTGCCGCTTCGTCATAGTTGTAGTAAGCAAAGGCCTGGGCCATCGGATCCATGCCGGTGTGGCAGCCGATGCAGTTGTTCAGGAACAGGCGGCTATCGCCACCCGGGCTGCGGCTGACATCCTGACGAATACGGTCAGGCGGCAGATTGGGATCGTGCATCTGCTCCATGTCGTTGCAAAGATGATTCATCAGGGTGAAACGGAACATTGCGCGGTTTGTGCCGGCAATGAAGAACGCCTCGGACGCGGCTCGCGACGTCATGACACCTGCCGTCGCTGACGACGGAATGTTCTGAACGCCCGACTGTGCGACCATCTGTAATTCGTCGCGCAGATTGACGTTGTTGGCTTCGAGCTGCTCGTAATGCGCGTTGTTGCTTGCCGACGGCGCGGCAGCCACGACGCCAGGGCGACCAACATACGTGATGTCATCGGAGAGCAGAGTATTGAAAGGGCGGTCGTCCCTTATCATGCCGATAACGGTTGCTATGTAGTCATTTAGCGGGACAAATATCGACTGATCGCGATTTGTCCAGGGCGCCGCGAAATTCTTCAACGTCACGTTGTAAAAGCTGACATTGTCCATGGCAATGTAGGCTGCCGTGCTCGCGTTGCCGGGTAATGCAGGATTGATGGCATCTTCCATCTGCTGCAGAACCGCGTCAGTCGGCGGTACTCCCGCCAGCCGGTCATGCAAACGTTTAGCCTGCTCGCGGTAACCTGCGTGCGCCGGTGCTATCAGAACCGCGCTAAGCATTGTCACAAGCACAACTCGAAACAATGTTCCGATCTGGCCTTCGTTCAATTTCTTCAGCATCTCGTTTTTCATATCGTTTCTGCTCATCACTCGTATGATCCAACAACGTGCTTTTCTATGTGCCCAAACGTAACCGGACATCACGCACCCTTGGTAACGGACTATTCAGATGTTGATGCGTCGTACTGACGCGCGCCAAATCTGTTGCTCCTTATAGCTCCGCTTTACGCGGTGGACTCCTGTCCACCAGATCGGTTGCTCAACTTGGCAAGAACACTCTGCCAGACCTTGGTGCGTTTCTCCGTGAATGCATTCACGATTCTTGAAAACTCTTCGGTCACGTAATCAATCGATCTGCAATCTATAAAGCAAGTGCTGTGCCAGCCCGGGCATCGCACTGACTAATCCTAAGAAAAGTTAATAAAAACAGATATTTAGAGTCTTTGCCGGACGGCCTCTCAGACGCGTCATATGTCAAGTCGTTGTCGGCGCTTTCGTACAACCATAATCTTTCGAAGAGCTAAGCTACTGATTGTGAAGGACAGTGCAACTGTCGCTGAAGGCAGACAGTCCAGTCGTCTAGTGACACGACCAAACAACAAAAGGAAGCGACATAAAGTTCATGCGGTTTCTAAACGTTGCGTGAAAATCACATTTTTTGTTGCGCGTTGAATCGTCGTAATGGAACCGAAAACCGAGTCGCGGCGTGTACTGTAATTACAGTGTGCCGAAAATTCTGGCTTGACTTTGCGCGGTGTCGTGCTTTTGAGACATTACATCGACGTAAGTGCGTCTCTTATAATTGGCGTCACAATGCTCCCGAATACCAGGAGCAACTCTTTGAAAGTTAATCGTAGTTTGTGACTGCGTTAACGGTACGGTGACGCTATCGCGTCGTACGCTGCCATGATGACCCGAGGTGAAAGCGATGATTAAGCTACCACGACAGTCCACGAAGGAAACGACCGGTAAAGCGACCAGGATGGTCGCGTTGTTGATGGCGTGTATTCTGATTGCAGCATGTAGCAAAGGTGAAGGCGTGCAACTTGGCACCGGCCAGGATCCTGATCCTGTCGTTATCGACTTTCCGATTGCTTATATAAAGTCACCTATTCCGGTCGATGACAACGGCGAGTTCCAGCAGCAGGATCTCAGAGAGCAGATCACCTTCGAATTCGGTGCTGATCTCTTCTATCGCGATCGCGCGTCGGTCAGTGCCGAAGCAATCAATATCACTGGCGAAGTCTCGCAGGGGCTCGCCGCGATTCGCGACGTCGAGATCGACTACGATGGTAGCCGCCTGCTGTTTTCGATGCGCGTGCCGTTCGATCCGAACGTCGATGAAGAAGATCTGCCGACCTGGAACGTCTGGCAGTACACCTTTGAAACCGCCGTGCTGGAACGTGTTATTACCTCTGATCTGACGGCCGAGATTGGCCACGACATCATGCCGAAGTACCTGCCCGATGGACGCATTATCTTCTCGTCCTCCAGGCAGACGCAGTCTCAGGCAGTACTGCTTGATGAAGGCAAGGGCGGTTTTCCGGCCGAAGACGAGGATCAAAACGAGCCGGCTTTTAATCTTCATGTCATGAATGATGACGGTACCGGCGTTAAGCAGATCTCCTTCAACCAGAGTCATGACCTGGACCCGGCAGTTATGGTCGATGGTCGCATAGTCTTCAGCCGATGGGATCACGCACCAGGCAATGATGCCGTCAACCTGTACCGCATGAATCCGGACGGCTCGGCGCTTGAGCTGCTGTATGGCGACAAGAGTCACAACACCGGCACGAACGGCCAGGAAATTCATTTCATGCAGCCGCGCCAGCTCGAAGACGATCGCATCATGGTGCTCGCGCGTCCGTTTACCGATACTGAGGGCGGTGGCGAGCTGATGCTCATCGACACCGTGCAGTATCTCGAGAATACGCAACCGACAAAGGACAACGTCGGCGTGCTGACCGGCCCGGCGCAGGAAGATGCCACCGTCAACCAGGTTTCTACGATTCCAGGTACACCGTCTACGGGTGGCCGATACTTCTCGGTGTACCCGATCCAGGATGGTACCGATCGCCTCATGGTCAGTTGGAGTCAGTGTCGTCTGATCGAGATCCTTGCTGATGATGGCGATCCCGCGACTGAGGACACGCAGATCGTGCCATGTACTCAGGACCGCCTGGCGACAGTTATCGTCATTGATCCCGACAATCCCGTCACGCCGGTCGAAGGTGACCATCTTGTCGCGCCGCCGCTGTATGGTATCTGGATATACGATCCGCGCGACGATACGCAGTTGCCGATAGTCCCGGGCGAAGAGGGCTTCATGTTTACCGAGGTCGTCTCCGCGGATCCACGGCCGATTCCGGCCGTCGTTCTTGATGGCAGCAACAGTTTTCCATTGGATGGAACGCTTGCGGACGGCGGCGAGGCGGTCCTGAATATTCGCAGCGTCTATGATTTCGACGGCACAGCGATCGTTGATATACCGACGGTAGCTGATCCCGGACAGACGCTTGCGGCCGATCGCATTGCACGTTTCCTGCGTATCGAGAAAGCGGTTTCGCTTCCCGATGAAGACCTGCTCGATATCGATAACACGGCCTTTGGTGTCAGCACACAACAGGGCATGAAGGAAATCGTCGGTTACGCGATGGTCGAGCCAGACGGATCAGTCATGGTCAAGGTGCCCGCCAACACGGCTTTGATGGTCAGTGTGCTTGATGAGAACGGTCACCGCATCACGCAGCGTCACCAGAACTGGATATCCTTAGGGCCCGGCCAGGAACTCAAATGCACCGGGTGCCACGATGCCAACAGCAGTCTGTCGCACGGTCGAAGCGATGCGTTCGATAGCGCCTATGCAGGCGCGCAGACGGCCGGAGTGCCGTTTTACCCGACCGCGGATCCGCAATGGTTCGTGGGCGACGTTGGTGAAACGATGGCGGAAGTCCGCGCGCGCGTCACCTGTGCCAGCGACGGTTGCTCCTCGATTGAACCGTCGATGGACGTCATATACCGCGATGTCTGGACGGCGGACCCGGTGGTTGCGGCTAACAATGTCGACATCGATTATCTCTACTCAGACCTCACTACCGCGGCACCGACGTCGCTGTCCTGCCAGCAGAATTGGCAATCGAATTGTCGCAGTGTGATCAACTACGAAACGATCATCCACCCGCTCTGGAGCCAGCCGAGAGGTGTGACCTTTGACGACGACGGTGATCCGCTGACGCCGGAAGTTCCGCTTATTGACGCGGTAACGGGCCTGCAGGTCAACAACAATTGCCTGAATTGCCATACGCCGATCGACCCGGCGAACAATGCGCCGTTCGAGTACCTGCCGGCCAGCTGGAGCTGCAGGATGGCCTGTCGGTCGATGAGCCCGATCACTTCAATGCCTATCGCGAACTGTTAGTTACTGATAACCTTCAGATTCTGGACAACGGTGCGCTGGTGGATGCGACCCAGGTTGTCGGTCAGGACGTCGACGGAAACGATATCCTCGCACCGATTCCCGTCGCTTCACCGGCGAGAATTACCGGCGCAAGGGCCTCGAGCGATTTCTTTGACAGATTCAATGATCCTGTGGATCTTCATTTCAATATTTTATCCCAAGCGGAGCGACGCCTTGTTGCGGAATGGTTGGATGTCGGAGCCCAGTATTACAACAATCCATTCGACGCCCCTGCTAACTAAGACCGCCTGGTTCGGAGGCCTGGTTGCTGTCGTCGTTCTGCAGATTTTTCTGACAGCGCCAGTCCAGGCCGCCGATGAATATCGATCCGTTGCCGTTGCTGATCCGTATCTTGAGATGCGAACCGGTCCGGGTCGTGGCTACCCGATCTTCCACGTTGTTGACCGCGGTGAGAGCGTGGACATCATCATGCAGCGCACGGACTGGTTTCAGGTTCGCGCAGAGAATGGCAAAGAAGGCTGGGTCGATCGGGCACAGATGGAGCTGACTTTGCAGCCCGACGGCGACCAGGTCAGCTTCGAACAGGCCAAGATCGACGACTTCACCAACGCGAAATGGGAAGCCGGCATTCTGGCCGGCGACTTCGGTGGTGCGAACATCATTTCTCTGTACGGTGGCTACTCGCTCAACCCGTATGTGTCTCTGGAGGCATGGGGTTCACAGATTTTGGGTAATTTTTCGAATGGCTGGATGGGCAGTGTTAATGTCGTTAACGAACCCTGGCCCGACTGGCGCGTATCGCCATTCCTGACACTGGGCGCCGGTTTTATTCACACCGAGCCCAAGTCGACGATCATCCAGGGCGAGGATCGAACGGATCAGATCGGCCATGTCGGCGCCGGATTCCGTGTCTATGCGACGCGACGATTTTTGTTGCGAGCCGAGTACAAGAGCTACGTGGTTTTCACGAGCCGAAACGAAAATGAGGAAGTAGAGGAATGGAAAGTCGGTTTCGCGTTCTTTTTCTGATCGTTGTCATGATCAGCCTGACGGGCTGCGCGGCGACGAAGAACCTGTTCGGTTTCGGCAGTAAATCGGCACCGCCGCCGACCTCTGAAGGACCCGGGCAGGTTATCGATCCGGAGGTTGAGCGGCGCGAAATCAAGGAAGCCGCAATCGACCGCGAGGATTTCGAAATCGGCGCTTATGTCGGCATCATGAGTATCGAGGACTTCGGATCTGACGTTTCGTACGGCGTGCGTCTCGCTTACCACATCACCGAGGGCTTTTTCGTCGAAGGCACGGCTGGGCAGTCGAAAGGTGGACTGACGAGCTTCGAGGTACTGTCTGGCGGTGCAACCCTTATTACGGACAGCGAGCGCACGATGACCTATTACAACCTCAATCTCGGCTACAACATTCTGCCGGGCGAGGTGTTTATCGGCGAGGGACGCGCCTATAACACCAACCTGTACCTGATTGCCGGGTTGGGCTCGACGCGTTTCGCCGGCGACGACCGTTTCACCGTAAACGTCGGCGCAGGCTACCGCTTCCTGTTATCGGACTCGATCGCGCTGCACCTCGATTTCCGCGATCACCTGTTCGATATCGATCTTCTCGGCGAGGAGAAGACGGCACACAATCTCGAAGGCCATCTCGGTTTCACGGTGTTCTTCTGAGGACGGGGTCACGGTTTACAGCTGTTTTTCTGGGATAAAGTGATGTTATGAAAAGAATAGGTTTAACAATGGGTCGAATTCTGCTGCCAATGCTGATCGTCGGCAGCCTGTCGGGTTGCGGCAATATCGAGCCCTGGGTCAAGCCCTACGAGCGTGACAGGCTCGCGGACCCGATCATGGCGCTGGACGGCGACCCCGTTTCGACCTCGTATCTGCAGCACGTTTACGAAGCTCGTGAGGGTGCCCGTGGCGGCGAAGGCGCGGCCGGCGGCGGCTGCGGCTGTAACTAGGGGCGCGTTTCCGATGATCTTGCGACGCGGACTGTGTTTCCTGACGCTGCTGATAATCGGCGGCGCGGCGCACGCCAGCGTGTTGCCCGAGGACCGGGCGGACGTTCTGTACCACCTCTACACCGGTGGCGGCGTCGATATCGACGGGCCGTCGATCCTGATGCGCAAAAAGGTCGGTAAGAGCACGTCATTCGTCGGTAACTACTACGTGGACATGGTGAGTTCCGCCTCGATCGACGTCATCACCACCGCAAGTCCCTATACCGAAGAACGCACGCAGTGGTCGCTGGGCATGGACTACCTGCGCGGCAATACGACCGTTCGCGCTGGCTACACCAGCAGCGTCGAGTCGGACTATGACGCGTCGACTTACAATATTTCAATCAGCCAGGACATGTTCGGTGGTCTGACGACGCTGACGATGAGCTATGCTCTCGGTGACGACATTGTTGGCAAGTCCAACGATCCGACCTTCGAGAAATTCCTCGACAAGCAAAATTATGGACTCGGCCTGACACAAATCCTGACCAAGAATCTGATCCTCGCGCTGAATTTTGAAACCGGCACAGATGAGGGTTTCCTCAACAACCCGTACCGCACGGTCCGCTACTTCAATGCATCGGATACGGAAGGACGTGGCTACAGCTACGAAGAAGAGGTCTACCCGAATACGCGCACGAGTAACGCCGTAGGTATACGGGCACGCTACTTCCTGCCGTATCGCGCCGCGATCGAGGGCGAGTACCGGTTCTTTACCGATACCTGGGACATCCAGAGTCACACGGCATCGCTGACCTATATCCATCCGTGGCGCGACTATACGTTTACCGGCAAATTCCGCTATCACGATCAAACCGGCGCGCATTTTTACAGTGACCTGTTTCCAAGGGCGCAGGCGACCAACTTTCGCGGCCGTGACAAAGAGCTGAGTCCGTTGACCAGTTATACCTTCAGACTTAAGGCGTCTTACGCATTTCTCAACGAAAACCAGAGCTGGGGTTTCCTGAAGAAAGGATCGGTTACCGCGTCCATAGATTTCCTCTCGGTTGACTACCACGATTTCTCCGACCTCAGGGCGGGTGCGCTGATTGGTGAAGAGCCGCTGTATTCACTGGATGCGGCCGTCTTCCAGGTGTTCTTCTCCTTCTGGTACTAGCTGATCGTGCGCTGAGACGCGCGTCTACTGATGATACGATGTGCTCCGGGTTTAGCGGAGAAGATCGTCCATGTTCACGTTCGTGATTGCCGTCCTGGTTTTGGTCGCTGTCGTTGGCGTTGTCCTATACAACCGCCTCATTCGCGGCCGCAATCGGGTGGATGCGGCGTGGAGCGATATCGACGTGCAGCTGCAGCGGCGGCACGATCTCATACCCCGCCTTGTAACTGCGGTCGATCAGTATGCCAAGTACGAGAAAGCGACGCTTTCGGCGGTTACCGAGCTTCGGACCGAAGCCATGCGGGCGGCCGATGTTCGCGCCAAGGGCAAGATCGAGGAGAAGCTCAGCGCGGGCATCGAGCGAATCATCGCGCTTGCCGAAAACTACCCCGACCTCAAGGCCAACGAGAACTTCCTGAATCTGCAGAACGAGCTCGTAGAAACCGAGAACTACCTGCAGTTTGCGCGTCGTTACTACAATGGCTCGGTTCGCGACTACAACACAATGACCGAAACAGTGCCGAGCAACATCATCGCCGGCTGGTTTGGTTTTTCGCATTGCGAGAGTTCTTTCAGAAAACATCGGACGACGCCGCGAACGTACCGCTCGTCAAACTCGGTTCGATCGAATGACAAGGTTGGCTGGACTGTTCTTTCTGTTACTGCCTCTGTGCGGTGTCGCAGATGAGCGCATCCTGAGTTTTCACAGCGAAATTCGTGTCATGACCGATGGCATGATCGAGGTGACCGAGACAATAAGAGTGCGGGCAGAAGGTAATCGAATCAAGCGCGGCATCTACAGGGACTTTCCAACCGAGTACGAAGATAAACTCGGCAACGAATACAAGGTTGCGTTCAAACCGCTGGCCGTCATGAGAAATGACAGGCCCGAGGCGTTTCATACCCAGGAAGTCCGGCGTGGCATACGGACCTATTTTGGTCGCGCCGACCGCTACATCGAGCAGGGTGAACACACCTACGTGTTTCGGTACAGAGCCAGCCGCATGCTCGGTTTCTTCGACGAACACGACGAGCTATACTGGAACGTGACGGGATTCGACTGGGCATTCCCGATTGATAAGGCGAGTGCCACGGTGCTGCTGGAATTTGATGCACCGCTGTCGGGGATCGCCAAGGAGGCCTATACCGGACCTTTCGGCGCCCAGGGGACAGACTATCGGTCGCGTTTCGATTCCGCCAGGCGGGTGTACTTCGAGGCTAACAATCCCTTGTCCCCGGTCAATGGTCTGACCATTGTCGTGGGGTGGCCGAAAGGATTCGTCGATGAGCCGACTAATGCTGACAAGGTCGGCTGGCTATTGAAGGACAACCGAAACCTGCTGGCGGCCGTAATCGGCTTTTTCCTGTTGCTCGCCTATTACATTCCGGTGTGGCGCAAGTATGGCCGGGACCCCGAGGAGGGCGTAGTAATAACGCGCTACCAGCCGCCGGACGGTTTTTCACCGGCGTCGTTGAGATACATACGACAAATGTACTACGACAACAAGGTCATGACAGCGGCGGTTGTGAACCTGGCGGTTAAAGGTTACCTGACCATACAGAAGCGCGGCCGATCGCATTGGCTGATCAAACAAAGTACGGATCAACTCAAACCACCGATGGCCCCCGGTGAAAAGGAACTTTATGCCGGACTTTTCAACGGGCTAACCAAGGTCGAGCTTGATGACGCAAATCACAAGATCTTGGGTAAGGCGCGCGGCGCTCACCGAGAGTCTTTAATTAAGGACTACAAGCAAAACTATTTCAAAACCAATATCGTATTAAATATCCCGGCGATCCTCATCGTCATCGGAGCGACGTTAATTGCGCTTAACATCGGGCGCGGGCCGACGCCGCTTGTTATCGCGACCATTGTTTTGTCGTTTCTGACAATGGCATTTTTCGCAATTATAATGAAGCGCCCCACGATACGAGGACGTCAATTGCTCGATGAAATGCTGGGTTTCAAGGACTTTCTGGAAATCGCCGAGAAAGATGAGCTCAACCTGAGAAACCCGCCCAAGAAGACACCACAGCTGTTCGAGTCCCTGTTGCCTTTCGCGTTGGCGCTGGGAGTGGATCAGCAGTGGTCGGAGCGGTTCGCATCAGTGCTTGCGAGTATTCGAGGACCGGATGGCAGGGAGTACCAGCCATCCTGGTACGACGGCAAGTGGAACAGCTCCAATCTCAGCAAGACGACGAACAAGTTATCGAGCAGTTTGAACTCCGCGATCAGTTCGTCCGTATCACCGCCGGGATCGTCGTCCGGTGGCGGGGGAGGCGGCTCTTCCGGCGGCGGTGGTGGCGGTGGTGGAGGCGGAGGCTGGTGACTTCCTATAGCCGCAAAGCTGGCAGTTCGATACCCAACGTGATTTTCGCGCTGTTGATCGCCAATGGCCTGGTGTTCGCGTTGCAGCAAGTGAACGCCGAATTCATGTTTATCAATTTCGCACTCTGGCCGGCGACGGACCCGCGCTCGCCGTTCATGCCCTGGCAGCTGTTGACGTATGGTTTTCTGCACGGCAGCACGACGCATATATTCTTCAATATGTTCGGTCTGTGGATGTTCGGGCGAGATATCGAACAATTCATGGGATCGCAGCGGTTTCTGATCTATTTTCTGGTCTGCGTTGTAGGTGCGGGCATTGTGCAGCTTATTGTTGCGGGCATGCAGGGTGGCCTGTATCCCACGGTCGGGGCGTCCGGCGGCGTATTCGGAATACTGCTTGCCTACGGGCTGACATTTCCCAATCGAATCGTCATTCCTCTGTTCCCCCCCATCCCGATGCGGGCGATTACGTTCGTGTTTATCTACGGCCTGCTGGAGTTGTACCTGGGGGTTAGTGGCGGGGCTCCGGGTGTCGCCAACTTCGCGCATCTGGGCGGTATGTTATTTGGTTTCCTGCTTATCCAGTACTGGCGGCGCGGGCGACGTCGTCGATAAGCTTTATGACGCCGCGGTAATCGGACTGGCGCCGGCCAGTCGCTAGCCGGTATCAGGCCGATCCACCGCCGTCGATGGGTATGGCGGCGCCGTTAATGTGTGAGGCGATGCTACTGGCGAGAAACAGCGTTAAAGCCGCAACCTCTTCGGGAGTTGCGACACGGCCGTTGGGGCTTTCTGCCGCGGCTTGTTCAAGATAGGCATCAAGATCGATGCCCTTGGCATCGGCTTCCGCCGCGAGCATCGGCGTATCGACATCGCCCGGGCACACCGCGTTCACGCGAAGTCCCTCACGCGCATGGTCCTTGGCCATGGCTTTCGTTAACAGCACGATGCCGCCTTTGCTTGCACAATAGGCCGCGGCTCGTTCACCACCGCCCAGGCCCCAGTCGGATGCAATATTGATGATGCTGCCCTCGGCCAGCAACAGATGCGGCAAGGCCGCGCGGCTCAGGAAAAACGGTACGTCGAGATTGATCGCCATCGTGTAGCGCCATTCGTCGTCGCTTGTGTCGGCGACGTTCGCGCGTACGATAACGCCGGCATTATTGACCAGGCAATCAAGCTGCCCGAACTCGTCAATAGTGTCACCCATAAGCTCGTCGCAGTCATCTGACTCCACCAGCTCGCCGGTCCAGGTGACAATCTTTTCAGATACATCCGCCACTTCTTCCAGCCGGCCCTCGTCGCGACCCGCGGCCATGACGTCCCAGCCGTCCTCCGCGAAAGCAATGGCGATGGCAGCACCGATGCCGGAGCTGGCGCCGGTGACAAGAACAACGCTCATGATGATTTCCCTGGCCGCGTTAACGTGGTATCCAGTGTATATCATGAGATCGATGGATTCGTTACAAAGCCTGGGTTGGCGGCCATTCTTTCAGTCGCAGCTGGCCATTGATTGCGAATGGTTGCCGGCGCGCGTGCTGGCTGTGCATCGTGGGCGGATCGATGTTGCACACGTTGATGGCCAGGCCACGATTGCGCTGTCGGGAAAGAGCGCCGAGCTCAAGATTACGGTGGGCGACTGGGTGCTCGTCGATCCGGCGGGCCCACAGGTGCGCGCTCGCCTTGAACGCTTTGGGGCCTTTCAAAGAAAGGCCGCCGGGACAGCCGGTGAAGTACAGCTCATTGCGGCGAATGTCGACAATCTCTTTATCGTTACGTCCGCGAATCGGGACTTCAATGTCGCTCGCCTGGAGCGCTACCTGGCGATCGCGCACGATGCCGGCGCGTTTCCCATCATCGTAATAACCAAAGCGGACACGGTTGAGACAGTCGAGGAATTTGTTTCTCAGGCCACCCGGCTCTCACCGGGAATACTCGTGGAGGCGCTGGACGCGCGTGATCCGCAGGCGGTTGAGGTATTGCGGCCCTGGTGCGAAACGGGACAGTCGGTCGCGCTACTTGGCTCGTCGGGTGTTGGCAAGTCGACACTGGTCAACACGCTTGCGCGTGCCGTGCAAGAAACCAAGACCGTGCGGGAAGACGACCAGCGTGGCCGCCATACGACAACGAGCCGTTCGATGCATCGATTGCCTCACGGCGGCTGGCTTATTGACACACCAGGTATGCGGGAACTCCAACTTGTCGATATCGGGGACTCACTCAACAGGGTTTTCGGTGACATTGCCGACTTTGCGAGCGACTGTCGTTTCGCCGACTGTTCCCACGAGGCCGAACCCGGCTGTGCGGTTCGGGCGGCGATCGAAACCGGCGTTCTCGATCCCGATCGATTACGCCGCTATAGAAAATTGCAGTCCGAGGATCGACGTAACACGGAGACGATTGCCGAGCGTCGCTCGCGAGAGAAGTACTTTGGCAAACTGTACAAGTCGGTTCTATCCAGTAAACGACAGGAAAAGGGTGATTAAGACAAGATGACAGCGATTGATCTCAATTCAGACCTGGGTGAGGGCGATCCTTACGACGATGAGCTATTGCAAATCGTATCGAGCTGCAATATCGCTTGCGGCGGCCATGCGGGTGACGCAGACACGATGGCCGCGACCGTGCGCGCTGCATTGATCAACGGTGTTTGCGTCGGCGCCCATCCGGCATACCCGGATCGCGACGGTTTCGGTCGCGTCAGTGGCTACCTCGCCGGCGCCGCATTGTATGAGGCTTTGACCGATCAGGTTACGAGCCTTGCTGATGTTGCGGCACAGCTGGGCGCCAGGCTGACCCACGTGAAACCGCATGGTGCGCTCTACAACGACGCCGTAGCGAACTCTGAACTTGCCGATGTTATTGCCCGGGTCGTGGCTGAAGCGCACGGCGCACCAGCCTTCGTCGGCATGGCGAATACCGAGCTGCAGTCCGCCGCCGAGCGGCATCGGCTCGAGTTCGTAGCGGAAGCCTTTGTCGACCGGGCGTACGAAGCGGATGGCACCCTGGTATCCCGCTCCGAACCCGCAGCCGTGCACAGCGATTTGTCGGTCATAACCACCCAGGCTGTGGGACTCGCTAAAGTGGGGCGCGTAACGGCGAGAAACGGCGCCGTCATCGATGTACCCGCCGATACGCTCTGCATACACGGTGATACACCAGGTGCTGCGCAGGCGGCGCGCGCCGTGCGCGACGTGCTCGAAAGCCATGGAATCGAGATCCGTGCTCATACAATTTGTGGATGACTTGATATCGCTGTCCGTAGACAGCCCGCCGGAGGCGCAGGCACTGGCGGCCCATCTGCGTGAGGGTGAAGCCTGGTTAGAGGTCGTCGCCGGCATCGATTCCGTTGTCGTGCGTTTCGATGCGTCCGTCATAGGCACGCGCGAGGCGCGGCAGCGCATCGATGATTTGCTGGCCGGCGGGATTCCGCCACTGCCAAGTCAGGAAGGGCTGCTTGAAATACCGGTTGTTTACGGCGGCGAGTACGGTCCCGATCTCGAGGATGTCTGTCGCGAGCTTGGCCTGTCTATTGATGAGTTTGTCGCGTTGCACACCGGCGCCGACTACCGCGTTGACATGGTCGGGTTCACACCGGGGTTCGCATTTGTCGGCGGCCTCGACCAGCGGCTTTCGGTGCCGAGACGCAAAGATCCCCGGCAACGTGTCGAGGCCGGATCAATTGGCATCGCCGAAGGACGCACGGGCATGTATGCCCTGGCCAGCCCCGGTGGGTGGACGCTTGTCGGACGAACATCGTACAAGCTGTTCGACGCGAACGCGGCTGAACCATTCCCGGTACGAGCGGGTATGCGTATTCGCTTCACTGCGATATCCGAAGACGAATTCGACGCATGAGCATTACCGTTCTGAAACCCGGCCTGCAAACGACCATTCAATCGCGACCGCGTATCGGCCTGCGGCATTTGGGTGTTTCTGCGAGCGGCGCGGCGGACCCACTGTCGCTGGCGCTGGCTAATCGACTGGTGGGCAATGCCTGGGATGCGCCCGCGCTGGAGGCGACCCTGCTGGGTCCGACTCTGCGGTTTGATATGTCATGTGCGTTTGCAATAACCGGAGCACACGCGACCGTGTCGTTGAATGGTGATCCCGTCGCATACCACGAAACGTGTTTCGCGGAAGCGGGCGATGAGCTTGCAACTGGTGCTACAAAGACAGGCGCGCGTCTCTACGTCGCCGTGGCCGGGGGATTTGCCGCCGAGAATGTACTGGGGTCGCCATCGACTTATCTTTTGGCAGAGCTTGGCGGCCTTGAGGGCAGGGCGCTGGTAGAGGGAGATACGCTTCGGGTGAGCCCGGTTTCGGTTACCAGGCTTGAGACGCCTGACGAGTTCAGGCCGCCGATGTCGTCAAGCTGGGCCCTCAGGGCTTGCGAGTCATTTGAGACACACCAACTACTCGACGATTCCCGCGATCAGTTATTCGAATCCAACTGGACCGTCGGGCGCCGTGCAGATCGCATGGGCCTGCAACTGGACGGCCCGAAGCTCGATATATCGTCGAACGGACGCATGCCCAGCGCCGCAGTTTTTCCCGGCACCGTGCAATGTCCGGAAAGTGGCTCGCCCTATGTGCTCTCGGTCGATGTCGGAACCGTCGGTGGGTATCCGCGCGTCGCACAGGTCATTCGTGCCGATCGACACCTGCTCGGTCAGCTGCGCCCCGGGGATCATGTGAGGTTCTTGTCGCGCGATCAGCAGGCGGCCGTCGATGAACTGCGAGCCAAGCTCGACTACTGGCGCGCATGGCTCGAGAATATTGAACAGATCATCTAGCGTCGGAAAAGTGGTGGGCCCGCCAGGACTCGAACCACCACCTTGCCGGAGCGCGATGCGCGCGTACCAAGACAGTGGCATACCGTGTCCAACGAACACGCTGCCGAATAGTGGTGGGCCCGCCAGGACTCGAACCACCAAGGGATTATGAGTCCCCTGCTCTAACCAACTGAGCTACAGGCCCTTTCCTCGTTGTGACCCCCATGCCGGGCCCTCAAGAGGAGCGGCATTTTAGCAGATATATTGCCAATTGCGCGACGACAATAAGTGCTTGATTTACAGTAATTTAAGCGCGCCCTTGGGCCGACCGCGCAGACCGGTGTGTCCCCCTTGCCGTGCGCGCGATGCGTGCGTACCGAGACAGTGGCATACCGTGTCCAACGAACACGCTGCCGAATAGTGGTGGGCCCGCCAGGACTCGAACCACCACCTTGCCGTGCGCGCGATGCGTGCGTACCGAGACAGTGGCATACCGTGTCCAACGAACACGCTGCCGAATAGTGGTGGGCCCGCCAGGACTGAACCTGAAGTTCCCAGGCCAGCCTTGCCGTGCGCGCGATGCGTGCGTACCGAGACAGTGGCATACCGTTGCAACACCTCACACTAGCTGCCCGTCAACTTGCGAGTGGTGATTTGACGTCACGAGCCCGGGTCCGCACGGGTGATGAATTTGAGTGGCTCGCCGAAGCATTCAACAATATGGCCAGCAAGCTGGGCCGCCAGATTGCGACACTGAAGGCCATGTCCGGAATCGATCGCTTGATTCTGTCGGGAACCAAATTTGAGGATGTTTCCGAAGACGTCGTTAAGCACCTGGTTGGGCTGACAAACTGTGACGCCGCGGCGGTAATCGCGCGCGACGTTGACGCGCCTAACAAAGCGAAAATGATATCGTTCCACGATGGCAAGTACTACGACGACCGAATCGATCTGCCTGGTGATTTGCGTCACGATTGGTGTCAGCCCCAGCAGGTCGAACTTTCTGAGGTCAAACCGGCGGCGGCGCCATACAAAACCCGTTTTGTCGAATTCGGGCAAAACTTCGTCGTGTTAATACCGGTCATTCTGAACGACGATATAAAGGGCATTCTATTGCTTGGCTTCGAATCCCAGTTCGACATGTCGCAATGGAGCTTGTCGCGCTGTATCGATCTCGCCGGGCGATTCGCCGTCGCGCTGTCAAGCGTCGAGCGCGAGGAGACACTTTATCGCCAGGCGCACTTCGATTCGCTGACCGACCTACCGAATCGCCAGTTGCTTAAAGATCGCCTTGAACAACATCTAGCGAGCGCGCGCATTGATCAGTACACGGGCGCAGTCCTGTTTCTTGATCTCGATCGTTTCAAGGAAATCAACGATATGTTCGGTCATTCCGTCGGGGACCTGCTTCTGGTGCAGGCTTCTCTACGCATCGTTTCGGAAGTCCGGACGCGCGATACAGTGGCGCGCCTCGGGGGCGATGAGTTCGTCATTGTGCTGCCAAATGTCCGCAACAACAGCATCGTTCAAGCTACGGCGGAGCGATTACTCACAAGCCTTTCGGAGGCATTCAGCGTCGATGGTGCCGATCATTACGTTAGCGCGAGCATCGGCATCGTTGTATTTCCCGACGATGGTGACAGTGTCGAGATGTTGCTGAAAAATGCCGACGCGGCGATGTATCGCGCCAAGGAGGCGGGCCGTAATCGCTTTGAGTTCTTTAGCGAGCGCCTGAATGCGGAGAGTCGCCGCAAGATCGGCCTCGAGCGCGATTTGCGAGAGGCACTTCGAGAGCGCAACCTGGAGGTGCTCTACCAGCCGCAATTTGACATCTCGACTGGGAACATCAGCGGAGCGGAGGCGTTGCTCCGCTGGAATCACACGGCAGCGGGGCCAATATCGCCGGATGAATTTATTCCTTTGGCTGAGGAATCAGGGCTTATAATCGAGATCGGGTCGTGGGTTATTGAACAAGCCTGTAGGGATCTCCGTGAGTTACTGAACGAAGGCCTCCATCCTGGACCGATGTCCATCAATGTGTCGGCCCGGCAGTTGCGAGAGCAAAGCTTCATGGATACCGTCATGGACCCGATCCGCCGTTGCGGCATTCATCCCGGATATATTCAACTCGAAGTCACGGAAACAGCCGTAGCGCAGAATCGGGACACTGCGATCCAGATACTGCGAAGCCTGCGCCAACAGGGTGTGCACGTGGCTATTGACGACTTTGGTACCGGTTATTCATCATTGAGCTACCTGCAGCAGATGCCGTTCGATGTAATCAAGATCGATAAGTCTTTCATTCAGGCGATTGGCAGCAATGTTGCCTCCGACAATATTTGTCGGACCATCATTAAGATGGCGGCAGAGCTCGGCAAGAAATCGATCGCGGAAGGCGTTGAAGATCGCGATCAACTCGAGTTCCTGCAAAAGAATGGCTGTGATTTCATCCAGGGATTCTTTTACAGCAAGCCGCTTTCGAAAAATGTCTTCGTGTCGTTCCTCACGGAGCAGGGTTTCCACACCCAGCAGAAAGGCGCTCGGGTACTCTAAGAAAAAAGCCGGGCGACGCCCGGCTTTTCTTATCAGTCTTCGCAGGACGATCAGTCCTCGAGAAGGAAGCTTCTCAGCTGATCGGAGCGAGTCGGGTGACGCAGCTTGCGCAACGCCTTTGCCTCGATCTGACGAATGCGCTCGCGCGTGACGTCAAACTGCTTGCCAACCTCTTCCAGCGTATGGTCGGTGTTCATGTCGATGCCGAACCGCATGCGCAGCACTTTTGCTTCTCGCGGCGTCAGGCCGGCAAGTACCGAGTGCGTCGTTTCCTTGAGGCCCGAGGTCGTCGCGGAGTCGACGGGAGAATGCACGGTCTGGTCTTCGATGAAATCACCGAGATGCGAGTCCTCGTCGTCGCCTATCGGTGTCTCCATGGAAATCGGCTCTTTCGCAATCTTGAGCACTTTGCGGACCTTGTCCTCCGGCATTTCCATACGCTCGGCCAGTTCGTCAGGCAGCGGCTCGCGACCCATCTCCTGAAGCATCTGGCGTGAAATCCGGTTCAGCTTGTTAATCGTCTCGATCATGTGAACCGGGATACGAATAGTACGCGCCTGGTCGGCGATCGATCGCGTGATTGCCTGTCGAATCCACCAGGTCGCGTAGGTCGAGAATTTATAGCCGCGCCGGTATTCAAACTTGTCGACGGCCTTCATCAAACCGATATTGCCTTCCTGAATGAGGTCCAGGAACTGCAGGCCGCGATTGGTGTATTTCTTGGCAATAGAGATAACAAGGCGCAGGTTCGCTTCCACCATTTCTTTTTTTGCACGGCGGGCTTTCGCCTCACCAATCGACATCTGGCGATTGATTTCCTTGATCTGGCTGATCTTGAGACGCGTCACTTCCTCAACCGCGATCAGCTTTCGCTGGCCACGAGTGACGTCGTCCTTGAGTTTGGCAAGTACCGATGAATGCTTACGCTTGGCACGTATGTGCTTGTCGATCCACGTGAGATCGGTTTCGCTCTTCGGAAAGCTCGACAGGAAGTCCTTGCGTGGCATGCCAGCATCCCGAACGCAGAGTTGCATTACCAGGCGTTCCTGACTGCGGATGATTGAGACGACGTCGCGGAGGTTCCGGACCAGAGCGTCAAACAACTTCGGCGCGAGCTTCAGCTCCATGATCTGGTCTGCCATGTCGGCGTGCGCTTTGACCGTCCGCTTGTCTTTCAGGCCGTTCAGATCGAGGTATTTCATGGCCCGGTTGTGGTGTCGGCGAATGACACGCACGCGCGCCTTTACCTCATCCGGATCCGGGCCGGTGTCAACGACTTCGTCATCGTCATCAGACTTCGGCGCGGGTGGCTTAATTTCGTCAGGCTCGTTGGGATCAATAAATCCAACCACGAAGTCCTGCAGTCGAGTCTCGCCGTTGCTAACACGGTCGGCGACTTCGAGGAGCGCCTCCACCGTTGGCGGGAAATGCACCATGTGGTACTTGACCTGGTTCAGGCCATCCTCGATGCGCTTGGCGATTTCGATCTCGCCCTGACGCGTCAGCAGTTCAACTGTACCCATCTCGCGCATATACATGCGGACCGGGTCCGTCGTGCGGCCGAACTCGGCGTCAACACTTGCCAATGCGGCTTCGGCTTCCTCAGCGGCGTCTTCATCCGTTGCGGCCGCGTCCGTAAGAATCAACGACTCCGCATCCGGTGCCTTTTCATGCACCGTAATGCCCATATCGTTGATCATATTGACGATGTCTTCGATCTGCTCCGGATCGACGATGCCGCTCGGCAGGTGGTCATTGACCTCGGCATAGGTCAGGTACCCCTGCTCCTTGCCACGGGCGATCAGTTCTTTCAGCTGCTGAGCTTGTTTGCTCGCGCCTACTACTGCTTTTTTTGCTGTCAAGTCAAAACCCCTACGGGAAAAAGATACAAACGATTAATTTTACTCTCTCATGAGAGGTCAAGCTACACTTATTTCAAAGCAGTTGGACCTGAGGTCAATGCCCGAAGTTCCGATTTCTCGTCATCCGATAGCCCACCAACCCGCTGTTTTTCAATGAGAAAATCAATTCTCTCCTTGCGCCCGGCTGTTGCCAGCTGATCCAGGCACTCATCGAGCTCGGCCGCGGGGTCGAAATCCTCATCGAGGGGCAATGCGGCGGCGGCCAGTTTTCCGAGGTGTCGACCGTGGGTGTCATGCCGCCAGCGCTCGAGCAGTCCTGCTGTCGTTATATTGGGCTGCGCCCGCACGGTTTCAATGACGGCTCGCAATAAATCAGTTCCCGGACGACTGACCCCGGCCAGTTTGTCGATATCGAGCGTTCGACCGGCCACCGGGTGGTTGAGAATAATGGTCAGGGCGTGGCGAACGACAGAGGGGTTCCCCGCACCCACCGGCTTCCGGCGCTCCCTGCCGGCACCGGTAAGAGGCGCCTTCGCTTTTCCATCCTGCGCCGTTCCTCCGGCAATCATTTTTTCCAGTTTTGCTGCGGTGAGACCCACGGCTGCTGCCAGGCTCTCCGTGAGCAGCTCGCGATAGACGCCGGTCGGAATTTTGTTGACGAGTGGGCGTGCCAACTCGGCCAGTCGTGCACGCCCATCGACGGATTCCATATCGACCTGGCTTGCGAGTTCGTCAATAAGAAAGCCGGACAAGGCGACACCGTTATCCAGGGCGTCAACGAAAGCGTCGGCGCCGTTTTCGTTGACGAAGGAATCCGGGTCCTGACCCTCGGGCAAAAAGACGAAGCGGATCTGACGACCCTCGCGAATTTGCGGCAGTGCGTTCTCCAATGCCCGCCATGCGGCGGCCTTGCCCGCGCGGTCGCCATCAAAGCAGAAATACACGTTTTCGGTCAGGCGGAACAGCTGATTCAGGTGTTCGCTGGTCGTCGCCGTGCCAAGGGTCGCGACGGAAAAATCGATACCATGTCGCGCTAGTGCAACGACGTCCATGTAACCCTCAACGACAACCAGCTGCTCGATATTTCTCAAGGCCTGGCGGGCCTCAAACAAACCATAGAGTTCGCGACCCTTGTGGAACAGGACGGTTTCCGGCGAGTTGAGATATTTTGGCTCGCCGTCTCCCAAGGTGCGCCCGCCGAAACCAATGGTCCGACCGCGTGTATCTCGAATCGGGAACATGATGCGATCGCGGAAACGGTCATAGTGCTGGCCGTTGTCCTTGCGAATAATCAGGCCCGTCGCCAGGAGCCGTTCCGTGGCTTCGCTGGATTTGCCAAATTTGTCGAGGACGTTGCTCCATCCGTCGGGGGCGTACCCGATTCCAAAGCGCTTCGCCGTCGCCCCGTCGATGCCTCGGTTCTTCAGATAGTCGACGGCCGTCTGCGTTTCTTTCATCACCGCCTGCCAGTACCTGGCAACGCTGTCCATCAGTGAAAACAGTTCGTCGTAACGTCGGGCGGGCTTGTCGCTTTCGCTTCTGGGGACTTCGACGCCCATCGAGCTCGCCAGACTCTCTATCGCTTCGACAAAGCTCATGTGGTCGAATTCCATGAGGAAGCCGATGGCGGTGCCGTGAGCGCCGCAGCCAAAGCAATGGTAGAAACCCTTCCCAGGACTCACCGTGAAGGACGGTGTCTTTTCATCGTGGAACGGGCAGCAAGCCTTGAACTCCCGGCCGGCTTTTTTAAGCTGAACGCGTCGCCCGACAATCTCAACGACATCAGCCCTCGCGATCAGATCGTCAATGAAATCCTGGGGAATCAGTCCGGACATAAGAGTTCTAACGGTGACCAGGCGTTGCCGGGTCTCTGGCTGTTGTTATGAAGTTGGAACTCTGAGGTCAAAGGGCGTTCAGGCGTTCCTTTACGATAGCGCTCAGGGCACCCATGTCGGCGCGTCCAGCGGCTTTGGCTTTGATCTGGCCCATGACCTTGCCCATGTCGCGGATGCCCTCGGCGCCGGTCGCCTGTATGGCCTCGTCGACCATTGCGGCAAGTTCATCAGCTCCGAGCTGTTCCGGCAGGTAGCCTTCCAGGACCGCGATTTCGGCGCGTTCTATTTTCACGAGGTCCTCGCGATTGCCCTTCTCAAACTGCTCGATTGAGTCCCGGCGCTGCTTGACCATCTTGGTCAGCACGGCGAGCACAGCGGTATCGTCAAGTTCGATACGCTTGTCCACCTCGATCTGTTTAATTGCCGCAAGCATGAGACGTACCACTTTCAGCCGCTCTTTATCGCCGGCCTTCATGGCGGTTTTCATGTCTTCTGTGATTTGGCCTTTCAGCGACATGGGATAGACAGGTAAGTAAGTTGCTCCACGGACGCGAAGCTAAAACGAATCAGTAGAGACGCTTGCGCTTGGCGTCGTCACGAGAATTGCGCTTGAGGTGGCGCTTGACGGCCGCGGCTTTCTTGCGCTTGCGTTCCTGGGTTGGCTTCTCATAGAACTCACGACGGCGAAGCTCGGTCAGGATTCCAGCCTTTTCACAGGCACGCTTGAAGCGCCGCAGGGCAGCATCAAAATACTCGTTCTCTTTTACGCGAACACTTGGCATTGATCAGGTATTCCGTCCAGACATAAATAAACCCGGCGCTAGGGCCGGGACTGAGCCGCATATAATAACCCCGGGTTTGGCGGTTTGCAAAGGGTTCAGTGCCATATTGGTAGTCCGTTACGCTATGATCCGATCCCTATGAACGTATTGGGCATCGAGACCAGCTGTGACGAGACCGGCGTGGCGCTATTCAGCACCGAGCGCGGCCTCGTCGCGCATGCGCTGCACAGTCAGGTTGATCTGCACGCGGTTTATGGGGGCGTGGTTCCCGAAATCGCATCCCGAGACCACATTCGTATGCTACTGCCGCTGATTGACCGGGTTCTGGGCGAGGCCGGCATCAAGAGGCCCGATGCGATCGCCTACACGGCGGGGCCGGGGTTGGTTGGAGCGCTAATGGTTGGGGGCGGTATGGCCAACGGGCTTGGGTTGGCCTGGGACTGTCCCGTCATTCCCGTGCACCATATGGAGGGCCATTTGCTGGCGCCGATGCTCGAGGATGAAGCGCCTCCCTATCCTTTTCTTGCACTGCTCGTATCCGGCGGGCACACGATGCTTATCGCCGTGCGTCAGCTGGGTGACTATCGCCTGTTGGGCACGACGCTCGACGACGCGGTCGGGGAGGCTTTTGACAAGACCGCCAAGCTCCTCGGATTAGGGTATCCGGGCGGACCCGCCTTGGCTGCTCTGGCAGAACAAGGGGATGAACGGGCGTTCGCATTTCCGCGACCGATGCTCAAGAAACCCGGTTTCGATTTTAGTTTCAGCGGCCTGAAGACGGCTGTCATGCTGGAAGTGCGCAAAGCAGAGGCAGCGGGTACGCTTTGCCGGGCCGATGTTGCCGCCTCGTTTCAGCGCGCGGTTGTGGATACGCTGGTTGGTCGTGCTATTAAAGCGGCAAAAGCGGAGGGTTTAGAACGGATCGTCGTGGCGGGCGGTGTCGGAGCTAACAAATTGCTGCGACAGGATATTGCGGCGTGTTTTGATGGATCCGTGTACTACCCTCGAATGGAGTTCTGTACTGACAACGGCGCGATGATCGCCGTTGCAGGCGCGCTCAGATTAGGCGAGGCAAAGCGCGCGGGTGAAATAAAGGCACAGGCCCGTTGGTCTTTGGAATCATTGGATGCGCCGATAGCGGCGCGATAACAGGCCCTGAATTATGGACAAGATCTTTCTTGAGCGAGCTAAAAGTCGACACGGTGATAGGTATCTGGGACTGGGAGCGCAAGATTCGCCAGACGGTTGTCATCGATCTGGAAATGAGTGCGGATATCGCGAAAGCGGCGGCCACCGACAATGTTGAGGACACCCTGAATTACAAATCCGTTGCAAAGCGAATTCAGTCGTTTGTTGCGGATTCCAGCTTCCAACTTGTTGAAACGCTCGCAGAGCGAATCGCCGGGATCATTCGTGATGAATTTGACGTGAAGTGGGTGAAAGTGCGCGTCAACAAGCCCGGTGCGATCCGGGGATCGCGTGACGTCGGAATTCTGATCGAGCGGGGCGAGTGGTCGGAATAGGGTCGGAATCGAAACAACACATGGCGACTGTTTACGTAGGACTCGGCAGCAATATCAAGCCCGAGGAAAACCTGAGTCTCGCCGTAAGAGAGCTTCGGCAAAAATACGGCGCGCTCGAGGTCTCCTCGGTCTATCGCAGCGCGTCAATAGGCTTCGACGGTGACGACTTTCTTAACCTCGTTGTCGGGTTCAGGTCGGAGGATGAACCGACAGAGATCTGTGAGGAGATAGAGCGTTTACATAATCTCGTCGGTCGCGCTCGCGGTAGCGATAAATGGGCAGCGCGTCCTCTTGATATTGACCTGTTGCTTTACAATGACCGGATAATTGATGAACGCCCGGTGCGGGTGCCACGCAGTGACATATTGGAATACAGCTTCGTACTACGGCCACTGGCGGAGCTGGCCCCTGACCTCGTGCACCCCGTCACTGGCAAGACGATGCTGACGCATTGGCAGGAGTTTGACGCGACGAGTCATCCTCTGGAACTGGTCGGCGTTATTCTGTAAAGGACCTTTCATGCGAAAACTGACTTGCCTGCTGCTCATGACTTGCCTGGCGGCCTGCGGTGACAGCGGAGGCGGGTTGACCGGACCACAGACCGGCAGCGCCGAGTGCGAAAACGACGGCCAAAAGCAATTTGTACTCGACAACCTGTACGCCTGGTACTTGTGGAACGATCTTCTGCCGGCCGGTATCAACATCGCCGACTACGCAACGCCGGAAGAGCTGGTTCGCGAAGTCACCCGGACCTTTGGCCCGCAAGATGCGAATGGTCCGGTTGATCTATTCAGTTCCGTGGGCTCCGCGCAGGCTGACGCCGAGTTCTTCGGCGAAGGCAAGTTCGAGGGATTCGGGTTCAGCTACAGGATCGTGGATTCGGCCACGGACGACATACGTCTGACACGGGTTTTCGCGGGGAGTCCTGCGGACAACGGCGGCTTGAGCCGCGGCCAGCAATTTGTCAGCCTCGACGGCAGAAGCATTGCCGATATCCAGGCGAACGAAGGTATAAGCGCCATATTCGGTAACGCGACGGTGGTTTTCGAGATGCGCCGCACCGACGGTACGGTGTTTTCTTCTTCGGTCACCAAGGACGTCGTGACGATCGATCCCGTTCCGCAGTCACGCATCATCGATATGGGGCCTGGTATTCCGCCGGTTGGCTATATTGAATTGACGCAGTTTATCAGCACGGCTGAAGCCGAGCTCGATGCTGTCTTCGCGGGGTTCCGGAACGCGTCGCCGCCGGTGAACGACGTAATCCTCGATCTTCGCTATAACGGCGGTGGCCTTGTCAGCACCGCTGACTTGCTCGGTGACCACCTGGGTGCTTTTGCTAACGACGGTCGCGTTTTTTCAGAAACGCAGTTCAACGCGGATCGTGCCGCCGCCAATAACAGCACTGAGTTTTTCCAGCGGCTCGCAAACTCGATGGACCTCTCCAGACTTGTCGTTATCGCGACGGGGGGTACGGCGTCTGCCAGCGAGTTGGTGACGAACAGCATGGAGGCCTATTTCGATGTGACGATCGTGGGCGCCAATACGTTCGGAAAGCCGGTCGGCCAGATCGGCCTGCACGTTCTGCGACAAGATTCTAAGGCCGACGTCATTCAAGACCGTCAATGCAGCAGGTGTGGGCGAATACTTTGACGGTCTACCGGCAGATTGCCCTGCCGTCGACGATCTGAATGAAGCGGTTGGCGCGGATACGGATCCGAACATGATTGCGGCGATGACGTATCTGGGTACGGGAGCTTGCCCGATTGCATCGACGCCTGGCGGCCAGTTCAAAGTCGAGATCGGTCTCACAGAGAGGCCAGAGCTCAGCGGGCCCGCACACCGGGAATTTGCAAACGCGTACTAGAGTCAGCACCTGTCGTATCCGCTGCGGCATCGATCGGGGCCGCAACGTGAGTGCCGGTTCCCAATCGGAGGCCGCTGTTGGGAATGTTGGGTGACGGTGCCTTTAACCGACCGATCGGCCGCCGTCCACCGCGATGATCTGACCCGTCACGTAGCTGGCGTCACGCAGCAAATACAAAACGCAGCCGGCAATATCATCGGGATCACCAGGACGCTGCAGTGGGACTTGCCGCAAAATGGATCGCTGCGCCGCGTTGCTCATGCCGTCTTCGGGCCAAAGAATGGCGCCGGGCGAAACGCCATTAACGCGGATTTCGGGCGCCAGGTCTTTGGCGAGTGAACGAGTGAGCATCGCGAGACCGGCCTTGGCCGGACCGTACACGGCATGGTTGCGCAGCGGCCTTACGGAGTGAATATCCACGATATTGACGATGGCGCCGCCGTTCGCCCGCAACTGCGGCGCGGCGGCCTGAGAGAGGAAGAGCGGGGCCTTGAGGTTGCTGCCCATCAGGTCCTCCCAATGGGCTTCTGTGATGCTGCCCACGGGGGTCGGGAAGAAAGTCGACGCGTTGTTGACGAGAGCGTCCAGGCGTTCGCCCCAGTCAGTCACGGCGGTGACGAGCCGCGGGATTTGTTCGATATCGAGCAGGTCCGCCTGGAATGTCGCGGCCGAATCGACGCGGTCCTTGTTCAGTCGCGACGCGAGGCTATCCGCGTCGTCCGCCGAGTTCCTGTAGTGAATTGCGACTCGCGCTCCGTTCGCATGAAGCCGTGTCACAATAGCGGCGCCGATTCGCCTGGCGGCGCCTGTGACAAGCGCAACTTTGCCACTTAGGTCCTGTTCTGACATCAATAATTCCTTAACCTGTTGCCAGACGACATTCATAAAGACTTTGTAAGCCACATGCAACACGACGATCGCCCATCATTGCCAAAACCCGATGCGCTCAGCGCCGCGCACAGTGAGCGTGTTGCCGACTTTATTCGCGCGCGCATAAGCGATGCCGGTGGCAGCGTGAGCTTTGCGGAGTACATGCAACACTCGCTCTATGCCGCAGGCCTGGGATATTACGCTGCAGGTTCGATCAAGTTCGGCGCGCAGGGGGATTTTGTGACGGCGCCGGAAGTGTCGTCGATATTCGGTCATGTGCTTGCAAGACAGTGTGCCGAGGTACTGAGCGAGGTAAGTGATGGTTCGATCCTCGAATACGGAGCTGGCAGCGGAAAACTGGCGCGAGACGTTCTGAAGGCGCTCGAGCGGCTCGATGCGTTGCCGGAGCGATACGAAATTCTGGAAGTATCCGGCGACTTACAGCAACGGCAGGCCGAATTCCTGCGTGCAGACATACCGGCATTGCTGTCGCGGATCTCCTGGATTCAAGCGCCGCCTGAAAATCACACGGGTGTGATTATTGCGAATGAGGTGCTGGACGCGCTACCGGTGGAGCGATTCATCAGGACCGCCACTGGAGTTGAACAGCTTCGTGTTGTTACTGACGGCAAGACGTTCGGCCTTATTCAGTCGCCCGCACCGGAAAACCTGTCGAATGCCGTGTTGACCATCGAAGAGGAGTTGGGTGAAGCCCTGCCGGCGGGCTACGTCTCCGAGATTTCGCTCGGCCTGCCCGGATGGGTTTCGACCCTTGCCGATTCGCTAAAGCGCGGTCTTGTGTTCTTGTTCGACTACGGAGTCACGCGGCGCGAGTACTATACGCATGAGCGATCTGGCGGATGGTTGCGGTGTCATTTTCGCCATCATGTTCACGACGACCCACTCGTACTGACTGGCATCCAGGACCTGACCGCATGGGTAGACTTCAACGCCGTCGCGGAGGCCGCGGCGAACGCAGGTCTCGACGTCGCGGGTTATTCGGCGCAGGCGCAGTTTCTTTTGGGTGGCGGGCTGGATGTCGAGATGCGCGAATTCGCCTCGTTACCGCTGACTGCGCAGCTGGAATTGTCGGGACAGATCAAAACACTTACTCTGCCCGCTGAAATGGGAGAGCACTTCAAATGCATGGCGTTACGACGTGGCGACATAAGCATACCATCGGCGTTCAATTTGGCCGACAGGACACACACTTTGTGAATAAACCGCTGATTGGAAGAGGTAAGTAGTGACGGGACTGCAGATTATCGTGCTAGCGATCGTGCAGGGATTGACGGAGTTTCTGCCGATCTCAAGTTCCGGGCATCTCGTGCTCGTACCGTATCTCGTGGAGTGGACCGATCAAGGACTCGCTTTTGACGTTGCGGTGCATTTCGGATCGCTGGTCGCTGTCTGCGTTTTTTTTCGCGAGGACATTCTAGGACTGTTGCGAGGCGCCGGGCAGATACTGGGTGGCCACGTCAGATTACCGCAGGCGAATATGGCACTGGCGATCGGCCTCGGCACGATTCCGGCAGCTGTTGCGGGACTGTTGTTCGCCTCGTGGATCGAGGCGAACCTGCGCGACCCGGCGGTCATTGTCTACACGCTGTCAGGCTACGGTGTCCTGATGGCGCTCGCGGATCGCTTCGGCAAGAGTGAGCGCGTTATTGCCGGTCTTCGCATCAGGGACGCGTTCATCATTGGCTGCGCCCAGGCACTGGCGCTCGTGCCAGGCACCTCGAGGTCCGGTGTGACGATCACGGCCGCTCGTGTCCTGGGTTTCAAACGCCAGGATGCGGCGCGCTTCTCGTTTCTGCTATCGGCGCCTGTAATCTTGCTGGCGACGCTCTACAAAGGTTTCGAGCTGGTTACCGGCGTTGCGATTGTGCCGTGGGGCCAGCTCGCCCTGGGCGCACTGGTTTCGGCGATCGTCGCCTACCTGAGTATTGAGTTTTTCATGCGCTTCGTTAGCCGTATCGGTCTTGCGCCATTCGCCGTGTATCGACTCGCACTCGCCGCATTGATTCTCTATGTGCTGGCGTAATGCATGTTCGTTGCTGCTTCTATTGCTGTTGCCAGCAGCAGGGGCGATCGCAGGCGAGGGATACGTTGTTGGTGGGGGACTCGAGGGAGACTCGCAGGATGGTCTCGCGGTCTCCCTGATCGGTGAGTTTGGCCTTGCAAATGAGACATGGGTATCCGCCGCGATCGCGAGGAACTCTGCAGAATCGGCATTTGGGTTGAACCTCGATACCTGGTATGCGGATCTCGGTATCGACCACTGGTGGAACCCTGTCGGCGTTCGGGCGGGAGTCGCTTACTGGGGTGATAATGACACCCTGGATTCGACGGACCTGCGAGGCTCGGCGTACTGGCGCAATGACAGGTTTTCCATCTCCGGCGACTACGAGTATCGCGACTTCAATGTCGTCTTTCCGGCCACCGATCAGTTTCCTGGCCGCGAAGCCGGGTTCAGTGCCAACGGCGTCGGCGTGTCGGCGCGAGTCGAAATTACCGACTCGGTGAGTTTCGGCTTATCAGGTATGGACTACGATTACGATGTGAATCTCAAGCTGGACGGCAGTCGTCCACTGCTTCAGTTGCTGTCCTTTTCTCGACTGAGCCTCATCAATAGTCTGGTTGACTACCGCGCGGCGGCAACCCTCGGGCTGGACGCGGGCAAGCGGCATTGGCAGCTGAACGTAGGCACGTGGAAGGGCGAGGTCGATGGCAGCATCACCCGAACCGCGACTGTCAGTTTTCTTAATCCGCTCGGCGACAATTCAGACATCGAGTTTGCGCTGGGCGTTGACGATTCCGAACTCTACGGAAATGTCACGTTTTTCTCGGTATTCCTGTTCTTTTACGGCGGCAGTTAGGCGGAGCGACAATACTCAATGATGGCTTTCTTGCGCGCGCGGCGGATTGCAGCGGGAATACTGGAGCTTTCGTTCGCTCCCGCAATCGCCCCGGCATCAATCGCCGCTGCAGCGGCAAACGCACCTCGGAAAAAATCCGCCTGTGGATAACGTCGATTCTCCAGGCCGGCCCGCCCGCGCGCGTCGGCTTCGCATGCGACGAGGAACTGCTCGAATCGATCGGGTCGCCGAAATGCGTCTGTCTTTGCCAATACCTTGAGAATTGTCTTGGCTCGCAATTCCAGCGCGCGATGGCAGTGCGTGTGAAATTCCGAGACAAGCAGGGCAAGATCCCGACTCGCCTTCGGTACGGGAAGTCGACCCGCAATGTCACGAATCAGTTTGCAGCCGCGCACCTCGTGTCCGGGGTGGCTCGGCAGTTGGTGTCGGGGCGTGGTTCCCTTGCCGAGGTCATGCGTCAGCGCAGCAAAGCGCACTTCGAGGTCCGGGCTCAGTGTTTCAGCCTGGTCGAGCACCATCAGAACATGAATGCCGGTGTCAATCTCGGGGTGCCATTTCTCGGGCTGCGGTACCCCAAAAAGCGCGTCGACTTCCGGGAATAGTACTTTCAACGCGCCGCAATCGCGCAGTACTTCGACGTAGGTGCGTACGCTCGGGCCGCAAAGGGCAGACTCCGTTTCTTTCCACACCCTGTCGGGCACCAAAGCGTCGACTTCGCCGTCACGAACCATTTGACGCATCAGCTCCAGCGTTTCGGCGGCGATCGAAAATCCGAGATGCTTGAATCGTGCCGCAAACTTCGCGACGCGAAGAATGCGCACTGGATCCTCCGCAAAGGCATCAGAGACGTGTCGCAGAATACGCTGTTCAATGTCACGGCGGCCGTTGTAAGGATCTACCAGCTTGCCGTCAGCCCCCTTGGCAATCGCGTTAATCGTGAGATCGCGTCGCTTGAGATCGTCTTCGATGGACACACCCGGTGAACAGTCGAACGCGAAGCCGTGATAGCCGGGTGCGGTTTTGCGCTCGGTTCGGGCGAGCGCGTATTCCTCACCGGATTCCGGATGGAGAAAGACGGGGAAGTCCTTTCCGACCTGCCGGTAGCCCAATGCGGTGAGTTCGTCAGGCGTCGCGCCCACCACGCACCAATCACGCTCCCTGTGCGGAATGCCGAGCTGTTCATCCCGAACAGCGCCACCAACGAGGTATACCTGCATTGCGCAATAGTACCCGACAATCGTGGTTGACGTTTCTATGTGCGAGCCAGCAGAGTGCGCGTATGGATCAGCACGTGAGAATTTGTCGATGGGCAAAATTGCCGCTGGTATTGGCGCTCTGCACGACGATATCGGGTTGCTACTATGTGCAGGCGGCCGCCGGCCAGTGGCAAGTACTGCGGAAGAGTGAGCCAATCGGCGACGTTCTCGATGAGGACGACACGCCAGACGAACTCTCCGAGCGACTTCGCCTTTTGCAGGCGGCACGTCGTTTTTCAATTGACGAGCTCGGTTTGCCGGATAACAAAAGCTACAGAAGCTACACGGACATCGAACGTGAATTTGTTGTCTGGAATGTGTTCGCCGCACCCGAGTTTTCGTTACACGCGCGACAATGGTGTTTTCCTGTTGCGGGGTGTGTCAGTTACCGCGGTTATTTCTCACGAGACGCCGCGTACCGTGAGGCCGAGCGACTCGCGGATAAGGGTTACGATGTTGCTGTTGGAGGGGTCTCCGCGTACTCGACGCTTGGCAAGTTCAACGATCCGGTGTTGAGTTCGATGTTGCAGTGGGACGATATTCAGCTTGTTGGCACGCTGTTTCATGAGCTTGCTCACCAGCTGCTTTACGTCAAGGGAGACTCCGGTTTCAACGAGTCGTTTGCCACAGCGGTTGAAGAATTTGGATTGGAGCGCTGGCTCGTGGCGAACGGTCGGCCCGACGATATCGATACGTACCGCCAGCGTCGACAATTGCGCGGCGATCTTATGGCACTGGTAGCGGCTGCGCGCGATGATCTTCGCGTGCATTTTGAGGCGCCGACTGACGATGCTCAGAAACGAAAGCTGAAAGCCGCGCGGCTTGAGCAGCTCCGGACCGACATCACCGCGCACTTGGCACTGTCAGGACGCGCCAATACGGATTGGCTTAGTGGTGAACTGAACAACGCCCGACTCGCGTCTATGACGCTGTATGAAGGCTGGCTGCCTTCGTTCCGCTCGCTGCTTGAAGCGTGCGACGGGGATATCCGCTGCTTTTATTCCCGGGCCCGGGACTTGTCGGCCCTGGACAATTTGGAGAGAAACGTTCGCTTGGGCGAATTAGCGCGCCGTTAGCACTCGGTCAATATCACCTTCGCCGAGTGCAAGCTGCTGCGCGTCTGGAGCGGCCCTGACAAGCAGCAGTTCATCGGAAAGGCGACGAAGCTCACCCGTTATGCGCCAATGGAAAATTGCCTGCGCCGAAAGCACGCGCTTCACGTACTTGCGTGTTTCATTAAACGGAATGTTTTCTATCCAAACTCGCGCATCGATGCTGCCGGAGTCCGGAAGCCAGCGGTCGACGCGATGTGGTCCGGCGTTATAGGCAGCCGTCGCAAGCACCGCATTACCACCGTAACGCTCGGACATTTGCCCTAGGTAGCTGGTACCAAGGCGGATGTTGCTGGCCGGGTTGGTAAGCGTCTGGAGCCCGGAATAAGGCAGGCCAATCTCTCTGGCCACCGCCCGACCGGTAGCCGGCATCAGCTGCATGAGGCCGACCGCGCCCGCATGAGACCGAACGTCAGGCATGAACAGGCTCTCGCTTCGCGATATTCCGTAAGCCCAGGTTGGTGAGATGCTGGCGGCTGAGGAAGACTGTTCGAACAACGGCTGATACGGTAATGGGTAACGCAGCGACAAATCGTCAAATTCGCCAAGGCTCGCAGCGGCTGAGATGGCACGAGAGTGCCAACCCCAACGATCGGCCAGAATCGCGGCCTGCTTCTTCTCCTCCGGTGTAAGCGTTCGGACAACGGTATCCCACTCGGATCGACCACGACTGTCCTGGCCGACCATAAAAAGTTCACGTGCCCTGATAATTTCCGGCCGAGACTCGATGGCTGCGATGGCGACTTCATCGGCCGGCAACCGCGAATGATCAAGCGCATAGTTTTCGCCAAGCTCGTCGGCCGCAAGAAAACCGTAATAACTGCGCTGCCTCGCCAGAACCTGAAATTCGTACCGCGCCGCCAATATCTGGCCCGCGTGTCGCAGTGCCACGGCACGCCAGTACTGCCATTCTTCAGACGCACGCTCCTTCGTCGGCATTTCCGCAATATCGGCGAGCAGATTATTCCATGCGGCGTTGCGAAGACTGGTGCGCGCTCGCCAGTACCGAACTTCACTGTTCGCCGCCGCTTCCGGAAGGCGCGACAGTCGCTCATAGGCGCCGGGCAAGTTATCGCGCGCGGTCCACAACGCGATATGACGAGCGGCACGAATACGTTGCTCTTCGGTGAAACGGACTGCGCTTGCTGGCGGCCGCCCACGCCGTGTGCGCCAATTCCGGATCGCGATAGGTTAGGCGTTCGACGGCATACACGAGCCGCTCACGAGCCGTCTTTTCTTCGGCATGGCGCGAGTGGCTGCGAAGATACTCCTCCGGTTGCGCCTGCGCCTTTATCCAGAGTGCCGCTTCTTCAACATGCCGTTGGTCGATATTCTTGGCGAGCCAACGCGCAAGCTGAAACTCGCGTGCGTCAATGGCGAGCTCGTATCGTTTGCGATAGAGATCAGGACCCAGCAGCTGCTGCTCGCTGAGGTAGTCGAAGACGGGATCGCATTCGCGGACCTGGCTCTTGCCAACGAGCCATAGCTCTGTTGCGCGGAAGTTAACGCGCGCCGTGCGACCGGCCTCAAGTTCCGCCTGCAATGACAGGCAATCCAGTTTGGCAATTTCCTGGCCCTGGTAAAACCGTTCGTAAATTCGATGGTAGCCGTGCAGATTACCAATGCTGGCCAGGTGAAGTGCGAGGCGATAGCGCAATTCGCGAGCGGGGCGAAGTTTGCCGTACTCCTCCAGGAACGCCTCAATCTCCGTGGCCGAGGCTTGCCCGATCGTCGCGCGCCAATAGATCGCCTTCAGGTCCGGCCAGAGCACATACTGTTGAAGTCGCTGTTTGTCAGTCGTCGGGAGTTTGTCGATTACGCTCCAATCACCGCGTTCAACCGGTTCGAAAACGTCCCTGAACAGCTGCCGTTGTTGTTCGATTATCTGATCGGTATCGGTGGCTGCTGCTTGCACCGAAAAAATCGCGGCGCAAGACGCCAGCAAGGCGAGACAGCGTCGGAATTGAGCGTAGCGAGCGATCATCAGCTGGGCGGCGGCCTCTTCTAGAGTTTGCTTCAGGTATTGCTTCGACCTTACTGATACTTACAGAGTTGCGCAACATCGGACTCTCACAAGGCCGCGCAAAAAAAAGGCCCACGACCTAGGTCGCAGGCCCTCCAAGTATGGATTATTCTCCGGGCTCTAGCGTATCTGCAACATCAGTGACCGGTCGCCTCGTTGCACCAGCAGGAACAGAATGCGGTTGTTCTGTGCGATGGCCGCAAGATCCTGCAGGTCACCAACGCGGTTACGATTAACGGCCGTAATGATGTCGCCTGGACGAAGACCGCGCTGCGCAGCCGGGCTGCCTGGCTCTACTTCCGTAACCTCAACCCCGTCTTCGCTCGCGGTTGATGCCGCCGCGAAGGTGGCGCCGCTGAGGCCTGGATGGATGTCAACGCCGGTGAGCTGTTGTTCTTGCGCCTGTCCCAGGAGTGCTTTTGTCGAACGCGTTTTGCTGTTGCGAACGTACTTGATCGCAACCTCGTCGCCGGAGCGCAGCAGGCCGATCGTGTTGCGCAGTTCGGAGGCGTCAACGACTTTCTTTTCGTTTACTTCGACAATAATGTCGCCCACCTCCAGGCCGGCTTCCTCCGCCGCTGATTTCGGTACGATGTTCGTAATCAGCGCGCCGTTTTCTACATTGGTGTCGAGCGCTTTGGCCATTTCAGCGTCGATGCTTTGAATTGCCACGCCGAGCAAGCCGCGTCGGATCTCGCCGAAGTCAAGAATCTGTCCCATGATCGAGCTGGCTATTTCCGTGGGAACGGCGAATCCGATGCCCACATTGCCGCCAGAGCGGCTGATGATCGCCGAATTGATGCCGATGAGTTCACCCTTCATGTTGACCAGTGCACCACCGGAGTTGCCAGGATTGATCGAGGCATCGGTCTGGATGAAATCTTCATAGCCATCGCGACTGATTCCGGTTCGACCCAGCGCGCTGATAATTCCGGAAGTCACGGTATGCCCGAGACCGAACGGGTTGCCGATTGCAATGACGAAATCGCCGACGCGCGCGCTTTCTGAATTGCCGATCGGCATTTCTGTAAGGCCCTCAGCGTCAACTTTAATCACCGCGATGTCCGTCGCGGGATCGGAACCGACGATCTCTGCATCCAGTACCTTGCCGTCAATCAGGGAGATTTGAATGGTATCCGCATCACCCACCACGTGATGGTTAGTCAGGATGTAACCGCGCTCCGCATCGACGATGACGCCGGATCCCGCGCTGGCAACTTCGCGCGGTCCACTCGGTCCGTCGGGAATGCCAAAAAACCGTCGGAATGCGTCGTCACCGAACGGATTGCTACGACTTACGGTTTGACTAACGCGAATATTGACAACGGCCGGCGACGCCGCATCGACGAGCGGGGCGAGACTGACTACGGGCCGTCCGCCGACATTGTCAGGAATAGCCGCAGATGTGGTCGCGAACACGGCCAGTAACAGGACGGACCAGATGGTTCGTGTTGTGGTCATCATAAATAGCCTCAATGGATGCTCCAATAAGCAGTCAGGTTAGGGCGTGTTTGCTGAATCGCCAGTGAATGCCGTCTTCCAGGGGCAATTATATGCCCTTAGCGGTCGACACCGGCGATTCACCATTAGTTCCGACGGGTACAGCGACGGCCGGCGGTCAGAACCGGCGTATCTTGCATAGATGCCCGGGCGCGACAATCTGTCGCACCCGGGCATCACGTGATTACCATCTATCAGGTTGCTTCGACGGTGATTCGACGTGCCTGAACCTCCGGCATCTTGGGAATCGACACTTCGAGAATCCCATTACTGCATTTTGCCGTAATGCCCTCGGCATTCGTGGTTTCCGGCAATGTAAAATGACGGAAGAAGCGTCCGACAACACGCTCAACACGCTGCGCACTGGCGTCTTCCGGTCGCACGTCGGCGCGGCGTTCGCCGGATACGTTGAGTACGCCGTTTTCCATCGAGACATTGATATCTTCGGGATCTACGCCCGGCACGTCGGCGCGTAACAGAAACCGGTCTTTTTCCTCGAAAATGTCAACGGCAGGGATCCAGTCGGCGACAGATTCGTGGCCATTTCCCGTAATGCGACGCGGATCGGCGAGCCGGTCAAGGTCGCGACGCAGCAGATCGACAAAGGTCCAGGGTTCAAAACGAGCTATGTTCATGAATTTTCTCCAAACTAAAGCGTGTTGATGTCAGATTCAATAAACCCCAATGGGGCGGAACAACCATTTCTTGTGTGCAGACGTATAGGCACGAAAAAACTTTTCAAGTCCGAGTTTTTCGGGCGAAAAAGACCAGAAAAGCGAGCCTTGGAGCAACTTCTTGTGCTTGATTTGCAGCCACTACATCTAGTGGATTTCCGATTTCACAAAAGTGACATTTTTTTTTGCTTATTTTTAAAGTACTTACTCGTAAAGTTTCTTTAAGATATTGTTTTAAATAAGGAAAGGACCGAGGAGAAATTTATGGTAAACCCTTGACAGTGGCCCGCTACGGGCATAATCTAGTCTGCACTCGGACACAACATCTTGTGTCTAATCAACGAGAGAAAAGAGGCCGGAAACGGCTCTCGTCGCGCGTTTTCTGGCCGCCGGCGGGCGGGACTCTTTTCGCTGTGAAAAAGCTGGTTACAACATAATATATGGGGTCTCCTTCAGGGAGTTCAGGGGAGTAAGAGGACCAATGAAGTCTGCCGTAAATTTGGATACGCACACGGTTACCGACATTGAATTTCAACCAGCATCGCTGGATATCTGGGATGCAAAATATCGACTTTCGGCCAAAGATGGTTCGATCATCGATACGTCGATTGATGATACCTACCAACGTGTAGCGCGCGCGCTTGCGAATGTAGAGACGGAGTCGAAACGCGAACACTATTTCAAAGAATTCGTTTGGGCTTTGCGCAGTGGCGCTATTCCGGCCGGACGCATTGTCTCCAATGCGGGAGCTTTAGAGCACAAACCCGCGACGTCGACGATTAACTGCACGGTGTCCGGCACCGTCGGTGACTCGATGGACAACATTTTGAATAAAGTTCACGAAGCCGGCCTGACGTTGAAAGCGGGTTGCGGTATTGGCTACGAGTTCTCGACGTTGCGGCCAAAGGGCGCGTACGTCACCGGCGCCGGCGCGTACACGTCCGGTCCGCTGTCTTTCATGGATATCTACGACAAGATGTGTTTCACCGTCTCGTCGGCCGGTGGACGTCGCGGCGCCCAGATGGGTACTTTTGATGTTGGTCATCCAGACGTCATGGAGTTCATTCGCGCCAAACGCGAAGATGGTCGTTTGCGGCAGTTCAATTTGTCGCTGCTGGTCACCGACGAATTCATGCAGGCCGTAATCAACGAAGATGACTGGAAACTCGCGTTTCCGGTAACGCCCAAAGAAGTCGAGGAAGACGGCCTCGACATCATGGACAAGAGCCAGTTTGTTTGGCGCGACTGGCCTGAAGCCGGCAACTACGTCACGAACGCTGAGGGGCTCGTCGCCAGCAAAATATACAAGACGATGCCAGCGCGCCGCGTTTGGGAACTCATCATGGCATCGACCTATGATTTTGCGGAGCCTGGTTTTGTGTTGATCGATAAGGTCAACGAAATGAACAACAACTGGTTTTGCGAGAACATCCGGGCGACCAATCCCTGCGGTGAGCAGCCGTTGCCGCCGTACGGTTCGTGTTTGTTGGGATCAGTCAACCTGACACGCTTCGTCGTTAAGCCGTTCACCGACAAAGCTCGCTTTGACTGGGAAAATTTCCGGAAAGTCGTGAAGACTTTCACGCGCATGCTCGACAACGTGGTGGAGATCAACGGTCTGCCACTGCCCCAGCAGCGTAACGAAATCCAGAGGAAGCGTCGGCATGGCATGGGTTTCCTCGGGCTCGGGTCGACCATTACGATGATGCGCATGAAGTACGGCGACCCGGCAGCGGTGGAGTTCACGGAAGAGGTCGCGCGTCAGCTGGCGTTGGCCGGCTGGGAAGAGGGGCTCGATCTCGCGAAGGAGAAGGGCCCGGCGCCGATCATGAACGAGACCTTCGAAGTCACCGATGAAATGCTGCGCCGTCGGCCGGAAATGCGCGCTGATGGTTACCAGGCAGGCGACAAGGTGCCCGGTCGTATTCTGCACGCACGCTATAGCCGTTACATGCAGCGAATAGCCGCGGAAGCGCCCGAACTGGTAGGGCAACTAGCGGAGACGGGTGCCCGCTTTACGCATCACAGCTCGATAGCACCGACCGGTACAATTTCCCTGTCGCTCGCCAATAACGCAAGCAACGGCATCGAGCCAAGCTTCGCGCATCACTACTTCCGCAATGTGATCCGCCAGGGCAAGAAGACCAAGGAAAAAGTCGACGTCTTTTCCTTTGAGTTGCTGGCGTATCGCGGTCTTGTCGATGCCGACGCGATGCCTGCCGGTGTTGGTGACCAGGCGGCGGTCACTCATTGCCCGATTACTTCATCACCGCGGACGAGGTATCACCCAAGCAGCACGTGGATATCCAGGCTGCCGCACAGAAGTGGATCGATTCATCAATATCGAAGACAGCTAACGTACCAACGGATTATCCGTACGATGATTTCAAAGACATTTACCTGTATGCATACAAGCAAGGGCTGAAGGGTTGTACGACATTCCGCTTCAATCCAGAGGCGTTCCAGGGCGTACTGGTGAAAGAGAAAGACTTGAAAAATACCAATTACACCTTCACGCTGGACGACGGTTCGACGGTCGACCTGAAAGGCGACGAGGAGATTGAGTACGACGGTGAAGTTCATACCGCCGCGAATCTTTTCGACGCGCTCAAAGAAGGCTACTACGGAAAGTTTTAGATGATAAAAATAGAGAAAAAGATTGTCGGTTATTCGGTGAACAAACCCGCCGAGGAGCAGGCCCCGGCCAAGCCGGAGTTCAAGCGCGAGGGTGGCGGCGGCAATCGAGCCGAAGTTATTCGCATGCACGAAAAGCTGGAGCGGCCGGAGGTCCTTATTGGCTCGACCTATAAGGTCAAGACGCCGGTGTCCGATCATGCGATGTACGTCACAGTCAATGACATTATTCTGAACGAAGGCACAGAGCACGAGAAGCGCCGCCCATTCGAAATATTCATTAACTCCAAGAACCTGGATCACTACCAGTGGATCGTGGCGTTGACCCGCATTATCTCCGCCGTGTTCCGCAAGGGCGGTGACGTGACGTTTCTCGTCGAAGAGCTCAAGGCGGTGTTCGACCCGCGTGGCGGCTACTGGCAGACCGGCGGCAGGTTCATGCCGTCGATCATTGCCGAGCTGGGCCACATCGTAGAGAAACACCTGATCATGATTGGCTTGATGGCCGCCCCGGAGCTCGACGAAGGGCAGAAAAAACTCATCGCCGAAAAGCGCGCCGAGTTTGAGGAGTCAAAGAGGCAACAGGACGCGTTCTCGGCCAACAACTATCCGGAGGGGGCCCAGCTTTGCGGCAAGTGCAATACGGTGGCCCTTATCATGATGGATGGTTGTATGACGTGTTTGTCCTGCGGCGACTCCAAATGCGGCTGAGCGCGTCCCAGGCGGCACGCAGCTTCGTTAAGTAAATCGGGAAATCTGCTCACGTACTTGATGTACGCTGCGCGATTTCCCAATGTCCTTGCCTCGCATCGCATCCACCTGGAACACGCTCAGGCTCGGAGAGGCGTCCCAGCCGGTGCGCTGCTGCGTCAGGTAAGGCGCCGAATCTGTTCACGTACTCGATGTACGCTGCACGATTTCGCGTCTGATTTTCCGTGTATCGCATCTACCTGAGACGCTCTGAGGACTTTGGGCTCTCTGCCATGGTAGATTTCGGTTCGTGACCATTCGTATTCCCGATTTCTCCAAGACCCAGGTCGTCGTTGCCGGCGACGTCATGCTCGATCGCTACCTGTTTGGATCGACGGGCCGAATATCACCTGAAGCACCGGTGCCAGTCGTACATGTCAGTGAAACCGATAATCGTCCCGGGGGTGCTGCGAACGTCGCTGTCAACCTCGCAAGCCTGGGTGTCACTACCCGACTCGTTGGGGTAGTGGGCGAGGATGCCGCGGCCAGTACGCTGGAGTCCGTTCTGAGTCAGCGCGGCATTGTCTGTAATTTTGCCCGCGTGAAGGATCGCCCAACGATCACAAAGACTCGTGTGCAAAGTCGCGGGCAACAGCTGATTCGCCTTGATGAGGAGAACGCCGCGGTGATGCGCGGGGACGCTGTGGTCACCGCCTTGCGTCAATCAATCGACGGTGCGGGTGCCGTCGTGCTCTCCGACTACGGCAAAGGGGCGCTCTCGGACGTGAGTGACCTTATCAGTCTGTGTCGCGACGCTGGAATTCCCGTCCTGGTCGATCCCAAGGGCAAAGACTTCAGCAAATACCGTGGCGCGTCGCTGCTAACGCCCAACCAGGCAGAGTTTGAGGTGGTCGTCGGGATTTGTGAAACCAATGACGAACTCGTTCGCCATGGCCGGCAAATGATTGACGATCTTGATCTCGCCGCGTTGCTCATAACGCGTAGCGAAAAAGGGATGCTGCTGCTTGAGGCCGGCGCGGAGCCGCTATTTCTGTCGACCCAGGCCCGCGAGGTTTACGACGTCACAGGTGCCGGAGACACCGTGATAGCCACGCTTGCGGGCGCACTCGCGAGCGGCGAGCACCTGGCAGCCGCGGCCGCCTTGGCGAATATTGCGGCCGGCCTGGTGGTGCGCAAGATCGGTGTTGCGAGCGTCACGCCCGGTGAAATCAGCGTGGCGCTGCATCAACGTGGCCAAGGTGGGCGCGGCCTGTTCGATTTGGATGAATTGCAGGCCATGGTTATCGAGTCTCGCGGGCGAAATGAACGCATCATAATGACGAACGGGTGTTTTGATGTCTTGCATGCCGGGCATGTTTCCTATTTGGAAGAGGCCAAGGGCCTGGGCGACCGTCTGATCGTTGCTGTAAACGATGATGACTCGGTGCGGCGGCTCAAAGGTGAGTCGCGCCCAATCAACGCACTGGAAGATCGTTTGCTCGTGCTCGCTGGTCTGGCCGCGGTGGACTGGGTCGTGTCGTTTTCCGAGGACACGCCGGCTCAGCTGATCGGGAAAGTCTTGCCTGATGTTCTTGTCAAGGGCGGGGACTACAGTGCGGACGAAATCGCGGGTGCGAAATCGGTACTGAAGAATGGCGGTGAAGTTCGCGTACTGCCATTTCGGAACGGCCACTCGTCCAGTCGCATTATCGACAAACTTCGTGACTGAAAGCTGACTCGCTGACGCTCCTGTGCGCTTTATCTACGACCTCCTGACTTACCTTCTGCTCATTCCGTATGCGTGTTACTGGTTGATCCGTGGGCTCGGCAATCGCTCGTATCTCGATCGACTTGGACAGAGGTTCGGTCTCGGATTTCCGAAAATTGATCGCTGCATCTGGATTCACGCCGTTTCGGTGGGCGAGGTTCAGGCATCCCTGCCCCTGATCAGGGCTCTTCAAGAGCGCTTCCCTAATCGCCCGTTGTTGGTGACGACGGTTACGCCGACAGGCGCCGCCCGTGTGCAAGCTGTGTTCGGCGATTCGGTCAAGCATTGCTACCTGCCTTTTGAGTTTCCGAGCGCGGTTAACAGCTTCTTCCGCGCAGTAAATCCCGATGCGGCGCTGATTATGGAAACAGAAATCTGGCCAAATTTGTATCGTGGCTGCGGCGTACGTAACGTAGCGTTGATCCTCGTAAGTGCCCGAATCTCGCCACGCTCCATAGCCGGTTACCGAAGGTTGCTACCACTCATTCGCGAGACCTTGTCTCACGGAATCATTATCGCCGCTCAGAGCCAGGCAGATGCTGATCGCTTCCTTTCGCTTGGGGCGAGTGCCGTGCGAACGTGGGTAACGGGCAATATAAAGTTCGATGTGGAACTGCCCGCAACGGCCAGGCAGGAAGGTGAGGTTTTTCGTCGAGAATTAATTGGTGATCGGCCTGTGTGGGTAGCCGCGAGCACACATGAGGGCGAAGAAGAGAAAGTACTTGAGGCGCATCGCATATTGCTCGAACAATTTGCAGACCTGTTGTTGATACTGGTGCCCCGTCACCCGGAACGTTTTGCCGAGGTCCGGGAACGCGTCAAGAAACAGGGATTTGGCGTAGTTTCAAGAACTGAAGGCCGCGCCTGTCCGCGCTCGGCATCCGTTTTTCTAGGGGACACGATGGGCGAAGTACCGATTTTTTACGCGGCCAGCGACGTCGCATTTGTCGGCGGGAGCCTCGTACCTGTCGGCGGACACAATTTGCTGGAGCCCGCGGCTCAGGCCCTGCCGGTTATTACCGGCCCGCACTTGTTCAATGCGCAGGATATTGCCGACATGTTTGTTGAAATGAAGGCGTGTCGAATCGTCAAGGACGCAGAGGAACTGGCGTCGGCGATCGCTGACTTGCTCACGAATCCTGACAGAGCTTCCGAGATGGGCCAGAACGGCCTGGACCTGCTTGAGAAAAACAAGGGCGCGCTGGCGCGCCTGCTCGTGCTGCTCGAACCGTTGCTGCGCGAGCAGGCGTCCTCCTAGGGGCCCGTTGCTCCCGCCGCCTCTTCTTCCGCAATCGCCTGCTCAGGTGGTTTGCGCTCGGTCAGCCATCGATCAATCCGCTCGAGGTCCTGAACCTCCAGGTTACCCGCAGCCTGTTTTAGCCGGAGCGCGTTGAGAACATAGTCATAGCGGCTTTGGTAGTAGTTCGTGATCGCGACGTAAAGCCCGAATTGCGAGTCGAGGACGTCAACAATCGTGCGCGTGCCGACCTCGAATCCCGCTTCCGTAGCTTCCAGCGCTGTGCGACTCGATGCAACAGCTTGCTCCAGCGCCTTGACACGACTTCTCTCCGATAGGACACCGAGATAGGCGTCGCGTGCCTGGCGTTCGGTTTCGCGGGTCACGCGCTGCAGTTGCTCACGAGCGGCGCGGTGCAGATAGACGGCTTCGCGCGTTCGTGACGATGTGCCGCCACCTGAGAAAATTGGCACGTTGAGTTGGATTGAAATAGAGTCAGTCGTCTGCGATGTGTCAATGTTCGACGTGGTGGGGACGACGCCGGATGTCGAGTCGCCGTTGATCTTTCTCTCACCGGTATTGGCGACGAGTTCGAGCGTCGGGTAATGCCCTGTTCGACGAAAATCGGATTTCGTCGCGCGCCAGCTGCTCATCGAGGCGACTGGCGACGAGGTTCAGGTTTTGACTCATCGACAGAGTGACCCAGCTCGCCTCATCGTCTGGATCTGGCTTAATCAACGGGAAGTCGTCGCCCGGAGCCGACAAAGCCGGCACGTACTCCCCGGTAATTTCACGCAAGAATTCGCGCGCGGTTGCCAATGAACGTTTGGCGGCGATTTCGTTGGCTATCGACTGGTCGTAGGCAGCCTGGGATTCCTGGACGTCTGTAATCGCGATCAGGCCAACCTCAAACCTCTGTTTGGCTTGCTCCAGCTGCCGCGCAATTGCCGTGCGGTCCGCATGGATCGACGTCAGCCGGTCCTCGGCGGCAAGCACGTCGAAATAGCGCTGCGCAACGCGGACGATCAGATCCTGCTGTGCGGCCTCGCGCACGGCCTCCGCCTTGGCAACCAGCTTGTCGGCGCGTCGAAGATTGATGACCTGGTCCCAGCGAAACAGCGTCTGGCGGAGTTGGAGGTCCCAGTTGGTGGCATCCGAGCTCTGCTCGAATGGCACAGTGTTATTGATCAAGAACGAAAAACTTGAACCTGACTGGTCAGTGCTCGTCCAGTCGCCTGACGCATTGAGCTGCGGCAGCAGTGCGCTGCGCGCCTGCGGCTTCGCTTCGAGCGCCGCAAGTCGCCGCGCCTCGGCCTCGTGGATCTGAGGGTCGCTTTGCAGCGCCTGCTGGTAGATTTCCAGCAGAGAGGTGGCTTCCGCGGCCCCGGGCAAGACGAATGCGCCGAAGACCACAAATAAGACATTGAAATTTTTGACTTTTTTCATCTTTTCCCGTTCCGGAATCAAACCGCTCAAATGAGCCAGGTGTTATAGTCTACTACATCACTAAATCAGTTGAAATGTCCGGCCTTTGATCCTGGATGCAACAGGCAGTGAACTGGTTTCTTTATTTTTTCGGATCTCTCTCGACGTCACTAGAATGAAAATTGAGGTGGTAGCGCGCCGTCAACCAGGGGCGCGAGAGTCGTTTCAAACAACGAAACCGTTCGCCAGTCGTTCTGCTCGGTGCGCAGAACGAGCTTCGCCTCCATGGCGGGTGCATCGCCGACAACGACAAACAGCTTTCCGTGCGGCTCCAATGCGTCAACAAATCGCGGATCGAATGACTGTAAAGACCCGGTGATAGCGATGGCGTCGAAGCGAGCGTCTGGCAACTCACTCATCGCGTTCATGTGCAATAACTCCACATTCTTGATACCACACTCGTCGAGACGCGCAGCGGCCGTTTGCATCAGATCCTCGTAAATCTCAACGCTCGTGACGTCGGCGGCAAGTCGGGCCAGGCAGGCGGTCAGAAAGCCGCTGCCGGTCCCGATCTCGAGTACGCGTTCGTTACCCCGGAGTCCCAGGGCCTGCAGGACGCGGCCTTCGATAGTGGGCGTCATCATATGTTGGCCGTGGCCGATCGCAATCTCTATATCGGCGAACGCCAGGGCCTGATATGCGGGCGGTACGAATTGCTCACGCGGTAATTCTTGTAAGACCGACAGAACGTCTTCATCGTAGACATTCCAGCCGCGCACCTGCTGATTGACCATTTGCCGGCGTGCATAATCGATGTTCATGGTTGCTTGGCTCGTAACATTTTGATTGTATTAGTAAAAAATTCTGGCTGGCGGCGAGGGCCCCTTTTAGCGGTGAATCGGGTCGAGTCGCTCGTCCTGAATTATGGTGAAACGTCGCAGCGACGTCACGCTGCTGGGATATGCTTACAGATGCTTGGTTTATTTGAGCTTTTTTGCGTGCCACACCTTCGAAATTGCGGATACCTACAGAGCCCTAATAATAACAACAAATGACCCCAACTAACTTCCTTGTATCGTAACCCGGGCTCACGATGTCTCCTACCTACATAATCATTATTCTCGCGGCGCTCGCTCTGCTGACGACAGCCGCAAGTGTGGTCGTGTGGTTCTTATGGAGGCGATTGGCAGGGCGCGTCAAGCAATTCAAAGAGGAAATGCTCGAGGCATCGCGTGACGCGTCTGTCGGCCGGCGAATGACGATACCCGATGACCCGGATACCGGCGACCTTGCTCATACGGTAAACAGGCTGTTCGACGCGCTCGGCGAACGCGACGCGAAAATCCAGGGCCGGGATCGGCTGTTCAAGGATTTCGCGCGCACCCTTCCCGAAATCGTCCTTATCCATGACGAAAAAATTCTGTTAGCGAACGATTCTGCAGCGAGTCTTGTCGGTCTGGAATCGGCGCAACTCGTGGGCCGGGACATCGCCGACCTTGTAAAGCCGGCGTATCGCGCATTGTTCCGCAAGACCGTGGCGAAGCGGCTGGCGGGTGAAAATGCACCTCGCCGGATCGAGATGCAGCTGATAAACGGCAACCAGACCGGGTTGTGGGTTGAAGCGCAAAGTTCAAACATCGAGTTCCGCGGACATCGCGCAATTCTGACCGTTGCACGTGACGTCAGTCATCGCAAGAGCCTTGAAGTATCGTTGTCACGCAGCAAGCGGCAAGCGCAGTACACGCTTGAGTCGATTTCCGAGGGCGTGATTACAACCGACAACGACGGCCGGATCGACTACATGAATCTCGCAGCCGAAGCGCTCACTGGCATGAACCGCGACGATGCAGCGGGACACCGGGTCGGCGAGTTGTTTTCCTTAGTCGATGATGCCGATCGGCGCCCACTCGGTGATCCGGTTGAGCGCTGCCTGGCGATGCGGCGACGCGTCAACATGGGGCGGCGCGCGGTCATGGTCAGTGCTGATGGCGAACAGGAGCATTCCGTCGAGATCACGGCGTCTCCGGTCAGGGGGCCGAGCAATAGTATCTCCGGAACCGTCGTCGTCTTTCATGACGTTAGCGAACTTCGTGGCCTCACTCGCAAGATGTCCTATCAGGCGACACATGATCCGCTGACGGGATTGATCAATCGTCGCGAGTTCGAACGCCGTCTTGATGAGGCCATGGATACGGCGCACGCGGACGAAGCTGTTCATATCGTTTTTTACATGGATCTCGACCGATTCAAGGCCGTCAATGACAGTTGTGGCCACCTTGCTGGCGACAATATGCTGCGTGAGGTCGCAACGCTCATCAAGGAACAGGTTCGTGACTCGGACTTCGTCGGTCGCCTGGGGGGTGACGAGTTCGGCGCGTTGTTGATTGGTTGCCCGATCGAAAAGGCGCGCAAGATCGCGACGGACATCTGCAATGCGGTTGCCGACTACCGATTCGTCTGGAAAGACAAGATCTTCAATATCGGCATTTCCGTCGGCCTGATCGAAGTCAGCCACACCAGCGGAACGCTGCAGGATGTCATGAGCGCAGCCGACTCGGCCTGCTACATGGCGAAACAGCAGGGCAGGGGTCAGGTACATGTCTATTCGGCACGTGATGAAGCGGTCGCACGAGAACGCGGCGATATCCAGTGGCTGCGACAACTACAGACCGCTTTGCACGAAGATAGTTTTGAACTCGCCGTACAGCCGATTATTGCCATGAGTGGCAAGGCCGATTCCGGTCCCTCCGTTGAGGTCCTGATTCGCCTCAACGACGGCCAGAGCCGCGCAACGAACTCGGCAGAGTTTCTGCGCCCAGCAGAACGCTATCAGATGATGCCGCAGATCGATCGTTGGGTGATCAATGCGTCGCTCGCGGCGATATCCAGCGGTGAAATAAAACTGCCGGCGCATCGCAGTTGTGCAATCAATCTTTCCGGCCAGACACTTGGCGACGAGGCCTTCCTTGGTTTCGTTGTTGATTCGCTCGACCGTTCCGGTGTGGCGCCATCGTCAATTTGTTTCGAAGTAACTGAGGCCGCGATTCTTTCGAACGTCCAACATGCGCAACGGTTCATCGAGGTACTGCACGGTATTGGATGCGAGTTCTCGCTCGATGATTTCGGCAGTGGTCTCGGTTCATTTTCGAGTTTGAAGCACTTGCCGATCGACTATTTGAAGATTGATGGTACCTATACACGAAACCTGCGATCCGACCTCGTAAACCAGGAAATGGTCATGGCGATGATCAAGCTTGCGCGGACGATGCAGTTTCGAATTGTGGCTGAGCAGGTTGAACACCAGGAAGATTTTGACTGGCTGCGCGACGCGGGCGTCGACTTCGTGCAGGGCCACTTCGTGGAGCCGCCAGCGCTGCTGGGAAGAGCGACGACGGGCACCTACCGGGCGCTGAATCCCTAGCTCACCAACTGATTTGCCCCGGCGAAGTATCTTCATTGGGGCAGTTCCTCTCGCTTAATCTCGCTCGGTGTCCTGCCTCGCTCGCCCTCACCGCCGCTGCCCAGTCGTGCGTCTGTAGGAGCGCGCTCCCCATAAAGGGGACAATGCCAGCGCGCCACGTGCCCTTGGGGTGCGAAGCGAAAGCTTGGATTGTCGGCCGCTGGCATTGTCCCCTTTATGGGGAGGCGGCCTCCTACAGGGAAACCGGCACTCGCCACCGTGGTCGATGGGCACAAAAAAAGCCGCCAGACTTGTGTTTGGCGGCTTTCGTGATCGAGCGTTGTTGGGTTCTGCTTACAGCAGCGGAACCATCAGGAGTGCAACGATGTTGATGATCTTGATCAACGGGTTGATCGCGGGGCCGGCAGTATCTTTATACGGGTCACCCACCGTATCGCCGGTGATGGCGGCTTTATGAGCATCTGAGCCCTTGCCGCCAAAGTTACCGTCCTCGATATACTTCTTGGCGTTATCCCATGCGCCGCCGCCCGCTGTCATCGAGATGGCGACGAACAGGCCGGTGACGATGGTGCCGAGGAGCAGGCCGCCGAGCGCTTTCGGTCCAAGCACGAGACCGACGATGAGCGGTACCGCGATGGGTAAAAGGCTGGGCACGATCATTTCCTTGATGGCCGCTTTGGTCAGGAGATCGACGGCCCGGCTGTAATCGGGCTTGCCGGTACCTTCCATGATGCCTTCGATCTCGCGGAACTGGCGACGTACTTCTTCGACCACCGAACCAGCGGCGCGTCCGACGGCCTCCATCGCCATGGAGCCGAACAGGAACGGTACGAGACCACCGATGAACAGGCCAATGATGACGAGATGGTCGTTCAGCAGGAAAACGGCGTCGATGCCCGCCTTGTCCAGTGCATTGGTGTAGTCGGCGAACAGTACGAGAGCCGCAAGGCCGGCGGAACCGATCGCGTAGCCCTTTGTGACCGCCTTGGTTGTGTTACCAACGGCGTCAAGCTGGTCCGTGATCTTGCGAACTTCCGGGGGCAGCTCCGCCATCTCGGCGATGCCACCCGCGTTATCCGTGATCGGGCCGAAAGCATCGAGCGCGACGACCACACCCGTCATCGATAGCATAGACGTGGCGGCGATTGCGATGTTGTAGAGGCCGGCGAGATTGTCGCCGTCCGGCGCGAGAGCGAAAGCGCCCCAGATGCTTGCACATACCGCGAGAACTGGCAGTGCCGTGGCTTTCATCGAGATGCCAAGGCCGGCAATGATATTCGTGGCGTCACCGGTCAAAGATGCTTCGGCAATCGTCTTAACGGGCTTGAACTCCGTGCCCGTGTAGTACTCGGTGATGACAACCATTGCGGCGGTGAGCGCAAGGCCGATCAGTGACGAATAGAAGATGCTCATCGAGGCACCGCTGCCCGCCATCATCAGGTCGGTGACGAAGTAGAAGGCGATGGCTGCCAGGACGCCGGCGACGATCATACCCCTGTACAAGGCGCCCATGATCTTGCCGCCTTGAGACGTCTTGACAAAGAACGTACCAATGATCGAAGCAACGATCGAAACGGCACCGAGAACCAGTGGGTAGACAACCGCTTCGGCACCGTAGTTGACCGCGACCAGTCCACCAAGAAGCATCGTCGCAATAATGGTTACCGCATAGGTCTCGAACAAGTCAGCTGCCATGCCGGCGCAGTCACCGACGTTATCACCCACGTTGTCGGCGATGACACCCGGGTTGCGAGGATCGTCTTCCGGAATACCGGCTTCAACCTTGCCGACCAGGTCGGCGCCGACATCGGCACCCTTGGTGAAGATACCGCCGCCAAGTCGAGCGAAGATCGAGATCAACGAGCCGCCGAAAGCCAGACCGATGAGCGCATGAACTGCTTCATCGGAGTTGAAACCGTTGCTGGTCAGGATCATGAAATAACCAGCAACACCCAGCAGACCAAGACCAACTACGAGCAAGCCCGTGATAGCACCGCCGCGAAACGCGACATTCAGTGCCGGGTTAACACCCTTGGTGGCCGCCTCGGCCGTCCGAACGTTGGCGCGAACCGATACGTACATGCCGATGTATCCCGCAAGCGCTGAGAAAATAGCGCCGATCGCGAAACCGATGGCAGTCGCCCATTCGAGGGCGAAGCCCAGGATGACAAATAATACGACGCCGACCAGGCCGATCGTCGTGTACTGACGATCCATGTAGGCTTTCGCACCTTCCTGAATCGCCGCGGCGATTTCCTGCATGCGGCTATTGCCTGCAGGTTGCTTAAGAATCCACTGTGTCGAAATGATTCCGAACAGTATGGCGAGCGCACCCGCGCCGATCGAGAGCCATAGGGCCATCTCGTTAGACATCAGACTATCTCCTGACTTCGTAGCGAACGAATCGAACAAGCCCACTGTCGCCAACTGTCAGTGCCGGCGTCAGGGCTTCATTCGGTGAAAATCTCATTGTTGTTATCAAAGATGCTGCGCGCGTTCCCTGACCCTGAATCTTGGTTCTTACTGAGGGTCCGCTCGCGGCAGGCGGCGCATCATACCACAAATTTGACGCCTGTCTTGGGTCTCACGGGTCGGTTCCGGAGCTTGGCAGTCTTCGGTAAGCCATTGATATATGGCGGATAATTTTCGCCCTTAATCAATGGTTGCAGGTAGCGCCGGGCTGCTTCGGTGATGCCAAAGCCATCTTTAGTTATATAGCGACGCGGCAGCATCTTCTCTTTGTTGGCGATGCGGCCGAGCGGGGCAGATTCGATTTTCCATCGGTACGGCTTTCTCGGAGACACGTTTGATGACGGGCATCACGGCGGTTTTGCCCTGTAGCGCGTATTGCACTGCGGCTTTGCCGACGGCATAGGCCTGCTTCACGTCGACATCGGACGCAATATGCCGTGCTGAGCGTTGCAGGTAGTCGGCGATCGCGTAGTGATACTTGTAACCCAGGTTCTCACGCACCATGTTGGCGACGACCGGTGCGACACCGCCCAGTTGTGCATGGCCAAATGCGTCGCGCGTACCCGCTTCTGCCAGGAATTTGCCATTCGCGAACGCGGCGCCTTCACTGACGACGATCACGCAGTAGTCGTACTTGGTGACGCACTCACGAACGCGTTTCAGGAACTCGCGTTTCTTGAACGGAATCTCGGGAAACAAAATGATGTGCGGTGCGTCCTCCGGGTTCTTTCCAGCGAGACCGCCCGCGGCGGCAATCCAGCCTGCGTGCCGGCCCATGACCTCGAGAATAAAGACTTTAGTCGACGTCTTGGCCATCGACAGGACGTCCATCGCCGCTTCCTGGGTGGATACGGCGACATACTTGGCAACGGACCCGAATCCCGGGCAGTTGTCGGTGATGGGCAGGTCGTTGTCGACGGTTTTCGGAACGCCGAGGCAGGTCACCGGAAACCCCATGCTCTTGCTGATCTGCGACACCTTGTGGGCCGTGTCCATGGAATCGTTGCCGCCGTTGTAGAAAAAATAGCCGATATCGTGCGCTTTGAAGACCTCGATCAAGCGTTCGTATTCCGCGCGATTTTCGTTGATACCTTTCAATTTGTAGCGCGCGGAGCCAAACGCGCCACCGGGCGTGTGCATCAGCGCCGCTATCGTCGCCGCGCTTTCTTTGCTGGTGTCGATCATGTCTTCGGTCAACGCGCCGATAATGCCGTTACGCCCGGCATACACGTTCGCGATCTTCTTCGGATACTTTCGCGCAGTCTCGATGACACCGCAGGCCGTAGCGTTGATCACGGCTGTTACACCGCCCGACTGTGCATAAAAGGCGTTCATTGCAGACATATCGTTCATTCTCCGAAGCTGTGTTTGAGAGGCGAAGAGCATAGCGGAAACGCCCCGCGGTAGCACCGGCATTTGAAGAATTCCTCGCCCTCTACGCATTGACCTGCAGTGGCATAGCCGGTAGCGTACCTCGCCCGGTATGACTGCCCGTTTTCGCAGGGAAGATACCGCCATCTTGGACTGGAGAGACTTGCACCATGCGTATCGTTTTGTTGGGCGCGCCCGGATCGGGCAAGGGTACTCAAGCCAAAAAGCTCATGGCAGACAAGAACATTCCACAGATTTCGACGGGCGACATGCTGCGTGAGGCGGTCGCGTCCGGCACCCGCTTTGGAAAGAAAGCCCAGTCAGTTATTGACTCGGGCGATCTTGTTCCTGACGACGTCGTACTCGGCATTATCAGTGAGCGGCTCACTCAGCCCGATGCGGCCGACGGGTTCATTCTTGATGGATTCCCGCGCACGACGCAACAGGCGCTGGACCTCAGCGAACTGCTCGACCAGTTGGGTACGCCGCTGGATACCGCCGTGCTGCTGGACGTCGATTTTGACATCCTAATGAAACGCCTCACCGGTCGCCGGACCTGTTCGTTGACCGGCGAGCTCCTGAACGTCCACTTTTCATCTCAGGAAGAACTCGACGCATGCACGAATGCGGGCGGCGAACTCATTCAGCGCGAAGATGACAATGAGGAGACGATCGCGAATCGTCTGGACGTTTACCGGGAGAGCACGGAACCGCTTGTCGCGTACTACGCCAAACGCAACAAACTCACGACGATCAACGCGGAAGGGACGATCGACGAAGTTTACGATCGCTTGCGCGAAGCCCTGGGCTAACGACCGCTTCTACTGTTACTGGCAGCTCGCCAACCCGTTGACCCAGTCCGTCAATAACGCCACGCCCGCGGCGTCAACCACCGTCGAACCGATAGGTGGCATTCCAATACTCATTGAGTCTCGGCGGTTAACGCGTTCCACGAGTACGGAGCGCGACGCGTCACCTGGTGCAATGATACGTGGTTCCATCAAGCCGATATCACCGAGCTGAGGATCAACATCACAGGCGTTGGTGTCCTGTAGTGCCGTCGAATATCTGAGATCGATATCCACGGGAGTGCCACCGCCAGGTCGGTGACAGTTCGCGCAGTTGGTGTGCAGATAGGCACGCGCACGATCGTTGAGATCGGCGTTCGTATCCATCGGATCCGCAAGTGCGGGTAGGGTATCCGGCGTACCGGCCAAAGGCGAAGAGAACATCATGACGTGATCGAGCGTTTCAAGCTGGTTGTCCGTACGCCCCGTACTCGGATAGATAAAGTCTTTGTTCAGCTGTGCCGTTTCGGGTCCCAGTGCAAAGCTCGCGGCGCTTGTATGACACTGATCGCATTGCGCTTCGCTTGGGAATATCCAGTCCTGGCCCGCGATGTTGACTGTCTTTCCGCCGATCACCCGCGTCGCCTCGCTTTGTGTGGCATTCCACTCGTAGGTGTAGCCGGCCCACACGCCGTCCGGATGACGCATCAGGTGACGCGTCTCGATCAGGTTGCCGTTCAGGCGAAAGTTCTTGACGATGACGGTGCCGACCGGGAACCGCCAGTCGTCCTGGCCGTCGATAGTGATCGTTGTGCCGTTTGGCAATCCGAGGAAACGTGACTTGTCCGCGCCGTCGGACCAGAAAAGCGCGTTAAGATCATACGGAATCAGGCCGGCATACGGTTGTGTGATATCCGCCGGATCGACGCAGCCACTATTCGACAGAAGATCTGCGACTGCGCTCTGACCGCCACCGCTGCCCGGTACCAGCTTGATCAAGCGCCCGCTGTTGATGTCAGTAAAATACAGTTCGCCGTCCTGGTCGACCCCAAAAGAAGTCGGGCCGCGTGACGTATCCTCAATTTCCTCATTGATATAGCCGCCCTGGCCATCCGGCCGGAGCGCCCAGATTCGACCCGAACCGTAGTCCGCATAAAAATATTGGCCAACCCGCCCACCGATTGCCGAACCGCGATAAACAAAGCCACCGGTAATCGAGTTACCGCTTGAGCGGCCGTATTCAGCTACTGGGTCTTCATAAGTGCCATTGCACCCCGCTGTTTCGAAGTCGTGCGCGCCTTCTCGGCAGTCCCAGCCATAATTCCTGCCGCGTTCGATGATGTCGACCTCTTCCCAGCTGCCTTGCCCAACGTCGCCAGCCCAGAGTTGGCCGGTTGGTAGATCAAAGGACCAGCGCCAGGGATTGCGCATGCCCCAGGCATAGATTTCCGGACAGTCGTTGCCATTCAGGCCGGGCCCGCACTTCGGATTTGCAGAAAACGGATTGTCTTGTGGGATCAAATACGAATCGGACGCTTGCCAGGCTGATGAATCCCGCGGATCAATTCTCAGGAACGAGCCAAGCAGGTGTCGTGTGTCCTGAGCGCGTTCATTAGGGTCGCCACCGCTGCCACCATCGCCGAGGCCAATGTACAAATATCCGTCGGGACCAAATGCAATGTCGCCGCCGTTGTGATTGTCGAATTCCTGGTCGACCTCGATGATGACTTGCTCAACGGTACCGGCGCCCGGCGCTGACGGCGCTGTGACGTCGTCGAGGATAAAGCGGGAAATCACAGAGCGCATTGATGGTCCGCTATGATTTCGCGTGTACGAGAGAAATATCTCCGGGGTTGCGGGGAAATCCGAATGAAAAGCCATGCCAAGTAGTCCACCTTCGGACGCGGTCCGAACGACGCCTGACAAATCGAGATAGGTGGTTACCGATGTCGCGTTGTCCGGGTCGAAGACGACAAGCTGACCGGATTTTCGAAGCACGAACCAGCGCGGATTTGCGACCGGCTCCATGAGCATTTTCGTTGGCTGTGAGATGTCCGGCAGATTCGGGAAGGCTTCCTGCGTTGTCACGCTGGTTGTCCGCGGCGGAGCGACGCAGGTCTGGTTATCAGGCCGTGCGCTAAGCCCGAAGACGGGCGTCGCATCGTCATTTTGTATCAAACCGACGGCGCTGCCATCGACAATGGTCGCGCCGCTGGCACCGCTGAGCGTTACCGTCAGTGTTTCGTCGGCCTCGCTGTTGGTGTCACCGATCACCTCGACAGAAATCGTCGCCGAGGTATCGCCCGCCGCGATCGTCAGTGTCCCGCTACTCGCCGTGTAATCGCTGCCGGCAATCGCGCTCGTATCCGAGGTCGTGTATGACGCGCTGACATTGGAGGTGCCGCTTTGTGATAGCGACACATTGAAATCCAGAGAGGTTGTACCGTTATCGCCCTCATCGACGGTTGCGTCGGCGATTGAAAGTGTCGGCAGTGGCAGCGGCAGCGGCTGCGTTGGCATACTGTCGCCTCCGCCACCACATCCAGTGAGAGTGATCGCAGACGCGAGAAAAAGTGTCGGGATTCGCATCAGGGCTTGCTCCGAAAAAGCATGCCCAGACTATACGATGAGTCCGGTGAGATTGTGCAAACGACTTCACATTACGCTGGATTTGTCGCCGCATTGCGACGGTCTGGCCTTGTCTTCTGGTCTGTCAACGCCGTGTGACTACATCAGCGCCAGGAGATCATTGCCGATAATGTCTCGCCGCCACCCCGAAAACACTCTTGATTGATGGCTGCCGGAAATAATCACGGCCGAAAGCTCTCGTTTCGACGCAACCGTTTCGGCCGCTATACCCAGTTCTTCCGCGCACTTTTGCACGCGCGCCTGCATCTCTTTCAACAACGCTTTTTGTTCCTCGTCGGGCGGACGCGGTGGGCTGTAGTTGTTCTCATCCGTCGCAGACGCATCAATCGCTTGCAGCAATTGTTCGCCGGCGCGGCCCAGTAACTTGGCCGGCATTCCTTCGATCGCAGCCAGTTGCTCGAGTGAAGTCGGTAATCGATAGGCGATGTCCAGCAACGCGCTGTCACGCAGAATCCACTGCCGCGGTCGATTTCGACTGATCGCTTCGCCTTCCCGCCAGGCGGCAAGCCTCGCAGCTGCAGCGCGTTTGCGTCCGCGAAAGCCCCTGGCACCTTTGAGTCGATCGAGTGCCTGGTCCGCGCCAAGGTCGTAGAGCTTGGGATCAAGCAGCAAGCGAGAATCCTCACGCGCCCATTCCAGCCTGCCTTTTGCATCCAGGCGTTCACCCAGATTCTCAAAGGCTGGCAACAGGTACTCCACGTCTTCGGCAGCGTACTCCAGGTAAGCCTCGCGCAACGGTCGCTTCGTCCAGTCCGCTCGCGTATGCGACTTTTCCATGTCCACGTTGAATAACTCCTTGACCAGGCCCGCGTAGCCCATCTGGGCGGGATGGCCGAGCAAGCCGGCGGCGATTTGCGTGTCGAATATCGAGGCCGGCATCGAGCCTGCGGTCTGATAGACCACCTCGATATCCTGCCGGGCAGAATGAACGATCCAGTCGCTGGCGAGCAGTTCCTGCCAGAATCCCTGTTTGCCGCTGTCCGTCAGCGGATCGACGCAATAAATGTCGTCACTTGTCGCTATTTGAACCAGGCACAGTTGCGCAAAATAGGTACTTCTCGCGCATGAACTCGGTATCGACGCCAACACGGCCGTGACCGGTCAGGCTCGGAGCAAGGGTGTCGGGCTGCTCGACGAAGCGGTAATGAGGCATTGATAAGCCGAAAGCGATGTACAGAATCGGAGACTAACATGCGATCATCGCTGTACCGCAATTGGGAACAAAAACCGTAACCGTGCTAGCCCTTGCCGAAACATTGTTCGACATCATTCGCCTTCGCAAAGGGCCGGACGCAATACCGTATTCGTCATTCTTGTTTGTCGTCGTCACCGCAATGTGGCTGTTTGCTGGCGTGGTGATGGCGCTGCTGACGGCGGAACTTGATCAAACAGACTTCCTTATTGGAACGCTTACGGGAATTACCGGATTGATGTGTTATGCCACGATCATCGTGCTGTCCGGCAAGCGCGCTCGCCTTTTGCAGGCCGTGACGGCATTGTTGGGCTGCGGGGCCGTCTTAAGTTTTTTGTTTGTCGCCGGCAACGTGTTCCTATCGCCTTTTTTGAGCGACAGCATAAGCAACCTGATAATGACATTGATTCTGTTGTGGACCGTGCCGGTTGAGGGCCATATCATTTCGAGAACGATTGAGCGGCACTGGTACGTTGGCGTTGTTATCGCGATGGCGGTATTCGTATTTCAGCTGATTCTTTACTCAGTCATGGATCCGGCGTCGATAGCGCCAACCTGAGGCGACATGCACATACACATACTCGGAATCTGTGGAACATTTATGGGCGGTGTCGCGGCGCTGGCTCGAGCGGCGGGCCACCGGGTCACCGGCTGCGATCGCAACGTTTACCCGCCAATGAGCACGCAGCTGAAGAACCTCGGTATAGAGATCCATGAAGGTGTCGATGCCGCGCAGCTGGATGTTGAGCCGGACTGCGTAGTTGTGGGCAACGTTATGAGTCGCGGCGTCGAAGTCGTCGAGGCTATGCTGGACCGGGGATTGCCGTACCAGTCCGGGCCCCAGTGGCTGGCAGAAAACGTGTTGCACGATCGACACGTGTTTGCGGTAGCAGGAACACACGGCAAGACAACAACGTCGAGCATGCTCGCCTGGATACTTGAAGACGCCGGCCATGCCCCCGGATTTCTTATTGGGGGTATACCCGCAAATTTCGGTGAATCCGCCCGATTCGGGGCCTCGAATTATTTCGTTGTCGAAGCTGACGAGTACGATACGGCGTTCTTCGACAAGCGAGCGAAATTCGTCCATTACCGGCCACGCACCGTTATCCTGAACAACCTCGAGTACGACCATGCCGATATTTACCGCGATATGGACGCAATCCTCTGGCAATTCCACCAGCTCCTGCGCACCGTCCCGGCCAGCGGCCGAATCATTAGCAATGGCGCTGACGAAAACTTACGGAAACTGATCGGGATGGGCTGCTGGACGCCACTCGAGACGTTCGGCTTGCGCGATGACGCTGACTGGGTGGCGAATTTCGCCGACAAGGTTGAGCGCCGCATCAGCATGCAAGGTCCTGGTGGCGCTTCGGCAAATACGCGCTGGCAGATCGGCGGTGCCTACAACCTGGAGAACGCGCTTGCGGCAGTTGCTGCCGCGGCATCAGCGGGCGTGTCTCTCGAGCAGGCGGTTGATGCGCTGTCGCGATTCGAAGGCGTCAAGCGTCGTATGGAGCGTACGGCGACCGTCGCCGATATTGCCATTTATGATGATTTTGCCCACCACCCGACCGCCATCAAGAAGACGATAGCGTCGGTCAGGCGTCGCTACCCCGGTCACCGCGTGGTCGTGGCCATTGAGCCTCGATCCAACACAATGAAGCTCGGCGTTCACAACGAGACTATTGCCGATTCGCTCGCGGGTGCGGATCTCATCTGGATGTATCGGCCGAAGAATATCGGCGAAGAGTTTGAGGCAGCACTGTCGCCGTTGGGATCCAAGATCCGCCTGTTCGCCGACTATGATCAACTCGTCGCCGATATGTCCACGCGCGTACTTTCAGGCGATCAGGTGGTGTTCATGAGCAATGGTGGTTTCGGCTCCGCCCGGCAGACATTGACCGCCATGTTGCAGCGTACGCGCGGCAGCTAATATTTCGGCTTGGCGACCAGCGACTATACTACTAACGATGGACGTACCGCTTTTTCCACTTCGAACCGTACTTTTTCCAGGAGGGCCGCTACCCCTGCGCATTTTCGAGTCGCGCTACATTGACATGATCAGTCATTGTATGAAGAACGACTTGCCGTTTGGCGTGTTGTTGATTAAGGAAGGGCGGGAAGATGGCCTGGCGTCGACTTATGAGATCGGCACGCTGGCGACGATTACCGACTGGTACCAAGGCAGCGATGGCTTGCTCGGTGTGACGGCGGCCGGCGTCGAGCGTTTTCGCCTGCTGTCGGTTCGTCAGCAGCCTGACGGACTTAATATTGGCACAATCGAGGTGATACCACCTGAACCGAACTTGGCGTTGCCCGAGGAATATGCATCGCTGAAAAAGATCCTGGAGAGCGTGCTCGACGACCTCGGGCGCTTGTACGAATCGCTTGAACGGCGCTTCGACGATGCGGTCTGGGTTACCTATCGCCTGATCGAAATCTTGCCTATCGAACTTGAGGAGAAACAGCGGTTTCTGGAGAGCAGCGATACGCTGGGTCGGCTCAAGCTCATTGATAACCTAATGAACACAGTTAGAGATCCGGCTATAGAGTAGCGTATACCTTTCGCGCCGCGGCGATGGTGGCATCAATGTCTTCGTCGCTGTGGGCCGCCGACACGAATCCTGCCTCGAATGCCGACGGGGCCAGGTAGATGCCTTGGTCGAGCATGCCGTGGAAAAACTGCTTGAAACGCTCGACGTCTGCCGCCGCCACCTGAGCGAAGCTTCGGACCGGTCCATCATTGGTAAACACGAGGCCAAACATGCCACCCTGGTTCTCGGTGGATACCGAGATTCCGGTATCCGCCGCGGCCGCCGCCAGGCCATCGGTCAGGCGCTTCGTTGACGCGCTCAATGACTCATAGAAGCCGGGCTGATCAATTTGTTCCAGCGTCGCCAGGCCTGCGGCCATCGCAACCGGGTTACCTGACAATGTCCCCGCCTGATAAACCGGGCCGTCAGGCGCAATGCTTGCCATGATATCTGCGCGACCGCCGAACGCGGCGGCCGGCATGCCGCCACCGACGATTTTGCCGAGCGTCGTCAGGTCGGGCTCGATACCGTAAACGGCCTGAGCACCGCCTTTGGCGACACGAAACCCTGTCATCACTTCGTCGAGAATCAGTAATGCCCCGGCCTCCGTGCACGCATCGCGCAGCGACTCGAGAAAGCCGGGCACCGGTGGCACCATGTTCATGTTGCCCGCGATTGGCTCGACAATCACGCAGGCGATCTCCTGGCCCAGTTTCGCGAACGCCGTATTAACCGCGTCGATGTCGTTATAAGGCAGAGTCATCGTGTGTTCGGCGAGGCCCGCCGGAACGCCCGGTGAGCTCGGTACGCCGAGTGTCAGCGCGCCGGATCCGGCCTTGATAAGCAACGAATCCGAGTGGCCGTGGTAGCAGCCTTCGAACTTGACGATTTTGTCGCGACCTGTGTGACCGCGCGCGAGTCGAATCGCGCTCATCGTCGCTTCAGTGCCCGAACTGACCATTCGAACGCGCTCAATGGATGGCATCAGTTTGCAGATTTTCTCCGCCATCCGGGTTTCGAGCACGCAGGGTGCGCCGAAGCTCAAACCCTGTTTGGCCGCTTCCGTGACCGCCTCGATGACGGACGGGTGGCCATGCCCGAGAATCATGGGTCCCCAGGATCCAATGTAGTCAATGAACTTTCTGCCGTCTTCTGCCTCAAGCCAGGCGCCGTTGGCGCTCTTGAAGAAAACCGGCTCACCGCCAACGCCGGCAAATGCCCTGACCGGCGAGTTGACACCACCGGCAATAACGCGCTGCGCGTTCGTAAATAAACTCATGATTTTTCTCCCAAACAGTCGCGCATGCTACCGAATAGACGCCGGCTCACTCAACTGGAGAATTTCGACACCCTTTTCCGCAAGAAGATTGGGGACGCCCCCCTCACCAACGAGATGCAGGGCGCCGACGATAATGAGGTAGTCGTCATGATCGTCGAGAAGCTCATTGATCTGCGTTACCCAACGCAGGTTCCGGTTGTTTACCAGCGCGTCGCTCAGTTCTTCATGGTCCGAAAAACTGTCGAGCAATCCGGATTCGAGAACCGCAATGTCGCCATAGCGCCAAGCGCGTATCATCTCGTCGATTGACTCGCGCATATTGGCGCTCTCTTCGAGTGTCTCAATCAACATGTCTCGTTGTGCTTGCAACGACAAGCCGTCGAGAAAGGCCAGCTGGTCTTCGACGGCCTCGAGTCCTTCAATCCGCTTCCCATCCTGGATCGCGCGCGCGGTCATGTGCATTTCGACGCCGAGCGTCGGATTGAAGCCGATGCGGTACAGGGACATCATCTCAACGGTAATTGCGGCCAGCCACGGCTCGCTCTTCGCCAACATCTCGATCGGGATGTCGCTGGCCTTTGCCGCGATCTCCGCGCGCCGGTACATATCCTCGCCCATCAGGTCTCGCAACGTCGTGCCATCGCGCAATACACCACTCTGGTTGAACAGTTGTTGCGTTGCCGCAGCGTCGAGATCGTCCATGTCCAGTTCCATGATCAGGACGTCCGAATCTCTGTAGGCATCGTCGATTATGCTGGGCAGCGGGTGATCCTCCTCACGCAACAGGTGAATCGATCCGAGCAGATAAATCGAGTTGTTAATACCCTGGGCACGCCAAAGCGTCACGGGGTGTGCTTCGGTATCTGCCCGGGCAGCGCACGAGATCATGAGCAGCAGGACTATGGATGCGACTTTACTCATCTTCTAACCAGACAAGTTCGGCGTCGCTGCTGCCATCGCTCCGCAACGTAATGCGACGATACGCCGGTGGACGGTCGTCAACCGCGAATTCATCGCTGCCGGGCAAGAACTGCCGGCAGGTGGACGGCGTGGCGATAATTCGTACACCGTCATGTTTCTCATCGTACGGCTGGTGCACGTGTCCGAACACGGCAAGGCGCACGCGTCCGAGCGATGATACTGTCTGCAGGAATTCATCGCCGTTCCTGAGTCCCACCGTGTCCAGCCAGGCGCTGCCCATCGGTATCGGTGGATGATGCAGGCAAACCATCACGTGTTTGGCCGCGCTACGGTCAACGATGCCCGACAAACGATCCAGTTCCTCCGGCGCCAGGAATCCACCGGCATCATCGGTCACACAACTGTCGAGGCCGACTAACAACCAGTCGCCGATTTCTTCGTAAGCGCAGTAGGAAAAGGGCGGGGCGCAACAGACGCGTTGCATCAGGTCGCGCACATCATGGTTACCGGGCACGCAGTGCATGCGCATGTTCAGCGGCAGCATAAGCTCGCGGAATCGATCATATGCCTCTGCCGAGTCATCCTGAATCAGGTCGCCGGTGATGACGACGCGATCGGCATTCCAGTCGCCTGACCGGTAGTGATCGAGAACACGTTGCAGAGACGCCTGCGTGGCGGTGCCACGCAGGCTTCCTTCGAAATCGGCGAAAAGGTGCGGATCCGTCAGGTGTAGAATCCGTATCAAATTGCCATCAGCTGCATCGGGGTTCACTCGGATACGCAGTGTCCTTAGTAGCGGTAGTGCTCCGCCTTATACGGGCCGTCCTTGTCGACGCCAATGTACTTCGCCTGCTCGTCGCTGAGCTCGGTGAGCTTCGCGCCGACGCGCCCGAGATGCAGGCGTGCGACCTTTTCATCGAGATGTTTGGGCAAGACGTAGACCGAATTTTCGTACTTATCGTGGTTGTGCCAAAGCTCAATCTGCGCAAGTACCTGGTTCGTGAACGAATTGGACATCACGAAGCTCGGGTGTCCGGTGCCGCAGCCGAGGTTCACCAGTCGACCCTCGGCCAGCAGGATGATGCGCTTGCCGTCCGGGAATATGATGTGGTCAACCTGTGGTTTGATGTTTTCCCACTCGTACTTCTTGAGGTAGGCGACATCGATCTCATTGTCGAAATGGCCGATGTTGCAGACGATTGCCTGATTTCGCATGCGGTCCATTTGTGGGCCGGTAACGACGTGATAGTTGCCTGTCGCCGTGACCACGATGTCGACCTGATCGCAGACTTCGTCAAAGTCTACGACACGATAGCCTTCCATCGAGGCCTGCAGCGCGCAAATCGGATCGACTTCCGTTACCCAGACGATCGCGCCGAGCGATCGCAGTGACTGCGCAGAACCCTTGCCGACATCACCAAAGCCGCAGACGACCGCAACTTTGCCGGCAACCATGACGTCGGTTGCGCGCTTGATGCTGTCAACCAGTGATTCGCGGCAGCCGTAAAGATTGTCGAACTTCGACTTGGTAACCGAGTCGTTGACGTTGAATGCCGGGCACATCAGCGAGCCGTCAGCCATCATGTCGTAAAGGCGTTTCACACCGGTTGTCGTTTCCTCTGACAATCCCTTGACGTCTTTCATCAACTCCGGATATTTGTCATGCATGAGCCCGGTCAGGTCGCCGCCGTCATCCAGAATCATGTTTGGCTGCCAGCCATCGGGACCGTTGATGGTTTGCTCGACACACCACCAGTACTCATCTTCCGTCTCGCCTTTCCAGGCAAACACCGGAATGCCGGCCGCCGCAATCGCCGCTGCCGCGTGGTCCTGTGTCGAAAAGATGTTGCACGATGACCAGCGAATATCCGCACCAAGTTCGCTGAGCGTCTCGATGAGAACGGCGGTCTGAATGGTCATGTGCAGGCAACCGGTCAAGCGCACGCCCTTGAGTGGCTGCTGCCCTTTGTATTCTTCGCGAATCGCCATGAGGCCCGGCATTTCGGTCTCGGCAATCGCGATTTCCCTGCGGCCAAAGTCGGCGAGCGCAATGTCGGCGACCTTGTAGTCGTTCTTGTGAAGGGCAACGGCTTCGTTGCTCATGGTAATTCTCCTGGTCAAATGGTTATTTTCGGATTCGGGTCAGGCCGCGGCATCTTTCAACATATCGGCTTTGTCTGTTTTTTCCCAGCTCAGGTCGATGTCTTCCCGGCCGAAGTGACCGTAGGCAGCTGTTTGTTTGTAGATCGGCCTGATCAAATCAAGCATGGTCAGGATGCCATACGGTGTCAGATCGAAGTGTTCACGAATCAGTTCCGTCAATTTTGTATCAGAATGTTTTCCGGTACCAAATGTGCTGACGCTGATCGATGTCGGCTCGGCGACGCCAATGGCATATGACAACTGTATTTCGCAGCGGTCGGCGAGCCCGGCCGCAACAATGTTCTTTGCGACATAGCGGGCGGCGTAGGCCGCTGACCGGTCGACTTTCGACGGATCCTTGCCGGAAAACGCGCCGCCGCCGTGTCGTGCCGAGCCGCCGTACGTATCAACGATGATCTTACGTCCGGTCAGGCCGCAATCACCCATCGGTCCGCCAATTTCGAATCGGCCGGTCGGGTTAATGTGGTACTTGGTATCCGCGTTGACGAGCCCGGCGGGAATGATGGGCTTGATAATCTCTTCCATAACGCCTTCGCGCAGGTCGGCCATGGAGACGTCCGGATTATGCTGCGATGACAGGACGATCGCATCAATGGCAACAGGTTTGCCGCCTTCGTACACGAACGTCACCTGGCTCTTGGCGTCCGGGCGCAGATAGGAGAGTGTGCCGTTCTTGCGCACCTCGGCCTGTCGCTTCACCAGTCGATGCGCGAAAGTGATCGGTGCGGGCATTAGAACTTCGGTCTCATTGCTTGCATAGCCGAACATCAGGCCCTGGTCACCGGCACCCTGTTTTTCAGCAGACTCGCGGTCGACGCCCTGAGCGATGTCAGGAGACTGCTTGCCGATCGCGTTCAATACTGAACACGATGCGCCATCAAAACCCATGCTTGAGCTGTTGTAGCCGATTTCCAGCACCGTAGCGCGTACGATATCCTCCATATCGACCCACGCCGACGTCGTGATCTCGCCGGCGACTATCGCCATGCCGGTCTTGACCATGGTCTCGCAGGCGACGCGCGCTTTGGGATCTTGCTCAATAATGGCATCGAGGATAGCGTCGGAGATCTGGTCGGCGACCTTGTCGGGGTGTCCCTCGGAAACAGATTCCGAGGTAAAAAGAAACGCATCACTCATGGTCGTCAGGGTCCTCAAGTCAAAGGGTGGCGCATTGTACCCTTGATGCGGCCGCCGATAACAGGGAAAATGGCCGCCTTCGCGAAGGCGAAGTCCATCACACTATAAAGGCCGTCAGGCCCACGACAAGATTAGGTCAAATGCCAAATAAAGCTGCAATCGCCGGCCAAAGCGCTCGGCGAGATCTCGCGAATGCGATCAGAGCTCTGAGTATGGACGCCGTGCAGGCCGCCAATTCGGGTCATCCCGGCGCGCCGATGGGTATGGCGGATATCGCCGAAGTCCTCTGGAATGGCTACCTACGACATAATCCGGCGAACCCGCAATGGGCAAATCGCGACCGCTTCGTGTTATCGAACGGCCACGCATCAATGCTGTTATACAGCCTGCTGTACCTGACCGGCTACGAGTCGTTTGGAATCGATCAGTTACGCAACTTCCGGCAGCTGGGTTACCGGACCGCCGGACATCCGGAATACGAGCGCGGCGGGCCTGTCGAAACTACAACGGGTCCCCTGGGTCAGGGAATTACGAACGCGGTCGGCATGGCGATGGCGGAAAAAATGCTGGCAGCCGAGTTCAACCGCAACGGTCATGAGATCGTGGACCACAAGACCTGGGTATTCCTGGGTGACGGTTGCCTCATGGAAGGCATCTCGCACGAAGCCTGCTCGCTGGCGGGCACCCTGAAGCTCGGCAAGCTGATCTGTTTCTATGACGACAACAATATTTCCATCGATGGCGAGGTCGATGCCTGGTTTACGGATGACACGCCGGCGCGTTTCGAAGCTTATGGCTGGCAGGTTGTCGAAAACGTCGACGGTCATGACGGCGCCGAGATAACGGCCGCTATCGAGGAGGCACTCGCCGACGAAGACAGGCCGACGCTGATTTGCTGCAAGACCATAATTGGCTTCGGTGCGCCCAACAAGCAGGGCACCGCTTCGACGCACGGTGCGCCGCTGGGTGACGAGGAGATTGCAGCGGCTCGCAAGACCCTGGGCTGGGATTCGCCGCCGTTCGAAATTCCGGATGACATCGCGGCCGCCTGGAACGGCAAAGGGCGTGGCGCCGCCGACGAGGCCGCGTGGAACCGCACGTTTGCAGACTACAATGCCGAGTATCCCGAACTTGCTGCCGAGTTCGCGCGACGCATGGCCGGCAATCTTCCGACCGAGTGGCCGAAAATTGCAGACAGCGCGATCGCGGAGATCGCCGCTGCCGGCCAAAACATGGCGACGCGAAAAGCGTCGCTGCTTGCGCTCAATGCCTTTGCGCCGGCGCTGCCGGAACTCGTTGGTGGATCGGCAGACCTCACGGGCTCCAACCTGACAAAGCACGCTGGGTCCGTACCGATCTCGGGTGACGATGCCGCCGGACAACTACATCTGGTTCGGCGTCCGAGAGTTCGGCATGACCGCAATTTGCAATGGCATAGCGCTGCATGGGGGGTTTATTCCGTATGAAGGCACGTTCCTGACGTTCTCCGATTACGCCCGCAACGCGTTGCGCATGGCCGCCCTGATGAAGGTCCGCAATATTCTCGTTTATACGCACGACTCCATCGGGCTCGGCGAAGACGGTCCGACACACCAGCCGGTCGAACACACGGCATCGCTGCGACTGATGCCGAACATGAGCGTTTGGCGACCCTGCGATACGGTAGAGACGGCTGTGGCATGGCGTTACGCGATTGAACGACAGGACGGGCCGACCAGCCTTGTGCTGACGCGGCAGGGTCTGCCCTGTCAAGCGCGCACCGCCAGCCAGTTATCCGACGCGGCGCGTGGTGGATACGTATTGAAAGACACCGGCGGAACGCCCGATATTGTGCTGATTGCGACGGGCTCGGAGGTGGCACTGGCGGTTAATGCAGCCGACGCACTGCTGGCGGATGGTATAAAAGCACGCGTTGTATCAATGCCGTCGACGGACGTCTTTGATGCACAGGATGAGGCCTACCGCGATTCGGTGTTGCCTGCTGCTATCACGGCGCGAGTGGCGATTGAAGCAGGTGTCACTGACGGTTGGTGGCGTTACGTCGGGACGAAGGGCCGCATTGTCGGGCTTGATCGTTTCGGCGAGTCGGCTCCGGCCGACGAATTATTCGAACACTTCGGCTTCACGACCGAAAACATTGTGACGGTCGCGAAAGACATACTTGTTTAAGAATCTCGGCCGGCGATTGCCGGTCAACGACACAAATCTGGAGAAGAAGAAATGGCGATCAAGATTGGCATCAACGGTTACGGCCGCATCGGGCGCAACATCGTGCGCGCAATCCACGAGTCGGGCCGCGCCGCTGAGTTTAACGTGGTTGCGCTCAACGATTTGGGTGATGCGAACACGAACGCTCACCTGACCCGTCGCGACACGGCGCACGGCCCGTTCCCCGGTACGGTCGAAGTCGACGGCGACGACATCATCGTCAATGGTGATCGCATCAAGGTATTCGCGGAGCGGGACCCCGCCAAGCTGCCGTGGAAAGAGCTGGGTGTCGACCTCGTGTTTGAGTGCACCGGTCTATTCCGTACTCGTGATACAGCCGGTAAGCACATCGAGGGTGGCGCGAAGAAAGTAATTCTATCGGCGCCGGGTGGCAAGGACATTGACGCTACCATCGTTTACGGCGTCAACCATGACATTCTGACCTCAAAGCACAACATCATCTCGAACGCATCATGCACAACCAATTGCCTGGCGCCGTTGGTCAAGCCGCTGCACGAGAAAATTGGTGTCAAGCACGGCATCATGACGACAATTCACGCTTATACGAACGACCAGGTACTGACTGACGTATTCCACAAAGATCTGCGTCGTGCACGTTCGGCCACGATGTCGCAGATTCCGACAAGCACCGGCGCTGCCGCCGCTGTTGGCCTGGTACTTCCGGCGCTCAATGGCAAACTGGATGGCTTCTCGATGCGCGTGCCCACCATCAACGTCTCTTGCGTCGACCTGACCTTTGTCGCCGAGCGGGCCACCAGCGTCGACGAGATCAATTCCATCATGAAGAAAGCGAGCGAAGGTGAGCTCAAGGGCGTTCTTGCCTATAACGATGAGCCGCTGGTGTCGATCGACTTCAATCATGACCCCGCGTCGTCGACCTACGATGCAGGATTGACCAAGGTCATGGAGGGCACGCTCGTCAAGGTTCTTTCCTGGTACGACAATGAGTGGGGATTCTCGAATCGCATGCTCGACACGGCCGTCGCTTTGATGAACGCCAAGTAGGCTTAAGATCCGGAGTCGTTATGTCCGTCATCAAGATGGCCGACGTTGAACTGTCGGGCAAGAGGGTACTGATTCGCGAGGACCTGAATGTCCCCGTTGCGGACGGCGTTGTAAGCAGTGACGCGCGCATTCGCGCGGCATTGCCAACCATCAAAGCCGCGCTCGCAGCCAACGCGGCCGTCATGCTGGTGTCGCATCTCGGTCGTCCGACCGAGGGCGAGCCGGATGACAGGTTCTCGTTGCAGCCGGTCGCCGACCACCTCTCGAAGCTGTTGGGCCGCGACGTTCCGCTTGTGAAGGACTGGATCGATGGTGTGAAGGTCGAGGCCGGCGAGGTCGTTATTCTTGAGAACGTGCGATTCCTCGTCGGCGAAAAAAGCTGCGATGACGCGCTGGCCCAAAAGATGGCCGCGCTCTGTGACATCTTCGTGATGGACGCATTCGGCACAGCGCATCGCGCTCAGGCAAGTACCTACGGCGTGGCCGAGCACGCACCGATCGCTTGCGCCGGACCGTTGCTTGCCGCGGAACTGGATGCGTTGACCAAGGCGCTGGACAATCCGGCGCGTCCGTTCGTTGCCATCGTTGGCGGCTCTAAAGTCTCGACCAAGCTGACGGTGCTCGATGCCCTGGCTGACGTCGTCGATTGTCTGATTGTAGGCGGCGGAATTGCCAATACGTTTATTGCCGCCGCGGGCCATGATGTTGGCAAGTCGCTTTACGAAGCGGATATGCTGGATGTGGCACGTGATTTGGCAGCGGACCGCGGCGATCGAGCGGAGATACCCGTGCCAACCGACGTGGTCGTGGCTGACGAGTTTTCGGCTGACGCGACGGCGACGACGAAAAACATCGACGCTGTTGCGGCGAATGAGTTGATTCTCGATATTGGGCCGGAGACAGCCAGTCGATTCGCCGAGATCCTGGCGGGCGCCGGGACCATTATCTGGAACGGTCCCGTCGGTGTGTTCGAGTTTGACAAGTTTGGCGCCGGCACAAAGGTGCTTGCCGAGGCGATAGCCGCGAGTGATGCGTTTTCGGTCGCGGGTGGTGGCGACACGTTAGCTGCGATCGACAAGTACGGGGTCGCTGACAAGATTTCGTATATCTCGACGGGCGGAGGGGCGTTTCTCGAATTCGTCGAAGGCAAGAAACTCCCGGCTGTCGCTATGCTCGAGAAACGCGCCGCCGACTGAGCCGCGCTCCTACAGACGCACGACTGGTCCGCTGCAGGAGGCGGCGATTGGGGAGTTCCTCGAGCGTCGTGTGGAGTGAAGTGACGCAGGACGCCAAATCGAGCGGAACCCGATGCGACGAGGCAGGACGCCGAGCGAGGTTAAGCGAGAGGAACTCCCGAAGCGGGCCCCTTGCCATTCAAGGCTGGGTGGTAGAGATCGGCCAGGGCCCGGTGATCGCGAGCGTCATGCCGGGGTACTGAATATTCACGAACAGTGTATTGCCGTCCGGCGAGAAGCACACACCGGCGAGCTCCGAGGTCGAGTAAGCGTTGTCCGCGATCGCGTACTGGCTGCCGTCCGGGCGTATGCCCACCAAGCCGCAGTGATTCGAGGTGTCCTCACAGACGATCAGGTCGCCCCAAGGCGCCATCGTGAGGTTGTCGCAATTGCGAAGCAGTGAGTTCTCATCGGCCTCGGCAATGAGCGTCAGTAAACCGGGGTCTTCTTTTTCTTGCGATGTGCCTTCAAACGGGCTCGGCGTGTAAGTGAATACCTGTCCGATTCGGGCGGGGCCGCCGATCGTACAGGTAAATGCGAAATGATCGTCCGCGGCGCACAGACCCTCGCCGCGCGCGAACGTGGCGGCACCCAGGGCCGCGCCGCGCAGTCTCAGGTCATTCTTGACCGGATCAACGTCGTTGAGGTCGATCCAGTGCGTCTTCATGGGCAGTTTCAACGGCGTTTGTGGCACCGATGACCAATTATGCGTCATGACGGACGAGTGACCGTCAATTGCCAGCGCTTGCAGTCGGCCACCGGCGTGTAGCTTCCCAGGCACGTCGGGAATGTAACGGTAGAAGAGGCTGTCGTGGCGGTCTTCGGTCATGTAGACGATGCCGCTGGCCTTGTGCACCGCACACGCCTCGTGCTCGAATTTCCCCATCGCCTTGATCGGTTCCGCCGCGACCAGGCCTTTCGATTCTGATGACACCTCGAAAACGTAGCCATGATGCTTGTCGCGCGTTATCGGGTGCCCATAGTCGGTTCCACTACCCGGGACTTTGAAACATTCCTCGCAACTCAGCCAGCTACCCCAGGGGGTAGGTCCGCCCGCACAATTGATCTCGGTACCCGCAAGGCTCAGGAACTGCTTTTCGGTTTCGCCGGTGGCCGGGTTATAGACGCTGGTCGTTGTGCCGCCGAGCGCGGGCGTTTTGTCACTCCCCCTGTCGTAAAGCATCGCCTTGGTGCGTTCGGGTAACGCATCATACCCATCGCCAAACGCGCTGCCTTCGAACCAATGGGTGTTCATTTCGTGGTTGCGAATCAGAATGATGCGGCCATTGTCGTCATCGAACGTCGCCATGCCGTCGTGCGCGCCGGGTACCCGTAAGCCGTCGCTCATTATCTCACCGGCGCGCGAAATCACCCGGTAGTCGAAGCCGTCCGGAAGGTCGAGTATTCCGTTCGAGTCAGGTCGAAGCACGCCGAGCAAACGATCCGTCGCCCGGCTCGGCCGTGGCATTGCGGGCGTTACGGCCGCGGCGGCTATGCTTTGAATAAAGCGGCGTCTGTTCAGCATGCTGGGTCTGGCTCAGTGACGGCGTGGCGGACAGAATAACGGCGCGAGTGACGTTCGGAAGTCATTGGCACCATTTCGTAACGCCGATTTCAAATCAGCTGTGCAATAATCGCCGCCATGCGAAGACGAACCAAGATAGTGGCGACACTGGGCCCTGCCTCAGATGCCCCCGAAAAACTGGCACAAATGATCATGGCAGGTATGACCGTTGCGCGCCTGAATTTTTCCCACGGTGACGCGGACGACCATCGGCGCCGCGCCGCAGCGTTGCGCGAAGCCGCTAAAAAAGTCGGCCGTGACGTTGGCTTGTTGGGCGATTTGCAGGGGCCGAAGATACGTGTCCGGCGCTTTGAGAACCACAGTGTCGCGTTGGCAGATGGTGATTCGTTCTTTCTCGATAGCACGCTCGGACTGATCGATGGCAATCAGGAAGGCGTCGGCGTTGCGCTTGAGACTTTGCACGAAGATCTGAAAGTGGACGATCTGTTGTTACTCAACGACGGCATGATCACGCTCAAGGTTGACCGTATTTCCGGTACGCGAATTCATACGACGGTAGTCAACGGTGGCATTCTGTCGGACCACAAAGGCATCAATCTCAAAGGTGGTGGATTGTCTGCGCCAGCGCTGACCGATGCCGACAAGGAACATATCAGGCTCGCGGCTGAGCTGGAGGCGGATTTTCTCGCCGTGTCGTTCGTGCGCAGCGCCGCGGATGTGCGCGAAGCACGAAAGTTGTTCGAGGAGGCGGGCGGGCGCGGCCTGATCGTTGCCAAAATAGAGCGTGTTGAAGCGGTCCAGGAAATTGATTCGATCATCGACGTATCCGACGTCATTATGGTTGCACGCGGCGACCTCGGCGTCGAAATGGGGTACGCGGAACTCACCGGTATCCAGAAGAAGCTGATTCGCAAGACGCGCAAGGCACACAAGATCGTCATCACTGCCACGCAAATGATGGAGTCGATGATCCAGAATCCGATTCCGACGCGCGCCGAAGTTTCGGATGTCGCCAATGCCGTCATCGATGGCACCGACGCGGTCATGTTGTCCGGCGAGACCGCTGTGGGCAAGTACCCGGTTGAGGCGATCAGCGCGATGGCCGAAGTCTGCGTCGGCGCCGAGAAATTTCCGCTCGTGTCAGGTGGCACGACTCATCGCATGAGCGACCGCTTCGAACTCGTCGATGAGGCGATCGCGATGGCGACGATGTACACCGCCAATCACATGGCTGTTAGGGCGATCATCGCGCTGACAGAATCCGGTTCGACAACGCGCTGGATGTCGCGTATTCGTTCGGATATTCCCATCTATGCATTTACGCCGCACGAAGCCACGAGCAGGCGCGTCGCTTTGTATCGCGGCGTCTACCCGGTTTCCTTCGCGATCAACCTCGACAATCCGCGAGGACTTTATCAGGACATCTTCAACACCTTGTTGTACTACGAACTTGTCGAGGTCGACGACCTGGTGATTTTCACCAAGGGCGATCTGGACAATGTTGCGGGCAGCACCAATGCGATGAAAGTACTGAAAGTCAAAAAAGAAGAATGAGACGAGTACTGCTCCGCCTCATCTTGGCAGCGAGTTTGCTGATCATTATCGTTGCCGTGGTCGCAATGATGGTATTGCGCGCCAGCTTGCCGGCACTCGACGGCGAGATAGCGGTCGACGGTCTTCTCGCCAACGCCAGGATTGAGCGCGATGTCGATGGTATTCCTGTGATTACGGCATCGAGCCGCACCGACCTTGCGTTCGCGACCGGCTTTGCGCACGGCCAGGACCGATTTTTCCAGATGGACATGATTCGCCGGCAAGCGGCGGGCGAGCTATCGGATATCGTCGGCAGTGTTGCGATCGACACGGACAAACGACATCGTTTCCACCGGTTTCGGAGCAAGGCCCAAGCCGTGATCGCCAATGCCGAGGAGCGTGATCGCGCGCTCTTGGTGGCCTATGCAAATGGTGTTAACGCAGGACTGCAGTCTCTCGATGCGCGCCCCTTTGAGTATTTCGTGTTAGGTGGCGAGCCCAAATCGTGGCTTCCCGAGGACTCGGTGCTGGTCGTCTTCGCCATGTACATGCAGCTCAATGATGCGCGCGCGATCAAGGACGTGCGGCGAGGCCTCGCACGTCGCGTGTTGCCCGAAGAGGTTTACAAGTGGATGTACCCACAGGGAACGCCGTGGGATGCACCGTTAATGGGGGAACCGAGAGACGTTGCTGCAATTCCCGATGCAGACGTTTATTCCATCCGCGATATTCGGGACGATTCGCCACCGGCAAATGAACAGGGGCGCTACCCGCTTCGCGGCAGCAACAACTGGGCCGTGTCCGGCGCCTTGACCGCCGATGGTCGGGCGATCGTATCCAATGACATGCACCTGGGCTTGAACGCACCGAACATCTACTACCAGGCGCGGCTCGTGGTGCAAGGTGAAGAGGGCACAGACGTTGCCGGCGTTACGCTACCCGGCGCGCCTTTCGTCATTGCGGGCAGCAATACGCGCGTCGCCTGGGGATTTACGAACAGCTATGGTGACTGGAGCGACGCGGTGGTCCTGCAGGTCGGCTCGGTGGCGAACACGTACAGAACGCCGGAAGGGGATCGGGAATTCACGGTGCATCGCGAACTCATCAACGTAAAAGACAGTGAGCCGGTGCCTTATCAGATTCGCGAAACGATCTGGGGACCTGTGCTCGACGACATTGATTACCCCGACGGCGACGTCGTAGTCAGCTGGATAGCGCACAAGCCGGACGGCGTGAACCTTCGTTTCGTCGATCTTGAAAAAGCGACAAACGTGGACGAAGCGCTCGATATCGCGAATACGATGTCGATGCCGCCGCAGAACTTCGTCACCGGTGATGCCGGCGGAAACATCGGCTGGACGATCGCGGGGAAGATTCCGAGAAAGACCGATTTTGATGCCATGCTGCCCGCCGACTGGAGCACGGTTCACGGCTGGAATGGATGGCTGGACGCGTCCGAGTATCCGCGCATCGTGAACCCCCAGAGTGGGCGTATTTGGACGGCGAATGCACGCGTTACGGACGCCGACGCATTAAGTGTGGTCGGTGATGGCGGTTATGATTTCGGCGCGCGCGCGCGGCAGATTCGCGACCGCCTGTTCGCCGGCGAATCATTCGCGCCGGAGGATATGCTGGCCATTCAATATGATGACCGCGCGCTGTTCCTGACCCGCTGGCGTGACCTGTTGATGGAGGTACTGGACGACTCGGCCGTCGGCGATGATGCGACGCTTTCCGAATATCGTCGCCTGGTCGCCGAGTGGATTCCACGAGCAACCCCTGAGTCCGTTGGCTATCGTTTGGTTCGCGCGTTCAGGCTCGAAGTTGAATGGCGGGTATTTCACGCATTGATGGCTCCGGCGCGTGAGGCCTACGGCGACGACGTGAGATTACGCCGCAGCAACCAGTTCGAAGCGCCACTCTGGTCGCTTGTCACAGTGCGGCCATTGCATATGCTGCCCAGCGACTACCGCAGCTGGGACGAGCTGATGGTGGCTGCGGTAAGACAGAATATTGCTTACTTCAAGGAGCACTTTGATGGCCCGTTGTCTCAGCGTACCTGGGGAGAAAAAAATACGGCGGCAATTCGTCACCCGTTGAGCCGCAGCATTCCGTTGGTCGGCGATTTCCTCGACATGCCGGCGGACGCGCTGAGCGGTGATCTCGATATGCCCAAGGCCCAGGGTCCCTCATTTGGTGCATCGGAGCGATTTTCTGTCTCTCCTGGCAACGAGGCGAACAGCATCCTGCACATGCCGACCGGACAGAGTGGCCATCCGCTGTCCCACTATTACAGCCGGGGGCACGAGGACTGGGTCAAGGGCCGTCCGAGCCCATTTCTTCCCGGACCTACTGAGCATTCGCTTACGCTGATCCCGGCTGAACGGTAAGATGGCAAGATGAATCCAACACGGAAATTCTAATGGCAGATAACAGATTTACAGGGACTAGTTCCTATATTGCGACTGACGACCTGACGATGGCGGTCAACGCTGCGGTCACGCTCGAACGGCCGATCCTGGTTAAGGGCGAGCCCGGTACCGGTAAGACGCAGCTTGCCATCGAAGTGGCAAAATCGCTCGGCAGGCCGCTGCACGAGTGGCATATCAAGTCGACGACAAAGGCACAGCAGGGCCTTTACGAGTACGATGCGGTTGCGCGCTTGCGCGATTCACAGCTCGGCGACGATCGCGTGCATGATATCGGCAATTACATCGTCCGCGGTAAAGTGTGGGAAGCCTTCGAGTCGGATGAGCAGCCCGTGTTGCTGATCGACGAGATTGATAAAGCCGATATTGAGTTTCCCAACGACTTGCTGCGGGAACTCGATCGCATGGAGTTTTACGTCTACGAAACGAAAAAGCTGATCCAGGCACGCCATCGGCCGATCATCGTCATTACGAGCAACAACGAGAAGGAACTGCCGGACGCGTTTCTACGGCGCTGCTTTTTCCACTACATCAAGTTTCCGGACAAAACCACGATGACCGAAATCGTAAATGTCCACTTTCCGAACTTGAAGAAAGACCTGCTTCGCGAAGCGTTGGATGCGTTTTACAAAGTGCGCGACGTGCGTGGCTTGAAGAAGAAGCCATCGACGTCCGAGCTGCTGGACTGGATCAAGCTGCTACTTGCCGAAGACATCCCGTCGGAAGTGCTTAGAGGTGGCGATACGCGCAACGCGATTCCGCCGCTGCACGGTGCCCTGCTAAAGAACGAACAGGATGTTCACCTGTTCGAGCAGCTGGTGTTCCTCGACAGGCGGACAAACCGGCAGTAAGCGTCATGCTGATTCCCTTTTTTTACATGCTTCGTGAAGGCGGTATGAAGACGTCGATCACGGAGCTGTTGACGTTGCTCGAGGCGATGAAGAGTGGGCTCGCGGGTCAGAGTGTCGACGATTTCTATTACCTGGCGCGCGCCAGCCTCGTCAAGAATGAGGCGCACCTGGATCGTTTCGACCGGATTTTTGGTGCTTACTTCAAAGGTATCGAAGACTCGTTGGCAGATCTGATGCAGGAAATACCGGAGGAGTGGTTGCGCCGTCAGGCTGAACTGATGCTCTCAGAGGAGGAGCGCAAACAAATTGAAGCACTGGGCGGTTTCGACGAGTTGATGAAAGCGCTGCAGGAGCGCCTCGACGAGCAGGATGAACGGCACGAGGGTGGCAACCGATGGATCGGGACCGCCGGTACGTCGCCGTTCGGAGCCTACGGCTACAATCCGGAAGGCGTGCGCATGGGGCAACAGGGTTCGCGCAATCGCAGCGCGGTGAAGGTCTGGGACAAACGAGATTATCGAAATCTGGACGATTCTCTCGAACTAGGCACGCGCAATATCAAGGTCGCGCTGCGCCGGCTCCGCAAGTTTGCGCGCGAGGGCGCGGCGGACCAGCTGGACCTTGACGACACGATCGACAAAACGGCACGCAATGCTGGCCTGCTCGATATTCGCATGGTGCCGGAACGGCACAATGCGGTAAAAGTACTTCTTTGCCTTGATATCGGCGGTTCAATGGATGACCACGTACGAGTTTGCGAGGAGATGTTCTCGGCGGCACGCAGTGAATTCAAGCATCTCGAGTACTTTTATTTTCACAATTTCATTTACGAAAGCCTGTGGAAAGACAATCGGCGCCGTCATTCGCAAAAGACACCAACGCTGGATATCGCGCACAAGTACGGTTCCGACTACAAGCTGATATTCGTTGGTGATGCGACGATGAGCCCTTACGAAATCGTCTATGCCGGCGGCAGCGTCGAGCACTGGAACGAAGAGCCGGGAGCGGTGTGGATTAAGCGCCTGCTCGATACCTACCCGAAGGCGGCATGGCTAAATCCGGAACCGCAGCAGCGCTGGGATTACACGCCCTCGACCAAGCTCGTGCAGGAAATCATGGATGATCGCATGTTCCCGTTGACCATCGCCGGTCTCGACGACGCGATCAAAGCGTTGCACTGATCGGACTATTCTTCGACCGCAGCGCTGAGTACGGCAGCACTGAGCGTTTTCAAATCGGCGATTACCTCCGCCGAATGTTCGCCTGGCTTCACTTCTTCATAATGCTTGGCGATGGTGCCGTTCGGACCGATGATGAACGTTTGCCGCTTGGCGACTGTCATGCCAAACATGCGTGTTTTCACGCCGTAGGCGTCGGAGGTTCGTCCATCCGTATCCGCCAGCAACGGAAATGGAAGAGAGTGGTTTTCGGCAAACTCCATGTGAGACGCGACGTCGTCGAGGCTGACGCCAAGAATTTGCGCGTTCAGATCACGAAACGCAAAGATGTTGTCGCGAAACTCGCAGGCCTCCGTCGTGCAACCTGGCGTCTCATCTTTCGGGTAAAAATAAAGTACCACCCACTGCTCGCGGTAATCCTCCAAAGAGTGAAGTTGACCAGTCTGGTCCGCCAACTCGAATTCGGGTGCCTGGCTGCCAACCGAAGGCTGGTCAGTCGCTGAGCCGCTGGGCGCCAGTGCGAGGATAAGGACGCCGGCAGCTGCCGCAATAATCGCTGTAATCGCGCGTTTCATGTTTCGAAATCTCAATCTGTAATAATGCGCCGCAAGTCTTGGTTGCGGAAAGGCCACTATAATACTCTGTAATCGGGTCCACGCGAAGGTACACCTGTAAGCAACTGTATTAATTCGATGAATCGGCCAGCGAACAATATTAGAACGGCCCTGGTGTTGCCGGGCGGCGGCGCTCGTGGCGCTTTTCAGGTGGGCGTACTGAAAGCGGTGGCGGAGCTGCTGCCGCGTCGAAGTGCGAACCCGTTCCCGGTGATCAGTGGCACCTCCGCGGGTGCGGTGAATGCGGTGGTCCTCGCGTCGCGTGCACAGCACCTGCGCTCAGCGGTAGCCGAACTGGAGCAGGTTTGGGGGCATTTTCGATGCCACCATGTCTATAAAACGGATCATCTCACGATGCTCAAGAGCAGCCTGCACTGGCTTGTGTCTATTGTGCTGGGGGGATGGCTGGTCGGGGCGCCAAGATCACTGCTCGACAACGCCCCGCTGCGCGCATTGTTGAATCAAAACGTTCACTTTCCTCGCATTCAGGACGCGATCGAGGCAGGTAACCTGGACGCGGTTGCTGTGACGGCAGCGGGCTACGATTCGGCGCGCTCAACTTCTTTTTTTGAAGCCATTGATGAGCAACAAAGCTGGCAGCGCACGCGCCGTCTTGGCCTGCGCAGTGAATTGAACATTGATCATGTCATGGGCAGCATCGCGGTCCCGATGGTTTTCCCGCCGGTCAGGATTGGTAACGAGTACTTCGGCGATGGCGCAATGCGCCAGGCGACGCCGTTGAGCCCGGCCGTGCACCTGGGTGCGGACAGAATACTTGTAATCGGTATTCGTGACGAGACAGGCGACCAGACGCCGGATAGCGGTCCGGCGCCGCCAAGTTTTGCGCAAATCGCCGGTTACATGCTGGATACATTATTCATGGACGGGCTCTACTCCGATCTGGAGCGCATCACTCGTATCAATCAGCTAATTGACACCATACCGAGAGAGAATCAGTCGGACTCCATCGCCCAAATGCGCGCGATAGACACGATGTTGATCGTGCCGAGTGAAGATCTGCGAGTCATTGCGCACAAGCATCGCGCCGAATTGCCGTTTGCTATCCGCGCCTTGTTGCGCGGCGTCGGCGGCAGCAGTCCAGGCGAAAATCGACTATTGAGCTTCCTGCTATTCGAAAAGGCGTATACACGCGAACTGATCAAACTCGGATATCGAGACGCGATGAAGGTGAAGAACGAGCTGCTGGATTTCATTAACGGCGCTGACGTGCCGCGGCTATTTGCGCCAAGCTGGATCAAGAGGGATCTCAGCGCGTTCCGTTCGGATTCGTAGGAGCGCGCCCCGGCGCGCCACGTGCCCTTGGGGTGCGAAGCGGAGCAGCAGCCGTCAGGCTGCATTGGGACGTCGGCCGCTAGGGCGGCCTCCTACAACAGAAATATGGCGCCGAGCCCAAGAAACGCCATATAGCCAACGACGTCAGTAACGGTTGTCAGGACGACACCGCCTGCCAGCGCCGGGTCAACATGCAGTCTCCTCAAGATCAATGGAATGCTGTAACCTGCGCCCGCGGCGATGACAAGATTAATAACCATCGCGGCGCCAATGATCGTGCCGATGCGCCAGTCGCCAAACCAAAAATAGGTCACGGCAGCAACAACCACCGCCCAGCCGAAGCCATTCAGGACGCCAACCAGGACTTCTTTTCGCATGATGCGACGCGCATTTGCGCGGTTGATCTGGCCGAGCGCTATTGCGCGTGTAATGATCGTGAGCGACTGGCTGCCCGCGACGCCACCCATACTTGGTACGACGGGCATCAACACCGCGAGCAACACTATCTTGTCAATGGTCGTCTGAAACAGATCGACGACTGCCGCAGCCAGGAAAGCCGTGCCGAGGTTCACGCCAAGCCAAAGCGCCCTTCGTGTCGCGCTTTTTACAACCGGCGCGAACATATCGTCTTCTTCGCCGAGGCCCGCGGCGCTCATCAGGGAGTGCTCAGCCTCGTCTCGGATGACATCAACGACGTCATCCACCGTGATGCGTCCAAGGACACGGAAATCGTCATCAACAACCGGTGCGGATAACAGGTCGCGGTTTTCGAATTCCCAAACCACCTGGGCGGAGGGCGTGTGAGCTGGTATCGGCATGACGTCCGTCGACATGACGTTGGCGACCATTTCGTCCGGGTCGCGTGTTACGAGGCGTGATAGAAAAAGAGAACCGATGTAGCTGTTGTCGCGGCTAACTACAAAGATCGAGTCGGTGCCATCGGACATTTCACCAACGGCGCGCAAATAGCGGGCGACGACTTCGAGCGTAACGTCAGGACGAACCGTCACGATATCGACGTTCATCAAACCACCGGCACTTTCCTCATCGTAGGCAAGCACCTGTTGCAGGCGTTCGTGATCCTGTTTGTCGAGGGACTGCAGAACCTCTTGAGTAACGGTTTCCGGCAGGTCTGCCAGCAGATCGGCAAGGTCATCGACCTCCATGCCGTCGGCGGCGGCCACAAGGTCTTCAGTTCCCATGCCCTCGATCAGGCCGTCGCGAACGTCCTCGGCAAGTTCCACAAGGACATCGCCTCCGATATCGGAGTCGACGATTTCCCAAAGCATTGCGCGCTCTTTGAGCGGCAACGATTCGAGCAAGCGCGCGACTTCGGACGGATACAGGCTGTTAACCATGATCCTGGCTGAACGCATTCGGCCGCTATCGAGGCGCTCTTGCAGCAGCTCGAGGTTGGCTTTTGTCTGCTCTCTCGCTTCCATTCCGGCGGAGTTTAGCAGCTTAGTTCGGACTTAGACGATGCGCCGTCAGGCTGTTGTGTCGGATGAGCACCGGATCGTGTATCTGCCGAAGCCCGGCCGCGAGTTTCTCCGTCATGCAGACGGAACGGTGCTGACCACCGGTGCAGCCGATCGCCACGGTCAGATAACCGCGGTGTGCTTCCTTATAGTGCGGAATCCACCGCTCGAGAAAACCGAGTATGTCCTCATACATGCTGGCAAAGGCCGGTTGCTCATTCAAAAAGTCGGTTACCTCGTTGTCCAATCCCGTAAGGCCCCGCAACTTCAGCGTCCAATACGGGTTGGGCAGACACCGCAAATCAAAGACGAAGTCGGCGTCTGCGGGAATGCCGAATTTGAATCCGAACGACTGGATCAAGACCGATAGCGTATCTGCAGATCGGTAGTCAACACGTTCGCGAATAACATCCGCAAGCTCGTAAATACTGATCGGTGACGTGTCAATAACAAGATCAGCGCAGCTGTGAATTTCAGCGAGAATCTCGCGCTCCGATTCGATTGCTGCTTGCAGTTCGCCGCCTCGTTCGACCAGCGGGTGACGGCGTCGGGACTCGCTATAGCGCTGTAGTAGAATTTCGTCACTCGCGCGGAGAAATATGATCTCGGCGTGCACATTTTCTTCGCGCAGCTCTCGAAGGAGCTCTGGCAATGATTGCAGGTCCTCAACACGTGCGCGCGCGTCGACCCCGACCGCGAGCATTTTTGACGTTTCCTTGTCCCTCGAACGTACCTCGTTCACGGCCGCCTTTAGAAGGTTGGCCGGGAGATTATCGATACAGTAGTAGCCCAGATCCTCAAGTACGTGGAGCGCTACGCTTTTTCCGGACCCGGAAAGGCCGCTAACGATTATCAGGCGAAGTTCGTTTGACATGAATCGTCGGGCGCCGACAGCGACGAGCCATCGATTAGCGCGTTATAGAGATCGCTGCTGCTGTTAATTCCGCGGAGTCGCGCTCGCAGGCCCTCGTCGGCCAATACAATTGTCACGAGTTTGATGTCTGCGTGATGCTGCTCGTCCATTTCAATCGGCACCACCATGCCGAATACGAGGTCAACCGGCTCACCGTCGGCCGAGTCGAAATCTATCGGCTCGGAGAGCTTCATCAATGCCGCAGTGCTGGTTTCGATGCCCGCGACACGGCAATGCGGAAACGCTGCGCCTTTGTCGAGGCTTGTACAACCCAGTCGCTCGCGCTCGATCAGGCTCTCGAAAATGAGCTCGCTGGCAATGTCGGGGCTCGAGCGAACCAATAGCTCGCTAAGTATTTCGAGACAGTGCTTTTTGCTGCGCGCTGTTGCATTGCACAACACGCCGTCGGGTTTGATGATGTTTTCGAGCGACATAGAGAGGGGTTCGGTAGTTGCAAGCTGTGCGGCACGATAGCCGCACAGCTTGAATTCTGGGTCAGGCGTACCTGGACTTCTGACTGTCTCTTGCGTGATGGTCGCCGAGTTTTTCCTTGTACTTTCGTACTCGCCGTTCGAGCTTATCGACCAGTCCATCGATCGCGGCGTACATGTCTTCTTCAGTATGTTCGCAATGGATTGTGCCGCCATTCACTTTTGCGGTGGCTTCGGCTTTGTGGCGCAGTTTTTCGACGGTCAGGATACATTGGACGTCAGACACGAGGTCAAAGTGCCGTGCAATTTTTTCAATTTTTGATCCGACGTACTCTCTAAGTGAGTCGGTGACTTCGACGTGATGGCCTGAAACATTCAATTGCATAATGGTCTCCAGTATTTTTTGTATTTCCGTTCGGCCGTGACACCCTCGCCCGGTGGCGGCCAGAACATGCCGTTTTCATTTTGGTTCAGAATGTCAGTCTGTGTGTCCTCCCAAGGTGTCGTGTTTTCAGATTGGTGAACTACCTCGTCTCCCGGCTCCTGCGGTCGCTTGACGACGGGATATTCATCGCTTCACGGTACTTCGCGACTGTCCTTCTGGCAACCGAAATGCCGTCCTCTTTCAGTAAGTTCGTGATCTTGCTATCACTGAGCGGCTTTTTTGGGTTCTCAGCGCCAATCAGTTTGCGAATTTTCGCGCGAACCGAGGTTGAGGACTGGTCCTCGCCGCTGGCCGACGCCAGGTGGCTGGAGAAAAAATACTTGAATTCGAAGACGCCGCGCGGCGTATGCATGTATTTGCTAGTGGTTACACGCGAAATCGTCGATTCATGCATGCCGATCTCTTCGGCCACATCGCGCAACACCATCGGTTTCATGGACTCATCGCCGTGCTCCAGGAATTCTGTCTGACGCGCGACAATACTCGTCGCGACCTTCATCAACGTTTCATTCCGAATTTCAAGACTGCGTATCAGCCAGCGTGCTTCCTGCAATTGTGATTTCAGTACCGCATGTTCGCCGCTGCCGCGCAGGAGCTTCGCGTACTGCTGATTGACGGAAAGACGGGGCACACCCGTTGGACTTATCTCCACCTGCCAGCGATTATCGATTTTCCGGACGAACACGTCGGGGATTACATATTCTGCGGAAGGCGGGCTGACAGCCAGTCCGGGTTTGGGGTTACAACCCCGGACCAGCGCGAGTGCCTCGTGTAGATCGTCCTCCGAGGTTCGGAGGCTGCGGCGCAATTCTCCATAGTCGCGGTTTGCGACCAGGTCCAGATGATCGCTCGCAATGCTGATCGCAAGCTGCAAGCCGGGCGTCTTCCATTCAAGCTGACTGAGTTGAAGGATGATGCATTCGGAAATTGATCGGGCGCCAACACCAATGGGATCGAGTCTTTGGACCTTCGTCAGCGTGCGTTCGATCTCGGACTCGACAACGGCAGATTCTTTATCGAGGCTTGCGTAGATTTCGTCCAGATCGGCCGTCAGGTAGCCGTCGTCGTTGATGGAATCGACGATCGCTTCACCGATAATCACTTCACGCGGGGTGAAGTGCTCCATCTCGAGCTGCCAGAGCAAGTGTTCGCGCAAGGTTTGTCCTGATTCGTCCGCAAAATCACTGATAGGCCGGCCTTCGCCGTTCCAGCCGCCGTCCTGGGTGCGTTCGGCCGACCGTGTTTGCCAGAAATCCTCGGATTTCAGGGTCTCGATTTCCGCCGTGGATTCCGCGCTGGTTTGTGGCAGATCCGGGAGGTCCTCCATCTCGAGCATGATGTTTTCTTCGAGCGCTTCCTGAATTTCCGCATTTAAATCGAGGACCGGAAGCTGCAAGAGACGAATCGCCTGCTGCAATTGCGGTGTCATTGTCAGTGACTGACCGAGTTTTAGCTGCAGCGATGGTTTCAACATGTGTGCTGTTTACTCTATGGGCGAATTGCGCTGAGACAAGGGCTTCATGCGCTTAGTTTGCCTCAGAGTTTGAACTCCTGTCCGAGATACACTTCTCGGACGTGCTGATTTTCGAGAATTTCTTCCGGAGATCCCGAGGCAATCAGGATTCCGTCACTCAGTATATAGGCATGGCCGCAAATTCCGAGTGTTTCGCGGACATTATGGTCAGTAATCAATACGCCGATGTCGCGCTCACACAAATGCCGGATGATGCGCTGAATATCGAGTACTGAAATTGGATCGACTCCCGCAAACGGTTCGTCGAGAAGCACGAACAAGGGATTGGCAGCGAGCGCTCGTGCGATTTCCACGCGGCGTCGTTCACCGCCCGACAGGCTGATGCCAAGGCTACTTCGGACATGGCCGACATGCAGTTCGTCCAGAAGCGTCTCGAGTTCCTGCTCTCGACCGGCGCGATCGAGGTCATCGCGATTCTCGAGTATCGCAAGAATGTTCTGTTCGACAGTCAGCTTGCGAAAGATCGACGCTTCCTGTGGCAAGTAGCCCAGTCCGAGCTTGGCGCGACGGTGCATTGGCTGGGCGGTCAGATCCTTGCCATCGAGGAGGATTTTTCCCTTGTCTGCGGCGATCAGCCCGACAATCATGTAGAAGGCGGTTGTCTTGCCGGCACCGTTCGGTCCGAGCAACCCGACCACTTCGCCGCTCTTTATCTCGATAGAGATGTTCTTTACGACTTTGCGGAGCTTGTAGCTCTTTGAAATATCCTGAACGCTGAGAATGCTCATGGATTCTCGTCTTCAGCCTCCGGATTCTCGTGTTCGACCGCCGGGATCGCGGCGTCGGCATTGTCATCGTGCTCGGCACCATTGCCATTGGTTGGCGTATAGGTGATCCGAACCCTGCCATCCTGGCTTCCCGACGAGTCCGCGTTGATGCGTTGCTCGGTAATGTTGTAGACCAGGAAATTCGAAGAGATCTGGTTGCCACCCTCATTGATCATCGCATTTTCAGAAAATTCGATGATGCCTGCGTCGACGTCGTACGAGAGCCTGCCCGCTTCAGCATAGGTAACTTCGTCAGAGCCCGGTCGCTTCAATTCAAACGTTGCCGGAGACCCCGTAACGACCGCCCGCCGGAGTTGATATTGCGCAAACGTAAGCTGTGCGGACTCGCACTCGATGTGGCCGTTTTCAATATCAATGACGACGTTGCCGGTGAACTGCCAAGATCCTTCCTCACCTTCCGTGTTGGTGGCACGACCCTCATCGGCTTCGATGCCGACGCGACCTTGCGACAAACGCAGGCCGCTGAAAACAATCATCGAAGTCTTGCCGTCAAATGATGTTGATTCCGCGTCGATATCCCAAGGCAGACGGAGATCCAGATCGTCTACCTGTGCCGTTGCCGCAAGCGGCAGAATTGCCAGGGCCAGCAATAGTGCCGCGCGGTTTAACTGTCGTGCCTGGCTTGTCATTCAGGGTGCGATTTTGCCGCGAACATTGGATTTGAGTTCAATTCTGTCATCGTTTAACGATGCTAGCATGCCCGTCGCCGTGAGGCTGCGCGCGCCGATGCGAATCTGCACTCTTTGGTCAGTCTCGGCCACAAACCGTTCCGGATCGAGTTCAAGATACTGCGTCCGAATTTCAGTTTCCTCGTCAGACGTTATGCCGTTGCTGGTCGCGCGAACATGCCCCCGCAACGTGATGCGCGGACTACCCTCACTCAGCGTGGCAGCATCGGCATATACCGTCCAGGGTATATCGCTTTCCGGCGAGTATCGGATGCGAACATCCGAGAACTCGATGCTCTTATCGGTCTGCTGCTCGGCTCGATCAGCCTCGATCTCGTACAGCAGGCCGCCGCCCTCACCGGTGCCGAGAATTCGTGCAGACTTCAGGTAGTAACCGCGGTGAATGTCCTCATAAGGGAGTGCGTCAGGCGTGCTCGTTTTACCGGGACGCGCCAGGTACCAGCTGCCAAGGGCACCTGCCGTCAATACGGCTAGCAGAGCGGCATGCCGCGGACTAATCAAGCGGCGTTGCCTTGTGCGCTAATCACCAGATCGCAGATCTCGCGTACCGCGCCGAAGCCGCCCGATGCAGTGGTGACGTAGTCGCATTTGTCGTGCACGGGTTTGACGGCGTTCGCTACGGCGATAGGGACGCCGACGTGCTCCAGTAGTGGCAGGTCTGGAATATCATCGCCGACGTAAGCACACTCCAGCACTGTTATGCCCAGCGATTTGATGATGGCATCGAGTGCGGCGACCTTATCATTGCAACCCTGCACGACATGCGGCACGCCGAGCTCGGTCATGCGGCGCTCGACAGCACCAGAATTTCTGCCGCTGATCACAGCGACCGTGACGCCCGACCGGATGAGTTGCCGAATGCCGAAGCCATCCTGGGTGTTGAAGGCCTTGCTCTCGATACCAGCATCGGAAAGGTAGAAGCGACCGTCGGTAAATACTCCGTCCACGTCGAATGCGACAAGACGAATGCCGGACAGCTTTTGACCGGTGCTGCTCACATCAGGCCTTCGCGAAACAGGTCGTGGATATTGAGCGCACCTACCAGCGTATTGGTCTCGTCGGCGACCAGCAGAGACATGATCTTGTTCTTCTCCAACAAGTGCAGTGCCTCGGCTGCAAGCACCTCGGCCGAGGTCGTTTTGCAGCCGGTGTGCATCACGTCACGAATCAGTCGTCGTGCGAACGTCTGCGCCGACATCCAGCGTCCGTCGCAAGTCGCCGTCCGTATAGATGCCGAGAATCTTGTTTTCCCGATCGACGATGGCCGTCATACCAAGGCCCTTGTCGGTCATTTCGAACAGAGCATCGCGCAGCGTCACGTCGGGACCGACGGCGGGTATACGATCGCCGCTGCGCATCACATCCGAGACGCGCAGCAACAGTCGCTTGCCGAGATTGCCGCTGGGATGAGATCGGGCAAAGTCCTCGGCCGTAAAGCCGCGGTTCTTGAGCAGGACAACCGCCAACGCGTCGCCCATGGCGAGCGTGGCTGTCGTGCTTGCGGTCGGTGCGAGATTCAGGGGGCATGCCTCTTCGGCCACGCTGATATCGAGGTGCACATCAGCGGCTTTCGCCATGGTCGAATTCGGATTCCCGGTCATCGACAGCAGTTTTGCTCCCAGGCGTTTGACGATCGGCAGTATCGTGATGACTTCCGCGGTTTCGCCGGAGTAGGAGATTGCAAGAAGGAGGTCGTGCTCGGTAATCATGCCAACGTCGCCATGACTGGCTTCCGCAGGGTGCATGAAGAAGGCGGGTGTACCAGTCGAGGCAAGCGTGGCCGCTATCTTGTTGCTGACATGGCCCGACTTGCCCATTCCGGTGACGACGACACGGCCGCTCGTAGCCATGCAAAGCTCACAGGCCGCAATGAAGTCCTCATCCAGGCGCGTTTTGAGGTGATCGACGGCGCGAGCCTCAATTTCCAGAACCTCAGTAGCCAGTGCGAGTAATTCTTCGTTTGTCAGCGTGTCAGGCAAGAGTGGCCCTCAGCGAATTATCCTGGACCCATTCTATATGTTTTGCACCACGACGTATGAGTCGTAGGCAAGAAAGGCGGCCAGTAATGCCAGGCCTTCGAGTCGCGATAGTTCTGATCGCTCATCGTAATCGTAGGTCATGGCAAACAACACCAGCGTAAATGCCACCATTACAAATATATGCAGTGACAGCACGGTCGGCGGAAGCGCGGCAGGTTCGATCGTGGCCGCGATGCCGATAACCGCAAGCAGATTGAAAATATTCGAACCGACGATATTGCCGATCGCCAGGCCGTACTCGCCCTTGAGCGCGCTGGCCAGCGAGACCGCGAGCTCAGGCAGGCTTGTTCCCAATGCGACAACCAATATGCCAATGACAACCTCGCTGATGCCAAGCTGCGTCGCAACACCAATTGCGCCGTTGACCAGGAGTTCTGCACCGACGAGCAGCGTGGCGAGACCGACGATCAACCAGACAATGGCCATCGTCATGCTGACATCGGTCGGAATCTCCGCCTCGAACTCGCGGCTGATCGGGTCGTTGGCGGCCGAGCGCATGCCTAGCCGCGCAAGCCAGACCATGACGATGACCAGACCCGTCAGCATCACGAGGCCATCCATACGGCTCAGGTAGGTATCGAGGAACAGCGACACGGTTAGTAATGTGACGGCGAGCAGCGCGGGCATCTCGCGTCGCAAGGTCTCGGACTCAATCGGAATTGGTCGAATCAGTGCTGTCACGCCCAGCACCAGGCCAATGTTGACGATGTTCGATCCAATAGCGTTGCCGACCGCGAGGCCAGGCTGCTTTTCAATGGACGCCACGATCGATACGAGGATCTCTGGCGCCGATGTGGCAAACGCGACAACCGTCAGGCCAATCATGAGGGGCGCAACACCAAGGTTGCGGGCCGCCGCTGCGGCACCGTGAACGAACCGGTCCGCACCCCACATGAGTAGGGCAAGGCCGGCAGTGACCAAGAGAATGTTGCCTAGCATAGCCTGTCGTATTTACTGAGTTGCGGTCCGCGGTACAGTGTGTCGCCATACCCCTGCGAACCGCCTCCGGCCGGCCATGATACACAATCATGATCGGGCATTGGGAAGGTGCCTGTTTTATGGTTACACTCCGCCCCCGAGCATTATGGACGAAAGCAACCGAACATGGACCCATCAGAAATCACACAGTTGATTGAGGCCGGATTTGCCGACGCGATCGTCAGGGTAATGAGTGACGACAATACGCATTTTCAGGCACTCGTCGTGGCGGCGGAGTTTGAGGGCAAACGGTCTCTGTCAAGGCATCAGCTCGTATACAAGTGTCTGGGGACGTTGGTGGGCAATGAAATTCACGCGCTTTCGATCACGGCATTGACGCCGGACGAATGGCGCGAGCGCGGCGGCTCCTAGCAAATTGGATAAATTACTGATTAAAGGTGGCGTAACCCTGTCGGGCAACGTCAAGATTTCCGGGGCGAAAAACGCCGCTTTGCCGATCCTGGCAGGCACACTCCTTGCGTCCGATGTGGTCCGGATCAGTAATGTGCCGCACCTCAAAGATGTCACGACGATGCTGTCTTTGCTGCAGACAATGGGCGTACAGGTGACGTTCGATGATCAGCTGGAGGTCGAGATTGACGCCACCCGTGTCGATCGACGCGAAGCGCCATATGAACTCGTCAAAACAATGCGCGCGTCTATTCTCGTGCTGGGCCCGCTATTGGCCCGTTTTGGTGAAGCCGACGTGTCATTGCCGGGCGGCTGCGCTATCGGCGCTCGACCGGTCAACCTGCACGTTGCGGGCCTGCAGGCGATGGGTGCCGATGTCATTGTTGAAGACGGGTTCATCAAGGCCCGGGCGGATCGCCTGCAAGGTGCCCATATCGTATTCGATACCGTCACGGTCACGGGCACGGAGAATCTGCTGATGGCGGCGGTTTTGGCCGACGGCGAAACCGTGCTCGAGAACGCGGCGCGCGAACCGGAGGTGACCGATCTTGCGAATTTCCTGGTCGGCATGGGCGCGAAGATTGAGGGGATCGGCAGCAGTACCTTGTCGGTACAGGGCGTCGATCGACTTGGCGGAACAGCCTATACCGTATTGCCTGATCGTATCGAGACGGGCACGTATCTCGTCGCGGCGGCAATGACCGGGGGTCATATCCGTGCGCTGCAGACGGCACCGGAAACGCTCGAGGCGGTGTTGATTAAGCTCGCGGAAGCGGGTGCGACGATAGAAACCGGAAAAGACTGGATTGACATCGACATGCGGAGTCGACGTCCCAAAGCGATTGATGTGCGAACTGCGCCCTATCCGGCGTTTCCAACCGATATGCAGGCTCAGTTCTGTGCGATGAACGCGGTCGCTCAGGGTGTCGGCACTATTACCGAGACCATATTCGAGAATCGCTTCCAGCACGTGCTCGAGATGCAGCGCATGGGCGCGGATATCCGGCTGGAAGGGCACACTGCGATCTGCACCGGGGTCGGCCGGTTGACAGCGGCGCCCGTGATGGCGACTGATCTCCGAGCCTCGGCCGGGCTCGTTCTCGCCGGCCTTGCCGCAAGCGGTGAAACGCTGGTTGATCGTATATACCACGTGGACCGTGGTTACGAACGAATAGAAGAAAAACTCCGTCAACTGGGGGCTTCGATCCGCCGGGTTGTGTAGGAGCGCGCCCCGGCGCGCGACGTGAAGCGGCGGCCTTAGGGCCGCTTTCGGTGTCGGTCGCTGGCTGTGTCTCCTGAGGAAGGCGCCACCTCAGCGAGGATCCTCGGGTCGCTCACCGGCCGTTACGGTCGTCCTGAATCGCTCACCGTCGCGAATGCCGGTGATTTCTACCGCGTCACCCGGGATCGTGCTGGCCGAAATCAGCAGGGCCTGCCTTTGCGAAAAAACGGGTTCGCCGTTCATGGTCAGGATGACGTCGCCACGTTTGAGATTCGCGGCAGCAGCGGGTCCGTCCTCATAGACTTCGACGAGCAGGATACCGTTGTCGCTATCCAGGCCCATTGCCGAGCGCTCGGCATTCGTCAGATCATCCGGCAACAATCCCATATAGCCGCGAATGACGCGACCGTTCTGCCGGATTTGCTCGACAACCCCTCTAACCAGATCGACGGGAATCGCGAAGCCGATACCCTCCGTTCCGGGATCCTGCGCCAGCACCGCCGTATTGATGCCCACGAGTTCGCCCCGGCTGTTGACCAGGGCGCCTCCCGAGTTGCCCGCGTTGATTGCGGCATCGGTCTGGATGAAATTCTCGAACGTAACGAGGTTTAACAGGCCGCGGCCCGTAGCGCTGACGATTCCCTGGGTAACCGAGGTTTTGAGGCCATAGGGATTGCCTATTGCAAGGACCACGTCGCCGATCCGTAGTCGAGCCGAATTACCCAACTGGATCGCCGGCAGGGTGCCAAGATCGACATGCAACAAGGCCAGGTCGGTTTCGGCATCGACGCCGATTATCCGCGGTTCAGCGATGCGGCCGTCGGCAAGCTGAACGCGGATTTCGGTCGCATCCAGGATGACGTGGTAATTCGTCACGAGGTCGCCCTCGGGGTCGATAATGACGGCAGAGGCGAAGCTCGTATCCACCCGGAACCGCGTCTTGGCATCCGGCGTGTCGCTGTCCTGAACGAGCCGCTTCGTGTAGATATTCGCGACCGAGCCGGCGCTCCGATCCACGGCGTCTGCGAAGCTCGCGGGTGCTTCGGCGGATTCCCTGAACCCGGGCATCAGGTCCGGTCGCACGAGAACCACGAGAAACGCGACCGCCAGGCCCACGACGATCGACTGCAATAGAAAGACGAGAACTGATCTCAAATCGGCCACGCGATGTCCCGGAATCCTTGTTTGTGATTAGAGCCTAGCCAACTTCGATACGCCCCGTGTATAATGCGCCGTGGTTCCGCACCTAGTCCCCGGAGAGACCGTCATCCTGACGGCAAACTGGGCTTGCTGCAAATCTACCAGTATCGAAATAACGCAAAAAATCGCTGTTTAGGCGGCCGTCACGAAGGCGGCGTACAGGAGTGCCTGATGACCGAAGACGACCTTGATCGCAATAGGCGTCATTTTCTTACCGTTGCAACCTTAGTGACCGGGGCCGCAGGCGCCGGAATGGTTGCGATTCCGTTTCTTTCGTCACTGAAGCCCAGCGCGCGTGCGCAGGCGCTCGGTGCGCCAGTGGAAGTGCCGCTGGCGTCAATGCAGCCCGGGGAGATGGTTCGGGTGCTCTGGCGTGGCAGGCTGGTTTTCGTGCTACGTCGCACAGAGGAGATGCTGGCCAATTTGCCGAAGGTAGACGACGAACTTCGCGACCCCGATTCCGAGGTGGTCGAGCAGCAGCCTGACTATGCGGCAAACAGCACTCGGTCCATTAAGCCTGAATACCTGGTTGTGGAAGGTTCTTGTACGCACCTGGGGTGTGCGCCGCTGCAGGATTTCGAAGTCCGTCCGGCCGAAGGCTGGGAAGGCGGCTTTTTCTGCCCATGCCATGGATCGAAGTTTGACCTTGCGGGACGCGTCTTCAAGGGTGTGCCGGCACCCACTAACCTGCGAGTGCCGCCGCACCGATTTGTCAGGGATGACCTGATCTTGATCGGCCAGGATACGGGAGCAGCGTAATGGCCAGAATCGAAGCAGAAGTAGGCAAGCCGCAGGGCGGCTTCATCAAGTGGATCGACGATCGCTTCCCGTTGACTGCGACGCTGAAGTATCACGTTACGGAGTACTACGCGTCTAAGAATTTCAACTGGTGGTACATCTTTGGCGTACTCGCGTTCGTCGTGCTCGCTATCCAGTTAGTGACGGGCGTATTCCTGACCATGAATTACAAGCCCGCGGCGGCTGACGCATTCGCCTCGGTCGAGTACATCATGCGCGACGTCGAGTGGGGCTGGTTGATCCGGTACCTGCACTCAACCGGTGCATCATTTTTCTTCATTGTAGTTTACCTGCATATGTTCCGGGCGATGCTCTATGGCTCCTACAAAAAGCCGCGGGAGCTGATCTGGCTGATCGGTATGATGATTTTCTTCGTCCTGATGGCCGAAGGGTTCGCTGGCTACCTGCTGCCGTGGGGACAGATGTCCTATTGGGGCGCGCAGGTGATCATCTCGTTGTTCGGAGCCATACCCTGGGTGGGCGAGGCGCTCGTTGAAATTATTCGCGGCGACTATTCAATCTCGGATATCACGCTAAACCGCTTTTTTGCGCTGCATGTCATCGTTCTTCCACTAATATTGGTCGGGCTTGTATTCGTGCACATCGTCGCGCTTCACGAGGTCGGTTCGAATAACCCGGATGGCGTTGAAATCAAGAAGAACAAAGATGCGAACGGCAAGCCGCTGGACGGCATCGCTTTCCATCCGTATCACACGAGCAAAGACCTGGTCGGAATTACCGTTTTCCTGATGATCTTTTCAGGCGTTGTTTTCTTCGCTCCGGATATGGGGGGCATGTTCCTGGAACACGCAAACTTTGAGCCGGCGAACCTGACGGCGACACCGGAACATATCGCGCCCGTTTGGTATTACACCCCTTACTACGCCATCCTGCGCGCCGTACCTGACAAATTGTGGGGCTTTATCCTGTTCGCGATGGCCGTCGTATTGCCGGTGTTTCTGCCGTGGCTGGATCGATGCCGAGTTCGCTCGATTCGATACCGCGGCTGGATGTACAAGACTGCACTTTCTGTATTCGTCGTTACGTTCATCTCGCTCGGATGGCTTGGTCTGCAGCCCGCCACTGGCACTTATGTCTTGCTGGCCCGTATTTTCTCGGTGTTGTATTTCGCTTTCTTTCTGCTGATGCCGTTTTACACGACGATAGACAAGACAAAACCAGTACCGGAAAGGGTGGTCTATCATGCTTAAGCTGAAGAAAGTTACCAGCTTGATGGCGCTGGGTCTCTGCATGGTTGCTACGCAAGGAATGGCATCCGGCGGCGGTGATACGCACATGGAAAAGGCCAACATCGACCATGACAATAAGTCGTCCCTGCAGCGTGGTGCGCGTAATTTCATGAATTACTGCTCAGGGTGTCACTCGGCTCAGTATGTGCGCTATAACACGATCGGCAAGCACCTGGAGTTGTCGGAAGAACAGCTTATCGACAATCTGATGTTTAATGCGGACAAAACGTTCGAGACGATTCAGGCGAGTATGCCGTCAGACATCGCCAGGCGCTGGTACGGTGTGGCGCCGCCTGATCTATCGTTGGCGGCCCGTTCGAAGGGTGTCGATTATGTCTATAACTTCCTGAAGGGCTTTTATGTATCAGCGGACAGCCCGACGGGGGTCGATAACCTTGTGCTTGCGGGCACAAGCATGCCGCACGTGCTCTGGGAATTACAGGGGTACCAGGCGGCGAATTTCTCAACGCACGACAATGAAGACGGTTCTGTTACGACGACTTTCGAAGGATTCGAGATGCTCAGCGCAGGTACGATGGATGCGGAAGATTATGATGAGTTCGTTCGCGATACGGTCAACTTCCTTGCCTATATTTCAGAGCCAATTCGATCCGATCGCCGCAAACTCGGTGTCTGGGTGCTGATGTTCCTGATCTTCTTCTACGTCCTCGCCTCCATGCTCAAGAAACAAATCTGGAAGGATGTGAAATGATGGCAGTTGTACCCAATAGACGCTCTGTTATGACCTTGTTTTCGCGACCGACGGATATCCACAGCCATCGCGCACGGCTCGTTCTCGCCGAGAAGAACATCAATATTGAGATCTCAAATGTTGCCGGGCCCGACTTGCCGGAGGACCTTATGGATCTTAATCCATACCACACGGTGCCCACGCTGGTGGACCGTGATCTTACGCTCTATGACTCGCGCGTCATCATCGAATACCTTGACGAGCGTTTCCCGCATCCCCCGCTGATGCCGGTCGATCCCGTAACCCGTGCACAGTTTCGCCTGGCCTTGTTCCGCATCGAGACGGACTGGTATTCGATCGCTGAGGAAGCAGAAACGAGCAACGACGGCAAGTTGGGCACCAAGTCTCGCAAATTGCTGCGTGAGAGCATATTGCAGAGTACCGAGCTGTTTGGTGCGCGGCCGTTCTTCCTCAGTGAGGAGTTTTCGCTGGTGGACTGCACAATCGCACCGTTGCTATGGCGCCTGCCAGTATATGGCATAGATCTTGGCGCGAATGCAGAGCCGATTGAGGCTTACATGAACCGTGTATTTGCGCGGCGTTCGTTTCAACAGAGCCTTACCGAACTGGAACAGGAAATGCGGTTATAGGACGCGGATCGAGGGTCCGCTACACAGCTTATGTCTAGTCCGAAGCGATGCGCCAAATAGATGGTAAGCTATCGTTATCAAGCGGCGATTCAAGAACAAAAGCAGTGAATAAAACCAACCGATCAAAAAGACCGTATCTCGTCCGTGCCATGCACGAGTGGATGACTGATAATAATCAAACACCACACATTGTTGTTAATGCATTTTTCGACGGCGTTAGCGTGCCTGCCGAACACATCAAAGACGGCAAGATAATCCTGAACATCAGCGATTCTGCAGCGCATAACCTCAAGTTGAGCAATGACGCTGTCAGCTTTCGCGCGCGCTTTGGCGGTGTTCCATTTGATGTGTGGGCCCCTATGCGGTCTGTCCTTGGGATTTACGCACGCGAGACCGGACAGGGCATGATTTTTTCTCATGATTCCGCGCAGGGCAAAAGGCAGGAAACCGAGAATGAAATTGAGGACACGCGCTCGCGTCCTCACCTCACGATCGTGAAATAGCGACGTCCTCCCTATGGGGGACGATCCCGAGGTACGAGTGCTGCGGCGGCAATCCGATAGCGACTGTTTACGTATCGCCGAGCAGCGACGTATCGATCAGATCGCACAAACAATGGATGACGACCAGGTGGACTTCCTGGATACGTGCAGTACGCGTCGCCGGAACCCGGATTTCAACGTCACCCTCTGCAAACACGCCAGCCATGCGACCACCATCGCAACCTGTCAGTGCGACGACGTTCATGCCCCGCTCGTGAGCGGCGGAAATCGCCCGGATGACATTTTCGGAATTTCCAGACGTCGAGATGCCAAGCAATAGGTCCTGCGATCTACCGAGAGCGCGGACCTGTTTGCTAAAGATCTCTTCGTACGCATAATCGTTACTTATCGATGTAAGCGTAGAGCTATCAGTAGTCAACGCCATCGCGGGCAAGCCGGGGCGCTCCATCTCGAATCGATTCAAGAGCTCCGACGAAAAGTGCTGCGCATCGGCGGCAGATCCGCCATTGCCGCAGCTCAGAATCTTGCCGTCGTCGAGCAACGCGTCGCTCATCAGGCGTCCTGCAGCGACGATGCTTTCGGCGAGTTGTTCAGCCGCCGCTTGCTTCGTCGCGATACTCTCCGCGAAATGCTCGCGAACTCGCTTTACAGGATCCATGGTTTCTCCAGCTTGGGCTTGTCGAGGGATTCTAGCAGCTGTTGCCGTACGTTGGTCAGAGCACCGAATCATTCGGTCGAAACGCGTCTTGAATCCACTCGATGGTATCGTGCCTGATACCCGTAATCGACACGACGTCGAATCGTATCGTATGTCGGGCATAGCGCTGCTCTCTTGCAAGGAATAGCGCCGCCGTTCGAAGAATCTTGCGTTGTTTGTGCCGATCAACCGTCACGGCCGGAGCAGCGAAGCGCACAGAACGGCGGTAACGCACTTCGACAAAAGCCAGGCAGTCGCCATGCAACATGATCAGGTCGATTTCACCGCCGCGACTCCGAAAATTCCTTGTGACACGCTTTAGTCCGTGGCTCAGCAAATAGCGCAAGGCGTTTTCCTCTGCGCGTTCGCCTAGAGTTCTTGTGTCCCCGGATCCCATGGTGACTCGTCCGCAGCATCGGGCGTGATGAGTTCGCCGTCGTCGGTCATGTCCTGGATAGGGCCACCGACCGTGTCGACCCTGGGCAGGGCCACGGCTTCCCCGCTTTGAAACTGCGCCCAAGCAAGGCGTCGATGCACGCGGCCGCGCGCGTCCAGGAATAACTTGCCCGTCGCACCGTCGATCTCAACCATCGGTCCTCCTCGTGATGCGAATAGTGCGGCGATCAGGTTGTATGCGTCATAGCCCATGGCGTGCAGTCGGGCCATGCGGCGTTCATCGGGCCAATATTCGGCGAATTCTCCTGGCAACTCCGCTATCCAGGGCTGCGGATCGATGACCCAGGGCGTGTCAGCGAACATTATTCCGTTGAGGTCGGAATTCGAACGGCCGTCCAACGCGTTGACGGAGGATGTCGAATACACCGGCAAATCGCCGGAGTAGTGAAATTTCAGCTGCGCCTTCAGTAATCGACCCGCGGGCGCATCGGAGGCGAGAAAAATGAACTCTGCATCCTGACGCCTGCGCGGATCAAATTGCAGGCTGCCGCCGATATTGGCGCGCATACGTTTGTAACGACTGACGCTGCCGCTGAGGCCCATCAGGTTTTCGATCTCATTTGAAAAGTCCTGAACGCCCGGCGTGTAACTGCGATAGTCCAGCAACGTTCCGCCGAGGCCCTCGAACTCCGTGGAGAAACTCGTTAAGAGACGTCGCCCCCAATCGTTATTTGGGACCAGGGCGACGGCACGCGTATAGCCATCGCCGAGTGCACGGACCGCGGCTGATATCGCCTCGTCTTCGGGGGCGAGCGCGAACTGGTACAAGCCAGGGGGCGCCAGCGAGTCGTCAGGCAGGTAGTTGAGTGTCAGGACGGGGACCGGCACTAGAATATCGTTGGCAAGTTGTATCACACTGTTTTTCAGAAGTGGACCAACCACGAACTCGGCGCCATCAGCCACGGCGGTGGCGTACGCGGTGCTGCCGCCGCCTTCTGCATTGACGTCATAAATGCGGACGCTTTGTCGGTCGTCGAATCCCGCGGCGGCTGCAAAGTAGGCTCCAAGGAAACCGTTTTGCACGGCCTGGCCCGCGCCGGCCGCTCTCCCGGACAGAGGTAGCAGCAGCGCTATCTGGCGTGGATATTCAAAGAGCATCGCTTCAGGGAGTTGCAGGTTGTCAAGCACCGTCATCGCCGGATGGTCGGCGTTAGCCTGGCGCCAACGCACGACGCCGTTACTCCAGCCCACACCCTGCTGGCCCGTGGATGCAGCGAGCGAACCGATCGAGAGCCAGCCACGAATGACAGGGTCGGTTGCGGTCTCGGCCGCCCGGCGTAGTACCTGGGGGCTGCTGACAAGCAACCCTTGCCACAAGCGCTTGCGGCTCTAGCTCGATACCGTGGCGGTCGCTGATCCATGCCTCGCGCTGCATCATCAACTGCACCGCGCGTTTGGGGTCTTGTTTCTGTATCCACGCATCGGCACGAAGTGCCTCGACTCTCAGCCTGTCCCGGTCTGAAAGCGGCTGGCGACTCATTGGCTCCAATATGCCGAGTGCTTCGTCAGCTGCACCGGCATACAGCGACAACGCCGCCGAGTTCGTGGACCAGATGGCCAGGAGACTCCCGGCGGCAGGTCGCGGCACACTGTTGAACCCGTTTCGCGCGCGAGCCACGTCGCCCGCGTCCAGCCACTGTTCCACCGCGAGCAGCGTCAGGCGGTCACGCTCGATGCCGACGGCTTCGCTGGCGAGCGCGATGTAGGCGCCAGCGGCTTCTGCATGTTCACCTTTCTCAGCAAGCCGTTCGGCACGATCTTCGCCACTGCCGCCCATACCGCGCAGTCCGGTGGTTTCGCACCCGCCGAGCATGGTCAATGCGAGTAACAGGGCGACGATGCTTGCTAGTAAGCGTGCTTCGCGGGCAGGATGTCGGAGACTACTCATCATATTCACGTAACCGGAAAAAGGTTGTGCGCCAAATGAGCGGCACACTGTTTATCGTTGCAACGCCGATCGGCAATTTAGAAGATCTGACACCGCGAGCCCGAAAAATGCTCGCTCAAGTGGACCTTGTTGCAGCCGAGGATACCCGCCACACCGGTCGATTGCTATTCTCTATCGGTGTCAAAGCGCGACTTTTGGCGCTGCATGATTACAACGAAGAGAAGGCGGTCTCCGGCGTCATTGCGGCCCTGGAGTCGGGACAGTCGGTCGCCCTGGTTAGCGATGCAGGAACGCCACTTGTAAGTGACCCCGGCTATCGACTGGTTCGGGCGGCGCACGAAAGCGGCATCACCGTCTCGCCCATACCGGGTCCGAGCGCCCTGACTGCGGCGCTTTCGGCCGCAGGACTGGCGACTGACCGATTTTGCTTTGAGGGATTTTTGCCTGCGAAACGCGGAGCTCGGCAAAAGGCTCTAAGTTCCCTGCGTCACGAATCGCGCACGCTGATTTTTTACGAATCGGTGCACCGGATTGACGACGCACTTGATGATATGTGCCAGGCCTTCGGCGATCAACGGCCTGCGTTTATCGGTCGTGAGCTGACAAAGATGCATGAGCAATGTGTCCAGGGCACGTTGGGTTCATTGCGTGCCAAAGTCGATGATGGCTCGATCGTCGGGAAAGGCGAATTTGTCGTCATCGTCAGCGGGTCTGATGAACCATCCGAAACGTCGCTCGATGTCGATCGACTGCTGCTCGAACTCGATGTGCTGCTTCCCGCCAAAGACGCAGTCAGGGCGTCCGTTGCGATCACAGGGCTGAAAAAGAACGCGTTGTACCAACGACTTCTCGAACTCAAGGAACGCTCGCCTTAACTATAGCCAGCGACGCACTGTCTCCCCTGTTGCTCCAAGATATTCATCGGCCCGCTCACCCAGAGCGCGGAATACGCGTCGTATGAGCCAGGTGATTCGGTCGGCCTTCTCACGATCCATTTGATAACCCAAATTGAAAATAGAGTTGTCAATAATTTATTGAGCTAATCGGGGTCGAACCGAGGTTTTTGACGTTCCTAGGTTAGATGCGGATTTGATAAAAACTTCGGTTCTACGCCGATTAATACAACAATTGGAGTAGAATCCGGATCCGAGAGAGCCGGAGTTGGCCAGACAATCGCTGCAGCAATGCAGAGGAAAGTCCGGGCTCCTTCGGACAGGGCGCCAGGTAACGCCTGGGGGGCGTGAGCCCATGGAAAGTGCCACAGAAAATATACCGCCGGCCTCGGTCGGTAAGGGTGAAAAGGTGCGGTAAGAGCGCACCGCGCGACTGGTAACAGCTCGCGGCACGGTAAACCCCGCCCGGAGCAAGACCAAATAGGGGAGTACGGGCCTTTGGCCCACCGTCGGTTCCGAACGGACTCCCGGGTAGGTTGCTCGAGGCAGCTGGTGACAGCTGTCCCAGATGAATGGTTGTCGATGACAGAACCCGGCTTATTGCTGGCTCCGGCTTTCTCACTTTCCTCTTTTTCTAATTAAAACAATAACTTACAATATAAGTGCCTGCGCCACGACGACGACTGGCGCTCGCTGCGCAAATCGCTGCGAAATCGGCTCAAAAAGACCGCCTGTCGCGGTTTGCCGACTCGTTTTTAAGGCCTTATCGAAGAAGTAGCTGTAAATAATTGATTTATCTAGCGCGAACCCCGCCACATTTCGCCCTTTTTGGGCCACCGTAAAGCCCCTAAGTCACTGTACAACAAAGGGTAATTGCTTTTGTTTGTTGACGGTCGCCGCGGCCGCCACATATAGTGTTGAAAAGTGGATAAAAGTGGGAGGAAAGGGGCAGCCTGCCCAGGATTCGCGCCAGAAGAGCGGAGCCCGGGGCCGTCCCTAACGTTGTGTTTCGAGGGGCTACCAAAGTCACGTTGGACGCCAAAGGGCGTATGGCAATACCGACCCGGTATCGGGAGCGGCTGTCTGCCCGTTGTGATCGCGAAATCATCGTAACCGTTGATAAAGATCATTGTCTCCTCGTTTACCCGCTGCCCGACTGGGAAGAACTTGAACGCAAGCTGGTTCGTTTACCCAGCATGAACAAAGCCGCGCGTCGCATTGTGCGAATTATGGTCGGTTATGCGACCGAGGTCGAGATGGATGGCAGCGGGCGGATCCTTGTTTCGCGCGAGCTCAGGGATTTCGCCGGCCTCGAAAGAAACGGAATGCTGATCGGGCAGGGCAACAAATTTGAACTTTGGGATGAACAGACCTGGAATGAAAAACGCGATGCGTGGCTCAGCGAGGAAGATGACGGCGAACTGCCGGCCGACCTCGAGTCGATCTCGTTCTAGGTTGCTGTCCATCCGATGAGCAGCAACGCGCATGTGCCGGTGCTGCTGGGGCCGGTCCTTCAGGGACTGAAAATAAAACCAGACGGCTGTTATGTCGACGGAACGTTCGGACGCGGTGGTCACAGCAGGGAGATTCTGAAGTACTTGAATGCGAAGGGTCGACTGATCGGAATAGATCGCGACCCGCAGGCAATTGCTTCGGCAGCTACAACCCTTACAGACGATCCACGAGTCGAACTCATCAGAGGCGAAATTGCGCAACTTAAAATACTTATCGGTGAAAGAAAGGATGCCAGCGGCCAGCCGCTCATCGGAAGAGTCGACGGATTGCTCCTCGACCTCGGCGTTTCGTCCCCACAATTGGATGAGGCTGATCGGGGCTTCAGTTTCATGCGCGACGGACCGCTCGACATGCGGATGGACCCGGACTCGGGTATATCGGCCAGTCAGTGGCTCGCGTCGGTGGATGAAATAGAATTGCGTCGCGTCATTTCAAGACTCGGTGAAGAGCGACATGCGGCACGAATTGCTCGCGCGGTTGTGGCTGCTCGGGAAATCGCCCCGATCGAGAGAACGTTGCAACTTGCCGCTATCGTCGAGTCGGCAGTGCCGGCGCCTTACGGTAAGCAGCGCTCGAAAAAGCATCCCGCGACCAAGACCTTCCAGGCGATTCGAATTGCGATCAATGGTGAGCTGGAACAGCTCGAATCGGCGCTTTCACAAGCAGTCGACGTGCTGCGCCGCGGTGGACGACTCTGTGTCATCAGCTTCCACTCGCTTGAGGATCGTCTTGTAAAACGATTCATACGCGATACGTCCCGTGAGCCGGAGCCCTACCGCGGCATGCCCTCGATCCCCGATGAGTTCCGACCCAAATTGAAGATCATCGGCAAAGCTATCGCCGCGACAGCCGACGAAATTGCACTTAATCGCAGGGCGCGAAGCGCCCGGCTGCGAATTGCGGAGCGGACATGATCTCGGCAAATCAGAATTCGCGGCCTTTCCTCCTGGTATTCGTATTTGCCGTGGTGTGCGTCTTGAGCGCAATTGCGCTTGTCTATACCAAGCACGAATCGCGCAAATTGTTCGTTGAACTTGAGGGTCTGACGCATGAGCGTGATGGCCTGAACATCGAATGGGGCCAGCTTCAGATCGAACAAAGCACCTGGGCCCAGCATGCACGAATTGAGCAGGTGGCAACCAAAGACCTTTCCCTGGTTCGCCCCAACGCAACCGAAATATTTGTGATCGAACGTCAATGACACGCGGTGCTGAAACAAAGCAAAGAGCTGAACGACGCTTCGTCGGCCGGGTGACGTTGATACTCGCGTTCTTCGGTCTATTGGTGGCGTCATTGGTTGCACGTGCAGTTCATCTGCAGGTTCTCGACAAGGACTTTTTGAATCAACAAGCCGATACGCGTCATCTGCGTACCGAAAAAATCTCTGCGCATCGCGGCACGATTACCGACCGATACGGCGAGCCGCTCGCAATCAGCACGCCGGTTGACAGTATCTGGGCGAATCCGAAGGAGTTTGCTGCGGCGGTCGACAACGTTCCGCAACTGGCAAGTGCCCTGGGTGTCGATGCTCAAACCCTCATGCGCCGCATAACGCGCAGCATGGATAAAGAGTTTGTTTATTTGAAGCGTCACTTGAGTCCCGAGCAGGCGGAACAGGTGCTTGCGCTGGAACTGCCTGGGATCAACGTTCAGCGGGAATATCGTCGCTACTATCCTGCATCGGAAGTCACCGGTCACCTGGTGGGCTTCACCGATATTGATGATGAGGGTCAGGAGGGTCTCGAGCTCGCGTTTAACCACTGGTTGGGGGGCGAGTCCGGCGCAAAGCGTGTATTGAAGGACAGACTTGGCCGATCCATCGAAAATGTCGAGAGTATTCAGCCGGCGCGTCACGGCAAGGACCTCAGAACCAGCATCGACCTACGGCTGCAGTACCTCGCCTATCGTTCGCTCAAAGCCGCGATCAAGACCTATGAAGCGCGCTCCGGTTCGATTGTCGTCCTGGATGTAAAGACGGGCGAAGTGCTCGCTATGGTCAACCAGCCAACTTATAACCCAAACGATCGCTCGCAGTTTTCGCCCACACGCTATCGCAATCGCGCTATTACCGATCTTTTTGAGCCAGGCTCCAGTATCAAGCCACTGATTGTCGCCGCAGCCCTTGAAAGCGGTGAATATCGTCCGAGCAGCATTATCGACACCGCGCCGGGTTACGTTACGGTCGGTGCAAAGAAGATTGAGGACAGTCGCAACCTCGGCCGCGTAAGTCTGACGACAATACTGGCGCGCTCCAGCAACGTCGGCGTGACGAAGCTCGCAATGACGCTGCAGCCGGATCAGCTTTGGGAGACGATGGCACACTTTGGTTTCGGTGCGCTGACTACCAGCGGATTCCCAGGGGAGTCGGCCGGCAGACTAACGAATTTCAGTCATTGGAAACCCATTAATCAGGCCACCCTTGCCTACGGATATGGTGTCTCGGTCACGCCGCTGCAGCTTGCGCAGGCCTACGCTGTCCTGGGTGATGGCGGAAACATGCGGCCGATATCTCTGGTCGGGCTTGATCAACCAGGCGATGGTCAGCAGGTGATATCGCAAGATACTGCGGTGGCGGTGCGACGCATGCTGGAAGAAGTCGTGCGGCCGGGTGGCACCGGTACCAAGGCGTCTGTTGATGGCTACCGAATCGCCGGCAAGACGGGAACCGCGTGGAAAGCGGCTGACGGCGGTTACTCACAGGACAAGTACATCTCGATCTTCGCGGGCCTTGCGCCAGCCAGCGATCCGCGGCTGGCGACGGTTGTCGTAATCGATGAGCCGACCGGTGAACTTTATTATGGCAGCGACGTTGCGGCGCCCGTGTTCGCCGATGTAATGGCCGAATCGCTGCGGCTTTTGGCCGTCGCTCCTGACGCGATGCCGGCCCGGGATTCAGGTACTGCACTGCAGGCGATGGCGGAGCGGACAACGAGTCGATGAGCATGCCCGCTGAACACCTGCCCTCAATTCCAACCCTCGCTGACTTGTTGCAGGGCTACGCTGACGCGCCGCCGCTGCCGGTTCGCGGTATTGCCAGTGACAGTCGCCAGCTTCGAAACGGCTACGTTTTTCTGGCGTGTCAGGGCATCAACAGTCACGGGCTCGATTACCTTGCAGACGCGAAGGCTGCAGGGGCCAGTGCGGTCGTGTACGACGCATCGACCGCCGACAGGCCGGAAGACAACGACATGCTGCTGATTGCAGTCGACCACCTTGGCGACAAGCTGGGTGAAATAGCCAACCGCTTTTATGGCCGGCCGTCCGAAGCGCTGCGTGTTATTGGCGTCACCGGAACCAACGGCAAAACGACCGTGGCATGGCTTGTTGATCAATGCGCACAGCTCCTGGGAGTGCGATGCGCATATCTCGGCACGCTCGGATACGGCGTAGACGAAATTGTAGGCGTGGAGGGCATGACGACACCCGCTGCGGTTGAATTACATGATCGGCTCGCCGGTTTCGTGGAACAGGGCGCCGAATTCGCCGCAATTGAGGTCTCGTCGCATGCACTGTCGCAAGGCCGCGTCGACGGCGTGCGCTTCGAGGCCGCGTTGTTTACCAATTTAACCCGCGATCACCTCGATTATCACGCCGACATGCGCGAATACTTCGAAGCCAAGGCGCGGCTGTTTCTTGAGTCCGACGTTAGGCATCGAATCGTCAACCTTGATTCGGAGTTTGGCGCTCAGCTGGCTGCTCGCTGCGGTCAGGAAGTGGTGACCGTTTCGACACACTTTGATCGCGTTACCGATGGCAGGCCCTACGTGTGCGTCCGCTCGGTCATTCTGAACAAGCGGGGATCGGAAGTGACTTTCGACAGCTCCTGGGGAGACGGTCACTTTACCCTGCTAATGCCCGGTGATTTCAACGTCGCGAATGCGGTGATGGTCCTTGCCTTGATGCTTCAGCAAGGCGTTCCCCTGGATGCGGCCTGTGATGCCCTTTCAAAGGCGCAGGCGCCGCCGGGACGCATGGAGCGCGTTGTCGCGGATGGACCGACAGTTTACGTAGACTACGCACATACCCCGAATGCCATCGAGGTAGCGCTTCGTGCGCTGCGGCCGCACTGCCGCGGCAAACTCTGGTGCGTGTTTGGTTGCGGTGGTCAGCGCGATTCGGGCAAACGGCCGTTGATGGCCAAATCGGCTGAGCGTCTGGCCGACCGTGTTGTCATTACCAGCGATAATCCGCGTACGGAAGATCCTCAGCAGATCATAGACGACGTCGTCGCCGGCCTCGCTCGGCCCGAGTCGGCAACGATCATTGAGGATCGCGCCGCGGCCATCGCCTGGGTTGTAGCGCAGGCAAACGAAGCCGACATCGTGTTGATTGCCGGCAAAGGCCATGAAAACTACCAGCAGGTAGGCACTGAAAAACGCCCGTTTTCCGACTACGCCGTGGCGGAAGCTGCAATGGCGGCAGCGGCAAAGAGGAGCGCACAATGATCCAATCATTGAGCGCTGCCGCACAAAGCATGAATGGCTCGTTGCATGGCGACGATCGGGAGTTTGCGGGCATAAGCACAGACACACGCACCCTGCGTGACGGCGAGCTTTTCTTTGCGCTGCAAGGCCCGAACTTCAACGGTTGCGACTACGTGCAAACGGCGGAGGCTATCGGAGCCGCAGCGGCGGTGGTGCCGACCCGCATTAAAGCAAGCATCGCGCAAATCGAAGTGGACGACACGCGACGCGCGTTGGGGCGCTTCGCAGCGGCGTGGCGCAACGAGCACGACGCTACGGTCATTGGTGTTACTGGCAGCAATGGCAAAACGAGCACCAAAGAGCTGATCAGGGCCTGTCTCGCGCAGCGGGCACCGACGTTAGCGACTCACGGCAACCTCAACAACGAAATCGGCCTGCCCCTAATGCTGGCAAGGATCAGAAGCAAACATCGTTTCGCCGTGTTCGAAATGGGCGCCAACCATGCTGGTGAGATCGCTTACCTTGCAGCACTCGCGAGGCCTAACGTCGTCGTCATTACGAACGCAGCCGAAGCGCATCTGGAAGGCTTCGGTTCGGTTGATGGCGTCGCTCGCGCCAAGGGCGAAATCTTGCAGAACAACGAACGGCCCGAGACAGCCATTCTCAACGCCGATGACCAGTATTTCGATTACTGGTCTTCGCTGGTCAAGGACGTACGCACGATTAGTTTCGGGCTCGGCGCATTAGCTGACGTTCGTGCGACAGAGGTCATAGCCGGTGTCGAGCACACTAAATTTCGCTTGCAGCTTCCGGAAAAAAACATCGATGTGCGCCTGCCACTGTCCGGTATTCATAACGTGCGGAATGCATGCGCGGCGGCGGCCGTTGCGCATTCTCTCGGGATCGAGGCCGAAGAAATACAGGAGGCGCTTCAAGGCGTCAGCCCGATCAGCGGTCGGCTGCAACCCCTGGGCGGTACGAATGGGTCAACGCTATTCGATGATAGTTACAACGCAAACCCGCTGTCAGTGAACGCAGCAGCAGAATTCCTGTCGCAGCTGTCCGGCGAAAACTGGCTCGTGCTCGGCGACATGAAAGAGCTCGGCGAGAATGCAGCGCGCCTGCATCGTGAGGTCGGAAAGAAAGCGAACGCAAGCGGCATTGATCGCCTGTTTGCATTGGGCGACTTGTCACGCAACACGGTCGAGGGGTTTGGTGAGAACGCAAGCTGGTATGGAAGCGTCGATGCGTTGGTTGACGAACTGACTCACAGTCTTACGAGTTCTACCAACGTACTGGTAAAAGGTTCCAGGTCAATGCACATGGAGCGCGTCGTTGACGCGTTGCGCGAAATCGAGCCCGTGAGACGAGAGGCCTGATCATGCTGCTCTATCTCACCAATTACCTCGCGCAATTCGAATCTGGCTTCAACGTATTCAACTACTTGACGATGCGGGCAATTCTCGGCGCGCTAACGGCGCTGGTTCTGTCATTCATTATTGGCCCACGCATGATCAAACGCTTGAGCGTGAACCAACTTGGACAACCCGTTCGCGAGGATGGACCCGAGACCCACCTTCTCAAGGCCGGTACTCCGACGATGGGAGGTGCGTTGATACTGACCGCGATCGCATTCAGTACGGTCCTTTGGGCGGATCTGGAGAACGTATACGTCTGGATCGTTCTGTTCGTAACCCTGTCTTTCGGCGTCATCGGCTATGTCGATGATTACAAGAAACTCGTATTGCAGGACCCCGCTGGTATTTCAGCGGCGCAAAAACTCTTCTGGCAGTCTAGTGCGGCCCTTGTTGCCGCCATTGCTCTGTACGTCACGGCAACTGACGAGGTGCAAACCTCGTTGTTGATTCCGTATTTCAAGGATCTGGCCCTTCCCCTGGGTGTATTTCAGGTTGTCGTGACGTACTTTTTTATTGTTGGCTTCAGTAATGCGGTAAACCTTACTGATGGCCTCGACGGTCTCGCGATCATGCCGACCGTCCTCGTTGGTGGTGCGCTGGGCATTTTCGCCTACGTGACGGGCAACGTAAATTTTTCGGGATACCTCGGCATACCGTACGTCGCAGGCACCGGTGAGATCCTGGTCTTCTGCACGTCACTTGCCGGGGCGGGGCTTGGATTTTTGTGGTTCAACACCTACCCGGCACAGGTGTTCATGGGCGACATCGGCGCGCTATCGCTCGGTGCGGCGCTTGGCGTCGTTGCGGTTGTCGTGCGTCAGGAAATCGTGCTCGCGATCATGGGCGGGGTTTTCGTCGTCGAGACGCTCTCAGTGATCATCCAGGTTGCTTCATTCAAGTTGACCGGCAAACGCGTATTTCGTATGGCGCCGCTGCATCATCATTTCGAGCTCAAAGGTTGGGCGGAGCCGAAGGTCATTGTTCGTTTCTGGATTATCACCGTCATTCTCGTGCTGATCGGATTGGCGAGTCTGAAAATACGATGAGCGCGGCAAGGGCAACAACGAACAAGGATCTCGTCGTCGGACTCGGCGCAACCGGGCTGTCCATCGCGCGCTATCTCAGAAGAACGGATATCGACGCCATGTTTTTCGATAGTCGCGAAACACCGCCAGGCATGAAAGAGCTCGACGACGTCTGGCCAGATGCCGAAGTATTGCTCGGTGACGTCAAATTGCCCAGCGGCGTTGCACGGATCATAACGTCGCCCGGCATTGCAGACAGCCATCCTTTGTTGAAGAAAGCCCGAAGCAGGCATGTCGAAGTCGTTTCCGACATTGAGCTATTTGCGCGAGAGGCAAAAGCGCCGTTCATCGCGGTTACAGGTTCAAACGGCAAGAGCACGGTTACGACGCTGCTCTACTACATGTGCCTTGCCGACGGTCGCGACGCCCTTGCTGGTGGAAACCTCGGCGAGCCTGCGCTTGACCTTCTGGATTATCCGACGCCCCAGATCTACGTGCTTGAGCTGTCGAGTTTCCAGTTGCATCGAACGCAGAAATTGCCGGCTGCCGTCGCGGTGCTCCTCAACGTCTCACCGGACCATCTCGACTGGCATGCTGATGAGGCTGAATACCGCGAATCAAAATATCGCGTTTACCGCGAGGCCGAGGCAGCAGTTATCAATCGTGCTGACGCGATAGCGAAGAAGCACAGCAGGCACTGCGATCGCGTAGTCAGTTTTGGCCTTGACGCGCCGGCAGAGAATCAATTTGGTCTGCGCAGCGAGGACGGGAAAACCTACCTTGCGCGTGGCGAGTTGTTGCTCATCTCGGTCAGAGATCTCGCCATGTACGGCGCGCATAACCAACTTAATGCGCTGGCGGCGCTTGCCGCCGGAGAACTGGTTGGATTGGGAATGCCTGCGATGTTGCAGGTACTCGCAGAGTTTCCGGGTCTGCCGCACCGTATGCAGTTTGTAGCGCGTATCGGGGGTGTCGACTATATCAATGATTCCAAGGCGACCAATGTTGCGGCGGCGGTTGCCTCGATAAACTCAGTTGAAGGCATGCTGGTCTTGATTGCTGGAGGCGATGGTAAGGGTGGCGAGTTTCGCGAGCTCGCCGAGGCGCTTGAAGGCAAGTTGCGCGGCGTCGTACTAATCGGCAAAGACGCGGAGAAAATCGCCGCGGCGCTCGATACCGTGATGCCCGTCCACTTCGCCGAAGACATGTCTGCCGCGGTGCAGGCGGCTGCGTCCTGTGCCGAGTCCGCGGATACCGTGCTGCTTGCCCCGGCCTGCGCAAGCCTGGACCAGTTCAAGAACTATATGGCACGAGGCGAAGCATTTTGTGAGGCCGTGCAGGTGTTGCAACGATGAGCTCTCATAGCGTAACGATGCCGTTCCCGGCGCGATTAAAAACGACGCTGCAGATCGACCCGGTGTTGCTGACGCTCGTCCTTGCCTTGTTGCTCGGTGGTCTCGTGATTCTGGCTTCCGCGTCGATTTCGATTTCGGATAACGCGACCGGAAACCCGTTCTACTACTTGCAAAGGCAACTGCTCGCGGCGGCGATTGGTGCGGTCGCCGGAGGAGTCTGCCTGTTTATTCCGATGCAGGTATGGCAGAGCCTTGGACCGCTCTTGTTGTCTGTCGGCGTAGCCCTCCTCGTGCTGGTGCTGGTTCCCGGCGTCGGCCACGAGGTTAACGGCAGCACACGATGGGTACGGGTCGGCTTTATGAACCTGCAGGTATCGGAGCCGGCGCGCCTTTGCCTGCTGCTCTACCTCGCGGGTTACCTCGTCCGTCGCAATAAGTCGCTCCGTGAAGAATTCATGGGATTCCTTCGCCCGATGCTGGTACTGACTGTGGCCTGTGTGCTGCTGCTCAAAGAGCCGGACTTCGGTGCCGCGCTCGTTTTGCTAGCGACAGCGCTTGTCATGCTGTTCGTCGCGGGCGCACGCATCCGTGATTTTCTATTGTTTTTCTCGAGCGCCGTTCTCGCCATGGCGACATTGGCGATTACGTCGCCATATCGCATGAAGCGCCTCACAGGATTTCTCGACCCGTGGGCAGACCCATTTGACTCGGGGTTTCAGTTGACTCAGTCGTTGATAGCGATTGGTCGTGGCGAGTGGTTTGGTGTGGGTCTTGGCGACAGTGTGCAGAAGCTCTTTTACTTGCCCGAAGCGCACACCGATTTCGTATTCGCAGTCTTCGCTGAGGAATTCGGTCTTGCAGGGTCCGTGGTTCTGATCACGCTCTTCGCGGCTTTGCTCTGGCGAGTTTTCAAATTGGGTATGCGGGCCGCAAGCGCGGAGCGCTTCTTCGATGCTTACATCGCAATCGGTCTTGGCACTTGGATTGGCCTGCAAGCTTTTATCAACGTTGGCGTGAATATGGGCTTATTGCCGACCAAGGGTTTGACCTTACCGCTGATCAGCTACGGGCGTAGCAGCCTGATCATTACGATGATCTGCATCGGTTTACTGCTTCGAATCCATCACGAGCTGTCGGTCGACGCGAAACCGGTAAATCGTAAACGAGGCCGAAAAACATGAACGCGCGACCGATTCTAGTGATGGCCGGTGGCACGGGAGGACATGTTTATCCCGCGCTGGCTGTCGCGCGACGCTTGCAAGCCAGTTCACGAGACGTAGTTTGGCTCGGTACGCACCGCGGCCTCGAATCTCGAATTGTGCCGGCCGCAGGTATCGATATTGAATGGATCAGCGTTAGGGGGCTGCGGCGCAAGGGCGCACTCGCGCTGCTGATCGCTCCGTTTCAAACTGGCTGGGCGCTGTTGCAGTCGCTCAGTGTCATCTTTCGTCGCCGTCCCGCAGCGGTGCTCGGCATGGGTGGATTCGTGAGCGGTCCCGGCGGCGTAGCAGCCTGGCTGACCCGGCGACCGCTGGTGATTCACGAGCAAAACGCTGCTGCGGGCCTGACCAACCGTCTTCTGGCGCGTCTTGCCCGGGTTGTGCTTCAAGCCTTCCCGGGCAGTTTTAATTCCCGAGTCAACGTGGAAACCGTTGGCAATCCGGTTCGCGATGAAATTGCCGCGATTCCTGCACCGTCCCAACGATACAAAGACCGGCACGGCCCGCTCAGGCTTCTCGTGCTCGGCGGGAGCCAGGGCTCGCTTGCCTTGAATCGTGTGGTGCCGGCGGCGCTGGCAGAGCTGGACGCCGGGTCGCGGCCTGTCGTTCGTCACCAGTGTGGCGAACGTACGCTCGATGTCGCCAAACAAGCCTACGCCGAACACGGTCTCGTGGTTCAGCTGCTGCCCTTCATAGATGACATGGCAGAGGCATACGCCTGGGCTGATCTTGTTGTCTGTCGCGCCGGCGCACTAACGGTTGCAGAGCTGTGTGCCGCGGGATTGCCCGCTCTGTTTGTACCGTATCCTGCTGCGGTCGATGACCATCAGACCGCGAATGCCGGACCGATGACCAAGGCCGGTGCAGCGGCGATCATCCAGGAATCGGAGCTGAGTCCGGAGCGGCTGGCTGCGTTGTTGCGCGACTGGCTGCGATCGCGTGACGCTTTGCTGCATCGCGCGGAGAAAGCGCGGTCACTGGCTGCCCCGAACGCCGTTGGTCGAATCGCTGAGCTGTGTCTTCAGCAAGCGGGGGGGATGGGATGAGTTACCGCTCAGACGCACCCGTTTTTCAGAAAGGGGAATCGGCATGATCAAGCGAATGCGCCGAATCCACTGCGTGCACTTCATCGGCATCGGCGGCTCCGGCATGTCCGGTATTGCCGAGGTGATGTTGAGCCTTGGCTATGCTGTGCAGGGCTCGGATCTGAAACGAAACAAACAAACAAGGCGCCTTGAGAATCAGGGCGCCACCATATTCATCGGCCACGCTGCTGACAACATTCGCGATGCCGACGCCGTCGTCGTCTCCAGCGCGGTCGATGAAACCAATGCCGAAGTATCTGCAGCGAGAGAGCAACTCATGCCCGTTGTCAGCCGCGCGGAAATGCTCGCTGAGCTGATGCGCTTCCGTTATTCGATCGCGGTAGCTGGAACACACGGCAAGACAACGACAACGAGCCTAGTCGCCAGCGTTCTGGCCGAAGGCGGCCTTGATCCCACCTTTGTCATCGGCGGAAGACTCAAGAGTGCCGATGCCAATGCCCGGCTCGGGCAAGGCGACTACTTGGTGGCGGAAGCGGATGAGAGCGACGCGTCCTTCGTGCACCTCAAGCCAATGCTCGCTGTCGTGACCAACATCGATGCCGACCACATGTCGACTTATGACGGTGATATCGAGAAGCTCAAGAGCGGTTTCATCGAGTTTCTGCACAATCTGCCGTTCTACGGTCTGGCCGTCGTCTGTATTGATGACGCCGGCGTCAATGACGTTCTCGGCGATATCGGACGGTCCGTGACAACCTATGGCGTCGCGGACGGCGCGGATATTCGAGCGGTGAACGTCAGTTTCGACGAAGCGCATACGGAGTTCGACGTCATTCGGCAGAGTGATTCCAGTGCGGTGGAACCTGCGCACGGGGACACAGCTGACGCTATGTCCCCAGCCCTGCGAGTACGTCTGAAGTTGCCAGGCATGCACAACGTGCGCAATGCACTCGCAGCGATCGCAGTGGCTGACGAGCTGCAGATTGGTGACGAATCGGTCGTCCATGCCCTCGAAAGTTTTGAAGGCATCGACCGCCGTTTCCAGAGTTTCGGAGAGGTGCGGACCAAGGCAGGGAAAGTGTTGCTGGTTGACGATTACGGTCATCATCCAACCGAAATTGCCGCGACACTGGCCGCCGCAAAGTCCGGTTGGCCCGCCAGGCGCATTGTGCTCGTCTTCCAGCCGCATCGTTACACACGAACGCGTGACCTCATGGACGATTTTGCGACCGTATTGTCGGAAGCCGACGTCCTGGTGCTGCTCGACGTTTACCCGGCGGGCGAGGATCCCATTGCCGGGGCCGATGGCCGCTCGATGGCACGCGCGATCCGCATGCGTGGCTCCGTTGAACCCGTATTCGTCGAGTCTCTCGACGAAGTGCAACCGGTGTTGGAAGGCCTGCTCGCCGACGGTGACCTTTTGCTTACGATGGGTGCCGGCGATATCGGTGCGTATGCAGCGGGTCTGCCGGAACGCCTTTCCAACGGTCCATCGCTGAAGGTGCACTCATGATGGCAGCGGCAAGAGACCTCAAGGTGCAGGGTGAAATTCGGTACAACGAGCCGATGAGCCGCCACACGTCATGGCGTGTCGGTGGACCCGCCGAAACTTTTTTTGTTCCTGCCAGCATTGCTGACCTGGCGTCGTTCCTGGCTGAACTCGACTCGGACACCCCTCTATTTTGGCACGGCGTGGGGAGTAACTTGCTGGTTCGTGATGCCGGGCTCCGGGGTGTCGTTATTTCAGCGACGAAGATGCTGAGGCACATGGAGCGCGTCGGCGAGCATGGTGTCAGGGCTGGTGCCGGCGTTCCGTGCACGCAGCTGGCACGCCAGTGTGTGCGGTGGCAGCTGGGGCCATCGGAGTTCTTCGCGGGTATACCCGGCACCGTCGGCGGCGCCCTGGCGATGAATGCCGGGGCTCACGGTGGGGAGACCTGGGAGCGCGTTGCCTCGGTGCAGACGATCGATCGCAGCGGCCAGCTTCACCGACGCACGCCGGACGAGTTCACCGTTGCCTACCGCAGTGTAGAGGGCCCCACCAACGAGTGGTTTCTTGAGGCGCTGTTTCGGTTTGATCCCGATATCACGCCAAGCATGGACGAGATGAAGTCCATGCTTGATCGTCGCAGAACAACGCAGCCGCTGGGTTTGCCAAGTTGTGGCTCGGTGTTTCGAAATCCGCCGGGCGATTACTCGGCGAGGCTGATAGAGGCGGCCGGACTAAAAGGCTATCGCATCGGTGGCGCCGAGGTCTCGACGAAGCACGCCAATTTTATTATCAACCGCAACGAGGCTTCGGCCAGCGACATTGAAGAACTGATCGAGCACGTCCGACAGACGGTACTCGATGTTCATGGCGTAAGCCTGACACACGAAGTGCGTATCGTCGGTGAGGAGCGATCATGATTGACGCTGCTCCGATCGTCGAAGATCGACATGTGGTCGCGGACGCAGTCGAATTCGGTCGCGTGGCGGTGATGCTGGGCGGGCACTCGAGCGAGCGTGCGGTGTCGCTGGACACCGGCAATGCTGTTCTTAAAGCGCTGCAATCGAGTGGTATCGATGCGCATGCCTGGGATCCTGCGGACAAGAACCTGTCGCAGTTTGCCGGTGCAGGATTTGATCGTGTATGGATTGCGCTGCACGGCCCGGGCGGCGAGGATGGCGCACTGCAAGGCGCCCTGCAATGGCTGGATATCCCCTATACCGGCAGTGGCGTGATGGCGTCGGCCCTCGCGATGGACAAAGTGCGCAGCAAGCACCTGTTTCGTGCCTGCGGCATTCCGACGCCGGACTACGCCGTTGTCCAGTCACCCGCGGACGCCGCCGTGGCTGCCGAACAACTTGGTTTCCCGTTAATAATCAAGCCGTCGGGGCAGGGCTCGAGTGTTGGCATGTCGAAGATTTTCGAACGCGCCGAATTGAACGACGCCGTGGACGTTGCGCTGCAATACGATTCTACCGCCTTGCTCGAATGTTGCATCACGGGTGACGAATTCACGGTAGCAGTGCTGCAGGGCCAGGCACTGCCGAGTATTCGAATTGTCACGCCACGCGTCTTCTACGATTACCGAGCGAAATACGAATCAGACCGTACCCAGTACATCTGTCGCGGCACAGCCAGTGATGTGCAGGAACGGCTCTATGCCGACCTCGCCCTGGAGGCTTTTACCGAACTCGGATGTTCGGGCTGGGGCCGAGTCGATTTCATGGCTGACGACGACGGTCAACCACTCGTTCTCGAGGTGAACACAGTGCCCGGTATGACCGGTCATAGCCTTGTCCCGATGGCTGCGAAAAAAGACGGAATAGATTTTGAGGCGCTTTGCTGGCGAATTCTCGAGACCAGTTTTCGTGTGAGTGAAGCAAACAGCATCAACGAGGTGGCAGCACATGGCTCGTAAACAAGCCAAGCGTCGCAAGTCGAAGACTGTGAAGCAGATAAAGATGCCAACCATTCGTATCAGTCGAATCGTTACGCCCCTGTTCGCGATCGGCATCGTTTTCGCGACCTACCAGCTAAGCCTGACAATGCTGGATCGCACGATTTCGTCGATCGAAATCAGTGGCCCGTTTCAGAGAGTTTCCGCGCTGCAAATAGAGGAGGCGATCAGCGAGGACATAGACGCGGGATTTGTCGGGGCGGATCTCGATCGAATACAGGATCGCATAGTGACATTGCCCTGGATTGACCAGGCGCGGGTTGCGCGTCGCTGGCCGAGTCGCATTTCGATCACCGTGACCGAACAGATACCGGCCGCGATCTGGGGCGACAGCGGGTTGCTGAATACGCGTGGCGAGCTATTCGTTACGGAAGCCAGACACCCTCCGGCGGAGTTGCCCCGCCTGAGTGGGCCGGACGAGCGCTCCGCCGAGGTTGCCAAACGCTACCTTGCGGTACGCGATCAACTGATACCCATTGGCCTTGATCTAGAACGTGTGCACGTAGATGCGCGAGGTTCCTGGGAAATGACACTGCAAAACGGCATTCAGGTGCGGCTTGGCCGCCGGGATGTCCCCGGGCGCACGGAGCTTTTCCTGAATGTCGTCGCCGACATCATTACGAGTCGTGCCAAGGACATCGACTATGTCGATATGCGCTACAGCAATGGCTTTACGATCGGTTGGAATGGCGGGTCGGCTACGCCGATCGCCAAACCCCGGCAGACCGAGCAGGAAATGCTCGCGGCCAGAGGCACGAATTGAATGTCGAAGCGTCCTGACAAGAATCTCATCGTCGGACTCGACGTCGGTACGTCGAAAGTCGTGGCTATCGTCGGCGAAATTAACGACGACGGCAATATCGAGGTCGTTGGCATCGGCTCGCATCCCTCGCGTGGCCTCAAGAAAGGCGTGGTCGTCAACATCGAGTCGACGGTGCACTCAATTCAGCGTGCCGTCGAGGAAGCGGAGCTTATGGCGGGTTGCGATATTCACTCGGTTTACACGGGCATTGCCGGCAGTCACGTACGCAGTCTGAATTCTCATGGCATTGTCGCTATCCGCGACAAAGAGGTGAGCGCCGGCGACGTCGATAGGGTGATCGATGCGGCCCGCGCGGTAGCAATACCGGCCGATCAGAAAATTCTGCACATCCTGCCGCAGGAATTCGTAATCGATAATCAGGAGGGCATTCGCGAACCGATTGGCATGTCTGGCGTACGTCTTGAAGCGAAAGTGCACATGGTGACCGGCGCTGAGAGCGCGGCGCAAAACATCGTGAAATGCGTGCAACGTTGTGGGCTCGAGGTAGACGATATCGTGCTTGAGCAACTCGCTTCGAGCTACGCCGTCTTGACGGACGATGAGAAGGAACTCGGCTCATGCATTGTCGACATCGGCGGCGGTACGACGGACATCGCCGTGTTCCTGGGTGGTGCTATCCAACACACCGCAGTTATTCCGATTGCCGGAGATCAGGTGACCAACGACATCGCCGTGTCGATGCGCACTCCCACGCAGTACGCCGAAGAGATCAAGATCAAATACGCCTGTGCGCTTTCGCAGCTCGCGAATCCTGACGAGACCATTGAGGTTCCGAGCGTTGGAGAGCGGCCGCCGCGACGGCTGGCGCGCCAGACGCTCGCGGAAATCGTCGAGCCGCGTTACGAGGAGTTGTTTGGCTTGGTTCGTGACGAGCTGCGGCGAAGCGGATTCGAAGAGCTCATTGCAGCGGGCGTCGTCATTACCGGCGGCAGCGCGAAAATGGAAGGCGCGGTCGAGTTGGCCGAAGAGGTGTTTCACATGCCCGTCCGGCTCGGTTCGCCGCAATATGTTGAAGGGTTAATGGATGTTATTCGCAATCCAATCCACGCCACTGGCGTCGGATTGCTGCTGTACGGAAACGAAAACTTGTCGCGACGTGATAGGCGAAGCACGCCGATCGGCGGCAATCTGGGTGAGGTTTGGGAACGCATGAAGTCGTGGTTCCAAGGCCATTTTTGAAAGAACGGGGTTTGGTGAGTACCCCACAGGGAAAGTAAACAAGCGGAGGAAGACTCAATGTTTGAATTAATGGACGCGCACAGTTCGACTGCGATCATCAAGGTCATCGGTGTCGGTGGCGGGGGTGGTAACGCAGTCGGGCACATGGTGGATACCGGTATTGAAGGTGTCGATTTCATCTGTGCCAACACGGATTCGCAAGCGCTGAAAGGATCGCGCGTGCGAACGTCATTGCAGATCGGCTGCAACATCACGAAAGGACTTGGTGCAGGTTCCGATCCGGACATCGGGCGTCAGGCCGCGATGGAAGATCGTGACCGCATTGTCGAAGTCATCGAAGGCGCCGACATGCTGTTCATCACCGCCGGTATGGGTGGTGGTACCGGCACGGGCGCTGCTCCGATCGTCGCGCAGGTTGCCAAAGAGCTCGGTATCCTCACGGTGGCCGTGGTTACCAAACCGTTTCTTATGGAAGGCGGCAAGAGATTGCAGATCGCCGAGCACGGAATTGGTGAACTCGGAAAATACGTCGATTCGCTGATTACGATTCCAAATGAAAAATTGTTGACTGTTCTCGGCGGCGAAACCACGCTGCTGGATGCTTTTCGTGCTGCCAACCAGGTATTGCAGGGCGCCGTACAGGGCATCGCTGAACTGATTACCCGCCCCGGACTGATCAATGTCGACTTTGCCGATGTTCGTACTGTCATGGCCGAGATGGGTATGGCGATGATGGGATCCGGCGTTTCGTCGGGCGAGGATCGCGCCCGCGAAGCGGCCGAATCTGCCATTTCGAGCCCGCTTCTTGAAGACATCAACCTGGCTGGCGCGAACGGCATTCTCGTGAACGTGACGGCCGGCACGGATTTGTCCATTGGCGAGTTTCAGGAAGTTGGTATTACGATCAAGGAGTTTGCGTCTGAAAATGCCACCGTCGTCGTAGGCACGGTCATCGACCCTGAAATGACGGACCGAATCCGCGTTACGGTTGTCGCAACCGGCCTTGGGCAGCAGGCGAAGAACGCGGAATCACCGATGCGAATCGTGCGTCGGCCGGCCGCGCAGACGGAGCCGAACTACCACACGCTCGACAAGCCGACAGTGCAGCGCAAGCGTGCCGTCGGCGACGGGCTGGACGCAGCCGGGCTGCAGGAAGAATTGCTGGATATCCCGGCGTTTCTTCGGCGCCAGGCGGACTGAGCGATCCGGCTCGACCCGGTGGTGCTACTCACTCGCCGTCGGGATCTTTCCTCCGCTGTGCCGGCCCGGTTCGCTCCGGGCCGGCATGCGTCCGATCCCACGAAGAATTACGCTTCAACCGGTACCGCCGGGAAACCTCATAAGGTCCTGAAATCTTGAAGAGTTTTTCGTCCATATGGTAGTCTTGCCGCCACAATGCTCAGACAACGCACACTAAAAACCACTATCCGTGCGACCGGAGTCGGTCTGCATACCGGCGAGAAGGTCTATATGACATTGCGCCCGTCCGCGGAGAATTCCGGCATCACGTTTCGTCGTGTGGACCTCGACCATCCTGTTGACATACCGGCCGATCCTCGCATCGTCGGAGAAACGATGCTGGGCACGACGCTTATCAAAGACGGCGTTAAGGTGGCAACGGTGGAGCACCTGATGTCCGCTCTCGCCGGACTGGGTATAGACAACCTGTATGTGGACCTTTCCGCGCCCGAAGTACCGATTATGGATGGCAGCGCCGGACCGTTTGTCTTTCTGCTTCAGTCTGCCGGTATCGAAGAGCAGAATGCGGCGAAGAAGTTCATTCGCATCAAAAAGAAAATTCGTGTCGAGGATGGTGACAAGTGGGCGGAATTTGTTCCTTTTGACGGGTTCAAGGTTAACTTCGAAGTTTTCTTCAATCACCCGGTCTTCAACAAGATTTCTCAGCAAGCGACAATCGATTTTTCATCGACGTCGTTCCTGAAAGAAGTGAGTCGCGCACGCACTTTTTGTTTCTTGCGTGACGTGGAAGCGCTGCGAGAGCGCAATCTTACGCTGGGCGGCAGCATGGATAATGCGATCGTGCTCGACGATTACCGCATTCTCAACGAGGATGGGCTGCGCTACGCTAACGAATTCGTCATTCACAAAATTCTTGACGCGATCGGCGATGTCTATCTGCTCGGGCACGGTCTCATTGGCGAACTGCGTGCTTACAAGTCGGGACATGATCTGAATAACCGGCTGCTTCGAGCGATGCTTGAGGATCAATCAACGTACGAAGAAGTGACGTTCGCCGATCCGAAGAAAGCACCCATCTCGTACGCAACACCCTCATACGCCTAAGGTCCAAGCTCTCGATCACCTTTTATTCGGCCCGCGGCGGTGAGTGCCGGTTTCCCTGTAGGAGTCCGCCTCCCCATAAAGGGGACAATGCCAGCGGCCGACCCGCGGTGGTGATGCTGTCGGTTGGGGAATTCCCCAACCGGAGTCCGTCTCCTGACAATGATGAGTGGCTGTTTAGCTCTGGCTGACGCGTATTCGGCAGGCGTGGGCTTTGACGCCGGAGGCCTGGGCTGCCTTGAGCAGCGTATCGGCCTCGTAGCGGAGCCGGCTCGCCCATGCAGACGTCGCCGCGATCACGACGAGTTCCCCGCCGTCCCGCACATTTGCGGCAACTATGCCCTGGGCCTGCTCTGCGGGCAGCGCCCGGGCCAATACGTCCGTTAGCTCGCCCATCTCGCGGGCGCGCCGGACTATATTGCCCAAATCCCCGTCATTACAGGGATTCAGGAGATTTCCGAGCTGTTTTGTGGTCATTAATAATGTGACGCAAGTAGCGCTTTTTCTCCAACCTGAGTGACTCGAGTCACCGTTCAGGATCCGAACCTTGTAATAAAAACCGTCATTATGCATATTGTCGCATACGACAAGGGCAAACCTGCTGAAAAGCGGCGGCGCAAAACCACCGGTCTAAGGGATCCAATCCTAGGACAGCGGGGCTACCGAAGTGAGAAGGGACAGCAAGTTGATAATAACGCGAACAAGCGGTCGCAGGGGGTCTGCCTGCGATTACGCGACTTGTCTGACAATTCTGGCATCAATAGAAGCACGTTCGAGGCGCACTCGATGAACGTTGTAATATTTGGCAAGGGGTTTGGAAAACCCAGGCAACTCAGCTTGTCTGGCCTTCGGGCTGGTCTGGGTATGCTTGTTGCCGTCTGCGTCATTAGCGCCGTCGGATTCGGAGGTGGATACTGGTTATCGGCCAAGACCGGTTCGGGCGTCAGCACGAACGCACTGGCCGAGTTGACGGGCGACCTGCAAGAGCAACAAGAAAACATTGCCGCAATTCGACAAGGCAACGAAGACACGCTCGATGCGTTAGCTATCCGCATCGCGCAAATGAATGCTCGCGTGATCCGTCTGGATGCGCTTGGCCGTCGCCTGACAGAGATGGCGGAAATCGACGACGGCGAGTTCGATTTCGAATCGGATCCGGCAATGGGTGGCCCAGAGGAACCCATGGCGGCAGGCTCCAACGTAGCCGTTCCCGCGGTGGTTGACGCGATGCAGTCGCTAAGCCATCAGCTCAGTCACCGGGAGGCCCAGCTTAACGTTCTCGAGAGCGTTCTGGCGAACCAGAATCTGAAAGAACGGGTGTACCCGCAGGGGCGCCCGGTCGGTTCCGGCTGGATCTCATCCTATTTTGGCAAGCGCACCGATCCGTTTACCGGTAAGGCGGCCAATCACACGGGCGTCGATTTTGCCGGGAAAAAGGGCGCCGAGATTGTTGCTGTCGCTGACGGCGTGGTTACCTGGTCGTCGGATCGCTACGGCTACGGCATCATGGTCGAGATCAATCACGGCAGCGGCTACTCGACCCGCTATGCACATAATTCAGAAAACCTCGTTTCCGTCGGAGACGAAGTGAAGAAAGGTCAGGTCGTCGCCCTGATGGGTGAAACCGGTCGCGCGACCGGGCCCAATCTGCATTTCGAGGTTCTGCGTAACGGCAGCCGGGTAAACCCGGTCAGCTTCATTCGCGAAACATCACAGTAAGCTCGCTTTACCCCCCCAATCCAGCGAAGACGCAAATTACGGCACAGGCCGCGCTTTCTTGTGTTCATAAAAAATGCCCATAAATCGAGACATTGGATTCTAAATAGCTCCGCGACACCTTAGAATAGCGGCCTTTGTTTCAACGGACCCAGGAGCCCTAAGTGGCCAATTTCCTGACAAGCATTTTTGGCAGCCGCAACCAGCGCCTGCTGCGTCAGTACTCGAAAACCGTCAAGAAGATAAATGCGCTCGAAGAGGGCGTGAAGGCGCTCGACGATTCAGCATTAAGAGCAAAAACGGAGGACTTCAGGAAGCGCTACGCTGAAGGGGAGACCCTTGAAAACCTTTTACCCGAGGTTTTTGCCGTCGCGCGCGAGGCTGCCTGGCGAACGTTGCACATGCGACCATTTGACGTGCAACTGGTCGGAGGCATGGTGCTGCACGACGGTAATATCGCCGAGATGCGCACGGGTGAAGGTAAGACACTCATGTCGACGCTGCCTGCCTACCTGAACGCGATCAGCACTGATGGCGTACACGTTGTTACGGTTAACGAATACCTGGCACAACGCGATGCAGACTGGATGCGTCCGATCTACGAGTTTCTCGGCCTCACCGTTGGCGTGTCGAAGAGCGGTCAGACCCAGGAAGAAAAGCGTGCTGCCTACGAGTCGGATATTACCTACGCGACCAACAACGAGCTTGGCTTCGACTACTTGCGCGACAATCTGGCGTTCTCTACCGAGGACAAGGTGCAGCGCAAACTCAATTTTGCGATCGTGGATGAGGTCGACTCGATTCTCATTGATGAGGCGCGTACGCCGCTCATTATCTCGGGTCCGGCGGAGTCCAGCACCGATCTTTATGCGCAGATCAACAAGCTGATTCCCAAGCTGAGACAGCATGAGGAAACCGAGGAACCGCAGAATTTCGATATTCCGGCGAATCGCGTGACGCTGGTTGATCAAAGCGGCAATGCCGTCACGCCTGCCGGAGTCGATGGCGAACCGACTGACGCCATGAAGCTCGCCGACGCTGTTAGCCTCGCTGAGGAACGGGATGCCGACCTCGTGCTTGTCGATGGCAGCCAAAAAGTCGCGAGTTGTCGCCTGGTTATTCGTGGCGACTACACGGTTGACGAGAAATCGAAGCAGACGCATATGACCGAAGAAGGTCACATGAAAGTCGAGTCGCTTATGGCCAAGGCTGGCCTGCTGGCCGAAGGCGAGAGCCTATACGATGCTGGTAACATCCGCTTGCTTCATCATTTGAATTCCGCGCTACGCGCGCATGCGATCTACCAGCGCGATGTGGATTACATCATCAAGGATGGCGAAGTTGTGATCGTTGATGAGTTTACGGGCCGCACGATGCCGGGGCGTCGCTGGGGTGATGGTTTGCACCAGGCGGTCGAAGCCAAAGAAGGCGTATCGATCAAGCAAGAAAACCAGACCGTCGCCTCCATTACGTTTCAGAACTTCTTCCGCTTATACAACAACCTGTCCGGCATGACCGGCACGGCAGATACCGAGGCCTTCGAATTTCAGCAGATCTACGGTCTTGAAGTCGTTGTCATCCCCACTGACAAACCCATGATCCGGGACGACCAGCCTGATCTCGTCTACCTTACGGAGAAAGACAAGTATGAGGCGATCGTCGAAGATGTCGTCGATTGCAGTGATCGGGGCCAGCCGGTACTCGTCGGCACGACATCGATCGAGGCATCAGAGCTGCTCTCATCGTTCCTGGACGAGAAGAAGATCAAGCATGAGGTCCTGAACGCCAAACAGCATGAGCGCGAGGCGCAGATTGTGCAGAATGCTGGCCGACCTGGCGCGATCACGATCGCAACCAACATGGCCGGTCGCGGCACGGACATCGTGCTTGGCGGAAATCTGGATGCGGATTTCGCGAATGCCGGTGACGGTGCGGATAAGGCCGCAATCCAGGCAGATTGGGATGCGCGGCATGCCACGGTTGTTAACGCAGGTGGCCTGCACATTGTCGGAACCGAACGCCACGAATCGCGCCGTATCGACAACCAACTCAGGGGACGCTCAGGACGTCAAGGCGACCCTGGGTCATCCAGGTTCTACCTCTCCATGGAAGATACGCTGATGCGAATCTTCGGCGATCCAGAGCGTACCAAGAACCTGTTGTCGCGGGCCGGGATGCGCGAGGGCGAGGCGATAGAGAGTCGTCTTCTGACGCGCCAGATCGAGCGTGCTCAGCGCAAGGTGGAATCGCACAACTTCGATATTCGCAAAAACCTTCTTGAGTACGATGATGTTGCCAATGACCAGCGAAAAGTCATTTACTCGCAGCGCGCAGAACTCATGGACGCTGACGAAATCGCCGATTCGGTTGCGGCGATACGTGAAGAAGTGATAGAGCTTGTCGTGCGGCAGTACGTTCCGCCGGGCAGCCTGGATGAGATGTGGGATACCGACGCATTAGGCCAGGCTCTTGAATCCGATTTCGGTCTGCATGTCGACGTGTCCCGTTGGGCGAGTGACGACAAAACGCTGAGCGCCGAGGCGATCTCTGAGCGCTGTATCGAAGAAGCCCGGAAGGCTTACGAGAAAAAAGCCGGCGATATTGGTGAGGAGTTGATGCGCGGTGTCGAAAAGCAGGTCATGCTCCGCCAACTGGACTATCACTGGAAAGAACACCTTGCCGGGATGGACCATCTGAGGCAGGGGATCGGCTTGCGTTCCTACGCGCAGAAGAATCCGAAGCAGGAATACAAGCGCGAGGCGTTTGAGATGTTTGGCACGATGCTTGAGCAGGTCAAGCATGACACGATCAGTATTCTTTCCCGAATTCGAATCCAGGGAGAGGATGACCTGGCCGAAATGGCCAAGCGCAGACAGGCGGCCGAGGCCATGAAGTTCCAGCATGCGGAAGCGTCTGCACTCGGCACGGGATCGTCGTCACAGGGAGACCAGCCGGCAGCGCCCGCCGCGTTGCCATTCGTGCGTGACGGACGAAAAGTCGGTCGAAATGAGGCGTGTCCGTGCGGATCCGGCAAGAAATACAAGCAGTGTCACGGCAAACTCAGCTAAGAGCTCTCGATCAGTGAAGCATTTCGATGTCGCCGCGGGGATCCTCTGCGATTCATCCGGTCGCGTGCTGATTGCCGAGCGAATCGGCGATGGCCCCTTCCACGGCCTTTGGGAGTTCCCTGGCGGAAAGATTGGTCGCGGCGAATCTGCGTGTGACGCGCTGTCGCGAGAACTGGCCGAGGAACTCGGTATCGAAGTCACCGCATGCTCCTCGTTCATGAATTTGCGCCATGAATACGAAGATCGGCTCGTTACCATCGAGTTCTTCCTCGTCAGCAAATGGAAAAGGGATCCATCAGGTTGCGAGGGACAGGCGCTGCGCTGGGTTCCGAAAGACAGCCTCGATGCCGAGGAGTTGCTTCCGGCCGACATGCCGGTCGTCGCGGCGCTTCAACAAATAGAAAGTTGAAACGGCACGTCATGCCCGGTTTGCACGGCACGGCTGTCGATAGTCGACCACTCCAGGAATCGAATAGTGAAGCGATGTTGGCTGCCGCTGATTTCCGGGAACAGAGAGCTGTTACCCGCGAGGCTTACGCGTAGCAGTCGACAATTGCTGTCTTTTTGCATGTTGTGCTGATACATGCCATTGATCGCCATCTGGTCCGTGGGTTGGGCGCTCTCCCTGATCAGCCAAAGCGACTCACTGACCGCGTCGCAGATCGGGCGAATCGACTCGATCCACTGCGCGAGATCCTGCTGTCTGCGATCGATTGGCTGTCGCAGCCAATGACTGTACTCGGGAAGATCAAACTCGCAGGTGCCGCCCGGAATGGCGCTGCGGTGCTTGATGGCATTCAGGAACTCACTGTCCTTGATTGGCTGAAGGAACGCGGCGCCGATCCGGCCGATCTGATCTCGGCTGGTGAGCAGGTTGCCGACGAGCGAGTCCAGGCGCCCCCTGTCCACGCCCGGCTGCGTCTGGAAGCGTTGCAGGATGCTGAGCTGCTGGTCCAGCTCCTTCAAAACCTCGCTGCGGACGTCGCCTCTGGATAGAATCGCCAGGACTTCCAGCAGCGTGGAAATTGTGGCCCGTGTTGCCCAATCAGCGTCTTTGTCGCTGTTGTAGAGCATTTGCTGGTAGAGGAACTCGAGCCGCAAAAACGTGCGCATACGCTCAGACAGGGGCTGCTCATAGTGTGCCGCGCCGGTGGCGGCCTGAGCGGCTATTTCTTCTGCGGGTTTTGCCATCCCGCTATTCTGCGCCACCCGATGCCGGGTGGCAAATGAGCGTGACTTCGGTCTCAATTCTCGGCAAACGCCATGAAGTTGCGGCAGCCGTCAAGCTAAAATGACCGATCGCGGTTGCAAACGGTGTTCTGCAAAAAAATATGGATCTTGCTACTCAAAATCGAGATGACCGACGTATTGTCCTTGCGTTGGTCATTGGCTGGATCGTCGTTTTTTTGGCCTGTATTTTCGCCTACTGGCCCGGCCTGACAGGCCCATTCATGCTGGACGACTACGGCTCCATCGCCGCTCTTGGCGATCGTGGTGGTGTTAAGAACTGGGAGACATTCAAAGCCTTCGTATTTGGTGGGCACTCCGGGCCCACCGGCCGACCGCTCGCGCTGCTCAGTTTCCTGATCGATGCAAACAACTGGCCGGCCGACCCGTGGCCGTTCAAACGAACAAACCTGGGTATTCACCTCGTCAACGGTACCTTGCTGGGTATTCTGACAGTCCGGATCTTGCGATTACTCCAGTTCGATAAGCAAGACGCGCGTTGGATTGCCCTGGTGTGCGCGGCATACTGGCTGCTGCATCCTTTCCTGGTTTCAACCACGCTTTATGCCGTGCAGCGCATGGCGCAACTTTCAACGCTGTTTATTTTCGCCGGGCTGCTCAGCTATCTGTACGGGCGCTCATCTGCTTGCCACCAATGCGTTGAGAGCCTACCTGATCATGAGCGGATCGATCGGTCTATTTACGCTCCTCGCAATGATCTCGAAGGAGAACGGCATTCTTCTGCCGCTGCTGATTCTTGTCGTCGAATCGACCGTGCTGGCCAGTCAGCAGCACCGTCTCGATCAGCCTCAATCGTTATTGGGCCGGCGCGTTTATTATTGTGCCCTCTGCGGTAATCGCGCTGTACCTGGGTTCGAAATTATTTCAGCAGCAATATCTTCGAAGTTGTAGCGCCGAGAGAATTCAGTATCTTCGAACGTTTTCTCACGCAGCAGCGAATACTCGCCGACTACCTGCGACACTGGTTCATACCGGAGCTGTATACGACCGGTGTTTTTCAGGACCACTTTATCAAGTCCACGGGAATTTTCTCACCGATTACCACAGCACTGGGTGCGCTGCTGCACATTGCGATTATTTCCATCTCGATTGCGAAACGGCACAAGTGGCCGTTGTTCGCTCTCGCCGCATTGTTTTTTTATGCCGGTCACGCGCTGGAGTCGTCGGTTATTAACCTGGAACTGTATTTTGAACATCGCAACTACCTGTCCGCGGCGTTCCTTGTTCTGCCCTTTGTCGTCTTGCTACAGAAGAAAGTCAGTCGCCAGCTCTTTTTCGTTGTGGCCGCAGGTGTAATGTTTCTACTAGGTGGCTTCACTCGGTACTCAGCGACAGTCTGGCAGACCTTCCCGGGTATTATCGAAGCCTCGGCACATAAAGCACCGACGTCCGCGAGGGCTCAGGCGCAGTACGCCACGCAGCTTTTTAACGCCCAGCGATACGACGAATCGTTGCAGGTGATCGAGGAGGCGGTTGAGAATATTGCGAGTGACCATCCGTTGCTGCTGGTCAATCGACTTATCATTCGTTGCCAGATGGGTGTTCTATCGGCTGGCGACTTCGAACGAGTCGCGGACTTGATGTCGAAAAGTTTTTACGATCCTCGTTCGATCAAGCTTTACACTTCATTAACCTCATCCGTCGTTATGGGCAAGTGTCCGGAGGTATCCCTGGGGGCGCTTAGAGCCATGTTTGAGAACATGCTACTCGTACCGCAGAATACGGACCCAACGAGCTTGAGCTACTCTCAGATCAATTACTTTATCGGGTTCGTTCATGTCTATGCGGGCGAACCGGTGCGAGCCGTCGCTTCGTTTGAAGAATCCTTGCGCGCACGTCCAGGTTCGTCGCACGCGATGATAATGGCCGCGCACCTGGCAACCGGCGAGTACTACGATGAAGCCCTGTACTTTTCGGATCTGGCGCTGTCGCAACTCGATGTCGAGCAACAGGGCATCGTGGGTCGCGCGCGCGTTACCGAAAGTGATGTTCACGAGTTTCGGCGCGTTGTTCGCGCCGATATCGAGGCTGCGCGAAAAAAACAACCTGACGCGCCGCCAGCGCAATGAAATTTCTTAGTGACGCTTTGCCATGCGACGGAAGTTCTCGTCAAGTAACCGCACCTGGCGCAGGGTCTCGTCGAATCCGTGATCGTTGTCGATGATATCGTCCGCAATCGCGAGGCGTGCCGCCCGGCTGGCTTGTGCCGCCAGGATTCGCCGCGCCTGTTCCGCTGATTCCGCGTCGCGAGCCATCACCCTTCGAACCTGCAATTCTTCATCACAATCGACGACCATCACGTGGTCGACGAATCGCAGAAGCGGAGAGCCGACGAGCAGCGGCACGACTATGATCTGGTAGGGACCGGGTGCAGTGTCAGCCTGGCGTCGCGTTTCGGCACCGATGCGCGGGTGCAGAATAGCCTCGAGATCGAGTCGTGCGTTCTCATCAGAAAAAACAAGCTTGCGCAAAGCTCGGCGATCCAGTTGACCCGCCGAATCAATGACCTCGTTGCCGAATCGCTCGCGAATCTCGTCGAGGGCGGGTTGTCCGGGTTGCACAACTTTACGCGCGATGACGTCGGTATCGATGATGGCAACGCCCAGGTCGGCGAACATGTCGGCTACCGTCGACTTGCCGCTGGCGATACCGCCGGTCAATGCAACTCGAAAGGGCGCATTGTCGGTTACTTCGGTCACTCAGAGCATCAGGTCAAGGTAGGCATTCTTGATACTGTCGCCCCAAAGCATGGTGATCCAGCCGGCGGCCGCGAGGTAGGGCCCGAAGGGAATAGGGACGCTGCGGTCGTGATTGCGAAATGCCATCAGGCTGATGCCGACAATGGCGCCGACGACGGCTGACATGAGAATAATCAAAGGCAGCTGCTGCCAACCCAGCCAGGCACCGAGCGCCGCGAGCAACTTGAAGTCGCCGTAGCCCATGCCTTCCTTGCCGGTCACGAGTTTGAAAAGCTGATAGACCGTCCAAAGGCTGAGGTAACCTGCGACGGCTCCGACGATGGCGTCCTTGGGGGGGATGAAAAGTACCTCGCTCCCGGTCATCGGGTGAAACAGGCTCATCAGGAGACCGATCCACATCAGGGGTAACACGATGGAATCAGGGATGAGCTGTGTGTCAGCATCGATCAGGCTGATTGGTACGAGCGCCAACGTCATCAAGATCGCCATGGTGGCCTCCCATCCTGCGCCAAAGTGCCAGGCGCAGAGTGCTGCGAGCACCGCCGTTAGCATCTCCACGAGCGGATATCGTGCGGAGATCGACTCCTTACAGTTCGCACATTGCCCACTGAGTAGCAGGTAGCTGATGACGGGGATGTTCTGCCACGCCTTGATCATCTGACCGCATGAAGGGCAGCGGGACCTCGGCACGATCAAGTCGAAACGGCCCTTCGGCATGTCTTGTCTTGGCGGCGCTTCCTGGAGTTCCGCACACTGCTCGCGCCATTCGCGTTCCATCATGATCGGCAATCTGTAAATGACGACATTCAGGAAGCTGCCAACTATCAGGGCAAAAGCGAATACGACGGCAACAAAAACCGGTGCCGACTGAGTAAACAGTTCAAGCATGCTGTGACTCCGTCAATTTTGCGAATAGCCGAATCAAAAACGGCGTTCGGAGTGTCCTCCGAACGCCGTTTTTTTGCAAATACGCTGGAGTGCTCTAAACAACCGCTCCCAACTTGAAGATGGGCAGGTACATTGCGACAACCAGGCCGCCGACCAACACGCCCAGGATGGACATGATCAACGGTTCCAGCAGACTCGAGAGGTTGTCCACGGCGTTGTCGACGTCCTCTTCGTAAAAGTCGGCAACTTTAGCCGACATCTGGTCAAGCGAGCCAGATTCTTCACCAACGGCAATCATCTGGATGACCATGTTAGGGAAAAGGTCCGTGTTTTCCATCGATTGTTGGAGCCGCTGACCGGTCGCGACTTCGTCGCGCATCTCCATAACTCCCACTTCATACACAATATTGCCGGTTGCGCCTGCGACTGATTCCAGCGCCTCAACCAGCGGAACACCGGCCGCAAACATCGTGGAGAGCGTTCGCGCATAACGTGCGATCGATGCTTTCTCCAAAATCGGACCAATAATCGGCATTTTCAACATCATGCGGTCAAGGAAATGACGGAAAGGTCGTGAGCGCTTTTTGAAATAGAGAAAGGCACCAACGGCAGCACCCAAAATCATCAGGATAAATATGCCCTTTGTCCGCACAAACAGAGACAGGTCGATCACCATACGGGTAAAGCCCGGAAGATCGGCTCCAAAGCCCTGGAACAGGTCCTCGAACGAGGGGATGACGAAGATCAGAAGAATCGTAGTTACGACAAGCGCGACAACCAGGACCGCGGCCGGGTAGGTTAGTGCTTTCTTGATCTTCTTCTTGATCGCCTCCGTCTTTTCCTTGTACGTGGCAATCTTGTCAAGCAAGGTCTCGAGCGCACCGGCCTGCTCGCCAGCCTCGACGAGGTTTACAAAAAGGTCATCGAAGTACAGCGGCTGTTTGGCCAGCGCCTCAGCAAGGGCGCTACCGCCCTCTACATCGGCTTTGATTCCAAGGATCAACTTTTGCATCGCAGCGTTTTCGTGACCGTTTCCGACGATCTCGAACGCCTGGACCAGGGGAATACCGGCGGACAGCATGGTCGCAAGCTGGCGGCTGAAAATGGCGATATCGGCCGTTTCGATCTTGCCACCGCCCGAGAACATGCTCTTGCGTTGTTTGCGAATGCGAGACGGCACGACACCCTGGCGTCGTAGATCGGCGCGTACCGATGCCTCGTTGTCCGCGAGGCTCTTGCCCTTGACTTTCTTGCCGTTTCTGTCGGTTCCTTCCCAGAGGAAAGGCGTACTAATTGCCGCTGCTTCAGCCATTTATCTCGTCCGTTAATCCGCGATATATTTACTCAATTGTAACCCGATTGACCTCTTCAAGGCTGGTAACCCCTTCCTTGACTTTGTTCAATCCGGCTCGTCTCAAGTCGATGACTCCCTCTTTTGAGGCCTGATCAGAGATCTGCATTGCGTTGCCGCCTTCCATGATGATGCGACCCATGGTCTCCGAGACCTCCATTACCTGGAAAATGCCGAGGCGGCCCTTGTAGCCTTCGTTACATTGCTTGCACCCGGCGGGTCCGAAGACCGTGACGCCCGCGTCGATTTCTTCCGCCGTAAAGCCCTCTTTCAAAAGCGCTTCTTTCGGGATATCCCGCGTCTCCTTGCAATTGCCGCACAATCTCCTCGCCAGTCGTTGCGCGATAATCAGGCTGATCGAGGTCGCGATCGCGTACGGCTTCACGCCCATATCGACCATGCGTGTCAGCGTTTTTGGCGCGTCGTTGGTGTGCAGAGTGGATAACACGAGGTGGCCGGTCTGCGCGGCCTTAATGGCGATTTCAGCCGTCTCCAGGTCTCGAATCTCGCCGACCATGATCACGTCCGGATCCTGGCGCAGGAAGGCTTTGAGCGCGGAGGCGAATGTCAGGCCCACTTTGGGATTGACGTTGACCTGGTTGATGCCGGGCAAGTTAATTTCCGCCGGATCCTCGGCCGTCGAAATGTTTCGGTCTTCCGTGTTAAGAATATTCAGGCCGGTATACAACGAAACGGTTTTACCGGAACCCGTTGGGCCGGTCACCAGGATCATGCCGTACGGCTTGGCAAGGTGCTTCTCGTACAGCATCCGCTGGTCGTCTTCGTAGCCCAGCATTTCAATGCCGAGCTTGGCACTCGACGGATCAAGAATACGCAGTACGATTTTCTCGCCGAACAACGTCGGGCAGGTGTTTACACGAAAGTCGATGGCGCGATTCTTGGACAGGCGCATTTTGATACGGCCGTCCTGTGGGACTCGACGCTCGGCGATGTCCATGCGGGACATAACCTTCAACCGTGCACAGACCTTGTTGGCGAGAACTACCGGTGGCGTTGCGACCTGCGAAAGAACGCCGTCGAGGCGCGTCCTTACGCGAAAGATTTTTTCGTAGGGTTCGAAGTGAACGTCCGATGCGCCGCGTTTGATCGCGTCCAGAAGCACTTTGTTGACGAAGCGAACGACGGGCGCATCTTCGATGTCGTCACGTGAATCGTCCTCACGAACTTCCTCTTCACCGCTGACGTCAAGGTTCTCAAGATCGAAGTCGTCGTCCTGGAGATCCCCCATGCTCGTATCGACGGCGTCGATCGCCTTGCCGATTCGTTCTTCCAGTTTGTCCTGTTCGACCACAACCGGATCAACCCGCATGCTTGTCGCGAACTTGATGTCGTCAATGGCCTGCAGGTTGGTCGGGTCTGATATACCGAGAAACAGCCGCTGTCCGCGTTTCACCAGCGGCAGCACGCGGTGCTTGGAAATGAGCTTCTGATCGACGGCGCGGACCACATCGAGATCAATCTCGACGGCGTCGAGGTCGAGTAGTGGAACGCCAAATTCGTGAGAGGCAGCCACTGCGATCGCGCGAGCGTTCGCCAGATCGGCACCCACCAGGTACGCGATCAGCGGCAGTCTTTCCTTCTTCGCGGCTTCTGTCGCCTCCTGAAGCCGGTCCTCGGCGATAATGCCGTCCTGGACGAGGCGCCGGGGAAGGCCCGCAAGATTGGATTGGGAAGCTGTTGCTGCCATAGGTTACTTGGACTGTCGGGTATTTCTGAGCGTACCAGTCTCACTGATCCAAGTCCGCGATTCAACCGGATTTTGTGCGGAGGTTCACAGTTACTGAAATCGATTAAGTAAAACGCTGGAAATGCCGGATTCTGGTACCTTGAGCGGCAAATTCAGGGTTTAAGGCCGGCAGTTGCCGGGCAGATAGCGGGTTGCTACTCCCGACGCCTGGTAGGCGGTCGTAATCGTGACTCCGCTAAGGGGCGCGCCGGCCGGGGCAGGTGCGTCTCCGCAGCGCCAATTGACGGCGCTTTCCCCCGATAGATACGGCGTGAACGAAATCGTCTGGTTGAAAATCTCGGCATGGGCGTCGTTACCGAATGTCACGTCAATTCGGCCGTTGACGATGGATACACCCGCAACATACTTGCCCTTCGTGTCTGCGGGCAGCGGACTCATGCCTGCTTCCGTTCGGTCAACCGGCGGTTCACCGGTTTGATGAAAAGCGTCGATGACCGGCGTCATCGCGCCGGTCGCCAGGCTGATGCCCTCCGACACCTGTGTTCGAACCAGGTAGGTCTGGTAAGCGGCCAACGCGAGGGATGCCAGAATGCCAATGATTGCGACAACAATCATCAGTTCAATGAGCGTAAAGCCTCTCGCGATATTTTTCATGTGTTCTCTTGTCATCATCCTGTCCGCGGAAGTCTATCGCACTCCGGTGAATATGGCGCTCCAATTCCGGTAGCGTTGTCGACTATTGTGACGCCAATCACACTGATGTCGGGTTATTGACGGGTGCCAATAAAAAAAGCCCCGGGTGACCGGGGCTTTTCTGACTTCTTGACCATGGCGAAATGCCCTGGTTGAACTGTCTTATCGGCAAGCGGCCGGCAGGTGCTTGTCGAGGATGACCGCGGTACGCGTCGCTGCGGCAGATCCACTCAACGCTTCCCGCGTTCGTTACAGCCGAGAGTACCAGCTCGCCGGCAGCGAGTGTTGAGTGCGCTGAATTACCGTACTGGATCGTGATTACGACCGTCGGCGTTTGTAACGGTTGTGACGTACTTACCCTGGATAGTGCTTGCAGCAGAAAGACCTGCAGTCGAGTTGTCGGACGGGAATCGGCCCGAGTCCATCGTGAACTCCGAAACCGCCGCTTTCGCGCCGCCGGCAAGGCTCAAGCCCTCAGATACCTGTGCGCGGATCGTGTAGTCCTGGTAAGCCGGAATAGCGATTGCCGCCAAAATACCGATAATCGCGACAACGATCATCAGTTCGATCAATGTAAAACCTTGTTGCTTCTTCATCTCTTCTTCTCCATGAATTGAGCGTTCTAGTAGTGCAAACGGCGAAATCGCCTGTACCAGAGATAAAGCAAGCTCCATGCCAACTACCTTACTGAATTGTCAACATACTGTTTTTAATAAGGTTTTCAGGTCTTCCTTCCTGAACCGGGCACGAGAACGCGCGCTATCCGTCGGCAAAAAGTGACAATCCTGTCGCCGATGCGACCCTTGTGTGTCGCAAACTGACAAAAATTGTCACTCTATGCCCAACTTCTTGATTCGATAGCGCAGCTGCCGGAACGAAAGTCCCAGCAATTTGGCCGCGGCAGTCTTGTTGTAGCGCGTTTTTTCAAGTGCCTCGACAATCGCCTGGCGCTGAATGTCTTCAACCTGTTCGCCGAGTTTGCCTTCCAGCGGTGGGGCGGATGTCCCGGTGTCCGTCGTCGGTCGCCGCGGCAGGTCCGCCGCCGAAATTTTTCCGCTGGTGCACAGAGTGACGGCGCGTTCGAGCATGTTTTCAAGTTCCCGGACGTTGCCGGGAAAGGAGTATCCGAGTAGCGCGGTCCGGGCGGTCTCATCGAGCGATGCGCTGGCATTCAGGCGTTCGAGGATGACCTTCGCCAACAACAGCACGTCATCGCCGCGCTCGCGCAGCGCCGGTACGTGCAGCTCGATGACATTGATTCTGTAGAAAAGATCTTCACGAAACTCGTCGTCGGCCACCATCTTTCCCAGGTTCCGGTGCGTCGCAGACAGAATGCGAACGTCGACGGACTCTTCCTGCGACGCGCCGACGGGGCGCACCTTTTTCTCTTGAATAACACGCAAGAGCTTTACCTGCATCGCGAGCGGCAGGTCGGCAATTTCGTCAAGGAACAAGGTGCCGTTTTCTGCGCATTGCAACAAACCGGCCTTGTCGTTGATTGCCCCGGTAAAGCTGCCTTTGCGATGGCCAAAAAATTCGCTTTCCATGAGCTCGGCCGGGATCGCGCCACAATTGACTGCAATGAAGGGCCCCTCCGCTCGGGGGCCGCTTTCATGAATCAGCTTCGCCACAAGCTCCTTGCCGGTACCCGATTCACCCGAAATGTGCACCGGCGCCTGCGAACGCGCGACCTTGTCGATCATTTCGCGCAGTTCTTCCATTCGCGGTGACTCGCCGAGCAATTTCGAATTTCCGGCTTGCCGCGCGCCCGATACGCGCAACGCGTTTTCGACAATTTTCCGAAGGTGGCCAAGGTCCAGCGGCTTCGAAATGAAGTCGAAAGCACCGAGCTTGAGCGCCTGGACGGCCGTTTCGACATTGCCGTGAGCCGTGATAACGGCCACGGGGACCCCCGTTGCATGGCTCTGTATCCAGTCAACGAGCTCGAGTCCGTCACCATCCGGAAGGCGCATATCGGTCAGGCACAAGTCGAATCGATGCTTCCCGAGTAGTTTCTTGGCGCTGCTGACATTAGCCGCCGATTCGGTCCGGATGTCCATCCGACCGAGCGTCAGTGTCAGCAATTCGCAAATGTCGGGCTCGTCGTCGATAACGAGTGCCAGCGGTTGGTTCATTGGTCTTCCTGTCTTTCCCAGCGGTCCGGGTCGGCGAATACGATACGAAAGATACTTCCTCCCCCGGGCCGGTCAAGGTATAGCAAGGTCGCACGATTGAGTTCGCAAAGCTCGCGGGAAATATACAAACCGAGGCCGGTGCCGCCCGAGCGCGCCGTGAAAAATGGCTCGAAGATCTTTTCGGCGGTCTGCGCATCGACGCCGTGGCCACAGTCCAGAACTTCCAGGAAAGGCCGGCCCTGGCTCTGTATGCGACCCGCGTTAACCTCAACCATGATACCGCCGGTCTCGCTTGCGTACTTGACCGCATTGTCACAAAGGTTCCACAAAACCTGCCGCAAGTGGCCGGGGTCCATACGCACCTCGATATCCTCGGGCACATTTTTGACCGTGAATTCTCCTTCCTGTAGTTCGAGTGTTCTTACGAACTCACTCGCAAAATCGTCCAGCCAGGATTTTAGATTGACGACGCTGAGGCCGCTGGATTCGCGGCGGGAAAGCTGCAAGACGTTGTCGATGATATGGCTGACCCTGCCCGAGTGAGTCTGGATAATCTCGGTAAGTCGTTTGTCCTCCTCGGTCAAGGCCCTGCGACTCGCGCAGAAGCTGTGCGGCATGGCTCATCGCACCCACAGGATTGCGTATCTCGTGCGCGATGCTGGCACTAAGCCGTCCCAGTGAGGCGAGTTTGGACTGTTGTACTCGCGCATTCATGATGCTGACGTCTTCGAGAAAGATGAGAACAGGTCCGTCGCGTCGTCCGCCTTGTCCGAGGGGTGCGATGTGCGCGGTGATTCGAACAGTGTTGTTGTCGGAAACGAGCGTGAACTCAGGGTGGGAGGACGTCGAGGAATCCGCTCGCCAGAGTTTCACGTAGGCGTTCAGTTCGTTCGATGCGATACCTAACGGGCTACCGGGCAAAGGTTCACCGGCGCCCAGTAGCTGAGTCGCTGAACTATTTATGAGTCGAACCGTATCGTCTCCGTCAATCACCACGATGCTCTCGCGCAAATGCTGGACGATGTACTCATTCAGTTCCGAGATATTTTGAAGGTCGATACCGAATTTGCGTGCCAGTGCCTCGCTAGCCTGAATTCGCCGTGCGAGTGGCTGCGCGGTCAGCGCGATGGCGAAGACAATCGCGCTCAAGATGCCGGCTGCAGGGAAATTCGTGTCGATTCCGTATTTCCGAATTGCAGAAATGCCTGCTCTCCCAGGATTGCGAATGTCGCGACGGCGGCAAGCACTGGCGGATAATGAAATGGCAGAATGAGGCTTCCAGCACCAACAAATACAATCAGCAGACCGCCAAGACCGCTCGAGAGTCCACCACTTGCGTGCGTAAGCGCAACGATTGCCACGATGTCGACGAGAACTTGCGTAAGTCCAACAGCGTTAATCGGCGACCAGCGTTGTCGCAGCCAGACAGCGGATAGCGCCGCAAAGACGACGTAGCCTGCATCCGTCGCCGCAAAAAGCGTTGGATACTGATGGCCGAAGATCCTGGGCTCACCCCACCCGAAGAACAGAATGAGTAGCAGAATGGCGATGAACAGCCGAAACCAGTTCAGCGTTACAAGCACTCGCCAGGTCAGTTCCGGCTCACCGAATGCTCGCTGCATCAATGCCTCCCGGGAACCGCGGAAGGTCCGCCTCAGAAGGGTCTCGGTCTGTGCCTCGTTCATCAAAAATTTGCCGTTGCAGACTTCGTGAGTTGCGCCGATTGTAGACTGAATATGGACAAGGGTCCCGCAAACCTACAAAATACCGCGACTTTTCGCGAAGACCGCGAATCCTTCCCGCTCGCCGGCACAACGACCGACAACCAGAAGACAAACTAACTGATGAACCTCCACGAATATCAATCGAAGCGATTGTTTGCCGAATACGGCATTCCGGTGCCGCGCGGCATCCCGGCCGAATCGCCAAACGCGGCTGTAAAGGCCGCTCAGGAACTCGGCGGCGACCTCTGGGTCGTCAAGGCGCAGGTCCACGCCGGGGGCCGCGGCAAGGCTGGCGGTGTCAAACTCGCACGCACGCTCAACGAAGTCCGCGACTACACGGACAAGATGTTGGGCTCGACCTTGGTTACACACCAGACCGGACCCGAAGGGCTGCCCGTCAATACGGTGTACATCGAAGATGGATCGGATATCGACCGCGAGCTTTACCTCAGCATGCTCGTCGATCGCGAAGTCAGCCGCATTTCGTTTATTGCGTCGGCCGCCGGCGGCATGGATATCGAAAAGGTTGCTGCGGAGACGCCCGAGAAGATCTTCTCGGTTGCGATCGCGCCGGACGCGGGGCTGCAGGACTACCAGGCGCGACAGCTGGCTTTCGGCCTCGAACTGGACAAGAAGCAGATGCGCCAGTTTGGAGACCTGATCAAGCGCCTGTACCAGCTGTACCTGGACACAGATGCCAGCCTCATCGAAGTGAACCCGCTGATCACGACCAAGGCGGGTGACATCGTCGCGCTTGACGGCAAGATCAACATTGACGGCAGTGCGCTCTTCCGTCAGCCGAAAATCGCCGAACTCAGGGACAAATCGCAGGAAGACGAGGCGGAGCGCAAGGCGGCCGAACATGATCTCAACTACGTATCTCTGGACGGCAATATCGCCTGCATGGTGAATGGCGCGGGGCTGGCCATGGCCACTATGGACTTGATCAAATTGCACGGTGGCGAGCCAGCGAACTTTCTCGATGTGGGCGGCGGTGCAACCGCCGAGCGTGTCGCGGCGGCTTTCAAGTTGATCCTCTCGAACGACAGCGTGGAGGCGATTCTGGTCAACATTTTTGGCGGCATCGTGCGCTGCGACCTGATTGCCGAAGGCATTATCAGCGCGGTCAAGGAGGTCGGCGTCAGCGTGCCGGTGATCGTGAGGCTCGAGGGCACCAACGTAGACAAGGGACGAGAGTTGCTGGCCAACAGCGGTCTCGACATTATTGCAGCGGACGATCTGACCGACGCGGCAAAAAAAGTGGTTGCCGCGGCAGCCTGACGGAAAAAAACTTAATGAGTATTCTGGTCAACAAAGACAGCAAGATCCTCTGCCAGGGCATCACCGGCAACCAAGGCTCTTTTCACACCGAACAATGCATCGAATACGGCACCAAAGTGGTTGCCGGCGTAACGCCCGGCCGCGGTGGCGAGGAGCACCTGGGTGTGCCGGTTTACAATACGGTTCGTAATGCCGTCGATGAGACCGGTGCCGATGTCAGCATGATTTACGTGCCGCCACCGTTCGCCGCGGACGCCATTCTGGAAGCGGCCGATGCGGGGGTGAGCCTGATCGTCTGCATCACCGAGGGCATCCCGGTTAACGACATGGTCAAGGTCAAGTCCGCACTGCGTTACTACGATTGCCGGCTTATCGGTCCAAACTGTCCCGGCATCATCACGCCCGGCGAGTGCAAAATCGGCATCATGCCCGGATTCATCCACAAGGCAGGCCGCATCGGTGTCGTATCGCGTTCTGGAACACTCACCTACGAGGCGGTCTACCAAACGACAACGATCGGTCTTGGCCAGACAACCTGCATCGGTATTGGCGGGGACCCGGTCCGTGGTATGGATTTCATCGATTGCCTGGAGCTTTTCGAAGCCGACCCGGATACTGATGGTGTCATCATGGTCGGTGAAATCGGTGGCAGCGACGAAGAAGCCGCTGCAGAGTTCATAAAGAGCAACGTCAGCAAACCGGTCGTGGCCTATATCGCGGGCGTAACGGCGCCACCGGGCAAACGCATGGGTCATGCCGGTGCCATCATCGCCGGCGGCAAGGGAACGGCCGAAGACAAGTTCAAAGCGCTCGATGCGGCCGGCGTTGCCACGGTTCGCTCACCGGCCGAGCTTGGAGCCAAGATGCAGGAAGTGCTCTCTCGCTAGTGTTAACTGGCCCTAGATGAACGACCGCGTCAAAGTCGCCATGGCGCAACTCGATCTCGCGGTTGGTGATGTCGCGGGCAATACCGCCAAGATAATCGACTACTCGATTCGCGCCCGCGATTCAGACAGGGCTGACCTGGTTGTCTTTCCCGAACTCAGCGTCTGTGGTTATCCGCCGGAGGATCTCCTGTTCCACGCAGGTTTGCGCCATAGCGTCGAGAACGCAGTTGCCGAGATTCGTGACAAGGTATTTGGCATCGCGGTCCTGATCGGCTTTCCCGAATATGAAAACGAGCACATCTATAACAGCTGTGCGGTGTTGTTGGACGGGCAGGTGATCAGCCACTATCGCAAACACCTGCTGCCTAACTACAGCGTGTTCGACGAGGAACGATATTTTACGGCGGGCAAAGACGCGGCAGTCTTCAAGATAAACGGTATCCGCATCGGCGTCACAATCTGCGAGGATGTCTGGCGGCCTGAGCCGATAGCGCGCAGTCGCAGCGCGGGCGCTGAATGTGTTATTGCAATCAACGGGTCACCTTACGAACTGGATACGCAGGTAAGGCGAGAGCGGACGGTTCGCGCGCGAATCGCGGAGGTCGGTATTCCCGTGATTTACCTCAACATGGTTGGAGGCCAGGACGAACTGGTCTTCGACGGCGGTTCGTTTGTCATGGATGCGGAGGGTAAAACGTGTTTTCGAGCACCGCCGTTCGAGGAAGGGCTCTACACGTCAGTGATTCAAGGCACGGCCAAGGGCGCGGTCCCGGAGCCTGGTGCCTGCGCCGAACCGCTCTCGACAGAGGCGAGCATTTATCGCGCCCTGATAACCGGAACTCGCGACTATGTAACAAAGCACGGTTTTCCCGGAGTCGTTATTGGCCTGTCCGGCGGCATTGATTCGGCGCTCGTGTTGTCGATTGCCTGCGATGCCATAGGGGCTGAGCGCGTGCGCGCCGTAATGATGCCGTTTCGATACACATCGACAATGAGCCAGGAAGACGCCGCGCTTCAGGCCGCAACGCTGGGGGTACGCTACGACGTTATCCCGATCGAACCGATGTACGACGCTACTGTCAGTCAGCTTCGGCCGATTTTCGGCGATCAGGAAGCGGATGTTACGGAAGAGAACATCCAGGCGCGGTGTCGCGGCCTGTTGCTTATGGCGATTTCGAACAAGACGGGACGCATGCTGTTGACGACCGGCAACAAGAGCGAGATGGCGGTTGGGTACGCGACCCTGTACGGCGATATGGCGGGTGGATTCGCACCGATAAAAGATTGCAGCAAGACGATGGTCTATCGGCTGGCGCGATACCGCAACACGCTCGGTGAGGCGATTCCGGAGCGCGTCATTACGCGCCCACCCTCCGCTGAACTGCGTCCGGACCAGAAGGACAGTGATTCGTTGCCCGATTACGATGTGCTCGATCCGATCCTCGAAGCCTTCATCGAGGAAGACCTCTCGGTCGCCGAAATAACGGAGCGAGGTTTTGATCATGCAACGGTGCTCAGGGTGCTTGAGATGGTAAAGCGCAACGAATACAAAAGGCGCCAAGCGCCGCCGGGCGTGCGTATCAGCGGACGAGCATTCGGTCGAGACTGGCGCTACCCGATTACGTCGGGCTACAAGTTCCCGACGTAATTACCCTTCGTTCGGGAAATTTTCGGCGAGGACCCTCTGGGTGTCTGTCTGCGAGATCCATCATGCCGAGGTTCTCGTAAGCAGCCGCCATAATCCGCAGCGATCGCACATTTCCCGCGGCACCATTGTATTGCTCGAGCGCGGTTTTGGCACGATTGAGTGCCGCAACATATGCACCACGACGCAGGTAGTAGTCCGCCACGTGATTCTCGTAATCGGCCAGGCGATTCTTGATATAGAGCATGCGTTGCTCTGCATCGGGTGCATACTCACTCGCAGGGAATCGCTCTACGAGACGTCGCAGCGATGCGTAAGCACGCTCGAGTTCTTTCGGTGGACGGTTAGTCGTGTCTTTGCGGAACAGGCGCTCGAGGATGCCCGGATCGTCCTCGAAGTAACAGAGTCCTTGTATATAGAGCGCGTAGTCGACCCGTGGATGAATCGGGTTTTCACGCATGAAGGTCTCCGCCGCGTCGATCGCCTGTTCCGTTTGGCCACTCTTGTAGTAGGCATACATGAGCTCAAGCTGAATCTGCCGCGACAGGTCTGAAAACGGAAAACGCGCCTGGATCGCTTCGAAGATCTGAATGCCACGCCTGTAATTATTATGCGCGATCGATTCCTGGGCCTTTGCATAAGCCTCGGTGATGTTCTGGACTTCGGTACGTTGCTCGTCATTGCCCGCACAGGCGACCAGCGTCATGCCGAGAATAACGATCAGGAGCAGGCGGCCGGCTTCATGATTTGCGAATTAAGTTGCATACTTTGGGCTGTTCCTACCGAAAATTGCGTCGTCCCGGAAATACCGGGCCGGCGAGTATACCGCAATCCAAAGCCAATCTATGAACGAAGCGCGACAGACAAGACCGATCCCGGCGGAACTCGCCGGTCTCCGATTGGACCAGGCGCTGGCGCAGATGTTTCCCGAGTATTCGCGCAGTCGCCTGAAAGAGTGGCTCCTGGCCGGCGCAATCACGCTGGATGGCGGCCCGAAGCGGCCTCGCGATACGGTCGCTGGCGGTGAGCTCGTTTCCTTGCTGCCGCAGGCCGAAAAGAGCGTGCGCGCAGAACCTGAACCGATCGCTCTGAGTGTTGTATTCGAGGACGAGAATCTGCTTGTCGTGAACAAGCCCGCCGGCCTGGTTGTGCATCCGGGGGCCGGAAATCCTGCAGGTACTCTGATGAACGGCTTGCTGCACCATGCGCCGTTACTCGAACTGGTGCCCAGGGCAGGCATCATTCATCGAATCGACAAGCAAACCAGCGGCTTGTTGCTGGTGGCGAAGACCGTGAAGGCACACACGGCCCTGGTCCGCTTGCTGGCTGATCGAGAGATTTCGCGCACTTACCTGGCCGTTTGCAACGGGGTGCTTACCGGCGGCGGGACGATCAACGAACCCATTGCAAGGCACCCCGTCGATCGCAAGCGGATGAGCGTTCAGCGGAACGGCAAATCGGCGGTTACGCATTACACCGTCATCGAACGGTTCCGGGCGTTCACGTATGTCCGCGTCAGGCTGGAGACAGGGCGAACCCACCAGATACGTGTCCATTTCGCGCATCGCCGCCACGCGCTCGTCGGGGACCCGGTCTACGGCGGCAGGCTGGCATTGCCGGCGGGCGCCACTGAAGATCTGATCGCTTTGCTGCGGAGTTTCAAGCGCCAGGCCTTGCATGCGGCACGGCTGGCGTTCGTCCATCCGGTCACGAGCAAACCGGTCGAATTTGAAGTGCCACCACCCGCAGATTTTCAGGCGCTCATTGCGGTACTTCGCGCCGATGCGGAACGGCGATGAATGCCAATTGGATTAGCGCTGACTGGCCGGCACCGGGCACCGTAATCGCGGGGACAACTTTGCGTTCGGGGAGCCTCGATGCGCTGCACGTGCCCGGCGAGCCTTGTTGGTTGAACCAGGTGCATGGCGCGAACGTCGTTGCAGCGGGTCATTACGCTACGCCCCCCGATGCCGACGCCTCTGTGAGCCGGTTGCCTGGTCATGTCTGTGTTGTCCGAACCGCTGACTGCCTGCCGGTACTTTTCTGCTCCAACGATGGGACAGAAATCGCCGCGGCGCACGCCGGCTGGCGAGGGTTGGCCGCAGGAATCCTGGAGGCAACAGTCGCGAAAATGGCGCATGATCCCCTTGATCTTATTGCCTGGCTGGGACCGGCAATATCCCAGCCGGCGTTCGAGGTTGGCGAAGAAGTCAAAGACGCCTTTGTGAATGAGGATCCGGATGCTGCCGGGTGTTTCGAGGTCAATGCCCGCGGCCGCTGGCTGGCGGATCTCTATGGATTGGCGCGTCTGAGGCTGTTTGCCAACGGAATCACGCGTATTTATGGCGGCGGTTTTTGCACCTTTGCGGACAAGGAGCGTTTCTATTCCTATCGGCGGAACCCCGATTGTGGCCGAATGATCAGCTTTGTAGCGCGGAATTCATAAGAGTCCGGCCCGACACGCTTTGATCTCCGGCCCTTGAAAACATTGACAGTGGCGCAATTTAAGGGGCAATTGATTATTTCGCCGGAGTTCCGGCCAAGAGGTTTGCAATGCGTTTGGACAAACTGACAAGCAAGTTCCAGATGGCGCTGGCGGACGCACAGTCGCTCGCTGTAGGCCAGGACCACCAGTTCATTGAGCCAGCACATCTGATGGTCTCGCTTCTTGACCAACAGGGCGGCGGCGTACGGGCGCTATTGACCAAGTCGGGCGTTAACGTGAATCTGTTGCGTTCGCAGCTCGGTGACGCCATCGATCGTCTGCCTCGCGTCGAGGGAACCGGCGGCGATGTTCATTTTGGCTCAGACCTGACGAAGCTTTTTAACCTGACCGACAAGCTCGCACAGCAGCGCGAGGATCAGTACATCTCCAGCGAGCTGTTCGTCCTTGCAGCGATGGATGACAAGTCGCCGCTCAAGAGCGTCATGGTGCAGGCGGGTGCGGTGCGCGGCGCAATCGAGAAATCGATCGATGAACTACGCGGGGGTCAGCAGATCAACGACCCGAATGCCGAAGACACGCGTCAGGCACTCGACAAGTACACGATCGACCTGACGGAGCGCGCCGAGCAGGGCAAACTGGACCCGATCATTGGACGTGATGATGAGATTCGTCGGACCATCCAGATTTTGCAGCGTCGCACAAAAAACAACCCGGTCCTCATCGGCGAGCCCGGGGTCGGCAAGACCGCCATCCTCGAGGGCCTGGCGCAGCGCATCGTTAACAACGAAGTACCCGAGGGACTTCGCGGCAAGCGCATACTGTCACTCGATATGGGGGCGCTGATTGCAGGCGCGAAGTTCCGCGGTGAATTCGAGGAGCGCCTCAAGGCCGTGCTTAGTGACCTGGCCAAACAGGAAGGCCAGATCATTCTCTTTATTGACGAATTACATACCGTTGTCGGTGCCGGCAAAGCCGAAGGCTCAATGGATGCGGGCAACATGCTCAAGCCTGCGTTGGCGCGCGGCGAGCTGCACTGCGTCGGTGCCACGACGCTGGACGAGTATCGCAAGTATCTCGAGAAAGACGCGGCGCTCGAACGACGTTTCCAGAAAGTACTGATTGAGGAACCGACGGTGGAAGACACCATCGCGATCTTGCGCGGGCTCAAGGAACGCTACGAGGTTCATCACGGCGTCGAAATCACCGACCCGGCGATCGTCGCCGCGGCAACCTTGTCGCACCGCTACATCAGCGATCGACAGTTACCGGATAAGGCGATTGACCTGATCGACGAAGCGGCGTCGCGCATTCGGATCGAGATCGATTCGAAGCCTGAAGCAATGGACAAGCTGGAACGCCGCATCATTCAGCTCAAGATCGAACGAGAGGCGCTGAAGAAAGAATCGGATGATGCATCGGTCAAGCGCCTTGAAGACCTCGAGTCACGCCTCGACGAACTGGAGAGGGAATTTGCCGATCTCGAGGAAGTTTGGAAGGCCGAGAAAGCGATGATGCAGGGCGCCGCGCAAATCAAGGAAGACCTTGAGCGCGCCAAGCTCGAATTTGATACGGCGCATCGCGCCAACGATCTGGCGCGCATGTCGGAGCTGCAGTATGGGCGCATTCCGGAACTCGAGAAACAGCTAGAGCAGGCCATGCAGGCCGAGACCGCGGAAACGACACTGCTGCGCAACAACGTTACTGAAGAAGAGGTTGCCGAAATCGTTTCCGCATGGACGGGCATTCCGGTTAGCAAGATGCTCGAAGGCGAAAAAGAGAAACTGCTGCAGATGGAGTCCGTCGTGCAGCAACGCGTCGTCGGCCAAGGTGAGGCCGTCACGGTCGTTGCGAACGCGATTCGCCGTTCGCGCGCGGGACTGTCGGATCCGCGACGACCGATTGGATCGTTCCTGTTCCTGGGCCCGACCGGCGTAGGCAAGACCGAGCTGACGAAGGCGCTGGCTGATTTCTTGTTCGACACGGACGAGGCGATGGTGCGCCTGGATATGTCGGAGTTCATGGAGAAACACTCGGTAGCGCGCCTGATCGGTGCGCCGCCAGGGTACGTGGGCTACGAAGAGGGCGGCTACCTGACAGAGGCGGTTCGGCGCCGACCTTACTCAGTCATCCTGCTCGACGAGGTCGAAAAAGCGCACCCGGACGTTTTTAACGTCCTGTTGCAGGTGCTGGATGATGGTCGCTTGACCGACGGGCAGGGCCGCACGGTCGACTTTCGAAATTCCGTCATTGTCATGACCTCCAACCTCGGGTCGCAGCTGATTCAGGAAATGGCCGGCGAAGAGAATTATGAAGCGATGAAAGCATCGGTTATGGATGAGGTCGGCAGTCACTTCCGGCCGGAGTTCATTAATCGTATCGACGACGTCGTCGTCTTCCATCCGCTGGGCCGTGAGCATATCCGCAAGATCGTGGACATCCAGCTGAGCTACTTGCATGCTCGCCTCGCCGATCGGGATATACAAATTCACCTGTCGGATGCTGCGCGCGATAAGCTCGCCGACGCCGGTTTCGATCCCGTGTACGGTGCACGCCCGTTGAAGCGCGCCATCCAGCAGCAGGTTGAAAACCCGTTGGCACAGGAAATACTTCAGGGTAAATTCAAACCCGGCGACGTTATCGAAGTGGGCGTCACCGACGATAGGCTGGATTTTCAAAATGCGGCTTAAATTGCAATAGCGCGACCTGAAACGCGGCACAACTTGTAGGAGCGCGCCCCAGCGCGCGAACAACAACCGCGGCCGTGGGCCGCAAAATGACGGGATCGCGCGCTGGGGCGCGCTCCTACGGTATTATCGGGATCAATCACGGAGCAACGTCATCCATGCCGATCTACGAATACGCTTGCACGAAGTGCGAACACGCGTTCGACGAGTTGCAGAAGATTAGTGAAGCCGCACTGGTTCACTGCCCAAGGTGTGGTGAGCCATCGTTGCGCAAGCTCTTGTCGGCACCGAAGTTCAGGCTGAAAGGGCAAGGCTGGTACGAGACCGACTTCAAGACGGGGGACAAGCGCAATCTCCATGGCGATTCGGCCAAGTCCACCAAGAGCAAGGACGCGGAGCCGAAGAAAGCGGAAACCAAGCCATCGGTCGAAACACCGGCTAAAAAGAAGCCCGATAACAAGGCGAACACGACTTGAGGGCTCGCTCTTGAAGCGTATTCGCAGATACCTCGTTGCGGGCATCCTCGTCTGGGCGCCGCTGGCGGTTACCTACTGGCTGCTCAAGATTGCAGTTGGCATCATGGACCAAACGCTCCAATGGATACCGCAGCGCTACCGCCCCGAGGAATTGCTCGGGATTCCGATCCCGGGACTCGGCGTCATCCTGACCGTAATTGTTCTTTTGCTTACCGGTATTCTCGCCGCCAATTTTGTAGGACGGGCATTCGTCGGCGGTTGGGAGTCTCTTTTGGGTCGCGTTCCTGTAGTGCGTTCGATTTATTCGGCGGCCAAGAACTTTGCGGAAATGGTCTTCTCGGACTCGAGCCAGTCGTTCAAGAACGTGTTGCTGATCGAGTACCCCAGGAAGGGTTTGTACAGCCTCGCATTCCAGACATCGACTAATCTCGGCGAAGTGCAGGGGCGCACTGGCGAAGAGGTCGTTTGCTGTTTTGTTCCCACCACGCCGAACCCCACCTCGGGCTTCATCATCATCGTACCGAAGAAAGACATCACGGTGCTGGACATGGAAGTGGACGAGGCGCTCAAGATGATTATCTCGCTGGGCGTGGTTATCCCGACGTGGAGCAAGGACAAAACCGGCGAATTACCCTTCGATTTGCCTGAAGAGCCTGCTTGATAACCCAGACGGCACACCGTACCATTCCGCCTCCTTTTTCAAGGGTTAACCTCTAAGGTTTACGATGCGTAGTCATTATTGCGGAGAGATCAACGAATCTCTGGTTGGTCAGCAAGTCGAGGTATGCGGCTGGGTCCACCGGCGGCGCGACCATGGTGGCGTCATCTTCATCGATCTGCGTGATCGCGAGGGTCTGTTGCAGATAGTTTTCGACCCCGATCGTGCCGAGATCTTTGCCGATGCCGAGCGCATTCGCTCCGAGTACGTACTCAAAGTGAAGGGCCTTGTTCGCCCGCGCCCCGAAGGCACCGTCAACCCGAATATGCGGACGGGCCAGATCGAAGTGCTGGCGCATGACCTCGAAATCCTGAACCGGTCCGAGACGCCTCCGTTTCACCACGACGAGCAGGCCAATGAAGACATTCGCCTGAAGTATCGCTATCTGGATCTGCGTCGCGAAAACATGCTGGGCAACCTCATGCTGCGTCATAAAGTCACCGCTGCAATGCGAAACTTTCTGGACGGTCACGGATTCGTTGACGTCGAGACGCCGATGCTGACGCGGGCCACGCCTGAAGGCGCACGAGACTACATCGTTCCGAGTCGTACAAACCCGGGTAAGTTTTTCGCGTTACCGCAGTCCCCGCAGATCTTCAAACAGCTACTCATGATGTCGGGACTCGATCGTTACTACCAGATTGTGCGCTGTTTCCGCGACGAGGACCTGCGTGCGGATCGCCAGCCCGAGTTCACACAGCTGGATGTCGAGATGAGTTTCGTCGATGAGGCTGCTGTCACCAATACGATGGAAGACCTCGTTCGGCACGTTTTCAAAGAAACGCTCGGCGTCGAACTGCCGAAGCCGTTCCCGCGCATGAGTTATGCCGAGGCAATGCAGCGTTATGGTTCCGATAAACCGGACCTGCGGATCGATCTCGAGCTGATCGAGGTCGCGGATCTCATGAGCTCGGTCGAATTCAAGGTGTTTGCCGGTCCCGCCGCGGACCCCGAAGGCCGTGTGGCTGCGCTCTGCGTACCCGGCGGCAGCGAAATGAGCCGCAAGGTCATCGACGATTACACCAAGTACGTCAGTCGCTACGGCGCGCGCGGGCTGGCCTATATAAAGGTCAACGACGTCGATGCCGGGCGCGATGGCCTGCAGTCGCCAATACTGAAGTTCCTTCCCGATGACGCCGTCACCGGCATTATCGAGCGCACGAAGGCCGCAACCGGAGATCTTATTTTCTTCGGCGCTGACAAGGCTCGCATTGTGAACGACGCGCTCGGGGCGCTGCGCATCAAGGTTGGCGAGGATCGCGGCCTTGTCGAGGAAGGCTGGAAACCACTCTGGGTCATCGATTTTCCGATGTTTGAAAAGGACCCGCAGACGAAGCGCTGGACTGCTTTGCATCATCCATTCACGGCGCCGAGTATCGACGATGCGGACGCACTGCGCGCTAACCCGGGTGAGGCGCTCTCCCGCGCTTATGACATCACGCTGAATGGTTCGGAGATAGGCGGCGGCTCGATTCGTATTCACGACCAGGATATGCAGGCGGCGGTATTCGACCTTCTGGATATCAGCAAGGAAGAGGCGGAAGAGAAATTCGGCTTCCTGCTGCGGGCGCTGCAATATGGCTGTCCGCCGCACGGTGGCATCGCATTTGGTCTCGATCGCATCGTCATGCTCATGGCGGGTGCCGAGAGTATTCGCGACGTGATTGCGTTCCCCAAAACCCAGACGGCCAGCTGTCCCTTGACCAATGCGCCGGGCGAAGTGTCGGCCGAGCAGCTCAAGGAAACGGGCATTCGCCTGCGAGCACCGCGCACGGAATGACCGCGATCGACACGGTGGTCTGCGTGCACGGCTTCTGGTCGCACGGGACCGGCATGTACCTCATCAAGCGACGCCTCGAGCGAGAGTACGGCTTCCGCGCACGCCTCTTCAACTATCCATCGGTTCGCGGGACACTCGACGACAACGCGTCCGCGCTATCCGGTTTTATTCAGGCACTGGGCGTCGACGGGGTGCACATCGTGGGCCACAGCCTGGGCGGCGTGCTGGCATTGCGCATGCTCGCCAACCACACCAACGCGCTGCCTGGAAGAATTGTATGCCTCGGTTCACCATTGAGCGGGTCCCGGGCCGCGGAATACCTGGGTGCCCAGGTTTGGGCTGAAGAGATCATCGGCCGTTCACTCTCTGCCGGCGTTGTCGACACGGCGGCCAGTGAATGGGCAAGCCACGTTTGCGAACAGCGTGAAATCGGCATTATTGCCGGCAATGTGCCGCTCGGTTTCGGACGGCTGGTCGCCGATTTTCAGGAGCAAAACGACGGGTCCGTGGCCGTATCCGAAACGCGACTGGAGGGCGCCGTGGATCACCTTGTCATGCCCGTAAGCCACAAGGGCATGCTCGTTTCGTCGGACGTCGCCGACCAGGCGGGTTCATTCCTGAGGCGCGGCGCATTCCTGCGCGACCTGTAGGAGCCCGGCCCACCGGGCGACCAACTATTTTTCGTGCGCTGGCCGGGCTCCTACAGGTCTCTGAGGCGATAAAGCGCTTCCAACGCCTCTCGCGGCGACATTGAGTCCGGGTCGAGTTCGTCGACGGCTTCGCGAACGGGGTCGGCGTTACGCGGCGCTTCAACGGTCAGATTTAGCTGGCCCTGCGGGTCGTTTGCCTGCACAGCCTGCTGTGACTCCAACGTCTTGAGGTAGCTTTTCGCACGACCAATGACGTCATTGGGCACGCCAGCGAGCGAAGCCACCTGCAGACCATAGCTCTGGTTGGCCGGTCCCGGCCTGACGGCATGCAGGAAGACGAGCTGCCCGTTGTGCTCGGTTGCGTCGAGATGGACGTTATCGCAATGCTCGATTTCCTTTGCGAGGGCCGTGAGTTCGAAGTAGTGCGTCGCGAACAAAGTGAACGCACCGACTTTTTCACCCATGTGATGCGCGGCGGCCCAGGCGAGCGACAGGCCATCGAAAGTGCTGGTGCCGCGCCCGATTTCATCCATGAGCACGAGGCTTAGCTCGGTCGCGTTGTTGAGAATCGTCGCAGTCTCGGTCATCTCAACCATGAACGTAGAGCGCCCCCCGGCAAGATCGTCGGACGCGCCGATGCGAGTGAAGATCCGGTCGATAGGTCCGACACGCAATTTGTCGGCCGGCACGAAACTGCCGATGTAAGCGAGGATTACGATGAGCGCGGTCTGTCGCATGTAGGTTGATTTGCCGCCCATGTTCGGTCCTGTGATAACCAGCAGGCGTTTGTGTTCTCCCAGCAGCAGATCGTTTGCGATGAACGGCGTGTCGATGACTTGCTCCACCACGAGGTGGCGGCCGCCCTCAATCTCGACGCAGGGCTCATCGCAAATCTCGGGTTTCGAGAGGTTCAATGTCACTGCGCGCTCGGCGAAGCAGGTGAGCACATCCAGTTCGGCAAGGCCGTTCGCTGTTTGTTGTAATTGTCCGAGCACGTCATTCAGCAGGCCCAGCAGCTGCTCGTAAAGGAACTTCTCCCGGCCCAGTGCACGTTCGCGCGCGCCAAGCACCTTGTCTTCGAACGCTTTGAGTTCCGGTGTGATATAGCGCTCTGCGGATTTCAGCGTCTGCCGTCGCACATACTCGACGGGGGCCTTATCCGCCTGCAGTTTGCTGATCTCGATGTAGTAACCATGCACGCGGTTATAGCCTAGCTTCAGGGTCGCGATTCCGGTTCGTTCTCGCTCGCGCGTTTCGAGATCGACCAGGTACTGGTCGGCGTTCTCGGCAATCGCACGAAGATCGTCAAGTTCGTCATCGTAGCCAGGTGCGATAACACCGCCGTCGCGAATCAGCATCGGTGGGCTGTCGATGATCGCTTTCTCGAGCAGGTGACGTTGCTGCCTGTGGTCACCGATCTGCTCGTTGAGATCATGCAGCAATGGTGATTCGTTATCGGCAAGCTGGCGTCGCAGATCGGGCAGTCGCGAGAGTGCGTCGCCGAGCTGGCGCAAGTCACGCGGTCGCGCCGAGCGCAAGGCGACTCTCGCCAGGATGCGTTCGATGTCGCCAATACCGTGCAGGCTGAGCTGCAAGGCGTCAACGGCACCGTTGGCAATCATGGCATCGAGCGCCTGGTAGCGGCCCATCAGAACTGCGGTGTTTCTGAGCGGGCGCTGTATCCAGCGCCGCAGCAGGCGGCTGCCCATCGCTGTCTGGCAATGATCCATAACACCGACCAGCGTGTGTTCATGCAACCCACTTAACGAGGTTTCGAGTTCGAGGTTTCGCCGCGTGGGTCCGTCCATAATGACTGCGTCTTCGCGTAATTCGACCTTGATGGACAGTAAATGCGGCAGCGCGGCTTTTTGCGTGTCGGTGACGTATTGCATCAGTGCGCCGGCCGCGGCAACGCCGCACGAAAATTGCTCACAGCCGAAGCCGCTCAGGTCGCGCGTTCCGAATTGCGTGCACAGCAGGCGCTTTGCGCTGTCAAGTTCGAAGTGCCAGGGTGGCCGGCGCGTTACTCGTATGCGGTCATTGAACGAGTCCGCAAACTGCTGATCTTCGTCTACGATAATCTCCGCCGGACGAATGCGCTCGATCTCCCCAAGCAGGGACTCGGTATCAGGGACCTCGGTCAGACGAAACCGCCCTGCGGACAGGTCCAGCCACGCAATTCCAATGGCGCGGCCGCCGTCAACGACGGCCGCCACCAGGTTGTCACGGCTGGCGTTGAGCAGCGCCTCGTCGGTGAGCGTGCCTGGTGTAACAACGCGCGTGACTTTGCGCTCCACGGGGCCCTTGCTCGTCGCCGGATCGCCGATCTGCTCACAGATTGCGACCGACTCGCCCTGGCGCACCAACTTGGCGAGGTAGCCCTCCACCGCGTGATAGGGCACGCCGGCCATCGGGATCGCGTTGCCTGCCGATTTGCCGCGCGACGTCAGCGTGATGTCAAGCAACGAGGCGGCACGCCTGGCGTCGTCGTAGAACAGTTCATAGAAGTCGCCCATGCGGTAAAATACGAGCATGTCGGGATACTCGGACTTGATGCGGAGATACTGGCGCATCATGGGCGTGTGGACGGATGTGACTTCGGTTTTCATATTCTTTGTATGTGGGGCGCGCCCCAGCGCGCGATCCTTCTGTTTTCTTGGACGCGCGCTGGGGCGCGCTCCTACAGTATATAGACGCGTGAAAATACTGCATGTCGAAACCGGGCGCCATTTTTTGGGTGGTCCGCAGCAGGTTATCTACCTGATCAACGCCTTACGGGAGCGCGGACACGACAATACACTGGTTTGTCCGCCCGATTCCGGGATCAACAATGTCGCCCGGCAAGCGGGAATTCGTGTGCAGAATCTGTTCTGTGCGGGCGATCTCGATCTGCCGTTTGCGTATCGCCTGACGCAGTATTTCAAGGAAGCAAGGCCCGACATCGTTCATTGTCACAGTCGACGCGGGGCCGATATTTTAGGCGGTCTGGCGGCGAGTTTCGCCGATATTCCAACCGTGGTTTCGAGGCGTGTCGACAATACGGAAATGCGCCTGATGGCCGCATTGCGTTACCGTCCATTCAAGAAAGTCATCGCGATCTCGGATGCCGTCGCGAACGTTCTGCTTGAACGCGGCGTTGAAGCACAGCGGCTCATTACTATTCGCGACGCGGTTGATGTCGGTGCTTTCGACAATCAGCCGGACTGCGTTGCGTTTCGACAGGAATTTTCCCTGGGTGCCAACGATTTTGTAATCGCGGCCGCGGGCCAGTTGATTCCGCGCAAAGGCCACCAGTACCTGCTGCAAGCTGTGGCCGAACTCAAGGATCGCTACAAGCAGCTAAGGCTTGTCGTGTTCGGTGAAGGCTATCTCAACAATCAGCTGCGCGCGCAGGCGGCCTCTTTGCGATTGGGCGATGTCGTGCAGTTTGCCGGCTTTCGAGAGGAACTTGACACCTACCTTGCGTGCTTCGATCTGTTCGTGCATCCGGCATTGGCAGAAGGGCTCGGCGTCGCCGCCCTGAAGGCCGCGGCCGCGCGCGTACCCGTAGTTGGTTTTGAGGCTGGTGGCATGGTGGAAGCCGTCGCACACGAGAGCACGGGTCTGCTTGTGGCCGCCGAAGATGCCGGCGCCCTGGCCGATGCGATTGCGCGGTTTGTTGATGACCCGAACCTTGGTCGCCGATATCGGCGAGGCCGGAAGGCGTCGGATGCAGAGTGAATTCTCGATCGACGCAATGGCCGACAAACATGTGGCGCTCTACGAGTCCGTCCTGAATGGCCGAGCCTGATGGCCGATCACCAATCGACCTTCATTTATCCGAAGCGCTTGTGCACGAGCTCGCCTCATCCGGGAAAACGGTTGCGTCGGCAGAATCGTGTACCGGCGGATGGGTCTCGAAGGCGATCACCGATGTCGCCGGAAGTTCGGACGTTTTCGCCTATGGTATTGTCAGCTACTCGAATGGTGCCAAGGAATCCTTGCTTGGCGTCAATAATGAGACGCTCGAAAACAACGGTGCTGTCAGCGCGGCCGTTGTCGAGGAAATGGCGATGGGCGCGCTCAAGCTGAGCGGTGCCGATATCGCCGTGGCCGTCAGCGGGGTCGCGGGACCGGGGGGCGGCAGCAAGGAAAAACCGGTGGGTACCGTCTGGTTTGCGTGGACGGTAAGAAATGGTTCCGCGGTAAAAACAGATACGGAGCGCCAGCAGTTCACGGGTGACCGTGATCGTGTTCGCGAACTGCACTGTCGTACATGCCCTGCGGGGCGTTAGAGAGCGAATTTAGGTAAATGGCCAAGAAACGACTCTTTTTCGCGCTTTGGCCTGATAATCGACAGCGCGATCGCCTGCGTGACGTGATTAATTCGGTCGCCAGAACGGTTGAGGGCAAGGCCCTCGATCGCCGCGGCTGGCACATAACGTTGGCATTCATTGGTGACTTTCCAGAAGAGCAGGTGCCCGAATTGTTGGCGCGCGCCCGGGAGATCCGGGTTGAGCCCTTCCATTTGAGCTTCGACCGGCTTGAATTCTGGCCACGCCCCAAGGTTGCCTGCATGGTTGGAACCACCGTCCCGGCGGAACTCGAGTCTCTGGTCATGGCCCTGCACGCACTCATCCAGGACTTCGGCGTCGTGCCTGACGATCGAACCTATCGGCCACATATCACGGTTGTGAGGAATGCCCGCACGTTCACGACCGAGCGATTGACGCAAAGGGCGACGACAGAGTGGTCGAGCTTCGAACTAATTGAATCGGTTTCCAGGCACGGCGAGGTGAGCTACCGCCCGGTGAAACAATAGCTTCCGGCAGAATCTTTACGTTTATTGGTACTTCGCCGAGAATAAAGGTGCTCTGGAGGCTCCCATTGGCATGGCTTTCGTGAAATAATACTGTTTATATCAACAGTAATCTCAACTTCAACCAGATGGCGGCAAATAATGGACGAAAATAGAAAGAAAGCACTCGCTCAGGCACTCGGACAGATTGAAAAGCAGTTTGGCAAAGGGTCTGTCATGCGCATGGGCGACGGCGGCGTAATCAGGGATATAGAGGTCGTATCGACGGGTTCGATCGGCCTCGACGTGGCCCTGGGCGTAGGCGGGCTTCCCAAGGGGCGCGTTATCGAGATCTACGGTCCCGAATCATCTGGCAAAACAACCCTGACGCTGCAGGTTATTGCCGAGGCCCAGAAGTTGGGTGGCACCGCCGCATTTATCGACGCCGAGCACGCGCTTGACCCTGGTTATGCCGAGAAGCTCGGCGTCAACGTTGACGAATTGCTTGTTTCGCAGCCGGATACCGGTGAGCAGGCGCTGGAAATCACCGACATGCTGGTTCGCTCCAGTGCGGTCGATATCGTCGTTATCGACTCGGTCGCAGCGCTCACGCCAAAGGCCGAGATCGAAGGCGAGATGGGTGACTCACACATGGGCCTGCAGGCCCGACTCATGTCACAGGCGCTCAGGAAACTGACCGCGAATATCCAGCGCTCGAACACGATGGTCGTTTTCATCAACCAGATTCGTATGAAGATTGGCGTCATGTTCGGTAGCCCCGAAACCACGACCGGCGGCAACGCGCTCAAGTTTTACTCATCGGTCCGTCTCGATATTCGTCGTATCGGCGCCATCAAGAAAGGCGACGAGGTCATTGGTAACCAGACCCGCGTGAAGGTCGTCAAGAACAAGGTGTCGCCGCCGTTCAAACAGGCGGAATTTGAGATTCTTTACGGTCAGGGTATTTCACGCTACGGCGAGATTATCGACCTCGGCGTGGCGCACAATATCGTCGACAAAGCGGGCTCCTGGTACAGCTACGGCGACGATCGCATCGGCCAGGGCAAGGAGAACGTCAGAGAGTTCCTGAAGGGCAACCCTGAAATGGCCGCAGAGATAGAAGAAAAGATTCGCGCGTTGCTACTGCCAAAAACCGTCAAAGCGGCTGCAGACGCTTCCGATAAAGAGGCAGTAGCGAAGGAGGCTTAAGCTGCAGCCTGTCCACGAAGAAATCAGCGATCTTCTTTCCGGCAAGGAGGAAGATCGTTTTTCGTGCCCGAAAGAGGCGCGCAAGAAGGCCATGGACTTCCTCGCGCGCCGCGAGTACGGGCAAAAAGAGCTCATCAGGAAGCTCGCGAACAAAGGCTTCGATCGCGGCACGGCAAAGCAGGCGATCATCCAACTCACCCGGGATGGCCTGCAGAGCGATCAGCGCTTTGCCGAGAGTTTCGTGCAGTCGCGCATAAACCAGGGCAAAGGGCCGGTCCGCATCCGCCTGGAACTCGCGGAGCGCGGTATTGACGACGCGGCGATTGAACTCGCCATCGAAGCCGCCAACGCCAACTGGCACGCGCTGGCGCGGGATATCCGGTTCAGGAAATTCGGTCGGGAGAAACCGGCGGACTTCAAGGCCAAAGCTAAACAGATGCGTTTTCTGCAATACCGTGGCTTCGAGCCGGACCACATCCAGGCCGCTGTTGCTGCCGGCGACGATTAAGTCTTAATCCCGCGGCACAAACCCCGTAAACTACTTCGTTTGAATTCTTGCGTATCACCCCGATGTCCCTTCGATGAAAACCATGACGAGCAACGAGCTGCGCCAGGCGTTCCTGGAGTTCTTTCGCGAACGCGGCCACGAGGTGGTTGCGAGCTCTCCGCTCGTGCCGGGCAATGACCCAACCCTGTTGTTCACGAATGCCGGCATGGTGCAGTTCAAGGACGTGTTTCTCGGTGATGAAAAGCGCGGCTACGACCGGGCCGTGACGTCACAGCGTTGTGTACGCGCGGGTGGCAAGCACAACGATCTTGAAAATGTCGGTTACACGACACGGCATCACACGTTTTTTGAAATGTTGGGTAATTTCAGCTTTGGTGATTACTTCAAGCGCGACGCGATTCAGTATGCGTGGGATTTTCTGACCGGCACGTTGGGCCTTCCGGCAGAGCGTCTCTGGGTCACGGTCTACAAAGATGATGATGAGGCCGCCGACATCTGGCTGACTGAAATGAAGATCGACCCGGAGCGCTTTTCGCGGCTGGGCGAGAAAGACAATTTCTGGGCGATGGGCGACACGGGTCCTTGTGGCCCATGCAGCGAAATATTCTTTGATCACGGTCCTGGTGTGGCTGGCGGTCCGCCGGGATCACCCGACGAAGATGGCGATCGTTACGTCGAAGTCTGGAACCTCGTGTTCATGCAGTTCGACCGGTCCGCTGGCGGTGATTTGAGATCGCTGCCCAAGCCATCCGTCGACACGGGAATGGGACTCGAGCGCATGGCTGCGGTGATGCAGCAGGTGCACAGCAACTACAAGATTGATCTCTTCGAGCACATTATCCAGGCCGCTGCAGACGTGCTCGGTGTGAAGAACGACGGCTCAAGCTCACTCAACGTGATTGCCGATCATATTCGCGCATGCTCGTTCCTGATCGTGGATGGCGTATTGCCGGGCAACGAGGGCAGGGGCTACGTGCTTCGGCGAATCATTCGCCGCGCGATCCGTCACGGTAAGAAACTTGGTACCGACGACTTGTTTTTCTACAGACTCGTCGCACCGCTTGTCGAAGAGATGGGCGGCGCCTACCCGGAGCTTGTCAAAGCGCAAGCGCATGTCGAGAAAGTGCTTCAAAAAGAAGAGCGACGCTTTGCCGAAACGCTCGACCAGGGCATGGAAATACTCGAGTCGGCCATCGCGGAACTCGACGGTAATCAGATACCGGGTGACGTGGTCTTCAAGCTCTATGATACGTACGGATTCCCGGTTGACCTGACCGCCGACATCGCTCGTGAACGAAATTTGATGGTCGATGACGAAGGGTTTGAGAAAGCGATGGGCCAGCAGCGCGATCGTGCGCGCGCCGCGAGCAAATTCGGTGCGGCGGACGGCGGCGCTTTGAAGACCGACGTGGAATCGGAATTCCTGGGCTACGATGGGACCGAAGGGGCAAGCAAGATCGTATCGCTTTATCAGGACGGGGAAGCCGTCAACACTCTAAGTGAGGGCGACAGTGGCGCAGTGATCTTGTCCTCCACGCCGTTCTATGCTGAAAGCGGTGGACAGGTGGGCGATACAGGCATCCTGGTCGAAAGCGGCAAGCTGTTTCGCGTCGACGACACGCAAAAGAGCGGCAAAGCGAACGTGCACTTCGGTAGCGTGGAGCAAGGCGAACTGAAAGTTGGCAATACGATTGACGCGGTTGTGGATGCCGAACGTCGGCAAGAGATTCGCCTCAACCATTCGGCGACCCATCTCATGCACGCGGCGCTTCGACGGGTACTCGGCGACCACGTAACGCAGAAAGGCTCACTCGTCGCGCCGGACAAGCTGCGCTTCGACTTCTCGCACTACGAGTCGGTCACGGGCGAGCAGCTGCAAGACATCGAAGATCTTGTGAACGCCGAGATTCGCAAGAACATCCCGGCAGATACGAATCTTATGAGTTATGACGATGCTATCGAGTCAGGCGCGATGGCGCTGTTTGGCGAGAAGTACGGTGACAAGGTTCGCGTACTCCGCCTGGGTGATTTCTCGGTCGAACTCTGCGGTGGCACGCACGTTGACCGGACGGGTGATATCGGCGTGTTCAAGATCGTGTCGGAGAGCGGTGTTGCCTCGGGCGTCCGGCGTATCGAAGCGGTGACCGGCAAAGGTGCCATGGCTTGGATCGACGCAAACCAGCGTAGCTTGAATGAGCTTGCGGGTTTGTTACGCAGCCAGCCCGATCAGGCGCCATCAAAAGTCGAACAGCTCCTGAAACGCACCAAGGATCTCGAAAAGGAGCTGGCGGCGGCGAAACAGGCGCTGGCCACGGGACAGACAACGGATCATGCCGATCAGGTGCGAGAGGTTGCCGGCATCAAGGTCCTGGCGACGCGCATGGACGGCGCGGATGCGAAGACGCTGCGCGATGCCGTGGACCGGTTCAAGGACAGGCTGCAGAACGCCGTCGTCGTGCTGGGCTCTGTCGATGAGGGAAAAGTGCGTCTCGCGGCAGGTGTCACCAAGAACAACACCGACAAAATCCGGGCGGGCGACCTGATCAAGCCGGTCGCAGAGCTGGTGGGTGGCAAGGGCGGTGGGCGCCCGGATTTCGCACAGGCCGGTGGTAACGATGCATCGAAGCTGGATCAAGCGCTGGCGTCTGTTCCCGCCTGGATCGCGGACCACCTTCGCCAATAGGGTCGCACAGCCTTGGTGATGGACCGTGTGCCCGTATTTGGTTTCATATGGGCATCGGTGGCCAAAATCGGCTAGTATTACAACAGTTTATGGAAGTACGACGCGCAAAAAAGAACGGGGCTTGGAGCTCCGCCAGGCAGGAGTAGGATGTCATGCTGATTCTGACGCGACGCGCTGGTGAGACGGTAATGATCGGGAGCGATATCACGATCACCGTCTTGGGGGTCAAGGGAAATCAGGTCCGAATAGGGATCAACGCACCTAAAGACGTCGCAGTGCACCGGGAAGAGATCTACGAGCGAATTCAGAGCGAACAAGCCTCGGAAGGGGCCGCGGATTCTGGTCAGCCGGAAACGGCCGATTAAGATTGAAAACCGCTTTACCTCAACTAGCACGGACAGTAATATGTGCGGCCGCAGTCCTTAGGGGATGCTGAAATGGCTCCATTTCGAGGGTTCGAGCCGAGGCGCGCAGCGCCGACAGACGCACGAAGTGGGCCGCAAAGCGGTGAGGAGTGAAGCGAACGAACCGAGAACGGCGGAGCCGGCCGACAGATGGAGCCGCGTCGCGGCGACAAGGCAGCGTAGCTGCCGTTCAGTCCATCCCTCTCTCGCGTGACCGGATTTGAAGTAAGATTTGAACATACGGAGAGATGGCTGAGTGGTCGAAAGCGCTCCCCTGCTAAGGGAGTAAGGGCTAATACCCCTTCGAGGGTTCGAATCCCTCTCTCTCCGCCATACATTTCAAAGACCGTACTATTAGACAATGCGCCCGTAGCTCAGCTGGATAGAGTACTCGGCTACGAACCGAGCGGTCGGGAGTTCGAATCTCTCCGGGCGCGCCAACTTTTCGGAGTTAGATCAAGCAGTTAGTGCCTCAGGCGCTAGCTGCTTTTTTCTTTAAAATGAACAGTGCGGGAGTTTTGCGTGACCCCTGGCCAACCACTCGGTTTGCTGCCGAAAGTAAATTTCCAAATTCGGCCGCTGAGTAGTGGGTTGTGATCCTTCCCGAGCGGTGTCCCAGCAAATCCTGCCTGTCCTCGAACGACACGCCGGCAGCTCTTAATCGGCGGCCAAACGTGTGTTTCAGATCATGCACCCGGACTTGCGGCAACCCCGCTCTTAACCGTCCCTTCCGCCACGCTGCAGTGTTCATCTTCCGGATTCGCTTGCCGTTGTAGGTGAAGACGTACTTTCGGTGCTCGCCTCGTACATCATTGACGATCGACATCGCCGTGCGATTCAAGACAACCAAACGCTCTTCACCGTTCTTGACGAGCGTCTCGGGGATTATGAAGACCGAGGTTTCCAGCTCGGGTACCTCTATCTCCCAATCCCATTGAAGCGAACACACTTCCTGCTCTCGGCAACCGGTGTTGACCTTGTAAAGCGCCATCCGGGCCAGATGGTCCGGAAGCTCTTTGAACAGTCGCGTTTGCTCTTCCCAGGAAAGCGGGTAGGGCTTGCGCGCGTCGGTCACCTTGAGCAACGTGATCTTCGGCGCTCGGTCCAACCAGGTGAGGCCATATTCGTCGAGCCACTCGGAGGCGGCCAGGTTCAATATGCGTCTCACCGATGCCAGGGCCAGGTTGATGGTCTTCGTCTTCCTGCCCTGCGCGCGTCTGGTTTCGATGAAATCCTGCAACGTACCCATGTGAACCCTTCGAAGGTCCAATTCACCTATGTACGGATCAAGCTGCCTTAGATGCAACTCGTCGAGATAGATGCTTCGCTTGTGTTGATTCTCTCGTACGTATCGTTCGCCGGCCTCACGAAACAGTCGCTTTGGTCGTTCGCCGTAAATCGACGCTCGGCGGGCTCTCTCTATCCGCATGGCCAGATAAAACTCCGCCTGTTCTAACTCTGTTTCTCCTGTGCTTTCGCACAGGCGTTTTCCTCCTATCGTTTTGTCGATGTGCCAGATTTCACCTCGCTTAACGAGTCCGGCAGTCCTTATTCGTCCCATGGCCTTCTCCTTTCTGCCGCGGGACGCCCGTTGCGAGAGACATAGTCTGCCACCCAGGCGTCGAGTTCAAGTCGGTCGAAGGCGACGCCCTGCCGACCGATAGGGATGGTGGTTAGGTACGGGCGCACCTCGGCATTGAAGCGGTTGCGATCCATGCCGAGATAAAAGGGCGTGTCCCGCAGGCGGATCATGCGCGGCAGTAAGACCAGTGTTCTTCGGTCTGTGGTTTTGCCAGTCATTTCCCCGAGCCTCGATTTGCCGGAGGACTTGGTGCAAGTACCGGCCGTCCAACCTTGAGCGCACCACGGACGCCAGTCGGCCGGACCCACGGCCCATTGAGCCGCTCAATCCAGCCGTCGCGATCGAGCGCGAGGATCAATAGCCGTGCCGTTAGCCAATGCCGATAACGGGTGCTGCTGGTGTACTCGCCGGTTCTTTCCACCAGATACCAGCGCAAATGCTTCAGCCGCCATTGGTACGGTCCCACCTGCCAGCGTCGCCAGACGGTTTCGGCGATGCGTCCGCCCCGGGAAAGATGCTGGCGCACTGAGCCGCGTCTTGACCCGGGAAGTCGATTGACCAGCAGTGACCTGGCGATGCGTGCCGCTGCCCGATGATTCGCCGGCCGGCTCATCGGGCACTGCCGATGTAGGCTGAGACTATTTCAATGCGGGCGTGACCCAGTTCCTGAGCAATGGTCTGTCGTGCTGCACGATCAGTGCTTCGATCGACACACAGTCGACCGGCAATGACCGGTGCGGCTGACCCAGTCAGTTGCTCGTAGCGTTCGCAGGCGTAAGCAGCACGTAGGTCATGGATCTTCTTCAGACCGTGGTCTTCTCTGACCGAGGCCCAGACATGGTGGACGTGCGAGTTCCACTGTTTCCACGTGAGGTTGGACGAAATCAGGTTGCGACCCTTCCCCTGAGCCTTGGCTGCTCGCACCAGACATCCAACCGCGGCGCCTGAGACCGGGACCCAACGATCCACCCGATGACCCCGGCCGCCCTTGGTGCCGGCCGTGATATTGACCGCGCCGTGTTTCTTCACCTGACCCAAGGCGACTCGTGCATTGAGCAGGGAGGCTTCCTTAAGGCGTAGACCCAGCGCTCTGGCAACTTCGACGGTCGCTGCGACCCGTTCGTGCCCATTCTGGCGCAGTTGATCGGCACACTGGCGCACAACGTTTTGATCGAGACCCGCCGGCGGGTTGGTTCGTATTCGTGATCGTTGGCCGACAAACTTGACTGGCGCAACGCGAATCTGCCGATCGTCGCGCATCGCTTCCAACACCACGTTGACCGACGACAGGAGGTTCTGTGCGTAGGCCGGGGACATACCGGCGTCGACCTTGTCCGACAATGATTTCCCGTAGTCCTGCACGACCTCACTATTGATCAACCGAGAATCGCGTATACCGCGCTCGTCGCGACACCAGATAACGAACCGTCGCCAGCGCTCGGCATGGCCGGTGACGGTCCCATAGTGTCCATTGCCGTACTGATCTCGCAGAGCCTGTTTGCCGGCCCATGTCATCTGTTTGCCGTAACCAAAGTTACGACGACCGCTTGTTTTGCCCATGATGTTTTCCTCATCCAGTTCGGGGTTCCTGTTTCAGTGTTTCCGTTCGGTTTCTCACAGCGATTCCTGGGCTCTGGTGAGTGATAAACCGCGAATTGGCTGGCGGTCACAGCGTGAGTGCCCCATTGCAGGGCCTAAGCAGCGCGACGCGCTGTTACTTCAATCCCCGCTGGTCGTCACACCCCAGAACGACCCCAAAGGGCCGCGGAATCGGATGCGGGCTGCGCCAGTCAATCCATCGACCGGCCGCCGGGCAGCGGGTGCAAGCTTTTGCAATCGTGTGAAACACGAGCAAAGCCTGTAGCGACGCAGACTTGCGCCAGATTCAAGAGGCCCGTCTCTGTGCGGCGCCGGGGCGCTCACAAAGACGGGCTGAGTTGCAACAGGGGTTCGACACAGGAAATTACTGGGTCACGCATCCGGCATAACGAAAGCAAAAACGGCGTCGACTTGTTGCGGCGTACTGAAGGGTTGCGCCAGGCACTGGCGCAATGGACGAGGCTCACGCAGACGCGCTGCCTACTGGGTCAACGAACCCGATGCTTGAAGTGCAGTAGAGTTGCGCTGACTAAAGGTGAGATCGACGGCTGTTGCCGTTGCGCCTGCTTGAAGATCTCTTTTGGCGCGGGGTGCTCCGATAAATAGGAGCGGGCTTGTCGTTGGTATACCGCAACGACGACGGTGTTAATGCAAGGACTTTATCGCGTGTCCAGCGGATAGGCCAGCGGAAAGTGGGGCAGAGTTTCTGCCCCCGTTTCTGCGGAATTTTCGAAGAAGCGGAGTCGGAGCATAGAGTTTCAATCAGCCGATACCAAAGGTTGCAATCAGCCTCAATGGCATCCGGCAAAACCATCCCCCGCTTGGTCGAACCGCGGCTTGTCGAAGCACTCGACGACAGTCACGCGAGCGGCAACTCCTGACCCTTTCTTCGCACTCAGTCTGAGCGGCTGCTTTTCCCAAAACCTGCCGTTCGAATGTCTGCTTTAGGGAAATCGCGACCGTCTGCAAACGGCCAAGAGCAGCCGTTCGTTCTACCAAATCAAGTACCGTCAGGAGCCAGCCACAGCGTTCGTTGCTAGCAAACAAGACCATATTTGACAAGTCAGTTGTCGATAGCTATATTGACAACTGACTTGTCAAATTGGAGGCAACGATGCGGGACGCCGACAACGCGTATCAGATTATTTGGCTCATTCGCCGATTGTTTCGGGCTCTGGCTCAGAAGTCAGACGAAAGCTTGCAGGATCTGGGAATCTCGGTTGCTGACCGAGCTGTAATGGAGTTTTTGCATCCAGATGAAAATCTATCGGTACCAGAGATAGCGGAGCGGTATCAGGTCTCTCGACAGCATGTGCAGGTAACAGTCAATAGTCTGTCGGATGCGGGGATTCTGGTAGCTAAAGTTAATCCTCGACACAAACGCTCACCTCTCATTGCTCTCACAAACAAAGGTAAAAGGATGTTTCGGACGATAATGGCTCGGGATACAAAGACCATCAAAAAGTTGTTTTCGAATGTCCCAATGACAGATAGGCGTATCACTCAGAAAACCCTGGAAAATTTATTAGAAGAACTCAATTGAGGAGATAGACAATGCATCAATATACGTTCAGGCAGATATTCACTGCTGCTGGGGCATTGGTCCTAATTTCGGCCATCATCTTTTGGTCGTTTAACGAACTGTCAGAATTATTTGGCGGCCCACAAGCACAATTCAAGCACGCTATTGCGGCCATCGCATTTCTGCTGGTCATCAAATGGAGTTTGACTCGATCTCGTGGTGGCCACGAACGGAGCAGTATTGAACACCAGCATCTCCGCAACTCTGGGGACAGCGCTTGTGACCACTAGGCTAATCGAGTATCGGCCACCGCGAATAGCAATGGCATTACTGACTATCGCCGCTGTCATCCATGTGTTGTCTCCTGCGGAATCGTCATACCAGTACTCGTCGATCTTTTTGTCCGGCGCACTGGTGTTGGCGGGATTTACGGTAATGATATTGGCGTGGTGGCAATTCAAGCAGCGCAAAGTTGCCATTTGCCCCACGGCAAGCACTGATTATCTAGTAACCGACGGCATCTATCGGTTGACACGCAATCCTATGTACCTGGGCATGGTGACGATGCTCGGCGGGGTCGCAGTCTTTTTTGGCACCCTGCCATTCTATGCAGTAACAATCATTTACTTTGTCTTGATCGATCGATGGTTTTGTCTTTATGAAGAAGAAAAACTCGCCGCTACATTTGGACGGGACTATGAATCCTACAGGTCGAGCGTTAGACGTTGGATATGATCCAGATTGAGATCGGGAATAATACGGCGATCGCGAACGGCTGCTTTGGGTCAGCAGCAGCCTGTCGCCAGTTTAACAGCCCAGGGGCTGGTTTCGGCCAGGAGCAGACGTTCATCGAACGGCGTCAACCTTCTTTAGGAACGGTCGTAAGCGGCGGCGAGTCAATATCTGGAAGCACGGGGATTTGAGCACTGAATCCGCCCTCTCGCATGCCGATGTTAGAGTGCACACCGACGACATAACTAGACGCAACACGGTGCGCGAAAAGAACGCGAACGTCGGTTTGATTGCGATCATTATAGTCTGCGACTCTGTTTCTTACAGTTTCTACTTTTGCATCACTTACTCTGCGACCAAGGATTACCGCTCGAAGTTTCTCAGGTATGAACTTGCGAGCCGGTACATCTAGGCGGTCGAAAATTCGAAACTCTTGCTCGTATGACCAATCCGACGCTTTGGTGAGAATGACCGGTTGAATTAGTGCTCGCAGCATTCCTTCTGTAGTCTTATCTTGAAACAATATTAATTCCGGGACTTGGCTGGAATACTGAACGTCACCCCAAGACATTTCCTCACCTTCGAATAGCGGACTTTTTCTTGTTGGTTTTTCGAAACAATAGCAGACACCTTTATGGTCATTGGCATAGTGCGACCACATTAAATTGTTGTACGCCGAATGGGAAAAACAACATACTCTTATGGCAGCTAGGTGAGCCGCAATCTTATCTTCGATGTGGCTGAAGGGAGAAACCGGACCATCCAAGAGTTTTTTTTCATCGTCGATGCTGTGAAAGTAATGAGTGATACGGTAGTCGCACTCGTATATATCGTTGAAACGCCTAAGGGTGCTGAACGGTAAGGTTTCATCGTCAATCGTATTCTTCGTGTATTTCAGTTTTCCGTAAGTGAAAATACAGTCGGCGAGTAGTTCGCGAACGTCCGATTCCCAAATTACACTTCTATCCATTGCGGGCTTTCCGGTTTATGAAGCCATCAGGTTTCTGATGATTGACCGCTAGCTAAGCAGTACGAGCATCCTGATGTTTAGCGGCTGCTACGGGTCAGTGGCAGCCATAATACCGCAGATGACTCGACCGGCTGGAATGCAAAGTAAAGCAGCCGCTCATTTTGCTTCCTGGTGAACTACCGCTGTCGGCCAGGAGCAGTCGTTCGAAAATACGAGAATTCTAGTCGGCGCTTCCGGCAAATCCGAAAAGTCTTGCCGCAAGGTAAAGCGGCGGGTATGACCATGAATCCATTCTTTTCAAAAAATCATGGTCGCTCATGTTCTGGCCGAGTTGCATCGCAACGACCACGAGGCGGATAACTAGCAATAGTGGTAAGACAAGAAACAGGATGCTTTCTGTCAAAGCCAAGGGGTTCTGCTCGGCCAACAGCAAGAAAACGTAGCCAGTTGGAGAAAGGACGATCATCAAAGATGCGATCCATGCCAAGTCACGGGCTCTTCGAACTACCTCGGCATTCTGGGTTGTTCGGTGAACTGATACTCGGTCGGACATTCTACTTCGCTCTCCAGACAACCGACTTCTCTTTCAAACGCGACCGGCGGACAGGGTTCCTTATTGAGACTGTTCTTTCATCGATTGCGCAGTATAGGTTCCGACGAGCTTGGCAATCAGCATCGCGAGATAGAGCTGGCCGAATATGCCCTGGAGTATCGCAATACTTTTCGCTGCCGGGCCAATCGGCGCCATGTCACCGTTTCAGGACTCCGGATTCCAGCCACCGCCGAGTGCCTTGTAGAGTTCGATGACTGCATTGATGTATAGCCGTAAGGTCTGTGACTCGGTCAGTTCGGCGTCGAAAAGCGAGCGCTCGGCGTCGAGCACTTCAAGATAGCTGGAAACCCCACCGTCATAACGCGCTCTCGATAGCATTGTTGCACTTCGCGCGGCTGCGGCCTGGCGCGCGCGTGCCTCATGTTCCGCTTTGTACGTCCGGACCGCAATTAACGCATCCTCGACTTCGCCGAATGCACGCTGCAGGGTCTGCTGATACCCCAGCAGCACCTGCTTCGTGCGCGCCTGTTCGATTTCGACCTGTCTCTTGTTGCGGCCACTGTTAAACAGTGGCTGAAATATACTGCCGCCAATGCTCAAGAAATCCGACCCGCTCCGCGTTAACGTGGACAGTTCCTGACTTTCGAAGCCGAACGAACCTGTCAGCGACAGTGCGGGCCAGCGGGCCGCCTCGGCGACGCCGATTCTCGCGGTTTGCGCGGCAAGCGACGCCTCCGCCGAAAGCACATCGGGTCGCCGCAGCAGCAGCTCGGAAGGCAGGCCGGCAGGAATCGATGGCGGCATGGTCTGCCGCTGCAACGGCAGACCTCGCGCGATGCCACCCGGGTTACGGCCAATGAGAAGGCTCAGTGCATGTTCTGTTTGTCCGACCAGCCTCTCGGCGGCCGCGACAGCAGAGTTTGCGACAGCAAGCTGAATTTCCGCCTGGTTGACATCGAGGCGCGGTACCGTGCCCATTTCGAACCGGGCCTCAATGATCCTGAGGCTATTGGCACGCGTGACCTCGGTTCGGCGGGAAATCTCGAGCTGGGCGTCGAGATCGCGCAACAGCATGTAGGTGCTCGCGACATTCGCGACGAGGCTGATCGCAATGCCGCGTCTGGATTCTTCCGCAGCCAGCAACTCGCCTCGCGCCGCCTCTGTCGAACGCCGCAGGCGTCCGAACAGGTCGAGCTCGAAGAAGACGTCCGCGCTCAGCCGGTAGTTCTCGATCTCCTCACCGCTCAGGCCGCCCGGAAACACGTTCCTGCTGGGATCGGTACGGCCAGCCGTACCGGCAATGTCGACCGTCGGGAACTGGTTGGAACGTGTCACGCCGAGAACTGCCCGGAATTCTTCAATGCGCGAGACGGCGATGCCGAGATCCTGGTTCTCCACGAGCGCAATGCGGATCAGCTCCTGCAGCTGCGGGTCCTGGAACAGATCCCACCAGGCCGCATTGGCGAAACTCTCGCCTTCCTGCACCGGCTGGATGTAACTGGCGGGCGCATCCAGGTCTGGTCGCACGTAATCGGGGCCCAGCGTGCAGCCACCGAGAGCGAGCACCACAGCAAGCAGAAGCAGCCGCCGGGTTCTCAATGCTCAGCCCCCGGTTTGCGCTTGCTGACGTATTTCTCGACGAAAACGAACATCGCCGGCACTATGAGTACGCCGATGACGGTAGCTGCGAGCATTCCGCTGAATACAGTCATACCCATGACCTTGCGTGCTTCGGCGCCGGCACCGGATGCGATCAGCAACGGCACGACGCCCAAGATAAAGGAGAACGCCGTCATGAGAATGGGGCGGAAGCGCGATTTCGCGGCGTCCATCGCGGCCTGCACGGCGTCTTTGCCGGCTTGCATTTCCTGGCTCGCAAATTCAACGATCAGGATTGCATTTTTCGCAGCCATGCCGATCAGCATCACCAGGCCGATCTGCGCGAAGACGTTGTTGACGTAGCTCTCGCTGAACAGGCGCGCGATCCACAGTCCGCCGAGAGCGCCGAAGAGGGCGATCGGCGTCCCCAGCATGACGCTCAACGGCATTGACCAGCTTTCATACTGTGCAGCGAGGATCAGGAACACGAACACCAGCGCCATGAGGAACACGATGCCGCCGGTGCCCTCGGCGGCCTTTTCCTGGTACGACATGTTGGCCCAGGCATAGCTCATGTCTGTGGGCAAGGTCTGATCCGCCACCTCTTCGAGCGCGGCGAGCGCCTGCGCGGAACTGTAGCCCTCGGCGGGCTGCCCGGTCAGTTCAGCAGAGCGGAACAGGTTGAAGCGGTTGGTGAATTCCGCGCCCTGCGTCCTTTCGGTCGTAATCAGCGTCGACAACGGCACCATTTCACCGTCCCGGTTACGAACGTGGAACATGCGGATGCCGTCCTCGCGAGCGCGGTACTCGGGCTCGGCCTGTACATAGACCTTGTACAGCCTGCCGAAACGATTAAAGTCGTTGACGTAGGCCCCCCCGAGGAACGCGCCGATCGATGTGCTGATATCGGATAGCGATACACCCATCTTGAGCGCCTTGGGTTGGTCGATATCCACGTAGACCTGCGGCACGTTCGCACGGAACAGCGATCCAATTCTGGCGATCTCAGGACGGTCTTGCGCTGCCGCACTGAAGTTCCGAGTCTGCTCGGCCAGGTATTTCGGATCACCGCCGCTGAGGTCTTGAAGCATCATCGTAAAGCCGGACCCGGTACCCAGGCCGGGTATGGCGGGCGGTCCGAAAGCGAACGCGAAAGCCTCCGTAATTCGAGATGCAAGATTAAAGTTGAGACGACGCACCACGTTGTTTGCATGATCCCGGGGGTCGCTTCTTTCATCCCAGTCCCTGAGCTGAATGAAGATAAAACCGGCGTTCGACTGTGTCGTGCCCGTCAACAGGCTGAAGCCACCTAGCGTCGTGTAGTTCTCGATTGCTTCGAACTCGGCGAGTACTTC
>CAVXCW010000046.1:0-36160 GCA_963760325.1 uncultured Gammaproteobacteria bacterium | reverse complement strand
GCGAACCGACGTGGCGACTCAACAACACGCTTCATGGTGTTGATCGTTTACCAATCAGGTTGCACGCTTAGGAGGCACATGTTTTTCTAGCGATTGCAGAGCTTCTCAATAATCCGACGGCTATGTTGGCCACCGGCATCAATATCGAGATTAGCGAGTCGCCGATCAGGGTTTCGAAGCAGGCTTTGCTGTTGTGCTTCGAGAACGTCGATGTCCTGGGCAAATATCCCGCGTTGGCCTTCTCGAATTCGATCGGTCAAATCAGTATCGTCCTGCTGAAAATCCCGCGCCATGCCCCAGAAATACCAGCAGCTGTGTTCGGTCTCCGGCGTGATGAAGTCAACGACCAGGCCGGTGATTCCATTTGAGCGATCTCCGTCTGGTGCTCCGGTGCCGGCCGCCGCAACGCCGACGTCAATATGCACATTCGATGGCGCATGAAAACGACAGATCTGCCAGCGATCGACGGGGTCGGTGGAGCCAAACAGGCCCGCCCAGAAGGGCGGTGGCGTTATATCGAGCATCCAGCGCGAGACAGTGACTACGCCGTCAACAATCGAAACGTCCGGCTTTGCTTCCTCGATTTCTGATTGCCCGATGCTCTCGGGATGAACGTAGGTTTCGTGGGACAGGTCCATCAGGTTGTCGATGAGTAACCGATAGTCGCAGTCAATGCGGTACACACCGCCGCCATACGCCCAGTCGCCCCCCTCATCCCAGGGCATATCGGGCAAGAGCGACTCGTCGGCAGACGCCGAATCGCCGACCCAGAGCCAGACGTAGCCGTAGCGCTCGGCCACCGGATAGGTCTGCACACCCTGCAGTCGTGACACTTTGGGCTGGTTAGGCATCGAAGCACATTGTCCGTCGCGATTGACCAGCAAGCCGTGATAGCCACAGCGTATCCCATCATTTTCGCAGCGCCCTTTCGACAGCGGCAGGCCACGGTGCGGGCAGAAATCCTGCAGTGCAACTGCGGTGCCATCTGCCGTTCTGAAAAGAACAACAGACTGGTCGCAAATGGTTCTCCCTAGAGGGGTGTCGCCGAGCTCATCGGAACTCGCAGACACATACCAGAAATTCTGTGGGTATTTCGTCATTATCAGTAGTCCAATCCAACATAGTTCTCGGCCAACGTGGCCTTCGCTGCCTCGGAATTCATGAGGTAGTCGAACTCAGCTGCCTGCAGGCGTTGCTCGAACTTGTTCTGATCTGGGAACAAGTGCAGCAAGCGCGTCATCCACCACGAGAAGCGTTCTGCTTTCCAGACACGCGCAAGGGCGATCCTGGAATACTCTTCAAGAAGTGATTCATTGTCACATTCGAAGTAGTTGATGAAAGCGCGTGACAGGTAGTAGACGTCTGATGCTGCGAGATTGAGACCCTTGGCACCGGTCGGCGGCACGATGTGCGCGGCATCGCCAGCGAGGAAAAGCCTGTTCCACGACATCGGTTCAGTCACGAAGCTGCGCAGCGGCGCAATTGATTTCTCGATTGACGGGCCAGTGACGAGTGACTCTGCGACCTCCGTTGGCAAGCGCGACTTCAGCACCTCCCAGAATCGATCGTCACTCCAGTCGGCGCTATCGTCATCAACTGGGCACTGCACGTAGTAGCGGCTTAATTCTCTCGATCGCAAAGAGCACAAGGCGAATCCGGATTCGTGGCCGGCGTATATGAGTTCCTCGCCGACGGGCGGCGTTTCTGAAAGGATCCCCAGCCAGCCGAAGGGATACGCCAGTTCATAGTCCTGTCTGACCGAGTCCGGGATCGCCTGGCGACTGGGGCCGTGAAAGCCATCGCAGCCGGCGATGAATGTTGCGGAGATTTGTTGTTTCTGCCCGTCCACATCAAATGTGACCGTCGGGCTGTCACTGTCAAGATCATGAAGCGCAACATTCTCGGCTTCATGAATAACAGTGGCTTCGGCAGCATCCAGCGCCTCGTACAGATCCCGAGTGACTTCAGTCTGGCCGTACACCGTTACACTCTTACCGCCAGTTAGCTCAGCAAGATTGATATGGCAAACGTCGCCGTGAAAGGCAATGTCGAAGCCGGCATGGATTTCGCCTTCGGCTCTTAGTCGTTCGTCTACATCTGCTTCATGCAGAAGATCGACCAGACCTTGTTCGAGAACACCGGCACGAATTCGCCCGAGCACGTACTCGCGCGAACGGCGTTCGATGACTACATTGTCAACACCGCTTAGATGCAATAGCCTCGACAGCAATAGCCCGGCCGGGCCGCCACCGATAATGGCGACCTGCGTCTTCAAGAGAATTGTTGCTCAAGATCATGCAGCACTCGATAGCAATCGAGCACCTGGCCGACTGACGAGTTGGGTTCGCGGCCTTCACGGATCGCTGCTACAAATTCGCGGTCCTGCAATTCAATGCCGTTCATCGATACGTCTACTTTTGAAACGTCGATCGGCTCTTCCTTGCCATTCACAAGGTCGTCGTAGCGGGCGATATAGGTTGCGGTGTCGCCGATATAGCGGAAGAAAGTGCCGAGCGGGCCATCATTGTTGAATGACAGTGAAAGCGTACAAATAGCGCCGCTTGCTGCCTTCAGCTGGATGGACATGTCCATTGCGATACCCAGTTCCGGGTGATGCGGTCCTTCGATTGCGTTCGCTTTAACGACGGGACCGGCCTGGTATGCAAACAGGTCAACCGTGTGTGCAGCGTGGTGCCACAGCAGGTGATCGGTCCAGCTACGCGGCTCGCCTTTGGCGTTGATATTCTTGCGGCGAAAGAAGTAGGTTTGCACATCCATCTGCTGGATGTTGAATTCGCCGGCGGTGATTTTGTTGTGCACGTATTGATGCGACGGATTGAATCGACGCGTATGACCGACCATGCAGGTCAGCCCGGTTTCTTTTTGTTTGTCGAGCACGGCCTGGCTGTCGGCCAGACTATCCGCCAATGGAATTTCCACCTGCACATGCTTACCCGCATCCATACACGCGATGGCTTGCGCGGCATGCATTTGCGTTGGCGTGCACAAAATAACGGCATCGACATCGTCACGACTCAATGCGTCTTCAAGTTCGGTCGAACTGTGTTTCGCACCGTACTTCCTGGCAACCTCAGCCGCTTGTTCCCCAGTGCGACTGATGACCGAGACAATCTCAACGCCATCAATCTTCTGCAATCCATCGAGGTGCTTTTCGCCGAACGCGCCGGCCCCTGCAAGTGCGATTCTCATTCTTCGGGCTCCAGTACAATATGACCCACGGCGGTATTGCTTCCGGGGACGTGATAGTGACGATGCAGGCATCGCGTTTTCCTGCCTAGCGCACCGCGCATGATCAACCACATGACCATCTCGATGCCCTCTGATCCGGTCTCGCGCAGGTACTCGATATGCGGGATATGACGTAGTTCGTCGGTGTCACCGATCAGGCGATCGAGGAAGGCGTTATCCCACTCGGCGTTAATTAGCCCGGCACGCGTTCCTTGCAGCTGGTGGCTCATACCGCCGGTTCCCCAGATCTGCACATTCAGGTCCTCAGGAAAACTCTCGACCGCACGTTGAATAGCCTCTCCCAGTGCCCAGCATCGATTTCCGGACGGTGGTGGGTATGTCACAACATTCACGGCAAGCGGTACGACCTTGCATGGCCATGCGTCAGGCTGACCGAACATCAGTGACATCGGTACCGTCAGTCCATGATCGACATCCATTTCGTTAATGATGGTCATGTCGAATTCATCGAGTATCAGGCACTGGGCAAGGTGCCAGGCGAGATCGGGGTGACCCTCGACGACTGGAACCTGGCGAGGTCCCCAACCTTCGTCGCAGGGCTTGAACGATTCGGCACAGCCGATCGCAAATGTTGGAATGACCTTCATGTCGAACGCGGATGCATGATCGTTGTAAACGAGAATCACGACGTCCGGTTTACCGGCTTTTCTGATCCAGTCCTTGGTCCAGTCATATCCGGCAAAAACAGGTTTCCAGTAGTCTTCTTCCGTCTTCCCCAGATCAATCGCAGCGCCAACTGCCGGAATATGACTCGAGGCCAGGCCGTGTGTAATTTTCGCCATGTCAGTTTCCGGCCGATTTCGAACGAAGGCCATCAGGTGACCGCCCACCGGCAAGCATCATCGCCTGGTAGTCCTCGACACTCATTCCGGTCATGGTCGACACGGCCTGGACAAAGCTTAAGCCGTCGGTCGAGAAAACCTTGGCGAGAAAATAGATGTTACCGCCAAGGTCGAGCATACGGTTGTAATCACGATCGAGAATGGACTGCCGCTGCTCTTCTGTCATCGGCCAGTCCGCCAGGTAGGCCTTTTCGTTGGCTTTCCAGCGCTCGCGATTGTCAGCCTTCATCAGGCTCATCGCAAACTGGTTCATCCAGTAGCCCTGGCGGGCGCGCTTTGCGGTGTACACGCGTGTACCGGGAATGTCTTCGAGCTCCGCCAGATAGTCATGAATGTTCACAGTCATAGTCCGCGCTCCTTGAGTTGCTGATCCAGGCGAGGGAATACTCGTCGTGCATTGCCTTCAAAAATGGCGTGGCGCTCCTGATCCGAGATATCCAGGGCGTCGACATAACGCTTAGTGTCATCAAAGTAGTGCCCGGTCGTTGGATCAATGCCGCGCACGGCGCCGACCATTTCAGAACCGAACAAGATGTTCTTGTTATCGATGACGTCGGCAAGCAAGTCGATTCCTGGTTGGTGATAGACGCAGGTATCGAAAAACACGTTGTTCATGACATGTCCGGCGAGATCGGGTTGCTTCAGCATATCGGCAAGTCCGCGATAGCGTCCCCAATGATAGGGAACGGCGCCGCCACCGTGGGGGATGATCAGGCGCAGGGTGGGGAAGTCTTTGAACAGATCGCCCTGAATTAACTGCATGAACGCGATCGTGTCGGCAGCGATATAGTAACCACCAGTTGCGTGGAGCCCTGGGTTGCAACTGCCCGATACATGGATCATCGCCGGTACGTCGAGCTCCACCATTTTCTCGTAGAACGGATACCAATAGTGGTCGGTGAGGGGCGGATGCTTGAAATGACCGCCGCCGGGGTCCGGATTCAAGTTGCAGCCGACGAATCCCATATCGACGCAACGCTGCAGTTCAGCGATAGAACCTTGCATATCGGCTGCCGGTGACTGCGGCAGCATGCAAACCGGCACGAACTTGTCGGGGTATAGGGCAGCGCAGCGGGCAATAAGATCATTGTTCACCCGCGACCAGGCAATCGCGACACTCTCATCGCCAATATGCGGCGCCATAGCTGATGCGCGTGGTGAGAAAATGGTCATGTCCGCGCCGCGCTCGCTGAGCAGCCGGAGCTGGTTATTTTCCAGCGTTTCGCGGATCTCGTCATCCGCGATCGCAGGGTAGGGTGGAGCAGCGCCGCCAGCTTCGAATGCCAATTTCTGCGCCTCGCGCCACTCGTTATGCGCTTTGGGCGCCGTGGTGTAGTGGCCATGGCAGTCGATAATCAGTGTCATGATTACAGGCTAGTAAAACACGGCGACCGGCGCTAATTGGAACACCAGACGCGCCATAAGTTTTAACTAAGTGACATGGATTCAGCGGACTCGTGCAGGGTTTCCAGAAACGTCGATTGCATCGCGGTTGGGCGCCAGCCGGCGCGTGTTGTCGTGCCAATGGTGCGTTCCAGATTTGCAGGTGCCTCACAGATTTTGATCAACCACCCAGCTTCGAGTTCGACGGCAACCTGGTCGGGCGAGAGCAGCGTCAGGAAATCACTCTTCCGCAGAATTTCGCGGTTAGCGATCACCGAACCGCTTTCCACCGGAACTCTTGGCGGTTCGACGCCGGCGCTTGCAAAGAGTAGTTCCCACTGTATTCGCAATGGCGTTGCTGGAGCGGAGATCGTCCATGGAAAACGAGCGAGATCCGTGGTCGCGACATCGCCTGCAAGTCTTGCCAGCGGGTGGTCTTTGCGACCGAGCACGACGAGTCGGTCGACAAAGAGTTCGCGTTGCACGACATCGTCGGCGGGTGCCGTTGGACGCAACGCGCCGATCATGACGTCGATCTGTCCATCGCGCAGTGGTTCGATCAATTCGCGGAACGAACCCTCTACGATGACGGTCTCCGATTTGGGGTGCTTTTGGTGAAAGGCGGCGACCGATGTCGGTAGCAAACGTGCGCGACACAATGGCATCGCGCCGACCGCAATGCGGCCGGTTTCGCGGCCGCCCAAGGCAGCCAGTTCGCTCAAACCGGACTCGAGTTCAGCCCGCGCTAGCCGGAAGCCGCGCGCAGTTCGCCGGCCTTGTTCCGTGAGCGCGATGCCTTTTCCACGTCGTTCCACCAGTGTTCGCTTTAGCGCGAGCGACAGGTCCCGCACAGCCCGGTGCAGGGAAGGTTCCGCCAGTCCGGTAGCGGCACTAGCCTCCACATAGCTGCCGGCGTCCGCCAACGCGATCATCGCGCGCAGGCTTGCCATCGTGACGCGTCTTGACCCAATGTGTTGCAAAGCAGCCTCGACGCGCGGCGCAAATATCGTCGCGGCCGGTAACTTCGTCATGCCGTCCGGTCGGCGTTCGAATAACTGGTGATCTAATTGAGATTCCAGCTTGGCCAGCGCCTGGGTAATGGCCGGTTGAGTGATACTAATGGCCTGTGCTGCGGCGGTCATACTGCCAAGGCGCGCAATTGCAGCCATTGCGCGGAGGTGCCGCAGGTTGAGTTGAGTTGTCTCCATTTCCTGAAGAATTAGCATATTCTTATGGCAAATGTACAGTTCTGAATTTCAATTCTCACGGCATCGTGGTGAACTCAATGGCTCACACGCAGGATGGAGGTCAGTCTCATGACCGGAGTCGTGGTTCAAAACGTGGAAAGAGCGTCAGCTGATGTCATCGACGGCTTGGCCGCCTGTGGCGTAGCAACAGTGCATGAAGCGCAAGCTCGAACAGGTCTGATGGCCAGCTACATGCGCCCGATTTATTCCGGCGCGCGGGTTGCCGGGTCGGCAGTCACGATTTCTGCACCGCCCGGTGACAACTGGATGGTGCACGTCGCTATTGAGCAGTTGCGCGACGGGGATATCCTGGTGATCGCGCCAACTTCCCCTTGCGAAGACGGCTACTTCGGTGACCTGCTGGCCACCTCCGCGCAAGCGAGAGGATGTCGCGGCCTCATCATTGACGCCGGGATTCGCGATGTACGCGATCTGACCCAAATGGACTTTCCGGTGTGGTCGAAAGCGGTGTTCGCTCAAGGAACGATCAAGGCTTCCCTGGGTTCGGTTAATGTGCCGGTCGTATGCGCCGGTGCTCCGATCAACGCAGGCGACATTATCGTTGCCGATGATGACGGTGTCTGCGTGGTCCCGCGAAAGAATGCCGCCGAGGTTCTCGAGGCTGCGCAGGCTCGTGAAGCGAATGAGGAGGCGAAACGGGCACGCCTCGCAGCCGGTGAGTTGGGGCTCGATATGTACGAGATGCGGGAGACACTCGCCGAGATGGGCCTCAAGTATGTCTGATGAGGGCGTCCCGGTAATGTGGATGCGTGGTGGCACCTCGAAGGGTGGCTATTTCCTGAAAGAAGACCTGCCCTCCAACGTTGACGAGCGCGATAGCTTCCTGTTGCGTGTAATGGGTTCCCCTGATCCCCGGCAGATTGATGGCATGGGGGGAGCGGACCCGTTAACCAGCAAGGTTGCCGTCGTCAGCAAATCCGCGCGACCCGGTATCGACGTCGATTATCTTTTCCTGCAGGTATTCGTGGATCAGGCAGTGGTTTCGGACCAGCAAAACTGCGGCAATATCCTCGCCGGCATTGGGCCATTCGCTATTGAACGCGGCCTGGTTTCCGCAACGGACGACGAAACTCGCGTTGCTATCCACATGGAAAATACCGGACAAGTGGCCGTCGCCACTGTCGCGACGCCTGGGGGCAAGGTGACGTATTCCGGTGATGTTCGGATCGACGGAGTGCCGGGCAGCGCGGCTCCGATTCCATTGGAATTTCGCGACACGGCAGGATCGTCGTGTGGCGCGCTGCTCCCGTCCGGCAACCCGGTCGATCTCGTTGACGGGGTCGCAGTGACCCTGATCGACAACGGCATGCCTTGCGTTGTGATGAAAGCCAGCGATGTCGTCGCAACCGGCTATGAGAGTCGTGAGGAACTGGATGCGGCTGACGACCTGAAGGGCCGACTGGAATCGATCCGACTGGCAGTAGGCGAACTCATGAACCTGGGTGACGTTGCCAGGCAGTCCGTACCAAAGATGATGCTCGTTGCCCCACCGCGGCACGGCGGCGCAGTGACAGTGCGCAGCTTTATCCCGCATCGTGCGCATGCGTCTGTAGGTGTCTTGGGTGCGGTCAGCGTCGCTACGGCATGCCTGATCGATGGGTCTCCCGCGGCCGACGTTGCCGACATACCGGAAGGCGCTCGCAAGACCATGAGTATCGAGCATGCCAGCGGCGAAACGACCTGCGTTATGGAACTCGACTCCACGGGTGTCGTGACCAGCGCAGCCATGCTGCGGACAGCCCGCAAACTGATGGATGGGAAGGTGTTTGCATGAATGAGCGCATTGTAAGCTGGCACGGAGACCCTTCGGTTCCGACATTCACGCCGCCACCGGGTGCCGTCGATGCGCATTGCCATGTGTTCGGGCCGATGAGTCACTTTCCGTTCAGCCTAAAAGCCAAATATGTTCCAGAGGACGCTACGCCAGAAATGTTGTTCTCACTTAGAGACCAATTGGGGTTTTCTCGCAACGTCATTGTGCAGGCGAGTTGTCACGGTACCGACAACGCAGCGACGCTTAGTGCGATTGCTCGCTCGAACGGCATGGCACGGGGCGTCGCGGTTGTTGAACCTGAAATTGACAACGAACAGCTCAGAATGCTGCATGACGGCGGCATCCGGGGTGTGCGGTTTAATTTTCTCAAGCGATTGGTGGATAACGCGCCAAGAGACAAGTTTATCGAGATAGCAAAACGCGTCGAGTCACTGGGATGGCACGTGGTGGTGTATTTCGAGGCCGAGCTCCTGGCTGAGTTACGGTCGTTTCTTGACGCGATACCCGTGCCGGTCGTTATTGATCATATGGGTCGCCCGGACGTGACCCAGGGTCCCGATGGAGCTGACATGCGCGCGCTGCGCGAGTTGCTCGATAGCCGTAGCGACATCTGGTTCAAGGCAACATGCCCGGACCGGCTGGACGCGTCGGGGCCGCCGTGGGAGGCCTTTGCCAGTGCCGTCGCGCCACTGGTCGCCGACTATCCCGATCGTTGCCTGTGGGGGACCGACTGGCCACACCCGAATATGCAGGACGCGATTCCTGACGATGGAAAAATAGTCGACATGATTCCGCGCATTGCCACAACGGCGGCGTTGCAGCAGAAACTGCTCGTCGATAATCCAATGCGGCTTTATTGGCCGGAGCTAACTCAGAAATGAGAAAACTTGGTCCGTTCGAGGTCAACGAAGTTGGCCTTGGTTGTATGAATTTGTCGCACGCCTATGGCGTACCGCCATCGCGCGAGCAGGGTGAAGCTGTCTTGCAGAAGGCGCTCGATCTCGGCATCACCCATTTTGATAGTGCTGCGCTGTACGGGTTCGGTAGAAATGAGGAATTGGTGGGTCCCTTTCTCAAACCGCATCGCGACAACATCGTGCTGGTCAGTAAGTGTGGTATGCGCGGCGAAAACGGCGTGCGCTCGATCGACAGTCGTCCAGAGAAGATACGTGAGGACATCGAGAACTCCTTGCAGCGCCTGCAGACTGATGTCATCGATCTCTACTATCTGCATCGCTACGACAAGAACAGACCGGTGCCAATTGAGGACAGCGTCGGGGAGATGAGTAAGCTCGTCGATGAGGGCAAGGTACGGGCGATCGGTCTTTCCGAGGTCTCGGCCACGACTCTGCGCAGTGCACACGCTGTGCATCCGATCACTGCCGTGCAGTCGGAGTATTCGCTCTGGAGCCGTAATGTCGAGATCGGTGTACTCGATGCGTGCAAAGAGCTCGGTATCGCATTCGTCGCGTTCTCGCCGCTTGCTCGAGGGTTTCTAACGTCTGTCGACCTCGACCCGGGGAGCTTTGCAGAAAAAGACATTCGCCGCGGCATGCCACGTTTTCAGGACCCGCATTTCTCCAGTAACCGACAGTGGTTGCCCGAGTTCAGGAGTCTCGCTGATGAGGCGGGCTGTACACCGGCACAGCTCGCGTTGGCCTGGGTGTTGCAGCATGGTGACCATGTGCACGTGATCCCGGGAACGACATCCGTTGTACATCTTGAAGAAGACTTCGGTGCTCAGGACGTCGAATTGTCAGGTCGGGTGATCGAGCGCCTCGAATCGCTGGTCAACAAGGACACGGTTAGTGGCCCTCGCTATCCGGCGCCAACGCAAGCCGAAATAGATACGGAAGAATTCACGTAGAAGTTGCGCGGCATACGTTTTTCGGCGAATTGCCGTGGTGCCCATTTCTGTCGTGAAAGGAAAGCGATCCAAACCGAACGTTCTCGCACCAAGAACAGTTTAAAGTGAAAATTCACCCGATCTGAACGGCCAACATCGACATCGAGCCACCTTCAATTCCCTCCACGGGGAATGTAATGTGATCGCCATCGTGGTGCTGTGCCAATACGTATATGAGCGGCAGGTAGTGATCGGGTGTGGGCACGGCCATCATCGCATCCGTCCCTTGTTTCCTGTAATTCATCAGCGGTTCGAAATCCGCTGCGAGCATCCGTTCTCTAGCCATAGACTCGAACCTCTCGGCCCATTCGAATGGCTCGACACGGCTGCCGCTCCAGTCATAACGACGCAGGTTATGAACGAAATTGCCGCTTCCGACGATCAGCACGTTGTCATCACGCAGCGGGCGCAAGCGCCTCGCCAGTTCGAAATGCCAGGCGGTATCTTGTGATCGATTCAGACTGAGCTGGATAACCGGAATGTCGGCCTCCGGATAGATATGTCGCAGGACCGTCGAGGTGCCGTGGTCCAGGCCCCACTCGTAATCGAGCGCAACCACGGTCGGTGACAGGAGCTTCGCAACTTCTAACGCCAGCGCGGGATCGCCCGGTGCCGGGTACTGAATATCGAACAACGGTTTGGGGAACCCGCCAAAATCGTGGATGGTCCTGGGTCGGTCATTGCCAGTAACCAGTGTTTCCGGCAGATACCAGTGCGCCGATACACACAAAATTGCCCGCGGGCGGGGCAGGTTTTCACCCAGCGATCGCCACCCTCTTGTGTACGTATTGTCGTCCAGCGTAACCATCGGACTGCCATGTCCGACGAACAGGGTGGGCATACGGTGGTTACCTGTCATGTTTCACGCCTGGCAGCGAGTGCCCGGACCTACCGGAACGATCCCCTGCGGATTGAGAGCCTTGACCGAGTAATAGCCAGTCTTGATGTGGTCGGCATTGACGGTGTCTTCAATACCCTCTAACGAACGAACGCGCGCAACATATTTGCACAGGCATGGCATCTGCGCGATCAGATTTCGATTGCACTTGAAGAGACCGAAGTACGCCAGGTCGAAGCGCACCAGGGTAACGAACAGGCGAATGTCCGATTCGGTTAAACGATCCCCGAACAGGAATGGCCTTCCATCACCCAATCGTTCCTCGAGTTCGTCAAGCATTGCAAATACGTTTCCGTAAGCTTCCTCGTAGGCCTTTTGGCTGCGGGCGAATCCGGCCTGGTAGACGCCGTTGTTGAGCTCCGAATAGAGGCGTTCATTCAGCGCATCGATGTCGTCGCGCAGATCCGACGGGTAGAGGTCAAGCGTGGAACCAGTCAGTCCGTCAAATGCTGTATTTAACATGCGGACGATATCTGCTGACTCGTTATTGACGATCAAGCGTCGCTGCTTATCCCAGAGCACTGGCACAGTCGCACGACCGGAATAATCCGGTTGAACCCGCGTGTATATCTCGTGAAGGTAATTCGCCTCGTTGATCCGATCGATGTCTGACCCGGGAAAACTCCCGAACCGCCAGCCTTCATCGGTGAGGAATGGTTCGACGACCGTAACGGAAATAAGGTCCTCCAGGCCTTTCAGCTTTCGCACCATGAGCGTGCGTGAAGCCCAGGGACAAATAAGCGCGACGTAAAGATGGTATCGGCCCGGTTCTGCGGCGAAACCGCCGTCACCCGATGGCCCTGGGCTACCGTCTGGCGTAATCCAGTTGCGGAATTGGGAGCCCTGCCGAATGAACCGGCCCTCGTTGTCCTGCGACTGAACCGGATCCCACTTTGATTTCCATTGCCCATTGACTAGCATGATGTGCTCCTTGTACCGCAGGCAGGACCGGCTCGAAGCCGGCCCTGCCGTTGCAGATCACGACGCGGCTGCTGTGGCTGCGCGTTTTCTGGATGCGGGAAGTTTTAGCGAAAAAGCGCCGTCGCCAAGCATTGCCTGGACCGCGAGCGCCACCGCCCAGAACGCGGGGAATTCCCAGCCACCGCCCTCGTTGGAGAACATCCACCCGGAATTAAAGTGGACCGCAACTGCGCCAAGAAGGATTGGGATCATTGCCAGCGATACATAGCGCGTGAACACTCCAGCGATCAGCGCGAGTCCCCCGATCACCTCGACTCCGATCGTCGCGTAGGCGAGGAAAGCCGGCAGGCCGAGCGATGCGAAGAAGCCTACGGTGCCCGCCGGCGTGAAGACCAGTACCTTTAGCAGGCCGTGCGCGAGCGCCATGACACCGAGTGATACGCGCAGGCTAAATGCGGCATACAGCGTCTGTTTTGTGTCGTTCATTGTTGTACTCCTCTTATCTCGATTGTGTGATTGCGAGGGGTGCAGACTAGCAAGACAACAAATAGATGATAAATACGCTTTATATTGAATAACTATCAATATAATGTTGTTTATATGGACACTATTGATGGTATGCGGACATTCGTGGCGGTGATATCGGAGGGCACATTCGCCGCTGCGGCACGGCGACTGGACATGTCGCCTCAGCTGGTCAGCAAGTACGTCGCACAACTCGAAGCGAGGCTCGGCGCGCGCTTGCTCAATCGCTCGACCCGGCGGCTTAGCGTCACCGAGGCCGGCCAGGCGTACTTTGAACGATGCCAGTACGTGCTGGACGAAATCACTGAAATGGAAAACGCCGTCGGCGAGGCGACACTCGAAGCTCAGGGGGTGCTGCGAATCAACGCACCTATGAGCTTTGGCGTGCTGCATCTTTCAAAGGCCATTGCTGACTACCAGCGCACGCAGCCGCAAGTGAGTGTCAATCTCACTCTTGACGATCGAACCGTTGACATCGTCAGCGAAGGCTACGACATGGCCATTAGAATTGGCCGACTACCGGAATCATCTCTTATTGCACGCAAGCTGGCGCCTGTGAGATTGGTCGTTTGCGCGGCTCCTCGCTACCTTCGGGAGCGAGGAACGCCGACTTCACCTAGAGACCTGGAGTCTCATGAATGCCTCGGGTATGCGTACTACTCCGAGCAGAATCGGTGGCGCTTCAAGGCGGAGGATGGTGAACAGCATGAAGTGCAAATCAAGGGACGTTTTTCGGCGAACAACGGCGATGCACTCCGCCAGGCCGCAATAGCCGGCACGGGCCTCGTACTGCAACCGACTTTTATCGTCGGCAATGATATTCAAGTCAATGCATTAAAGACCGTCCTCGATGCCTACGAAGTTGAACAACTCGGTGTTTATGCCGTGTACCCTCACAGGCAGTACCTGTCCGGCAAGGTCCGCACATTCGTCGATTTTCTCGCTGACTATTTTGGCTCGCCACCTTACTGGGACGAGTGAAGGTCGAGGTTGTTGTCGTTGCCTACAGCGAAATCACAGGACAAAAAATAGCTCGAATTCGGACCTTTTGGACAGCGAAGCTGGCCCGCAGGGCGAGGTGCAGGATGCACCGAGTCAACGGGTGACGAGCGAAGCGAGGACAGGCCGAAGGCCCATCCCGTCGGGCGTGCCAGTAAACGAAAATGGGCCCCTCTTGGGCCCGTTTCTGTTTATTTGTGCGTTCCGCCCAAGGGCCCTGAAAACATCAGCCCGCGCCGCTACTCTTTCGCACCACAAGTTCGCTGGTCACCATCGTGTCGGGAACGTGCTCGCCCCTGATTAGCCCCAGCACGGATTCGACCAGAATCCGGCCTGCGTGACGAATATTCTGCCGCACCGTGGTCAGCGGCGGGCTACTGTAGGCGGCAAGGCTGATATCGTCGTAGCCAACGACCGCGATATCTTTCGGGACTCGCAGTCCAAGTTCCTGAAATGTTGAAAGTGCCGCCAATGCGATGACGTCGGACAGACAAACGACGGAGTCCAGGTCAGCATCTGACGCCAGCATGTCGGTGATGACCTCGCGTGCACTGTTCATGTCGAACGGCACGTCGATCTTCAATTGGGGGTCCGGCTTGATGCCGTATTCCCGAAGTGCCTGAGTGTATCCTGCATGTCGAGCGGCGTTTTCGGGGTAATTGGTTGTGCCGAAAAACGCGATTCGCCGGCGGCCGAGTTCAAGCAGGTGTTCTGTGGCTTTGTACCCACCGCCAACGTTATTACCGGCTACCACGACATAGTTCCTGTCTGGGACCGGGTAGCCCCACACCACAATGTGGTTGTCGCCTGCAGCCAGTTCGTTCAGGCGCTCGTGCTGTTCTCCCTGGCCGATGAATATGACCCCATCGGACTGCTGCATGACTCGACTTGATTTCAGATCGAGGATGTTGACGACAGGTGCGTGCGCGAGAAGCAGGTCGTAATCATGCTCCGAAAGAGCGTCGGCGATACCCCCCAGCATGTCCAGGAAGAACGGGTCGGACATGTGCTGCTCCGACTCGATATCGAGCATGAAGACGACGGAAACGACGCTGGTCCGGCGAAGCCTGAAATCGCGGGCTTTCTGATTGATGAAGTAGCCATGCTTGCTTGCCAGCGCCTGCAGTTTTTTCCGCGTCTTGCTGCTGATGACGGGATTGTCATTCAATGCTCGTGAGGCGGTGGCGCGGGAAACGCCGGCGAGGTCCGCGAGGTCTTGCAGGCTGGTGACCTTCTTGTTCGAATGTTCCGACATGTCTCTCTCAGGCTTGCGCAAACCGGCGTCAATTCTCCCCAAAAAAGGGCGCAGCCGCTACAACCATAAATCAAATATTAACAACAAGTTAGCACAAAACGCAATCGATTGCATTCGAGTTGATTTGCAATCGATTGCACAATTATTTAGGTTTGCGTCAGGGGATGCAGTCCGTACACATCAAATTCACCATTCATGGGGGACAAACCGAATGAAATTCCAATCCCGACACAACCGAGTCGCGCTGGCAGCAGCACTAGCGACTATCCTTGCCGTTCCGGCGACCGACGTTTTCGCGCAGGACGCGCAGGAAGAGATCATTGAAGAAATTATCACGACCGGCGTGCCTCGGGGCGGTGCCACGAAACTCGAGGCCAGCGTCTCGGTGAGTTCAATGCCTGCCGAAGAAATGGTCAATTTCGCGCCGCGCTCGACCGCCGAACTGTTCCGCAGCCTGCCCGGCATTCGCGCTGAATCTTCCGGCGGTGGCGGCAACGCGAACATGACGATTCGTGGCATTCCGCTCGCGACCGGCGGTTCCAAGTACATGCAGATTCACGAAGACGGCTTACCGGTTACCGAGTATGGCGACATCAACTTCGGCAATACCGACAACTGGCTTCGTACCGACTGGACCATTGACCGCATCGAAAGCATCCGCGGTGGTTCGGCGTCTACGTTCGCAAGCAATTCCCCCGGCGGCATCATCAACATGATCAGCAAGACGGGTGGCGACGACGCCGGTAGCATTGGTGTGAGCTTCGGTGTCGATTACGAGGAACTCCGCACAGACTTCGAATACGGCGGCGCTATCGATAATTCTATCAGCTACCACATCGGTGGTTTCTATCGGGATGGCGAAGGCGTCCGCGAGACGGGTTTCAATGGCGACAGCGGCGGCCAGATCAAGGCGAATATCACGAAAGACTTCGATGACGGCTTCCTGCGCTTCTACGTAAAGCAATTGAACGACAAGGTTACGACTTACCTGCCGTCCGCGGTCCTCGTAAAGAGTTCCGATTCATTTGGCACTTTGCCGGGCTACGACGCGAGCAGCCAGGCAACCCACTCGCAGCAGACGAACAACATCACGACCTTTGACCAGTTTGGGAACCCCGTGACAAGGGCAGTGTCCGACGGCATCGAATCGAACGTTTCTGCATTTGGTTTCGAGTTTGAGAAAGACCTGACGGATCGTTTGACGGTCAACAACAAGTTCCGTAACTCGGAAATTTCCGGTGGCTTCATTTCGCCATTCACCGACGGTTTTGCCGGCGGTACCGACACGATCGCCAACAAGGGCGCGGCACTGTGTGCGAATGCAGGAATACCCGACCCGACCGACCCCGACAACTTGATCACGATTGATTGCTCAGGCGGTGTCACGGCATTGATAGACGGCCAGGCCGCAGACCCGAACCAGCTTGCTTACACGAACCTGCTGTTTGACACACAAATCCACGACCTGGGCGTCGTTGCTAACGACCTCGAGTTGATCTGGGAGGGTGACAACGGTGTCAACATCTCTGGCGGTGTTTACTTCTCGAAGCAGGCGATCAAGACATCCTGGAACAGCTGGCACACGCGTATGCAGACCCTCGATGGCGCGAACTCGCGGAACATCACGTACATCGCGAACGGCGCCGGCATCGATGCGAGCGGAGCCCCCGTCGATGTAGTGCTCGCGGACAATGGTGCCCTGACCCAGAGCTTCCTGGCCTGGAACTGGGACCTCGAGTATCGGACGATCGCTCCGTACCTCAATGTTGGTTTCGATGTCGGAGACCGCGCCACGCTCGACGTCAGCGTCCGCTACGACGACGTGCAGGCACGCGGTCAGCGGCTCGACGGCTGCTGCGGCGGCAACATGGCCTACGACCTGAACGGCAACGGCTCTGTCGGGCAGATTGAGCAGGTTGGGGGTGTCATTACACGACTCGACGGCGACGCGCTCCTCGAGAACCCGGCCGCACGATCGGCAGGCTTCATCGCCGGTGGTGTGCGTGCATTGAACGAAAACAATGCGGCTGTCACCAACGTCAACTACGACGCGGACAACACCTCGTTTTCGCTCGGCGGCACGTTCCTGCTCACCGACGATTCCTCGGTGTTCGCGCGCTACAGTGACGGCGGCAGGGCCGTGGCCGATCGCCTGACGCAGGTCGGTGGCTCGCTCAATCCAGACGGTAGTCTCACAAGCACCACCGACGGATTTGACAACGTTCAGCAGTTCGAACTGGGCTACAAGCACTCGGCAGGCAACTGGACTTTTTTCGCGACCCTGTTTGACACGGTCACCGAGGAAACCCAGGCTGAACTGACCAGCGGTCTGACCTTTGTTCGCGAGTACGATGCGACTGGTATCGAGTTCGAGGGCGACTATGATTTCAACGACTACTTCCGGATTCGCGGCAACGCGACCTGGACGGACGCCGAGATCAGCAAGGATCTGAACGACCAGACGGTTGTCGGTAACACACCGCGTCGACAGGCGGACTTCATCTATACGATTATCCCGGAAGTTCAGTTTGATCGGCTCGTTGCTGGTCTGGTTCTGCAGGGTACGACGGACTTCTACCTGCAGGACAATAACGACCTCAAGCAGAAGGGGTATACACTCGTTAACCTGTTTGCCAACTGGGATATCACCGACGACCTGACGGCTTACTTCAACGTCAACAACCTGACGGATGAATTCGTTATCACGGAATCCGAGGAAGGCTCTGGCGCGGTAGGCAGCATTATTCGTGCGCGGCCACTGAGCGGACGGTCGTCTTCGATCGGCGTTACGTATCGGTTCTGACCCCCCGAGGAACCGATTGCCGCAGGGCGGCGCTGCGCGAAAGTGGGCGCCGCCCTTCTTATTGACAGAGCCGGAGTGAGGCAATGCAGCTAATCACCTATGCAGATCGTTTCGGCGGTGACCTGCGTGGCCTGCACGCTTTACTGCGCGAGCAGTTCGACGGCCTGTTCTCCGGCGTCCACATCCTGCCGTTCTTCGATTCGATCGACGGCGCGGATGCCGGCTTTGACCCTGTCGATCATACCTGCGTCGATCCACGGATCGGCAGCTGGGAGGACGTTGCGGCGCTGGGCGCGGACTACAGCGTCATGGCAGATCTCATAGTCAACCATGTTTCGTCAGATTCGCCGCAGTTTCAGGATGTCCGGCAAAATGGCACGGCCTCTCCGTACTGGAATCTTTTCTTGCGCAAGCACGATGTTTTTCCGGACAGTGAGCCGGCTTCTTTAATTGCAGAAGAGGTGAGTCAAATCTATCGGCCCCGACCCGGCCAGCCATTTACGTCAATCACGCTCGACGACGGATCCACGTTCGAATTCTGGACGACGTTCAGTCCCGGGCAACTCGATATCAACGTTGAGGAGCCGGCCGGTCGCGACTACTTAAATTCGATCCTCGATCGATTTGCACAGGCCGGAATTCGCGAAATTCGACTCGACGCTGCAGGGTACGCGATCAAGCGGCGCGGTACGCAGTGTTTCATGCTGCCGGAGACCTTCGGTTTCATAGCGGCACTGTCAGATCAGGCGCGGGATCTTGGCATGGATTCGCTGGTCGAAATCCATTCTTACTATCAGACCCAGGTGGCAATCGCGTCCCAGGTCGGACGCGTATATGACTTTGCCCTGCCGCCACTCGTTCTTCACACCCTGTACACGGGCGACGCAGGTGCGCTGAAGCAATGGCTCGAAATCGCACCCAGAAATTGCGTCACTGTGCTGGATACTCACGATGGCATCGGCATCATTGACGTGGCGAGACACGGCGACCTCGAAGGACTATTGGCTGACGAGGAAGTGGACAATCTCGTGAACACGATTCACGCCAGGACCGGTGAGCAAAGTCGCAGGGCAAGTGGCCATGCCGCTTCCAACCTCGATATCTACCAGGTCAATTCGACCTATTACAATGCGCTCGGCCGCGATGACGTCGACTACCTGATTGCAAGAGCGATACAGTTTTTTGCGCCCGGTACGCCTCAGGTCTACTACGTAGGTTTGCTGGCAGGAAAGAACGATCTCGACCTCGTGGAGAAGACCGGTGTCGGACGCGATATCAATCGGCACTACTATACACCTGACGAAGTCCGCGATGCGCTCGAGCGGCCTGTCGTTCAACGACTGATCGAGCTAATAAGATTGCGCAACGCACTACCGGCTCTCGAAGGGACATTCTCAATGCCTGAATGTCCGCGTGATCAGCTGTTATTTAGATGGGAGAACGAAGACCAGTATGCAGAACTGCGGGTCGACCTGTCCGCAAAAAGTGCAATTATTGACTACCCGGATGCCGGCAAGGCCCGGCGGTTCGAAATCAACGAGAAATCGCTCGCGTAAGACGAGGCGTTCGATGGGCGTAAACGGGGGGAACGCATGAGTACAAGATCCGACACGGCACCGCTGACATTTGGGGAAAAAGTCGGCTACGGCCTGGGCGACATGGCCTCGAACTTCTATATGGGGTTCTTCGGCCTGTTTCTGCTGTACTACTACACCGACGTGTTCGGTATTTCGCCGGCCGCCGCCGCGACGATGCTGTTGCTGACGAAGATCGTCGATGCCATCAGCGACCCCGCGATGGGCCTTATCGCCGACCGGACCCAGTCGCGCTGGGGCAAGTATCGTCCCTACCTGCTATTCGTCGCCATACCCTACGCGCTGTTGGGCTATCTGTTGTTTCTCGGGCCGGACCTTTCCGTAACAGGCAAGCTTATTTTTGCCTACGTGACGTACACGCTGGTCATGCTGGCCTACACGGCGATTAACGTGCCTTACTCGGCGCTGTTGGCCGTGATCTCGCCGGTTGCAGAGGAGCGAACGAAAGCGACACAGTTTCGCTTCGTCTTCGCGTCACTCGGAACCTTGAGCGTCGGCGCGTTTGCAACCCCATTGGTCGGCTGGCTTGGCGGCGACGATGAGGTTATGGGGTTCCGCCTGACGATCGTTCTTTTTGCAGTACTTTCCGTCCTGCTTTACTGGATTACGTTCGCTACGACCCATGAGCGCGTTCAGCCAAAACCGCACACGTCCAGCGTCGGTGAGGATTTCTCTGCGCTGCTGAAAAATATTTCCTGGATCGTTCTGGTCATCACTGGAATCCTCGTCGTCGTGGGGCTGATAGCGCGCTTCGCGTCAATCGTCTTTTACCTCAAGTACTACGTCGTGGACGATGGTTCGCCGGTCTTCCTGATCTTCGATCGCACCGCATTTCTTACGTCCTGCGGACTGATCGGACAGCTGATCGGCGCGTTGATAACACCCATGCTTGCGATGCGCTTTGAGAAACATCATCTTGTTCTGGGCATGAACCTGCTGCATGCGGTGCTGCTGGCCGCCTGCTACGTTATACCGCCGGATCAATACGCGCTGATCGTCGTCGTGCACAGCCTCGGTATCTTGACATTTGGTGTGATCATCACGCTGCTGTTTTCAATGTACACGGACTGCGCCGAATACGGCGAATGGAAAACCGGCAAGCACACAGCCGGGCTCATTGTCTCGGCGTCAATGTTCTCACTGAAGTTTGGCTCGGCGGTCGGCGGAGCACTTCCGGGCTTCATGCTTGCGTGGTTCGGGTTCGTGGCTAACGAAATCCAGACTGACTCAGCGATTGCCGGAATTCGGCTGATGTTCAACGTGTTGCCAGCGGTCTTTTTCTTAGCTGGCGGACTGATGATGTTCTTCTACCGAATCGATCGGGCGACACTGACCCGCGTCGAGACTGAGCTGCATGAGCGTCGCGCGGCGCCCGAGGGGCTAGCGCATTGACGGTTGCGGTCCTCGGCGAGGCATTAATCGACTTTATTGTCGGTGATGATGGCGCGTACCGGCCGCATCTCGGTGGGTCGCCGTACAACGTCGCTATTGGTCTTGCACGCCAGGGCGTAGCGGTCAGCTATTTGTCACCGTTCTCGGACGATACGTTTGGCGATCAGCTGAGAGATTCTTTGATTCGCGAGGGCGTCGCGGTACCGCAGGCGCGACGCTCCCGATGGCCGACGTCGCTGGCGCTAGTTACAATTGACGACGCCGGCCTGCCAACCTATCGGCTCTATCGTGAAGGCATTGCCGACAAGGACGCATCGTTCGAAGAAATTCTGGCCAGCCTGCCGGCTGATCTACAGGTGTTTCACACGGGTTCGCTGGCAATCACGCCGAGCCAACTACCAAAAGTCCGCAAGCTCTTCGACCTGATGCATTCTCGTGGCGTCATCGTCAGTGTCGATATCAATATCCGCTTGCGGGCCAGTTTGGATACAAAGGCGTATCTGGACGGCGTCCGGTCGCTCCTTGAGCTGGCAGACATCGTGAAAGCCAGCGACGAAGACATTGATGCGCTGCAACTGGACCCGGATCCACGCCGCAGTGCTGAGCTGGCATTCGGCGCGATGAAGTCCGGCATGCTGGTTTTTACCGAAGGAGGCGGAGGCGCGGTGCTTATTAACGCTCATGGCAACATCGAGAAGAGCGCGTACCCGATCGCACATATCGAAGACACGGTAGGGGCTGGCGACACGTTCCATTCAGCGTTTTTGGCGGCGCTTCTGAGGACCGGCAAACTCAATAAATCGCTTAACGAGATTTCACAAGACTTGCTTGGAGAAGCAGTGGACTTCGCCTGCGCTGCCGCTGCGATAAACGTGTCCCGAAAGGGCTGTTCTCCGCCGACCCAGAAAGAGGTCGAGGACTTCATCGAATCAACCCATCGACAAAGGTAACCGCACCTTGAGTCGAGTGGTGTTCGGTTCGACGAAATAGAATGAGGGAAATGGTCTGAATTCACTCATTGTGCCGCCGTCGCCTGTCAGGATCAGCGGGGCAGGAATTCCGACAAATTTCCGACATCAGCTATGCATTGTTGTGCATTGTAAGGCGAAATCGCAACGAACGCCGTCTATTAGGCTATATAAATCAACTACTTATATTTACCTTCGAGCTTCGAACCCAGTACTGCTTGAGTCGATCCCAACGGCTAGTGACTATGCATCTATTGAGATGGTCGGGAGTTCGAATCTCTCCGGGCGCGCCAAAAAAAGTAAAAAGGGTCAGTTACTTACGAGTGACTGACCGTTTTTCGTTTGCGATTCGCTGTCCCATTCAGCGTGACCGCATTCCGGACACATGGTTTACACATTCAGCCGTACAGGGCTCGCTTCACGGCCTCGGGCTCTTTCTCCATCACACGTAGCAGGGTATGCGACGCGCCGTCTGGGTCGCGTTCACCTTGCTCCCACTTCTGCAGGGTGCGAATGGAGATCATCAGGAAGTCGGCGAATTGCTGTTGGGTCATGCCGAACTTCTGACGAACACCTTTTACGTCAGCCGGTTCGAACTCGTAACGCTTCAGCTTTTCGGGCTTGTCTCGAAACTCCTTCAGACCGGCAACAATCTCAGCACCGATATCTCGCTTCGCCATGTCTGTCTCCTATTCTCTACTTAAAGGTCCTTCACAATTGCGCGCATCGCCTTGATCGCATCGCGAGATAGATCACTCGCTTCATTCTTGGCGTACGCGGTCAGGAACAAAACCTGGTGGTTCTTCGTTATCCAGTAATAGATGACTCGGACGCCACCGCGTTTTCCTGATCCTTGCAGTCCCCATCGCAGCTTTCTGACTCCACCGGACCCTTTGATGATGTCTCCTGCATCCGGTCGGTCCATCAGGTAAAGCTGCAGCATATGAAACTGCGAGTCATCGAAGTAGTTTTCTCTGATACTTGAGAACCCTGTTGTTTCGATGAACTCCATGAACAAATACTACCCCAATGGGGCATATTGTGCAAGATCAAAGCTGTCCCATTGGAACTCACAAGTTCGCAGAGAATCAGGTGCTTACGCGGGCTCTGGCGAATTTCTATGGGACAGACAAGTTCTATATCTCACTGAATTGATTATTGAAATAGAGATCAGTGTTACTGGCTTCGAACCCAGTACTGCTTGAGTCGATCCCAACGGCTAGTGACTATGCATCTATTGAGTTGGTCGGGAGTTCGAATCTCTCCGGGCGCGCCATTTTTGGTAAGAAGCTCAATCGCTTAGCGGTGATTGGGCTTTTCTTTTTGCGAATCTACTGTCCCTTTGTCCCATTCAGCGTAGCGGAACTCGACCTACGCGACACAGGCACTGACGCTTAGTCGGTTGCTTAAATGAGTATCGTAGGTCACCGCCAGTTTTGTCCAGCGATCCAACGGTGTATTCCGGAGACATGGGTAACACTTTTGGCCGACTACATCTGTAAAAATATACCTAAAAAAGTCTATTCTTACGTTGATAAATAGACCATAATAGGTATAATCGCGACAATGGGCAAGGATGAAAAGGACATTGTCTGGCTAGGCGATTCGCTATCGGTTTTACAGGCGTTTCCGAAATCCGTTCGCATCGATCTCGGCAGCGATCTGCGCCGCCTTCAAATTGGCGAATTGCCAAAGGATTTCAAGCCGATGAAGACTGTTGGCTCGGGTGTCCGTGAATTGCGTGCACGCGATCGTAACAATCAATATCGAACGATGTATGTAATCAGAATGGGTACGAAGGTGGTCGTTCTGCACAGTTTCATCAAGAAGAGCAGAACGACGCCAAAGGCCGATATAGATACAGCAAGGGAGCGGCTAAGGGCATTTGATAGAAAGTGAGAAATGGAAATGGAGTATCAGTTATGAAAACAAAGGTTACTAAGGGTAACGTTTTCAAAGATCTCGGATTTACCGATGAAGAGTCCGTTGCATTGGCGATGCGAGTAGACCTCGCGGTCGAGATTGAGAAGTTTATTAAGCGGAAGAAACTTACGCAGATGAAAGCTGCGGAGTACTTTGATGTTCCACAACCAAAGATTAGTAAAATTGTCGGTGGGAAGGTGAGCGGCTTCTCTATCGAATACTTGGTAAAGATGGCCACCAAGGCGGGGAAAAACCCGCGAATCTCGTTTGCGAAACGCCAGGCCGTATAGAAAATAACGCTCCGAAGGCAGGGGTCATCCTGAAGACTTCAGGTGGACAATTGAGTACCACTAATTTTGTCCCATTGAGTCTGAGCGTACGCAATCAAAACAACTACTTATTGCCGAAGATGTATCTTTCTATGGGACACGAGTGCCTTGTAACCTCATGACTTGCAAAGCAAAAACAGAATTGAGCGACCTGGCTTCGAACCCAGCACTTTCTGAGTCGTTCTCAATGGTTGGTTAAGGCGTATTTATTGAGATGGTCGGGAGTTCGCACCGACGAGCGAAGCGAGGACAGGCTTAAGGCCCATCTCTCCGGAGCCGCTCTCGCACATCCATGTGCTTCGCGGCACTCGTGCTTCTCGCACATCGCGCGCCATTCTCGATAATCATGTTCTTATGAAGCTGATTGTCTGTCACATCGAATGAGTAGATCTTCTGATGGGTATCGCCATACCTGTCGAATAGACTGCAACAACCGATTTTCGCGGAGACAAGAAATGCCGATGACTTCCCGGGAGCGTGTACTCACCGCAATCCATCACGAACAGCCGGATCGTGTCCCGCTGGTTATTGGCGTCAGCAACGCCACCGGGATCAAAATGAAACCCTATCGAGGAATCAAGAATCTTGCCGAAATCGACGCACCCGACAATTTCTTATATGAATGGCCTGAACTGGGTACAGCGGAAATCGATGAAGAAACTATGCGTCGCTTACACAGCGATGTCCGTGGAGTGCTGGACCTTGAGCCCGAAACTGTTCGAAAACGAAATCGCGAACGCGCCCCCCACAGTAACTGCATTGATTCGTGGGGCGGCGGCCAGGTAGAAGTGAGGCCCGGTGACTGGTATCCCGGCGTCCATCCGCTGTCGGAAGCTCGAACGGTTAAAGATCTGGACGCTTATCAGGGATGGCCGGACATGAGCGATCCGACCCGGATATCACACGTCCGGCGAACCGCAAAGCAGCTGGCAAAAGAGAATGAATTCGCGATCATGGCGACGCCCTGGCTCCTGTTCCCATTCGAGCGCGCACATGCAATGCAGGGACTCGAAACCTTCCTGCTTAACATGGCCATGAATCCTGATTTTGCACGAGCCCTATTGGAAAGAATTGCGGCCTATTGCAAACAGCTGATGGAAATCTTTCTGGAAGAACTGGGTGACAACGTCGATATCATCAAGATTGGCGATGACTTGGGAACCGAGAAGAGTCTCCTGATCTCACCGAAGATGTATCGGGAGATACTCAAACCGATTCATGCCGATTTCATCAGCACCATCAAAGAGCGGACGAAAGCCAAGATATTTTTCCACACTGATGGTGACGTGGCCCCATTGATCGAGGATTTCATTGAAATCGGTGTCGACATTTTGAATCCCATTCAAACTTCAGCGGGATCGATGTCTGACCTACCGTCGCTAAAGAAGCGATTCGGGAGCAACATCGTCTTCTGCGGTGGCATCGACACACGACGTATTCTGCCCTTCGGTACGGTTGAGGAAGTTCGTCAGGAAGTACGGCGTGTGATGCAGATTCTCGGTCCGGGCGGCGGCTGCATGATAGCTGCTGTGCATACGGTCATGGACGACGTGCCACCCGAGAATGTGCTTGCAATGGTCGATGCTGTGGAAGAATTCGGCCGCTACCCGATTCAATAACGATGGGCCTGGGAAGTACCCCGTAATGGTCGTGGGGGCGGGCTGACTGCGAATGCATAATATCGTAACTAAACGATATTATTAACAAGAATAATAACTCGTTTTTTCAATGAGGTATATTCTAAAAGCTATTGCATTCGCAGTACATTTATCTTAGTATTTGTGTACCGAATACCTTTGGTTTGCCGACCGCACTGATATCTCAATGCTACCGGCGAGGCATAACGTAAGTGTTTGATTTTTATGCTCAAGTTAGGACTGATCTAGTTCCAGAACCGGATCCCACCGAGCCTTTCGACGTGCAGTCACACGCAGTTTCAAGCCTCCTGCAGAACAGCTCTATCGAATTGAGCACCAACGGCGAGGAGGCCGTTCGAGGTGCATCCGAAATTCTGCCGCCCGGTATGAGCGTTTACGTTCCGAAGATGCCCAGGGAAACTCTCTCAGACAAGCTGGTGCAAATCCGGTTGCTTCGCAAATATGGACTCAATCCGATTCCACATATCGTCGCCAGACAGTTGTCTTCCGAGGCAGAGCTAAACAATTTCTTGGCTGATGCCGTGCGCCTGGGCGAAGTGCACCGGGTACTCGTTATCGGCGGCGATGATAAAGTGTCCCGGGGTCCGTTTCGGGACAGCGCGGATGTTCTCGCGAGCGGCATTTTCACAAACTTCGGGATTCGCGTGGTGGACGTAGCCGGTTATCCTGACGGGCATCGTGAGATTTCGTCAAACATCTTGCTGGCCGACCTCGAATCCAAAGTCGTGATTGCAAAAAATCAGGGTTTTGGCCTGAACGTCGTTACGCAGTTTTCATTCGAGCCCGACAACATCGTTGCTTACTGTGCTGATCTTGCGAAGACCGTGCCCGAAGTGCCGGTCTACGCCGGGCTGGTGGGGCCAACCAGCCCCACGAAGTTATTGCGATTCGCTAAAATCTGCGGCGTAGGGACGTCGATTCGTGCAGCGAACAAGCTCGGTATGAACGCATTGAAACTGGCGACGCACGCGAATCCGGACAGACAGTTTGAAATTCTTGCAAAACACAAGGATGCGAATGAAACCGGAAACCTCGCCGGCATTCATCTGTTCAGCTTTGGTGGGTTTGTCGATTCATCGACGTGGCTTGATAACAAAGCTCGCAGCGCTGGCGTTCGCTCATAGTTTCTGCAGCCGCTCATAGTCCTCGTCGGTCACAGTTCTATACCCAGGCGTTGGATAGGCCTGGAATCCCCGACCGCCGTCTATGTAAATTGACTGGCCGAAAATAAAGTCGGAGTCCTCGCTCGCCAGGAACACAGCCAGGCGCCCACACTCTTGTGGTGAACCGATTCGTCCCAGTGGCGTCCGCGAGAGTATGGTGTCCATGAGTTGCTTATCCGAGCCTACGTTGCGCATGAGATCCGTCTCGATGGGTCCCGGTGCAATCGCATTCACCTTGATGTTGTGACGCGCGAGCGCGACCGCCTGGACTTTGGTCAATTGCAGGATACCACCTTTGGATATGGTGTAGACCACCTGTGAGTCGAGTGCGAGGTGGGCGTTGACTGATGACATGTTGATAATGACACCCCCATCACCCTGAGCGATCATTTGCTGCGCTGCTTTTTGTCCGCCGAAGAACATGCCCTTGAGATTCACGTCCATGATCCGGTCATATTGCGCTGGCGTGATGTTGAGAAAATGCGTCTTATTGGGGTCGTTTATCCCAGCGTTCGCTACGTAGATATCCAGTCGGCCGAATCGCTCGACGGTTTGCCCGATGATGTTGTCGAGATCGGTGAGACTGGAAACATCACATTTCACGAACAGTCCGTCGCCGCCAGCTGCCTCAATTTCATCCGCTGCCGCCTTACCGTTCTTCTCCGTCGAGCCCCCGACCACTACTTTGGCGCCTTCGCGCACGTACTCCAGTGCGATGCCGAGCCCGATACCTTTGGTACCACCCGCGATGATCGCCACCTTGTCTTTGAGTTTCATACGCTGTCACCCGTCGCCGTAGGCATCGCGGAATTCGGCCACTTTGCCTTTACCTGCGTTCAGAAGGGCCGCACCGTCCTGCATTACGATCAACCACTGGTAGCCCTTGTCCAAACAACTCTTCGCTTGAGCTTGTGTCGTCGCCACCGTGCCGAGGAATTTATCGGATGCGAACACTTTTTCCTCGATGATGGCAATTTGCTGTTGCGCGTCGGGGTGCCCGGGGTTGCCCAGGTGCCCCATACTGCTGGCGAGGTCCATGGGGCCGATAAATATTCCATCGAGGCCATCGACGCATAAAATCTCGTCGAGGTTCTTGACGGCCTCGGTAGTCTCCACGGCAATCATGACGATAGTCTCGGCGTTAGCCGACGTCAGGTAGGGCATTGTGTTGCCCGTGTACCCCGCAGCACGCGGGCTGCCCGCCACACCCCGCACACCCGTCGGTGGGTATTTGCAGGCTGCAACCGCGGCTTCCGCTTCCTCGCGGGTATTAACGTAGGGTATAAGCACGCCCATTACACCAGTATCGAGGATGCGCTTGATCGCGACTTCATCATTCCACGGCGCGCGCGCGAAAGGCACAACGTCGCAGCCATTCATGGCCTGAAGTTGCGCCTGCAGATTGGCGAAGTCACCCGGCGCGTGTTCGAGATCGACGATTAACCAGTCGAAGCCGCACTGACCCAGTATTTCAGCTGCGACGGGGCTTAGCGTTTGCAGGAAAGCGCCAATGGTTTTCTGGCCGTTCTCCAGTTTCTTCTTGATGATGTTTTGCATTTGGATGTGTCAACCCGCCTTCGTCTGCTGCGGAGTGAAGTAAGAGGTGCCGCTTTCAACGACAGTTTTCAGGGAGGCCGGGTCGTTTCCGAACTCGCGGGCTTTTTCGAACAATGTCACGATGTTTTCGGGCGGGATGTCATGCCCAATGTTGTGGCAGGGGGCGAGAATATAGCCGCCGTTTCTGCCAAGGTCATAAACGCGCCGCGCAATTTCAAGTTCCAATTCCTCGGTGCTGGCATTGGGCAGCATCTGTTGCACATCGATAGCACCGTGAAACGACAATCGGTCACCAAATGCTTCCTTGAGTGCGTACGTGTCTTCGAGTCCGCTGACTGACGTCTGCACCGGGTTCAGTATGTCGACATTCATATCCAGGAAATCTTCAACCAGCGGCAACACGGCGCCGTCGGTGTGAAACATGAGTTTCACGTCCGCGAGACTCTTTATGTGATCGTGCAGCTCTTTCATACGGGGCTTAAGCATCTCGCGGAATAATTTCGGCGAGATCAACAGTGAGCTCTGCGAACCCAGATCGTCGGTTACGTACGCGAGTTGCACGTAGGGGCCGACTTCTTCCATGTATCGACTCCACATCTCTTTAAGCGTTCTCAGGATGCGATCCATTAGTGCTTCGGCAAATTTCTTGTCGATGACCAGGTCCATGAAGAACTGGTCATAGCCCCGCATTTGCAGTGCGTTCATCAGCACTCCGGCTTTAATGGCATCGGCGCCGATCACGAAATCCGTATTCTCGTAAAGGTGCTTCGCCTTATCGCGCAGGCCTTTGAACTGCTCGGGATCATTCGGTTCGGGCCATTGAAAGTCATCGATATTATCCAGAGTCGCCTGCCGCATTGGCGCGCCATCGACTACGCAGTGGTCCCGGTCTTCAGTCGCTTTGTAGGGCACACCCCACATGTCGACGTATCCGGGGACGTCATCACGCTCGGTGACCTGCACCCAGTTGGGCACAATCCAGCGGAAGTCGATGTCGAAGCGCTGCAACAAGGACTCATCGGGCACGACTGTCTGTGCCATGCGATCCAGGATCAGGTTCTCGTTGACCATGCTGTCGTCGCCGAGATATTCCTTGAGCTTGACGTAGGCACGACGGTGAATAGAACCGATGTGTTTCCCCATATCGAGGAGGAGACGGTCAGGCTGCTGGTGATTCATCGCAGCGTGGAAGCACTCTCTTGGGGTCATCATTAAATCATCGCCTTACAATAGCTGGTAACTAGAAGTTTTTGTCCATTACAACGGGCTCGACATCGAGCATTTCGCACAGAGACACAAGTTCACGTGACCAGGTACCGGCAACGCCGGAAATATGGTTCGACCCGAATTCATCGACGAAACGATCGAGGTTGGTATCGACCTGTACGAATGCGGTCGGCAACTGATGTTTGCCGCGTGCCGTGACAAACGCCTCCAGGTCTGCTGCGCCTGGCTTGACGACCTCACCAGGAATGATGGCCATGCGGTACTTGCCCGCTACACGATAGAGTCGGGCCAGCGTGATCGGGCCGGGTGCGGCCGTGAAATACGTAGTGGCACCGCCACCGGGCCGGACCGACGGTCGTAACTGGATGTGCTTGAGATTGCTCTTGGCGTCGTCGGAGCGGCCGGCGAACCAGGAGCACATGCCACCGCAATTGGGCAGGTACAAAATCTTTTTGTCGGTATCCATGTGGCTGACGTCGGCAAACAGGGTCGAACCGCCGCCCGATACTTCCTTGAGAATCTCCATGCTCAAGGCGCCGTCGCCATCGGCTTCACAGGACATCGAGCATGGCTGCTTTTCGCCCTCGGCGTCGTACGGGCCGGGCATCAGCGCCGCGGAAATACACTGCGGGACGTAATGGTCCGACAACTCAGTCATGCACTTCACGGAAATGAAGTCGAGGCCCTTTTCGGCATTGATATCTTTGTTGGCGAGATAGCAGCGAACCTGGAATCGCAGCTTTTCCTCGGTTAGCTTGCCGTCGTCGAACGCAATCGAGGCAAACTGTTCGGTCATCCACGCCATGGTTTGATCGACGCGTTCTGAGTTAACAAGCTCCGCCCGGCGGACGATTTCCAGCTGGTCGATGTGATCGACATCGACTCCGAACTGTGACCGCCACTGCATCGGATCGAACGTGCCGGTATCAATGCCCAGCGACCGGCCGCCGTACAGGCCCATGACCCGACCGCGCAGTCGGGCCTTGGCCGAGGCGGCGCGGAAGTAGGGCAGTAGTTTCTCTTCGAACACGGAAGCGCCGAAATCGTCTCGCACCCTGATGTGCTCGACACCAATTTGCGAAAGCGTACCGGCCACGCCCAAAAGCCCTACCATCCCGTGTGTCGCTGCGCTCTTACTTGTCATCGTCACAGTGGGCAAATTCAGGCCCTGTACCGCGCGGACCACGATGTTCGGCGTGGCCCAGCAGGGCAGGTGCACGAACAGTGCTTCCACACCGGCCGTCTTCAGCGCTTTTACCTGCTGGTCGACGATCTGCTTCGAGCGTGCGACATCGTCAAAGGCGATGACTTCGATCGGCAGCGTGCGAAGATATTCCACGGCTTCCTTGTGCCGTGGCTCGGTGAGACCCCCGAAGTAGCCCTCCCACATATAATCGCGCTCATCACCGAAGGTCATCAGCGCGACTTTGGGTTTTGCCGTTGGCGCCGTGGTCATAGAGCTCCCCGTTTCAGGCCGTCTGCGGCTTCGTGCCAACCGGGTACTGCTCCATGATTTCCTGGACCAGCAGACTGACGTGATCGACGAGCCGCGTAACGATGATTTCACCCTTCTCGAGGGTGGCTTTGGTCGGGTCGCCGACGACACCGTTGGCGCCCTCGAGCATCTCGAGCTTCTCTGGCTTCGCAAACGTGCCCTCAAAGTGATACATCTGGCCTGGTTTCGGCATCACGCCCGGCGCGATCTTCCACTTAGGATCGATCAGCCCGGTGCTGCTGCCCGGGGCGGCCTTACTCATGTCCACGAACTGCGGATAGAGGTACAGCGCCACAGATGTTTCAGCTTCATCGGCGTGCCACATCGGATCGTCCAGAATTTCCTGGTTGTCGCGCAGGAAGTCGTACCAGTGCAGTGACAGGACGAAGTTGCCTTCGATTCCAAGCTTGTGCACAGCCACGATGGTCGACGACACCTGGCCATGGGCGGAGAGGATTATAAACTTGTTGAAACCCGCAACAGAGGCGCCACGAACAATATCCTCGAGCAACGCGATGTGCGTTTCAAAGCGCAGCGGAATGGTTCCTTCGACGCCCCAGTGGTGGTACGGGTGAGAGCCGTACATCGGGCACGGCAGTACCGTTGCACCCGACTTCTTCGCAATGAGCTCGGCCATGCCTATCGCATTGAGTGCGTCACTCGCGCACGGGCAGTGCGGGCCGTGTTGCTCGATCGCGCCTATCGGGAGGATCGCCAGGTCACAGACGTTCTTCGCATAGTTGACGACGTCAGGTGCCGCCACTTCATGAAACCATACCGATGATCTTTCGCCGTTAGACATGCGCGTTCCTCCAGTTCAGGCGGCGGTGCGTTCGAGCGCCGCGTCCAGGTTTAATTCACTGCCAATCGCTGCGAGCTCGTCGTAAAGGGCGGCCGGTATCGGAATACCGTCCCGGCGACGCTCCTGCTCCTTGCGATACTCGATTTCCCCGGGCAACAACATTTCGCTGTCCGGATTCCACATGGGTGACTCCTTGATGGTCCGAATGAAGTCGCTCATTCGTTCTTTCATCTGCTCTTTGCTGATGAGCGCCAGCGGGTTAATGACGATCATCAGGTGTGCGGTATTGCTCGGATCATTCGGGTAGCGATACATGCTTTTCAATTGATGCTGGAAACTGCCGCCAGTGATGACGCCGCACAGAATGTCGACGAGGAGCGATAGTCCGAATCCCTTGTGCCCACCGAGCGGCAACAGGAATCCGTTGAACCCTACTTGCGGATCGGTCGTCGGCCGGCCATCACTGTCGGTGGCCCATCCGAATGGAATTTGTTCGCCGTTCTTCGCCGCCACGAGCAATTTTCCGCCGGCGACGGCTGATAGCGAGATATCGAGAACAAACGGGAAGTCGCCAAACGTCGGGACGGCAACAGCGATGGGGTTGTTGCCGGTAATCGGGCGGCTGCCGCCTGTCATGACCATGTTGGGTGCGACGTTGGACATGGCGATACCGATCATGTCGCGTTCGAGCGCCATGCGGGCGTAGAGGGAGGTGGCGCCACAGTGATTGCTGTTAATGATGCCGACGGCGGCAATGTTCTGTTGCCCGGCGAGCTCGATGGCGCGGGCCATCGCCGCCTTTCCCGCGACATAACCGGATCCGTTGTCGGCGTCGAGCACCTCAAGGGCTGCATCCGACTTGAGTGTCCTGAGTTCCGGCGCTCCATTCATGCCGCCCGAGCGAATGCGATCAAGGTACTTCTTTACTCGCAAAACGCCGTGTGAATCGATGCCCCACAGGTTGGTCTGCACGAGGCATTGCGCCATATCGCGGGCGCTCGAGTCGTTGCAACCGGCTTTTCGAAAGACCTGGGTAACAAAGGTCTCAAGCGATTCCGCGGATACGTTGAATGTGTTGTCAGACATGACCGGGCACCTTCACCTTGAGCCGATAAACAGAATGTGTCGCGGTGATGTACAGGTCGGTTAGGTCGTCGCCACCCCACGTGAAATTGGCCGCGACCTCCGGCGTTTCGATAACGCCGACGCGCGTGCCGCTTACATCGAAAATATGGATGCCGCCGGAGCCACAGCAGTACAGGTTGCCGGCTGTGTCGACTTTCATGCCGTCCGCTACGCCGGGCTGTTTGCCACCGGTTTCGGCCCAGCCGCGGCCGTTCGCGATGCTGCCGTCATCGAGTACGTCGAAAACCCGGATGTGTTGCCTGTCCGTGTCGTTGACGAATAGCTGCGACTCGTCCAGTGAAAAACACAGTCCGTTCGGTTTGGCAAAGTCTTTCGCCAGCAACGTCAATTCGGAACTCTCCGGGTCGAATCGGAAAACGCCCTGGAAGTCGAGTTCCTGAGAGCGTGCGACGCCGTATTTCTCAGTGCGGCCAGAGTTTGGGTCTGTGAAGTAGATGCTGCCGTTCCTCTTTACAACGATGTCGTTTGGGCTGTTCAGCTCAGAGCTCCGATAGTGCGAGACCAGCACCTCGTAGTTGCCGTCCCGGTCGGTGCGACTGATTCGACTCGTGGCGTGCTCGCAAGAAAGCAGTCGGCCCGCACGGTCCCAGGCATTACCGTTAGCCATATGGCTGGGCTTGCGGAACTCGGCGAGTTCGCCGTCTTCGTGCCAGCAAAATATCGTGTCGCCAATGATGTCGCTGAATACGAGGATCTTTTTCCGGGCATGCCAGGCCGGTCCTTCCACGAATTCGAATCCCGTGAGGACCCGCTCGAGGGTAGTACCGGATTCAATGATTGCATCAAGGCCGCTGACAGATTTCCTGGTGATGGTCGCGGCAGACATGATCATTTAGAAAGCCATGAATTTCAGACGGGGATCGCCGGCAGGCCAAGGCTTTCGCGCACGGCTCGAACCGCGTCTGAAGCATCAACACCGAAACCATCGGCACCAATATCGTCGGCAAACTCTTGCGTAATGACAGCGCCGCCAACGACAATCTTCACTTCGTCGCGCCCTTTGAAGTGTTCCACGACCGGCCGCATCTCGTTCCGGGTGGTGCTCAGCAAAGCACTGAGACAAAGCACCTGCGCACCGTTCGTAACGGCCTCATCAAAAGCCTCGATGCGGCAATCCACGCCGAGGTCATCAACCTGGAAACCCGATCCCTTGAGCATCATTACGACGAGGTTCTTGCCGATGTCGTGCAGGTCGCCCTTGACGGAACCGATGGCAACGCGCGCGACTGGCTCATGGCCTGACTTCACCAGTAGGGGTTCGATAATGTCGACGCCGGCCTGCATGGCCCTGGCCGAAACGAGCATTTCCGGTACAAACACTTCGCCGCGGGAGAACTGGTCGCCGACCTCACGCAGGGCGGGAATCATCGTGACATTCAGGAGTTCGCCAACGTCCTCGTCGTTGTCGACGGACTGTCGCACGAGTTCCACCACGCGATCCCGCTCGCCGAAAACGATCGCGTCGTACAGTTCGTCGTTGATACTCATGGGCTTGTTGCCATCCAATTGTGCCTGATAATTATAAGATAAGTGACGTCGAAGTCAAAATATCGAAAATAGTAAAATCAATCACTTACACCTTCGGAATCTACCTATCTAGGCGTACAGATGCGCCATATCTTGCATTCGGAGTACAAAAGATGGGAACATGACAACATTCACTGCCAAGGTGCAGTATTGGCTGATGACGGCAAAGGTACTTTTTATTGCTTGCGGGGCACTCGCGCACGAGCTCGTACAACTCGTTCGGCTCAATCAGTGGACGCATGTCCGTATTCGCTGTCTGCCGCCCGGGTTGCACAATCAGCCTGGCAAGATCCCGGAAGCGGTTCGCGCCCAGATCGAAAAGAGCCGTGGAAAGTACGAACGAATTTTCGTGGCCTACGGCGATTGCGGCACCGGCGGTAAACTGGACGAGGTACTTTCGGAGTACGGCATCGAACGTCTGCCGGGCGCGCACTGTTACGAGTTCTTTGCGGGCAGTACCGTCTTCAAATCACTGGCCGAGGCAGAGGCCGGCACGTTTTACCTGACGAACTTTCTTGTTCGACATTTCGACCGCCTTGTCCGTAAAGGTCTTGGCCTCGACGTGCGCCCGGAGCTCAAGGATTTGTACTTCGGTAATTACCGGCGACTCGTATTCCTGGCCCAAGACGTCAATCCGGAACTTCGAGAACTCGCCGAGGCACACGCGCGCTTTCTCGGACTCGAATACCAATACCATTTCACCGGTATCGCGCATGTCGAAGAACGCCTGAAAGACCAGATTGTCCGCTGGCAGGAGTAATTACATGACAAATACAGTAGTGAGTTCGGCGAGCAGAGACGTGGTCATCGGGTTTGAGCAGCCATTCGTCGTGATCGGTGAGCGCATCAATCCGACCGGAAGGAAATTACTGGCGGAAGAGATGAAGAATGGTGACTACAGTCGTGTCGAGTCGGATGCACTGGCACAGATTGCGGCGGGCGCGCAGATTCTGGATGTAAACGCCGGCATAGCGATGGCGGATGAACCTCGAATACTGGCAGAGTGCGTGCGGCTTCTGCAGTCGATTAGCGATGCACCCTTGTGCATCGATTCGTCAATTGTCGAGGCACTCGAAGCGGGCCTCGAAGCGTATGAAGGCTGTGCGCTCCTTAATTCGGTCACCGGGGAGGAAGAACGCCTTGAACGTGTACTTCCGTTGGTCAAGAAATATGAGTGCTCGGTCGTCGCGATTTCCAATGATGACTCCGGCATATCAGAGGACGTTGACGTACGCTTCGCGGTCGCAAAGAAAATAGTGGAGCGAGCGAGCGATTACGGGATTCCCGCAAGCCGCATCGTCGTTGATCCACTTGTCATGCCAGTCGGTGCAGTGAATTCGGCGGGACGGCAGGTCATGAACCTCGTCAAGCGGCTGCGTAGTGAACTGCAGGTCAACACGACTTGCGGCGCGTCGAACTTGAGTTTCGGGTTGCCGAATCGCACCGGCCTCAATGCGGCATTCATCGGCATGGCCATCGCGAGCGGCATCACATCCGCAATTACCAACCCGTTGCAAGCGGATCTGATGCAGGC
>CAVXCW010000045.1:0-16778 GCA_963760325.1 uncultured Gammaproteobacteria bacterium | reverse complement strand
TCGTGAAAACGGTCATGACCAGAATCTGAACATCGAGCAACGGGCTCCAGCGACGAAGATATTCCAGGTCGTATTCAATTCTGGCTTTCATCTGATTCAACTCGGCAGTTTCACCACGACAGCCGTTCACCTGGGCGAGTCCTGTGAGACCTGGCAGTACTTTGTGTCGAACCATGTACCCTTTGATCAGCTTCCGATACTGTTCATTCAGCGCGATCGGATGGGGTCGAGGCCCTACAAGACTCATTCGACCTTGCAGTACGTTGATTAGCTGCGGGAGCTCGTCCAGTGAATAGCGCCTCAAGATTTTCCCGATCGGCGTGATTCTGGCGTCATCTTTCTTTGCCTGCACGAAATCATCGCCATCCTCCGACACCGTCATTGTTCGGAACTTGAATACGGTTATTTCCTCGCCGTCCAGGCCGTATCGTTTCTGCTTGAATATGACACTGCCTGGCGATGTCAGCTTCACAATCAATGCGACGATCGCCATAATAGGCAGTACAGGAATAAGAATCAGAGTCGTTAAGACGGCGTCCGTGACTCGCTTTGTGACGCCGCGAAATCCGTGAAACGGCGTCTCGCACATCGAAACCACTGGAGTCCCGAGAATGTCACCGGTTCTCGCCTGGATGAGATCCATAACGAAGACGTCCGGGAGGTAATAAATCGACGTCGTCGTATCGCGCAGATCGTCCAACAAGTCCATTACGCGCTGCACATGGCGCATTGGAAGAGCAACAAAGATGACAGATATATTCTGTTTGTTGACGTACGAAGCCAGTTGGCTAAGCCCGCCGAGTAAAGGCGCCTCATGTTCCATGCCCAGCCGCTCGCCGCTACGGTCATCAAAGAAACCTCTTACCGATAAACACGCCTCCGGCGTATCAGTAATCCGTTGTGCAAATTTATTGCTGGAATCATTGAAACCAGCAAACACCGCAGTGCGCAGATTGCTCGGTTTGGTTAGAAACCGTCGCAGCAGATAGGATAACTCAACAATAATCAGTGCAGACAAAATCGGCGTGACAACGATCCAGCTGACGATAACCCGGCGCGAGAACTCAGCGGATATTTTGGTTGCGAACCCCATGAGAAGGAGAATGCCAAGAACGACGGCCCAACGTATCGCCAGGTGCGTGGTTTCTTCAACCAAGCCGCGACTCAACCTGAGCGTCAGGTCATTTGGCGGCTTCATCAGAAGTAGCGAAAATGCAGCTGCCAATGCCGATAGTACGACGTACTGGTCATCGAACCGTTGGTTGAAGACATTACACAGTACTGGCAACAAAAGAACAGACAATAAGCGCCGGCGTAGTCGACTGCAACAAATACACAGCGGCAACAGGAAAGCTCTGTCTGAAAATAATGAAGGGATTCACTGCTTATTCTTCTTATTGCTGGATCATCACTATTGCACAACGCCTATTGTACGCGAACATCGCTCGACAACCACGCGGGATCTACGAATTATGTCTAGTCTATCAAGCCACGCCGCTGTCGGTCATCGAAATAGTCGATAGTTTTTCTCAAACCTTGCTTCAACGCTATGGTAGGAGCCCAATCGAGAATTTCTCTCGCCTTTCGAATATCCGGTTTTCGCTGCCGCGGATCATCCTGTGGCAGCGGAAATTTCGCAATTTCCGACTTCGAGCCGGTCATCTCTATGACCAGTTCCGCGAGTTGAAGAATCGTGAATTCATCGGGATTGCCCAAATTGATCGGCCCGACAACGGATTCATCGGAATTCATCAGTCTGACCAATCCGTCCACAAGGTCATCGACATAACAAAACGACCGTGTCTGTCCACCGTCCCCATACACCGTAATTGTCTCATCACACAGCGCCTGAACAATGAAGTTGCTGACGACACGTCCGTCATGGGGGTGCATATTCGGGCCATACGTGTTGAAAATCCGAGCGACTTTTATTGAGACCCCGTGCTGACGGTAATAGTCAAAAAACAACGTTTCCGCACACCGCTTGCCTTCGTCGTAGCACGCCCGGGTACCCAGCGGATTTACGTTACCCCAGTACTCTTCTGGCTGCGGATGCACCGTAGGATCACCGTATACCTCACTGGTTGAGGCCTGCAATATCCTGGCTTTAACGCGTTTAGCGAGGCCAAGCATGTTTATCGCACCATGCACACTTGTCTTCGTGGTTTGCACCGGATCGTATTGATAGTGAATTGGTGAGGCCGGGCAGGCAAGATTGTAGATCTCATCGATCTCCAGATACAGCGGAAACGTTACGTCGTGCCGCAGCAGTTCGAAGCGGTTGTTGTCGAGAAGGCTGCGAATATTCTCTTTGGAACCGGTAAAGAAGTTATCCGCACAAAGAACCTCATGCCCGTCCTCGAGCAGGCGCCCGCAAAGGTGCGAACCGATAAATCCGGCGCCACCCGTTACCAGAACGCGCTTGCGCGCATTGTATTTTCTCACCGTCATGCAAGCGTCCCCTCGTGTACTCCAACTAAAGCCAAATTGTTGGTATTCGGAGCTGCCAGCGTCTGGCAGTTGCCTATTATCGTTCATTCTTCAGGAAATCGAAATCCGGCATCACGGTTATGTGAACTGGTTCGCCAGGCACACTGTGATCACCAGCACGTATGCGCGAATTCAGACCTGAAATCGCGTGGCCTATCAGCCAACCACACCCCTCCATTCCTATAGCCTGGGAATAGTATTCGGCTGATAGACAAACCAGAGGACTACGTTGTTGGAATTCGAGCGCCCCCCGAAGGTTTCACTACGATCATTGACCGTATAGCGATAATCCATCTCGATGGCGAACGACTTTGACAGATACCAGAGGAAGGTGGACTGCAGCTGAACGTAATTTCGGTCGTCGATAGACGTCGTATCATCGGCACCCGACGCCCGGTAGGCGCGCACCCCGAGCCCGGCATCTATTCTCTCGCTAAGGTCTCGCACGAAATTGAGATTGAAAGAATCACGTAACGACACGCCACCGCCACCGCCGCCACTAATCGAGCGCCGGTATTGCGCGAACATTCTGATCGTCTGCAGATTACGCGAAAGAGTGATAGTAGCAACCGGCTCCGGATCGAATCTGAGAGCCCGACTGTTCCGCGTCCTCGAAGCCGAACATCGCCTTCACCCGTGTCTTCTGAGACAGACTGTAGTCAAACCCGGCCATTAGTCCGTATCCGGTAATGGTGCCTCGCGCGGTATCCGCGTCGTACCTGCGGGCCGTCGCAGTGACTAGCGCGCTGTTTACGCGAGAAAATTTTCGACGGTAATTCAGGTTGAGCCGCGCATCCGTGTAATCGACCAATAGTCCAGCGAATACATTGTCGTATCCAACATCGAAATAGTCGAGTTCCGTGCGTACTGACGAAACGTCTGACCATTGAAAATCCCAATAGGGTGTGAATCTCAATCGGTTACGAGTACCGGAAAGAAAGACCCGACCCGTGCTGTCTTCAGTGATTTCATCCGGGTCCTCAATTTCAAAATCCACGTTAGATCGTTCAGCGGTTCTTATCGACTGTCGATCGAATCGACCGCGGAAACCGATCGTGCTTGATTGACCCTGGCGACTAAAACGCGATACGAGTCGATAATCGTTTGTATCGAATTCAGATTCGTCGGGGTAGTTTCTTAGAACGGCCCTTGGCTGAAGAAAAAATGTCGCCTTTGGGGACGTATAATTTATATTTGCCCACAAATCGATCAAATACCCGGTTAACTCTACTTCTTCGTCAGTTCGGGCAGCTAGCGTTGCATTATCGTCATACTCAGCACCACACTCTCACAATTGGCTCAAATCTCCAGTCCTGAGCCTGGGCAGAACGCGGCACTGCGCTGAAAAGAATTGCCGTGGTGAGAACGAGCACGAAAGGCCAAACGGAGAAAGAATTCGATTTGTATTTGTTTATATCCATTCGCCGCTCCTAGTCTTCGTCAAGATCAAGACGAAAACCGATGTTCCAACTGCTGAACTCTCCGGATTCGAAGTCTCCGGTGATTGACAGGCCTCGAATCAACTCGTAGCCGAATCCGGCGCCAAACAGCGTATCCGAGTCCATCTCGCCAGTACTCAAATCAACATCCCCTACTCCCGAATGCCGAACGTTTGCCCTTAGTTCGATCTTGTCGCTAAACATCGAGCGAATACCGATAGTGGCGCCCATGGCCTTATCGCTGGTATCAAAATCTTCACCGGCGAAACTCCCGAAATCGAGAACCGTGCTGTCGTATGAAAGGGCGCCATAAACGTCAGTCTTGGCCGTGAGTGACCACTTGACGCCAACGCCACCGCGAATGGTCGCGAAATCGAATTCATCGCTGGCCGGAAACTGCCCCTGGCTATTGCTAACCAGCGCGTCAACGCTGATATCCGACGAATTGAAATCCACAAAGGCGAACAGATTGCGCCAGGTCCCCACCGAGCCGCGGAACTTGATACCACTGCCATCCGTTGTCGCGATATCAACGGTCTGCCCGATCGTCTCGTCGGCAAGAGACCCACTTCTGCCGACATCCTGCTGCACGTATGAAATATCGAACCAGGAGTAACGGACGTCCTGTGCCAGCGTTGCCGACGAACACGCCAAAAGCAGCAATGCTGCAAGGTATTTTTTGGGCAAACTCAGCATTTCCCGATCCTCGTCGATTTCATTCCTGACCTTTCGCCGCGATTATTGCATATTTCGAGTGATAGGCTGCGAGGCCTGCGGCGAGAATCAGCAATAACAACGATAACCAGCCTGCCGCGCCGCCGCCGCCGCCGCCGCCTGCTCCTGAGGCCGGTGTGACCGTGACCGTGCGGGTAATAGGCGTCGCATCATTGCCGGCGAAGTCAACAACGTTGTAGCTGACGGTATAACTCCCGACGACGGCTGTGTTGACAGCAGCGGTCACAACAACAGAATCGCTAATATCGCCGTCGATATTGTCCTCCGCGGTCGCGCCGGCATCGACGTAATTGCTGCCAGATGGCACTTCTACCGATGCTTCACCGAGCAACGTCAGCACCGGCGGCACGGCATCGCCTCGCCCCAGGTTGCCGAAGCCATCATTGAGGAATACGCCAAGCCCGGATACGACGGCACCGCCCATTGCGAGGTCGACGCCACCCGCGTCACCGACATCCGTCAGCCCCAGTTCGGTTAGAACGCCAACGACGGAATCCGCGTCGACGATCTGCTCGCGGTGCAGATCAAATCCGCTGCCTGTCGCAGTCCATATCTGGTGCACACCGCTGGAATTGATGAACACCAGATCGGCCAAGCCGTCTCTGTTCACATCCCCGGCATGAATGTCAGTCGTCGGCGAAGTCCCCAAAAGAACGAACGGCCCGGCAAACCCGCCACCGCCATCATTGATGAGTACCGGGTTTGCCGGCACGTCCCCAGTCCCGGATGAAATCCTGCCGAAAGCCAGGTCAGGTCGGAGATCTCCGCCGAATTCGCCAACGGTGACGGATGCGGCGTCACCGATTGCCAATACAGCACCGGGCGAAAATCCGACGCCGCTATTCTTGATCCACACCTGACTGGCACTACCGGCATTCGCAAATACAATGTCGTCGAGGGCATCACCATTAAGCTCTGCTACGGCGACTGCACGGCTGTTCGCGTTGCCAAGCGTCGCGTGGAGGACAAAGTCGCCAGCGCCGGTACCCAGGTACACCGGGTTGCCCAGGGTCGTCGCGAACACGATGTCAATTACACCGTCATCATCGAAATCACCGACGGCGACATCCTCGCTGAACGTTAACCCCAGTACCGCCATTGGCGCGAAGTTCCCGACGCCGTCGTTGCTGTAGACGACGTCCGCCTGTCCACCGCCATTTGCGACGACCAGATCCAACGTGCCGTTCTGGTCAAAGTCGGCCAGCGCCACGCCTTCGTTTGCGGAATTGTCGGGCAACAGGATCGGCGACTCTATGAAGTCTCGAAAACCACCGCTCAAATAGATCTCTATTGACTGCCCGGCGGCAGTGCCTGCGACCAGATCGACTGCGCCATCGCCATTTATATCTCCCGCCGCTATGGAGCGAACCTCGGTCCGACCCAGTACCTGAACTGCGCCGTTGCTAAATGCTTCTGCGACACCGACTGCGATCTGGCTCGAGTTATCATCGAGGTTCGGGTCGAGGGGCAGAGCATCCGTGGTCGCCGCGGTTCCGAAAACAACAACGTCGCCCGGCGCGCTTGTTATCGTCGTCAGTATAACCGTTGCCGATGCACCGACCGGAAGGCTGCCCAGCGTACAACTGAAATCCGTCACCTGGCCAACAGCCGCTTGAATCGTGCAGTTAACATCCGAAGCAATGCTCAGTCCGGACCCGACGAAACTACCGGTAAGCGCAACATTGGTAGCCGCCTGCGGGCCCACAGCATTGTTTGCCGTGAACGTCCACTGCAACTCGTCATTCAACATCGCCGGATCGGGCGAGACGCTGATGTCGAGTGATACGTTGGCGCGATCCAGCGCCGAGATGTTCAGTGCGAATTCTGCCTGTGCCGGAAGCGAGCCTGGCTGGCCATCGGATGCCGTCACGGTAATCAGGTAAGGATCGTTGTCGCGAGCATCGTCTACTCGCGGTGTCCCGGAGAACACACCCGTTACCGGGTCGAGCGTCAAATTGCCGCTGACAGGCAAGCCAATCGCTGCGAACTGAAGCGGATCACCGTCCGCATCCGAAAAATTGCCGGATATGCTCAGGCTGAAGGCAGTCCCTTCAATTGCGATCTGGTTGTCGATAGGCGCTGCAACTACGGGTTCATCGTTTTCCGGACTCACATCGACCGTCAAAATGAATTGGGGACTCGTCAAAAGACCATCACTGACGGTCGCCGGAACGGACAATGGCCCGTTCAGGTTCGGGTCTGGCGTGATCGTGTTGCCTGCGCGCGTGTAGTTCGAGCCATCCAGCAGGGACAGGGTGAAGTCATCGGGAAAGATGCTACCGGGATCGGGATCGAACACCGTCAGGTCCGTGATCAGAATCGTGAGAGACGAGTCTTCCGGCATGCTCAAGGCCGCCTGGCCGGTAATCAACGGCGCATCGTTCACGGCGGTAACGGTGACAGTGAGATTGAATACGTCGCTGGCATCGTCGCCGTCACTGACCGTGACCGGCACGGTCAGATCGCCGTTGAAATCCGCTACCGGCGTAATCGTGTTGTCGACCAGCGTGTAGTTGTCGCCGGCCTGTACCGACAAAACGAACGTTGCAGGGTCGCTATCAACGTCGGTTACCGTAATGTCGGCCAGCGTAATGAGCAACGGGGTATCTTCTTCGATAGACAGAGGCCGCTGACCTTCTATCACCGGAGGATCATTCACGTTGTCTACGTTTATAGTCGCGGTCGCGGACGGACTGCAGCTCAATGCACTATCGCAAGCTTCGTAGGTAAAGCTGTCGGTTCTTGTTTCGCTGCCATCATGCGTATAGCTGAAGGTCCCGTCGGCTCTTAAAACGAAGTTGGGATCGAGCGCGGGTCCGGAAAGTAGTCTGGCCGTCAGGTTCGGGACAACTTCGTCCGGGTCCGTATCATTCGCCAATACATTCGAGCCAGCGACGGGGGATCCACCCTCGAGTACATCGAAGCTGTCATCATTCGCCGTCGGTGCGGCGTTGACCTCGTTGACTGTCACGGTGATCGTCTCGAAATCAGAGAGCGCGGGTGAGCCGCTGTCCGCTACAAGAACCGTGATCGGGTAGCTTCCCGGGCCCTGCGCCTCGGTCGGCGTCCAGCTAAAGTCCCCGCCGGCCGTGATGCTGACGCCCGTCGGCGCCCCCGGCCCCAGGCTAAACGTCAACGTATCCGCCGGAATGTCGGCGTCCGTCGCCGTCGCCGTGAACGTCAGTTCGACCAGTTCGTCGACCGTCTTATTGCCGATCGGAGCCATTACCGGTGCCTGATTGACGTCATCGACGTCGATGTTGAAGGTCTCGGCATCGCTCGCAGACCCGGAGCCATCGTCGGTGACTGTCACCGTCACCGAATAGCTCCCGGAGTCACCAAAGCCCGGCGCGCAACTCAGCGAACCCGTGCGGTCGCCGTTGTCCGTCAGGTCACAAAAGTTCGGCAGGCCATTCTCGCTAAAGCTCAGCGTATCGTTGTCTGCATCAGTCGCTGACAGCGGCACGATAAGGGTTTCACCCTCGTTGACCGACTGGTTGCCGATCGGAGCGAGCACCGGCGGTTGGTTGACGTCACCGACGTTGATGTCGAAGGTCTCCGAATCACTTGCAGGCCCGGTACCGTTATCGGTAACCGTCACAGTCACCGGATACTTGCCAGCGTCGCCGAATCCCGGTGTGCAATCCAGGCTGCCTGTGCGGTTGTTGTTGTCCGTCAGGCTACAGAAGCTCGGCAGGCCGATCTGGCTAAAGCTCAGCGTATCGCCACTATCCGCATCGCTCGCTGACAGCGGCACGACAAGGGTGACACCCTCGTCGACCGACTGGTTGCCGATCGCAGCGAGCACCGGCGGTTGGTTGACGTCACCCACGACGATGTCGAAGGTCTCCGAAGCACTCGCAACCGGAGTACCGTCGTCGAAGACCGTGACGGTCACTGTAGAGGTGCCGGCGTCGCCGAAGTCGGGTGTGCACCGCAGGTTGCCTCTCGTACCGGTGTCGTCGGTCAGGCCGCAGAAACTCGGCAGACCGCTGGCGCTAAAGGTCAGCGTACCGCCGCTATCCGGATCGCTCGCTGACAGTCGCACATCGAGGGTGTCACCCTCGTCCACCGACTGGTCGCCAATCGGTTCCAGTACCGGCGCCTGGTTGACGTCATCAACGTCGATGTTGAAGGTCTCGGCATCGCTCGCAGACCCGGAGCCATCGTCGGTGACTGTCACCGTCACCGAATAGCTGCCAGCGTCATCAAAGTCCGGCGAGCAACTCAGCGAGCCCGTGCGATCGCCATTGTCCGTCAGGTTGCAGAAGTTCGGCAGGCCATTCTCGCTAAAGCTCAGCGTATCGCCGCTATCGTCATCCGTCGCCGACAGCGACACATTGAGGGTGTCACCCTCGTTGACTGACTGGTTGCCGATCGCAGCCAGCACCGGCACCTGGTTGACGTCATCAACGTCGATGTTGAAGCTGTCCGAGTCACTATCTGTAGCATCGCTGACCGTAATCGTCACCGAATAGCTGCCGGCGTCGTCGAAGCCTGGCGTGCAGTCCACGTCGGCGCTGCGGTCGCCGTTGTCCGTCAGGCTACAGAAGCTCGGCAGACCAGCTTCACTGAAGCTCAGCGTATCGGCGCCATCGTCATCGCTCGCCGACAACGGCACGTTGAGCGTGCCGCCCTCGTCCACCGACTGGTTGCTGATCGCCATCAGCTCCGGTGGCACAGCGAGCGCCGGACTCGAAACAAACGCAAAGACCAACGCACACAGCAAGTGATCGAATCTCTTGCCTCGCTCGCCAAACAACAGACATGGTTTTCTTCCCAGGCCTGAGGTCGGTCGATGGCGCTTCAGCGCTTCTTTTAGTATGGAATTACGGTCCATCTAGGCCTTGCCATTTCGTCCCATAGCCTGCATGGGGCCGGTCCTTTCTGCAGGGTTTTTGTTATTCGCGAACCGGTCTTTCGTAGCGTTCGAGAATAGCAGAGATCGCGATTCAAGTCCGAGCCTGCGGCCCTGGTAAAACGTGAACTGCGTCACACTTTTGATACAAGCGTGCACAAGGGCCATGATCAGCTGAAAAGCCCGCCGAGTCTACGCCCAATCTCGGATCGTAGGTGACGTTCGCGCCAGCTATATGTCAAGTCTATTGGCGTGAATTCCGGAGTAAACCTCGTTTTGCGGCATGATCAACCGCAGGTCGTATGAGATCGATTCGAGCGGCGGCCGCAACCAGGGCACCTTCGTCCAGTGCTTGCCGATAGTGGGGAATCGGGACGCGTGCGGCATCAGGGGTCGACACAGAAATGGGCGGAAGCCGAAGAGAAATCCTGCACGTGCGCGTAGTGCTCGGCCCAACAATCTCCGAACGTATAGAATAGATATGCTCTTATATTATTGTTTTTAATTGTTTTATTTCCTTGTTTGACATCTTTTCTATAGAACTATAGAATCTCGTCTCTTCAACCTGCTTGAATCACTTATGCCCCGGACGAACACCGACAGGTATCAACACCAGCACCATCATGCGATTTGTGCTGCCGCATCCGTATTCGCGGAGAAGGGATTCCACGGTGCAAGTACCAAGGACATTGCCGAGCGCATGGGAATCAAACAGGGCAGCCTTTACTACTACTTCAAGTCGAAAGAAGAAGCATTGGGAGAGGTCTGTCTGTTCGGCATACAGGACTATGTGCATCGGATGGAGCTTATTGCCGCCAACGATCAGCCGTTTGAAGCCAAGCTAATGGCGACCATTACATCGCACCTGTCGAGCTATAGAGAGAAGAACGAGGCGCTGAAGGTGCACAACGACGAACGACTGTATCTGCCGGAGGAAAAGCGAACAAAGCTGAAGCAGCTTGGCAGCAGCTACCGACAGAGTCTCGAGGGAATATTTGAGGAAGGCGTCGAGAGTGGGGTGTTACGCAACTCGCTGGATTGCCATTTCGCTGCGCAGTCAGTCATCGGTCTCTGCAATGGCTGGGGCGACATTATTGTGCGCGACCCGGACCTGGACCTGTTTGACATCATTCAAAAATGCACAGACCTGTTACTCAACGGGTTTCGCGAAAGACGCTCAACCGAAAGAACCACCAAGTAATCGCCCGTATGAAAGGGATTTCAATTAATAAAGCCTTGAGGAAGTAAAGATGGCCGTACAAAAAGCAACCAACGTCACCTGGCAAGATGGCGAAGTTACACGCGAAGATCGCTACCAGATCCTTCGACAAAAGGGCGCCACGATCTGGTTCACCGGATTGTCTGGCAGCGGCAAGAGCACGATTGCCGTCGCGCTCGAGAATGCGCTGTTCGAACGAGGCAAATTGTCGTACCGCCTGGACGGCGACAATGTCCGTCTGGGTATCAACAAGAATCTCGGCTTCTCCGAAGAAGACCGCCAGGAAAACATTCGTCGGATCGGCGAGATTTCGAAACTGTTTGGCGATGCCGGCACCATTGCGTTATCGAGTTTTATCAGTCCGTACAAGGCTGATCGGGATGAAGTACGCAAGCTCCACGAAGCTACTGATCTAAAATTCGTTGAGGTCTTCGTCGATTGCTCACTCAAAGTAGCAGAAACGCGTGATCCCAAAGGCCTGTACAAGAAAGCTCGGGCGGGAGAAATCAAGAATTTCACCGGCATCGACGATCCGTATGAAGCGCCTGAAAATCCGGAGATTCACCTGCATACGGACAAAATGACGCTGGAGGAAGAGGTATCGATAATCATCGACTACCTGAAGACCAACGACATTATAAAGAAACAATACTTAACGCGCGCGTCAGACGCAGCATAGGAGCAAGGAAATGATCAATCCTCATGGATCTGAGACCCTCATGCCATTGTTGGTCACCGACGCGGCAGAACTGGACGCGTTGACGAAGGAAGCGGCATCGTTACCATCGTTAACACTCAACTCGGCAGCAGCGGCCAACGCGGTCATGTTGGGCGGCGGCTATTTCACGCCGCTGGACGGCTACATGAATCTCGCGGATGCATTGTCCGTTGCAGAGAATATGCACACGACGAGCGGACTGTTCTGGCCGGTGCCGATTTTGAATCTCGCGAGCGACATCACCGGTATTGAAGGTGCAAAGCGCATCGCGCTGCGTGATCCCAACGTAGCCGGTCAACCCGTTATCGCAGTCATGGACGTCACGAACATCGAAACAGTCAGTGATGAGCAAATTGACACAATGACCGCACAAATTTTTGGTACGCGGGATAACGAACACCCGGGCGTGAAGGATTTTCGGAGTCTCGGCAACCATTGCGTATCCGGGCCGATCCAGGTCTTGAACCTGAGTTACTTCGAAACCGAGTTTTCTGACACTTTCAGGACAGCCGTACAAATTCGCGAAGAAATTCGGGCACTTGGTTGGAACAAAGTCGTCGCTTTTCAAACACGTAACCCGATGCACCTCGCCCACGAAGAACTGTGCCGCATCGCCAAAGAACGACTCAACGCCGACGGCATCGTTATTCACATGTTGCTCGGCAAACTAAAACCGGGCGACATCCCGGCTGAGGTGCGCGATGCTGCAATACGCAAAATGGTCGATGTATATTTTCCGGCCAACACCGTTTTGGTCAACGGTTATGGTTTCGACATGTTGTACGCGGGGCCCCGCGAGGCGTTGTTGCATGCGCTGTTCCGGCAGAACATGGGTGCAACACATTTAATTGTTGGCAGAGATCATGCCGGTGTCGGCGACTACTACGGCCCATTCGATGCACAGACGATCTTCGACGATCTTCCGAAGGACGCGCTCGATATCGAGATCTTCGCCGCCGATCACACGGCTTGGTCAAAGAAGCTGAATAGAGTTGTCATGATGCGGGAAGCGCCGGACCACAAGCCGGAAGACTACATCATCCTGTCCGGAACGAAAGTTCGCGAAATGCTCAGTCAGGGAATTGCACCTCCACCGGAATTCTCTCGACCCGAAGTGTCACAGATACTAATGGATCACTATCAGTCGGATGCCGCTGCCTGACGGGTCGGCCGCTTGGAGCGGCCTCCTACAGGCTGAGGCCCCAGGCCCTGTAGGAGCGCGCCAGCGGCAGCGAGGAGTCGCGGCTCAGTGGCCGCGACAGGTCGCCAGGACCGGGTCGGCCGCAAGGCGGCCTCCTACAGGTCTCGAGGCAACCGTAAGCCTTGTAGGAGCGCGCCCCAGCGCGCGACCGTTGCCGACGTCCGACGCGTGACAGATCGCCAGGATCTGGTCGGCCGCAAGGCGGCCTCCTACAGGTCTCGAGGCAACCGTAAGCCTTGTAGGAGCGCGCCTCCCCATTGCGCGCGACATGTTGCCGACGTCCGACGCGTGACAGATCGCCAGGATCGGGTCGGCCGCAAGGCGGCCTCCTACGATTCTTCAAGAATCGCCAAGACCTGGGCCGTTTTCTCTTCGAGCAATCCCTGATCGGCACGAGTCTCGACATTCAGTCTAACGACTGGCTCCGTATTCGACATACGGATATTGAAGCGCCAGTCCGCAAACTCAAAGCTGTAACCATCCGTATCATCAACATCCAGCGCATCCGCAGCATATGTGTCGTGGAGTTTCTGAAGGGTTACCGTGGCGTCTGCCACCTTTCGATTAATCTCCCCACTGGCCGGATACATTGTCATGCGCTGGCCCACTAATTCGGAAAGCGACTTGCCGCTTGTTGAAAGTAATTCGGCCACCAGTAACCAGGGAATCATGCCGCTGTCGGCGTAGGAGAAGTCCCTGAAGTAGTGGTGGGCACTCATCTCTCCGCCGTAAACACCATCGACCTCGCGCATTTTTTCTTTGATGAAAGAATGGCCCGACTTGCTCTTTACCGCTTCTCCGCCTGCGGATTCCACGATATCGAGCGTATTCCAGGTCATGCGCGGGTCATGGACGATCTTGCCACCCGGGTTCTTCTTAAGAATACTCTCTGCGAGCAGACCGACAATGTAGTAGCCCTCGATAAACAGACCATTTTCGTCAAAAAAGAAGCAGCGATCGAAGTCCCCGTCCCAGGCGATGCCCATATCCGCCTTGTGATCGAGAACCGCTTCCGATGTCACCGCCTGGTTCTCGAGCAACATGGGATTCGGAATGCCGTTGGGAAACGTGCCGTCTGGATCGTAATTCACATCGATGAACTCGAACGGCAGTTTCTTCCGCAGCCCATCCATCGCGATGCCGGCGCCGCCGTTGCCCGGGTTCACGACGAGTTTCAACGGTTTCAGGTTGCCGACTTCAACGTAGCTTAAAAGGTGATCGATATACGCCTGGTAGATATCTACCGGCGCGCGCCGGCCCCTGTTAGCCGCTTGCGCCCGCTCATCGCTTTCCGCAAGTTGACGAATGTCGACCAGGCCTGAGTCAGCACTGACCGGTCGCGCCTCCTCGCGAACGATTTTCAGGCCATTGTAATCGGCCGGATTGTGGCTTGCCGTGACCATGATGCCGCCGTCCGCCTCGAGATGCGACGTCGCGAAGTACACCATTTCAGTGCCGCCCAGGCCGATGTCCATGACCTCCGCACCCGCTTCTGTAACGCCTTTTGCGACGGCATCCGTCAGCTCCTTGCTGGACAAGCGAATATCACGACCAACCACAATTTTCTTTGCGTTCAGGAATTTAGCGGTGGCATTGCCAATGCGATAAGCAACGTCCGCGTTCAGTTGGTTCGGTATTTGGCCACGGATATCGTAGGCCTTAAAGCAATCGATTGTTATTGGCATGTCTGTCCTTCCGTATTGAGTTGTCGCGCGGTGGGCCGCGGCTCCTACACGCTTCTGTAGTGCAGGCCGTCTCACCGAGCGTGCGGTCGCGCGCTGGCATTGTCCCCGAATGGGAGGCGCGCTCCTACCTACGTGTTCGTACCTTCGCGTCCATAGTTGTCTTCGAGGCGAACGATATCGTCCTCGCCCAGGTAATCGCCGCACTGCACCTCGATAATGTGCACCGGCTCATCATAAGGATTGGCGATTCGATGAACATCACCAATTGCAATGTAGGTTGATTCGTTGACGTTCAGGTCGAATTCCTCGTCGTTTTTTGTGATTCGGGCTTTGCCTTGCACAACCACCCAATGCTCGGAGCGATGCGCGTGCTTTTGCAACGACAATACGGCACCCGGCTTCACGATCAGGCGTTTGACCTGAAAATTCTCTTCACTATCGATGCTGTCATAACTGCCCCAGGGGCGGAAGACCTGCCGGTGCAGGTTGGTTTCCGGACGGTCGCTTTCCTTTAACTTGTTGACCAGCTCTTTTACATCCTGGGAGCAGTGTTTGTTCGCTACCAATACCGAATCCTTCGTCTCAACGACGATTACGTCTTGCAGCCCAACGACGCCTACAAGCCGACTCTCGGCCTGGATGAACGAACCCTGGCACGCGTGCATCACAACGTCGCCATCGATCGAGTTGCCGTCGTCATCCGATGGCATCACGTCCTGCAGCGCCGACCAGGAGCCTACGTCCGACCAGCCGGCATCCAACGGGATCATGGCAGCGTCATCCGCCTTTTCCATTACGGCGTAGTCGATAGAGTCGCTGGGGCAACGCAAAAACGCCTCAACGTCGGGTCGCACAAACAGGCCATCGCTCGACTGTTCTTGCATGCTCTCTGCACACGCCGCGGATATCTCCGGCGCCAGCAGTTCGAGCGTCTCGAGATAGGTCGATGCCTTGAACATGAACATGCCGCTGTTCCAGAAATGCTGACCATCGGCAACATAGGACTCGGCGGTCTCCGCATCCGGTTTCTCGACGAACGACTCAACCGGAACGGCGTTCATGCCGTCGACAGCTGCACGAATGTAACCGAACCCGGTTTCAGGATGCGTCGGGACGATCCCAAAGGTCACGAGCTTGCCCGCTGCGGCCGCTGCGGCGCCGTGTACAACCGCCGACTGAAAACTCTTCACGTCCGCGATGACGTGATCGGCGGGCATAACGAGCAAGACGGCGTCTGGATCGTCTTTGGCCGCCTGAAACGCCGCAAGCGCGACAGCCGGCGCCGTATTGCGGCCTTCAGGCTCGAGGATGATTCTGCAGTCCATCTCGATAGCGGCGAGCTGCTCCGCGACCAGGAAACGATGTGCCTCATTGCAGACGATCAAGCAGTGATCAGCCGAACCAGCCAGACCTCGCGTGCGGAGTGCCGTCGCCTGAAGCATCGTTCGATCTTCCGCTAGCGCCAGTAACTGCTTCGGGCACATGGAACGAGACGTCGGCCAAAGTCGGGTTCCGGAGCCACCGGAAAGAATGACAGGGACGACATTGCTCATCTTTGTATCAGCGCAAAAGGCGCTCCTAAATGAATAAACCATGTCAGTCTTGCGCCGGCCGTAGGGCAAATCCGAGTCAGAGCCGGCGTTGCCACGACCAATCGCGTAATACGTCATGCCCATGGTCTCGAGCAACGCCGGGATCAAATAGATTGCGACCGTCGAATATTACGGGGTCCGCCAGTGTTGCCTTGACCTGGTCCAGATCCGGGCTACGGAATTCCTGCCACTCCGTGATGATAATCAACGCGTCTGCGCCATCCAGCGCGCCGTAGGCCGTCTCACAGAGCTCCAGGCCATCCTGGTCCGGGTAGATTCTCGCCGCCTCATCCATGGCTTCGGGGTCGTAAGCACGCACTTTGGCGCCCGCCTCCCATAGTGCTTCCATGATCACTCGGCTCGGTGCGGCGCGCATGTCGTCCGTACGCGGCTTAAACGAAAGCCCCCAGAGGGCGAAGGTCTTGCCCTTGACGCCGTCGCTATAGTGCGCCTGAATCTTCTCGACGATTCGGCGTTTCTGGCGCAGGTTAACCTCTTCGACCGCATTCAGCAGCGCGGCATCGTAGCCCGCATCCGCCGCCGACTTCGCGAGCGCCTGCACGTCTTTCGGGAAGCACGAACCACCGTAGCCGGCACCCGGATAGATGAAGTGATAGCCGATGCGCGGGTCGGAACCGATGCCGATACGTACATCTTCGATATCCGCACCAAAGCGCTCGGCGAGGTTCGCCAGTTCGTTCATGAAGCTGATCTTGGTCGCGAGCATGGCGTTGGCCGCGTACTTGGTCAGCTCGGCGGACCGTATATCCATGCTGATGAGGCGATCATGGTTGCGATTAAACGGTTCGTACAGGGACTTTAGCAGCTCTGTCGTGCGCGG
>CAVXCW010000044.1:0-18070 GCA_963760325.1 uncultured Gammaproteobacteria bacterium | reverse complement strand
GAAGAAGTTGCTCGCGTGACCAGCATCTAGGGCGATATCTATGGCCATCCAGTTCGAAACGGAAGAAGTTGCAGCGCCGGCCAGCGAGAAAAAATCCGTTGGTCTGAACCTGTCGCTGCCCACCGGTGCGAAAAAAGCGGGTTCGGCCGAGCGCATGTTCTTTACAGAACAACTGGCGTTGCTGCTCGAGACCGGTGAAAGCCTCTATGGCGCCTTGACCACCATCGTCAAGCAAACCGAGAACAAGCAGATGCGGGAGACGGTAGAGAAGATCGCGCAGGACATTAGCGAAGGCCGGTCATTCGCACAGGCACTGGCCGAGCACGAAACGATTTTTCCCTCGACCTACGTCAACCTGATCGCCGCCAGTGAAACTGGCGGCTACATGTACGAGGTGCTGCAACAACTGCTGCACATGGACGAAAAACGCGAACAAATGCGCACGACGCTCGTGTCAGCGGCGACCTACCCCATGTTCCTGATCGCGTTCTCGTTCGCCGTCGTCGTATTCGTACTCGTCGTCGTCTTTCCGAAGTTCGGCTCCATGTTCGCGTCCATCTACGACCAATTGCCCGTGTCTACCAAGGTGCTGATGGGCGCCAGTGACGTTATTCGTCAGTACTGGTTCGTCCTGCTGGCAGGTCTCGGGATTTTTTTCGTGGGTGCACGCCAATGGGTGAACTCCGACTCAGGTACTGCGCGTATCGATTACATGAAACTGCACACGCCGGGAATCCGGGATATTTTTACCCAGATCTACCTGGTGCAGTCGCTGCAGGTGCTGAGTTTGTCTTTGAACAACGGCGTTTCGGTCATGGAAAGTCTCGAAGCCTGCCGGGACGTCGTGAAGAATTCCCTGTTCCGCAGCCTCATCGAAAAGGTCGAGGAATCGGTGCAGGCGGGCGCTGGCGTGGCGGCTGGATTCGAGGATTCGACGTTCCTTCCGGATCTTGCGAAACACATGATCGCGACGGGCGAACAGACCGGCAATCTTGGCAAGGTGGCTGGCCGCATCTGCGACTACTACGAAGCGCAGCTGTCCAAGAAACTCGATGCACTCTCCAAACTGGCCGAACCAATCATGCTGCTAGTCATGGGCGTGGTGGTCGGCGTGCTCGTGAGCTCGCTGATCCTGCCGATTTTCAAGCTGTCCCGGGCCGTTTCCTGACCCGATTCCGGACAAAAAATGCGGCCCAGTCGCTAAAGATTCCCTGTCGAAGCCGACAACTACTCCAGTAGCGGACAATTGATTAGCCTACAGGAGATAAGTCTATGATTTCGCTAAGAAGTTCTCGAAACCAGGAAGGTTTCACATTGGTGGAATTGCTGATTGTCGTCATCATTCTGGCGATTCTCGCGGCGATCATCGTGCCGCAGTTCTCGGCGGCTACGGACGATGCGACACAGTCGGCTTACGACACGAACATCGCCAATATTCGCTCGGCTATCGATCTTTATCGACAGCAGCACAACGCGTATCCAGGTGCCGTCACTTCCACGGCGCTGGTTGCCCCGCCGGCTCCGCAACGTGACCGGTGCGGCGGACAATGAATTGGCGTTTCTCGCACAGCTCCAGAATTACACCAACTCCGCCGGAGTGGCGTGTACCGGCACGGATGCGACCTTCAGATACGGTCCATACCTGAAAGACGACTTGCCCGTTAATCCGCTTGGTAACCCTGGAATCAACACCGTCGTCCTCGTGAATGCCGGCCTTCTCGGCCTTACCAGCGGCGGTAGCCAGGGCTGGCGGTTCGACACGGTGACCGGCGAGTTCATCGGCGACGAGTAAACCTCGAACGGGGACACTAATGGGGACATTCCTGATTTAACGTACTGAAACATTAAATCAGGAATGTCCCCATTTTCTTTGGACCGTAAATGAAGAATGTCCCCAAATTTCAGCTCGGTTACACACTGACAGAACTGGTCATCGTCGTGACGATCATGGGGATAATCGCGGCGATTGCCGTTCCGGCGACATCGTCAAACCCGGACAAGTCACTCGACCTTGCCGCTCAGGAATTCGCAGCGGCAATGCGCTTCGCGCGCAGCGAGTCGATTCGCACGGGTGAGCCGCATGGCTTTCGCCAGCAGTCCACCGCAAAACGCATTCGTGTATTCACGCTTGATCAGGACACGAGCCCCGCGACGCTTGTCTACGATGTCTATCATCCCATCAACAAGCAACTTTACGAGTTCGACGTCAATTTGCAGTCACTCGCTACCGCGGACTCACTGAGCCGCACAGCGGTTTTTCGCGGCACCTGCAACCAGCACGGCAATATCTACTTCGACGGCAACGGCACGCCATGGTGCGTCGATCCTGGTACGACACTCGTTGACCGTTTCGAAGTAGAGATGGTATCGGGTGTTCACCGTCTGACCGTGGAACTCGATCCGATTACCGGCCGGGTGACGGTCCAGTGATGCGCCGCACACACCAATTGGGCCTGACGCTGGTCGAGGTGCTCGTGGCGGTGACGTTGCTCACCATTTTACTGGTCCCCGCGATGCGCGCCCTGCAGACCAGTGTGACCGGCGCTGGCGTGCACAGTGATCTGGCTTCCAGTCATTTTCGATTGACGTCGCGCCTCGAGGAACTTCTCGCCGAACCGTTTGTGGATCTATCAGACGCAGCGATAGCGGCAGGGGCACCGACAACCGAGACGATCTATTCTGAAGCGGCCGGTCCGCCTGGCCGGCTGATTGTTTACCTGTCTCTTTACGACGGCGACAACGCTGATACTGACGACGACCCGTTCACCGGAACCGATGCGGACCTGTTATGGGTTCGCGTCGATATTGAGGACACCGTACATACGCTGGAAACGATCAGAGCGAGCGGTCACTAGCGATGACAAGATCCTCTGCGAATTCGCGCGGCTTCACCCTCATCGAGTTATTGATTGCGATGGCACTGGCCGGACTGGTTCTCGCAGCGATGAGCGGCCTCGTCAATAACGTACTGGGTACTGAAGAGGTCACCACAGAACGGAATCAGTTGCGACGGGACGCGCGTTTTGCGATGGAAAGAATGGTGTCACTTTCCGCTGATTCTCGTCGCCTGCTATTGCCACTCGTTGACAAACCATTCACAAATTGGCCGGAGAACATACGCGAGGAGACGGTCCCGGCATCGCCGCCAATCGGCGCAAGTACAAAGGCCACTGCCGTGCTCGCCGTTGTATTGCCGCTGAACATCGACCTGGATGCGGATGGCTTCCCGGATGCCGATGATGATCGCGATGGCCGTATCGACGAAGACCTGCCGAACGACGCCCAGCATGATTTCCTTGCGGGGATCATGCTTATCGACGACGACGGTGACGGTCAGGTTGACGAAGGCAATAACTACTCCGACGATGAGTCGACGACAAACAATGATGACCCGATCAACGGTATCGATGATGATGACGATGACAATGTCGATGAGGACCCACCGAGTGACAACAACGGCGACGGCTGTCCCGGCATCTGTGGTGTCGACGACGACTCAGACGGCACGATAGATAACGGCAGCAACGACGACGACGATGAAGACGGCGGTACCTTCGAGGATCCGTACGACCCGGTTGTCTTCTATCTAAACGGCAGCTCGCTCATGGAACGCATGCCGGTCCCGTGGAACGAGGACGGAATCAGCACGCCGGATGGCCCCGTGGATGGACGGGACTTCGTAGCGTCGGTCATCGCCGAGAATGTCACGCGACTTCGAGTAGAGCGCGTGGCCACTGCGGGTGGCTCAGCACAGCTCGTGGCAATCGAACTCGAACTTACCGGTCCAACTGGCGCAGTGGTTAGCGTCGAAAGCCGTGTTCGAATCGGCGGCGCGTTGTGACTCTGCCAATCCGGGGACAGTCCCCTTTGGGGACAGTCCCGAGCCACAAGGGACTGTCCCCTGCGGGGACTGTCCCAACCCACAAGGGCTTGTCCCCAAAGGGGACGGTCCCAACCCACAAGGGACTGTCCCCGCAGGGGACTGTCCCATCTCCCAAACCTCAGCGGTTCCCGCAGGGGACTGTCCCTTTGTCTCCTAGAACGCCCCCCCGATTCGCGTTTCCTCATGGCACGGCCCCCTCGCGCAAGCATCAGCGCGGCTACCTGCTCGTCATGGTCATCGTTATGCTGTTCCTGGTCGCGTCCATTGCGACGCTGCTTAACCACGACTCAGCGATTGGCGCGAATACCACGACCGGCGAACTTGAGGCCACTCGTGCGGACTACGTCGCCGAAGCCGCCATGCAGCACGCACTTTGGCGAGCCGGCAATAATGTCTGCATGGGTGATGTCACGATTCCGGATACGGCGCTTGGGGCAGACAGTTACTCAGCGACAATAACGGGCGCTGCCAGCGGCGCGCTTTACAACCTGTCTGCCGATCAGGATGCCTGGATCAGGAGTGACCAGCCGACCAACAACAAAGGCGGTGACTCAAGCTTGCATATCAAAGACAGCCAGGTCGAGCAGCCGCTGTACCGTTTCGACCTCTCCTCCCTGCCGGCCGGGGCGCAGATCAACTTTGCGGTCGCCTCCTTCTATGTGTCCTCGGAACACCCGGAGGGACCCGTGACCGTGCACCGAATCACGACCGGGTGGAACGAGGCAGACGCGACCTGGGACAGCATCAGCGGTAGCGTCGACAGCGGGGTCCTAGCCACGATTCCTGCCCAGCCTGCAAAAGATGTCCGGGTGCAGGTGAATATCACCGGCCAAGTGCAGGCCTGGGTGAATGGCCAACCCAACAACGGCATTCTGTTGGCGTCGAGCGCGCCCGGTATCCACGCCCAGTACGTGAGTCGAGAGGGCGCAGCCGGCGAGCACCCGCGCCTTGATGTCGTCGTCGGCAGCGGCGCGGCGTCACCGGTAACGATTAAGGCCAAAGGCGAGCTCGACAACGGTGTCAAAAGGGCATTGAAGGACAGGCTGGCCTTGGCCTACCAACCTCCCACGGGTGCTTCTCTCGAGCCCATCGGCGATGTCTATCTGAAACAGGATGCAGTGAGCCTTAACTTCGGCGCTAGTAGCGATCTTTGGGTGGAGGATTCGGGTGGCTCGAACAAAGCCGACAACAGCCTCCTCCGATTCAACATGTCCAGCGTTCCGCGCGGCGCGCGAGTAGCGAGCGCGACGTTGGAGCTGTACGCCAATTGGGATCTTTCGAACGGAGTCGGATCGTCCATCGGTGTCCACCGTGTAACGCGCGACTGGGATGCGGGGACGAACAACGGCTCTACCGGGTCGGGCGCTTCCTGGAACGAGCGTGATCCAGGAACGTCCTGGTCGAGCGGTGGCGGTGACTACGACGCAGCTGCGGCCGCTATTTCTGATTCGCCGCCGAACACTACGGGTTGGCATGAATGGGATTTGACCAGTCTCGTGAATGGCTGGTCGACCGGAGCCTACGCCAACCAGGGACTGGCCCTGGTGGCGGAAAACGCTACAACGCTGGTCGGTTTTCGAAGCAGTGATTATTCCAACGCAAGCCTGCACCCCAAGCTGACCATCACCTACGCCTGTGAGTGCGGCAGCCCTTGTATGTCGCCGAATGGTTCAGGAAACGTGTTGATGGTCATCGGCACTTTTACCCCGTCTGTATACGATCAGGCACTGAGTGATCGGCTCGAGAGTTGGGGTTACTCGGTCAACTTCATCCAGGACGACGATAGCCAGGGCAACTTCAATTCAGCCATTGGCAGTAATGATGTTGTGCTCGTGTCTGAGACGGTTGACAGTAACAACGTCGGGGCGAAACTAACCGGGACAGTCAGTGGCGTCGTGAACATGGACGGCCCCCTTAATGACGATCTCGGCATTGCCACCGGTTCTTCGTTACCCGTTGGCGATCAAGTCGACATTGTGGACGCGAGCCACTACATCACGTCGATCTTTACCAGCGGCCCAATAACCGTTTTCGACGCCTCGATGGAAGGACTCACTGCTTCGGGTACCGAAGCACCACTGCGATTGGCAAATTGGGGTGGCGCCGGGGCGTTGGTGGCGGTTGATGCCGGCACACCATTGTTCGGCGGCGGCACGGCTGCGGGCAGGCGGATCCTGGTGCCGCTGGGCCGCGCAACCGAGATCAATCTTGACTACGTGAACAACAATGGCTGGCTGATGCTGCAGCGCTCACTTGCCTGGGGTATGAATGTCGATTTTGTCTCCGTTGGCGATCTACTGATGGTTGCAGGCGATGACTCTAATCTCACGAGCCAGGAAGAGGCGAAAAAAGCGCTCATCGAGTCGTGGGGTTATGCGGTCAATGTCATCGACGAAGACGATTCGCAAGGGGAGTTCGATACCGCGCTGGCCGCCAACGACGTTGTTTTTGTCACCGAAGATGCGCAGGCGGGTGACATTGCCACAAAGCTGACAGCGGCGACGATAGGCGTAGTCACAGAAGAAGTGAATCTGTCTGATGAGCTTGGTCTCTCGGCGGGCGTCGCTTGGGAGAGCGGCACCCACATCGAAATAAACGACAATAGCCACCATATTACTTTACCCTTCGCGACCGGTTTGCTTGCGGTGCTATCGCCGTCTGAGTCGCTTGCCTATGTCACCGGTAGCGAGGCGCCTGACCTTAGCAAGCTTGCGAGCTCATCTTCCGGATACGGCGTGGTGGCGCTGGAGGCGGGCGGTTTGATGTTTGGTGGCAACAATGCGCCAGGGCGGCGGGTGATGTTGCCCTGGGGTGGTAACAATATGGAGGTCGAGCATCTCACGCCGTATGGCCTGACGTTGATGCAGCGTTCTATCGAGTGGGCTGCAACGCCATCGCCAACACCCAACGGCCACTGGAAGCTCGATGATGCAACAGGCCTAACGGCGACCGATTCGTCAGGTAGGGGCAACGACGGGACCCTGACAGGTGGCCCGGATTGGACCGTCGGCCTGCTGGCCGGCGCGCTGGCACTTGACGATTTCAGCAACGACCGGGTGGTTGTACCTGATGATCCATCGCTCTATATAACGGAAGCAATCACCCTGTCTGCCTGGATTAAGCCAAACGGCTTGGGCAGTCAGTTCATTATTTCGAAGTCTGTGTTCAACAATACGGACGGCTATGAATTATCGCTTTCAAACGTCGGCAAGGTCTTTTTCCGTCTGAATCAACAAAGCAGCGGGAATACCTGGCGCATCCAATCAACCAGCATCCATCCGACTGACGGAACGACCTGGATGCACATCGCTGCTACCTACGATGGAGAAACCCAAAGGCTTTACATCAACGGCGTAGAAGAAAACAGTCAGCCGGCATCGATCACCATCGCTACCAATGACATCGATCTCGGTCTTGGCGGCCAGGCGGACGGTACGCGGGTAATTGATGGTGTTATCGATGATGTGCGAGTGTACGGTCGCGCGTTAAGTGGCGCCGAGATTGCGGACCTCTATGCCGCCAATCCCTTGCCCATCGCCCACTGGAAGCTGGACGACGGGACTGGACTGACCGCGGTGGACAGCGAGGGAGGGCACGACGGCACGCTGACGAGTGGTCCGGTGTGGGTGACGGGACAGCTCGGAGGTGCGCTCAATTTCGATGGAAGTAATGACTACGTCGACGTCGGCACGTTCGACGTGTCCGGTAGCGGTCTCACGACGATGGGTTGGTTCAACGCCGACTCGCTGCCCGCGACTACCGATCCGCGAATCGTCTCCAAGGCCAGCAGCACGGCCGAGGCCGACGCCTGGTGGCAACTGAGCATCCTGACCTCAGCGAGCAACGCGAATATCCGCCTGCGGACCAAGGCGGGCGGGACGACCTCGACGCTGATCGACTCGAGCACCAACCTGAATCCAGGCCAATGGTACTTCGCGGTCGGCACTTACAACGCCGCGACCGGCCAGATGAAACTCTACCTGGACGGCACCGAGGTGGCGAGCCAGTTGCACCCAGCCGGCGGAGCCATCGATACCAATCCGACGGTGCCCGTCGCGATTGGCGCCAACGGCACCGCTGAGCAATTCTTTGACGGCGTGCTCGATGATGTGCGGGTGTACAACCGCGCTCTGAATGCCACAGAGATTGCAGACCTGTTCACTGCCGGTGGCGGTGTTGGCGGCGGTGGTGGTGGTCCAACGATCTTTGAGGTCCGCGTCGCGACTGGCAATGACGACGCTGAGCAGCGCGTCAGCAGCGGCAGTGTCAATCTCACCAGCAGCGACCTGGAACTCATTGCGGACGGTAGCAATGACCAACTCGTGGGCATGCGATTCACCAACGTTACTGTCCCGAATGGTGCGACGATCAGCAGCGCCTATACACAGTTCCAGGTCGACGAGACCAATAGCGGTGCGACGAATATCAACATACAAGGCCAGGCCATTGACGATGCGCCAACATTTACAACCGGCAATAGCAATATTTCCTCACGAAGCCGGACCTCTGCTTCCGTCGCCTGGGCGCCGGTAGCCTGGACCACGGTCGGCGAAGCCGGACCGGACCAGCGCACCCCGGATCTGAAGTCCGTCATTCAAGAGATAGTCAATCGGCCCGGATGGACTAGCGGCAACGATGTTGTGATCATCTTCACTGGCTCCGGCGAACGGACGGCAGAGTCCTACAACGGCAGCTCGAGCGGCGCCGCGCTGCTGCATATCGAGTATTGAAATACCGAGAATAAAGTAGGGGTCGAACCGAGGTTTCCGCGAAAAAGCAGAATATCCCTATGCCCCATTTAGCTGAGATTTGAGAATAGTTGGAACAATCATCGTTATGCCACTCTGCATGAATGAAAGTGCGAGCGATCCTGAGAAATTTGAAGGATGATGGTTGGACAGAGGTTGCTCGCCGCGGAAGCCACCGGCAGTTTCGGCACCCGAGCAAGCCGGGCCGCGTGACCGTGGCAGGTAGGCCTTCTGATGACTTGGCGCCGGGCACGCTCAAGAGTATTCTCAAACAGGCGGGCCTTGAGATTGAGTGAGATTTCCATGCGATACGCGATAATTATTGAAGATGCGGGTCGAAATTTTTCGGCATATGTGCCCGATTTGCCGGGCTGCGTTGCTACCGGGCCGACTGTTCCGGAAACGGAAAAAGCGATTCGCGAGGCCGTCGAAATGCATCTCGAAGGCCTGCGCGCCGAGAACCTTCCAATCCCTGCGGCATCCAGTCGCGTCCACTATGTTGAGGTTGCCGCCTGAGCAACTGGGGTCGAACCGAGGTTTTCTTCAGAACGTAGGCCCAACCCCTTTCTTGCCAGTCCTGCGACCTCGGCTCGCCCCTGAAAACCGCCCAAATATTAAAGATTTAGCCCGCTCTGCCGCTGTATTTAGAGATAGCTCTCTATTTGCTGTGGGGCGAAGCCTTGGTCGAAACAATGAATCCAGCCAGCGTCGGGTCTGCCGGCAATTTCCGTGATACGGGACTTGCGGACAAGGCTCTGTGTGGCAATGGGGCTCGAAAATTATGAGCGTCCTTGCCCGGACCGCCGCCCTGTTTCGAACGCGCTCCAGTGCTGTGACGGTTGGCCCCATAGGCGTCGATGTCGCGCTGGAGGCTATACACCTCGTGCAGCTCGAATCGGCCGACGGCCAAAAGCCCGTCGTTCGAGCCAAAGCCTCATTGGAAATCCAGGGCTCTCGCCGTGAGCTCTTGCAGCAACCTCACCAGTTTCGTTCGCTGATCAAACGCGCACTAGCGTCCGACCGGTTCCAGGGAAACAAGGCCGTCATCGCCCTGCCCTCCGGCATGTTTCGGACGGTTTCGATCAACTACAAGCTCTCCGGTTCCGAGAAGAACGAGGCGGTCGCCATTCTTCGTGTCATGAAAGATCGTCTCGATGGCGATCTCAGCAACTACGTGCTGGATTACATGCCGGTGCGCGGCCGTTCGAAGAGCGACGAAAGGCTTGCGCTGGTTGCCGTCAGCGAACGCGAATCAGTCGTTGACTTCCTTGAGCTCGCTCGCAAAGCCGGGCTTGATGTCAGCGCGCTGGAGATCGGCCCATTGGCGATCAGTCGCCTGACAAGTGCCATGTCTGAAGACAGCGACTCGGCGACCATCCTGGTCGTCAACTCCGGGCGCCGCGCCAGTTACCTGACGCTGATCTCCGGCAACGACCTGTTGTTCGACCAGGAAGTCGCCATCGGCGAACAGAGCCTCGTAGAACATATCTGCGAGACCCTGGATATGCCCGAGGAGACGGCGCGACAACTATTATCACGTACGGGCGTCTATCCGGACGACAGCAATGACCCATTGTCCGGCGCACTCGACGAGACCGGTCTCTTCAATACGCTATCCGAGATACTAAAACCGCAGTTCATGAAACTCGTCGAGGAGATCAAGCGCGCGTTTCTCTACGCCGCCTCCGAGACGCGTGGCCGCGGCGTCACCCAGGTGTATCTGCTGGGCAGCATCGCGCGCTGGCCCGGCGCCGAGCAAATGCTGAGTAGCCTGAGCGGCTCGACGGTATCGAAGATTCCCAACCCGCTTGCGTTGTTTCCGTCGGAGGACAGCAACAAGAAAGATGCGGAAGGTGACTTCGCACCCGAGATCGCGGTCGCAACCGGGCTGGCACTGCGTGGAATGAGCATTCATGGCTGAACTTGACCTCATCCCCGAAGATTATCGAAACCGGCTCAAGCAACGCGCAGAGATTCGACAATACGTGATCGCGTTTGCGATTCTGAACATAGTAATTCTTGCCTCCGCCGGCGCATTCGGCCAGCTATCGAAGCAGGCGTCAGTACGCATACAGGAACTAAAGTCGCAAAGCGCGATTACCGAGCAGCAGCAGTTGCAGCTCGAACAGCTGTCAACTGAGCAAAAAGAATACGAGCAACGCTGGTCCCTGCTGCGCGGGCTGCGCGCCGGCGCGGCCGTAGAGGACATCTTCAAGATCATTGACCGGGCACTGGTCAATGATGACCTCTGGTTTGAAAACTGGAGTTTTCGCCGGGCCGGCGTCGTGGTGGACGGCGAGACGCGTGGCGTTGAGACCGGCTACTTCGTCATCGTGGCCGCCGATGAGCAATCGGGTGAAGCGCCGGAATGGCAGGTGGAAACACACATGGTCCTGGAGGGTCGGGCACTTGACCACCAGGCCTTGTCGACATTCGTGCGCGCGCTGTTCGAACAGCCCGATATAAAAGACGTCAGCGTGCAAAGCACCTCACTCACCGACTATGCGAATGGTCGCGTCGTCAGCTTCGACCTGACCATTGTTCTTAACAGCGACATCGAGGGTAGCTAATGTTGGATGCATTGGAAAAACTCGGCACCCGCGAATTTCGCATGCTACTTCTCGGCCTTGGCCTCGTGGTCACGGTGATTGCGGTTTCCGCCGCGTTGCTGCCTGGAGTTAAAGCGTATCGCTCAACGGCAAACGCCGTCGCTGTCCTTGAGGACGCAAACAACAATGCGGTCGACCTGGATCAGCAGCTGCAGGAACGTTACGCCAGCATCGAGGAGCTCAAGTTTCGCTTGCACGGCGACATGGCGAACCTGCCGCTCAAGCAGGTTGAGTCCTACGTCATTGGCAAGTTACAAAAGATTTCCTGGCGAAATGATGTCGACCTGGTCAGCGTTAAACCTGCGACCGGACAACAGGTACAAATTTTCAGCGAGGTGCTCTTCAATATCGAGCTGATCGGTGAGTACGATGATATATATCGCTGGCTTTGGGACGCAAAGAACGAACTCGGTTTTGTCGTCGTCAAGGAATATGGCATGCGCCGACGCGACAACGTCGACGACAATCCGCGGCTGTTGACCACCGTCAGCCTCGCATCCTACAGGGCCGAACAATGAGAACCGCATTGGGAGCCCTGATTTTTTTGATGCTGATGGCAGTATGGCCATCATTGCTTGTTGCGGCTGACGCGCCACCGACACTTTCGCACAACCCGTTTTCACGGCCATCATCGGAAGTGGTCCGTATGGAACGGGCTGTCATCGAGACTGACGACGGCTCGGCCCCAAACCTGCCGCTGCAGGCAACGATGGTCGGACCCGTCAGTCGTCTGGCCAATGTCGCTGGCCGCATCCTCAAGCCCGGCGATGAATACCGGGGCTACCAGCTTGTCGCGATTCATGAACGGTACGCAGTATTTGAAAGAGGCGGCGAAACCACAACGGTGTATGTGAAACCCGAGCAGGAAGAAGAAGACGATGAGTAAACAGATGAAACTCGGCGCTATTAGGAGGTCAATTGTCTTTGGAGTGACGGTGTTCAGCCTGTTCTGCTTGTCGCTGGCGCATGCACAGGACGATTCACAGCGCATCAGCATGACGATGAAAGACGCTGAACTTGCGGACGTCATGGACATGATTTCTCGCGAGCAACGCGTCAATATTTTCGTTTCCACCGACTCCAACGAGCAAGTCTCCTTCAGCCTCTATGACATGACCCTGCCGGATGCTATCCGAGCCATTGCGAACGCGGCAGGTCTTGCTGTTGAGCACTACGATGGCAATTACTTCATTATCGACCGCGATGAGGCGGGCAAGTATGCGCCCGACGCGCTAACCCGCGTACGCAGCTTCGAGTTGCAGTACGTCTCGGTGGATGAAATACAGTCGCTCTTGGCGCCTTATCTCTCCGACTATGGAGAAATCACGGTATTCAGCGAGAAGAACATATTCCTGATCGAAGACACGCCCGAGTTTCTGCGACGCATAGCGGCACTGGTTCGCGAGATCGACAAGCAGCCGACCCAGATTCTTATCGAAGCGAAAATCCTCGAAGTGACGCTGACCGACGAAGACTCTTCCGGACTGGACTGGACGAAGTTCTTCAGCAGCGACGGCGGTACCGGTGAGTTCGGTGGGCAGGGACTCAGCAATGCCGCAAGCCCGGGTTTGTTCTTCTCGTATACGAACGACAACATCACCGTGGCGCTGGACGCTCTCACCTCGCAAGGCCGTGTGCGCACGTTGTCGTCGCCCAAACTGCTTGCCGTTGAAGACCAGGAGTCGTCGGTCATCGTGGGCGACCGGCGGGGTTACAGCGTCATCACGACGATCAACCAGGTGACCTCGGAAAGCATCGAATTCCTCGAATCCGGCGTCATTCTGCGCGTGACACCGTCGGTCGATGCGAATGGCAAGGTACTGATGGATATTCACCCGGAAGTTAGCACCGGCGTTATCGATCCACTCACGGGCATCCCGTCGCAGGCGACCACCGAAGTTACTACACGGATGATCGTGCCCGATGGACAAACGATATTTGTCGGCGGCCTGATCAAACACCGGGTTGAAGAAAGCCAGAGAGGAATCCCGGTGATAAGCCGCATTCCGGGCGTTGGCCGCCTCTTCTCCAGCCGGGAAAACAATGAGTCCAACACTGAGACGATCGTGCTAATCACACCAACCATCCTCAAAGACAAAGCCCGGCTGGTTGACAAAGACACCATCGAAATCATCGAGCGAATGGAGCAACGCCAGACCTCCGACACCGACGATCTGAACGACGAAATGGATACCTTCTTCGGCCTCCAGTAACCGGGGTCGAACCGATTACCAGTGATAGTGAGCGCTAATCGTGACGTTGCGCCCCGGCGCATCAAGCCCGGAGCCGTGCACGCGAAAGCGTTTGTCGAGCAGATTGTCGAGAGCAATCGAGAGCCGCCAGTGCTGTGCGTACTCTTTTTGTAGCCGTGCGCCGATTACGACCCAACCCGGAGTACCTTCAGGATCGATTCGTACGTCACGTACGTCACGCGCGCTGAGCCGGTCCTGATCACTCGCAAATCGAACCCAGCCCTCCATCTGGTAATCGCTGCCGGCGTCATAGGATAACGAGACACTACCGTTTAATGGTGGGATGCGTCCGGCGGGCTCCGTGTCACTGCCTGAAACTGCTTGTTCGCCCCAGGTGTAATTCAAGATAGCGCGGGCGCTGACAGCGTCGCTGACACGAATATCCAGGCTTGCTTCCACCCCGCGGATCGAAGACTCCGCGGCGTTGACACTCTGTACGACATCCCGGCCTTCCGGTGTGACATCGCCTGTGCCGACCGACGTGATGCGATCGTCATAACGTAGAGCGAACATCATCAAATCCAATCGCATGCGATCCGAACGGAAACGCACTCCGACATCGGCCTGCGCGACCCGTTCCGAATTCAGCGTTGTGTTGGGTACGTTAAAGCGATTGCCTGGTCGATTACCCAGGGTGCCGAGGTCAAACACATTCGGCGCCCTGAATCCCAGCCCGAGATTGGCGAGCAGTTGCCAGCGTTGAGCCACATCGAATATCCAGCCGATGTCGCCACTCACGTCCGTGCTGTCTATCGCCGCGGCACTGGATACGGCCGTTTCCGGCAGCGTGACGTCATCATTGCTGACGCGAACACCGAAGCTCAGGTTGTGCCGATCCGTGACCTGCTGTTGAAGGTTGCCGTAAAGTGCTGCCTGCCGGACTCGGGAGCCCTCGGGAAAACGTGATGCGAGCATCTGGCGCACGCCGGTAAGAACGTCTTCTTCGAGGCGCTCGCTTCGTACCTTATCGTGGTAGAACTCGGCGCCCACAATCCACGAACCGGCGTCGGTCAGGCGCGAAGCACTGAACGTCAGGCCATAGAGGTCGCTGCTGTTCGATTCGCGGCGCCGATCCGTCGCTTCGAAATCCCGCGTAATTCGGTCGTCGTCGATGCGCTGCCACGCGACGTCGGTAGTCCAGTCCAGCCCTCCCAGGCCATCTTTGACCGTATATTTTCCATGCGCGAACACGCGCCGATTCGGCGCGAAGAAGAACTCGGATGATGATGGTTGGCCCTGTCCAAAGCCCGGCACCAGCTCATCGACGCGCGGCGTCTCCGGCTGCTCGAGATAGTGAACGTCGAACAACCAGGAACGATTGTCAGAGGGTGTCGCAGAGAGCACCCAGCGAGCCGCCTTGGATTCGTAGCCGCTGGGGCCGATGCGCTCGCCACTGCCCGTTCGGCGATTGCCTGTCTTCAAATATTCCGCACTGATCGATGACGCTAGTCCACTGTTGCCGAGATCAATCGTTGCCCGTGCTGTCTTGCCCAGCTCGGCCGTGTCGAACGAGGTAAATACCTCTCCACGCACTTCTGTTTCCGACGAATCAAACTTTGGCACACGCGTCACAAGCTGCACGACACCGCCGACGGCGTCGTTACCGTACAGCGAAGTCGGTGTTCCGCGCAGCACCTCTACTCGTTCAATCGCCGTCACCGGAACCAGTGAGAAGTATTGCGTCGGCGCGCTGCGGAATATCGCGTTGTTGAGGCGCATGCCATCGACGAGATGCAAGATCGACGAGCCCTTGAGACCGCGAATGATCGCCGCACCCTGACCTGGCGTCGTCTGCTGAAGAAACACGCCGACATTCGAAGCCAGTGCGTCGGTGATCAGCTTCTTCGCTTCAAGACGCTCTCGACTCACCACCGTCAACCCGGAAGACACCTGCTCACTGCTGATCGCACGGCGCGTCGCGGTTACGACGACCTCGTCGATTTCACTATCGTCGGCCGCACTTATGAGCGGGGCGACCGTAGCCGCCAGTAAGAGGAAGAGTCTGAGCACGGCGCAGAGGGTACATCATCTTGCGCCAACGCAGGAATGCAAAAAAGGGGCGCCTCGTCAGAAGCGCCCCTCGCTCTCCGTGCCAACCCTGCTGTTTAGCCGCGATTATTGAGTGCGTCGCGGATATCAGTCAGCAATTGAACCTCTTCCGAGGGCTTTGCTGGCTCAGCCGGCTTTTCCTCTTCCTGCTTCTTCATCTTGTTCATTCCACGAATGACCATGAAAATAGCGAACGCGATAATGAGGAAATCGAGAACGGTGTTAATGAACGCCCCATAGTTGATCGTCGGCGCACCGGCCTCTTGGGCAAGTGCGAGCGTTTCGTAGGTTGTGTCGCTCAGGTTGATGAACAGCTGGCTGAAATCGACATTACCCATCAACATGCCGATCGGCGGCATGATGACATCGGCCACAAATGAGCTGATGATCTTTCCAAATGCGCCGCCGATGATGATACCGACCGCCATGTCGACAACGTTGCCGCGCATCGCAAAACTCTTGAATTCGTCAAGCATGATAATTCCCCTGGTAATCGTGAGGCTTTACGCCTCAGTTGTTAGTGTCAGTCAGGGATAGTATCGGCAAGATACGGGGCATCGACGTTTTGCAACAATCGTTCACAATTGCGACTGCGTCAGTGAGTCAATCGCTTTATTTCTGTGAGCAGCGCCTGCATTGGCGCCGGCTTTCTGAAGAAATGAGTAAAAACTGACTTTTGCTCATCGCTCAGTTTCGATGCCGTTAGAGCGACGATCGGCTTGGCGTAGCCCCGCTCACGCAACACTTTTGCGGCAACCACGCCGCCGACGCCGGGGACGTTACAGTCCATCAGCACCAGGTCCGGATCATACTTGAGCGTCTTGTCGATCGCCTCCGAACTATTTGAGCTCGTTACTAATCCATACCCTGATCGATGCAGGTAATGCTCAACCAAAGCGATCATGTCTTCGTCATCGTCACAAATGAGAATGCTAAGGGCTTTGCTCGCGATCGTGTCATCACTCGGAGTCGGAAGAATCGCGGCACCTGTCGATAAAGCATCGTCGCTGGTCTTTACCGGCACATGGACGCTCACCGTGCAGCCTTCTCCGGGCATTGAGTCCAGAGATACTTCTCCGTGCATAAGCTCGACCAACCGCAGCGTAATGGTCAGACCGAGACCAGCGCCTGTCGCACCTCCGCTGCTGCCCCGTTCGAATGCCTGGAAGACTCGTTCCTGATCTTCTATGCTTATTCCCGGACCCGAATCGCTTACTGTGACGGCGAGCCGCCCATTATTGTAAGTTGTGGTCAGCTTTACGCCGCCATCGTCGGTGAACTTTATGGCATTACCAAGCAGGTTAATCAGGACCTGTCGGAGACGCACTTCGTCCGCATGGACCATCTTCGGAACATCCGGCTCGACGAATGTGGCGAATGAAAGGCCTTTCTCAGCAGCCATTGGCGCCATCATGGCCGCCATATCGTTGAGTAACGCGAGTAAATCGAAATCATACTCAAGCAACTCAACCTGGCCCGCATCGAGGCTGGCGTCGTCCAGCACCGCTTCCACCAGGGACGTCAGATGTCGCGCCGATCGGGATATAGTCTCGATGCTCTTTTGCACGTCGTTGCTGCTCGTCGCCTCCTCTTTTGCAAGCTCCGCATAGTTGATGATCGATGCAAGCGGTGTTCGAAACTCGTGCGACATCATTGCGATGAAGCGACTCTTGTTTTCGCTGATACGCTCCGCTTCGCGACGATGATAGTCCAGCTCCGACTTGGCCTCGATAAGCTCGCTTATCAGCGCTCTTTGTCGTCCAATCAGCTTGTGCTGGCGCGCATGCATAAGGCGTAATTCATTGACGGACTGTTGCCTTGAGTGAATCGCAGCATGATCGTCGCTCGCGTCCAGCAGAACCAGATAGCACTGGCTGCCCTCCGGAATCACGTGCATGTTTAAGAAGGATCGGCCCGGTGTCTCAATGATTTCGTGCTTCTGCGTCACTTCGAGCGGAATACCGACGAGATAGGGAGCCGGCCCGCGCATATCCGCGCCCGGCTCGATTCTGTCCAGGCCGCACCAATCACCATCGCCCCAGCTGTCGATTAGGCGATAGTCGTTATCGACCAGAAAACAGAAGGGTCGTGTCCGTAGCAGAAATTCGTCTTGCAGGTAAGCAACAACTTGGACGGGATACTCCATCAGGCACTTTGCACTTCTTTTTCGACGATTAGCTCGGCAAGTCGACAGATCGCCTGTTCGACATCGTCTCCGGTTTTTGCACTGGTTCGATAGACGTTTTTATAGGCGTCAGTGAGCGCGTCGAGGTATTCGTCGCTGACGCTCCATTCACTCTCGAGGTCCCGCTTGTTCACCAGCAGTACGAACGGCGCTGAACCGTAAGACTCGTTGATCTGGCCGTGAAGGTGCTCGACAACAGCCAGGGTATCTGGCCGGGTACCGTCGGCAACATAGATATAGCCGCTCGCTCCACGCAGGTAGGCGAGTTCCGCGGCGCCGAACTCGTCCGATCCGGCCACATCCCAAATCACCAGCTTGTGCGCCACACCCAGGGCCGGAGAATC
>CAVXCW010000043.1:0-82472 GCA_963760325.1 uncultured Gammaproteobacteria bacterium | reverse complement strand
GGGGTCAACAAGGCCCGTGATTCCGCATCCGCAAATATCTCGGCTTGCAGGGCCGGGTCGCCGGCCGCGAGATCGTAGAGCTCCGTGAGGTACGTGTCGGCTTCCGGCGCGCCCAGGATAACCGGGTCATCGGCTTTCGCGGTGCGACGACCTTGCAACCAGTCGGTCGTCTGCGTACAGCCGGCCATCGTCGCCACGATCACGCTGATCAGTGCGATGCGATGAGCTTTGCCTGTGCGCCTCAATTCAGCCATTTGCCGCCAATTTCTGTTGTCCTGCCTCGCGCCTCTGCGGAATATGAATCTTGAAATGCGCGCCAGGAAACTCGCCGGTATCGATCAGTTCCACCGACCCGTTATGTGCCTGTATGCATTCCAGTACCACGGAAAGCCCGATGCCCGTGCCGCCGACCTGGCCACCTTGTTCGCGTCGGCCCTGGAAGAAAGCCTCAAATATTCTCGGGCTTTCATCATCGGGAATGCCGGGCCCCGTGTCGCCGAACTCCAGCACAAAGCTGCTCCGAGTGCGGCTCGCGCGAATCGTGATCACGCCGCCTCTCGGCGTGAACTTGATCGCATTCGATAAGAGATTATCAAGCACCGTACGGATTTTGTCTTGATCCGCCTTCACAATTATGTCGTCAACGTCCAGTTTTAATTGAATATTGGCCGCTTTCAGGGCCAGTCGCTGCGATTTTGCGACCGAAATGACCTGTGCGCGCAGCGCGAAGTCGGAAGGTGTCAATACCTCGCTCTTGGCCTGCCAGGCGCTGAAAGACAGCAGGTTTTCAATCAGCTGCTGAAGCTTCAGGCCGTTCATGCGCAAGATATCGGTCACCTCGCGCTGCGGACTGTCAAGATCGCCCACCGAGCCGTCAAGCAGCAATTCGGTGCCTTCGCGGATATTGGCCAGCGGTGTCTTGAGCTCGTGCGACATGTGCCGCAGGAACTTGTTCTTCTCTTGCGCGAGTTCGAGCAGGCGCAAACGCAGCCATTCAAGCTGGCGGCCGAGGCGCTCAAGGTCGGTCGGGCCTTTGATCTTGATCGGCTTCGAGAATCCACTTTCGCCCAGCTGGCCGATCGCGGCATCGATCTGGCGGATGGGCCGCGCCACGAGCAGCGTAAAGATCGAAACGAGGATGATCGTACCCGGAATCAGCGCGGCGACCTGCCAGGCCGAGAATCGCTGCGCTTTTCGCGCGGTTTCCTGCAGCTTGCTGAGCTCGGCATCGACCAGGGCCGTTGTGACCCCGGTCAGGCGCGTGACGCGTTGCCGCAGGGGCGCAAAACGGGCGATCGTAGTGGTGAGTTGATCCTGGTTCAGGCTGGTGTCGGAGAGTTCGGCAATGATGCTGTTTGCACCGGTGCCGATCGACGCCGCGAGCCGGGTTGCGTTCGCTTGCTCCAGCAGCGGGGCCATGTCATCGAGCTGTGATTGCAGTGACTGAAGGTCCTGCGCCATGAGCTGCAGGCTGTCCGGGTTCTGCAGCACCTGGTACTGACGTGCGACGCGCTCCAGCGCGCTCATCTGCTCCTCGAGGCGCCGATTATTCTCGGCCGCGGAAACGCCGGTAGTCACCAGTCGTTCGCTCTGCTCGGCGACCCGGTCCAGGTTATAAAGGGCCCCGAGAACGGCGATGATGAGTGGCAGGGCGACAAACCCAAAACCGACCAGAATCAGTCCGTTAAGCGATCTTGGGCGGTGAAATTTCATGGCGAAAGTGTAGCACCGGCGTGCTTGCAATAGTCCTCAGCTGGCCCAGTACGCGGACGGGTCCTGGGCCGCGATCTTGCGTTCCCATGCGAGGCTGGTCTTCACAATCGTGTCGAGGTCATCGAAGCGGGGCTCCCACCCCAGAACCTCGCGGACGCGTTGTGCAACCGCAATAAGCTCGGGCGGGTCGCCGGCACGTCGCGGTTGTTCGGAGATCTTCAGGGGCGACTCGTTGGCTTTCTCGACCGAGGCGAGCACTTCGCGCACGCTGTAGCCGTGTCCGTAGCCACAATTCAATGTGGCCGGCTTGCCGCCGTTGCGGAGATACGTCAACGCATCGAGATGTGCAGAGGCGAGGTCCTCAACGTGAATATAATCGCGCAGTCCCGTGCCATCGGGTGTCGGATAGTCCGTGCCGAAAATCGAAACGCCCGGTCGTCGTCCCGTTGCCGCTTCACACGCGACCTTGACGAGCAGCGTTGCTTTCGGCGTCGACTGCCCGATGGTCCCGGTCGGCTCACAGCCCGCCACATTGAAGTAGCGTAGTGCGACATAGTTGGGTCCGCCGGCTGCCGCCAGGTCGCGCAGCATCCATTCGGTCATGAGTTTCGAGGTGCCGTAGGGATTGATCGGCTGCGTCGGGGAGTCTTCCGACGCTTTTCCGCCTTCGGGAATACCGTACACGGCGGCGGTCGATGAGAACACGATGTTCTTCACGCCATTGTTGGCCGCTGCTTCCAACAGCGTGCGGCTCGAAGCCGTGTTGTTGCGGTAATACTTGAGTGGATTCGCGACGGATTCCGGGACGATCGTGTGCGCCGCGAAGTGCATGACCGTGTCGATGTCGTTCGACGTGAAAATGTCCTCGAGCAGCGCGGCGTCGCCCGTGTCGCCGACAATTAATTCGCCCGCCGTTACGGCGGCTTCGAACCCTGTCGAGAGATTATCGAGCGTGACGACGGACTCATTCGCGGCACCGAGCTGCCGCACGACGTGGCTACCGATGTACCCGGCGCCGCCGGTGACCAGTATCTTCTTGTTTTTCATAAACTTTTCAACCCTATGCAAAATATTCGCTAAAACTGTGAACCGAGCGCTGGTTAAGCGGACAAAGTCTATCAATAGTTATTGTCGAGAATACGGACCTGTATCGCACTCTTTGGGCGGCATTTAACAGTTTGTACTGTCGCTATACTCGCACACTCAAGGTTCTGTTCCTGTTCAGCCATCGTCGTTAGAATTGTAGGGGCCTAAATCAGGCCTGCCGGTCGAATTTGGCCCGGAGTATCAGTCGATCAAGATGAAACCAGATTTCACTTATAAGAACGCCATGATTGTCGGTGCGCTCCTCGTCCTGTCGGCGTGCGGTGGCGGCGATTCTGGCACGTCGGGCGGCGGCACGACCAACTCGGCACCGGTTGCAAACGCCGGTATGGATCAGTCGGTCAACGAACAGATCAACGTAACGCTGGATGGCTCGGCAAGCAGCGATCCCGACGGCGATAACCTGACCTACACCTGGACGCAAACGGGTGGCGCGTCGGTCACGTTGGTCAACACCAGTTCGGCAATGGCCAGTTTTGATGGACCGGATGTTGGTATTGGCAGCAGCACAACGCTGACGTTCCAGCTGCGGGTCGCCGACCCATCCGGCGCAAGCAACACGAATACCATCGACGTCGTCGTCAACGGTGTCAGCAACAGCGATCCGGTGGTGAGCGCTGGCGCAGATCAGTCCGTGACGGCGCTTGCTACTGTGAACCTGAGTGGTACGGCCAGTGACACCGATATCGGTGACTCGCTCACGTACGCGTGGGTGCAGATGAGCGGCACCAACGTTACGATCGCGAACGGCGATACGGCTGACGCCAGCTTCGAAGCGCCAGCGGTTGGCGCTGGCGGTGAGACGCTGACATTTCAACTGGCCGTCAACGACGGTACGGCGACAATTACCGACTTAGTCGATGTTGTGGTCAATGAAACGCCGGTGGCAGTGACCGTGTCAGGCAAGGTCTTCTATGAATTCGTGCCGCCAAATGCGCAATGTCGCGGACTGGATTTTGCGGCGACTCAGACCCGCCCGATTCGTGCGGCGACAGTGCAGTTGATTGATGCGGGTAGCGGCAATGTCCTCGACACGATAATAGCGGCCGACAACGGCGACTATTCTTTCAACAACGTGGCCGGGAACCTCGACGTACGTCTGCGCGTGCGGGCCGAACTCAAACGCAGCGGTGCACCTGGCTGGGATGTCGACGTCCGCGACAATATCGACGATCCGCTCAATCCGCTGCCGCTGGCCAGCCGGCCGCTGTATGTTGTCGACAGCGCAGACTTCAATACGGGCGGTGCAGACGTAAGCCGCGATTTCACCGCGACGACGGGCTGGGACGGAAGTGCTTACACCGGGACTCGTGCAGCGGCGCCGTTCGCTATTCTCGACGCGATTTATTCCGGTATGCAGCTCGTGCTGACCGCTGATGCCAGCGCGATCTTCGAGCCCATGGACGCGTTCTGGAGCGTGAACAACACGTTGACAAGTCCAACGGATATTGATGTGGGCGAACTAGCTACATCGTTTTATCGCAGCGACCTCGATTCGCTATTTCTCTTGGGTGATGCGAACGTCGATACCGAAGAGTTCGACGATCATGTTTCGATACACGAATGGGGCCATTACTTTGAAGACGTTTTTTCACGGTCCGATTCGATCGGTGGACCTCACTCCATCGGACAGAGTATCGATGCTCGCCTGGCTTTTGGCGAAGGCTGGGCTACGGCGTTCGCGGCCATGGCGCTGAACGAACCACAGTATTGCGACACTGGCGCGGTCGGCACAACGGCGGGCTTCGGCATAGATACCGAAACCAATAATTCGGGGGCGCAAGGCTGGTTCAACGAGATGTCGGTTGCAACCTTCCTCTACGACCTTTGGGATACTAACGTCGACGGAACCGACGGTAGTTCGATCGGCTTCGGGCCTATCTTCGATACGATGGCCGGGCCGCAACGCAATACGAGCGCGCTCACGTCGATGTTCTCGTTTGCCACAGAGCTGCGCTCGCAATTGAATCCGGCGCAACAGGCGTTTGTTGACTCGCAGCTGATCCGCGAAAATATCGAGACGGTGGGCATCGATATCTGGGGCTCGAGCCAGGGCAGCATCATGACGTCACCGAACCAAGCGCGCGACGTACTGCCGCTATACACAACGTTGCCGATCGATGGCACCGTTATTAATATTTGCGCGAACAGCGACTATGATTCCGGGCGCGACGGCAACAAGCTGGCTGAGTATCGTTACCTGACGTTCACAACGACGTCTCCCGCCAGCTACACCGTGACAATTACGACGACGACGGCAACGCCGCCGACCAGCGATCCGCCACCGACGCCGCCCGATGCAATACGCGATCAGAGCGATCCCGACATGTTCATCTATCGTCGAGGTGCTATCGTAGCCGTCGGCAACGGAGCTGCTGAAAATTCCGAAATATTCGTAACCCAGGTACTCCCGGCAGACACCTACGTTGCCGATCTGCAAGAATGGCGTTACGAGGATACGGAAGCTTCGAGCGATTTCCCTGAACAAATTTGTTTTGACGTTTCCATGAGTCCCTAATGGTGGCTGACCCACTGGTGAAATTTATGAACAGAGCGAAAACTATTGCGTTGTCAGTCGTCGTTACCTTCGTCATTACCGCTTGTGGGAATAGCGATGTCGAAGAGTCGGCCGTCGAGGCTGAAACAAGGTCGACGAAAGAAACGCCCGAAATCAGTCTCAAGCCAAAACCGAAGTATGACGGCACGATCGCCAAACCCGGTGCGCCGTTCAGTGTCAGTTACAAAGTGATCGGCACGCCAATCGTGGGCAGCCCGGTGACGATAAATTTGCGTGTAATGTCTACGCTCGGATCGCAGCCGATCAAAGTTGCGCTACCGTATCAACGACGCGTCGACCATGATGTTCCATGAGGCGCAGCCGTCAGAAATCGAGATGGCGCCCGCAGCGAACGAAAATTTTGTGACGCAACAGGTGACGGTTGTACCGCAGCGAGAAGGACGTTCATACCTGAATGTCAGTGCCTCGTTTGAGACCGAGGAGGGCACGATGTCGACCGTTGTCGCCATTCCAATCCAGGTTGGCAAAGGAGGGCGTGACCTCCAGGAAGACGGCGAGGTGCAGCTCGACGAGAACGGCGAAGCCGTGCGGGTCTTGACGCCTGAGTAGACTGAATCTAGGGGTTTCTACCTACGTTTCCGGGAAAAATTTCCCAATAAAAATTTCAAAACTGAAGTCGCGTCACAGACTTAAGTCTTGCTTCTAATTAATGTATCAGGCCATAGCTACAGGAATAGCTGGCCGATGCGACAAGGTTTGAGGGATAAGATAAAGGCTGCCACAGAGCAGTCCGGTGTTTCGAAGCCTGACTTCGTCGAACTCCTGAAACTGATCGACCAGCATTATGACAAAATGGAAGCGACCATAACGCAGTCGATCCAGACGCGTACCTTCCAGGACAGCACCCCCATCGAGGCCATTTTCGATAGCGTCACAGAGGCGCTGATGTCGGTTAGCGCGAATGGCATCATCCGCAATTGCAACAAGGTCTGTCCACGTTACTTCGATCTTGAGAAAGGTGAGTTGATCGGATCTGACATTGCGAAGATCTTGCCCGGCGCCAAAGGTCAGCCGCTCGACGCATTTCTCGCGCCCTATATGTCGGACCTCGACGACACCAGAGTCGAGATGGTCGGGGGCGAAGTCCAGGCGATGCGCTCCGGGGGCGAGTCGTTCGTTTCGGAGATCAACGCTACGCAACTGTCTACAGCCGGCGGGTCGATATTTGTTATCAGCCTGCGCGACGTTACGGGCCGCAATGAGGCGGAAAGCGCACTTCGCGAGAACGAAGAGCGCTACCGGGCGTTGGTCGAAAACGCACCCGAAGCGATTATCGTATTTGACGTCGACAACAATCGCTTCACTGACGCCAACGACAAAGCCTGCACCTTATTCAACCTGTCGCGATCGCGCCTGCTGACCGTTGGGCCGGAAGCGATTAGCCCCAAAATGCAGCCCGATGGGACGCCGTCATTCGGCGTGCGACGCGGCTTCGTCGACCGGGCGCTCGCCGGAAAGCACCCGACGTTCGAATGGATGCACAAGGACTCGACGGGCAAGGAGTTGCCGTGCGAAGTACGGTTTAGCCGCTTGCCTTCAGACGATCAGCGACTGATTCGAGTGAGCATCACAGACATAGCCGAGCGCAAACGCGGCGAAGCCCTGTCTTTCGCGCAGAACAAAGTACTGGAGATGATTGCAGCCAGCGCACCGCAGGAAAAAACCCTGCGCGCCATCTGTCGCGTTGTCGAAAAGATTGGTGACGACTACAAAGCCGCGATTATGCAACTCGATCCTGACAATCAGTCGTTGTCCGTCGCACAGGCGCCGCGCCTGTCCGACGCCTTCAAGCTGTGTCTCGATTTCGTCAAGGTGGATGCCGGAAGTCTTACTTGTGGCTCTGCGGTTCACCATCATCAGGATCGGATTAGCGAGAATATCAGGCAGGATGCGAGCTGGTCCGCGGCCGCCAAGGAAGCCAGGAAGCACGGCATAACGGCGGCGTGGTCTTTCGTCGTGAATGGTGAAGCGGGTCGAATAATGGGCACGCTGGACGTCTACCTGAATGAGTGCCGTGCGCCGACCACCGATGAGCTCGATCAGCTCAGCCGTATGGTGCGTCTGGCGGGCATCGCAATGAAGCGCCAGGAGGATGAAGAAAAATTGCGCACGAGCGAAGCGCGCTACCGTGGTTTGTTCGAGAATGTTGTCGATGGCGTGTATATCGCGTCGCGCGAAGGCGAGATCATTACGGCGAACCCGGCGCTCGTGGAGATGCTTGGTTACAAGGACGTCGCGGATCTCAAAGCCGCCGGTATGACGTCCGTGCTGTACGTAAACCCGATTGACCGCGAACGTGTCCTTGCCCGACTCGAGGCGGAGGGCGTCGTCAAGAATTTCGAGTACCGACTGCGACGAAAAGACGGCAACAAGATCGTGGTTCTGGAAAACTCACGCGCCATCTACGACGAGGCGGGCGTGCTTACCGCACACGAAGGCACCATCACCGACATCACCGAGCGCAAGCACGCTGAGACACGCGTTTTCGAAGAAAAGGAACGTGCGCAGGTTACGTTGCAGTCTATCGGCGATGGCGTCATCACGACGGATGCCGAGGGCAACGTCGATTACATCAACCCGGTCGCGCAGGATCTGATCGGTTGGGATATGCGCAGTGCCAAAGGCACTCGCGTTACAGAGATCATGATGATCATCAACGAGCATACGCGCGCCACGGTTGAGAACCCGGTCGTGCGGTGTCTCAAAGAAGGGCGCTTGGTAACGCTGGCTGAGAACTCCGTTCTGATCACGCGCAAAGGCGAAGAAGTTCCGATTCAGGACTCGGCGGCGCCTATCCGTGATCGCATCGGCAATATTATCGGTTCTGTCATGGTATTCCATGACGTCAGCAAAGAATCGCGCTTATTTCGCCAGCTGAGTTACCAAGCTTCGCACGATACGTTAACGGGGCTCGTTAATCGTCGTGAATTCGAGAACCATCTCATCGGCGCCCTGGAGAAAATCCGTCAAAGTAATGAGGAGACGCATGCGCTGTTGTATGTCGATCTCGATCAGTTCAAGGTTGTTAACGACACCTTCGGCCACACAGCCGGCGACGCTTTGCTTAGGCAGCTGACCGAGCTAATCCAGACGAGCATTCGTTCCACCGATGTGCTGGCCCGCCTGGGCGGCGACGAATTTGGAGTTCTGCTCGAACGTTGTGATGAGCAACGGGCAATTGAAGTCGCGGAATCGATTCGCGGATCGATCGAGGGTTACCGATTCGAATGGCAGGATTCGTTCACGACCGTGCGCTGCTCGATCGGTGTTGTGCTCGTGACCAGTGAAAATGCAGATGTGGCGGGTGTAATGAGTTCTGCCGATGTCGCGTGTTATTCGGCAAAGGACATGGGGCGCAACCAGATTCATTTTTACAGAGACACTGACGCATCCATGCGGCATGAGGAGATGAAGTGGGTCTCGAAAATAACCAGTGCGGTCGAAGACAATCGGCTCGAGCTTTTCTTCCAGCCCATCATCGGAATCGGAGAGAGTCACGGCAAGCAACGCGGTCACTACGAGCTGCTGCTGCGAATGCGTGATGAGGACGGCAAGCTTGTCAGCCCCGATCAGTTTATTCCGTCCGCGGAGCGTTACAACCTGATGTCAACACTCGACCGCTGGGTGATTCATGAAGCGTTGTCGGAACTCGCTGATCGCAGCACCGATGGCGAGGCGCGTTATACGCTGGCGATCAACCTTTCTGGCACATCACTCAGCGAGGATCGCTTTCTCGACTTCGTGATCGAGGAACTCGAGAAGCAACAGCTGCCTAACGGCGCAATCTGTTTCGAAATCACGGAGACTGCCGCGATATCGAACTTGTCGCGTGTTGTGCATTTTATGAACACCCTCAAGAAACTCGGCTGCAAATTCTCGCTGGACGATTTCGGTAGCGGATTGTCGTCGTTTACCTATCTCAAGAATCTGCCGGTTGACTACCTCAAGATTGACGGCCAGTTCATCCGGAACGTCGCTGAAGACAACGTTGACGAGAGCATGGTGAGAGCCATTCGCGAAGTTGGTCACGCAATGGGCATCGAGACGATCGCCGAGCGCGTCGAAACCAAACAGGTGCTTGATAAGCTGGGTTCGCTGGGTGTCGAATTCGCTCAGGGCTATTACATCGCGCGTCCGGCGTCTGTCACAACGTTCGAGCCCTGGCGGGACAACGAATCCGAGCAACTATTGGCCTGAGTAAGCATCTGTACTCACCGCAGGTGGCGCCGGGCTCGCGATACGGTACACTGGCGCGCACCCTGTAATTCCACGGTGAGGCATGACAGAAAGGTCTAATAATAATAAAACAGTCTCAGCGCTGCTTTCTCCGGAAGAGCCAGGGCCATTCAAGGTCTTAAGTCCGCTCGCCGAAAAACCGATACTGCTGATTTGTGATCATGCCAGCTGCCTGTTTCCGGCGTCGCTGGGCGACATGGGCCTGGACCCGTTCGCGCGACGTTGTCATCTTGCGATCGACATTGGTGCGGGTCCGCTGACCGAGAGTCTCGCGGAGAGCCTCGGTGTGACCGCTGTGCTGCAGAATTATTCACGCCTGGTTGTCGACTGCAATCGACAGCTGATGGATCCGGGCGCGTTTCTCGAATACGGTGATGGCATCCTGGTGCCTGGCAACCGTAGCCTGCACCAGGCGGACAAGGACCTGAGAGCCGACGCCTTGTACTGGCCCTACCACCGCGCGATCGACGAGCAAATTCAGCGCCTGAGTAATGCCGGCCCACGGCCGGCGTTTATTGCGATCCACAGCTTCACGCCGGTCCTGAACGGTGAGTCGCGCGCGTGGCAGATTGGCGTTCTCTGGGACAAAGATGAGAGTCTCCGCGAAATCTTTCTCGAAGGCTTTCGCGACGCAGGCTATTACGTTGGCGATAACGAGCCATACTCTGGCAAGGCGCCGCAGGATTTCACGATTGATCATCACGCCGAAGAAATCGGGCTGCCGCACATTGGCATAGAGATTCGCCATGACTTGCTTGGCAACAAGGCAGGCGTCGCGGAGGTAGCGCGTGTCATGCACAAGATTATCGAGTCGATTCCCGATCGGCTCGGCATGAAGGATGAAAGAATTAGCGCGTAAAGCAAGCGTTCAATGCGCAGAAAAGGGGGGCAGGGGATGGCCATAAATGAACCGACATTTACGATCGGTGTAGAAGAAGAATACCTGCTGGTAGACAAAGAGACTCGAAGTCTTGTCGTCGACCCGCCAAAGACGCTGATGGCAGAGGCTGAAGAAAAGTGCGGTGCGCAAGTAACCTCGGAGCTATTGCAGTCGCAAATTGAGATCGGTACGAAAGTCTGCAATAACGTCCAGGAAGCGCACGAGGACCTGGCTCGGCTACGTCGGAATATTATTGAGGTTGCCAATAGGCATGGGCTCGCGCCGATTGCCGCGTCCACGCACCCGTTTTCGAGCTGGACCGAACAAAAGCACACGCGCAAAGAACGCTATGACACGCTAACGCATGAGATGCAGGGCGCTGCCAGACGCCTCCTCATCTGCGGTATGCACGTGCATGTGGGCATTGACGATGATGAACTGCGCATCGATCTCATGAACCAGATGTCGTACTTTCTGCCGCACCTGCTCGCGTTGTCGTGTTCGTCGCCGTTCTGGAACGGCCGGGACACCGGCTTGAAGAGTTATCGCCTGACCATATTCGATGCCTTGCCGCGAACCGGCTTGCCCGAACGCTTTGCAAGCTATGCGGAGTACCAGCGCCATATAAGTATTCTCATGGAGGCCGGGCTCATCGAGGACTCGACGCGTATCTGGTGGGATCTGCGTCCGAGCGCGCGTTTCCCGACGCTTGAAACGCGCATCATGGATGTCTGCACACGGCTCGACGATACGGTGGCCTTGGCGGCACTGTTGATATGCACCTTGCGCATGCTGTATCGATTACGCACCCGCAACCAGCGCTGGCGTATTTACACGCCGATGCTTATTCGGGAGAACCGCTGGCGGGCGATGCGCTACAGCTTTGACGAAGGCCTGATCGACCTCGCCAAAGGAGCTGTCGTGCCCTTCGAAGATTTGCTCGACGAGCTCCTCTCGCTCATTGCGGAGGACGCGAGGGCGCTGGGCTGCGTGAAAGAGCTCGCCGGTGTGCGTAACATCCTGTCGCGCGGCACGAGCGCTCACCGGCAGCTCAAGGATTTCGAGCTTCAACGCGCCTCCGGCGCGAGCGTTGAGGACAGCCTCAAGTCCGTAGTCGATACGCTGATAACCGATACCGCCGAGGGCTTTTAACCCAGTCATTCTCAGGGGCTACTACGGGCCAGTTTGGGCCGGAAATGTGACGTATTGCGCATTGCGGCGATCGTAATGCGGAATGGGTCGCATTATGTAGAGCCGGCGGCCGTTAGCATGGCCTGATGTTCTCGAGAGACTCTAAAACCGGCGCCGGAATCGGCTGATGCTGGAGATGCTGCCGATCTATCTTCCGCCGTTGCTGGGCGTCGCGGCCGTGGCGTACGCAGGCCTTGCCATACGCGTATCGCGCTCGGGACCGCAGTACGCGAACAGCATGGTCAGTTTCCTCATGTTCCTGTTCGCGGGACTGGTACTGGGCGAAGCGTTCTCCTATGGGGCCACTGACGCGAACATGTACGGCTATCGGCCGCGTCTTTAGCTTTTTCGCCGCTGGTTTCATACCGATCGTTTTCTACATCATCTATCGCGAGTACACAGTTGGTGCGCCAAACGTACTCGTCATCGTGATGCTGTCCATCATTCCGGTGGCGACGACAGCGCTCGCATTGACAAACTCGATGCACAACATCCTCTGGACGGTCGTCGAGACAGGCGCGGGGCTCGAGTTTACGGACGTCACGGAACACTATTGGTACAACCGTGTGTACGCTCCGTTTGTGTACGGATTGATCGGTTTTTCTGCCGTCGCGCTAGCGGGTCGCCTGTCTTCGATCGCGCTCGCGCATCGCAAGACCGTGTCGCTGTTGCTGGTCTGCGGCATGTTGCCCTTCGTTGTTAGCATCGCCAATACATTCTTCGGCATGGGTCCACCGGACTTTCCTTTTGCGATCGTCATCCTGACCCTGTTATGGCCGTTCTTCGCCTACCTCAGTGTGAAATCGCGTGTCCATGAGTTCAGCCCGCTTGCTTACCAGACGCTGTTCAATCACGTACGTGATCCCATCTTTGTTATCGATAGCGAGCAGTGCATTATTTGCGCGAATCACGCGGCCCAGGAGCTGCTGGGCGGTGAAGAGAAAGACCTGATCGGCTGCAAGCTCTGGGAGGACTTTCCTGTTGCGCGCGCGATCCTCGAGCAAGCGCGCGAACTCGATATGACACAGACACTGCGCATGGATACCAACACGACGTACGAAGTCAGTGTCGGTCCGCTGACAGGCCCGCGTGGTCAGGACATGGGAATGGTCGTTGTCTGTCGGGACGTAACGGAACGGCGCAAAGCGCTGAGTCAGCTGGCAGACAGCGAGCACCTGATCCGCACGCTGATTGAAACCTCGTCGAACGGGATCTTGCGGTTCAAGCGTGACGAGTCGGATCCGCTTCATAAGTTCCGTTGTGTTTTTGCCAACCGATCTGCGCAGGCATTCGTCGGTGATGGCCAGGCCACGCTGGTGGGCATGCCGCTGGAAAAGCTCGCGCAACTGGATCCAGAGAGATTATTGAAGCATTTCATGGCCGAGGAACAGCCCAGCGTACAGGTCAGCTTCGAAACGTCGGTCTCCGGCGATGATGACGATAACTGGCTCAGAGTTGTCGCTGAGCCAGTCGGTGAGGATTTCTCAGTGACGCTTGTCGATATTACGCAACGCAAGCGCAACGAGGACAAGATGCTTTCCGACGCGCTGCGTGACCCGCTGACCGGAGTCCTGAACCGGCGCGGCTTCGAAAAGGAAGGGGCGACCAGTATTCGCAATTCTACGCAGGGCGCAGTGCTGTATCTTGATCTGAATCAGTTCAAGTCCATTAATGACCGCTTCGGTCACCAGGCCGGCGACGCAATGCTCAAGGCATTTGGGCATCGACTGGGTTTCTGCCTGCGCCCGGAAGATACGCTCGGCCGACTTGGCGGGGATGAATTTGCGATCGTCCTGCCGGACGTTACTGTCGAAGACGTCAAGCACATCGCTGAGCGCCTTGTCGAAACCTCGTCCGAGGCTTACATCATCCAGGGGCAGGAAATTAAGTGCACGGCCAGTGTTGGTATCGCGCTTATGCCCAAGCACGGTGAAGAACTCTGGCATCTTCTGAGCGTCGCAGACCAGGCCATGTACGATGCCAAATCGATTTCCGACGAGGATGCGGCCAACGATCCGGCAGCCTACGTGGACGCCGCGACCGCCGAATAAGTGCCCGTGCTACGATCGCCGTCATGTCAGCAAGCTATAACATACTGGTCTTATGTACGGGTAATTCCGCTCGTAGCATTCTCGGTGAGGTGTTGATCAACGAGCTGAGCGGTGGTGAGATTCAGGCGTTTAGTGCCGGCAGTCATCCGACGGGGCGCGTCAATCCCGGTGCCATCGAAAAGCTGAAGAAAGAAGGGCATAACGTCGAAGGCCTCGAGTCGAAGTCATGGGACAGATTCAGTGGTGACGATGCGCCAGCGATGAATATTGTTATTACCGTCTGTGACAATGCGGCAGGTGAATCGTGCCCCATCTGGAACGGCAGCCCCTGTCACGGTGCATTGGGGAATACCGGACCCTGCGACCGACGGTGACTTCAACCGCGCTTACGATCGACTGCGCAGGCGCGTCGAAGCAATGCTCGCATTGCCGCTTCAGAGACATGAACGACGAAAAGATCTCAGCGGCACTCGAGCGAGTGCACCAATCAGGGCGTCGGTCCACCTGACAGGAACAGTACATCGAGCACGGCTGGATCGACGGTGTCGACGACAGTAGGTCCACGACATCACCGATTGCCGCAGTGACGCGGTAAGGTCCGGCTAACACGACTTTTTCACCAGTTTCGGTTACATAGATGTCGTACGTACCGGCGGGCAGCGCTCCCGATAAAGAAACCTCTCCGCTTGCAAGTGCCCTGCGTATTGGCGCGACGTCGTCAATGGGCACGTCCGGCGCGACCACGTAAAGATCGAGGAACGGAAAATTGTTCGACGCCTGGAACGGCAAGATCTTCGCATGCGTTTCGACCGGCGCAATGTCGGGAACTGAAGTCACGGCGGCAAGGCTGCCCGCCATGCCCGTCGCAACGGTTCGGTATCGTATTCCGCCAAATGCAGTAAAGGTGGATTCGAGCGAGATGGCCGACGTATCACCCGTGGGCGTGTAAAATAAATTGAGCGTGCCAACCGCGATGTCAAGCTCCGCCGATACGTCGAGAAAATCGTGGTTGGCGACCCTAAGGGACGTCAGCATTTCGTCGTCATAAATATCCGACGCTCCGAGGTCCATTGAAGCGTTTAAAAACTGAATCGTGGGTGGAAAATTAACGTCGGGTATCGCGGCAGTGCCGCCACTACCGCCAAATGCGCGAACAAAAACCGGTGCCGTATCATTGAGATCACCATCGAACGACGTTAGCAAGAATGTGTCGCGCGCGGTGTAAGAAGTGGTGCCGGAGATAAATACGACGTCGTTGGGATCGCCTGCCGTCGTGATGGTTAATACATAGTTACCTTCGGCGTAGTCGGCTGTATCGGACATTTCGCCAAACGACAACGTTGCTACCTGGCTTCCGAGCGCTGGCACAACTGTGGCATCCGCAAAGTAATAGTCCAATGTCCCCAGCGACGCAGACGCATGTGCGAAATTTGCGGCAAATACGGTGTCCGACTCATCGAAGGTTCGCACGTCGCTTTGCCAGATCGTAATCGTTGGGCTCGCAAGCGAGCCGCCGATCAGGAAGTCATATAGTCCTGGTTTGCCACAACATCGATATTTTCGCTCGCAAAGCGTCGAGACGACGTCTCGCCCGCATAGAACGCTTCGAAATTGAACGTGTAGTTCAGGTCATCGAATGGCGCCGGTGTCGTGCTATTCTGGTAGCCGGCAGTGCCGAGTGACCGCTCCTCGATCAGGAAATTGATTTCCGACGATGTCGGGATCGCATTGATCGCTCGTAAATTGGCTTTACCGGTCGCTTTAGGCAGGCTGGACTCACCGCCGCACCCGCTGATCATCAGGGTCGCGGCAAAAGCCAGCACTACTAAAATCTGTTTCATACTTTCTTTCTCTTTTCGTAGCCGTAAACCGACTTGACCTCAAGAAACTCATCGATGCCGTGCGCGCCCCATTCACGCCCGTTCCCCGACTGTTTGAATCCGCCGAACGGCGCTGCCGAATCCAGCCAGGCACCGTTGATATGCACCATTCCTGTGCGCATCTTCGATGCTACTCGACGGGCGCTGTCCAAATCGGATGAGGATACGTAACCGGACAGGCCATAGGGCGTATCGTTTGCAATACGAACGGCATCGTCTTCATCGTCGTAGGGAATAATGGACAGTACCGGGCCGAAGATTTCTTCACGAGCGATCGTCATGTCATTGCTGACATTGGCGAATACGGTTGGTTTCACGTAGTAGCCCTTGTCCAGACCCTCGGGTCGACCGGTGCCGCCGGCGGCCAGTGTTGCACCCTCGTCGACGCCTTTCTGGATCAGGTCCTGGATCTTGTGCCACTGCGTCTCTGAAACGACGGGGCCGACCGCGACACCTTCGTCTCGCGGGTTTCCCACCCTGGTTTCAGCAGCGACTTTCGCGGCGATCGCCGCCGCTTCTTCCATCCTCGCTCGCGGCACCAGCATGCGAGAGGGCGCATCGCAAGACTGCCCGGTGTTCTCGAACATGTCGCCCGCGCCCGACGCGACCGCCTTGTCGAAATCGGCATCGTCGAGAAGGATGTTCGCGGACTTGCCGCCAAGCTCCTGCGCGACGCGCTTAACGGTAGGTGCCGCGTTTTGCGCGACCAATACGCCGGCGCGCGTCGAACCGGTAAACGAGACCATCGCGATATCGGGATGGCCGCTCAGCGCACTGCCCACGCCGGGACCGTCACCGTTGATCAGGTTGAACACGCCGGGCGGCACGCCGGCTTCGTCCAGTATTTCGGCGAAGATGATGGCATCAAATGGCGCGATCTCGCTGGGCTTCAACACCATGGTGCAGCCCGCAGCCAGTGCCGGTGCGACCTTGACCGCAATCTGGTTGATCGGCCAGTTCCAGGGCGTGATCAGCCCGCAAACACCGATCGGTTCCTTAACAACCAGGGTTGTCCCGATCTTCTCTTCGAACGCGTAGTCCTTGAGTGCCTTTAGCGCCGCCTTGATGTGCTGCGGACCGCTGGCGGCCTGGGCGTTCTTGGCCAGCGCCCATGGCGCACCCATCTCGTCCATGATGGCTTCGGCGACGTCGTCATAACGTCTCGCGTAGACGTCAAGAATCGATTGCAGCAATGCTATGCGATCTTCGCGGCTGCTTGTCGAGTAGGTTTCGAACGCACGTCTTGCTGCGGCAACCGCAATATCGACATCAGCCGCAGAGCCCAGGCTGATGCGGCCAAAGACTTCCTCGGTCGCCGGGTTAATAACATCGAGAGTTCGCGGCTCAACGGGATCAACCCATTTTCCGTCGATATAAAACTGCAGCTTCTCAAGCATCCGGGGTCCTCCTCAAATCAGCCGCGAATCATATCCTAAAATGCTCGGCGCGGCTTGCCCCGTAAGACCGTCAGCGCGGGCGTGACCAGGCTATTGACGGTACGGGTGGCATGGATGCGACAATGGCAGTCAGCGACGGGTTCGCGAGCAGAAAAACAGCCATATCCGACTGATATTGATGGAGAAGTCCGGTGACAACGAACAAAGCGCTTTTGGCAAAACGTGAAGCCGAAACACCGCGGGGCCTCGGTACGCAGACAACCGTGTTTTCCGACCGGGCGTTGAACGCCGAAATCTGGGACGTTGAAGGCAATCGTTACATCGATCTTGCCGCCGGTATCGCGGTGACCAACACTGGGCACAATCACCCGAAGGTCATCGCCGCCGTCGAGGCGCAGTTGAAACGCTTCAGCCATACCTGTTTCCAGGTAACGCCTTACGACGTCTATGTCGAATTGGCTGCGCGACTCAATAAATTGGCTCCAGGGTCAACGCCCAAAAAGACGATATTCCTGACGACCGGTGTCGAAGCGGTCGAAAACGCCGTCAAAATCGCGCGACGACACACCGGCAGAAGCGCCATTGTCGCGTTTTCCGGTGCTTTTCACGGACGGACAATGATGGGCATGGCGCTCACCGGTAAGGTCGTGCCGTACAAGGTTGGCTTCGGGCCGTTTCCGGCCGAGGTTTTTCATATTCCGTTTCCGATCGATTACCACGGCGTATCGATGCAGGACTCACTTGTGGCGCTCGACAAGTTGTTCAAAGCGGACGTTGAACCATCGCGTATTGCCGCGATGATCATCGAGCCCGTGCAGGGTGAGGGCGGATTCTACCCGGTGCCAGCGGGGTTCCTTGAGGCGTTGCGCAAAGTTTGCGACGAACACGGAATCGTCATGATCGTTGACGAAATCCAGACGGGCTTCGGCCGTACCGGAAAACTGTTTGCGGTTGAAAATGCCGGCATCGAGCCGGACCTCATGACGGTTGCCAAGAGCCTCGCGGGTGGCTTCCCGCTGTCCGGGGTTATCGGTAAAGCTGACATCATGGACTCGGTGGAGCCGGGCGGTCTCGGCGGAACCTATGCCGGATCTCCGCTGGGCTGTGCCGCAGGCCTGGCCGTACTCGATGTCATCGAAGAAGAGCAGCTCTGCGAAAAAGCGCAGGCGATCGGTGTGCAGATTAAGGGCTGGGCGGAACGGCTCCAGTCCGCCACCCACTGCATCGGCGATATACGAATCATGGGCGCCATGTGCGCGATCGAAATCGTCGACGACAACGATGCGGAACGACCGAACGCGGAACTGACCAAAGCGATCGCTGCGGAGTCTGCGAAACTCGGCGTCATCTTGTTGACTTGTGGCGTACGCGGCAACGTAATTCGTTTCCTGCCGCCGCTCACGATCGGTGAGGCGTTACTAGGCGAGGCACTGGATGTTCTCGGCACCGTGATTCGAGACCTCGCCGGTCGTCAGACCGCTTCGGTTGTCGGCCGCTGGGGCGGCCTCCTACAGGTGCAGGATTTGTAGGAGCGCGCCCCCATAAAGGGGACAATGCCAGCGCGCCACGTGCCCTTGGGGTGCGAAGCGAAAGCGGCGGTCGTCAGACCGCTTCGGTTGTCGGCCGCTGGCTGCCCCTTTATGGGGAGGCGGCCTCCTACAGGTGCAGGATTTGTAGGAGCGCGCCCTGGCGCGCGAAGCGAAAGCGGCGGTCGTCAGACCGCTTCGGTTGTCGGCCGCTGGGGCGGCCTCCTACAGGTGCAGGATTTGTAGGAGCGCGCCCGGCGCGCGAAGCGAAAGCGGCGGTCGTCAGACCGCTTCGGTTGTCGGCCGCTGGGGCGGCCTCCTACAGGTGCAGGAGTTGTCCGGAGCGCGGCGTCGCCGTCCCATCGTGCATTTGTAGGAGCGCGCCCAGCGCGCGAAGCGAAAGCGGCGGTCGTCAGACCGCTTCGGTTGTCGGCCGCTGGCATTGTCCCCTGCATGGGGAGGCGGCCTCCTACAGGGAAACCGGCCCTTACGAGATTGCCAAGAACTTCTGTCGGTATTCGGCGGGCGGCACGTTGTACCAGGATTTGAACGCCGTCGTGAACGTGCTGATATTCGAATAGCCCAGCAGCATCGCGATCTCCAGCGACTTCAGGCGCGCATCACGCAGGTAGTTGATGGCCAGTTCGGCGCGAACTTCCTTCAGGATTTTTTGAAAGCTGGTGCGTTCTGCCTTGAGGCGGCGTTGCAGCGTCCTGCGGCTCAGCTTGAGCGCCCGACAAGCAGCGTCGGCATTGGCCTCGCCATAGGACATCAGTTCCGCGAGCTTGCGTTTTAGCTGCCCCGCGATGTCGTCCTGCTGGTACAGCGACCTCAGGTATTTTTCAGCCTGGTCTGTGAGTTGACGGTACATCGTCGTAGTATCCATGGCCAGAATAGTCTGGACGGTCGCATTACATTACAGTGTGCGCCGGCTTTTGCAAAGGAGTGAGCATGTCGCAGGTAGTGAATTATGTTGTGGATGGCACGATCGGCGTTATTTCGGTCAATAATCCCCCGGTTAACGCGCTGTCGCAGCCGGTTCGGCAGGGTCTGCTTGACGCGATTTCAGCCGCGCAGACGGATACGTCTGAAGCCGTCGTGATCATCTGCGAGGGCCGGACGTTCATCGCCGGCGCTGACATCAAGGAATTCGGCAAGCCGGCTGTGGAGCCCATGCTTGATATCTTGCTCAATACGATAGAAGCGTCAACAAAACCGGTGGTCGCTGCCATTCATGGCACGGCGCTCGGTGGCGGCCTTGAGACGGCGCTCTCGGCACACTACCGCTGCGCGGTCGCAAGCGCGAAGGTCGGTTTGCCCGAGGTCAGGCTCGGGCTATTGCCCGGCGCGGGGGGCACTCAGCGGACGCCCCGTCTGATTGGTGTGCAGGCCGCACTTGACCTGATTACCAGCGGCGAGCCGATCGGCGCGCCGCGGGCACTCGAACTCGGCTTGATCGACAAAATCGTCGACGGCGATTTGACCGAGTCAGCGATTGCCTGGGCGCGGGACCTGCTGAAAGAGGGTGCGGGTCCCAGGAAGTCCAGTGAGCAACCGATGCCGGCGTTCGACGCGGGCATTTTCGATGAGTATCGGGCGGTGCTCGCCAAGCGAGCGCGTGGCCAGGTTGCACCGCAAAATATCGTGACCTGCGTCGAGGCGGCGACCAAACATTCTTTCGAAGAGGGTCTCAAAGTTGAACGCGCTCTTTTCTGGGAATGCATGCAGAGCCCGCAGTCCGCGGCCATGAGGCACCTGTTTTTCGCCGAAAGGCAGGCGGCGAAAATCGACGATCTCGCCAAGAACACGCCGCTACGAACGATCGATTCTGTGGGCATCATTGGCGGAGGAACGATGGGTGGTGGGATCGCCATGAGTTTCGCCAACGCTGGTATTCCGGTCACGCTGATCGAAGTCAACGACGATGCGCTTGAGCGCGGGCTGTCGATCGTCGAAAAAAACTACGCGGCCAGCGTGAAGCGCGGCAAGCTCACCGAAGACAAAGCGACAAAATGCAGGGCACTCATCACTGGCTCAACGGACTATGCGTCGCTCGCGGAAGCGGACCTCGTTATCGAAGCCGTATTCGAGGATCCTGAGCTAAAGAAGACCATCTTTGCTCGACTCGATGCAACGTGTAAGCCAGGCGCGATCCTCGCGACCAACACGTCGTACCAGGACGTCAACCAGATAGCAGCCGCAACGAAGCGTCCGGAGGACGTCATCGGCCTGCATTTCTTCAGTCCGGCGAACATCATGAAGCTGCTTGAAGTCGTGCGTGCGGAAAAGACGGCAGACGATGTACTGGCGACCTGCATGGCGCTGGCGAGGAGAATTCGCAAGGTGCCGGTCATGTCGAGGGTTTGCTACGGCTTCATTGGCAACCGTATGCTGCAGCCCTACTTTCGAGAGGCGCAACTTTGCCTCATAGAAGGCGCCATGCCGGAGCAGGTCGATAACGCGATGGAAGAGTGGGGTATGGCGATGGGCCCGATACGCGTCGCCGACCTTGCCGGCATCGACGTTGGCTACAAAGCACGCCAGGCGCTGTCTGAAGCTGAGCGTGGCGATCCGCGTTCGTACCGGGTTGCCGACGTACTCGCCGAGATGGGCCGACTAGGCCAGAAATCCGGCGCCGGTTTCTATCGCTACGATCCGGACACGCGGAAACACTCCAGCGATCCGGTTGTGCTCGAGATAATCGAGCGTGAAGCGGCGGCCTTCGGCATCGAGCGTCGCGCTATTCCCGATGATGAAATCGTTGATCGCCTGGTCTATGCGCTGGTCAATGAAGGAATGCGAATTCTCGAAGAGGGTATTGCACAGCGGCCAGGCGACATCGACATCGTGTATGTCTACGGCTACGGATTTCCGGCGTCGCGCGGCGGCCCAATGCACTATGCCGATGCGGTTGGTGTCAAACACGTGTACGAGCGTGTACTGGAATTCAGCGAGCGCTTTGGTGCGGAGGCCTGGGCCCCCGCACCGTTGCTGGTACAACTCGCCACGGAGTAGTCGTTAGCCCGGATACTTCCCAACTGATGAGATATCCGAGCTAGCGAATTGCGACCTCAACGAGTTCTTCACCTTCCGGGTCCGTCACGTGCACCGCGCATGCGATACACGGATCGAAACTGTGGATCGTGCGCAGTATCTCGAGCGGTTGTTTCGGGTCGACCATGATGTGCGCATCTTCGAGCGCAGCCTCGTAGGCACCCGGTTGTCCTGTCGAGTCGCGTGGTCCGGCGTTCCAGGTGCTCGGTACAACCGCCTGGTAGTTGGCGATCTTGCCGTTTTCGATGACAACCCAGTGTGAGAGTGCGCCGCGGGGCGCTTCCATGACGCCAACGCCCTCGCACTTGGACGGCCAGGTCTCCGGCTCCCAAAGCGTATCGTCGAAGGTCTGCGTGTCGCCTGCCTTGATGTTGGCAATCAGCGAGTCGAGCCAGCCCTGCATGCTTTCCGCGAGTATCGCGGTTTCGAGCGTACGCGCGGCCGTTCGACCCAGGGTCGAGAACAGTGCACGTGGCGGCAGTTCGAGCTTCGACAGTGTGCTGTTGACCAGGTGCTGCGTCACTTCGTGGCCTTTGACATACAGCATCAGTACGCGCGCCAGCGGCCCGACTTCCATAGCCTTGCCTTGCCAACGTGGCGACTTGAGCCATGAATAACCTTGCTCCACGTCGAGGTGATCGTAGGGCGGTTGTGGCCCTGTGTAATTCAGGTTGGTCTCACCGCTCCACGGATGCAGGCCGACTTCCTTGCCGCCCGAATAGTCGTACCAGGAATGCGAAACAAATTCCTGGATGCCAGCGGGGTCGTCGAGCCTGAGTTCATGCACCGTGGTCAGGTCACGATCAAGAATGATTCCGCGCGGGAAAAGGAACGAGTCCGGATCATTCATGCCGGTGCTTGGCAAATCACCGAAGCACATGAAATTCCCCAGGCCTTCGCCGCGCGCAAACCAGTCTTTATAGAAACTGGCGATCGCTATCGTGTCTGGCACGTAAACCTGCTCAACAAAGGCTTTCATCTTGTTGATGATGTCCTGTACCTGGCTGAGCCGCTTGCTGTTGATTGCGGAATCCGAGTTCAGGTCGATCGGGCAGGGTACGCCGCCGACAACGAAGTTGGGATGCGGGTTCTTGCCACCGAATATCGCGTGCAGTCGCGCGACGTCACGTTGCCACTCGAGCGCGTCCAGATAATGCGCAACCGCCATCAGGTTGGCTTCCGGCGGCAGTTTGTATTCCGGGTGACCCCAGTACGCTTTCGCGAATATTCCGAGCTGGCCGGCTGCAACGAAATCAGCAACCTTCTTTTGCACGTCACGGAAATAGCCGGTCGACGACCGCGGGTAGCTGCTCAATGATTGTGCCAGTGCCGCTGTCGAGGCGGGATCGGCTTTCAGAGCTGAAACGACGTCAACCCAATCGAGCGCGTGCAGATGGTAGAAATGCATCACGTGATCATGAATGTACTGTGCGCCGATCATGAGGTTGCGAATCAATTCGGCATTCGGCGGAACTTTGGCACCGACTGCATTCTCGACGGAACGGATCGAAGCGATGCCGTGAACGAGCGTACACACGCCACAGATGCGCTGTGCAAACGCCCAGGCATCCCGTGGATCGCGGTCGCGAAGAATGATCTCGATGCCACGTACCATCGTTCCGGAGGAATACGCCTGCTCGATCTGGTTGCCATTCATCTGCGCTTCAATGCGCAGATGGCCTTCAATGCGTGTGACCGGATCTACGACGACTCGAGCGTTCATGCGTTGCCCTCCTCAAGATTCTCGGCAACCATTTCCATGAGGCTGCCCATTTTGTAGCTCCAGTTGAAATGCTGCTGCGAGTCATCGAAGCTTTGACGGCAGTTGGCGCAACTGGATAATAGTTCGTCCGCTTCCGTCGACTCGACTTGATCCATCTTCAACTTGAATACCCTGTGACGAAGCTCGTCGGCCCGCTTGATCGTCACTACACCGCCGCCGCCACCGCAGCACCAGTTGTAATCACCGCCATTCGGCATTTCGCGAAAGTCGACGCCAAGGTGTTTAAGGATGTCACGCGGCGCCTGCGTGGCACCGCCGCGTCGAGATACCTGGCACGGGTCATGGAACGTGACGCTCTTATCGACCTTCTTGACCTTGAGGCGACCGTCGTTCAGTGCATCCGCGATGTACTCGGAAATGTGCTGTACCTTGAAAGGCAGAGGTTTGCCGTACATATTGGCACCCATCCAGCGCATTGCCATGTAAGCGTGTCCGCATTCCGGCAGTACCAGCTTCTTCGCGCCAATCCTTATCGCGGCGTCGATGATTTTCATGCTGGCTTCCTTCTGCCAGTCGGTATTGCCAGACAGCATGCCGAAGTTCGTGGCTTCGAAACCGTCGCCACGAAACGTCCAGGACTCGCCGGTCGCGTTCAGTATCTTCGCGGTCGCTGCCATTGACTCAGGATATTTCTGGATTTCGATCGATGACATGACGGCCAGGACATCGGCTTTTTCGACGTTGAGCGGAATGTCTACTTCGTGTTCGTCGGCCATCCATTCAAGACGGTCTTCAAATTTCTCCGCCGTTATTCCCAAGGGACTGCCGGTCTCTGCCGCGGTTTTCGCTGCTTCATGCAGTTCGTGCGGAATCAAGCCGGCTTTGAACATGCCGTGACGCGCCATCGAAACCATGCCCGCGATATCGATGCCCATCGGGCAGACCAGCGAACAGCGGCCACACACGGTGCAGCTGTCATACAAGAGGTGCTGCCATTCTTCGAGCTGTTCGATCGTAACTTTCTTCTTGAAGCCAAACAGGCGATAAAAGAACGCGAACGGTCCAACCTCGCGTTTGTACGCCTGCTTGAATAGCTCGATCTTCCATATCGGTGTGTATCTCGGATCGTCGGTACGCACATGGTAATGGCAGGCATCGGCACACATGCCGCAGTGCAGGCAACCGTCAAGATAGGACGCAGTCTGCGTGTTGAAGTTTTTCAAGAAGTGGTGCATCGCATGTTCGACGCGTTCCTCGGTATTCATGTCACCTTGTTTATCGTGACGTACCTCGGGCGGCTTGTAGGCAATACGCTCCGCTTCCCTGTCCAACGTATGTCTGCCATCTACTGTGCTCATGTCTTGGCCCCCCTGCGCTCAAAGACCATGCCCGTCGTACCGCGGGTAATGAAAACGAGAAACGTGTGTCCCAATTTGCCGAACGGCAGCCAGATCAGCAGCAGCGCAACGCTCAAGATGTGTATCGCCATCAGATCTTCGTAACGGAAAAATGCGCGAACGGGAATCAGCAGGCCGGTTATCAGCGGCAGCATCGTAACGAACCAGCTGAAGTAGTCGTCAAAGTTAGAAATCAGCTTCAATACCGGGCTGGTCATACGCCGGATGATCAAAGCGAAACCGGACACAACCGTGGCAACGCCGATGAAGAAGATGACGCTGTTCGGCAGTCCGGGCCAGTCGAATCCGGTCCAGCCTTCGAAGAATACGATGTGCGGCGTGAACAGGAAGATCGTGGCAAACAACCCGATATGCATGACGTAGGCCATGATTTTCGGATATAGCGTTGCTTGCTTGAAAGGCGGCGCTGTGAATGCGCGGGTGTAAATCACCTTGAGCGCTGCGCCGAGACCTCCCGGTCCGCGAGGCTCCGAGTAGTCCGGCTTTTTGCTCAGAAGAACGATGCCGACAATGCGCCATATCGTGCCAGCCACGAGTACCAACGCGGCGAACTGCAGTGCCGGCCCCCTTGCGAATTCGAGAAGGTCCATATCATGCCTCCTTTGTAAATTTGTTTTGCCGACGACGTCCGGCGGCGGCGGCTACTACGCCCAGCGCGACACCGGCGGCGGCTGCGCCGGCAACGGTGGCGCCACTGCCAAAGTGGCCGGTGGACAGAGGTTGATAGAATCCGCCTTTGTCCCAGAAACGCGGTTCCGAGCAACCGAGGCAGGGATGTCCCGACTCGATCGGGAAGCTCGTTCCGCTGTTCCATTTGACGGTGGCGCAAGCGTTGTAAGTTGTCGGACCTTTGCAGCCGAGCTTGTACAGGCACCAACCGGCTTTGGCGCCTTCGTCATCGAAGGACTCTGCGAACTTGCCCTGCTCGTAGAAAGGCCGGCGATAGCAACGATCGTGAATCGTATTGCCGAAGAACGCGAGCGGTCGGCCGTGTTTGTCGAGGTCGGGAATCTTGCCGAAGGTCAGGAATTGTGTGAGCACGGCGGTCATGACCATCGGGATCGGCGGGCAGCCCGGCACATTGATAACCGGTTTGTCCTTGACGAGGTCCTGAACCGAGACCGCGCCCGTCGGGTTCGGGTTTGCGCCTGGCAAGCCGCCGAAAGCGGCGCAGGAACCTATTGCAACAACGGCCGCTGCGCCCTTGACGGTGTCCATCAGCATGTCGTAGTTGCTAATGCCGGCTATTGTCGAGTATCCGGGGTTACCCATCGGTATCGAGCCATCGACCAACACGAGATAGTTGCCGTCATTCTCTTCCATCGCCGCGTGCCTTGCGGCTTCTGCCTGTTCACCGGCGGCCGCTTGCAGCGTGTGGTGGTAGTCGAGCGAAATAGCGTCGAAGATCAGATCCTTCGACCGTCGGCGACGCCGAGCGCGTCAGCGACTCAGTGCATCCTGTGCACTCCTGGAACGACAGCCAGATGACCGACGGTCGCCTGGCATTCTCTATTGCCGCGGCGATACGTGGGATCATGCTGGGTGGCAGCGCCAGCAATGAGGCAGTCGTCGCACAGTATTTGAGAAATCCGCGCCGCGATACGCCCTTTGGCTTGCAAAATTTCTCCGACGGTCGGTGTGTATTTCATGCTGTCTTCCTCCCGCTAAAACCTTATTCGAACTGTTCCCCGAGGCGAGCGCGACCGGCCATGATGTCGGCATCCTGTGAGGAGAGAATGTCCGGAAGTCGTGTCACTTCCAGATAACGACCTACCACCTCGTCATGCACGTTGCGGTGTTCAATCCACCAGACGCCGGGATAGGTTGTTTCCCGAATGCGGCTGGTGCCCAGCGCATCGAGTTTTGCTGAAAGCTCGCCCTTACCGAACGTTGCTTCCAGTTCATCGAGTTCGCCTGGTGCGAATGGCAGGCTGGCGAGATCGATTGTGGTTGTGATGCCCGCTTCGAGCAGTTTGTCCAGCGCGTGCATCACTTCATTGAGTATCGGCCGCACGTTGCCGTGCATGGCCTCGACCTGGACTGCGATGTCGTCAACCTGCGCTCATTGGACAGCATCCAGACGGGATCTGGCTTCCGCCAGGTCGGACGAGCGTTCTGAGCGTGTGCGGCGGCCTCCGGCAGGGCGGCGGCAACCGCTTCGTGTGGGTCGCGTACCCCAGTCCATGTCCTCCGGTTCTATGCCGATCAGCGCGCGTTTTCCAGGCAGATCGCCACGCAGTCGCAGCGCATCCATAAGATCGGAAAGACCAACTTCGTGCACGCTGCCATGTTGGTTGCGGAGGTGAACATCCATCGCTTCGCCCTCGAGCAACGTAACCGTGCCGGGTTTTAGCCCAGTTTCATCGCATCGAGCAGCGACGAGACCGTCAAGATCCGAGAGTCTGATCCAGCAATGCGAGCCCGACGGTGCCGCCATCGAGACAGAACACGTCGTCATCCGTGTTGTTTTCGGCAAATCGCTCGAGCGTGTGAATACCGGCGCCGTCGTCCGTGAGCAGACTGTTGCCAATGCCGACGACTGCGATTGTTTTTGTTTTTGCAGACATTTTGAGGTCCGTAGTATTAGCGAATCCTAATGCGGCAAACCCCGGATCGATATACTGGAATCTACCGATGACAGTGACAGGCAGAATCGGCAGGGAGCCAAACCACGCGTCGGCAGCTGCACGCCACTAATAGATAAGTAGGAACCACAATATTTTCGACTATCGTTGCGGGGCATCATGCTTCGAGCTGCGTGGCTACGTCGGCAGCGACCCAAGGAATAAAAACGCAGGATTGCGGCAAGCAGTACCTCCGACAGGCGACCAGCCCTATTGCATCAAGCCTTAAGGGGAGAGTCGCTATGCCTGCCCATGAAACCTTCTACGAAGTGATGCGACAACACGGCATCACGCGCCGAAGCTTCGTCAAATTCTGTAGTCTCACCGCGGCCGGTCTCGGCCTTGGTCCCGGATACGCCAGCAAGATCGCCCACGCGCTGGAAACCAAACCGCGCACGCCCGTGATCTGGCTGCACGGTCTGGAATGCACCTGCTGCACCGAGTCCTTCATTCGCTCCGGTAACCCGCTGGCCGGCGATGTCATACTGTCGATGATCTCGCTCGACTATGACGACACGCTGATGGCCGCCGCCGGGCACCAGGCCGAAGAGCTGCTGCAGCAAACCGTCGAAAAATACGACGGCCAGTTCATTCTCGCGTGTGAAGGCAATCCGCCACTCAATGAAGACGGCATGTATTGCATCCAGGCGGGCAGACCCTACGTCGAGAAACTCCGCTACATGGCGGATCACTGCAAAGCGATCATCGCCTGGGGTTCCTGCGCCTCCTGGGGCTGCGTGCAGGCCGCGCGCCCGAATCCGACACGGGCAACGCCGATCCACAAAGTGATCCACGACAAACCGATCATCAAGGTACCCGGGTTGTCCGCCGATCGCCGAGGTCATGACCGGTGTCATCACCTACATGATCGCCTTCGATCGCCTGCCGCCACTGGATCGCCAGGGCCGGCCGAAGATGTTCTACGGTCAGCGCCTGCACGACAAGTGCTACCGACGACCGCATTTCGATGCTGGTCAGTTCGTCGAGAAGTTCGACGACGAGGGCGCTCGCAAAGGCTACTGCCTCTACAAGGTGGGCTGCAAGGGTCCGACCACGTACAACGCCTGCTCGACGGATCGAGTGGAATGGCGGATTGTCGTGGCCGGTCAAGTCCGGTCACGGTTGTCTGGGCTGCGCCGAAGACAACTTCTGGGACAAGGGTCAGCTTCTACAGCCCGGTCACCAACCTCGATGTCATGGGCAATGTTGAAGCAACGGCAAACAAGATCGGCGGCACGATCGCCGGCGCCGCCGCCATTGGTGTCGCTGCGCACGCAGCGGCCACCGTCGTCCGAAAGCCACGGCCAAAAAGCCGACCGCAGTGCCAGAGGAGATGAGCTATGGCTAGTCGTAACAACACCAAACGGCTTCGAGCTGGACGACAGCGGCCAACGCATCGTCGTCGATCCGATCTGCCGAATCGAAGGACACCTCCGCATCGAAGTGAACCTCGACGAAAACAACGTAATTCGCAACGCCGTGTCGACGGGCAACATGTGGCGCGGCCTGGAAGTGATTCTGCAGGGCCGCGACCCGCGTGACGCCTGGGCATTTACGGAACGTATCTGCGGTGTCTGCACCGGCGTTCACGCACTGCAGTCAGTGCGCTCCGTCGAAGATGCACTCGGCATCGACATTCCGACCAACGCCAATCACATTCGCAACCTGATGATGCTCGCGCAGTACACGCAGGATCACATCGTGCACTTCTATCACCTGCATGCACTCGACTGGGTTGACGTCGTCAGCGCGCTGAGCGCCGATCCGAAAGCAACCTCGGAGCTGCAGCAGTCGATCAGCCCGTGGCCGAAATCGTCACCGGGCTACTTCAGCGACGTGCAAAACAAGACTGAAACGATTCGTCGAATCCGGGCAACTCGGTATCTTTGCCAATGCCTACTGGGGCAGCCCGGCCTACAAGTTGCCGCCGGAAGCCAATCTCATGGCGACGACGCATTACCTCGAGGCACTCGACTTCCAGAAAGAAATCGTCAAGATCCACACGATCTTCGGCGGCCGCAACCCGCATCCGAACTGGGTGGTTGGCGGCATGCCGTGCTCGATCAATGTCGATGATGCTGGTGCCGTTGGCGCGATCAACATGACCTGGCTCAACATGGTCTCCGACATCATCGACCAGTCGATCGCATTCACTGACCAGGTCTACCTTCCGGACCTGAACGCGATTGCCATCGTTCTACAAGGACTGGGGTTATCGGTGGTGGACTGTCCAGCAAGAACGTCATGTCGTACGGCGAATTCCCGGCGCATTGCCAATAACTACACCAACGACAGCCTGATGCTGCCGAACGGCGCCATCCTCAATGGCGATCTCAGCACTGTCTATGACGTCGACGTTCGCGATCCCGAACAGATCCAGGAATTTGTTTCGCACTCCTGGTACCAATACTCCGACGAGAGATGGCCTGCATCCCTGGGACGGCGTGACGGAGCCGAAGTTTGAACTCGGCCCGAATGCCAAGGGCAGCAAGACCAACATCGAGGAAATCGACGAAGGCGGCAAATACTCCTGGCTCAAAGCACCGCGCTGGCGCGGCCATGCCATGGAAGTCGGGCCGCTGGCGCGTTACCTGGTGGCTTACGCCCGCGGACGGGAGGACATCAAAGAGCAGGTCGACGGGCTGCTTGCCGAGCTGGATCTTCCGATCACGGCGTTGTTCTCGACGCTCGGTCGAACAGCGGCTCGAGGACTGGAGAGTTCATGGGCGGCGCACAAAATGCGCGACGTCTATGGACGAACTGATGGCCAATCTGAAAACCGGCGACACCGCGACAGCCAACATGGACGATGTTCGATCCGTCACCTGGGCAGCCGACGCGAAAGGCGTTGGTTATGGCGAGGCGCCGCGTGGTGCGCTCGGTCACTGGCTGCATATCAAGGACACGAAGATTGAGAACTACCAGTGCGTCGTGCCGACGACCTGGAACGCATCACCGCGGGACCCGCAGGCAACATAGGTGCTTATGAAGCAGCACTACTCGGCACGCCGATGGCGAACCCCGAGCAGCCGCTGGAGATCCTGCGCACCATACACAGCTTCGATCCGTGCCTGGCGTGCTCAACTCACGTCATTTCGCACGATGGCAAAGAACTGAGCACGGTGAAGATGCGCTGAGGAGGTAACCATGCAACCAATCAGCGCGGCCGAAAGACCGGCAATTCCGCCGATCTACGTGTTTGAGGTGCCGGTACGAATCTGGCACTGGCTCCATGCGCTCTCCATCCGTTGATTCTGACGGGTTACCTGATCGCCACCACTGCCGTCTCTGGGCGGGGAGGCCAGCGAGCATTTCATGATGGGCAACCTGCGCATGATTCATTTCATTGCGGCCATGTGTTTGCATCGGTCTCGTGGTGCGTATCTACTGGGCAATCGTCGGCAACTAGCACTCGCGTGAACTGTTCTTGTTCCGGTCTGGCGCAAGGAATTCTGGACGGAACTGTTGCATGAACTCAAGTTCTACGGGTTCCTGACGCGCAAGTCCGGCAAGTTCGTCGGTCACAATCCACTGGCGCAAATTGCGATGTTCGTCCAACGTTCTGGGCGATATTCATGATTTGCACCGGATTTGCGCTTTACAGCCAGGGACCGGGGACGGCTCATGGGCCGACAGGCTGTTTGGCTGGGTGTTTCTCTAGAGCCGAGTTCGCAAACTGTGCGTATGTGGCACCTGCTCGGAATGTGGATCATGCTGACCTTCATCATCATACACATCTACATGGCGATTCGGAAGACCTGTATTCGCGCCAGAATGGCGTGAGCTCGATGATCAACGGCTGGCGTCGCTACAGGGACGACGGACCAATGGGCCCGCAATGAAGTGCGACACCCTGATACTTGGCATCGGCAACATACTCTGGGCCGATGAGGGCTTTGGCATACGTACCGTCGAAGCACTGCACGCGAAGTACGAGATTCCCGAGAACGTCCGCATCATGGATGGCGGCACGCAGGGTATTTTCCTGCTGCCGTTGGTGCGCAGTGCGACGCGACTGCTGATATTTGACGCGATCGATTTCGGTGATCCGCCGGCGACGCTGAAGCTGATTGTCGGTGACGACGTGCCGCGTTACATGGGCGCGAAGAAAATGAGCATGCACCAGGCCGGCTTCCAGGAGGTGCTGTCGTCGGCTGCATTGACCGGCGACTTTCCAGTTGAGCTCGCCCTGGTCGGCGTGCAACCGGAGTTGCTCAATGACTATGGCGGCAGTCTGACGGATAGCGTTAAGGCGCAGATCGATCCCGCGATACAGCTTGCCTGCAAAGTTCTCAACGACTGGGGCATCGAGTATATGAAGCGCGAGCAAGCGCTCGGGGAAAGCGATCTGATCGGCCCTGACGCACTCGACATCAGAGATTACGAGCAAGGTCGTCCCGTCTTTCCCGGAGAGCCGACATGAGTCACCCGCTGATCGAGCGACTGCTGACCGAGCTTCAGTACGCGGAGGTGTCGCTCGCGAATCATGACGAATTCGTCGCCGAGCCCGGTATGAACGTGCTGTTCTTCCCCGGCGACCCGAGTACCGTGAAGGACGCGACCGACGTGGCCGTGGTCTTGCCGGAGCTGGTCAAGGTGTTCGACGGACAGCTTCGGCCGGGTGTCGTTACGGACGTGTTTGGCGACGGCAAGATGCTAAAAAGGCACTACGGTTTCAGCGACTATCCGTCACTGGTTTTCGTTCGTTCCGGCGAGTATGTCGGTACCCTTACGCGAATCCAGGACTGGGGCGAATACCTGGACAAGATCAGCAACCTGTTTGTGGCGACGCCCAAGCGCCCGCCCGGTTTGCATTCTCGTACTGAGGTCAGTCGAGCGCATGAATGTCAAAGCCCGGGAAAACGGTCCTTCTTACATCGACATGCCAAGCGACATGGCGACCTTTGAGGAACCGAGTATCCCAGAGCCTGATGCGGTCAAGGGGATGGTTGGGGCGCGTGAGGCGATGCTGTGGCTTAGACAGGCGCTCGCCGACTACGAGCCGGGCTCTGATCCGATGCTCGGGAACCTGACGGCGCTTGATGAGGAGAACCGTGAGCTGGTCAACCAGATTCTCGGCGAGGGGGAAGTCAGTATCAGCTACAACGGCGCGATACGCGCGCGCTCGCAGGAAGCCGTGCTGGCCGGCGTCTGGCGGACGCTGTATTTAAACGACGATGACAAGGTCTGCTACGACATCCTCGAAGTTGCTGACGTGCCGCATACGGTTAGCATGCCAGACGCCTTGGAACGACCGATCAATGCGAGCAAAACCGATGTGCCGCCCGAGCTCAACAATGCGCTCGCGATCCTGATCGAGCTTGAAGCGAAGTTCCAGGCTTTCGCCGATGAGGGTGCGCCGCACATCATTAACCTGACGTTGCTGCCACTCTCCGAAGAAGACCTGTCATTTATTGATGAGCGCTTGGGTCGCGGACCGATTGATACGCTGTCGCGCGCCTACGGCAAGTGCCAGGTTAGCAGCACACTCACTGCCAACGTATGGTGGGTGCGTTACTATAATTCGATGGGTACGCTAATTCTAAACACGATCGAGGTTACTGACGTGCCGGAGGCCATCTCTGCCGCTCCGGAAGACCTGCGTGACTCGGCGTTGCGGCTCGATGACATATTGACGCCGTACTGGTCGGACGTCGCGTGATCGGGTCGTCCACCTCCGGTGAAGCAGACCGGTTGACGGACAGCTCGCGACTCGAATGCCGCATTTGCTGGTACGTCTATGATCCGGCAGAGGGCGATCCGCAGGAGCAAATCGAGCCGGGCACGCCATTTCTTGAGTTGCCGGCTTACTGGCGTTGCCCGCAGTGCGACTCCGAGCCGCAAGTATTCATTCCCATCGATGACTGAGACGAACGAGACTGTCACCGAGCTGGTTCGGCAGTTTGAGGCGATCTACGTCGACCACATGCGTGACCTGCCAATCGTCAATGCCTGCCTGAAGGTGGAAGCCGTCGGTTTTCAACAATATGAAAGCCATCAGTTGGGGGTGCTGATCACGCCCTGGTTCATGAATCTCGTGCTACTCCCTGGCAACGATGAATGGGCGGAGAACGCCCAGGGCGATTTGACGAGCATCGATTTTCCCTCCGGCGCCATCGATTTCACGACCAGCCGGGATGACGTGCTCGGTACCTATCTTACAGCCGTCTTGTTTCGCAGCGTTTCCGACATTCCCGACCAGCGCATGGCTCGAGCGCTTGCGCTGCAAGTTTTGCAGGACCTGTTCGTGCCGGCTCACAGCGAGCGCTCCGTGAGTCGACGAGCACTGTTAACAGGTTTGCGAAGCACCTGATGCACGAACTCTCCGTATGCCTGTCCCTCTTGCAGCAGATTGAGAGTATTGCGCGCGAGCGCGGCGCTGAAAAGGTAATCAAGATAACGTTGAATATCGGACCGCTGTCCGGTGTTGAGCCCGATCTCCTGCGTAACGCGTATCCTTTGGCCGCCGCCGGCACCGTCGCCGAGGACGCAGTGCTGGTCATGGAAACTCCTGACATCGTGGTTCGCTGCAGCCAATGCGATAGTGAAACGACGGTAACGCCGAACAAGCTCCTGTGCGGATCCTGCGGCGACTTCAGGACGCGCGTTATTTCTGGTGATGAGCTAACATTGATGCGTGTCGAACTGGATCGCTAAGCAAAGAATCGTCGCGCTGCTATTGCCAGCGTTGTTTTTCGCGAGCGCCTGCGTGAGATCAGAGGTCGGCTGTTCGCCGGCGACAGGCGCGGTTCTGCAGGTGCTTGGCTCAGGTGGCCCAATTGCCGACGACGGACGAGCATCGTCGAGCTATCTCGTGTGGGTCGATGGTGTCGCGCGTGTGCTGATTGATACCGGCGGCGGGGCGTTCCTGTGCTTTGGTGAAACGGACGCCGACTTTGTTGAAAAGAGCTCGACAAGAATGTCGATTTGGTTCGTTCACGATACAAGGGCGAGATTATCCTCGCCGAGGACCTGACCTGTATCGCTCCACAGGGTTGAGACTATTCAAAAAGCTCAGGAGGGTGCGTTTACCGGTAATCGCGCAGCGGCCCAGGCGACGATGCCGCCGGCCATCGATTTGACGTTGCGATAGCCCATCGCATCCAGCGTTTGTGCGGCTAATGCCGAACGGCCCCCCGTGCCGCAATACAGGACGATATCGCGATCCTGCAGCGCAACGTCCGGGTCCGTGGTGGTGCGTTCCACGATGCCGTGAATCTCGAACTCGAGCAGTCCCCTGGGCGCAAATATCGCGCCGGGAATATGCGCTTTCTGGTATTCGGCGAGCTCCCGGATGTCAATCAACAGCGTGTCCGAATTGAGACATTGATGCACCTCGGTTACGGCGCACTCCTTAATGGTCGCTTTGGCACGGGCAACAACATCGGCGGGTGACACTAGCATGGGTGAATTCTCCTGGATCGACGGTGGGTCAGTTCAGCGTTGCAGTTTCCGCCGCATAGGGATTGGGTGGCATCAGCTCACGCGGAATTGCTGCGCGCCGCTGCGCTGCGTCTGGCGGGTAATTGTCTGCGAGATAGGTGATGATTCTGCTCTCAGTACCCGGGTCGAACTGCCAGAGGTTCTGTTTCTTCTGCATCCATCGAATCATCGTCAGCCACTGCTGCGCCGTGCCGCGTTGTTGCGTAATCAGCTTCGCGGAATGACAGGCGGTGCAATTACCGCGTACCAGTTCCCAGTCACCGCTCATCTTGAAGCCCGTCGCTGGATCGATCCCGGGTTCGGCGGCGACGACGGCCTGCGCCGGTGCGCTGTCGATTTTTTCAGGCGCCGGCTCTTTGGTGCAGGCGACAAGGCAGGCCAGCGAGAGCAGCAACAGCGCTGTCAGCGTCTTCTGCATCACACAACCTGCACGGCGATCCGATGGCACGCATTGTTGAGGTAACCTTTGGGGTTCCAGCCAGGCAGCACCATCGGTTGTGAGCGTCCCGTATTATCCGTGGCTTTTACCCAGACCTCGTAGTAACCGATTTGCGGGAAATCGACGTCGGCGTTCCAGTGCTGCCACGCGAAACGATTGGCCGGCCCATCAAGCGCCGCTTTCTTCCAGGTTGCACCGAAATCCGTTGACACATGCACTTCGCTGACCGTCAGGTCGCCGGCCCAGGCGTGGCCGCGTAAGGACAACGCGCCGCCTACGGCATGCTCAATCCCGGATTTTGGAAACGTAATGAGAGACTTCACGGGCATGGATTCGATGATGCACATCTCGTCATCGGGCACCGTTGTACCGGGTGCGACGGATTTGCACGGCACTCGATAAGACGTGCCGGTCATTTTCGGCCCGTCGTGAACCTGGTTGCGGACGACAATCTTGTTAAGCCATTTGCCGCTCACCGAGCCGGGCCATCCGGCGCAAACCAGACGCAACGGGTAGCCGTTCATGGGCGGGATGTCTTCGCCGTTCATCGCCCAGGCGATCAAGGTCTCGTCTTCGAGCGCTTTTTCGACCGGCACGCCGCGCGAGATCGGTACCTTGTTTCGATCCCCGCTCGCGTGAATGTCGGCGCCGTAGTAAGCAACGTAGACCGCGTCGTCTTTCAGGCCAACAAAGTCGAGCACGTCTTTAAGACGCACACCGGTCCATTCAGGACAACCGATTGCGCCGATCGACCACTGGTTGCCCGATGCGGGCGGCACAAATTCGCTACGACCGTTGCCACCGCACTCCAGTTGCAACTGGTAGGTGTAATACTTGAATTGTTTCTTGAGTTCGGCAATCGTCAGTGAGACTTCGCGCGCTACCGATTCGCCGCCAAAGGCGAGTTGCCAGGCGTCGACGTCGATGCCGTCCGTCACAGGCGGGATACCGTTGTTGCGAACGAACAGGTGTCGGGCGGGCGTGATCTTGTCGTCGAGCAGGTGCGCCGGTGTTTCGGCATTGACCGGACGGTCGTTGAGTATGACCAGGCCTTCCTTGCCGGGAATCTCGAAAGGCTGGTTGGATTGCGCGAGCGCCGCCGGGATGAGTCCGGCCGGCATCAGGTGAGCAAACGGTATGGTCGCGCCGACGGCCGCCGACATTGCGACCATGCTACTTCGTGTCAGGAAACCGCGACGCGTAATTGGATCGCTTTGTCGCCCCCATACCCTCTTGTCTGCTGCGACAGGATCGGAAGAATAGAGTTCATGGATGCCTCGTTTTTTGTCTGCCACGGGTTGCTCCGTTTCTCGCGTCAAAGTGTTATTGCAGCAGGTAGGATGGCCATGTTGTTATGAATCGGCCCGTTGGGGGAGGGCGGCCGAACGGGCGCGCAGACCATGGCCTGCGCGCCCTGAGGTCTGTTTACGCCGATTTCTTGATCAGGAAACGATAGATGCCATCATCCTCGGAATGTTCCATGAGCTCGTTTCCGGTCTGACGACAAAATGCCTCAAAGTCGGCAACTGAACCGGGATCCGTCGCGAGTATCTCCAGGGTTCCGCTGTCCGGAACATCCTTCAGCGCTTTTCTCGCTTTTAAAATTGGCAAAGGACAATTGAGGCCTTTCGCGTCGAGTGTATGGTCAGCCATTTCTTATTACTCCATGTTGGTCTGTCAGCGCAGAGACTAAATGAACAGGTTGATGTCGGATTGAGTGGCGACTTCGATGTAGGTCGCAGCTCCACCGAGTTCCGGCCCTTCAATCATATCGTCAAGTGTGTATTCAAACAGATCCATTGTCATCTGGCAGGCGATGAGCCGAACCTCGGCTTCGACGGCCAACTCACGCAGCTCCTCGATCGGCGCCACGCCTTTCTTGCTCATCAGATTCTTCATCATCTTTGTGCAGGCCGCATCAACGCCTGGTATCGCCGTGAGCAGGTTTGGCAGTCCCATATGGGCACCCATCATGGGCATCTTCATTGCCGGGTTGCCGGCGGCGGTCAGCTGCAGGTTGAGATCCTTTAACAACAGCGGCAGGCCGTAAAACGTGAAGAACATGGTCACCGGGAGTCCCATCGCGGCAGCCGTCGTTGCGAGAATGAAGGGTGGGTAGGCCCAATCCAGTGACCCCTTGGTCACGATGATTGACATGCTTTTTTCTTCGGCGGACATTTCTCAACACCTCTCTTGAACGGGTGGGCATGCGAAAAAACGCATATTAGATTATCAGAATTGTCTTTATTAGTGAAATATAATATTCTCGAATCGTACTTACAAAGGTCTTGATCGCTTGCAGGGTTTAGTATCGGAAAGCATGAGCCGTAACAATCCCAGCTCGACGACTGGGCAGCTGTCGCTGGCCACGAACCGGCCGTCACCTTTATTCATCGGCAGCGATATTTATCGCCAGCCCGCATTCGGCTTCAATCATCCACTGAATATTGTTCGTCACTCGGCGGTCGTCGATCTCCTCACGATATTGGGCTGGTTGACTGCAGATGCTTTTCGCGAGAGCGAAGCGGCTACTGTCAATCAGCTTCTCGAGTTTCATGATCGTGCTTATCTCAAGGCGCTTCAATACGCAGACTCCACAGGGTCGGTGGAGGCCGACGTTCGAGAGCGTTACAGGGTCGGTACCTTCGAAAATCCGCTCTTCCCCGGCCTCTTCGAGCGGGCGGCAATGACTGTGGGCGGCTCTATCCTGGCAGCTGAGCTGGCAGTAGAAGGGCATGTGGTGTTTCACCCGTCGGGCGGGACGCACCATGGTAGGCCGGACCGTGCCGCTGGTTTTTGTTACCTGAATGACCCGGTGTTCGCGATCATGACCTTGCTGGAGAAGGGCAGCGAACGTGTGATGTACCTCGATCTGGATGCACATCATGGTGACGGCGTTGAGGATGCTTTCTACGAGGAGCCACGAGTTACAACCGTCTCGATACACGAACAGAATCGCTGGCCGTTCAGCGGCACGCGATCGCATCCGCACGCAGGCGCGTTCAATTTCAGCGTACCGCTTCAATTCAATGACAGTGAATTTGAGTACCTGATGAAAAACGCGGTATTGCCATTGGCGGATGCCATCGACGCGGATGCGCTGGTGATTTGCTGTGGTGCCGACTGCCTCGCGGGCGACCCGCTGTCGCACATGCAGCTGTCCAACACGACGCTCTGGGACGCGGTTACTGAACTCGTTGCCCTGAATAAGACGACGATCATTCTCGGCGGCGGCGGATACAATCCTTGGACGGTAACCCGCTACTGGGCCGGCATGTGGGGGCGAATCGCCGGCCATGAAATACCAGATAGCCTGCCGTCCGATGCGCGTGCTTTCATGTGTCGCATGGAATGTGATCTTATTGACGTAGAAGACATTGAAGAACAATGGCTTACGACCATCGCGGATACTCCTTATCCCGGAACGATTCGCGACGAGATAAAGTTGATGGTCAGCGACGCCAGAACGCACTACTAACGTGTAACGTGGCAACATTGCGTTGATGGAGCAACAGAGGAATTTCGTATGACATGGCTCGAAGCATTGTCGGGGATCGAAGATCTCGAAGACGCAGAATTTGATACGACGCTCGTCGAGCAGTTCGAGCGTCGGGCGAATGGTCACGTGTCAAGACCGATACGTTTTTCGACGCCGACCTTCAAAGAATACTCGAGCACCGAACTCAGTGGCTGTAACAAGAACAGTTTCCCCGCGTTCTCCATTACGGCGGCAGCCTGCGGCCTGAACTGTGATCACTGCCAGAAGAAAATCCTGGAGCCGATGATTCCGGCGACTAATCCGGGCATGCTTGATGAGAAAGTCAGGCACTTGGTAGAAACACAGGGGCTCAATGGTTTTCTACTGTCGGGCGGGTCCAACAAGCGCAACGAAATTTCTTACGGGCGTTACATGCCGATCGTTGAGCAACTGAAACGAGACTATCCGGATCTCAAAGTAGCCGTGCACAGCGCATTGCTGGACGAGCGTCGCGCGAAAGAATTGGAATCGGCCGGCGTCGATACTGTCATGATGGATGTTATCGGCGCGCAGCAAACCATCAACGAGGTGTACAAGCTGGATCGTCCGGTTGACGATTTCGAAGCGACGCTGGCCGCCTTGTGCTCGACGAACATGGAGGTGACGCCGCACATCGTGATCGGACTGCACTACGGTCGGATTCTTGGTGAGGCAAATGCGCTGGACATCGTCAGTCGATACGATGTCACTGCGCTGGTTCTGGTCGTCATCATGCCGTTCTATGCCAAACCGGGAACGTTCGTGACGCCGGGGACCACGGATGTAGGACGAATTTTTCTCGAAGCGCGTGAGCGTCTGCCGGACAAACAGGTCCTGCTGGGCTGCGCGCGACCGCCGGGCATGCACAAACGGGTCACAGATGCGTACGCAATAATGGCGGGCCTGGATGGAATTGCGTTTCCTGCGGATGGTGCCGTCTCTGTGGCGCACACAATCGGCCGGCCGTTTGAACAGGCGCATTCCTGTTGTTCCATAAAGCTCGGAAGCGATTTGAAAACGAGACTGCAACCATCGTACGCGGCATGATGAACCCGAAACAGGACCAGACCTAATGAGTTGTATTGAACACAAGACGACGCCGTCGCAAGAAAATGGCGCAGCGCATCGGGACCATAACCCGTTTGATGTGATGGCGCCGCGCGCGCCGTTGAAAACGCCGGTCGATCGCAAGAACGGAAAGCACGTCAAGGCAAACGATATTCCGCCGCAAGGCGTCTACCTGCCGAACAACAACATTCTCGCGCCACATATGAAGTCGCCCGAGTACGTGCAGTTATCGACCGCGGCCGCGATTACGCTGGGCATCATGGGTGGACGCATGTACGGCTGCGAATGCACGCGCTGTCTCAACCTCTTGCTAACGTATCCGGAAGGCTGCCGTGCCAACTGCGCATACTGCGGCCTCGCGCGGCATCGTGAAGCTGATCGCGACTATGCGGACCGCAATTTCATTCGCGTCGACTGGCCCGCTGTCCCGATGGCGGACATCATCGATATCGTCGCCAAGGATCCGGGAAACAGCCCGTTTCATCGCATGTGTATTTCGATGATTACGCATCCGCGGTCGGAGGAAGATACGTTCACGGTTCTCAAGCAATGGACGGATCGAATCGACCCTGACGCGATTCCCGTATCGATTTTGTCCAACCCGACGACGATGACGCGTGATGATGTGCAGCGCACCAAGGATCTCGGCGCCGATATATTCACCGTCGCACTCGATGCGGCGACGCCTGAGCTGTTCGATCGCACGCGCGGCAAAGGCGTGCAGTCACCGCACAAGTGGTCCAAGTACTGGGACATCATGCTCGAGGCGCGCGACATATTCGGGCCAGACAAGTTTGGCGCGCACATCATTGTCGGCATGGGTGAGACCGAATACGAAGTGCTGAAGCTGGTGCAGGAACTCGTCGACCTCGGTGGTCACAGTCACATGTTTTGTTTCTTCCCCGAACAAGGTTCGTTGATGGACCACCTGCCGGCCACACCCAGGGATCAATGGCGCCGGGTACAGCTCGCTCGCTACCTCATCGATTATCGTGATGCGCGCGTCGCGCAGATGCGCTTCGACGAGCAGGGACGCGTGACCGACTACGGTATCGCCGAGGCGGAGCTGGCTGACATTATCGACGCAGGCATTGCGTTCAGGACCTCAGGATGCCCGGGTAAATTCCAGGACGATATTTCGGCCTGCGACCGACCCTACGGCGACTCGCCGCCCAGCGACATCGCGAGCTATCCGTTCCAGCCGAAAAGGAAAGACCTGAAGCGCATTCGCAAACAGCTCGATATTCCCGTGACGCTCGAATAACGGTTTGGCAAGAGGGAGTCGCGTGCCGAAACCATTCAGAATCATCGACACGGGCGTTCGCGAGGGACGATCCAACATCGCATTTGATGCTGCGTTGATCGAACTACGTCAGCAGGACCGGGTACCCGACACCATACGATTCATGCGCTTTCCGCCGACGGCCCTGATCGGGCGCCATCAGGACCTGAGTCGCGAGATCAACCTCGACTATTGCGCCGAAGACGGCATTGGTACCGTGCGACGCATTACGGGCGGCGGTGCCATCTACCTTGACGAAGGGCAGCTGGGCTGGGAACTCGTCTTTCACCGAGCGTCGCTCGGTATCGCGGCGTTGCCGGATCTGGCGCGTGAGATTTGTAATGCAGCCGCGGCAGGACTGGTCAGGCTAGGTGTCGACGCGAAGTTTCGGCCACGCAATGATATTGAAGTCGACGGTCGCAAAATCAGTGGCACGGGCGGATTCTTCGACGGCGATATCCTGATCTACCAGGGCACGGTGCTGGTCGACATGAATGCGGCGCAGATGGTCAAGGCACTGAACGTCCCGCAGGGCAAGGTCGCCAGGCATAATCTCGACTCGGCCGCGCAGCGCGTCGTGACCTTGAAAGAACTGCTGGGTGACGGTCTTCCCGACATGCAAACGATCCAGGCGGCGCTGATTGAGGGTTTCACCGAAGGGCTGGGGATCACCGCCAAGCCCGGCGAGATCACGGCCGCGGAAGAGGCGCTGGCGAAAGAGCATTTCGACAGCGAGATCGGTACGGATGAATTTGTAGCCGAAATCGACAGCCCGGCAGACGCTGACGGCGTGCTCTCAGGTACTCATACCGGCGCCGGCGGAACGATCGATTCGTTTATCAAGCTGGAAGGCCCGACGCGCCAGATTCTGCAGCGGGTGCTGATTACGGGGGACTTTTTTATCACACCGCCACGCGTGGTCTTCGATCTTGAGGCGCACTTGCAGGGCTCGCGGCTGTCGGAGATGGAGTCGCGCATTGAACAGTTTTTTAAAGAAACGGAGATCGGCATGCTGAGCGTTACCGCGGACGATTTCCTGGCATCGATCTCAAGCGCGATCGAATCTGACAGGAGTGCCCGCTAATGGCAGATTGCAAAGATGGCAGCGACGCATTTGTGCTCGCCAGTCGCGGTGAATCACCCATGAACGTTGTTGCCGTTGTTCAACACACATCCGGCGAATACCTCGGGCTCATGGAGGATCATCTCGAAGGGCGCCGTATCCGCTTCCAGTACTTCAGGCCGTTTGCCGGCGGTCGCAAGTTGCCGGCCGCCGACGTGCCGGCCGACGCGCTATTGCTACTTGGTGGCGGTCCCTGGGGTAGCGCCGGCAGCCGGGATCTGCCCACGCTTGCCGAAGAGATTGAACTCACTCGCGCCATGCTGCAAGCCGGTACCCCGGTGGTTGGCATCGGGCTCGGCGCGCAGATCCTGGCGATTGCGGCAGGCGGCGGTTCGGAGCATCGTGAACTCACGTTTGAGATGCTGCGCGCAAAGCGAATCCGGGACGACGCCCTGAACGGCTTTCTTCCGGCCGATTTTAACCAGGTCATCTACATGCGTGACTGGCCTGTGCCACCGGCAGAGGCGACAGTGCTGGCCGAAGATGACGCCGGTCGTCCTGTCGTGTGGCAGGTTGGTGATAATGCTTATGGTTTTTCAGGCCATCCGGGGATTAAGCTCGGCATGATCGAAGACCTGATTATGGAATTCGAAGAGGTAGCACCGGATGCAGTGGCGAAACTCGAGAAATTGCGCCGTTTGCAGCCCGTCCTCGAGGACGAGCTGGTGCCGATCATGACCGGTCTTGTGCAGTGTACTTCCCTGATGTCCTCTCCGAGGGCAGCCGTACTAGCAGCCGGGGAATTGGATGCACAGGTATTTTAGTATATGCTAATTCGCTGCTAGACACGCAGCGGACGGCAAGAGGACACCAATAAAATGGCTGAAAAACTCATCATCGTGATGGCAAACACCGATCCGCGAAATGGCGAAGAACTGGGCGCTCCGATCTTTCAGGCAACGGTCGCAGCCGCGATGGACTACGACGTCGACGTGATTTGCACGGCTACGTCGGGACGGCTCATGAAGAAAGGCGTTGCAGAGGAACTCTTTATCAAGGAAGGCTCGCCGAAATCGGTCCTGAGCTTCATCCAGGACGCTCACGAAGCCGGCGTGAAGTTCTTTTGCTGCTCGCCCAATCTCGACCTGTTCGATATGACCAAAGACGACCTGATTCCCGAGTGTGAGGGCATCGTCGGCGGTGCTCACCTGATCGAAGAAATCATGGAAGGCGATTGCAAGGTTTTGTCCTACTAGAGTAACAAGGTCCGACAATATGTCCCATTCAGCGACGTCTCGAATTCAGGAACACATTGGCGATCCGGTATCGGATACGCCACTCGTCGGGCGCGACAAGCTGGAGGAAATATTTCAGGACATTCAGGCGGACATGCGCTATGACCATGAGCTGAATGGCTGCCTGAACTGCGGCATCTGTACCGCGACCTGTCCGGCTGCCCACTATTACGACTTCAGTCCGCGCGAGATCGTGCAGCTGCTTTGGACCGAGAATCTCGAGGGCATCTACGATGCCATGCAGGAAAAGATCTGGTCCTGTGCGCAGTGCTACACCTGCGCGGCGCGTTGCCCGTTCAGTAATTCGCCGGGCGGCCTCATCATGCTTATGCGCGAGACCGCTATCAAGCACGGCATGGAATCCGCGAAGAATGTGCTGCGGCCATTCAGTCGTGTGATGCTCAAGCTGATTTCAACGGGCAACCAGCTCTCACCCGATATGATTACCCCCGACGGCTTCGCCGACTGGGGCCCCAATGTCGCCAAGGTCGATGCTCCCCTGGAGCTTCTTCGCAAGGCAATCCCCATGCCCACGCTGCACACGACAAAGACCGCGTGGGAAGTCAATCTCAAGACATCCGTTGAGCTGTACACCATCTGGGAAGAAACCGGTGTGCTCGACAGTCTTGAGACCATCGATGAGAACCTGTTCGATGTAATCCTCGACATCATGGATGAAAAACGTGATGACTATGAGGATTGGCTGGACGAACAAGAGTGATGTAGGAGCCGGCCATGCCGGCGACACCCGCGAGGCGGGTGCCACCGGTCGCGCGCGCGGCGCGCTCCTACGGAGGAAACGACTATGAACAACGGAAACGGCGGAGAACGCTTCACTGGCCACGGCGCCGAGTGGACCGACGCGAACCTCTCGAAGGAAGACGCTCACGTTGCGACCGTGTGGGTCGACCAGATCATCAATAAACGTTCAATGCTGACCAATAAAGATCGCGTTGAAGATGTGCGTGACATCATGTGGCAACTCGAGAAGGAAGGCGAGATTGTGGTGCATCGTGTCACCGATGATCACAAGCCTGTAACAGTGAAGACTCTTTATGGTTGGGACAAGAAGATACCGACGACGCGTCTCTGGCATCACAAGTCCTGCGGTCAGTGCGGCAACATTCCGGGTTACCCGGCATCGCTGCTGTGGCTGATGAACGAGATGGGCATCGACTACCTCGACGAAACCGATCAGACCTCTTGCACCGCCTGGAATTATCACGGCTCCGGTATCGGTAACCTGGAAAGCCTCGCGGCAGTGTTCCTTCGAAATTTCCATCAGGCCTACGTCTCGGCCAAGGCGCAGGGACTGCCTGACGGTTTCTTCTACCCGCTGGTGCACTGCGGCACATCTTTTGGCAATTACAAGGAAGTGCGTGGCTACCTGCTGCAGTCTGCAAAGCTGCGTGAACGCGTCAAGAAGATCCTCGGCAAGCTAGGTCGTCTCGTCGACGGAAAACTGCTGATACCCGAGGAGGTCGTGCATTACTCCGAATGGCTGCACGTCATGCGCAATGAGATCAAGAAGCACCAGGTCATCGACTGCAGCCACATTCGAGCGACCGTGCATCCGGCCTGTCACGTTTACAAAATGGTTCCAGAGGATGCGATCTACGATGACGATGTTCTCGACGGCAATCGCGTTGCTGTAACCACAGGGCTGCTCGAAACGCTCGGTAGCCAGGTTATCGATTACTCGACCTGGTACGACTGCTGCGGCTTCGGTTTCCGGCACATCATTTCCGAGCGTGAATTTACGCGCTCGTTTGCCATCGATCGCAAGCTTCGTGTTGCACAGGAAGAGGCGCACGCGGACATGATGGTGGGTCACGACACCGGTTGCATCACGACGCTGGATAAGAACCAGTGGATCGGTGCGGCGGCCGGCAAGCCGGTCGAAATGCCGGTGCTTGCAGACTGTCAGTTTGCCGCACTGGTCTGCGGTGCACATCCTTACAAGATTGTGCAGTCGCACTGGCACGCGTCGGCAATAGAGACGTTGATGGAGAAGCTCGGTATCGACTGGGAGAAAGAAGAAAGCGGAATTTGAGGCTTATCTGAAAGAAGTTGAAGCGGGCAGGGGTGAGACGCTCTACGACCCGCGCCTGATGATCACGTCCGGCCCGGGATTCAAACCCCTCATTCGTCAACAATCGGTGGACAAATAATCGAGCGACTAAATATGAGTAAACCAGTTCTGATAGTAGGTGGGGGACCAGCGGGTCTGGCCGCGGCTCACAGCCTTGCAACGGTCGGCAAGAAAAGCGTGATTGTCGAGAAAGAAGACAGGCTGGGCGGCGCGCCGATCCTGTCCGGCTATGCCAAGCTCGTGCCGACCGGCGAATGGGCGAAAGATGCGATTGGTGGCATGGTCAAAAGAGTGGAAGAAGAAGCCAATGTGAAGATAGTGACTGGAGCCACGGTAACGCAGTTCGATGGAACTCCTGGCGACTTTTCCGCGCAGCTATCCAATGGAGAAAACCTGCAAGTAGAGGCTGCGATACTTTGTAGTGGCTTTACGCATTTCGATTCGGTCAACAAACCCGAGTGGGGCTTTGGTACGTTCGAAGACGTTGTGACCACGACCCAGGTCGAGCAAATGATCTCGTCCGGCAAGGGTGTGCGTTGTCCCTCCGATGACCGTAAGCCGGAACGTGTCGCGATTCTTCTGTGCGTCGGTTCGCGTGATCGGCAGATTGGCCGTGAATGGTGCTCAAAGATTTGCTGCACCGTGTCATCGAACCTCGCCATGGAAATTCGCGAGGAATTACCAGAGTGCCATGTCTACATCTACTACATGGACATTCGCACCTTCGGCCTTTACGAGACCAAGTACTACTGGCGCAGCCAGGAGGAATTCAAGGTCAAGTACATCAAGGCACGCATTGCCGAAGTCACGTCCGATGGCAATAAGCTGATTGTCAAAGGCGAAGATACGCTCGTCAAACGGCCGATCACGATTCCGTTCGACATGGTCGTTCATGCAATCGGCATGGACCCGAACGTCGATAACCCGAAGATCTCTGAGATATTTGGTGTCGACCTCGAAGTAAACGGTTTCGTCGACGTTGCCCACCGTTATGGCGCGATGGGCGAAACGACTCGACCCGGTGTCTTTGTTGCGGGTGCCGCAACGGGTCCCGAGACCATCGATGATTCGATCGCACAGGGTCACGGAACGGCGATGGCTGTCCTGTCGAGCCTTAAAGAATTCAGCAAGTCCGCCTGAGGCTGAACGACGATGGCATCGACCTCCGCACTGCAACCACATGAGTTCGAGCGTCCCGTGCTCGACCTGTCCGCGGAGGCGTTGCGCGCTGGACTGCAAATTATGCTCCGGGGCAGCGAAGATCACGGCGGCATCGAACGCTACATCGACGCCGTCAAACTCAAAAGCGTGATGTTCAAGCAGGCGCTGGTCGAGAATGACATCAACGAACTCGATCTCGAGACGTTCAAAGGTCTGTGCACGTTCATGGCTACGGTTCGTCGCAGAGTTGGCGACTGGTTGACCGGAGACCGTTTCCCGGAAATGCGTGAAGGGATTGTTGAGTTATTTAACGACGACGATCATATCGACAGTCGTATCGGGCGGTTTTGTGATCGTTTCCCGAATGACAAGAAGCACCGCTGGGTACGCGACCTGGCCGTCGAATTGCTGCATAACGCCGATCCGGAACGCGTGCCGTTGATGAATCGCTGGGTGTGGGATGTCAAGGCGAATACCGGTGTACTTCGCGAGATCTGGCATGGTGACGATGTCGATCACATGACGATAAAAGTCGCCGATGGCTACGGCACCTACGTGATGCTTCGCGAGGAGCTCAGTCAGTTTCTGAGTGACAATGGTTTCTTTCGCGACGTGCTGTTTTATGTCGACGTGCTGTGTGCACAGGTCTATGCCCAGTACATCTGTGAGCAGGGTGGCAGCTACCTGCGCGTCGACTTTTCGGCGCCCGAGGACCCGATGCAGCACACGCGCCGCCTGCTGGGCCTCGACGGCGTGCAGCCCGGCAACGGCCGAACCCGACTGAAATCCATCGACGGTGTCGCGTTCGTCATCGACGACCAGCCGACGCTGAACTAGACGGAATAGCCAATGCCAATTCATGAAAAATCACTGATCCGTCCCGAGAACCTCGAGACACACGAAAACATGGTCATCGATGGGGTGGACGTGTCCGGTCACTGGAGCACATTCATTACGTCGCGCGTGGTCAGTGACTACAACGAGACGCTGCAGGATGAAATCGCCGCGCTGCCGGGCGGCGAGGAGATTCATCGTTGCTGGCAATGCGGGTCTTGCACCAATGCGTGCACCGTCAACGAGGTCAATCCTGACTTCAACCCGCGCTACTGGATCTACCTCATTCGCATGGGCATGGAATCGGAGCTGCTGCGCGACAAGGACATCATCTGGCAGTGCGTATCGTGCAACAAGTGCACCTACGCGTGTCCGAGGGATGTGTTTCCGGAAGGCGTCATGAAAGCGACGGCGCATTGGCTGGAGCGAAAAGGGCATACGCCGAAGTCGCCCTCGACGGTATTTGACGATGTCTTCACCGAGCAGGTTCTCGCGACCGGCAAGATCGAAGAGAGTCGCACGATGCGACGTTTCTTCGCTCGAACAAAGCAGAAGTTGCTGCAGCCATGGATGATCGAGATGGTCAAGCGAATGATCAGCGGCTTGCCGGTTGGCATGCTGACGCGCATGGGCCTCGCGACGCTGATCGCTCCCCGCACCAGCGATTGGTCCAAAGCGTCGGCGGCGATGCAGGAATACATTGACGAGCAGCATGAGAAGCAGGAGCACGCGCTGAGCCTTGCTGAGCTGGTTGAAACAGCGAAGCGTGACGCGGCCTGACAAGGATTCCCGATCGATGACAAGCAAAGACAAGTACAAGAAAGTTGCTTACTACCCGGGCTGTGCCCTGGAGGGGAGCGGCCATTCCTACAATCGCTCGACCAAAGCCGTGGGCAAGGCGCTCGGGCTCGACCTGGTCGAGGTGAAGAACTGGAACTGCTGCGGTGCGATGGAGGTCAAGAACGTCGACCCGAAGCTGCAGACTTACCTGTCTTCGCGGGTGATGTCGGTTGCGGCGAACGAGATGGACATGGACGTCGTCATGGCGCCGTGCAACGGCTGTTATCACAACCTGAAGAAAGCCGAATACGATCTCAAGAACGATGCGGAATCGGCCGAAGTCGTTGATCGCTTGTCGAAGAAAGCGGGGCACAAGACCTATGAATCCGGTCAGGTCGAGACCATCCACGCGCTCGACTGGATCAGGGACACGATCGGCGAAGAGGGTCTGAAGTCACGCGTGAAAAATTCGCTGAGCGGATTGAAAATCGCCAACTACTACGGCTGCATGTACACGCGCCCACGTCATATCTTCCCCGAGAAGGACCAGGGTCCGGGCAGTGAGTCGACCTCCAAGCCACATTTCATGGACGACCTGCTGGCGGCCGCGGGTGCAGAAAATGTGGACTTCCCTTTGAAAACAGCCTGTTGTGGCGGCGCGCATACGCTCTCGGACAGCGACCTGTCGACCAAGCTGGTTCTGAATATTTTGAAGACGGCCAAGCTTGCCGGTGCGGACGTGATTGCCACCGAATGCCCAACCTGTCACTCAGGTCTGGAAATGCACCAGATTCGCGCCGAAAAGACGCTCGGGGAAAAGGTCGATATCAAGATCCTGTATTTCACGCAGCTGCTCGGCATGGCGCTGGGGCTCAAAGCGAAGAAGGTCGGTGTCCACGAAAATATCTCGGACTCGATCAGGTTCCTGAAGGAAAAGGGCCTGGGATGAGGTCGCTCGCCGAGCTCGAGACGGTGTTTGAGTTACCGCGCGCGACCCCTGATGCAGACGCCAGGGCGGGTGAGCTACTGCAGGCCAGCGAGGAGGTTCTCGAGCACTGGATAACGGCCCGGGGCGACGTTCCAACGAGCGATAAGCGAGAAGGGTTTCGTCTACTCGCCTTGCACCGGCAGGGCGCAAAAGGCGACCCGAGCTTCAATGCCTGTCGTGAAACCTGCCGGGAAATTGCCTATCACTACAACCTGGTGACAATGCGAGACGTATATTCGGATATTACGGATCGCTTAAGTATGTTGGCGATGATATCTAAGCACTTGTATTTGTTCGTCAGCGGCAAGATGCAGGTCGCCGAGCTCGGCGAGTTCTGCTGTTCGGCCAAACCGATCCGCTCAGCTGACGGCGCAACAACAACCTAAAAGGAAGACTGACTATGCCATCTGTACGCGGCTGTAATCTGCCCGATGACCTCCTCTATGACGTCGACAACCACATCTGGTTTACCGAGGTCGGAGACGGCACCGTCAAGATCGGAATGACCGCTGTCGCCACGGCGATGGCGGGCAAACTCGTTGCCTTTACTCCCAAGCGCGTTGGCCGTTCGGTCAGGGCCGGCAAGTCCTGTGGCACGCTGGAGTCCGGCAAGTGGGTTGGCCCGGCGAAGTCCTTGGCTGGCGGCGAGGTTGTCGCCGTTAACGACGCCCTGGTCAACGAACCCAGCATTGCTAACGACGATCCCTATGACGCCTGGCTGATCATACTGAAGCCCGAGGATTGGGATTCGGTCAAAGGATCGTTGGTGATCGGCAGCGACGTAGCGGCGCCTTACGAGGCCAAGATGGACTCCGAAGGGTTTGGTGGTTGCGCTTGAGCACAAGTGCGATAACTAACGCGATGTCTCAGGACTCAACGGAAATGCAGGAACTGCACGACATGGCGTCGCATGCCGTTGAGTTGCTCAAGGCCATGGCCAACGAGTGGCGCCTGATGATTTTGTGTCAGCTGGCGGAAGGCGAAAAGACCGTCAGCGAACTGCAGGACACTCTGGGATTAAGCCAGTCCGCATTGTCACAGCACCTTGCCATTTTGCGGCGCGAGAGAATTGTCCGATCGCGCAAGCATGCGCAATCGGTGAGTTACTCCTTATCGGGGGACGATGCGAGCAAGGTAATGGAAACCTTACACGAAGTATTCTGCGAAAAGCAGGGAGAAAGAAAATGAGATTCACGGCAAGAAAAGCCGCAGCGTGGCTGTTGGCTATGGGCGTGTTTGCGTTCAGCGGGTCTGCGCTGGCGACAAACGGGTATTTCACGCACGGTGTTGGCACTCAGTCGAAGGGTATGGCCGGCACGGGTGTCGGCTCGAACGCAGACATGGGTGCGATCATGTCTGCGTCCAATCCGGCGCTCGGCGTGTTTGTCGACGACGGTTGGGAAGCGGGTCTTTCGATTTTCAGCCCGCGGCGCAGCTACGTGGCCTCGACCAGTCAGCTGAACGGCGGCTTTGATCGACTTCGGTGGCGGCCAACTTGTTTCTCCTCGCATACGATCACTCCGGGCGAGATACGACAGTAGCAGCGAGTATTTCCCGATTCCGTTACGTCGCCAAGAACTGGAGCCTGCAGAACGATGCCAATATCACGGCTGCGTTCTACGGCCGCGGCGGCATGAACACAGACTGGGACGATTCGAATTCATCGGCAACGTCGTATCTTTGTGGTGGTGACCCGCAGCTAGGAGAACCGCCGGCACCGGGCCGGGACCGTACTGCGCCGGCAAGGCCGGCGTCGACCTGTCGCAAGCATTCCTGACGGTCAATTATTCGGCCAAGGTCGGGTGAAAACTTCGCCTGGGGTATCGGTCCGGTGTTCGCGATACAGATGTTCGAAGCGAACGGTGTCGGAACGTTTGCGCCAATTACGAAGACCTTCGTCGACGTCTGGTGAGTACCGAGCTTCCCGACGGCGTTAAGCAATAACGGCCACGACACTGTCGATTCGGTTATGGCATTGCCGGCGGAATCTGGTGGGGCATGAGCGACAGCGTCAGTGTCGGTCTCGCCTACCAGTCCAAGATGACGATGAGTGAATTTGACGACTACGCGGATCTGTTCGCCGAGCGCGGTGGCTTCGATATTCCGTCGAGCATCAAGGCGGGACTGTCCTTTCATGGCGAGCGATGCGCTGCGCGTTAATTTCGATATTGAACACACAGCTTTCAGCGACGTCAAGTCGATTGCTAATCCGATGGCAAACCTCTTTTCGTGCCCGGTAGTTCCGGGTGGTACCGACGCTCGAGAGCTGCCTCGGCGGCTCCGACGGTGGCGGGTTTCGGCTGGGAGGACATGACGACCTACAAGCTCGGATTCGAGTGGCAACGCGACGAAACCAACACCTGGCGTTTTGGTTACAGCTACGGTGAGCAGCCGATACAGAGCGCGGATGTGCTGTTCAACATCCTGGCGCCGGGTGTCATGGAGCAGCACATCACGTCTCGGCCTGACTCACAAGGCGACCAACGGCGGTGAATGGAACTTCTCGTTCATGTACGCGCCCGAGAATTCGGTGACCGGACCGAGCGCATTTCGATCCGTACGCAGACGATCGAGACTCAAAATGAGCCAGCTGGAGTTTGAGGTTGCGTATCGCTTCTAGGAGCAAAACATGAAGGCCAGAGTTTGGATGGCCGTAATCACGATTGCGGCGCTGATTTCAGCGCCGCTTTCGCATGCGGCTGATGAAAAAATCGGTATTTTCGAGACCATCCTGGAGTCCTCGGGGTCGTTTTCCGAGACGACTGCGGCACTCGAGTCGGCGCTCGATGATTCCACGTTTCAGTTACATGGGTCGCACGATATTCGTGTACCCGATGGCGCGCACCAGGCGAAAGTCTATGTGCTGACGTCGCCGGCCTATGCCGACGCGGCGGTCCGCTGAGTCGGCACGACGATTTCCGCGCAGATTCTGCGAATCGCTGTGTTCACGCAGGGCGATGAGCAGAAGACGTACGTCAACATGGCGAATCCGGTTGCACATGCCATGGTGTTTTACGCGAACTCGTCAAACTACGATGAGCTGATTACGGCGCGGCTCGCGGACGTTGCCGGCGATATTCGACAGGTTGTTGCGACGCTGCCGGGCACGGCGATGAGTAAGCAGCAGGAGCCGATGCGCAGTCGAAAAGCACTATCGCAAGTTCAAAGGTGACGGTCCTGCCCGGATGATGGCGAAGTTCCGAACTTTCGAAAAAAGCCAGCTACCCATCAAGATGGACTCGAGCCAGCGGGATTCGACGCAACCGTGGAAGCGGTTGTGGCCGCGCTGAAAGCCGGGACGGTTAGCGACGCGTCAGACTCGACGGGTTGGGAAGTGATTGCCCAGGTTCGACTGCGCGACGATGCGGTCTATATCGGCATAACGAATCCCTACATCGAGGACAAAATGATTCGCATCAATTCGCGCTTCCGCGGGGATTCGAAAAGCGAACTGTCACCGTATCCCGGCGTCGACCATGTCGCGGCACTACCCACAGAGGTCCTGATCGTCAAGGACGGTGACAAGACGCAAGTCCTGCACTACGGTCAGATGTGGCGCATGCAGCTGTATTTTTGGGATTCGGGCTACCGGGCATTCACGGCCAACGTCGGTGTGCCGAGCAAGATCGCCAACTCGATCGAATCCGCGCTGGAAAAAAACCAGGACTGAGCACGCCTCACTTCAGGAGGTCGTGGTCCGGCGGTAGTTTGTGGGTAGCCCACATCGCCAGCCGGTGCCGCATTTTGGGCAGATTCAGCTGGTCCGGGGGCAGGGCGGCAATTTCCTTGTCGTGCACCAGGAGGCGGTACACGTACTCGACCTTGAGGTCGTGCGAGTCTGTGGGTTCAAATTCGACGATCCCGCGCTTGACGGCTTCGTCGATTACTATGCGCAAAGCCTCCGCCAGCAGCGCTTTCTCGTTTTTCAGCTTCTTGGCCATTCAGAACACCGTGTCAGACACCAATTCAGGCATAATTAGTCGATGAGCAAAACTGTACTTGATCCCGCCTATCTTCGACAGCAAATTGTCGGCGTCGACTCCACTTTTGAAACGCCGTTTGGCGAGCGCCTGATGGTGTACTGTGACTATACGGCCTCCGGGCGCTGCCTGCGCTTCGTGGAGTCCTATCTGCAGAGCCTGCAGCGCGTCTATGCCAACACGCACACTGAGGACGACATTACCGGCCGCAGCATGAGTCAGCTTCTGCACGAAGCGGAACAAGCGATCAAAGACTCTGTCAACGCGGGACCGGACGGCCGCATCATTGCCTGCGGTACCGGCGCGACTGGCGCGATCGACAAGCTTCAGCAAATTATTGGCGTCGCGCTCGCGCCGGCGACGCGAAAAAACATCAACGAGGCCCTGGATCAGCTTGACGCCGACGTCGATAGCCAGACCGTTCGCGACTTGCTACGTGAAGTACAGCCGGTCGTATTTATCGGTCCGTACGAGCATCATTCGAACGAAATCTCATGGCGCCAGTGTTTGGCGACAACGATAGAGGTTCGGCTGGACGCGACGGGCAATATCGATCTCGAGCACCTTGAGCAGCTGCTCATGGATCCGCGGTACAAGAACCGGCAGCGCATCGGTTCATTCTCGGCGGCATCCAACGTCACCGGGATTCGCTCCGATGTGCGCAAGATCGCCAGCCTGTTGCACAAGCACGGCGCGATCGCCTGTTTCGACTTTGCCGCCTGTGCGCCTTACGTCGATATCGACATGAATCCGGAACCGACGGCAGCGGACGAGGATCCGAGTATTGATGCCGTATTCATTTCGCCGCACAAGTTTCTCGGCGGCCCGGGTTCCAGTGGCGTGCTGGTTTTCAATCAACGCATTTACGATCGCGATTTGCCGCCAAGCATGAGTGCGGGCGGTACCGTCGATTACGTCGGCATGGACGGACCAGGATTTTATCAGCAGTATCGAGGAGCGTGAGAAAGCCGGAACGCCTGGCGTTCTCCAGACCCTGAAGGCAGGCCTGGTTTTCCAGATCAAGGATTCTGTCGGAGTCGATGTCATCAACGCACGTGAGCACGAGTTGACGGATCGGGTCATGAAAAGCTGGGGCGCAAATGAAAACATCGAGGTCCTTGGCAATCCCGATCCGAGCAGTCGCGTTGGCATAATTTCTTTTAATATCAAGGACGATAGCGGCAGATACCTGCACCACAAGTTTATTACCGCCTTGCTAAACGACCTGTTTGGTATTCAGTCACGTGCTGGCTGTTCCTGTGCCGGACCTTATGGTCATCGCTTGCTCCATATCGACGAGGCGACATCGGAGCGTTTTCGTGCGGCGGTGCAACACGGGCACTGTGGATTAAAGCCGGGTTGGTGCCGAGTTGGTCTTCACTGGGTTATGGATGATGCAGAAGCCGACTATATAATTGAAGCGGTGAACTTCATGGCGAGCGAAGGGAGTTTGTTTCTCAAGCTCTATGATTTCGACCTGAGCACCGGATACCTGGAAACACAGGTACTCTTCATCGGAGCTGCCGCGTTTTTCACTGGACGAGGCACTCAGTCTCGATGAGGGTGAGCCGGCCGTTCTATCGTTGGCGTTACGATTGCAGTTATACAACCATTACATGACCGAGGCACAGCGCATTGCTGATCGCCTCCGACTGGAGCCGGCTGCCGAGTGCGCTTCGTTAGAGGGCGAGTTCGGGGACCTGCAGTTCTTTACACTTCCGGCGGACGGCAGGCAACAGCATTAGCCGCTCCACTAGCCTCTCGCTTTATTCCGTGCGGGCAACAGACCGCTCAGTGCGGCACCCGACACGACGACGGCAAACGCTGCGATATCAAGCCCCGGAACGGGCGCGTTGCCGAATCCGAATAACGCAAGCACCGCCACGCCAAGGCAGATAAGCAAGGCGCCGGCGACGAGTCGCGTTGCCGACGGAACGGGTGCATCAGCCGGGCGGGCGCGTCTTTCCAGCGGTCCTAAAGCGAGTGCGACCGGTAACAGGCATGCGTAAAGGGCAGCGATCCAAAGCGGTCGCGTAAGCCACCAACCGAGACTTGCGGGCTCAATGCCCAGTCCGAATCCGCCGGCGAGATAAAGCAGCGAGACAAGAATGACCATGACGGTCAGGTGCCACAGGTACAAGGTCATGATCATGCTGTTGATCAACACAGTCGCCGCCCAGATTCGTACGCTGGCGAGTACGCGCCGCATCGGCGCTTCGATCGAGAGAAGTACACCGAATTGTGCGATGCCGAGCGCAAGCAACGTGATTTTCGGCGGCAGCGTATTACTTAAGTGCTCATCCGGGGAACCAACCATGGCGAACGGGTAGGGACCCTTGAATATGAGCAACGCCAAAACCAGTAGTCCGAGCGCCGAGTAAGTCAAAAGGCGAGCAGGGCTGCCCATGCGGCCATCGCGCCAGGCGTACCCAAGATGGTGGACCGCGAGCCAGACCCACAGGTAGTTGGTCCAGCCCAGCCATCGCTGCTCCGCAGCAAAGAATGCAATATCGACGAGGGCGCCAACGAGTACAAATGCCCAGAAAGAAGCGAAGCCCCAACGTTGCCACGCGATGTAGGTGGCGGGTGCCAGGACGACGACCAGCGTGTAGATAGCGAGAAACCAGATCGGGATGAGTGAGGCGCGTGACGCCAGGCTGAGAACCTCGCCGGTAACACCTGAGAAATGCAGAACAGCGGCAAGCAGCGCCCAGGCGACGAGCAAAACCAGTAATGGTGAGACGAGACGATTCAGGCGCGAAACTAACCAGCCCGCATAGTCGATGCCGCGGCGACGAGCGCTCTCCAGGGAAACGGCATTCGCGTAGCCGCCGACGATGAAGAATATCGGCATGACCTGGAATAGCCAGGTCAACCACTGTGTATTGGGCCGCATCTCAAGCAGGTCACCGGGTATGAACGCCCCATCCTTGTAATACAACGCGACAATCAGCCAGTGCCCCGTGACGACCATGAGAATGGAAACAGCGCGCAGGAAAGTCGACGTAGCGATTGCGCTCGGCCGGCGTTTTCGTGGCCATGTCGATGGCCTGTGACCAGATACTCATCGACGGGAGTCTACAGCAGTGACCAATCCCGTCACGTACTGAAGTCTCAAAAATCGCGCGTCAAACAGATGGATCGCCAGCCTGCATTCGTCCGTGCGGCCGCAGCCACCGCACTTTAGCGACCTCGTCTTCGCATCGGGATCGTGCCTCGACAGCCACACCTGGAAGATGGCCCAGAACGCGCACAGCAGAACCACGGCGAGTAGCGGAAACAGATAGGTCGTCATCATTGCAGTGTACTCCCCATCAGGTCGAACTAAAGAGCCCGGCAAAACCCATAAACGCCATCGATAATATGCCCGCGATGATCAGGTTCATTGCGGTTCCCTTGATCAGTTTCGGGATATCAGACAACTCCGATTCCTCGCGCAAGCCGGCAAGCAGCACCAGCGCCAGCGTAAACCCGATGCCGGCGCCGAGGGCATAAACGATGCCCTCGACAAATCCGTAGCCGCGGTTGGTCGCGAATATTGCGAGGCCCAAAATCGCGCAGTTGGTTGTGATCAGCGGCAGGAAGATCCCCATTGCGCGGAACAGTGCCGGGCTCAGTTTCTTGATCAGCATTTCGATGAACTGCACGGTGCTGGCGATTACTACGATGAAGCAGATCAGCCTGAGATACGGCGCATGAATCAACACGTAGGTGTTAAGCACCCAGGCGCACACTGCGGTCACCAGCATCACGAAGGTCGTTGCCAGCCCGAGCCGCGCCGAGGTTTCCAGCGAATTCGACACGCCGAGGAACGGGCACAGCCCGAGAAAGTAGGTCAGCACGAAATTATTGACGAGCAGCGCGCTTATGAAGATCCAGGGAAGATTGTCCATCAGCGTCCACTCCTTTCAGCTTCGGCAACGTCGGCCAGGAACTCGTCCTTTTTTAGCTTGAACCAGTTGAAGAACAGCAGGATAACGCCGAGCGTCAGGAAGCCACCCGGCGGCAGGATCATGATGATCCAGGGCTCGAAGTTCTCGCCGAAGAGATCAATGCCGAACAGCGCGCCGTCGCCGAGAATTTCGCGGATCGCACCGAGCGAGAACAACGCCAGCAGGAAACCGCCGGCCATTCCCATGGCATCCATCACTGCCAGGCGCACCGGGTATCGCGACGAGAATGCCTCTTGTCTACCCAGTATCATGCAGTTCGCGACGATCAGCGGGATAAATGCACCCAGTTCTTTGTGCACTTTCGGGACGAGCGCAAGCAGCGTGTAGTCGGCGACAGTCACAAACGTTGCGATGATGATGATGAAGCAGGAGATCCTCACCTGTTTCGGGATCCAGTTGCGGAAGCTCGACACAAGGAAGCTCGATCCCACCAGCACGAAGAACGTCGCCAGCCCCATCGCGATTGCGTTGACCGCCGAGTTGGTGACCGCGAGCATCGGACACATTCCAAGCACCTGCACGAACACCGGGTTATCGCGCCAGATGCCCTTGATGAATTCTTCGTAGGAGTCGTTTTGCTTCATGGGCTCCCTTCCGTGGTAACGGGATCTGTCTCACCCAAAGGCGGCTCGGCACCGGCTGGCGGAAGCCGCTCCGACCATTCGGCGTGGGCTTCGTTGATAATCCTGACGACGGCCTTCGAAGAGATGGTCGCGCCGGTAATTGCGTCGATCTCGTTAGGCCGGGCGCTAGTGCCTTTCTTGACCACGACAATGTTCGGTTCGATGGACAGCGCGCTGAAGCTACCGACAAAATCGGCGTCTTTGTAGATCTTGTCGCCGAGCCCCGGCGTCTCCCGGCTCTCGAGTACTTCCATGCCGACCACGCGTTTCTGTTTTGGCGTGAAGCCATACAACACGCCGATCGTGTCCTGGAAGCCGGGGCCCGCTGCCGGAATTGCATAGCCGACAAAATCGCCTGCACGGTCATAGCCGCCGTAAACGGCTTGTTCGTCTTTGCGCCGCTCCTCGGTCGCAACGAGTCTGCCGTCCCGGTAAACAAGCTGCTGCATCTCGCTGACGCCCGGCAACACTTTGAACACGGCCTCGCGCAGTTCGCGGGCCTTGTTCGCTGTAATCGTGGGCAGGGTGGATTCGTAGATGCCGATGATCGCGATACCGGATATCAGGCCCGCGATCGCGAGCGTCAACACGAGGCGCAGCGAGCTGGGCGCCGGCGCATTCATTTGCACGCTCGTTGTCACGGTGAATCGGCTCCACGACCGAACACGCGCGGCTGCGTATATCGATCGATGAGCGGGGTCGCGGCGTTCATGAGCAAGATTGCGTACATCACGCCTTCGGGCAGACCTCCGAATACACGGATCAACATCACGAGTACACCCACACCGATGCCGAAGATCCACGCGCCGCGTGGGGTGACCGGCGAGGTGACCGGATCGGTCGCCATGTAAATCGCCCCCAGCAACAGGCCACCGGAGAAAACAGAAAACAACGGCGACGGAAAACGCGTCGCGTCGACCAGGCCTAAGGACAGCGGAAAAGAAGACAACGGTCAGCAGGATGCTCACCGGTATTCGCCAGTCCAAGTCGCGTCGGAGCCAAAGATAAATACCGCCGAGCAGCAAAAGCAGGCCACTGGTTTCTCCGAGTGAACCGCTGATCTTGCCGAACATCAGGTTAGCGAGCGGAGTAACTTCCTGGTCGAACTTAAGCATCCCAAGCGGCGTTGCGGCGGTCACGCCGTCGACGCCTGCCTGCATGAACGGCAGCGCGAGATTACTTGCGTAGACACTCGTGAACTCGCCGCCACTGCTGTGCGGCACCCAGGTGGTCATGGCGATCGGAAACGTCGCAAGCAAAAATGCGCGACCGAGCAATGCAGGATTGAACAGGTTATGACCGAGCCCACCCCAGATGACTTTGCCCAGGCTGATGCCAACGAATCCGCCGAGGAAAGCCATCCACATCGGCAGACCGGGCGGCAGCGTCAGGCCGAGCAACAGGCCCGTCAATACACTGGTCGCATCGCGAAGTGACTCGCCGCGAGGCTGGCGATCGTCGAACAGCCATTCGGCCAAGACGGCGCCGGCGATACACGAGCCGAGAACGAGCAGGGCGCTGAGCCCGAAAAACCATATCGAGGCCGCCGTCGCCGGCAGCAAGGCATAGATTACGTCGCGCATCGCTTTCGGCGTAGTCATACCCTGGCGCAGCAGCGGCGCGTGAAACAGCAGGAGATCCGGGTCCTTCTTCGTCACTCCTCGGGCTCCTTGCGGTGGGTCAGGTCGTCTTTCGCAGTGCGTATGAGCTGCACGATCGGAATACTTGACGGGCAGGCGAACGTGCAGCAGCCGCACTCGACACAGTCGAAGACATGGTAGGCCTTCATGTCATCGTACATGCGCGCCCTGGAAAGGCGCGCCAATCGTGACGGATTCAGAAAATAGGGGCAGGCCTCGAGGCATCGGCCGCAGCTAATGCAGGGATACTCCTTGCGCCTCGCCGTCTCTGATTCGGTGAAAACCAGCACTCCCGAGCATCCTTTCAGAACCGGTACATCGAGACTCGCGATCGGTCGTCCCATCATCGGCCCGCCCATGATGATCTCGCGGCTCTCGCCTTTGAGTCCGCCGCAGAACCTGACGACCTCGCGCACGGGCGTCCCGAGCGGCACGACCAGGTTCGCAGGGTAGGTTACGCCCGGACCCGCCACCGTCAGTACACGTTCAATCAGCGGCAGGCCGCGCAGAAAGTAGTCCGCGATCGCCACGATCGTACCGACGTTGTTGACGTTGACTTCCACGTCGCGAGGTAGCTGCCCCGCGGGCACCTCCTTGTCGAAGACGCTCTTGATCATCATTTTTTCCGCGCCCTGCGGATATTTCACTTTTAGCGGTACGACGCGAACTGGCTGGCCCGGCGGGATGTGCTGACGGATGATCTCTATCGCATCGGGCTTGTTGCTCTCCACGCCGATGATGGTTTCCTCGGCGCCGAGTTTTTGCCGCACGATTTCCGCGCCTTCGAGCAGAGCATCCGGCCGCTCGACCATGAGCCGGTGGTCATTGGTCAGGTACGGTTCGCACTCGGCACCGTTCACGAGCAGATGCCGGATCCGCACGCCATCGGGCACCGACAGCTTCACATGCGACGGGAATGCTGCGCCGCCCAGGCCGACAATCCCTGCCATCTGCACCGCTTCGATGAACTTCTCCAGGGACAGCGACTCCCAGTCCAGCACCGCACCGGCTTCAATTTGCTGCGTCGCAAACGGATCGGCCTCGATCGCGATCGCCGGCGCAAAGCGGCCATCGACACCGCGAAAATCGCCAACCTCGCGAACCGTCCCGGTTACCGGGCTGTGCAGGGCGGTAGAAACGAAACCGCCCGGTTCAGCAATCAGCTGCCCGCGCCGTACCCGCTCGCCGGCGACAACAACGGCTCGACTAGGCACACCGATATGCTGGCCCAGCGGCATGACGTAGTCTTTGACGAACGGCACGCGCTGGATCGGCAGATCCTCGGTCTGCGTCTTGTGGTGGGCCGGGTGAACTCCGTGCTCGAAATTGCGGCGCAGTCGACTGAGTGGTTTCATCATTGTCAGTCCCGCTTGCGCGATGCCAGTTGCATCAGGCGGCTGCGAATCTTGCTCGCAATTTCGACCTCTATCTTTTCCTGAATCTCCCGGATTCGCGTTTCGGAGGCCTCGCTCTGTGCATCGAGTTCCGCCTGATGTTCGGCGGCGACTTCGGCGCGGATTTCCTGCTCAAGTCGCTCGGTGAACGGAGTTACGATACCGGCGAGTTCCTGCAGGGTCTGCCAGCCCTGGACACGCTGCTCGACCATATCGAGCATGGCCGGCACCATCGAGTAGCGCCGTTCTTCTTCGCCCGCGCCAACAGCAACGAAGGGCGTCTTTTTATCGCGGCTCCTGGCGTCGAGTTGCAGCCACTCATGCAACGCGACAGGTGCCGCTGCCTCGGCCGACAGCGGTTTGAAGTTCGTCCTGAACCGCCCCTGTCCTATCGCCCAGTCTGCTGCCGTCAGCGGCCGTTCGCCGCTCGCATCCGGGACCATCGTCTCATCGATGTGCGGGTTGTCGAGCAGGCTGATGCGCGAACCGAATACACCATCGATCGTTGGATCGTAGCGGAACAATGGCATCACGCGGCTGCTGACTGCAAGTTCCGCCTGCGCCAGTGTGTGCTCGCTGGCGAATCCATGCCGCCTCGGACTGGGCGCATAGACCTGGAGCAGTGCTGGGCCAGCGTAGGCCAGCGCCTTCTGCATACTGTCGCCCAGGTGAACCGGATCGGCGACCGACGTTTGTGCAACAAACGCGTTGCGTTGTGCCAGTGCGAGGAGGGCAAGACTTGCCCTTGGATTGTTTGTCGGCGCCTGGGCGGACCTGGCGGCAGGATCGCTCGCGAGACCAAAGTCCAGCGTGTTCAGCACCAGCACCTTGACCGGCAGACCCGAGTTCAGGAGCCAGATCAGCTGCCCCAGTCCTCTTCCGGCGAGCATCTCGTCACTGCCGACCAGCAGCAGCGGTGGACAAAGTTCGTATTCTTCGTCGCTGAGGTCCTTCCAGCTCAGTTTCGCGAGTGCATCCCGTTTCCACTCCAGGCCATCGGGCTTGTCGATTTCAAGGCGAGCGAGCCGCAGCAGGCGCACCAGTTCCGTGGTCTCCTCCAGGTGTCCCTCGATCAGGCCTGCGGCGAGCTGTGCGGCATCGCCGCTCATATCGATCAGTACCGGCGCCTGGAACGGATTGTTCGGAAACGCGCCGGCCCATTCCGCCGTGCTGCCACCCGCGACGACCAGTCCATAGCGGGCGCGGCCGAGACCGTGTTCGCCCTGCACAAGCCGATGGTGCGCCGACGTGATCTGTTTTGAGAGTTCGATCAGCCTGAGTAGATAGCGGGTATCGATGGAATGGTCAGCCGACGTTTTTCCGGCGCCCTTCGCCAGCGTCTGCAGATCAACGCGCGGACTGGTCGTGCGTTTCAGTTGCTCAGTGACCGCGTCGAGATCTTCGACAGCGAGCGTGCCCGATAGCGTGTCCGTGACAAGCGAGGTGACGGACTCGCCGGTCTCCGCAAGCGTTTTGGCAAAGCGTTGTACCAACGGCTGCTGATGAAATTCGGTGGCAGCGAGGATCAGCCTGACGGCCATTTTTTCGCCGGAGCCTGCTTCGGCCGCATCGCCGCCGGCCAGCGCGAACTGGCAGTAACGCGACAACAGGATCGCGGCCATGGTGCCAATTTCCGGGTTGCCTGCAACACGTTCGATCGTTTCCGCCGAGGTATCGGGTGTGCCGGCCCAGACTGGCCAGAGCTCACGAGCTGTGTCGAGCGCCATCGCATCCTGTTCCTGCGCGCGTAGCGCCTCGGGCTCGCAACTTTCGATACAAATGCCACAGGCCTTGCAGGCATCCGGGTTGATGGCGAGTGACAGGAGTTCCGCGCTGTCTTTCTTATGCGCCTCGGGCTTATGAAAGAACGGCTCCGTCACCGCGACCGGCAGCGCACCGATCTCGCCAGCGATCGCCCCAAGGCCCTCGCGAATTGCCTGTTTGCGATCATCGGCCAACGGCATTTTTTCTTCGAGCCAGGAAAAAGATTCGTCGAGCATTTCGCCGAATGTTGGCGCCGCATTCCCGGCTGATTTGTCGCGAGCCTTGCAATCGACAACGATCCGAGATGCGAGTTTACCTGAGACCTGCCGCACGGCTTCGGCGCCCGTGTGCGTTATCGCTGTGTCGATCAGAGCATTCGGACTCGCCGCGACGACGCCGATCGCACTGTCCGGGCAATGAGTCCAGCACAATCCGCAGCCCGTGCAAACGGTCGGGTCAAACACCGGCAGCATCCGGCGTGTATTACTCAGGTTGTTGAAGGTCGAACTCAGCGGCGGCATGGTGCCGGTTGCGAGATAGGGATCCGCGGTCAGGCGATCCGCCTGGTCGTCGCGGTACAACACGCCGAGCTGATCCCAGAAACGCGGCAGACTTGCGTAGTGATCGTCGTTGCGGCCGAGGTGACGTACGGCCGCGGGCGCCTCTTCGTCCAGGTGATTCAGTGCGGCCGCAGGATCGGCTCGATCGCTATCGACCGCGACGACCTGCTCGAGGCCCGATTGAAATGCGTCCATCAGTTGTTCGCGGCGTACCTTGTCAACGCCATCCAGCATGTCGAGTCGTTCGGCGATGACACGTCGAGTCCTGGATTCGATCAGGCCGGCGTCAAGCAATACGCCAAACAGGCCGCCCAGCAGCGACTCGGCGTCCAATGCGCCGCTCGCTTCACCTTCGGCCTGTAGCGAAACCTTGAATGCTTTGGATTCGTTGCCGAGCAACAACCGGCCGCTCGCCGCTACAAGAGTTATATCGGCGACAAGCCCATCGCCGGGATCCAGCAGTGTCTCGTCGCCGTGAGTAAGCCAGTCAACACGGTTTGCAGAGCCGTGCTGCCACGAGATCGCCGGCCGGCTGCGTATCCGGCCACCGTTGAGTCGATGTAGCAGGGCGCCGGCCGCGCCGAGAATACCTTCGTCGCCACGAGTGCTGCCTCGATGTATTGCAATGGTCAGCGTGCCTTTCTGCCGAGGCGAGGTGGCATCGCGACTCGCGCGAATCCCCATCTTCGCGGCATCCGGGTAGGCGCGTCGCAATGTATCCAGCAGCACCTCGCGTTTGGGATGCGCGCCCGAGGTGTCGTCGAACGCCAGGCCCAGGAACAGCGGCGCCGTCGAAGAAGTGTCGGCATTGACGCACAGTTCGATCAGATCGGCGACCCGCAGCGGCAATCCGCCGACGCCGTAGACCACGGAGCGACATCGGGGCTGCTTGCTTTGCAGGCCGGCGCGGACGTCGCGCAGTAGCGGCGGCTCTCCGGACATACGGCGTGTCGGTGCGTTCGAGAACAAACACCTGCTCCCGTCCTTGTAGCGCATCGACAATAGCGGCATCGGGAAACGGCCGTAGCGCGTGGATACCGAGCACCCCCACCGGGATGTTGTGCTGTTTGCGGAGGCAATCCGCAGCGACGCGGGCTGTCTCGACGGCGGCGCCTTGTGCCAGCAGCACAGTTTTTGCGTCATCCAGCCGGTAGCGCGAGATGGACTCATGACGCCTGCCGGTCTTAGCGGCGAACTGCTCGAATGATTGGTCCAGCGACTCACCGACGAAAGCATCAAAATAGGGTCTCTGCGCAAACGCCCCGAGGGCGAAGCTCTCCGTTTCGAACAGCGCCCCGCTGAGCACTGGTTCATCCGGGTCATGCCACGCGGGTATGCGGCGACGGGTTTCGCCGAACAGAACTTTTTGCGCCGCCGTCGGCGTCTCGATGTGTTGGCGCGACGGGCCGAGGAATCCGTCGATCTGGGCCGGCGATAGCAGCCGCACATCCTGCGCCGCCAGTGCGGTCTGCTCACCGTCCATGATGACCATGCCGGGTACCAGGGCCTCTTCCGCTACTTGCCTGGCAATATAAGTAAAATCAATAGCTTCCTGTACATTCATGGCAAACAACATGAAGAAGCCGGAGTCGGCGCTGAGGTGAACCGAGTCGTGGCCACTGCCGAGAGCAGCGCCGTGGGCGGCAGCCGCGCGCGTGCCGAGATGCAGCACCAGTGGCGCATGCTTTCCGGCGACGGAGATCAGGAGATCCTGTGCCGCGGCGAGATCTGGCCCGGACAGGAACGCGGTTGCGCGCCGGCCGGATAGTGCGAGGCCGGTTGCTGCCGCAATAATGCCGCGCGGCCCCTCGGCAGTCTGTGCAGACAGCGCCTCGCCGAAGACGTTGGTGTTGCCATGCCCGACCTCCGCCAGCCAGACCGTGTCCGCATCGCCCGAAGGGAACGAGCCGCCGAGCACGGCGTGGCCCGCGATGCCGGCCTCGGACAATGCGACCGCACTATTGCCGTCGAGCACGGTATCCAGTCCTTCGTCTTTGATGTCCGAGCCGGCCGGCGCACCGAAGGTCTTGCGGTACCAGCGTATTGCTCTATCGCGTAGATCGGTCATCAGCGTGTTCCCGCCCGTCGCGTTTCCTGGTCCTGAAACTGTTCGTTTTCGAGCCAGACTATTGATCGAGTGGCGCAACGAAACACGGCTTCAGGCCGTGCCGGGCCGCCCGCCGAGTAGTCGATGATCGGCAGGTTGCCTTCCATGTGTATCAAGCCGGGTGCGGCATCCGCAACACATTTGCCGCAAGCATCGCAGGCCGTCGAACAGAGCTGTGTCGCGGCTGCGCCTGCCAGCGGGATGTTGCATTGCACGTAAAGATTCTGCTTGAGTGGCACCAGTTCGAACAGGTCACGCGGACAGGCGGCGCTGCAATCCGGGCAGGCAGTGCATTTCAGGGTATCGACCTGCGGGAGTCCATTGGCATTCATGTGAATGGCGTCGAAGGTGCAGGCTGCTTCGCAGTCCGCCAGGCCCAGACAACCCCAGGCGCACCCTTTGCCGCCCCCCGATACCACGGCCGCCGCACGACAGCCTTCGAAACCCTGGTACTCGGCGATCTGGTGGGCCTGCCGGGCGCCGCCGGCGCAGCGCAGGCGTGCGACCAGTTTTTCCTGCCGGCCTGCATCGACATTCAAAAATTCTGCGATACGCTCGATATCATCGTCGGAGCTAACCGTACATTGGCCGGGCTCGACTTTGCCCGCAACCAGCTTCTCTGCAAACGGCAGGCAACCCGGTTGCCCGCAGGCGCCACAATTGGTCCCCGGCAGCATATCGTTGGTTGCCTCGATTCGAGGGTCTTCGTCCACCTTCAGGAAGCGCTGTGCGATCGCAAGAATTGCGCCAAAGAGCAATCCGATTCCAGCCATGATGGCCGGCGCTATGAGCAGGTTGTTCATCAGTTGATATGGTTCGGCACGGGCGATCAGCTCATCCAGGCCTGGCTCATTCGGATCCAGCGGCTTGCCGGGGTGGATGCACTTTGCGGGACAGATCTCGGCCGCGGCCACGAGGTCCGCGAACGTGCCGGCCTTTGGATCCCGAAGGAATGCCTGCTTGTTGTCGTTGTAGGCGAACATCATTTTGTTGATGCCCATGCAGTCGTCGCAGGTAGTACACATCGCGGTGTCGAGCCAGGGCTCATCGAAACTCAGCTCTTCTTCTACTTCAGGCTCGGCCGCGGGTTCGGCTTCCGCGGCTGGCGCAGCGGGCTCTGGCTGCGCCTCGATTTTGGCCGCTTTCGTCGCGGGCATGGTCGCAAGCTGGCTGCCTGCGCCGACGAGGTCCGAGAGGTCGGCGCCCATCAGGACGTCGACGAGTTGTCCCATGACCTCACCGGCCGCCTCGTTACGGACACTTTCCAGTTGCTCCTCGTGTGTCTTTGTGATTTTTTCGCGTTCGGCCTCGATCGCCGCTTGTTGCTCTTTGATAACCCTGTCAATGGCCTCTTCGACATAAAAGTTATGGATCCCCGCCAGTTCCTGCAGCGTCCGCCAGTAGTTCAGCCGATCACGACACGCAAACACCAGTGCACGAGATACGACGAGCCTTGTAAGCACACCCTGATCGTCAATCCCCCAGACAAATGGAACCAGGCGATCGACTCGTGCTTCTTCAAGCACCAGGTACTGGTCAACCGGCACGAGGTCGGCGGATTCGAAGCCGCTTGGCACCGTGCGAAAATGCTCGTGCAATGCCGGCATGAGCAGGGCGTAATCGGCGAAAGTAAACGCGAGGTCCATCTCGGTAAGCTCGCCGTCGGCGCCGCGGTACTCGAGTTTCTCCACCGGCCAGTCGTTTTCGGCCTGCGGATTACCACTGAAGCTGACACGCTCCGCAGCGTGGTCGCCGGCATCCGGATTGACCAGCACGAACGGGTGGGCGCGACTCTCCAGCGCTGCGCTTGCGACAAACCAGGCGTCGAGCAGCGGTTTCTTCGTCTTCGTCTGGGTGCCGCGGTTGATCAGGTGCAAACTCGCGCGGTTACTGTCCAGCGCGCAGAGAAAACCCGATAGCAGGTCCTCATGGCGCGCCGCAGACGTCTGCGCGACAACGACCTGGCGATGCCCGATGCCAAAGTTCGCCAGCTCGAATCGATACGAGTCGAAGGGGTCCTCGCCGGGTTTCGCGCCCGGATTATCGTAGGCACGGACCCAGCTCAGCACGTGTACTGGCAAGCGCGATCCCAGCAGCCGCGAAAACGATGGCAAGCCGTCGCCGGCAAGATAGTCGGCCGATACCAGTGCTACTACGCGTGTTACAAGCTGCATCTCTTCGTTCGAGAAGGCCTGCCAGTCAAAACCGGCGAACCAGGAATCGTGTACGTCCGCGTTGTAGCTATCGTCAATTTCAAGCGCCGCGATTCTCGCTCGCGGCAAACAAGCCGCGCGAAACCTTCGGCGTCGCGCTTGAACACCTCGGCCGCCGTCGTGCACGGATCGTCGCTGTCGATGACTTCGAGAATGCGGGCAGCTGGCTGAAGTCGGGATCTTCGAGCGGACCGACGAACCGGACTGCTACTGCATCATCGTCCCAGGCCAGCAGCTCTTTGAGTGCGTGCTCGATTCGAGCCCGACGATCGGCCGACATTTCCACTGATCCCGTGGGTGCGTTGTTCGAGCATTCCCGAAAGGCACTGCCGAGGCGAGGTGGCATCGCGACTCGCGCGAATCCCCATCTTCGCGGCATCCGGGTAGGCGCGTCGCAATGTATCCAGCAGCACCTCGCGTTTCGGATGCGCGCCCGAGGTGTCGTCGAACGCCAGGCCCAGAAACAGCGGCGCCGTCGAAGAAGTGTCGGCATTGACGCACAGTTCGATCAGGTCGGCGACTCGCAGCGGCAATCCGCCGACGCCGTAGACCACGGAGCGACATCGGGGCTGCTTGCTTTGCAGGCCGGCGCGGACGTCGCGCAGTAGCGGCGGCTCGCCGGACATCGGCGCGTCGGTGCGTTCGAGAACAAACACCTGCTCCCGTCCTTGTAGCGCATCAACAATAGCGGCACCGGGAAACGGCCGTAGCGCGTGGATACCGAGCACCCCCACCGGAATGTTGTGCTGTTTGCGGAGGCAATCCGCAGCGACGCGGGCTGTCTCGACGGCGGCGCCTTGTGCCAGCAGCACAGTTTTTGCGTCATCCAGCCGGTAGCGCGAGATGGATTCGTAACGCCTGCCGGTCTTAGCGGCGAACTGCTCGAATGATTGGTCCAGCGACTCACCGACGAAAGCATCAAAATAGGGTCTCTGCGCAAACGCCCCGAGGGCGAAGCTCTCCGTTTCGAACAGCGCCCCGCTGAGCACTGGTTCATCCGGGTCGTGCCACGCGGGTATGCGGCGACGGGTTTCGCCGAACAGAACTTTTTGCGCCGCCGTCGGCGTCTCGATGTGTTGACGCGACGGGCCGAGGAATCCGTCGATCTGGGCCGGCGATAGCAGCCGCACATCCTGCGCCGCCAGTGCGGTCTGCTCACCGTCCATGATGACCATGCCGGGTACCAGGGCCTCTTCCGCTACTTGCCTGGCAATATAAGTAAAATCAATAGCTTCCTGTACATTCATGGCAAACAACATGAAGAAGCCGGAGTCGGCGCTGAGGTGAACCGAGTCGTGGCCACTGCCGAGAGCAGCGCCGTGGGCGGCAGCCGCGCGCGTGCCGAGATGCAGCACCAGTGGCGCATGCTTTCCGGCGACGGAGATCAGGAGATCCTGTGCCGCGGCGAGATCTGGCCCGGACAGGAACGCGGTTGCGCGCCGGCCGGATAGTGCGAGGCCGGTTGCTGCCGCAATAATGCCGCGCGGCCCCTCGGCAGTCTGTGCAGACAGCGCCTCGCCGAAGACGTTGGTGTTGCCATGCCCGACCTCCGCCAGCCAGACCGTGTCCGCATCGCCCGAAGGGAACGAGCCGCCGAGCACGGCGTGGCCCGCGATGCCGGCCTCGGACAATGCGACCGCACTATTGCCGTCGAGCACGGTATCCAGTCCTTCGTCTTTGATGTCCGAGCCGGCCGGCGCACCGAAGGTCTTGCGGTACCAGCGTATTGCTCTGTCGCGTAGATCGGTCATCAGCGTGTTCCCGCCCGTCGCGTTTCCTGGTCCTGAAACTGTTCGTTTTCGAGCCAGACTATTGATCGAGTGGCGCAACGAAACACGGCTTCAGGCCGTGCCGGGCCGCCCGCCGAGTAGTCGATGATCGGCAGGTTGCCTTCCATGTGTATCAAGCCGGGTGCGGCATCCGCAACACATTTGCCGCAAGCATCGCAGGCCGTCGAACAGAGCTGTGTCGCGGCTGCGCCTGCCAGCGGGATGTTGCATTGCACGTAAAGATTCTGCTTGAGTGGCACCAGTTCGAACAGGTCACGCGGACAGGCGGCGCTGCAATCCGGGCAGGCAGTGCATTTCAGGGTATCGACCTGCGGGAGTCCATTGGCATTCATGTGAATGGCGTCGAAGGTGCAGGCTGCTTCGCAGTCCGCCAGGCCCAGACAACCCCAGGCGCAGCCTTTGCCGCCCCCCGATACCACGGCCGCCGCACGACAGCCTTCGAAACCCTGGTACTCGGCGATCTGGTGGGCCTGCCGGGCGCCGCCGGCGCAGCGCAGGCGTGCGACCAGTTTTTCCTGCCGGCCTGCATCGACATTCAAAAATTCTGCGATACGCTCGATATCATCGTCGGAGCTGACCGTACATTGGCCGGGCTCGACTTTGCCCGCAACCAGCTTCTCTGCAAACGGCAGGCAACCCGGTTGCCCGCAGGCGCCACAATTGGTCCCCGGCAGCATATCGTTGGTTGCCTCGATTCGAGGGTCTTCGTCCACCTTCAGGAAGCGCTGTGCGATCGCAAGAATTGCGCCAAAGAGCAATCCGATTCCAGCCATGATGGCCGGCGCTATGAGCAGGCTGTTCATCAGTTATATGGTTCGGCACGAGCGATCAGCTCATCCAGGCCTGGCTCATTCGGATCCAGCGGCTTGCCGGGGTGGATGCACTTTGCGGGACAGATCTCGGCCGCGGCCACGAGGTCCGCGAACGTGCCGGCCTTTGGATCCCGAAGGAATGCCTGCTTGTTGTCGTTGTAGGCGAACATCATCTTGTTGATGCCCATGCAGTCGTCGCAGGTAGTACACATCGCGGTGTCGAGCCAGGGCTCATCGAAACTCAGCTCTTCTTCTACTTCAGGCTCGGCCGCGGGTTCGGCTTCCGCGGCTGGCGCAGCGGGCTCTGGCTGCGCCTCGATTTTGGCCGCTTTCGTCGCGGGCATGGTCGCAAGCTGGCTGCCTGCGCCGACCAGGTCCGAGAGATCGGCGCCCATCAGGACGTCGACGAGTTGTCCCATGACCTCACCGGCCGCCTCGTTACGGACACTTTCCAGTTGCTCCTCGTGTGTCTTTGTGATTTTGTTCGCGTTCGGCCTCGATCGCCGCTTGTTGCTCTTTGATAACCCTGTCAATGGCCTCTTCGACATAAAAGTTATGGATCCCCGCCAGTTCCTGCAGCGTCCGCCAGTAGTTCAGCCGATCACGACACGCAAACACCAGTGCACGAGATACGACGAGCCTTGTAAGCACACCCTGATCATCGATCCCCCAGACAAATGGAACCAGGCGATCGACTCGTGCTTCTTCAAGCACCAGGTACTGGTCAACCGGCACGAGGTCGGCGGATTCGAAGCCGCTTGGCACCGTGCGAAAATGCTCGTGCAATGCCGGCATGAGCAGGGCGTAATCGGCGAAAGTAAACGCGAGGTCCATCTCGGTAAGCTCGCCGTCGGCGCCGCGGTACTCGAGTTTCTCCACCGGCCAGTCGTTTTCGGCCTGCGGATTACCACTGAAGCTGACACGCTCCGCAGCGTGGTCGCCGGCATCCGGATTGACCAGCACGAACGGGTGGGCGCGACTCTCCAGCGCTGCGCTTGCGACAAACCAGGCGTCGAGCAGCGGTTTCTTCGTCTTCGTCTGGGTGCCGCGGTTGATCAGGTGCAAACTCGCGCGGTTACTGTCCAACGCGCAGAGAAAACCCGATAGCAGGTCCTCATGGCGCGCCGCAGACGTCTGCGCGACAACGACCTGGCGATGCCCGATGCCAAAGTTCGCCAGCTCGAATCGATACGAGTCGAAGGGGTCCTCACCGGGTTGCGCGCCCGGATTATCGTAGGCACGGACCCAGCTCAGCACGTGTACTGGCAGGCGCGAACCCAAAAGCCGCGAAAATGATGGTAGGCCTTCGCCCGCAAGGTAGTCCGCCGATACCAGGGCCACGACGCGTGTTACAAGCTGCATCTCTTCGTTCGAGAAGGCCTGCCAGTCGAAACCAGCGAACCAGGAATCGTGTACGGCCGGGTTGTAGCTATCGTCAGTTTCGAGCGCCGCGATTCTGATCGCGGCAAACAAGCGGGCGAAACCGGCGGCGTCACGCTCAAACATTTCGGCCGCCGTCGTGCACGGATCGTCGCTGTCGACGAGTTCGAGAATCGGCAACTTGCTGAACCCGGGGTCTTCAAGTTGACCGACAAACCGGACGAGGACCGGGTCGTCGTTCCAGGCCTCCAGTCCTTTCAGCGCGTGCTCGATTCTCGCCCGCCGCTCGATCGACATCTCCACCGAACCGTGGGCGCGTTGTTCGAGCATCCCTGAAAGGGCACCGGTGTCGAAATAGCGAGACCCGGGACCGACGCTGCTCTTGACGCCTCCGGGTTCGTTCGCGTCGGCCGACTTGGCTTTCTCGACTTCCAGCAAGGACTGCAATCCGTGAATATGTTTTTTGACCTGCTGGCGAAATTGCTCTCGGGCTGGATCCTGGCGGTGCTGAATCGCGCGCAACATCAGATGCAGCGACACGCGAGGGCCGTAACCGAGCATTTGTCCGCCCGCTGCCATAGCGCCCTTGAGCCGTTCGAGATTGGCATCCAGTGTTTCCCGGCTGCCCGCGTCCAGATCAAGGTGGTCCTGCAAGGCCGCGGCCGCTTCGGCAAACAAAGTTGGCGCGTCGGCGGGATCAGGGCCAGTGAGCTTCTGCCGCAGGTAGCGTTCTATCCACGGAAGATTATCCTTGAGGATCCTGGCGTCATCGGCACCAGGCGCGAATGCCTCCAGCGAATCCATAAGATGCTCGCTCACCGGCTTCGCGAGCGCAGACCCTGTCGCGCCATCGGGCGGAACCAGGTAGAGCGGATACTGGTATCGAATGGCCGACGCATCCCGGTAGGGATTGAGCAGCGCAGGCAAAATCGTAGCGGCAGGTCTGAGGGTACTCGCCGAAGCGTGAGGTTCGCCATAGTGGAATCGGCGCAGTAGATCGATGGCGGTCAGACCACTTTCGCCTTCGGCCCCGGGCGGGTCGACTCCGTCGTGCTTGTTTTCCGTGAGCCAGTTCATCGTATCGGTCCGCGTTGAGAGAGAAGGCTAGATCGCGAAATGATCCAGCGCCTCGTTCATTCCGGCCAGCTTTTCGTCGATGCTCATCTCCAGGCCAACTGAGGACATCATGTCGTATCGCGGCGCATCCGGGTTGTGATAGAGAATTCCCAGCGGCAGGGCTGAACTGTCTTCTGCCAGTTCGCGTGCGGCATGGAGGTCCGACGGGTCATGTTCGGCATGGTTCGGGAACAGCCGCTTGACCCCGTCGTCGAGCTGTATGCCTTTTTCGTGCGTCAGCAATTTCATCCTGGCTGGCTCATCCTGCAAGGCCTTGCCGATCGCCTCAACATAGACCGGGCATCGCTGGATTATCCGGACAAAGCTGGTTCCCTTATGCTGGTGTGCCTTCGTAATGACCTCGTGCCGGAGTGGGGCATTCCAGTCGACGATCTGTGCAACAAAAGAAATATTGGTCACGCCGAGGGTCACGGTTAGCGGATTCAGCGGCGGCAGCAACGCGCCCGACGGATGCGTATTGGTCGGCACGTCCATCGGGGTCGTGGGAGACGTTTGTTTCTTGGTCAGGCCGTAAATGCCATTATCGAATACGAGCAGCGTTATATCCATGTTGTAACGCATTGCATGTATCCAGTGGGCCGCACCGATCGAGAAGCAGTCACCGTCTCCGGTCGCGACCCAGACATCCAGATCGGGGCGCCGCGACTTGACGCCGCAGGCGACTGGCAACGCACGGCCGTGCAGGCCGTGGAATCCATAGGTATTCATGTAATGCGGCAGGCGGCTGGAGCAGCCAATGCCGGATACCGCTACCGTTTTCTCAGGCTTGATCTGCGAATCGCGGCACACCCGGTGCACGGCAGCCAGGATGCCGTGGTCACCGCAACCTGTGCACCAACGCGGCTCCGCGCCGGAGTAATCCTGCAACGTGAAATATCGATCCTTGACCTCGAGAGACCAGTCACCTTTCAAGCCGAACATGATTCTGCTCCTTCTAGCTCCGCGAGGCGGGCATCTATGACTTTGCCGATCGTGCCCGGTTGCAGCGGGTGACCCGGAACCTTGGACCAGCAATCGATGTCGACCAGTGTGTGTGCGCGCAGCAAGAACGCGAGCTGTGAAATGCGGCGGTTTTCTTCGTTGATCATTGGCGCATCGGGATCGTCGCTGTAATTGATCTCGATGGTCATCACTTTCTTGAATCTTGAAAAAATTTCCTTCAATCCGGGCTCCAGCGGTGACAGGAATCTCAAGTGCACCGAGGACACTTTCTTGCCCTGCATCCTCGCCAGGTCGACGGCTTCCTCGATTGCACCCAAAGTCGAACCCCAGCCGACAATCAGCAGTTCTCCCGTAGGATCGCCATGGACCTCGGGAGGTTTCATCGTCGCGGCCAGAGTCGTCAGCTTGCGGCTGCGCATGTTCATGCCTTCCTGGTTCGAAGCTGAGTCATAAGCGATCTTGCTGTGGCGGTTGTGCGCAAGGCCCGTGAGGATGTATTCGCCGCCGCGCATGCCCGGGATTGGTCTATCCGACAGACCGGTGGTCTCGTCCCAGTCGTAGGGCGCTACACGCTCATCCCATGCTGACTGGTCCACCGGCGGGGCAAACCACTCTTCGCTGACTTCGGGGCGTTCAATCGGCTGAACACCGGTGGCCAAATTTGCGTCGGTCAGCATGATCACGGGCGTGCGGAATGACTCGGCCAGCTTGCGCGCCATGACCACGAAGTGGAAACACTCCGAGATCGTGGCCGCGGCAATAACGACCTTGGGTGAGTCGCCAGGCGCGCCGTACAGACTGGACAGCAGGTCTCCCTGTTCGACTTTGGTTGGAAGACCGGTGGACGGGCTGCCGCGCTGCACGTCGATGATCACGAGCGGGACCTCGGCCATGACCGCGAGACCGATCATCTCGGTTTTCAACGCCATGCCGGGCCCGGAAGTGATCGTACACGCGGTCTTGCCCGCATAGGATGCGCCGATCGCAAAACCGATCGCGGCGATCTCATCCTCGGCCTGGTGCACGAAACCGCCGGTCAGATGAAAATCTTCCGCAAGATAATGAGACGCCGATGTTGCCGGCGTGATCGGATACATCGAGACCAGCTCTATGCCGGCCGCCATCACACCGAGTCCCACTGCCGTATTGCCGTTGATGACGACCGCCGACTCCAGGCGATTTTTCTCGGCAGCGGCTATTTCGAATTCGTAGTCGAGGTTGTCGCGCGCGAAAGCGTAGCCGGCATCGAACAGGTCATGGTTGATCCTGATGACCTTCTCGCTCTTCTTCTTGAATATCTTCGCAATCTCGTTCTTGGCCGTGTCGATGTCGCGACGATAGATTCTGCAGAGCATGCCGAGCACAAACATGTTCTTGCCCTTGCGGGCATTGGGCACAATCTTGAGACACTCTTGCTCGATCGGCAGTTCGTGTACGATCAGCCCCTGCGCGCTGAAATCGGCGAGAGCCTCCTGATATTGCTTGCGAATTCTCTCGTCGGGATCTTCGGCCCACATGCTCTCCAGCAAAACGACAGCGCCCTGTCTGTAAGCGCCGTTATCGATACGGGAGTACAGCACCTGTTCGTTGAACGCGACGACCATATCGGCTTCGTCGCCCATGTTGGTCACCTGCTTCGATCCCATGCGGACGCGAATACCGCTGGCGCCCTGGCGCTCTCGCGCAGGCGGCTGGATTTCCGCCGGGATGATCTCGACCGTCCAGACACCGTTGCCCATCTTGCCGCTCACCAGTCCTAAGATCTGGCCGCATTTCTGGGCGCCTTCTCCGGAGTCGCTGACGATTTCGACAATTTGTTGGTCTACCTGGCGAACACCTTGCGATGCCTTCACGGTCCCGTGCTGATCATCGACCGGGACGTCGACGACATCGGCGAGCTCACTGCCTTGCTCGGCCTGTATCTTCTCGATCTCTCCACGAAACTCTTCGATGGCAGCCCAGCGCGCCTGGCGCGCGGCCTCGATGTCATGCGTGTGCAACGATCGACGCAGATCGTAGCCGAGGACTTCACGCAGCGGGCGCGGCACAGAGAGCTTCACCCACCAGGTCTTGTCCCGTTTGAACAAGTACTTTGTATCGCCTGCGATCTGTGTATTGGACATGCCGTATTCCCCACCGTACCTGCGTCCGAAAAGCTGTACCTTTTCTCGCTTGTCAGGCGTTTATTGCACGGGGCACAGGGCAAGTATATAAGTACAAACATCCGCGTCAGGAGCGCCGATTCTGGATCGAATTCGCCCTGCTTTTTGTCAGGATTTTCAGGCATGAGGAGGGCCGAAAAGCGGTGCGGGAAACAAACGAACGTTACCGCGACGGGCTTGCTCGACGCGCCGGATGATCTCAGACCGGGGTGTTCCTTGTTGCAACAGGAGCCAGGGATTTAGTTGTCTTTTGCCCCCTGGTCGATCCAGCCGGCGATGATCTCGATCTGCTCGGCGCCCAGCGATTCGCCGCGTCCCTCGGCAAATGACTCGCTGTGGTGTGGCGGCATGCGAATTTCCGGCGAGGTCTTCCCTGCAACAACCCGGTAAAGCGTGCTGGAAATGCTGCTGCCCGGTATCACAACCGGCCCAAGGCTCGTGCCTTTCATGACGCTGGCGTAGTCGACGACGCTGAACTCGCTGGCGGTAACGCCTTCACCTATGGTGTTGTGGCATTCGAGGCAACTCGCCTGGAGTATCGGCAGAACGTCGGCCGAGAAACTGATTTCACTGCGGCCGCAAGCCGTGATGTGCGTACTCAACGCGAAAACGACAACGCTGAACAGGAGTCTTGCGTGCATGGCTCAACCTCCTCTTGATTGCACTATGAGTCTGGCACCATCCGGCATCGTTGCCGATAAGTAGTTTCCGCCTTTTTACAGGTGTGAGTGATCAGTGATCGCCACGCGGATGTCGGCCAGCTCCGCGTCCGGTCGCAGGCGAATCGTACGCCCATCGGTTTCCACACCGAGTCGTGCCAAAGCACTCTGCGTATCTGGAAAGCCGACCTCGTTGGCATACCGTTGATACAGCGGCACGAACACGGCGTCGTCCAACAGGGAGTCAAGTTTCGAAAACAGGTCGGGCCCGCTCCAGGTTCGTTTTGACGGCAGGCAGCATTGTTGCAGCCGATCCAGCGCAAGGTCGAGGGATTCCTGTCCTCCCGAGCGCTCGCGAAGCTCGATGTCTGCCAACAGTGCAATAGCCGCGCCACTCCAGTAGATCTTCATTCGCGCCTGTCGCACGCCCGCCGACGCTGCTTCGTTGAGCGAGAGTTCAGGGCGCGATGCGCGCCCGCGTTCAAATCCCGCATGGAGTTTTTTCCAGGCCTCCAGGGCCGTGTATCGACCGGCTCGGGACATAAGGACATTCTGGTAATAGCTCGCGAAACCTTCTGAAATCCATCGGTGACGCTCGCTTACATACGGCAGCATCAGGTGACTGAATTCATGTGTCGCCGTCCAATCATCATAGAACTCTTCGATCGGCCTTTCCGCGTTGACGTATAGCTCTATCTTTTCTTCACCCTCGCGCGTTACCCGGCCGAACGGAACCGGTGAGTCGCTGCCCCAGGAGCGGTCGCTGGTCGGAATAACAACGATGCGCGGCGACGGGTTCGGAAATCGTCCATAGGCCAGGCTCACGTTGCTGGAGGCTGATCGCAGCCATTCCACCAACTCCAGCGCCTTTTCGGCGTCGACGGGCTGAAGCACCTCGATGCGCAGCGTGGCGCCCGGAATTACCGCCTCGGTGACCAGCGAGTGGCTTGACGATGCGGACGCTTGCACTGCCAGGATGATGGCGAGAACGCCTGCCTGTGCTGTCCGCATGATTTTACTCCCAGCCGGACGACAATTGACTCGTCCTGCTGACGCAAGTTCAGTTCGAAGGTGGATCGCGATGCTGCCTACTCGAATACCAGGTGGACGCGGCGATTACGTCTGCCCTTGTTCTCGATCTTACTGATACGGACGGCGCCGATCTCGCTCGTGTTGTTCACGTGTGTGCCGCCGCAAGGCTGGAAGTCAACGTCTTCTATGCGCACGGTTCGTATGTCACCGGCGCCTCGCGGTGGTTGCACCGACATTGTCCGGACCAGCTCGGGGCGTTCGTCGAGTTCGGCTTCAGTGATGGTTCCGAACATCACCGGGTGCGATTCTGTAACGAGTTGATTAATGCGTGTCGTGAGGTCTTCCTTGTCGATCTGATGCTCGCCGAGATCGAAATCCAGACGGCTCTTCTCCGCCCCGACCGAGCCACCCGTGACCGGCACCGGAATCAGTGAGCCCAGGAGATGCATGCAGGTATGCATGCGCATGTGCCTGAATCGCCGCTCCCAATCGATTGTCATGTCGACCGAGTCACCCGGCTTCAGTCCGTGGTCTTCCGTGTCAAGCTGGTGTTTGATCTGATCGGCCGATTCGCTCTTCCTGGTGTCCAGTACCCTGTAATTTCCGCCGTCGGGCGCGCTGACAACGCCAGTGTCTCCAGGCTGTCCTCCGCCGAGCGGGTAGAAAATCGTCTGGTCGAGTTCGATCCACTCGCCGTTAACGGCAGTGACTTTGGCTGCGAGCCTTTTTTGGTAGCTGTCGTCGTAGTAGGCTCTTCTCACTTCAGGCATTTCGAATCCTCTTGTTTTGCGGGCCCGGTCTATTATGAAACGCCGCTCGTAATTGGCAAGTTATCGGCCGCGGCTTTTGAGACCACTGTAACGTAGCGTATGAACAGTAAGTTTTGCATCGCCCCTATGATGGATTGGACGGACAGAATCGAAAATCAGTAACGCTATCAGTCTGTTACGACTTCAGGATGAAATCGTGACGCACCAATGTCGCACTCCATTTCTCTGCGAATTCGCGATATTCACATCTTGAGATAGTGCGTTGAATCCTGCCCTCCGAAGGCAGGGGTCACAGGTTCGCGCTCGAGTGGAGTTGTATTCCGGGCACATCAATTACATGTTCATTCTGGCCACAGAAACGGCGCATTTGCACGGATCGAACGTCACGCTGACGCTGGTTTTCTAAGGTTTCAACGCCATGCCAACGCGCTTTTCTCTCGCTCGGTTCAGAATCGCCACCGCGGTAGCCACATCCTCAAGAGCTATTCCCAGGTTGAATGCGAGTATCCGTTCATCTTCTTTCATTCGTCGACCCTTGCCATTCGCAATCAGCTCAGCAATATCTGCATCGATGCGTGTTACGCCCTGGAATTTATGCTCCTTGTCTCGCGCATCTTCGATTTGTCCGTAGTCATCCGTTAACACGATGTCCATCGCGGCGATACACTCGTCGGTCACGTAGGAATCGTAGTCGATTGTGACGATCAAAGCACCGGGCTTGATCCAGTCGGCCACAATAGTGGCGTTGCGCTGTTCCTGAATGGGTCCGCCTGGAATGATGATGTCGGCGCCTCGGACGGCCGCTTCCGCACCATTGCAAGCAACAACTTCAATGCCGTTGAAGCGACCGTTCATCTCCTCGACATACGCCGCCTGGCGCTCCGGCACAATGTCATAGACCTGGCATCGCTCGAGTGTGGGTATCTCGCCCGCAAGTGCCTCGAGGTGGGCGCATCCCTGTAACCCGCACCCCAGCAACGAGAGTACCTTCGACCCAGTCCGTGCCTGGTGGCGCGCAACCAGCGCTGATGCCGCTGCGGTTCGCCGGCCCGTGATCCATCGGGCGTCCATGATCGCGACCATCTGCCCGGTTTGATGTTCGTTCAGCACGAACAAACCCTGAATATACGGCAGGTTTCGGGATGGATTGCTCGGGTCGCCACTCTGCCACTTACTGCCCGCAAACCCGAGCGCTGGACAACAGCTTGCCATCGCGCTGTAAAAACGATCGCCTTCGAGATGAAAGAATATTTTTGGAGGCATCAGCGTATGTCCATCGGCTTTGAAGCGAAACATCTCCTCCAGAATGTCGACTATGTCGGACATGTGGAGATCCAGCGAATCGAGGTGTGTTTCGTTCAGGTATGTAATGTCCTGCAACTGCTTTTGGCCGCTCATGAAGACGTAACTCCATGGAAATTATTGAACGTAGGCGTGTCGCCCAGCTCTTCGTCGATTCGAAGGTAACGGTTTCGCTTGGCGGCGTGTTCGCCACCCGCCGGCGAACCGCACTTATACGTCTGGCACCCCCAGCCAACGATCAGATCGGACAGCGTATCGTCCGGACTGTCGTAGGTTCGGCAGGAACCGATCGTCGCGAAACCATTCGCATTACACATTTCCACGAATTGTCGCGTGCGACTGACAGTACCCGCCATATTCAGCTTGATGACGCCCGCGTTTACAGCCCCGCGCTCCGCCATTTGCTCGAGACGAGTCAGGTTTCCGGCCAGTAGGTCGTCTCCGGAGACCAGCACGCTATCGCCGAACTGCTGCATTTCCTCTACGTAATAGTCGACGTGGTCCTCATAGAAAGAGTCTTCAATGTAAACAGGTCGAATCGTTCAACGAGGTCAGCCAGATGTCGCGCATGTTCTGCGGGCGTGCGTTTCACACCCTCACGGGCATAGACATATACGCCCTCTTTTTTCGTCCCATAGATCCGCCGCGCCGACATCAAGGCCGAGCCGGAAGGAGATTTCCCGCGTAGCCGCTACATCCCGGCACGCCAGCTCCAGCAATTCGAGGCACGCAACGTCATCGATTCCTGGCAGCCAGCAATATTCCTCGTCGCGGCCGCCTGTGTAGTGAGGGTCGGCATCCTGCAACAACACGCCGACGCGGTGAAAGACGCTGCATACCGCTTCCATCTCCTCAAGGAATGACTTGGCGCCGATGGGCAGGACAATATGATCCTGAATATCCGGGGTCCGGCCTTTCCAGCCTTCGTTGCCCATCGTTGCGCCGCCACCAATAATGTTCGGCATGATGTGCGGCACGCCGATTTTTCCATCAATCGCGGCATGTCGATACAGTGGGATGCCGCGGCTCGCGGCAGCGGCCTTCGCGACGGCCATGGACGTTGCCTCCGCCGTATTACCTCCTATGTTGGCGAACGTGTCAGTGCCGTCAATCTCAAGGAAGCAGTCGTCGATTGCCTGCTGGTCCGCTGCGTCCATGCCGATCAGCTTCTTGCGAACGATAGAGTTGATCAGATCAATACTGCCTTGGACGCCGCCCTTGGGAAAATGCACAATTTCGTACTTTCCGGAGCTTCTGGGATCGGAATAGGATGGCGCCGCTCGAACCATCGCTGACTCTGTTGTTACAACGACTTCCAGCGAGAGCCGTGCGCCGCCATCAAATATCGGCCTCGCGAGGATATCCTTGATAGTTGAAGGGCTCATAAGGCCTCCTGCCCGTGGATTCTGATTCGATCTTGGTTATCGTCGAGATTTACCTCGCCAATTTCGCCTTCAGCCGTCGCCACTACGACGGCAACAGCTGAGTCGCCGGTGACGTTCACTGCTGTTCGAACCATATCTAGTATCCGATCAAGCCCAAGCACAAGCCCGATCGCAGCACTCGGCAATCCAACGGACTCGAGTACGATGATGAGCATTACCAAGCCGGCTCCCGGCACCGCGGGTGTACCGATTGACGCCAGTACAACAGTGAAAGTGATGGTGAGTTGAGCGCCAACCGACAAATCAATCCCCAGACTTTGGGCAATAAATACGGCCGCTACACCCTGGTAGACCGCCAGGCCATCCATGTTAATCGTAGCGCCGAGAGGCAGGACGAATGATGAAACTCTCTCCGAGACGCCAAGATTTCATTCTCAACTCGTTCCACATGCATAGCCGGCAATGCTGCACCGCTTGAGCTAGTGGGCCGAAAGGCGGCGTGCGCGAGAAGGCGCAGTTCTCGTTTCCGAGCAATCGCTAAATCCTTCTGGATTTGTCCTTCCTGACAGACAGGCAACACTTTATTCCGGACACATAGATAACACATTTGTACGGAACGGGTCTTGTATTGGCTCCAGCATGCAAGTCTAGGCTGTGAACCGCCCCGGGTTTACCGGAGACTCCATTTCTTGAGAGGATGGAGTTACAAAAAGGCTAACAAGATATCCAGCAGAGGTACGAATATGGAATTTGAAGCGGCGACCATGTGTTTTGCTTGCGGTTCGGACAATCCGATCGGGTTGCAAATCAATTTCACTGTCGACGGCGACCGGTGTGCTGGAGAATTTACGCCGACGGAAAACCACGTTGGCTATGAGAACACCGTGCACGGCGGCATCATATTCGCCTGCCTCGATGACGTCATGGCAAACATTTTGTACCGGCAAGAACGCAAAGCGCACACGGCGAAGTGCGACATTCGTTATCGGCGGGCGCTGGAAGTTGGCCAGACGATCGCTCTAACGGGCTGGATCGAAAGCGAACGTCGCCGGCTCATCATATTAAAGGGCGACGCACGGCTGAAAAGCGACGATACCTTAGTGGCCAGTTGCGAAGCGAGTTTCATGCTGGCGCGTTAGATTACTAGCCTGTTCGCTGCGAGTTGTTAATCATGCGGCTACATCGAAATGTTCTAGAATCCAACTCGACGTCATTCTCATCCTGGTGCCGTCAGCCCCGAGGCTTTTGAGCGGGCCTCTTTTCCAGGTGCGAAGTTGTCTATCGAACGGGGGTAAGTCCGAATTTGTACCAGTCAGAATTTCAGGGAGGGTCCCAACTAATTGTCAAAACATGGCGTATCTACGGCTTTCAGGTTTTCGTTCCGTTATTTCCTTCGTATCAAATAGTACAATTCGGTCCGCGACGAGCCATGAACGGTCGAAGTTAGAGAGAGAATTGTGACCTTCGAAACTATTTGACAAATAGCTTATAACTATATGATAAATAACGTATTAATTGCCCCGATGATGG
>CAVXCW010000042.1:0-30807 GCA_963760325.1 uncultured Gammaproteobacteria bacterium | reverse complement strand
GACGTCTCGACAGAAGGCTTTGAAGCCGACTTTCTCTGGCAGCCGATGGAAAACATAAGTATCGGCGGCGGATTCGCTGCGGTCGACGCGACCATCGATAAGTTCAATTGCCCGCTTGACGCGATTACTGGTCTTCCACCGGCCGGTTGTAGCGAACGTTCCGGGCTCGACGTACCGTTCTCCCCCGATCTCAAAGTATCGCTATACGGCGAGTGGGTGGTTCCGCTTAACACGATGGACTTCGTGCTGAACGGATCTTACGTGCACACGGACGAACAGTATTCGGACCTCCCGGGTACGGACGGCACGTTCAATCCGGCGGCACTGTTACCCTCGTACGACATTCTTAACCTGACGGCTTCCCTGTCGTTCAACGACGATCAGTTCAGGATTTCATTGATCGGCAAGAATCTCGGTGATGAGAGCTATGCGACGACATACAGTGGTGATGGCTTCCGTTACCAGATTCCTCGTGACGCCAGTCGTTACTTTGGTGTTGGCTTACGGGCTGCGTTCTAGCCGTTGCTTCGCGAAGCGTTGCCAGGCTCAGTTCCCCCTTCTGAGCCTGGCAACGTTCGCATCTCCTAAATGCTCCGTTTTGGCATACTTGGCGCGGCACGAATCGCGCCGCTCGCCCTTATACAGCCGTCGACACTCCTTCCTGGTGTGAGCATCAATGCTGTTGCCGCGAGCAGTATGGAAAAAGCGCAGGCGTTCGCTAACGACCACAACATTGCCACGGTCTCAGACAGCTACGCTGCTCTCATCGACTCGCCGCATCTCGATGCCATCTACAATGCATTACCGCCCAACCAGCATGAGCAATGGTCGATTGCCGCACTAGAATCCGGAAAACACGTTTTGTGCGAAAAGCCGTTCGCCATGAATGCCGAACAGGCACACCGAATGGTGATGGCGGCCAACGCTTCGCAGAGGGTTTTGGTCGAAGCATTTCACTATCGATTCCATCCGTTTTTCCAACGCGTGCTTGAATTGATCGCGAACGACGTCGTCGGTGGGATTCGCCATATCGAGGCACAATTCGATGTGCGTATTCCTTACGATCCATCGGAGTTTCGCCATGACCCGATGCTGGGCGGCGGTGCGTTGATGGATCTCGGTTGTTACCCCGCGCACTGGGTACGCACGCTGATGGGATCCGAGCCACGTGTCGTGCAGGCGGAGTGCGTGCGAAGCGAGGCAGGCGTTGACGTTGCGACGCGGGCTTCCCTGCGCTTTTCGGACGGTGCAACGGCCGAGATTGCGACGGCGATGGACGAAAGTGCTGCCAAGCAGCACTGCGCGCGCGTGCTTATTGAAGGTGAAAAGGGTCGCCTGATGCTGCAGAACCCCATTGCACCGCACAATGGCAACAAGATCATCACAGAGGCAGACGGAGAACTCCGATCCGAGAGTGTCGCCGGCGAGTCAACGTACTATTACCAGCTGCAACATTTCATCGCCGCCGTGGGTGGATCGGAAGCGCTCCTCACCGGCGGTGAAGATGCGATCAATAACATGCAGCTGATCGACAATATATACGCTGCCGCGGGCTTCGAGAGACCCGAGTTCGTCTAATGCTGACAGCGTCAGTCATCGGTTGCGGCCACGGCGGGGGACTAAGCCTCGATGCGGTGAGTAATTCCAGTGATTACGCGTTGATTGCCGCTGCCGATCTCTCCGCCGATGTCCGGCAACGCGTCGCGGATCAATTTCCCGACGTTCGTTTGTTCGCGGACTATCGTGACATGCTCTCCGAGTGCCGTACCGACGTCGTATGTGTTGCGACGCCGGCGCCAAGCCACGCCGCAATTGCGCGCGAAGTGCTTCACTGCACAACCCAAAAGGCCTGCTGCTGGAAAAACCACTGGCCTGCGACGTTTCGACCGCCGCGGAGTTGTTGCGGGAGGTCCGTGACGCTGCGTGTCCTGTTGTTGTTCCGCACGGATTACTGGTGCTGCCCGCCGCGCAGGAAATTAAAGTACGAATGCGACGCGGCGACATCGGTGAAATTTCGAGTGTCGAAGTTCAGAACGCTGTTGATCTGCTGAACGCCGGCATTCACTGGCTGGCGTACCTGTGTGACGTCTTCGAAAATGAAAAGCCGAGGATAGTGAACGCCGAGTTCGACGTCAGCGGTCACGTAGTTAACGATGGTGTCCAGGTTGAGTCTCGCGGCGTTACGCGTATCGAATTTGATTCCGGTGTGTGCGTCGACCTGCACTCCGGCAACAAAACCGAACCAACAAGCGACGTGTTGCCGCCCGAGGAACAACGAGGTGCGCTGTTTCGTGTGACCGGATCTGAGGGCGCAATCGAGTTCTCGGCATGGGCCGGCAGTTACTGGATACAGGTCGGCAATTCGGATGGCGAACTCATTAAGCAACTGTTGTCGGCCGGATTGAGTTATCACCAGGTATTCCTTGAGCAACTGGCACAGAATATCGCTACAGAAAAACCGGATCTTCGCAGCGCTGAATTGTCGCTTGCCGCTTTGCGCCTGATCGAATCGGCTTATCAGCAGCATGGCAACAGCGAGTGGGCATTGGGCGTGCCGGCGTAATTGTTTTGGCTAAGGGGAAGAGCATGGACGGTTTCGAGTTCGCGGTTGTTGGCGCCGGCTGGCGCACCGACTTCTTTTTGCGAGTCGCGGCGGCGCTGCCGCAAATGAAACTTTGCGGCGTGGTTGCACGCAACGAGACGCGCGGAAAGGAAGTCGAGTCCGATTGGGGCGTCCCGTGTTTTGCGTCGGTAACTGACCTGATGCGAAGCACGCGGCCGTCTTTTGTCATCGCAAGCGTTTCGGCTGAAGCGATGCCCGAGGTCTGTATCGAGCTGGCCGGGCATGGCGTGCCGATCCTGGCCGAAACGCCCCCCGCTCCAGACCTTGACGGGCTGGTCAGCCTGTACCAAGCGCTCTCCGAAGCGGGCGCCCGAATTCAGGTCGTCGAGCAGTACTGGGCGCAGCCGTTGCACGCCGCGAGGCAGGCTGTGGTCGATAGCGGCGTATTGGGGCGCATCAACCAGGTCAACCTGTCCGTCTGCCACGGCTACCACGCAATGAGTTTGATCCGTCGGCTGCTGGGCGTTAGTTTCGACTCGGCCCGGATTCGCGGGCAGCGATTCACAAGCCGCGTCGTCGCCGGCCCGGACCGATCAGGACCACCGAGCGAAGAGCGCGTGGTCGACATCGAGACCGATTTTGCGTCGCTGGACTTCGGCGACAGAATCGGACTCTACGAGTTTTGCCTGCCACAATACCGCAGCTGGATTCGCGGCCAGCGCGTTTGTATTCGCGGTGAGCGTGGCGAGATTATCGACGACCAGGTGACGTATTTGAAAGACGAGGTCACGCCAATCAGCGCCCAACTCGTGCGCCACGAGGCCGGCCGAAACGGGAATCTCGAAGGCTTACACCTGAAAGCTATCCAGTTCCAGGATGACTGGGTGTATCGCAATCCGGTGATACCGGCCCGACTATCGGATGAGGAAATTGCCGTGGCGCAATGCTTGCTCGACATGAAGCGTTTCGTAGAGCAGGGCAGGTCGTTCTATAGCCTCGAAGAGGCCAGTCAGGACCAGTACCTGGCGCTGGCCTGCACGAAAGCGATCGAGACGGGCGACACCGTGCAGACCGAAGCGCAGATGTGGGCGAGTCAGAGCTGACCCAGCCCATTCTTCTCAAGCAAGTCCCCTATGTCGACGGGCTCGCCCGTTTCAACCGAGGCTTCTGCGGCGGCACCGACTACTACTGACCAGAACGCGTCCATCGCCGTCGGGCCCTCGCTTGCGCCGTTGTCGATGCTGTCGACGAGATGCATATGCTCGAAGAACGTCGCGCCATTGTGACCAGACTCATCGATGGCCACAGGGTAACTCGGTGTCGTCATGCGCGACGGGAAAGTCTCGCCGCCGAAAATCTCGAGCTGCGACTTCAACGCGTTCCCTGGAAGAAAATCCTGATTTTCCGACGCGCGCAGCCGGCCAACGTCGCCGCAGAGTACGATTTCCTCGTAAAACATCGGCGCGAACATTGCGAGCCCGAAGTTCCCGCGCACGCCGTTTTCGTACTCGATGATAACCATTGCATTGTCGAGGATGTCCGACTTTCCCTTCTCGTGCTCGAACTCCTTGAAGTTAACCGCCATGCTGCCGGACGCAAATACACGTTTGGGCCTCGACTGTGCAAATAGATTGATCAAATCGAAATAGTGGCAGCATTTCTCGACGAGGGTGCCGCCCGAATATCTCGAGAACTTGTTCCACTGGCCAATCTTGTCGAGGAACGCCATGCGATGCTCAACCATGCTAATGACTTTAATGTCGCCGAGCGTTTTGCGCTCCAGCGCCTCGTGAATCGCTTCGGTGTAGATCGCCTTGTAGCGATACTGCAGGCCAACCTGGAATATTCCCGAATGCTTTTCTGCAATTTGCGCAATCTCGTAGGCGTCTGGAATCGTCGTCGCAACCGGCTTCTCGACCAGAATATGTTTGCCGGATTTCGCCGCAGTTCGAACCACGTCGATGTGAGTGTAATTCGGCGTGCAGATTATCAGGCCATCGACATCCGGATCTGAACAAGCTTCCTCGATAGACGCATATATCTTGAGCGACTCATTGCTGTGAATTGCGTGTGATACCTTGGCATTCTCAACACTTAACGGCTCGGGGTCGTATACGCCGTTGATTGTCGCGCGGCCCTCAAAGTTGGTGACGCGGATATGCTCCTGGCCCATTGTGCCGGCACCAATTACATTGAACCGATACTTTGGCGCCTCACTCGCGAACAGGTATTTGTCCTTGTCGGCGACGAGGCTGGTGTGTCCATAGCGACTCGCGAAATCGCGACTCCAGAATTCATTTCCCTTTGGCATCAGCGTAACCCGATTGGTGTTGATTTAGTCGGCCGGCGAAATCTAGGCGTCGGGGAACTGATAATCCGCGAACTGTTCGCGCAAAGCGAGTTTATTTAGTTTGCCGGTTGCGGTGTGCGGTAGTTCATCGACGAATGCGACGTCGTTGGGCTTCCACCAGGTTGCCACACGGCCGTCAAACCACGCCAGCATCTCGTCTTTGGCGATTTCCTGGCCGTCCTTCGTGACGACAATCAGCAGCGGTCGCTCCGTCCATTTCGGGTGATTACGCCCGATAACCGCAGCCTCCGCAACCTTTGGATGACCCACCGCGGCATTCTCGAGATCGATAGAGCTGATCCATTCGCCACCCGACTTGATAACGTCTTTCGTGCGGTCGGTAATCTGCATGACGCCGTTCGGATCGATCGTGGCGACATCGCCCGTGTCGAACCAGCCGTCTTCGTCGAGAGGGCTGTCGGTATCCTCCAATCGGAAATAGTTGCTCGCCACCCACGGGCCGCGAACCTTGAGCGTACCGAATGCCACGCCGTCCCAGGGCAACGCCTTATTGTCCTCGTCCGTTATTCGCATTTCGATGCCGAATACACCGCAGCCTTGTTTTGCCTGCAGTTCATAGCGTTCTTCCTGCGACAGCTCACCCATGTCCGGTTTGATCTTGAATACCGTTCCCAGCGGGCTCGTTTCCGTCATGCCCCAGCCCTGGTGGACCGTGACGCGGTGTTTCTTGTCGAAGTCCTCGATAATCGAAAGCGGGCAGGCCGCGCCGCCAACACTCACGCGACTGACGCTGCTGATCGTTTTTCCGGACTTTTCGAGGTAATCCAGGAGGGCCAGCCAGATCGTCGGCACGCCGGAGGCAACCGTGACGTCTTCTTGTTCTATGAGTGCCTGTAATGTCTCGCCGTCCGCCATCTTGGGGCCCGGCATGACTATCTTGGCACCCACCATGGCTGCGCTATACGGGATGCCCCAGCCGTTCACATGAAACATGGGCACGACCATCAGCACGCAGTCGTTGCCGGAGAATGCCAGCACGTCGGGCAGACACCCGGCATAAGCATGCAGGACAACGGAACGGTGACTGTACAGAACGCCCTTGGGGTTACCGGTGGTACCCGAGGTGTAACACAGCGTAGATGCCGTCCGCTCATCGAACTCGGGCCAATCGAATTCGTCGGATTCGTCGGCGATCAGCGTCTCGTAGCAGATCACGTTCGGGAGCTTGCTGGCGGGCATGTGCGCCTCGTCGGTCATGACAACGATACCCTCGACGTCCTTGAATGTTTTCGCCAGTGCTTCGACAAGCGGCATCACCAACGGGTCGACAAACAGGTAGCGGTCTTCGGCATGATTGACGATGAAAGCGACCTGCTCAGGGTAAAGGCGCGGATTAATGGTGTGACAAACGATGCCGCTTCCCGATAGCGCGTAGTACAGCTCGAAGTGACGGTGATCGTTCCAGGCCAGGGTGCCGACGCGGTCACCGGCCACGACCCCCAGCCTCTTTAGCGCATTGGCCAGCTTACGCGTGCGCGCGAAAGCCTCGCGGTATGTGTAACGTTGCTGCGGATTGTCCACGGTCACCGAGACAATTTCGCGATCCGGGTAGTTGGTGTCAGCAAATCTCATCAATGACGAGATCAAAAGCGGGGTATCCATCATCAGACCATGCATGCGGGTTCTCTCACCTCTCTATTTTTGGTTCGATTGGCGGCCGATAGTCGGCCGCCGCTCAGTTCGTCGGCGCTTTGGCAGGCCGTTTTTTCGATGCGCGTTTTCGCGTCGTCTTTTTACTGGCAGAACTCTTGTCGTCAGACACTCGCCCCGATCCATTGGTTTTTGCGCGATGCTTTTTCGATCGCTTTGTCTTACGTTTTTTGGCCGGGCGCTTTGTCGCTTTCCTGAGGTCCTCGAAAGTCTCCGTGAGGCAGTCGCAGTAAAACTCCGGATCGGGCATCATTTCGCGACACGAAATCGCGCTGACCGTAATCTGACCGTTGTAACCGATCACAGGCTGAAAAAGCCCTATTCCGTGGACAACCGGCCCGAGGCCGAAGCTGGCGACCATCTGGGATCCCATGGAATACAAGGGGAAGTTCGGACCCGGAACGTTGGTAATTATCGTGTTGTACATAGGCGGCAAGCGCTTCGCCAGGCCGTAGCGTCCGTACGCTGTCGCTATTAACCCCGAGGTGGTTGACGGCAAAAAATGGGCGGCTTCGGTCGCGAGCGAGGTGCCCAAGGTGCGCGTCAGCCGCTTGGCCTTCTCGCTCTCGCCGTGCACGGCGCGCAGCCGCTCCAGCGGATCCGCGATGTCGCTACGCACCGGCAGGCTCATCGTCGACACCATGTTACCGGCAGCCTTGCGCATTTCTTCCGGGCGGGCGGAAACCGGAGCCATCGCGACGAGCGATTCTTCCGGCAATTCGCCTTTGGACTCCAGGTATCGCCGCAAGGCGCCCCCGCAGACGCTGACAATCACGTCGTTGACCGTGGCCCCTTCGACCCGGCCCTTGATCGCACGTATCTCGTCCAGCGAGAAACTGCGGCCGTCGAAGACACGGTGCGGCGAAACGTTGCCGTTGAAACGCGTACGCGGCACGTTCATCGTGAGATTCAGTTCCTTGCTGAGCAGTCCGCGCCCGAAGCGCCACGCCGTCGGAACGTTGCGTGCCACCAACGAAGCAAATTCGAACGGCTTCTTTGCGGTCGTTACGGCCGTCCGGCCGAGCAACTCCATGGCGGTGGGAAAACGCTCCGGATTCCAGTCATTCTCGGGCGCCTCCACGGTGTCCTCGGGCGAGGTATCGTGGATAGCCGCGGAAATCTCTGCACCCGACACGCCATCAATTGCCGCATGGTGGAACTTCGTTACCAGGGCGAAGCTGCCCTCGGGAACACCGGCGACGTTGTCGAGGCCCTCGATGACATAGGCTTCCCAAAGCGGCCGGTTCGTATCCAGTGGCCTTGCGTGCAAGCGTGCCGCCTGGATGCAGAGTTGGCGCCAGTCACCGGGTTTCGGAAGCGCGATGTGGCGCACGTGAAATTCGAGATCGAAATCCGGGTCGTCAATCCAGTAGGGATAATCCAGGCTCATCGGCACGGTGACCAGGCGCTGCCGGAATGCGCGCGCCTTGTGCACGCGTTTCTCGAAGAATCTCAGGATGTCCTTGAACGTCACCGCACCGCCTGGCGCGGTCGACTGATCGTAGATGGCGAGACCGCCAATATGCATGGGCATGTTGCCCGTTTCCAGGTAAAGAAACGACGCGTCGAGTCCTGATAGTTGTTCCATTATTCTTGCCCCGAGTCGGTCCCGCCCGATGTAGATTCCTTACAACGACTATACATCAGCATTCTAGCTGACGAGGGTTGCGCCCCCGTCAACCCGGATGATTTCGCCGGTAATGAAGGCTCCTGCCTTGCTGGTCAGCATGATCGCGACCCCGGCATCCAAGAATCCCCTGACCATCTGGTGGCCAAGCGCGCGTGAGCGCTGGTGACGAGGCATATCTTGCCATCCGGCAAGAAGAGGAATTCGACAGCGGGAGCGTTCATAGCACTTCCAGATCAGGATCGCTGGCCGACTTCGGCGGCGTTGCCGTCTGTCTGCGCTTGAGCGGCTTGTGCATTGTCAGGTAATTTTTCCTCAGTGCTTCGGTGCTGCCGATGATCATCGTGACGGTGAGATCCTCGATTGTTTGGAAGTCGGCGCCGTTGCTGTCCAGGTAGTCCCCTGCCGCAATTGGCAGGCCGAAGGAGATGGCGGTTGCCGGTATCGCCAGCTCCATTGGAATGCCAAAGTTGTCGCTGATGATCTCCGCCAGGTAGCGAACGGCATCGTCGCGGCCGAAGTCAGTCGGGTTACCTGTGCCCTGGGCGACGCTCGGTTCCCCCTGCAGCCGGTGGATAATAAGACCGCGCTCCTTAATATAGGTCAGGTAAGCGTGCGTCACGCCTCGGACCATTTCTCCATAGGTACGCGCGTGATTGGCGGCGTGTGCCTGTTGGCGCCGCAGGCGCTTCAATTCGCGCTGCAACAATTCCTGCAGCAATTCGGTCGTACTTGGAAAATAGACGTAAACGAGCGATTTGCTGACACCAGCCGCCTTGGCCACGCGCTCCATGCTGACGGCAGAAACGCCTTCCGCCGCGACAATTTTAGCGGCAAAGTCGAGTATGCTGGACTGCCGCACCTCAGGCGCCAAACGCTTTCGTTGTTTCTTTGCCTCGGACATTGGTCAGGTTTCCTCTCGGTAGTGCTGCTATTCAGAAATCTACGGTCTTGCCCGCGCGATCGTTAGAGACAGCAAGCGCGATCATCGCGCGAGTGTGCCGCCGTCCACCGGCACGAGTGCCCCGTTAATGTAAGAGGCGTCGTCGCTGACGAGAAAACTGACAACAGCCGCGATCTCTTCAGGCTGGCAAATTCTTCCCAGCGGGTTACCGCTTACGAATTCCTTTTTGAACGACGCCGGATCGTCCGGTGCAACAGTCTCGGCCAGGTCGTCGACCATATCGGTATCGGTAGGCGAGGGGCAAACGGCATTCACGCGAATGCCGAGCGGTGCTAAATGGATGGCCGCCGTCTTCGTCATGCCGTTCACCGCGTGCTTGCTCGCATTGTAACCAATGATCTTTCCGCCACCACCAAAGCCCGATATCGAAGACGTATTGACGATATTCCCACCTGTCTCCTTCATCGCGTTGCCCACGTACTTGGTGCCCAGAAACACACCTCTGACGTTGATTGCCATGATGCGATCGAACTCATCGTCGGGATAATCCAATGGACCCGCGAGCGCCCCGCTGATCCCGGCATTGTTGAACAGGATATCGATACGCCCGAATTCGGACTGGGCAAGATCCACGACGCCTCGCCAGGCGTCGGTCTGCGACACGTCACCCTCGTACGCCACTGCTCGCCGTCCCGCCGACTCGGCCGCCTGCACGGCGTCAGCCAGGGGAGAACCCGGCAGGTCGAAGGCGACGATGTCCGCGCCATCCTCGGCGAGTCGGTTGACGGCTGCGAGTCCGATGCCGCGTGCGGCACCCGTGATAATAGCGACGCGGCCCTCGAGTTTGGCTGCGGCGTTCATTCCGCAGCCTCTCTGCACGTGATCCGGACGGACAGTCTGGTCCGGTGGACGCCGTTGATCATGTGATCACTCCCCGAAATCGTTATTTTAATAATAGTCAATAATAGTAGCTTCGAGGGCACTGACGGGTCAAGTCTATCTGCTATAATCGGCGTATAAGCCTTATCAAATAAGGGTTCATGGCGAGGTTACCAGATGTCCAACAAGGAGCCGAAAAATGTGAAGTCCTTGCGCTTGCTGCGCCTGGCGCTGCTTCTGCTTATGCCGATGTTTCTTGCAGATTGCTCTCGTGATGAGACGCCCGCTTCGCAGTCACCGACGGTGAGCCAAGACCCGGGATTGGCTGTGGAGGATGCGGCAGTCGCTTACGCAAACCGGGCGATGGAAAGCGGCCCCAATTATCGCGAAGGCTATTTCGAGTACGAGGGCCTGCGCCTGCATTACGTCGAAGCCGGCGAGGGCGACCTAGTCGTATTGTTTCACGGCTTTCCGTCTTTCTGGTTCTCGTTCTTCGACCAGATGGAGGCGCTGAAATCACAATATCGCGTCGTCGCGTTAGACGGTCTTGGCGCCGGGCGATCGGACAAACCCCAGGCGCTTTCCGCCTATAAAGTCGAAGCGCTTGCTGCGCAGCTCGACGCATTGGCCCGTCATCTGGCGGGCGATGAAAGGTTTACGCTTATCGGTCATGACTGGGGTGGCGCCCTTGCGTTGACCTTTGCCGAGGCCTATCCGGACAGGCTCAAAGGCGTCGTCGGTATGAGCGCTCCCTCCTACAACGTATTCCTGGATTTGGTGAGGACGAGCGAAGAGCAACGCGCCATTTCGGCCTATATGCAGAGAATTCGAGAGACGCCGCCCGAAGCCGTCGTTGAAAACCCGCCAGGCGAGCGCATCTGGCGTCAGTCTTACGGCAAGCTCATTGAGAGCGGCGACCTGACGGTAGAAGAGGGCGAACTTTTTCGCGAAGCTCTTGCGCCTGCCGCGGCAACGAATGGTGGCTTCAACTGGTATCGCGCGAATATGCCGGCTCCCGCCACCATTACGCAAGACACCTACTGGCCAGCCCCGCCCACGACGATCAGGCCGCCAGTACTATTGATCGTCGGCGGTGACGACGGGACGTTCGTCCCGGCTTATATCGACATGATGAGAGACACCGCCGATGAAGTTGCTGTAGTTCAGCTGCCAGGCGTTGGCCATTGGACGTCGATGCAGGACGCCGCCAAAAGTACTCAGGCGATAGCGGCTTTTCTCTCAGACCTGGAATCCGACGACTAAGGTCGAGGTTCGTCCAACAGAAACAGCGTGCGTCTATAGCAGCTTGTTGACATCGAGTTTCCGAACGGAAAGTTCGGATTCGACGTCAACCGCCTGGCGCAGCGAGAAAATGTTGCTGTCCAGATCACGCGTGTAGGCCTGCCAGAATTCGCCGAGCCTGACGGGCTCGCTGACGAACTCCACACCCAGGTCTGTCAAACGTTGATACTCCTTTTGGATGTCAGTGACTTCCAGAGAAAAGGAATACCCCAAGTCAGTGACATCGCGTTCGCCTTCAAATTCCGGCGTTGCTGGATTGACGTATTGCCAGAACTCGATGACCTTGGACGTCTCGTTCATTCTGAACCAGCCGGCCAGGACCTGCGAATTTTCATAGCCGACGATCTGGTCCGCTCTGACGTTGTCGCGAAGTTCGGCTTTGCGATACGGTTGGAATCCCAGTACTCCGTGGTAGAAGTTCATCAAGCGATCGATATCGTGAGTAACCAGCGCGACCTGGGACATCCACATGACTTCTCCCAGGTCTTTCCAGGTCTTGTCGTAACCCACACGAGAGAGCACGTTTCCATCGAGTTGCTCAAGCTCCATCATGTTCCCTTCAGGGTCATAGGCATACCCGTAGGTAACACCATACCCGCCGAGATCCACGGGTTCGCCGCCCCAGGTGAGAGGTGTTGCGCCGGCGTTGACGAACTTGGCCCAGCCCGGATCGCTCGATGGCGACTGAAAACACGTATGGGTCATGCCGGGTCCTTTGGCGGGCATTCGGCTTATCTCTGCGTCTTTATTGTGCTCGAATTCGGTCAGCTCAAGCAGCATGTTAGGTGCTTTCAGAACAGCCATTTCGTATGCGATGTCCTGGCGACCGAATAACCGATCGGCGTCTTTGTTTTGCGAGACCGTCTCTCTGCTCACGAGCTCGAAACTGGTAGCCTCTCGATAAAACGCCAGCTCCTTGTCCAGGTCTTTCACCGATAAACCGATATGGTTCACACCGATGATGTGGTGCTGGTGTCTTTCACGCTGGCAGCTTCAACTACCATCGCAGGTGCAAGCTTGATGTCTGCCTTCATCTCTGGCTCCGTATTATTGTGCGGCTGATAACAAAAACCCCCGGATAGCCGGGGGTTCCTGTGTAAGCTCGATCCTCAATTCTGATCTCAGTATTAGTTGAAACTATACTCGACGTTGACGCTGTAGACCCGAGGATCCAGCAGGAAGACATTCTTGAAACTTCCAACCAGGGATGAATTGGTCTCCACGAATGTCTCCGAGTCTTCATCCGTCAGGTTCTTGGCAGACACGTTAACGCGCCAGGGACCGTCATTCTGCTGGAAGACAAACTGAAGGTCGAGCTGGTTCCAAGCGTCGACTCTTTCCCCGTTGGTGTTAAATTCACGCGAAAAGAACTCATCCTGCCGGTACCAGTCGATCCGGGGCACCAGGCTCCATCCCGACCAGATATCGGCATAGTATTGCGCGGCCAGCTTGACTGTTGTGCCTGGAGCATTGGGCAAATCATTGCCTTGCAACGGGACGATCAGATTGCCGCGTGCGGGATCGGGCGGTGAAAATACACTGTCGATCTTCGTGTCGAGCAGACCGACAGCAGCCTCAAGCCGCCAGGCCTCTGTCGGCAGCCAGACCATTTCGATTTCAGCACCCTTGTTCACCGATTTCGGCACGTTAACGTTGGTGATGGAAGTACCCACCAGGTTGCCAAGCGTCAGATTCTCATAGTCGTAGAAGAACACGGCACCATTCAACTGCAGTGTGTTGTCGGCCAACAGGTTCTTGGTACCGATTTCGTACGCCGTGACTTCTTCAGCGTCGTAAGTCGGAGCGGCCTCCAAACCGGGGTTGAATCCACCCGATTTGTAGCCCGTCGAATAGGATGCATAAAACAGGCTGCTGCTCGACCAACTAACATCGGGCGTCCAGTTTGCCACCAGCCGACCCGTCGTTTTGCTGAAGGAGTCCGTGTCTTCGGTGAAACTGGCGGCTGGAAAGAAATTGGAGGTCTGTGTCTTAATGCCTTTATCTTCGTCGGTCCAGCGCAACCCGGCGATCAACTCGAAGGTGTCGTTGATTTGCCAGTAAACTTCGCCAAAAAAAGCCAGGGACTCCACAGGCGCCGCCGCGGTAAAGCCCTGAACGCCGCCGACGCCTAAGTCCCGCCCTGCTGGAATATTGGTCGTCACTCTGGAATTGCGGTCATAGTCCAGGTAATACGCACCGAGCAACCAATTCACCGCACCCGAGTTGTTTGACGCCAATCTGAATTCCTGGCTCCACTGCTCGGATGAGCCCACTGCAGTTTGAGTGGGGCTGTATCGGGTCGTCGATACAATTTGTCCGCCTTCGATGTAGGTCAAGATGCCATTGCCTTGCCCATCATCGGCAATCGTGACCGGGCCAAAAGGCGTGTTGTAATCCCCGGGGTTGAATCCGAAAGGTGCCGCGCCCAGATCGAAATCGCGGTCCCGATCCTCCTCGTTCTCGTAATAACCGGTTACCGAGGTGAAATCGACGCTGCCAAAAGAGTGAGTCAGTTCGAAGCTGACGATCGTCTCGCCGGTTGTGTACCGCGGCGCGAAATCGTATCTCACTTCCCGAAGGCTGGTAGGGTTCGGTAGATAACGGTCCGCCCGCACAGCACCTGGAAGCAGGGAATCATCGATCGGATAGTTGACCAGCGGGAAGCCCGCCTCGCGAGAATCCGTTGAACAAACGAAAACCGGGTCCGGCGTACATAGCGCCTTGGGGCTGGTGTTCCGGTTGCTGTCCTCGTCGTAATAATCGATAACAAGATCAGCGCTAGTTGCGTCACCGAATTCGAAATGCGTGCTCGAGCGAACAGCGATCTGATCGCGGCCATCGACCCTGTCTCCGGTGTAAAGATTCTCTGTGTAGCCATCGCGGTTCACGTAGTTGTAGGCAAATCGCTGCGATACGTTGTCAGAAATCGGGAAGTTCACGAAACCCGTTGAACGCAGGCCCCTGGGATCTTCAAATTGCACGCTGAGCGATGCGTCGAATTCCGCTCCCGCTTTCGCCGTAATGTGGTTGATCAGGCCGCCCGTCGTATTACGGCCAAACAGGGTTCCCTGTGGGCCACGCAGCACTTCAACGCGCTGCAGGTCGTACATCTCTGCTGTCGCGACCGGGTTCTGCACGAATACGCCGTTTACTGCGACACCTACGCCGGCATCGCGTGAACTGCCGAAGATAGTCGTACCCACGCCGCGAATCGTGTAGTTGCTGTTGCGACCCAACAGCAAGTTTGGCGTGTTGAATTGCAGATCCAGGATGTTCTCGATCCCGGCGGCTTTCAGTCCTTCCGAGTCGATGGCCGTTACCGAGATCGGCACGGACTGAAGACCTTGCTCGCGCTTCTGCGCGGTCACGATAATTTCCTCGATTCCGAATTCCTGCTCCTGGGCAAGACTCGTAGCCGGAAAGGCGACGGCGATACCGGCCGCCGCCAAGGCGACGGCTGTCGAAATGCGGTGGCGTTGAATTTGCTTGAACATGCGGGTTTACCCCCTGATATCTGATAGCTGACGGTGCCAGATGGCCGCGGCTTTTTTTGTGAAGCGCTACTAAAAATAGCGCGGTCTGGCATAATCGTCAACAGTTAATTGAAAAAAAGTTCAATTAAATGCATAGTAGGCTGAACCGGCAGCGATGATTGGGTTGAGTAGGTCAAGAAAAGTCAGAGAAGTAATTGAAAGATAAACTATTTATGATTGTTGACAGTAAGCGTAGTAATGGATTTAGTTTTCCTAGTGTCGACCTGATTACTGTTTTATTAGGCGCATTACGTTATGTACATAGCGAAAAAGCGCCCGTTATCGGTGGCGTGTGCCGCATGTACTGGACAATGTGTCACTTTAGCCGGTAGTGAGCCGGTGTGATTACGAGGGAGTGAGTTGATGTTTGATCTAGACGGGCATGTCGCCCTGATTACGGGCGGGAACGGTGGAATTGGGCTGGCATTTGCTCGCGGTCTTGTAAAGTCGGGCGCGTCGGTGGCGATTTGGGCGCGTAACAAGGATAAGAACGATGCCGCACTAGCTGAACTGGAGAGCCTCGGCGGAGAGGCGCGAGCTTTCGTTTGCGACGTCACCGACGAAAATCAGGTCAACGAGGCCTTTTCGGCGACCGTCGCGCACTTTGGCAAAGTCGATTCCTGTTTTGCCAACGCCGGCGGTGCCGGCGCAAGGGGGTTCCTGCACGAGATCGACAATGCCACCTGGAACAGTGCAATGGACCTTAACGTCAACAGTGTCGTAAATACTTACCGCCCGATGATCGCTCACCTGCTGGAGCGAAAAGCGCCGGGGAAACTGGTAGTGACTTCGTCGATCGCCGCGATAATGGGCATGCCTGCTGCGGCATCCTACTCTGCCACGAAAGCCGCTGTCGTCGGCCTTACGCATGCGCTGGCAGTTGAGCTGGGGCGCAATGGCATTACGGTCAACGCACTCTTGCCCGGCTACGTCGAGTCAGACCTGACGGCAGCCACACCGCAAGCATTCAAGGACGGCGCCATGCGGCGCTCGTGTCTTGGGCGTTTGGGTACGGTCGAAGATATGGAAGGTGTCGCTGTTTTTATGGCCTCTCGCCACAGCGACTACATGACGGGCCATGCGCTGGTAATGGATGGTGGCCATACCATTTTTCCCGTGTAATGTAACGACCGGAAGCCATGAACGTGAAACTCCAGAACGTGTCGGTATTGCGAATCGCACTGCTTGCGATCGTCTGTCTTATTTCCGCTACCGGTTACGCCGACGACCTGCGAAGAACAAAGGCAGAAAAAGTCGGCATGTCGAGTGCGCGACTTAGAGCGCCTCGAAGAGCTGAATCAAAAGTATGTTGAAGAAGGGAAGCTGGCGGGTGTGATGACCATGGTCGCTCGACACGGGAAGATCGTGCACGTGAGCGCCGCAGGTACTTACGGTGTCGACAACGACAAGCCGCTGACCGAAGACACGCTTTTCAGAATTTACTCGATGACCAAACCCATCACCGCGGTCGCGTTGATGATGCTGTATGAAGAAGGTGCTTTTCAACTCAGTGATCCGGTCTCGAAGTTCCTGCCTCAGTTCAAAAACATGAAGGTTTGGAAGGAGGATCATCCTGAAGACGCCCAGGGCCAGATCACGATGCACCATTTGCTGACGCATACGGCCGGACTGAGTTATGGGGCCGGCAAGAGTGAGGTCGATCAGGCTTACCAGGAAGCTGACCTGCTGCGCACAGAAGATTTGAATGAGTTCATCGAAAAAGTCGCCAAGCTGCCATTAGTACACGAACCGGGCGAGCGTTGGACCTATGGACTTTCCTATGATGTGTTGGGTGCGGTAGCCGAGAAAATCAGCGGTCAAAACTACGCCGAGTTTCTCAGGGCGCGGATTCTTGATCCTCTGGAAATGGACGATACGTTTTTCTATCTCCCTGATGACAAGAGGGACCGGTTTCCGACCAACCATGTATGGAACGACGAGACCAGTGAGCTGGCCGTGTTCCCGGACGACGATCCCCTCAATCACTCGTATTACGGTTCAATGTTCTATGCAGCCGGTCACGGCCTGGTGTCGACGATCGGCGATTACATGAAGTTTCTCGAAATGCTCAGAAGTGGCGGCTCGATGAACGGGGTAAGATTACTAAGTCCGAAGACGATCCAGTTTATGACGACGAATCATCTGCCCGCCGCAACATCCTCAGCAACCTCCGGCGCATCAACGACGTTGGACCTTCCGGGCGTCGCTACAGGTCTGGGCTTCGGGATCGGGTTTGGGGTTTTTGGTGATCCGGCAATCGCCGGCATCATTTCCTCGCCGGGCACCTACTTCTGGGGAGGACACGCCGGGACAATATTCTGGGTCGATCCCGAGGAAGACCTGGTAGCCATTGGCATGTTGCAGTTGATTGCGTCTCCCTGGCCTTACAGAAAGGAGATGATGGTTGCGACATACCAGGCTATTGAAGAACTGAATCGCGGCAAGTAGGCGGGTTGCAGAACCTCGATGATTTCTAAACACAGGAATTGAGACTATTTCAGTTTACGCTGAACGGCTTTCTCTAGGTACCAAACTCACGTTTGGCTCGGGCGCCATCGCCGAGGCCATCTACCACGGCATGTTCAACACGTTTATCACGATTTATTACAATCAGGTAATCGGGCTAAGCAACACGTTGATTGGTGTCGCGATCATGCTGGCAATAATCGGCGATGCCATCACCGACCCCGTGGTAGGAATCATCTCGGATCGGTGGCACTCAAGACATGGCCGTCGACACCCGTTTCTGTTTGTAGCACCGGTTCCGCTGGCGATAACGCTCTATTTCATATTCAATCCTCCGGCAGCTTTGGCTGGTAGTTCCGGCGAGTCCTCTCAGCTGGCGCTATTCGCGTGGTTATGCGTCTGGACTATTCTCAGCCGGGCATTTCTCACCTTGTACAGCGTTCCGCATCTTGCTCTGGGCGGTGAGCTGTCCAGCAATCAAGAGCAACGCTCGCAGTTGTTCAGTGCCAACACTGTAATCAGTTATGTGTTCGGGGCATCGTTTGCATTTGTTGCGTGGAGCTACGTTTTTGCAGGGGAGCGGATACGGCAGTCTGATGGCGAACTGGTACCCGGGCATCTGGATGCGGCCGCTTACAGCCCACTCGTGTTCACCGCGTGCGCCCTGATCATTGTCGCAATCTGGTTCTGTGCTGCGGGTACATACAAGCACATACCGCACCTGTCTCAGGCGGCTGCCAAACAGAAGGGATTGACGCTAAAACACTTCTTCAAACAGATATTGATAACTCTTGAAAACCCCAACTACATCGTCCTGATCGTCGGATATTTCTTTTTCATGATCACAAGCGGTATCTACGACACACTGATGACGTTCATCAACACCTACTACTGGGAATTGGGGGCTTTGGAAATTCGTTGGTTGGGATTGATTGCCGCGCCAGCGGCTATGGTCGGCGCACTCCTCTCACCTGTCTTGATGAAGCGCTTTGATCGGAAACCCGTCATGCTGGTAGCGCTGGGCGGCGTAGCACTGTTTGCTCAGCTTGTGGTCGATTTGCGGTTGCTGGGCTGGATGCCCGAGAATAGTGATCCGATGCTAATGCCGGTGCTGCTGGCAAATGCCGCCGGTTTTTATTTTTCCATAGGTGTGGGCGTCGTCGCCATCATGTCGATGATCGGTGATGTCGTTGATGAAAATGAAATGCTGACAGGGAAGCGGGAGGAAGGACTGTATTACTCTGCACGAGCTTTCTTTGCCAAAGCAGCCTATTCGTTTGGTCACTTTTTCGCCGGAGTAGCGTTGGATGTGTTTGTGCGCCTGCCTTTCGAAGCGGTGCCTGGCCAGCTCGACGATGGCGTGCTGACACGTCTGGGAATTGCTGCCGGCCCCGTTATGGCTATCTCCGCAATTATTTCGCTCGTGGTCTACACCCGTTATGGGCTCAATAGAAAGCGGCACCAGGAAATTCTCAAGCAACTGGAGTCGGTGAATTCCGTACCTGCCGATGCGAGCAGCTCGGCGTGAAACTAACCGGCGTCAAAACATACGTAATCAAAACCGGCTCACCGCACCTGGGTGGCCTGCTCTGGTACTTCGTGAAACTGGAGACCGACCAGGGCCTTGAAGGGTGGGGTGAAACCGCCGTCCTCTCAGCCCTGATGGGGCTTGAGGATGGTTACGAAAAGACAGTAGAAGATATCTTTCGAACGCACCTGAAAGGAGAGGATGCGCTCAACCCTGAGACCCTCTACAACAAACTGTACTCGAAGCTGACGACCCGCCACCCGGACTTCGTGACGCTCGGCATCATCAGTGCGTTCGACACGGCCATCTGGGATATCTGTGGCAAGCACTACGATACGCCGGTCTATAACCTTCTCGGCGGTAAGTGTCGTGACAGAATTCGCACCTACTCGTACATTTACGATCTCGAGGCAAAAGGCGGTCTGCGTTCCGTAGCATCAAGCTGGACCACGGACTCCGACCGGCTGGCAGAGGTGGCCGTCAAACTCGTCGACGAGGGTTTCACAGCACTGAAGTTCGACCCCCTCCCTCAGCAAAAGATCGATCAGGGGATGCGACATCCCTATGAAATTTCGATGACCGAATACGAGCACGCGGAAAAAGCGGTCGGCGCAGTTCGCGAGGCGGTAGGGAGTCGCGCCGATATCCTGATTGGAACGCATGGGCAGACGACGCCGTCGGCTGCGCGACGATTGGCTGCGAGAATAGAAAAATACGACCCGTTATGGCTCGAAGAGCCTTGCCCGCCGGAAAACTATCAGCAGATGGGCAGGATAGCCCGGAGCACCTCGATTCCGATCGCGACCGGTGAGCGGTTGGTTACGCCGTTCGAATTCCAGAACCTGTTTGCAGAAGGCGCGTGCTCGTTTGCGCAACCGGATCTGGGTAGCTGTGGAGGCATCACAGCGTGTAAGAAGATTGCCACGCTGGCTGAAGTCAACTATGTATTGATGGCGCCGCATGTCTGGGGTGGGCCGGTGATTACCGCTGCCGCCCTCCAGATTGACGCAAATATCCCTAATTTCCTGATCCAGGAAAGCATCTACAAGTCTCGAGGGTTCTTCGACGAAATCGTCAAGGAACCGTTTGAGTGGGATAACGGCGATCTGATCGTTCCCGACAGGCCCGGCATCGGAATTGAACTGGACGAGGACAAACTCGAAAACTATCGGGGCAAGCTCTCCGACTTCAATCTTTAGGGGATTGGGATGACAACTCGAGTCGCCGCGCCAGAAAAAGTAGACGTGCTGGTTATCGGTGCCGGCGCATCGGCAGCTGCCTTCGCCTGGAGTCTGGCGGATACGAAAATGCACATCCTTTGCCTTGAGCAGGGTGACTGGGTGGATCATCGCAAGTATCCGGTCACCGGAATGGACTGGGCGGCCAGGCCGGATTTCAGCAGCGACCCCAATGTTCGCAAATCGCCAGCGGATTATCCGATCAATTGTGAAAACTCGGATATTGCCGCCGCGAACTACAATGGTGTCGGTGGCGGCACGATTCTGTATGCGGCCCATTTCCCCAGGCTCCATCCGTCAGATTTCAGGGCCAAAACCCTGGATGGCGTTGCTGATGACTGGCCGATTAGTTATGAAACGCTGGAGCCGTTTTACGCGATCAACGACAAGATGATGGGCGTATCCGGACTGGCCGGGGATCCAGCCTATCCGCCAAAGCAACCTGTCATGCCGCCGCTTCCGCTAGGCCGGTCCAGCGCGAAACTGGCGCAAGGATACAATCAACTGGGCTGGCACTGGTGGCCGTCCGATTGTGCAATCAATACAGAAACCTATGATGGCCGTGAAAAATGTATCAATCTGGGGGCGTGCGGAATCGGTTGCGCCCAGGGTGCGAAAGGCAGCGTAGACGTTACCTACTGGCCAGTGGCAATAAGGGCAGGCGTGGAGCTGAAGACCCATTGTCGAGTGAGCGAAATAACGCTCGGACCGGATGGCATGATAACCGGCGTAATTTACTTTGACGCCGACGGTAACGAGATCGCACAGGAAGCCAGCCTCGTCGTTGTCGCCTGCAATGGTATCGGCACTCCGCGATTGCTGCTGAACTCAACATCCGCACAATTTCCAAATGGCCTCGCCAACTCCAGCGGTCTCGTCGGCAAGAACCTGATGTTCCATCCGTATGTCGGCGTCGAGGGAGTTTTTGAAGAAGAACTGGACGGCAGCCGTGGGCCACACAAGGGGATCTTGTGTCACGAGTTCTACGAAAGCGATCCGTCGCGGGACTTCGTGCGTGGATTTGGTCTCGAAATGCATCGGGGACACGGCCCGGTCAGCTCCGCCGTGCTTTCGATGCTGTCCGGACGCACCCCCTGGGGAGAAGGTCATCACAAGGCTTATCGCGAAGTTGTCGACCGTGTGGTTGGTGTTGTCGGCATATGCGAGGATCTGCCGGAACTTCATAACGAGGTCGTATTGGATGCTGAATTAGCAGACTCGAATGGAATCCCTGCTGCAAAGGTCAATTATTCCTTGAGCACAAACAGCAAGAGCATGATGCGGTTCGCGGTGGAACGTGGCAGGGAGGTGATGGCTGCCGCCGGGTCGAAAGAACTCTTCAGGGAAATCGCACCTGTCGTGCCGGCAGGATGGCATAACCTGGGGACCACCAGGATGGGATCAGATCCGTCATCGTCCGTAGTCAATGAATGGGGCCGGTGTCACGACGTCAAGAATCTGTTCATCATCGATGGCAGCGTTTTCGTTACGAGTGGAGCAGTGAACCCGACGCCGACTATTCAGGCTCTGGCCCTTTATATTGCTGACGCTATCAAGGACAGGTTGGCTGATGCCAGCTTGTTTGATTGAACATCAATTTGGACGCGAATATGCAGAACAAACAAATCTATTCTGAACAGGAGCAAGCCGTCATCAAAAGGATTGCGGGCATGATAATTGGACCGAGTGAAGAGTTTGGGCTGCCCGGGGCTGATGACGAAGTCATCGCCGCCAGAATCGTGCAGCGAGCGATCAGGGTTGAAGGCGTTCTCAAAGAGGCTATCCAATCAATTCTCAAGCCGGGCGAGGAGGTCACCGCAATAAGCGATGAAGAGTTTGCCGGGCACATTGAACGGCTAAGAGACTCAAATGGCGAGTTTATCCAGACCCTGATGATGTTGACCGCACAGTCATATTACGAGGACGCGCGGGTACTGATATCCCTGAACAAGGAGGCAAGACCGCCATTTCCGCTGGGGCATTCTCTTGAACAAGGTGATTGGTCGTTGCTGGATCCCGTAAAGGAAAAGGCCTGCATGTATCGAAAAGTCGAGCAAGGGTGATGAACACGTGAAGAACTCGCTTCGTTTTTACATCAACGGTGAATGGATTGACCCGGTCAGTTCAGACACTCTTGCCGTGATCAATCCTGCGACAGAGCAGGAGATTGGGCGGATAGTTGTTGGCAGTAGCGCAGATGTCGACCGGGCGGTCGCAGCTGCCAGAGGTGCTTTTGAAGACTTCAGTCAGACAAGCCTGGAAGAGCGTATCGCGATACTCGAGCGGATCCTGGTCGAGTACAAGAAGCGCTGGGACGATATGGCGCAATGTATTTCAAACGAGATGGGCGCACCGATAGGGCTGGCCAAGACTGGACAAGCGGGTGCGGGTTATCAGCATTTCGCCAGTGCGCTGAATGCACTAAAGTCTTTCGAGTTTGAAACGGACCTCGGTAATTCCAAAATCGTTCGGGAGCCGATAGGCGTGTGCGGCCTCATCACGCCATGGAACTGGCCGATACACCAGATTGCCAGCAAGGTCGCCCCGGCACTTGCCTGCGGTTGTACGATGATATTGAAGCCAAGTGAAGTTGCACCCTTCAATGCGATGATTCTTGCAGAAATTATTGATGCAGCAGATCTGCCAGCGGGAGTATTTAACCTGGTAAACGGGGATGGGCCGACAACCGGCGAAGCCATGTCGTCCCATCCGGACATCGACATGATGTCGTTCACCGGGTCTACGCGAGCCGGCACTTCAGTTGCACGTGCAGCCGCTGATTCCGTTAAGCGCGTCGTGCAGGAGCTTGGTGGCAAGTCTCCGAACATCATTCTTGATGATGCCGACTTTGAAGATACAGTCACGCGCGATGTCACCAGAATGATGATCAACGCCGGCCAGTCATGCAATGCACCGTCGCGCATGCTCGTCCCAGTCGACAGGCTCGATGACGTGAAGAGAATTGCTGCCAAAGCTGTCGACGCCATCATTACTGGTGATCCGCAGGACGAGGCAACGACCCTTGGCCCTGTCGTATCCCAGTTGCAGTGGAACAGGATCCAGAGATTTATCGAAGCGGGAATTGAAGAGGGTTGCGAACTTATTGCGGGCGGAACGGGAAGGCCGGATGGCCATGAAACTGGTTACTTTGTGAAACCAACCATTTTTGTCGGGCGTGATAACAAAAGCGCCATAGCGACCGAAGAGATTTTTGGCCCCGTACTTTGCATCCTGACATACAGAGACCTGGAGGATGCTGTCGAAATCGCAAACGATACGAATTATGGTCTTTCGGCCTACGTCTCTTCGAACGACATACAGCGAGCGACAGCAATAGCCCGTCGATTACGAGCCGGCAATGTGCATATCAATGGCCAATGGGGGTCTGAGCCCATGCCTTTCGGGGGCTACAAACAATCCGGGAATGGTCGGGAAGGCGGGGTTTTTGGCTTTGAAGACTACCTCGAAGTCAAAGCCGTCATAGGCTGCAACCCGTCACCCTGAGACTGTGTGCTCAGAAGGTAAATCTTGTCATGCTGTATGCGCTGAATCTCTTCAACATCAGGAACGGGAAGAAAGCCCAGTACCAGCAATATCTGACAGAAGCCTCGGGGCCTCTCACAGAAGTTGGTGGTGCCATTCTTGTTGGCGGCCGCAACCGTGTTCGTAGCATCGGCGATGACAAAAAGCGACAACACTTCCTCGTGGTGCAGTATCCAGACCGGGGTGCACTAAAGGAGTTCGGACGCCTGACCGAACAGGTGGGAATTCACGAACTCAGAAACCGGGCGACGACCGACTATATCTGGACCGTGTTTGATCCCTGGGACGTAAAAAGGCGGGAGGATGCCTGAATACTCTGCCCTAGTCGGCAATGTGTACGAGCTGCTTGCCGAAATTCTTCCCTTTCAGCATACCCTTGAGGGCTTCACCCGCGTTCTCCAGACCTTCGGCCACCGTTTCGCGGTATTTCAGTTCGCCCTTTCTGACGCGATCGGCCAGTAGTCCCGTAAGCTCCTCATGCTGATCCGCCCATTCTGATACGAGGAAGAATCGATGTTCGGGAGGATCCTCAAGCGCACCGAAAATATCGAACGGTGTTTCTACGGTCGTCATGTCGGTCGCATTGTAGGCTGACACGTAACCGCAGACAGGAGCCCGCGAACCCGGGTTCAAAAGCCGCGCTACCGCTCGCGTGACATCGCCGCCGACATTTTCGAAGTAGACGTCAATGCCGTTCGGGCAGGCTGCTCTCAACTGTTCCAGGAGATCGCCCGACTTGTAGTCGATGGCGGCATTGAATCCCAGTTCATCAACCAGATATCGACATTTCTCCGCGCCACCTGCAATACCCACGGCGTGACATCCAAGATGCTTTGCAGTCTGGCCAACGACTGACCCAACTGGTCCGGCCGCCGCCGCTACCACGACGGTTTCACCAGCCTTGGGTTTTCCGAGGTGAATCAGTCCACAATAGCCGGTACGACCCGGCATGCCGGCAACGCCGAGGAAGGCTTGCAGGGGAACACCGTTCGGTTCGACCTTGTAGATTCCTGCCTGGCCTTCGTTAGCTACGTAGTACTCCTGCCAACCGGTAGAGCAGGTGACTATGTCGCCGACTTGATAGTGATCAGATTGGGACTCGATGACACGGCCAACACTCTCGCCGTATATGACACCGCCGATGCTCATAGGGTTGGCGTAGCTTTTGCTGTCGTTCATGAGTGGACGCATGTATGGATCGAGAGAAAGCCACAACACTTGAATCAGGATTTCTCCGCTCTTGATCGTTGGTACAGTGTTGCTCACCAACGTCAGGTCACCGTCCTGAATCTCGCCGCGAGGACGCTTCGATAAAACGACGCTATGGTTCATATAGTTGCTCATATACTCAGTTCGCTTTTCACTGGATTATGCATCCTAAGCAGCATCCTCCGACGCCGAGCCGAAACGCAGCTCGGGCGATGTGCCGAAGACAAATTTACTGATGGTAACGGCAACGGTGACACAGGCCACGAGCGTAATAAACATCAGGTGAATGTAATGAATCGGATTCCACACAAATGAAAAGAAAGCGTATAGCGCGACGCCGAACACCACTGCGATGATAGCGGCGCGCGAATCTACGTTGTTGAACATCAAACCGACAATGAATGCCGACAAAATCGGCATGCTCAACAAACCGTAGAGTTGCTGGATCAGGTTGATGATGCTCTCGGCCGTCGCATACAAAGGCACAAGACCGAGGCCGACTAATACAATGACGATCGTAATAATCGCGTTCAGGCGTGGCACGTTCGGCGCTTTGCCGACATATTTTTCATGAATATCACAAATGTAAAGCGTGGTTGACGAATTCAATACGCTGTTCACGCTCGTCAGGGTTGCGGCCGCAATGGCCGCCGCAAACGCGCCGGACAGGTAGGCCGGTAGCACGTCGCTGACAATACGCCCGTATGCGGCGTCACCGATATCCCCGTAAAGCTTGTAAGATACGATGCCGGGAACCACGATCATCGGCGGCACGATCAGAAAACGGATGCCCGCGGCCACGAAGACGCCTTTCTGGCCTTCCTCAACCGTCGGCGACGCCATTGCTCGCTGCGTAATGGTCTGGTTGGTGCTCCAGTAAAAGACCTGGATGAAAATCATGCCAGTCAGCAAGGTATGCCAGGGGATGGGCGAATCGTTGCCGCCGATCATGGTCAGCCGCTCGGGAGGTATGCCCGAAAAGTCGAAATTGATCGCCTTCATGGCAAGAAATACGACTAAAACGCCAAGGCTGAGTAGCAAAACACCGCTGTAGGCATCGGATACGGCGACCGCTCGCAAGCCTCCGAATACGGCATAAGCCGATCCGACGGCCGCAAACGCGACGGCAATAAAGATAATCGGTGCGTCGACACCAAACATGCTCTTCATGAACAACGAGCCGGTATAGAGCATCGACGGAATAAATATGCAGATGTTGCCGAGAAGGAATAGAACGGCGATGAGCGCCCGAATGTGGTGGTCGTTGTAGCGCTTCTCGAGTAATTCTGTTGTCGTCGTGCAGTTGTATTTGTAGTAAACCGGCAAGAATACTTTCGCCAGGATAATAAGACCGGCAACCGCCGCCAACTCCCACCAGGCAAGTAGTGCCATTTGGTTGCCATTCATGCCGACGAGCTGGTCGGTACTGAGATTGGTTAGCGTGATGGAGCCAGCGACGAAAAACCACGACAGGCCGCCGCCGGCGAGAAATACTTCTTTATTCGCGGCTTCGGTGGATTGATTCGTTGATTTTGGCGCCGCGCGGCATTTGAGGAACGTCAGAATCGCGATAAGGCCGGTCAGCCCGAAAAAGATGACGTGTTGTAGGGTCATCGCACAAGCAATAACACACGGGAATTACTCAGGCAACGGGCGCTTTCCAATAAGGGCTTCGGAAAACGATTTACCTACTGCTTCCAAACCGTTACGTCATGCGGCTTTATGAACCGGGAGCCCAGCAATACTTCGGTCTTGTCATCGAGTGGAAGTTCTTGCTCCTGGCCCGAATAGTTGAACGCAAACATCAGGCTGCCGCGCTGCTCTACGCGCACGTCGATTCCGAAATCGTGCGTGGCTATGTCCAGGTCTCCGCAAAGCTGTTGAAAAAAGTCCCGCAAGAAATCCGTGCATGTCAATGTGCCTATGTAGACGACGTTTCCGTAACGCACGGCGGCAGGTGCGCCGTCGTCGTATTTCGCCAATACTTCGCCGTTTGGTGCGTCCAACTCTTCGCGCCAGATGAGGCTGTCGTACCGTTTTCCGTTCCAGGAAAGGCTTTCGTTGCAATCGGGACGCAGGGTCTCGACGGACAACACCCGCAGTGGCGCAATCCGCTGCAACGGGCCGGGAGGCAAATTTTTCGGATATCCAAACTCGTGCGTCTTGGCGCCTGATCGGGGGCCGAAGACAATGGTCGCACCACTTTGCTCACATTTCTCGACAAAAGCGTCGTCGATGATCGGGAGACCGGGCGCGATGACCAGGGTGTATTCATGGAAATCTGCGTCCATACCGACAAACTCAACGCTCACACCAATGGAGCGTAACGCGTGATAGTAGTCGAACTGGATTTTGTCGAATTCGTAAGACCAGCTCTGTCGCTCGATATCGCTAACCCAAAAACTCTCTACGCCCGTGACTATCGCAACAGACGCTTTTTGTTTCGTTTCGGCTTGTAGTTTCAACAAAGCAACTTCTGCAATTGCCTGCTCGACTTCCTGCCAGGCAGCTGCTTTCGAATTGTCCGGTCGCAACAAGCCGGCATGCATTTGTTCCTGTGCGAATGGCGCCTGGCGCCAACGGAAGTAAGATACACAGTCGGCGCCGTGTGCAAATGCCTCGAGTGTCCAGAGCCGAATCATGCCGGGGGCTGGCCGCGGGTTGTTAGGGGCCCAGTTGACAGGCCCCGGCTGCTGCTCCATTACCCAGAACCCGTCCTTGCTGAGTCCACGGGTCTGGTCGTGGTTGTAAGTCGCGAAGTCGGGGTGGCCGGTTCGCATGTACTTCCGAAACTCTTCTGCCGGGCGATCCCTGAACTTGATATCCGCGCGGCCGAGCGGATAATTGTCGTAGCTTGCGAAATCCAAAGGTGCTGCGAGTGCGAAGTTGTCGACGTCCGTGTCTACCATCGGAATGAAGTTATGCGTAATGAACTTCCCCGGGGCATGCGAGCGAATCACTTCCACCATACGGTCATGGAAATCGACGACCTTTGCGGATGAGAAACGGCGATAAGCCAGTCGATGTGCCGGATTGGTCTCGGTGACTGCCCCAAAGGGGAGTTCGATGGATGAAAAGTCCTGGTACTCCATCGACCAGAATACGTCGCCCCATGCGGTATTCAGTGCGTCGATCGACGTGTACTGCTCGCTGCACCAGTGTTGAAACGCCGTTCGTGCGACGTCCGATGCGCTCAAGGTGGTGTCGTGGCAGCAAAGTTCGTTGTCGGTTTGCCAGCCGACAACGGCGTCGTGCGCTCCGTAACGCCTGGCCATCGCTTCGGTGATACGCAGCGCTTCGCCGAGATAGACATCGCTCGAAAAATCGTAGTGACGCCGCGAGCCGAAGCCGCGTGTGCGACCCGTGTCAGGATCGACCGGCAATATTTCCGGAAACTTGTCGATCAGCCACTTGGGCGGCGTCGCTGTTGGCGTTCCCAGAACGACCCGCAGCCCGGCGTTGGCGAGAATATCGACGGCCTCATCCAGCCACTCGAATCGCAGTTCACCGTCACGGGGCTCCAGGCGGGACCAAGCAAATTCGCCAACGCGAACGTAGGTCAGGCCAAGCTTCGCCATCATTTCCGCGTCGCGTTTCCAGTTCGCTCGCGGCCAATGCTCGGGGTAATAGCAGATGCCGAAGATAATATTTACGCCTTATCGATGATACGGACCGTTGGCTGCAATGTTATAACATCGCAACTCCTGAATCCGACCTATAAGAGTTGCGGTGTTGAATAAGAAGTCAGTGAACGAAATTGCTGAAGAATTCAGGCGCCGATTTGGCCGCGAGCCAGAGTGGCTGATCGCAGCGCCAGGCCGCGTCAACCTTATCGGGGAACACACCGACTATAACGATGGATTTGTCTTGCCAATGGCGATAGAAAGACACACGGTTATCGCGGCTGCTCGTCGTAAAGGGGGCCGACAGCCGAGCATGGTAGCCTCCAGTTTGAATCTTGATGACGACGACGAATTTTTGATCGTTCGAGGCAGCATTGTGTCCACGGGTAAATGGACGGACTACATTAAAGGAGTGCTCGCAGAGTTTCTGGAGCGTGGCCTGGCAGCGGAGTCGCTTGATCTCCTGGTAAGGTCAAATGTGCCAATGGGATGTGGTCTGTCGAGCAGTGCGGCGCTGCAGGTTGCGATGGCGCGCTTACTGCAGCAGTTGGATCCTGCCGTTGTCAGCAACGAGGATATCCCTGAGCTATGCCAAGTGGCTGAACACAAGTTCGCGGGCGTACCGGTTGGCATAATGGACCAGTTCTGTATCGCAAACGCCCGGCAAGATCACGTCGTCTACCTCGACTGCCGTACGGTTCAGGCTGAGCACATTCCGTTCGAAGATCCGCACGTAGCCGTGCTGATTGTCGACAGTCATGTCAGTCGCAAGCTGCGCAGTGGCGCTTACGCGGAACGGCGTTCGCAGTGCGATGAGGCCTGCCGAATGCTGGGCATCAACAAGTTGCGGGATACAAGTGAAGATATCGTAGAGGCCGCGAAAGAAGCGCTCGGTGACATACCTTATCGGCGCGCAAAGCACGTGACGAGCGAAGATTCGCGTACGATCGAGGCTGTGGCGGCGATGAGGCAGAAGGACTGGGCGCGATTCGGCGAGCTCATGTACCAGAGTCATGATTCTTTGAGACACGATTTTGAAGTCAGTTGTATGGAGCTCGACACACTTGTCGATTTGGCGAAGGAAATTGACAGCGCGGGCGGCATTTTTGGTGCGAGAATGACCGGCGGCGGATTTGGCGGTTGCATGGTTGCCCTTATCGAACGTGACAAGCGCAAACGAAATCATCGAATCATTGTCAACCGGCTACCACGACGCCACTGACAGGGAGCTGACAGCCTATGTATCGTCGTCCGGCAGCTGGCGCGCGGCTTCTCGAACCACATGAACTGGAGTCCTTGTGAGTCAGCCCTTCGAATTTGATAAACCGCATCGCCGCCGCAATTTGCTGACCGGCGAGTGGGTACTGGTTTCGCCGCACCGGACGCAGCGGCCGTGGCAGGGGCATGAAGACGACGCTGCGGATTCGCCGCCCGAGTACGACAAGAATTGTTACTCTGTGTCCCGGCAACCCGCGCGCCGGTGATGTTGTCAATCCGGATTACGATGACGTGTTCGTATTCGATAACGATTTTCCAGCGCTGCTTAAAGACGCGACGCCGGTGCCTGAAAGTGATGAGATGTTCGCGTTGGAGCCAGTATGTGGTTGCTGTCGCGTCATTTGCTACGGCCCACGGCATGACCTTGCGCTGCATCGAATGTCTTCTGCCGGAGTCCAGCGCGTCATCGCGGCCTGGAAGCGCGAAAGTGCAGCGCTATCAGAACGTTACGAGTGGGTGCAGATCTTCGAGAATCGTGGTTCGCTGATGGGTGCGTCGAGCCCACATCCACATGGCCAGATCTGGGCGATCGATGCTTTGCCGACCGAGGCCGCCAAAGAAGCGAGTCAGCAGTCGAGTCACTTTTCCAAAAACGGCACACGATTGTTGCTCGATTATCTTGCCGCCGAGCTGGCGGCGAAAGAACGGCTTGTCGACGAAAACGAAGACTGGGTCGCGCTCGTGCCGTACTGGGCGATCTGGCCGTTCGAATCGATCATCATTCCACGGCGCGGAGTGGCGCGACTGCATGAATTGACTGAGGGCGAGGACAAAATGCTTGCCGACATCCTCAAAAGCCTGCTCGGCAAGTACGATAAATTGTTCGATGCGCCGATGTCTTACTCGATGGGCTGGCATAGCGCGCCATCGTCCGACAGCGCGAGCGACTACTGGCAACTACATGCACACATCTATCCGCCGGCACTGAGGTCGGCGACGATTCCGAAATTCATGGTGGGCTTCGAGCTGCTTGCCGAGAAACAACGCGATATCACGGCAGAGTCGGCAGCGGCCCGACTACGCGATAAATAGGGGTCGAACCGAGATTTATTTCCTAAATGAACCTCGGTTCGACCCCTATTTATTCCTGAAC
>CAVXCW010000041.1:0-27773 GCA_963760325.1 uncultured Gammaproteobacteria bacterium | reverse complement strand
CTATCAGGACTCGACGCGTCGTTTCTTTACCTGGAAACGGGCAACATGCCCATGCATATTGGCGGTCTCGCCATCTACGATCAGTCGACCGCGCCAGGCGGTGCGGTGACGTTCAAGGACATCCTGAGATTCTTCGAGAAACGCGTGCACAAGGCGCGCGCATTCCGGCAGCGCCTGGTCACCGTGCCGATGAGCCTGGATTATCCCTACTGGATTGACGACCCGGATTTCGATCTCGAATTTCACGTGCGCCACATCGCGCTTCCGAAACCCGGTGACTGGCGCCAACTCTGCATCCAGGCGGCACGCTTGCACGCAAGGCCACTGGATACGAACCGGCCGCTTTGGGAAGCCTATGTCATCGAGGGCCTCGACAACGTCGCCGGTGTTCCCGAGGGCAGCTTCGCCCTGGTAACGAAGTTCCACCATGCGGCAATTGATGGCGTGTCGGGTGCAGAGATTTCCGCGGCCATCCACGATACCTCGCCCGAGGACACCGTGGAGGCGCCCGAGAATGACTGGAATCCGGAGCGTTTTCCCACCGCCATGGAGTTGCTCGGCCGGACGGCCGTAACGACCGCAAAGAAGCCGTTCGAATTTGCTTCGTTGGTGGCACGCAACGTTCCGACGGCGTGGCGCTTCGGGCGCGGACTGCTCAGCAAGGAACTGAATCTCACGATGAACGTGCCGCGTACGCGTTTCAACGGCAACGTTTCGCCGCACCGTGTCTTCGACGGCCGCAGTTTCTCGCTGGACGAGATACGTGCGATCAAGGGCCGGGTCGAAGGGGCCACGGTCAACGACGTGATCGTCAGCGTCTGCGGGGGCGCGCTCAGGCGATACCTGGAGTCCAAAGGCGAATTGCCGGAAGAATCGCTCGTCGCGATGGCGCCGGTTTCCGCCCGCCCGGAAGAAATGCGCAAGGCCGCCGGTAACATGGTGTCGACGATGAGCCTGCCGGTGCGTAGCGACATCGCGGATCCGCTGGAGCGGCTGCGCGCCGTGCACGGCGAGAGCGAGAAGGCCAAGCGGCTGACGCGCACCTTGGGCACCTCGCTCGCGACCGAAGCCGCCCATTTCTTGCCGTCAACCACCTCGGGGTTAATAGCGACAGCGTACGGACGCTACGGCCTGGCGAAGCGCTTGCCGCCTATGTACAACACGATAATTACCAACGTTCCGGGTCCGAACTTCCCCTTGTATTCCATGGGATCCCAGATGGTCGCCAGCTTCGGCCTCGGGCCGGTTGTCCACGGAATAGGGCTTTTTCAGCCGGTGATCGGTTACAACGGTCAGATTACGGTCAGCGCGATTTCGTGTCGCGAAATGATGCCGGATCCGGAGTTTTACTGCGACTGCCTCACTGAGGCATTCGAAGACCTCAAGAATGCCGCCAAAAAACCGGCTAAAAAAAGTAAGACAAAGCGATCGAAAAAGCGTCGTGCAAAAACCAATGGATCGGGGCGAGTGTCTGACGACAAGAGTTCTGCCAGTAAAAAGACGACGCGAAAACGCGCATCGAAAAAACGGCCTGCCAAAGCGCCGACGAACTGAGCGGCGGCCGACTATCGGCCGCCAATCGAACCAAAAAGAGAGAGGTGAGAAAACCCGCATGCACGGTCTGATGATGGATACCCCGCTTTTGATCTCGTCATTGATGAGATTTGCTGACACCAACTACCCGGATCGCGAAATTGTCTCGGTGACCGTGGACAATCCGCAGCAACGTTACACATACCGCGAGGCTTTCGCGCGCACGCGCAAGCTGGCCAATGCGCTAAAGAGGCTGGGTGTCGTGGCCGGTGACCGCGTCGGCACCCTGGCCTGGAACGATCACCGGCACTTCGAGCTGTACTACGCGCTATCGGGAAGCGGCATCGTTTGTCACACCATTAATCCGCGCCTTTACCCTGAGCAGGTCGCTTTCATCGTCAATCATGCCGAAGACCGCTACCTGTTTGTCGACCCGTTGGTGATGCCGCTTGTCGAAGCACTGGCGAAAACATTCAAGGACGTCGAGGGTATCGTTGTCATGACCGACGAGGCGCACATGCCCTCCAGCAAGCTCCCGAACGTGATCTGCTACGAGACGCTGATCGCGGACGAGTCTGACGAATTCGATTGGCCCGAGTTCGATGAGCGCACAGCATCTACGCTGTGTTACACCTCGGGTACCACCGGTAACCCCAAGGGCGTTCTGTACAGCCACCGTTCCGTTGTCCTGCATGCTTATGCCGGGTGTCTGCCCGACGTGCTGGCATTCTCCGGCAACGACTGCGTGCTGATGGTCGTGCCCATGTTTCATGTGAACGGCTGGGGCATCCCGTATAGCGCAGCCATGGTGGGTGCCAAGATAGTCATGCCGGGCCCCAAGATGGCGGACGGCGAGACATTACAGGCACTCATAGAACAAGAAGACGTCACGGTTGCCTCCGGCGTGCCGACGATCTGGCTGGCCCTCCTGGATTACCTCGAAAAGTCCGGGAAAACGATCAGCAGTGTCGATCGCGTGAGTGTTGGCGGCGCGGCCTGCCCGCTTTCGATTATCGAGGACTTCGACAAGAAACACGGTGTTACGGTCCATCAGGGCTGGGGCATGACGGAAACGAGCCCGCTGGGAACCGTGTTCAAAATCAAACCGGACATGGGTGAGCTGTCGCAGGAAGAGCGCTATGAACTGCAGGCGAAACAAGGCTGCGGTGTATTTGGCATCGAAATGCGAATAACGGACGAGGACAATAAGGCGTTACCCTGGGACGGCGTGGCTTTCGGCACGCTCAAGGTTCGCGGCCCGTGGGTGGCGAGCAACTATTTCCGGTTGGAGGATACCGACAGCCCGCTCGACGAAGACGGCTGGTTCGACACGGGCGATGTCGCCACGATCGATCCGAACGGTGTGATGCAGATTACCGACCGCACGAAAGACGTTATCAAGTCGGGCGGCGAATGGATCAGCTCTATCGACCTCGAGAATGCCGCGGTGGGTCATCCAAAGGTTGCGGAGGCTGCGGTTATCGGGCGTAATCACCCGAAATGGACGGAGCGACCGCTGCTGATTGTCGTCACGAAAGATGGCCAGGAAATCACCAAAGACGAGATGCTGGCGTGGTTTGACGACCGTGTGGCAACGTGGTGGAAGCCCAACGACGTCGCATTCGTCGATGAACTACCGCACACCGCAACCGGCAAACTAAATAAACTCGCTTTGCGCGAACAGTTCGCGGATTATCAGTTCCCCGACGCCTAGTTTTCGCCGGCCGACTAAATCAACACCAATCGGGTTACGCTGATGCCAAAGGGAAATGAATTCTGGAGTCGCGATTTTGCGAGTCGCTATGGACACACCAGCCTCGTCGCCGACAAAGACAAATACCTGTTCGCGAGTGACGCGCCAAAATATCGGTTCAATGTAATCGGTGCCGGCACAATGGGCCAGGAGCATATCCGCGTCACCAACTTTGAGGGCCGCGCGACAATCAACGGCGTATACGACCCCGAGCCGTTAAGTGTTGAGAATGCCAAGGTATCACACGCAATTCACAGCAATGAGTCGCTCAAGATATATGCGTCTATCGAGGAAGCTTGTTCAGATCCGGATGTCGATGGCCTGATAATCTGCACGCCGAATTACACTCACATCGACGTGGTTCGAACTGCGGCGAAATCCGGCAAACATATTCTGGTCGAGAAGCCGGTTGCGACGACGATTCCAGACGCCTACGAGATTGCGCAAATTGCAGAAAAGCATTCGGGAATATTCCAGGTTGGCCTGCAGTATCGCTACAAGGCGATCTACACCGAAGCGATTCACGAGGCGCTGGAGCGCAAAACGCTCGGCGACATCAAAGTCATTAGCATGGTTGAGCATCGCATGGCGTTCCTCGACAAGATTGGCCAGTGGAACAAGTTCTCGAGATACTCGGGCGGCACCCTCGTCGAGAAATGCTGCCACTATTTCGATTTGATCAATCTATTTGCACAGTCGAGGCCCAAACGTGTATTTGCGTCCGGCAGCATGGCGGTTAACTTCAAGGAGTTCGAGCACGAGAAGGGAAAGTCGGACATCCTCGACAATGCAATGGTTATCATCGAGTACGAAAACGGCGTGCGCGGGAACTTCGGGCTCGCAATGTTCGCGCCGATGTTTTACGAGGAGATCGTACTCTGCGGCGACATTGGCCGGCTGCGCGCGTCGGAGAATCAGGATTTTCTGCCGGGGAACGCATTGAAGTCGCAGCTCGAGATTTTCGGCGGCGAGACTTTCCCGTCGCGCATGACGACACCGAGTTACCCTGTGGCCATCGAAGAGTCTGGTCACAATGGCGCGACGTTCTTCGAGCATATGCATCTCGTCGACAGCATCGACAACGGCGCAAGCGAGGGTCCGACGGCGATGGACGCGTTCTGGTCAGTAGTAGTCGGTGCCGCCGCAGAAGCCTCGGTTGAAACGGGCGAGCCCGTCGACATAGGGGACTTGCTTGAGAAGAATGGGCTGGGTCAGCTCTGACTCGCCCACATCTGCGCTTCGGTCTGCACGGTGTCGCCCGTCTCGATCGCTTTCGTGCAGGCCAGCGCCAGGTACTGGTCCTGACTGGCCTCTTCGAGGCTATAGAACGACCTGCCCTGCTCTACGAAACGCTGCATGTCGAGCAAGCATTGCGCCACGGCAATTTCCTCATCCGATAGTCGGGCCGGTATCACCGGATTGCGATACACCCAGTCATCCTGGAACTGGATGGCTTTCAGGTGTAAGCCTTCGAGATTCCCGTTTCGGCCGGCCTCGTGGCGCACGAGTTGGGCGCTGATTGGCGTGACCTCGTCTTTCAAATACGTCACCTGGTCGTCGATAATCTCGCCACGCTCACCGCGAATACAAACGCGCTGGCCGCGAATCCAGCTGCGGTATTGTGGCAGGCAAAACTCGTAGAGTCCGATTCGGTCACCGAAGTCCAGCGACGCAAAATCGGTCTCGATGTCGACCACGCGCTCCTCGCTCGGTGGTCCTGATCGGTCCGGGCCGGCGACGACGCGGCTTGTGAATCGCTGCCCGCGAATCCGGGCCGGCTCGAAGCCAACGCCCAGCAGCCGACGGATCAAACTCATTGCGTGGTAGCCGTGGCAGACGGACAGGTTGACCTGGTTGATGCGCCCCAATACGCCGCTATCGACCACAGCCTGCCTCGCCGCGTGCAACGGCTGCGCCCAGTACTGCTCGGCGACCTGTATTCGGGCACCGGCTCCGGACAGCGCCAGGTACAGGCTGACCAGCGCGTCGAGGTCTGTGGCGGGGGGTGTTTCGGCCAGGATTGGGACGGCATGTCCGGCCAATTCGATACAGACCTCGGGCATCGCCTCAGCCGAAACGCTCGCGATTACAAAAGACGGCCGTGTGCTTCGCATCAGGTCAGTTACCGACGCAAAACAGGGCACGCCCCAATCGGACTGGACTTCGTTTCCGCGCGTCTCGTTGCGCGCAACCACGCCGCAAAGCTTCATTTGCGGCAGCGCCGCTGCAACGCGCAAAAAGAAGTCAGTGCGCCAACCCGCGCCGACAACCGCGAACTCGAAACCGTCCATGCTAGTTCCCCTTCACTAAAGCCGCTGCGCTGGCACGCCCAATGCCCATTCGCTGTTGCCATGCTGCTGATAAGCCGATTCGATCAGGCGCAAAGCGGCAAGCGACAATTCAGCGCTGCGAAGATCCGGTTTTCCCGTAGCGATATCCTGTGCCAGTTGCTCAAGGAATACCTGGTGATAACTCAATCCGGCCGGCAACGGTTGCTTAATGAATTCGCCATCCGATTTGCCCGCCTGTATCCAGTAACTGCCGGCCCATGCCGAGAACTCTATTGCACCCTCAGAGCCGGTCACGCGAAACAGCGCACCTCGTTGTTCCTCGCAGGGCAGCACATCGCTTGTTGGTTCTGTTTTGTTGCCGGAGTTCAGTTCGATGCACACACCGGCATCAAATTCGATACGCGTAACGCCGCGAGACTCAACCTGGACACCATCGTTAACTACGTGACCGCTGACGTCGAACTCGGCGTTCACTATCCTCGGCTTTTCATTGTCGAAGACGTCACACAGGTACGCCAGCCAGTGAATGCCGGCGTTCAGCAGATCAACAGCGTTCTGAACTTCGACACTCGAAATTTCACCGATGTCGCCGCGTCGCATTCGTACTTTAATTTCCTGCGCGGCGGGCAGCACCAGCATTCCGTGCGGAACAACAACAGGACACGCGGCGTCACGGACCTCGCGCAACAAAGCTTCCGCGGACAAAACGTCGCAGGCCAGTGGTTTTTCAAGCAACAGGCCTTTCGGTTTGCAGTGAAGCACTTCGCGCGCAATTGCGGCGTGGCTTGGCGCCGGCGTTGCGACACATACGACGTCGGTGCGGCACTCGGTGAGCATGTCACGATAGTCCGCGAACAAACGAGCATCGGGAAATCGATCCGCGACGCGTCCCCGGGCATCGACAGAGGGATCGGCAGCGGCAATCAAAGCGTAATCACTGGAATTACTCAGGGCATCAAGGCTTAACCCCCCGCCGTGGCCGCAACCGATGACTGACGCTGTCAGCATTAGACGAACTCGGGTCTTTCGAAGCCCGCGGCAGCGTATATATTGTCGATCAGCTGCATGTTGTTGATCGCATCTTCACCGCCGGTGAGCAGCGCTTCCGATCCACCCGAGGCGGCAATGAAATGTTGCAGTTGGTAATAGTACGTTGACTCGCCGGCAACGCTCTCGGAACGGGAAGTTCCGTCTACCTCCGTGACGATCTTGTTGCCATTGTGTGGCGCAATGGGGTTCTCCAGCATCAGGCGACCCTTTTCACCTTCAATGACCACGCGCGCGCAGTGCTGCTCGGCAGCACTTTCGTCCATTGCAGTTCTAATTTCGGCTGTTGCACCGTCCGGAAAACGCAGGGAAGCCCGCGTCGCAACGTCAACGCCTGCCTCGCTTCGCACGCACTCCGCCTGCACGACACGTGGCTCGGATCCCATCAGCGTGCGTACCCAGTGCGCCGGGTAACAACCAAGATCCATTAATGCACCGCCGCCCAGCATCGGGTCATGACGAAACTCCGATGAATCGGTATGGAATTCGCACATCGAATTGTGCCTCGATGTGGCGTATGTCGCCGATGACATCGTTCGCGATCAATTTAAGCACGCGTTGGAAAAACGGATGGAATCGATAGTGAAATGCTTCGACCAAGACACTCTCCGAAGCGTTCGCCGCCATCACCATTCGGCGTGCCTGTTCCGCATTCATGGCGAACGGCTTTTCGCACAAAACGTGTTTTCCGGATTCTAGTGCGGCAACCGACCATTGCTCATGCAGGTTGGGCGGCAGCGCATTATAAATGGCGTCAATGTCCGGCGACTCGACGAGAGCAGCGTAGCTGTCTGAGACCGTGGCAATGTTGTGGTCGTTGGCGAACGCCTGCGCTTTTTCCACGCTGCTCGCGGCAACAGCATTGATGCTCACACCAGGCAGGAGTGTCGACGGCTGTATAAGGGCGAGCGGTGCGATTCGTGCCGCGCCAAGTATGCCAAAACGGAGCATTTAATGGATGCGAACGTTGCCAGGCTCAGAAAGGGGGAGTGAGCCCGACAACGTGTCGCGAAGCAACGGCTAGAACGCAGCCCGTAAGCCAACACCAAAGTAACGACTGGCGTCACGAGGAATCTGGTAACGGAAGCCATCACCACTGTAGGTCGTCGCATAGCTCTCATCACCGAGATTCTTGCCGATCAATGAAATCCTGAACTGATCGTCGTTGAACGACAGGGAAGCCGTCAGGTTAAGAATGTCGTACGAGGGTAACAGTGCCGCCGGATTGAACGTGCCATCCGTACCCGGGAGGTCCGAATACTGTTCGTCCGTGTGCACGTAAGATCCGTTCAGCACGAAGTCCATCGTGTTAAGCGGAACCACCCACTCGCCGTATAGCGATACTTTGAGATCGGGGGAGAACGGTACGTCGAGCCCGGAACGTTCGCTACAACCGGCCGGTGGAAGACCAGTAATCGCGTCAAGCGGGCAATTGAACTTGTCGATGGTCGCGTCGACCGCAGCGAATCCGCCGCCGATACTTATGTTTTCCATCGGCTGCCAGAGAAAGTCGGCTTCAAAGCCTTCTGTCGAGACGTCACCGGCGTTGGTCAGGCGCGTAATCGTTACGCCCGTCGAGTTATCGAAGTTATTGGCCTGGAAATTCTCAACGTCGGTCTTGAACGCGGTCAGGTTGAGCAGGAAGGTATCGGCCGTGTATTTCCAGCCGAGCTCGAATGCATTCGACTCCTCGGCGCCAATTGGCAAGACGTCGTTCGGGCCCATGTTATAAAACGTATTGAATGCGGGACCCTTGTAGCCCTGCGCGTACGTCAAATAGAACATGCCGAGATTGTCCGTGCTCCACTGGGCGCCGAGCTTTCCAGATGTATTGCTCTCGTCTGTCTTGTTCGAAAAATTCGAGTTGTTTGCCGCATTACGTACGCCAACTCCCTGGCGGCCGAACGGATCGTTGTTGCGGCGATTGTGGTTAAAGCTGACTTCGTCCTCAGTAACGCGCACGCCCAAAATAAGGCGCAGCTGGTCGCTGATGTTGTAAGTGCCTTCGCCGAACAACGCGTAGTTGTCAAATTCGGTGTCGAAATACGCGGTTGCCGAGACTATGTCGTTCGCGTTGCAGGTCAGGCCGGGATTGGCATCGAGAATCGCCTGGTTCTGTCCGCCGTTGTTCTGGCAGCTGGCGTCACGCGTGAAGTTTCGCTCTGACTTGATGTTCCAATAGAAGAAGCCCACCTGCCAGTCGAAAGTCTCGGCACCCGGCGACGCGAGTCGCAACTCCTGGGATACCTGTCGCCATTCCTGCGGCCCCACGTCATGAAGCTGGAAGGTGGTTGCACCGAAATCCACCGGTATCGTGGCGTCGCCGCCGATCGACGTGAAATCGCCTTCGCGAATCTCCGTGTTGTTCCAGGTTCGACGCGCGGTGATCGACGTCAACGTCAGGTCGCCAATCTCAAAGTCGAGCTGTGCGGAGAAAGCCGTCGTGCTGTCTAACGTAACCGTGGTGAGGTCATGATCGACCAGGCGCTGGTCGAGATCGATGTCGGCAACCCCGTTGACAACCCCAGCACTGTTCGGCAGCGCCTCCGAACCCGGGTGTCGACCGCTAGGCAGACCTTCGAGGTCCGCGCAGCATTCGTCGGTTGCGTCATAGTCCTCGTAGATGAACAGGGCTGAAATGTAGTCCGTTGGTTCGTATTCGAGCATTGCACGTACGCCGCTGCGATCGTAGCCGTTCGTCGTCTCGTTGTTGTAGACGTTACGAATAAAACCGTCGAAGTCACCTTTAAAGGCCGTGATACTGCCGCGGGCATTGTCGCTTAGTGGACCGGAAACCCTGGCTTTCAGGCGCGTCTCGTTGTCCTGGAAAAACGACAGATCGACCATGCCTTCGAACTCATCACCGGGACGCCGGGTTGTAATGTTGACGACGCCGGCGGATGCGTTCTTTCCGAACAGGGTTCCCTGCGGACCACGCAGAACCTCGAGTCTTTCGAGTTCGTAGAGATCACCAAATGCCTGCCCGGACCGACCGAGTACGACACCATCAACGACGGTCGATACGCTCGGCTCTGCGGCGGTGCTGAAGGAAATTGTCCCCAGGCCACGAATGATGACGGAGGAGTTCCGGGTGGTGTTGCCCTTGCGGAAGGAGGCAGACGGAATCAGCGCCTGCAAACCCTCGAAACCGACGGCGTTCGCATTCTGGATCGTCTCGGACGACAAGACCGTCACCGATACGGGAACATCCTGCACATTCTCCTCGCGTTTGGTTGCCGTTACGACGATCTCTTCTATTTGTGCAGAGACCGGCATGCTGAGCCCAAAACATATCAACGGTGTCAGTACCGTTACGGCAATACGACTCGAAATCCGTGATTTACGTGTATCCATCGTGGTTCCCCCGGAACTTGGTTTACGGATAAGACCTATGTCTTATAGATGACTATAATACATACCTTTCTTGCGGTATGACAATATCGTCTCCGGAGGACACCCCGAATGCTATAAGCAGAAACCCCGATGCGGATGCCCGTGACCTCCGGAAAGGGTCTTTTAATCAGTCACTTACCGCGTTCTGATACGCAGCGTCGATTTGTGACTCGCAGGCAGCGATCGCGGCGTCGAGCTTCAGAAGCCATTTGTCGCCGTACTGCTCCACGTACCAGTCGCGCATGCCGCCGGCCGCTTCGCGAAACTGCAGCTTTTCCTCGACCGTGGGCACGTACAGCGTTCCACCGGACTCCTCGAACTCGCGGTACGCATCGATTTCACGACGCTTGATCACGCCGCGTGTGACTGTCTTTAATTCCTGAAAACCGTCATAAACGATGCGCCGTATGTCGGGCGGCAGTTCCTGCCAGCTTACTTCCGAGAACCACCACATACCGCCCATGTAACTGTGGCCATCCAGCGTTACGAACTTGATCTGCTCGTGCAGCTTCATGCCGACAATGTCCTGGATGCCGTTCTTGGTGCCCTCGACAACGCCAGTTGCCAACGCGGTGTAGACCTCTGACCAGGCGACTGGTGTCGGGTTACCACCGAGTTGCCGCACGAGTTCCTGCTGAACGGGCGCAGAAATCGTGCGGAATTTGCGACCGTTGATATCCGCCGGCGACCGGATCTGCGCATCGGTCGACGCAAAATTCCGCCAACCCCCGGTGTTCGATACGGTCATGAGTCGAATGGGCATGTTCGAATCGAGAATCGCGCTCCGCAAGTCCGCGATCATCGGCCCGTCAAGCACGCATTCGGCGACGGCGTCGTCGCGAAACGTATACGGGAGATCGAGGACCTGGCCGGGACCGAAGATACTGCCCAGGCTGCCGGTCGTCAGCATGAAAACCTGCAGCACGCCAGTCTGCATGCCCTCGAGGCACTCGCGCTCGTTGGAACAAAACTGGCCGGACGGATACAGCTCTACTTCCGCGCGGCCGTTGCTGCGACTCTCCACATACTGCTTGAACACCAACGCGCCATCGTAGTCTTCATCTTCGGGTGAACCGAGAAATGAAAAGCGAATCGTGTAGTCGGCGTCCGAATCGCTGCTTGATACGACGGTGCCACCAACCGACGCGATAAAAAGCGCGACAAAAATCGAAAGTAATACCTGTCTTCTGCTCATCTGTTCAACCCTATGCGAATCCGAGTAGCCGCGGCAGCGTCATCGACAGTGCCGGGAAATAAGTAATCAGGAATATTACGGTGACCTCGACGGCCAGGAACGGCAGCATCTGGCGCGCAATCGTTTCGACGCGCTCCTTTGATACCGACGCCGCCACGAACAACACCAGGCCCATGGGCGGCGTCGCCAGCCCGACGGTTACGTTGACACACATCACGACTGCAAAATGAATGGGATCGACGCCCATGGCAACAAACAGCGGACCCAGCACCGGGCCGAGGATCAGAACCGCGGGACCGGCGTCGAGAAACATGCCGACGACGAACAGGAACAGGTTGGCGAGGAACAGCAATACGTAGACGTTGTCACTCGTTTGCATCATGCCGTTGGCGACCATCCCTGCGAGACCCGATACCGTGATGATCCAGGCGAACACAACTGACGCGCCAACGAGCAGTAAAATGACACCCGATTGCACCGCGGACTCGATGAAAATTGATGGCAGCTCTTTGATGCGCAGTGTGCGGGTCAGGAACAGCGTTACGACCAGGGCATAAAAGGCGGCAACGGCCGCCGCTTCGGTCGGTGTAAAGACGCCCGTAAGAATGCCGCCCAACAATATAACCGGTGTCAACAGCGCCAGCGCCGTTTTACGAAACGACTGGCCGCGTTCGCGCCAGGTTGCTTTGCGCCCCGCGACCGGGTAGTTACGCTTTTTCGAGATGAAACTGGTCGCGATCATCAGACCGGCCGAAACCATTAGTCCTGGTACCAATCCCGCAGCAAACAACCCGGCAACGGACACATTCATGATGAATGCGTACAGAATCATAATGCCCGACGGTGGGATAATCGGCCCGATGACCGATGATGCGGCCGTGACCGCGGCAGCGAAGGACCGCGAATAACCGTTCTTTTCCATCGCCGGTATAAAAATCTTGCCGAGTGCCGAAGTATCGGCAACGGCGGAGCCGGACAATCCGGCGAACAAGACAGACGACAGGATGTTGACCTGCGCCAGCCCGCCGCGCACATGCCCGATCATCGACTGGCTGAAGTCGACAATCGAGCGCGTGATGCCGCCCGAGTTCATGAGTTGCCCGGCAAGAATGAAAAAAGGCAGCGCCATTAGCGGGAACGAGTCCATGCCGCTGTACAGGCGCGACAGCAGGGCCTTGAAAAAGACCTGATCGCCTTCAAAAGCGAGACTGAGGCCGGGCCCGACCAGCAGCGCGAACACAACCGGCATGCCCGCGGCCATCAGAAATATGAATATCCAGAAATACGACAGTGCCATGACCGCTACTCGCCCTCCGCTATTTCGCCTGCGCCGGCGATTTCGAAATCTTCTTTCGGATGCAGTAGTGCCAAAACATCGCGGATAAGCAGTTCGACGCCCACAAGAAGCATCGCGCCAAACGCTACGGGGACCACAATGAAAAACCAGCCGACTTGTACCGGCAGGCTTGCGGCCCTGATCGAGAAGCCACGATCGACCATGCCGAAACTCTCCGACCAGAACACAACGATGATCCAGATCACGAGCAAATTCAGTGCGAGGTGCAGCAGTCGTCGCAAGGTAAGTGGCAGCTCATCTGTAAACATCTGGATACTGACGTTGGCGCCATTGCGATACGCCCACGGAGCGACGAGGAACGCGCCCCAGACCATCATGGTCTTCGATACTTCCTCGGTCCAGATCAGCGAGTCATTCAGTACATAACGAAACACGATTTGTACGAGAACAATCGCCGTCATCGCTATCAACATCATTCCAGCCGTATTTCGGGCGGCGATACTGATCCACTCATTGACCACAGACAACCTCCCGAGAGCCTTGCGTAACACCATGTCTCCCAGGTTCGCCATGGCTCAGGCTATCTGCAGAACAGGAAGATGTAGACGATTCGCGACCTGCCGCAGCGAGTCCAGGTGATCGCCGTAGGCGAGCGAAAAATGATGCTCAAGCCCTTCTTCCATGATCGTGGCGCAAACCTCGGCAACCCCTTTATCGAAGCGAATAACACCGGAGGTACCGGTGAACGCCATGGGTGCACGCAGCACTTCGGCGCCGGCAATCATCAGCTTTCTCTCGTTCTTTGCCTGTGACAAACGCGCCAGCGTAACCCGCCCCGGTTTGAGCGGAAACTGGTGCAAGAGCGGCATCTTGCGATTCGTGTGAATGGTCGCCTCGGCTTGCGCCTCGGGGTCACACATCGACAGCGGCGCCAGACCGCAATGCCAGAGCACCGCGGTGTCATCAGATTCGTCGATATCCACGAGGTCGGCCATCCATACCGGCTCGTCGGCCAACTCCTGGAGCATCAAGGTCGTGACGGAACCATAAACATCGGCCTCACACGCGCTTGGCACGCCAGCCTGGTTCATCATTGCCATCGGGCCACACGCTGCGCAGCCATAATCAACAAATGTCTCCGGCCAGCAACGAACGGCGATACTGTCAGCCTTGTTCTCGTCAACGATGTCTTCCAGCGCGCACAGCAAGCGAAACGAACGATCGAGCTGTTCCTGATCGACGTCATCGAGTCCGGCCAACGATTTTGCGGCTTCGGCACGATGCGCGTTTGCGCGCGCAGCCGGCGCCGACTTTGCTTTCTCGAAGGCGTCCTCGAGTTTCACGCGGTCGACCGAGACGCCGGTCAACTCTTGCAGCTCTATGGCGTCGTATTCGCAGGTATCGAAACCAGCGGGATGTTCACCGATAACACTCACGCGTGCTCGGCCAAGCTTTGCCACCACCCGATCGGCAGCGGCGTCAGCCATAGGTTCAGACCGTTCGACAGACACCGGCGAGCCGTTCGACGAGGCGGCGAGTCCCGTTAGCTTGTCCGTGATGTCGGGCGCCTCAGGCGACGAAAACAGCCAGCGATAAGTGAGGCCCGCCTTGCCCAGCGCATGCGCCGCGAGGTTGATACCGCAGTACGCGTTGAGGCGCAGGCGGCCGCCGATTCTCGGCTCCGGCACACCCCAGATGGCCACCGGCACGTCGCTCTGCCTGGCCATTTCTATCGTCATTGAAGCGTCAGTAAACGTAATTTGCACGATTAGCAGAAGATCGATATCGCCTTGCGCGGATATTTCGGCGAGCGCCGCTTCGGCCTGCTCCGTATCGCAGGCAAGCGTGCGCGGGCCAACGGTCGCGATGCCCGCCGCATCGAGCGCCGCGAACGCCTTGTTTTTTGTTTCTTCGGCAAACTCCATGTCAAACGTTGTTCTCGCCAACGCTATCACGCCAAACTTGAGTGTCACGATTTGTTCTCCGTCACATGTTGTTGCATGAAGTCTTCGACATCTTCGCGGGTCGCACAACCGGCACGACCGCCACCGTTCTGAACTTTCAAGGCAGCGGCGGCGGATGCAAATTTCACTGCGTCATTTGTTGGCTTTCCTTCTGCCAGCCCCAGCGCGAACGCGCCGTGCCAGACATCGCCAGCCCCCAGGGTGTCGCGAACCGCAACGTCGAATGCCGGCAGACGACTAACCTGACCGTCTTCGATAAGCAGCGTCCCCTCCGAGCCCAGCGTGACGCAGCACCATGTCCCCGTCTCCTGGTGCACGGAACGCAGGGCAGCCTCGGCGTTCGCGATCCCGGAATATTCGGCGAGCCCACCCGCCGAGAACGCAACGTGCGTCGCAGCACGGACAAGTTCACCGTCCTCCGGCACCGGCAAATCGGCGTCTAAAATAGCGGGCAGGTCATTACGTTTTGCGAGATTGAGGCCGAGCAGCGCGCCTTCCGGCCAACGTGTATCCGTGAGTATCGCGTCCACATCAAGAGGCGCGTAGGCGTGCAGCCATCCGGCATCCGCATCCATGGAACCGTCGAGATAGTTGACGATCATGCGTTCGCCCGCGTTATCAACCAGAACGGCAGAGACCGAGGAGCGACAGCCATTCATGCGCCGCACCAGTCTGCAATCGACTCCATAGCTCTCGAGCTCAGCGATGATGCTATTCGCCAGCAAGTCATCGCCAACTCGCGCCGCCAGTCGCGCCGACCCGCCAAGCCTGGATATTGCCACCGCGGCGGTGGCAGCGGGACCTCCGCCAAGCGCTTCGAATTCTGACGCGCGATACTTGTCGGCCGTCGCCGGCATCGCGTCCACCGAAAACACAAAGTCCTGAACGGCCTGCCCAACGCAAAGTACAGTCGCCACGCGTCCTACCCCGCTCGGCGCGACGTTGTCGCTGTCGGATCAGCTGACATCGATTGCGTAGACAACATGCCGCGTATCGCAGCGGCTGGTGCGCAGTTCGGCACGCTGCCCGCTGATAGAGATCGCGACGCGTTCGATGTGCAGCATGGGCGAGCCCGGCTTGATACCCAGCTCCTTTTCGTCTGCCCTGGTGGCGAGAACGGCCGATAGTTCTTCCTTGGCCAGCACAATGTTAACGCCATACACGCTCTGGTAAAGCGAATAAAGGGTGTTGGGCAGAGCATCCTGGTGGTCGATCTCCGGAAACAAGTTCAGCGGCACGACACTTTTTTCAATAACGGCAGGCACGCCGTCGATTGATCGCACACGCTTTATTTCGACCACCGTTGCGGCTTTGGGCAGATGCAGCTTCTCGCATTCGGCGGCAGACGCAACGCGCCGCTTGCAGCGGGCGTCGCTACTTTCCGGGATTACGCGCTCACCATCGGTACCTGGCACAGCCAGGCGGAAAAACCGGAAGAGTGAATGCTCTTGCGTATGCTCCGCAACGTACGTGCCCTTGCCCTGGTGACGCTGCACCAGGTTCTCCGAAACGAGCACGTCGAGTGCCTTGCGCACGGTCCCCTGACTGACCTTAAGTTCGGCGGCCAGTGCCTGTTCGCTCGGCAGTGCCTCGGCTGGTCGCCACGCGCCTTCCGCTATGCGGCGCACCAGAACATCGTAGACCTGTTTATAGAGCGGTTGAAAATCAGGCATCGATTCCATGCTTGTTATTGCCTCGAGAGTCGCCAACGGACATTCGCAACTATTGCTCCAAATTGATTAGTATTGTATCTTATATAAGACTTATAAACACCCTACTCTGGTTTCTCCCGGGACAACCCGGGCAGTAGCAGCGTGCAGGAGCCAACAAAAATGAGTATTCCCCATCTGCTTGTCCATGACAAACAGGACAACGTCGGCGTCGTCGTGGTTGAAGGCCTTACCGCCGGCACCAAGATGTTGTGCGTCGTTACCGAGGACAATTCGGACTTTTCGCTGGTCGTTAACGACGACGTTCCCATTGGTCACAAGGTCGCTCTGACCGATTTGTCCGATGGCGAGACCGCGATCAAATACGGACAGGATATCGGACGCTTCGTCGCCAATATCCCGAAAGGCAATCATGTCCACACACACAATCTGAAAACCAAGCGCTGGTAACGGGATACGACATGACAAATCCGAACACTTTCTATGGTTACCGTCGCGAGAACGGACGAGTCGGCGTACGCAACCACGTTGTGATCCTGCCCGTCGACGATATTTCAAATGCGGCCTGCGAAGCCGTCGCGAATAACATCAAAGGCACCATGGCGTTGCCGCATGCCTATGGTCGGCTGCAGTTTGGCGAAGACCTGGACCTGCATTTCCGCACGATGATCGGAACCGGGGCCAACCCCAACGTGGCGGCATGTATCGTTATCGGTATCGAGCCCGGCTGGACGAAAAAAATCGTCGACGGCATCGCCGAGACCGGCAAACCCGTAGCGGGTTTTTCGATTGAACAAAACGGTGATATCGAAACCATCGCCAGGGCTTCCCGGAAAGCAAAAGAGTTTGTGCATTTGACGAGCGGTCAGCAACGCGAGGAATGCGACCTGTCCGAGATATGGGTGTCGGCCAAATGCGGCGAATCAGACACGACCACTGGCCTCGCGTCCTGCCCTGCCGTTGGCAACCTCTACGACAAACTGATTCCTACCGGTATCTACGGCGTGTTTGGCGAAACCTCGGAAATTACGGGTGCCGAGCACCTTTGTGCAGCGCGCGCCGCAACGCCCGAGGTTGGCGAGAAATTCATGCGTACGTTCCAGGCATACCAGGACGAGGTGATTGAACAATTCAAGACCTCCGACCTGTCCGACAGTCAGCCGACCAAGGGCAATATCGAGGGTGGGCTGACGACGATTGAAGAAAAGGCCATGGGCAACCTCGAAAAGATCGGCAAGCAAGTTTCGTATGTCGACGTGCTCGAACCCGCCGAGGCGCCCGCAGTCGGGCCGGGGTTGTACTTCATGGACACGTCATCAGCTGCGGCCGAGTGCGTGACGCTGATGGCTGCCGCCGGTTATGTCGTGCACCTCTTTCCTACTGGTCAGGGCAACATCGTCGGCAACCCGATACTCCCGGTCGTCAAACTGACAGGCAATCCCCGTACCGTTCGCACCATGTCCGAACATATTGACGTCGATGTATCAGGCGTCATACGTCGCGAGATGACAATATCCGATGCCGGCGATGCGCTGATTGACATGGTGGTGCAAACGGCCAATGGTCGGCTGACCGCGGCAGAAGCGCTGGGTCACATCGAGTTTGTCATGACGAAGTTGTATCGTAGCGCCTGATATAAGCCCATCTTACAGGCTAATGTCGTGACTGAATCTGTTCGTTTGTCCCTCGAAGAGGCACAGGACCTTGCCGTCCGTGCGCTGATGGCCAGCAATACCAGTGAATCGAATGCTCGCTCAACCGCGACTGCGCTCGTGAATGCCGAAGCGGACGGGCAGAAAGGACACGGGCTGTCACGAATTCCCAGCTACGCCGCCCAAAGTCGTAGCGGCAAAATTGACGGACTCGCCGTACCGTCGTTGTCGCGCCCGGGCACAGCCTTGATTCGAGTAAACGCAAAATCCGGTTTTGCATATCCGGCGATGGATATTGCTTCGGAAACGCTGCCGGCGATCGCCCGAGTAACGGGTGTCGCGTCCGCTTGTATTTACGATTCACACCATCTCGGGCAGGCGGGCGCGCACGCGGAGCGACTCGCAAATGCGGGTCTCGTCGCACTGGTGTTCACGAATTCACCGAAGGCTATTAACTTCTGGGGCGGCCGGGAACCTATGATGGGTACTAACCCGATCGCTTTTGCTGCGCCGCGCGCGAACGCCGAGCCGCTCGTTATCGACCTGGCACTGTCCAAGGTTGCGAGGGGAAAGATTCTGGCGGCGAAAAACGCCGGCGAAAAGATTCCCGACTCCTGGGCGATAAATGCCGACGGCAAACCGACCGACGATCCCTCAGAGGCCATGCAGGGTTCAATGCTACCGATAGGCGACGCCAAAGGCGCCGCACTGGTACTCATGGTCGAGTTACTCGCCGCAGCATTGACTGGCAGCAACTTCGGTTACGAAGCCAGCTCGTTTTTTGACGCTGAAGGGGATTCGCCCGGCATAGGACACACTATTATCGTATTCGATCCCGTCATGACTTCCGGTGGTCGGTTTCCAGAACGCATGGGTAACGTTATTGCGGCAATCGAGCACACAGATGGTGCCCGGTTACCGGGCACGACGCGGCTCGAATATCGTCAGAAAGCGATTAGCGACGGCCTGCTGATTTCGCCGGCACTGCACAAAAAGATCACTGCCATCGTCAATTCCGGGTCGCAAAATGCCTGACGTCGTTATTTCAGAATTCATGGACAAGAACATTGCGCTCGAGGTGCTGGACAAGCTCGATGTGCAATACGACCCGAAGCTCGTCGACGATCGCGCGGCACTGCTGGAGACGCTTGCCGAAGCGCGCGCCATCATCGTACGTAACCGGACACAAGTTGATAGCGAACTTCTCGACCACGCGCCCAATCTCAAGGTCGTCGGTCGCCTGGGCGTAGGGCTCGATAACATTGACCTCGAGGCCTGTAAGGCTCGCAGTGTCGTCGTCTGTCCAGCGACCGGGGCAAACGACATCGCCGTCGCCGAGTACGCGATCACCGCTGCACTCGTTCTTCTGCGTGGCGCCTGGAGCGCGAGTGACCGCATGATAGCGGGTGAGTGGCCGCGCACCGATCTTATGGGTCGAGAGATGTCCGGCAAACGATTGGGGCTAGTCGGATTCGGTTCGATCGCGAGGAAAGTCGCGGCGCGGGCCATGGCGCTCGGTATGTCTGTATCTGCTTTTGACCCGTATCTGGCGGCTGATGATCCTGCCTGGTCGGATGTTCGTACCGCGACATTGGCCGATCTCGCCGCGGATTGTGATGTCATCAGTATCCACGTGCCATTGACAGAAGAAACGCGCCATCTGATCGGCGTCGAGTTCATCCGCAGCATGCGCGCGGGGTCGATACTCATCAACACCGCGCGAGGCGGTGTCGTCGACGAAAGCGCGTTAGTCGAAGCATTGCGCGAGGGTCGACTTGGCGGCGCGGCGCTGGATGTATTCCAATCCGAACCGCTGGACAGTAAAAACGGTGCAGCATTTGCCGGAGTGCCGAACGTATTGATGACGCCGCATATTGCAGGGATTACTGAAGAAGCCAATCAGCGCGTCAGTCTCGTGACAGCACAAAACGTGCTGAAGCATTTGTGACAACAAATCAGGACCCCTTCCGTGGTCAAGCGCGGAGTGATTCGCGCTGACGAATCAAGACCCAAAAGGCGACCGTATGTCACAAAGGTGAGTGGCCTGCAAGGTAGAACGGCGGCGTATTAAACGCCGCCGTTCTCGTTTTTTCATGAGTCACGAAAAGCTGTCGGAACTCATGTCAGGGGTTCACCTGGCACTCGGTGAGCCACGTTTCAGCGGCTCGCGTAAACCTTATCACCGTGAGACTGTTTCAAGTCGAAGCGATCGAGAGTCATCACCTTGGTCCATGCGTCAACAAAGTCACCGATGAATTTCTCTTCTCCACCGGACTCTGCATAAACTTCGGCGATAGCACGAAGCTCCGCCTGAGACCCGAATACGAGGTCAACAGGCGTTGCCTTCCATTTCAATTTGCCCGAAACACGATCACGACCCTCGTAAATGCCTGCGGCTTTCGGTGATTTCGTCCACTTCGTCGACATGCTGAGCAGGTTCACGAAGAAATCGTTGCTCAAGGTACCAGGTCGGCCGGTGAACACGCCGTACTCAGCGCTTCCGGCGTTTGCATCCATGGCCCGCATCCCTCCGACCAGGGCGGTCATCTCAGGAGCGGTCAGGGTCAGCAAATCCGCCTTTTCGACCAGCATTTCAGCCGGTGATCGGTAGTTTGCTTCACCGAAGTAATTGCGGAACCCGTCTGCGGTTGGCTTCAGGGCGGCGAACGACTCCACATCCGTCTGTGCCTGGCTGGCATCGGTGCGTCCCGGCATGAAGGGAACCTGGACCTCATGCCCGGCCGCTTTGGCCGCCTGCTCGATAGCTGCAGATCCGCCAAGGACGATCAGGTCGGCGAGCGACACTTTTTTGCCACCCGACTGCGCACGATTGAAGTCTTCGTCTGGATACTCTCGAGGCGCTTCACCACCTTCGCGAGTTCATCCGGATTGTTGACGTCCCAATCGCTCTGCGGCGCCAGACGAATGCGCGCGCCATTTGCGCCACCGCGCATGTCGGTGCCGCGGAAGGTTGAGGCTGATGCCCAGGCAGTTCGGACCAGTTCCGATACGGTCAGCCCAGATTTGAGGATCTCGGACTTCAGCTTCGCGATATCGGCTGCGTCAATCAGCTCATGATCGACTGCGGGGACCGGATCCTGCCAAACCAGCGCCTCAGCCGGAACTTCCGTACCGATGTAGCGTGCGCGCGGACCCATATCGCGATGCGTCAGCTTGAACCAGGCTTTGGCGAATGCGAGTTCGAATTCTTCAGGATTCTCAAGCCACCGCGACGTAATCCGTCGATAGTCAGGGTCGACCTTGAGCGCCACGTCGGTTGTGAACATGATTGGCGCATGTCGCTTCGACGGATCGTGAGCGTCCGGAACCAAGGTAGATGCGGCGCCATTGTCTGGAATCCACTGGGTTGCACCTGCGGGGCTCTTCGTCTTCACCCACTCGTAGGTATAGAGGTTCACGAGATAGCTGTGGGTCCAGGCAACCGGGTTGACGGTCCATGCACCTTCCAGACCACTGGTAATCGTGTCGCCGGCATTGCCACTGCCACACTTGTTTTCCCAACCGAAGCCTTGTTTTTCGACGCCTTCGGCTGCGGGCTCAGCTCCCACGCAGTCTCCTGGTTTGGCGGCGCCGTGCGCCTTACCGAACGTATGTCCGCCAGCGATAAGTGCCGCGGTCTCCTCATCGTTCATTGCCATGCGGCCGAACGTCTCGCGGATGTCCTTGGCAGCGAGCAGCGGATCCGGGTTACCGTTCGGTCCTTCCGGATTCACGTAGATCAGGCCCATCTGAACAGCGGCCAGCGGCTTCGCCAGTTTTCTGTCGCCTTCGTAGCGCTCATCGGCGAGAAATTCGTTTTCAGGACCCCAGTACACCAGGTCGGCCTCCCAGTCGTCCTCACGCCCGCCAGCAAAACCAAAGGTCTTGAAGCCCATGGATTCCATGGCGACATTGCCCGTCAGAACCATCAGGTCGGCCCATGAAATGCTCCGCCCGTATTTCTGTTTGATCGGCCAAAGCAACCGCCGCGCCTTGTCCAGGTTGGCGTTGTCAGGCCAGCTGTTGAGCGGCTCGAATCGCTGCTGACCGCCGCCGGCGCCGCCGCGGCCGTCAGCCACGCGGTACGTGCCCGCGCTGTGCCAGGCCATGCGAATAAAAAATGGCCCATAGTGACCATAGTCTGCTGGCCACCAGTCCTGCGACGTCGTCATTAATGCTGCTATGTCCTTCTTCACGGCATCGAGGTCGAGACTTTCGAACGCCGCAGCGTAGTTGAAGTCGTCGCCCATCGGATTGGACTCAGCACCGTGGTCGCGAAGAGGACTGAGGTCCACCTGTTCAGGCCACCAGAATTGGTTCGACTTCGGCGTGCCCTGTGCAAAAGCAGGGTTAGCTGAAAACGTCAGTGACATCACTGCCGCCAGAACGGCAAGCAAAGCTATCGTTTGATTAGGCATTGGAATAATTCCCTCCGGGTTAGACACAGGACATAATGCTCGCGTATTAGAGCGCATCTACGCCATTTAAGCGAACGAATATTTCGATCGAAATATGCTATAAAATCGATTGGCCGTTTTGTTTCAAGAATTCCGAGAAACGGCAAGCACCTGCAACTTAGTTTCGGCATTCCGCTATTCAATCGCGTTCGACACAGGCGTAGTTTGTTGGCAGCGTTCAGTTGCACTATGGGGGTCAGCGTGAGCCAGGTAGTCTTGAAGATTAATGGACAGGCCCATACGCTCGACGCGCCGTCCGATATGCCTCTGCTTTGGGCCCTTAGAGACAAGTTGAACTTGACGGGCACCAAGTACAGCTGCGGAATCGGCGTCTGCGGCACTTGCACCGTATTAGTTAATGGCATTCCCATGCGGTCTTGTCTCATGCCAGCGATCAGCTTGGCCGGCGCTGAGATAACCACAATTGAAGGCCTGGATCCCGCCGGTAATCATCCGGTTCAGAAAGCCTGGGATGACGAGGACGTTGCGCAGTGCGGTTACTGCCAGGGCGGACAAATACTGACCGCCAGCGCCTTGCTCAAGCAAAACCCGAATCCCGGCGATCAGGACATCGATGCCGCTATGGCCGGCGTCCTTTGTCGTTGCGGCACCTACTCTCGTATCCGAAAAGCCATCAAGCGCGCCGCGCAATATGCGGCTGAGCAAGGAGGCGCAGCATGAATACGATTGAAAAACAGCTGCGCATGGATCGACGGGCTTTTCTGAAAGTCTCCATTCTGGCCTCCGGCGCACTGATGGTTGGCGTAGGAAGCAAAGGCTCGCTGCGGGCCGAAAGCGTAGAGAACGGTGTCTGGAAACCCAATCTTTACGTTCGCATCGAAACCGATGGAATGATCACCATCGTCAGCAAGAATCCGGAAGCCGGGCAAGGCGTGAAGACGGCTTTCCCGATGGTGGTGGCAGAGTGCCTCGGTGTCGATTGGAATAAACGTGACCGTCGAACAGGCTGACCTCGACGATCGCTATGGCCGACAAGTTGTGGGCGGTAGCCGCGGAACGCCTGATGGCTGGGATGACCTGCGCATCGCGGGAACGGGTGCTCGCTACCTGTTGACGGCTGCGGCCGCCAGCGAGTGGGGCGTGCCTGTCGCGGAGTGCACGGCCGACAAAGGTTCGGTCATTCACGAAGCTTCCGGCAGATCCCGACGCTATGAGAGTCTCCTGGAAATCGCCGCGACCTTGCCGGTTCCGGACGTTTCGGACCTCAAACTGAAAAGCCGTCCCTCAGAATTCGAACTACTGGGGACGTTCGTTCCGGGCGTCGATAATCCGAAGATTATCACAGGACAAGCTCTGTTCGGCTGCGACGTCCGCCTTGAAGGCATGCTGTATGCGATCTACGAAAAGTGCCCGACCTTTGGCGGCAAGGTTCGCAAAGCGAACGTAGATCAAGTTCGCAAGTTGCCCGGCGTGACGCATGCATTCGTGGTGGACGGTGGCGACGACCTGACGGGCCTTCTGCCCGGCGTGGCCATCGTTGCGAGGACCTGGTGGGAAGCGCAGTCCGCTCGCAAACAACTGCGCGTCGATTGGGGTACCAGTCACTCCGACTCGACGGCAGATTACGATCGTCAGGCGGAAGCCCTGCGAAAAGACGCCGGAGAAACCTTGCGATCGGATGGTGACGTGGGACGTGCGCTCAATTCTGCCCGGAAAGTGGTGAAAGCGAGTTATTACTATCCGTTCGTTTCGCACGCGAACATGGAGCCGCAAAACTGCACCGCCCTTTATCACGAATCGGGGCGCCTTGAGCTTTGGGCACCTTCGCAAAACCCGAAAGCAGGCAGGCAGTTGATCTCCGAAACCATGGGCATTCCGGAGGACAGAATTCACGTGAATCTGACCCGAATCGGCGGGGGCTTTGGTCGCCGGTTGAGAAACGATTTTATGGTCGAAGCCGCGTGGATCGCCCGCGAAACACGCCAGCCCGTGCAACTGCAGTGGTCGCGCGAAGACGACATGCGGCACGACTTTTATCGTCCTGCTGCATGGCATCATTTCACGGCAGGCGTCGACAAGAACGGCAAGATGACCGCCTTTGATCACCACTTCGTGACCTTCGGCAACAACGGCCAGACGGTGTCCGGAGCCGGCCTGTCGCCCGACCACTACCCGGCGGGTCTGGTCCCCAATTTCCGCTTGCGGCAGTCGCTCATAGAGACCAACGTGCCGACAGGGCCATGGCGCTCTCCGGGCCACTCGGCGTATTGCTGGGCTTACCAAAGCTTCTTCGACGAAGTCGCGTTGGCCGCAGAACGCGATCAACTGGAGTTTCGCCTTGACCTGCTCTCAAAATCCTACGGCAAACCGCCCCTGGATCTAAAACGAACCAGTTCAACGCTCGCGCTGGCCGCTGAAAAAGCCGGCTGGGGGCGTCGCGCGCTGGCTGCGAATCGTGGAATGGGCATGGGATTTCATTTCGATCACGGTGGCTTTGTTTCGCACGTGGCCGAAGTTGTCGCCGATGGCCCAAGTATCACTGTCGAAAAGGTGTACTCCGCAGCCGACGTGGGTCCGATCATCAATCTGAGTGGCGCCAGGAACCAGGTCGAAGGCGCCGTGACTGACGCTCTCAGCACCGCCCAGCTCGAGATCACCTTTGCGAATGGCGCGGCTGTGCAGAGCAATTTCAGTGACTATGGCCTGTTGCGCATTAACCAGGCGCCGGAAATCGAATGCCATTTCATTCAGAGCGATAATTCTCCGACGGGTCTCGGCGAACCACCCTTTGCGGCGGCAACACCTGCGATTACCAACGCAATTTTTGCCGCCACCGGAACACGGATACGAGAATTGCCGTTCAGCCGCTCGGGAATCTCCGTCTGAACCTAAAGCGATTCGACGACAGAGCCCTTTGTTCTCTTGAAGCCAGTCATGTCCATTAGAGAATATTTCGACCAAACGCGCTCTGTATCAGAGTAACTGCCCGCTCAGCGGAAACATTGCCGTGGTCAAGAAACGGATTCAACTCAACGACTTCCATTGAAGTCATTCGCCCGTTACTTGCGCACTCTTCCAGCAGCAGGTGGGCCTCTCTGTAGCTGACGCCACCGGGAACGAGGGTTCCAGTACCCGGGATGACGTCGGGGTCACAGCCGTCCAGATCGAAGCTCACATGGAACCCCGCAGTTCCCGCGTTGACGAACTCAAGCGCTTGCTTCGACACCTCGCTCATTCCAAGTTCGTCGATATCGCGCATTGTAAAAACCTTAATGCCCGACTCACGGATGAATTTCCGTTCGACCCGGTCAACATCGCGAATACCCAACAAAACAACATTCTTCGGATTCACTGCGGGACTCATATTCAGAATAGACGATAATTCCTCATCGCCGTACCCGAGCAGGTGCGCCAACGGCATGCCATGAATATTGCCGCTGGGTGAAGTCTCCGGAAGATTCATGTCGCCGTGCGCATCGAACCAGATCAAACCGATGCTCTGTTGCTTCTTCTTGAAATGTGCAGCGAGCCCGGAAACAGTACCCATCGCGATGGAATGATCGCCACCGATTACTAACGGTTGCTCACCCTTATCCAACGCGTCGAGAGTCTCCGTCGCAAGCTGCCGACATACGTCCAGTATCTCGCTCTTGAACCGTAGTCGGGTACTTTCCGACTTCCTTGTCTCCATCGCCGGTACAGGTATATCTGACTCTATCGATATCGTGAAACCGATTTTCCGCATCGCACCGCCGAGTCCGGCGACGCGAAAAGCCGAGGGACCGGCGTCAGTCCCACGACGCGAAGCACCAAGATCCAGCGGAACGTTGATGATACGAATCGGTTTCGATGTTGGGTGCATATTGATCTGCCCGTTACTTGAGAGTCACGATTAGCCATCAGACAGAGGATAGTGAGCCTGTGTCAAGTTCTCTATCGGGACAAAGTCAAATTCGAATCCGAAACAACGCCGTGCCACAAGGGCCAGCGCGTTTTTTTTACGCTAGTAGTCTGGACAGACTGCCCCATACACCGTAACGCGATTAGCGGGAAGCGCGAACTCGGAATCGGAATCGGAATCGGGCGGATTGTGACGAGGATTCTCGAGCGGTCGAAATCGTAGTTGGACTACCCGATCGAGGGCTTGGGCTAACGCCATGATTGCTTGCGAGTCACTCCCGACCGCGTCAAGCCAATGCATCAATAATGGCATCAGCAATGAAAGTTGCTCTTTCCTTCGTCGCGTTCTCGCCCATCAAACCAATTCGCCAAGCTTTGCCCGCGAATTTACCAAGCCCGCCGCCAAGCTCAATATTGCGATCCCTCAACAGTCCGGTACGCACCGCCGCATCATCCACTCCATCCGGCACGCGAACCAATGTCAGCGGCGCGAGGCGACAATCGATGTCGACTAACATCTCCAGTCCGGCTGCTTCCAGCGACCCATACAACTGCTGTGCCGCCGCTGCATGACGAGCCCAGCGAGTTGGTAGCGTCTCTTCAACTACCAGCCGCAGCGCTTCATTGATCGCAAACAACGAATTGACTGGGGCTGTATGGTGATACGCGCGAGTTCTTTCACCGCTTTCGTAATAACTCATGAGCAAACTGATATCGCAGAACCAACTTTGCACTTTGGATGTGCGTCGTTTGACTTTGTCGATAGCTGCAGATGAAAAAGTGATTGGCGACAAGCCAGGCACACATGACAAGCATTTCTGGCTACCCGAGTACGCGACATCGAGGCCCCACTCGTCGACATTCAGTTCTACACCACCGAGTGATGTCACACAATCAGCGATCGTCAGACAGCCGTGTTGTTTGGCAACCGCGGCAATTGCCGCGGCATCTGAGCGAACGCCAGTGCTCGTCTCCGCATGCACGAACGTGACGACCGCAACGTCTTCGTGATTGTCTAGCACTTCGGCCAAAGCTACCGGATCAACTGGAGTACCCCATTCGAAATCCAGTGAAATAACTTCAGCGCCAATACGCTCGCAGATGTCTTTCATTCGACCGCCAAAAACACCATTAATGCAAACGACGACTTTGTCCCCAGGCTCAACGATGTTGACGAAACTTGCTTCCATTCCTATAGAGCCCGGAGCGGAAAGCACAAACGTCAGCGCGTTTTCTGTTTGAAAACAGTGTTTTAGACGCTCGCCGACTTCATCCATGATGCCCAGAAAAACGGGATCAAGATGACCAATCGTCGGCCGGGAAAGTGCCTCGAGAATACTGTCCGGAACGTTCGTAGGGCCGGGTCCGAATAACTCTCGGCGAATCCTATTGTTCAAAATATCTCCTGTGATTGATGCGATCTTTTGCGAGACGATAGTAGCTTCTGTAACCCACAATGCAAGGAATGCCTTTTGTATCGGGCGAGAACGCGGCTGCTCAAATGACGAGTATTCGGGCCCTCTGACCGTCTGCTGAGGATATCGAAGCGGCGGTCGCAACGATTCGGGCAGAAGATCGGGGACTCTATGGCTTGGTGAACAACGCGGGTGTCCTGATTACAGGCCCAATGTCAGACGTCGATATCGAAAACTGACTGATG
>CAVXCW010000040.1:0-45022 GCA_963760325.1 uncultured Gammaproteobacteria bacterium | reverse complement strand
AAAAATCCGACGTGGCGGAGTGGGTTCGTCTAGGGCAAGCGATAGGCGAAGTTCGAACCGACGTCAACGCGGACGAAGTCGCGGCTCAGTACGTGGCCTACATATCCGGTATGACCTACCTCTGGATGATGAGTCCCGATTCCTTCGATTTCTCAGTGGCGAACGAGGTGATGAAGAGACACTTGAGAGATTCCCTTACCGCTGTCTAGCGAGCGGCAAACTTCAAGCACAGGAAACCAAAATGACAGACGCCTATATTTTCGATCACGTTCGTAGTCCGCGTGGCAAAGGTCGCTCCAATGGAGCGCTACACGAGGTAACGCCTATAGATCTGGCAGCACAGGTTTTGATCGCGGTACGCGAACGCAACGAGCTCGACACGAGCAAACTCGATGACGTTATTTTCGGCTGCACTGCGCCGGTCGGCGAACAGGGATCCGTCATTCCCCGACTTGCCGTGCTCAACGCGGATTACCATCAAAGTGTTCCCGGCAAGCAGTTGAATCGGTTCTGTGCATCCGGTCTCGAGGCCGTGAACACAGCGGCGGCGCAAGTCATGTCAGGCCAGTCTGATCTCGCAATCGGCGGCGGTATCGAATGCATGTCGCGTGTGCCGATGGGTTCGGATTCTGGCGCAATGCACGCCGACCCGGGCTTCGCTTACAAGTCGTATTTTGTACCGCAAGGTATCGGTGCGGATCTGATAGCGAGCCTCGAGGGCTTCACCCGCGAAGATGTCGATGCGTACGCAGTGGAAAGCCAGGCGCGCGCAGCGAATGCCTGGGAGAAGGGATATTTTTCGAATTCCGTGTTGCCGATTACCGATCAGCTCGGCAATGTATTGCTGGATCGCGACGAGCACATGCGGCCAGGAACGACGGCCGACGATCTGGCGGGCCTCAAAGCCGCATTCGAGATACCGGGTCAGCAGGCCGGATTCGATGCCGTCGCTCTGCAGAAGTATCCACAGGTGGAGGCGATCAACCACGTCCACACGGGCGGTAACTCGAGCGGCATCGTCGATGGAGCAGCCGCGGTGCTGGTCGGGACGAAAGAAATGGGCAAGGCGCTGGGGCTTAATCCGCGCGCTCGCATCAAGGGCTTTTCCTCGATTGGCACCGATCCGACGATCATGCTGACTGGCCCTGCGCCATCCGCCGAGAAAGTACTGAAGCGCTGCGGAATGGCCGTCAAGGATATCGACCTGTTCGAGTTGAACGAGGCGTTCGCATCGGTGGTCATGCTGTTCATGCGGCAGCTGGGCATCGAGCATGACAGGATCAATGTCAACGGTGGCGCAATCGCAATGGGACATCCGCTCGGCGCAACAGGCGCGATGATACTGGGCACGGTGCTCGATGAGCTCGAACGGCGCGATCAGGGAACAGCGTTGATAAACCTGTGCGTCGGCGGCGGCATGGGCACGGCAACCATTATCGAGCGCGTTTGAGTCGCGACGAAACTAACGGAACTAAAGAAATGAATACACTGAATATAAAGACAGACCGCGACGGCATTGCAGTGATCACGATCGATCTCAAAGATCGCTCCATGAACGTTGTATCACCGGAGTTCATTGCGGAGTTCGACCAGGCAATCGACCAAATCGTGAACGATGAGAGCATCAAAGGTGCCGTGGTCACGTCCGGAAAAAGCTCCTTTGTCGCCGGCGCCGATTTGCTTCAGCTTGTCGATGAAGTCGATCCGGAAGCAGATCCGAAAGTAGCTTTCAACAAATGGAGCAGCCTGCAGCAGCTTTACCGCAAGCTCGAAACCTGTGGGAAGCCGGTCGTTGCCGCGATCAATGGCACCGCACTCGGCGGCGGCCTTGAACTTTGCCTCGCGTGCCATTATCGCGTCGCTGCGGACAATCCGAAGGCAAAATTGGGTCAGCCAGAGGTGCAGGTAGGGCTGCTGCCCGGCGCGGGCGGCACGCAACGTTTGCCGCGCATGATCGGGCTCGAAGCGGCGTTGCCTCTGTTGCTGCAAGGTACGCACCTGTCGCCAGAGAAGGCGACCAAGCTCGGCATCGTTGATCAACTAGTGGATGCGGGTGAGGAAGTCGATGCCGCGAAGCAGTGGATTCTTGAGGGCGGCGAAGCCGTCCAACCCTGGGACAAGAAAGGATTCAAGGTGCCCGGTGGTGCGGGGCTGATGAATCCTAAAGCCATTCAAACGCAGATGTTTGGTGTTGCCTTGCTGCAAAAAACCACCAACCACAATTATCCAGCACCGATTGCGATCATGTCCGCGGTTTACGAAGGCTCGGTCTTGCCAATTGATACCGCCTTGCAGATCGAGTCCAAGTACTTTGCCGAGTTGCTGACCAACGTCGTGACGCGCAACATGATTCGAACGTTGTTCGTGAACAAGGGAGCGGCGGACAAGCTTTCACGTCGCCCGCAGGGAATCGAGAAGAGCAAAGTCACCAAACTCGGCGTTCTCGGTGCCGGCATGATGGGCGCGGGGATCGCGTTCGTTTCTGCGCGTGCCGGAATGCAGGTTGTCTTGCTCGATCGCAGCAAAAATGATGCGGAGAAAGGCAAAGACTACTCGCGCCAGTTGCTGCAAAAAAGAGTTGACCGTGGCCGGATGACCGCAGACGCTGCGGCCGATTTGCTGGAACTTATTCAGACAACGGACGACTACGCGGATCTCGAGGGCTGCGAGTACATCATTGAAGCCGTTTTCGAGGAACGCGGCATCAAGGCCGATGTTACGTCTAAGACGGAAGCGGTTATCGGTAAAAACACGATCTTCGGATCGAATACGTCGACATTGCCGATTACCGGCCTCGCCGAGGCTTCACGGCGGCCGGAGAGTTTCATCGGTATCCACTTTTTCTCTCCCGTCGACAAGATGCCATTGGTGGAAGTCATCGTCGGCGAGAAGACGAGCGATGAGGCGATCGCCCGTACGCTGGACTACATCCAGCAGTTACGAAAGACACCGATTGTTGTTAACGATAGCCGCGGGTTTTACACAAGTCGCGTATTCAGCACGTTTACGAGGGAGGGCATTGCGATGCTTGCCGAAGGCGTGAATCCCGCATTGATCGAGAACGTTGCGAAGCACGCCGGAATGCCGGTCGGCCCGCTTGCCGTTACCGACGAGGTTACGCTCGAGCTGGCGTACAAAATTGGCAAACAGACAAAAGCGGATCTCGGCGACGCCTATGTTGAGACGCCCGCCGATGCCGTGATGGAGAAAATGGTCGTTGATCTCGACAGGCGCGGCAAGCGTTTTGGTGCAGGCTTTTATGAATACCCCGATGGCGGTAGCAAACGTTTATGGCGCGGTCTGGCCGAGCATTTCCCGACGGCTGATGCGCAACCGTCGCCTGAAGATGTCAAAACGCGGCTATTGTATGTACAAGCTATAGATGCCGCGCGTTGCCTGGAGGAAGGTGTGCTGACGCATCCGGCCGATGCTGATGTGGGGTCGATATTTGGCTGGGGATTCCCGGCATACACGGGCGGCACATTGTCGTACATCGAGACAGTCGGACTTCGGGAGTTTGTTGCGGAAGCAGATCGCCTTGCGAAGACGCATGGGGCGAGATTCGAAGTACCGAAAGGTCTTCGCTCCATGGCCGAAAATGGGGAAACCTATTATGGCTTGGCCAGCAAGTCTGATACGCGCTCGGCTGCCTGAGGAGATCGAAATGAGTGACATCGTTAGCTACGAAAACAAAGGGGCCATTGCCGTCATTACCCTGAATCGTCCCGATGCGATGAACGCTTTTACAACGGGACTGTCGAACGACTTGCAGCTGGCTCTCGAGCGGGCGGCTAGCGACGATGCCGTGCGCGTCGTTGTTCTGACCGGTGAGGGGCGTTGTTTCAGCGCCGGCGCGGACCTGAAATCGGGCTTCGAAGGCCGCCCCGTGTTCGGCAAGCTCCACTATGAGTACCGGCCGGTTTTTTCTGCGATTGCCACGATGTCGAAACCCGTAATCGCCGCAGTGCCTGGCTCAGCCGCGGGCATTGGTATGTCGATGGCCTTGCACTGTGACCTGATGGTCATGGCGGAAAATGCGTTTTTGTTGTCGCCATTTACGACAATCTCGCTGGTACCGGATGGTGGCCTCAACTGGTTGTTGGTAAGGCAGCTGGGTTATCGACGAGCATTCCAGCTTAGTGTCGAATCGGAGCGAATTCCGGCAGAACGATGTGTCGAGTTAGGGTTGGCCAACAAAGCTGTGCCTGCGGAGGACTTGCAGAGCGCTGCGCTGGAGTGGGCACAGCGGCTCGCGAAGCGGGCGCCGCGGTCACTCGAGGCGACCAAGAAGTGCATGCGTCACGCAGCCGACAACGACTGGGCGAGCACGTTTAACATGGAAGCGGACTGGCAGCAGGCGCTGGCAGGCAGCGAAGACAATGTTGAAGGCGTCGCTGCTTTCTTCGAAAAACGCGAAGCGAAGTTCAAGGGCAAGTAACACGCATCAGCATTCTAAACGGGTAACGACAATGGACAGACATATATTCGAAGAAGAGCACGAGATGTTTCGAGACTCTGTGCGAGCGTTCATGAAGAACGAAATCGAACCGCACAGTGACCGCTGGCACGAACAGGGCATCGTGGATCGCGAGGCGTACCTTAAAGCGGGTGAGATGGGCTTCCTCTTGATGTGGGCTGACGAGCAATACGGTGGCATCGGCGTACGGGATTTTCGTTACGAGCAGATTCTCATCGAAGAGAATGCCCATCATGGCGATGCAGGGTTCTTTATGACTCTGCACAGTCGCCTGGTCGGTCCTTATTTCGACGCTTTCGCTACCGAGGAGCAGAAAGCGCGGTGGCTTCCAAAATGCATCACGGGCGAACATATATTGGCTATCGGTATCACCGAGCCGGGCGCAGGTAGCGATGTCGCGGGCTTGCGAACCAAAGCCGAGGACAAGGGCGATCATTACCTGCTTAACGGCTCCAAGACCTTTATCTCGAACGGCATACTGGCTGACCTGGTTATTGTTGTTGCGCGTACGGATCCGAACAACCGTCATGCCTTGTCACTGTTTGTCGTCGAACGCGGCATGGAGGGTTTCGAGCGCGGCAAGAACCTTAGCAAGATGGGTCTCAAGAGCCAGGATACGGCAGAGCTGTTTTTTAACAACGTCAAAGTGCCCAAGGAGAATTTGCTCGGTGAGTTTAATCGTGGCTTTTACCACTTGATGCACGGCCTCGCCGAGGAACGACTTCTGGGTGCCTGCGGTTACATTGCAAGTGCAGAGGCTGCTTACAACCTGACGCTGGACTACGTTAACGAGCGTAAAGCCTTCGGCAAACCGATCGCCGATTTTCAGAACACCCGTTTCAAGCTTGCGGACATGCGGACGGAGCTGGACGTGGGCTACGCGTTCGTCGATCGCTGCGTTGAAGTACACAACAAGGGTCAGCTCACGGCAGACGATGCGGCAAAGGCCAAGCTCTGGACGAGTGAGCTCGAGGGTCGAGTTACCGATGACTGCGTGCAACTGCACGGCGGCAATGGCTACATGGACGAGTACAAGGTGTGTCGCCTCTATACCAATGCCCGGGTTTCGCGGATCTATGCCGGTAGTTCGGAAATCATGCGTGAGATCATTGCGCGCTCGATCGGGCTTGATCCGCGCAAGCGGCAGAAAGCGAAAAAAGCGAACGCGGCTTGAGGGGTTAGACTATGCGTACTGCGTTCGTAGGGCTTGGCGTGATGGGCTATCCGATGGCGGGCTTCCTCAAGAAAGCCGGTCACGACGTCGTAGTCTTTAACCGCACGGAATCCAGAGCCGACGGCTGGACCCAACAATTTGGTGGCAGCCGCGCCGCGACCCCGGCCGCCGCCGCCCAGGATGCCGATATCGTTTTTTGTTGCGTTGGTAACGACGACGATGTTCGAGATGTCGTTCTCGGACGCGAAGGGGTTCTGAACGGTGTGTCACCGGGCGCCATTATCGTCGACCATACGACGGCATCGGCAACTATTGCCCGGCAAATCCACAGTATCGCGGCAGACAAGACTGTCGGATTTCTGGACGCGCCGGTTTCCGGCGGGCAGGCGGGTGCCGAGAATGGCCAGCTGGCCGTTATGGTGGGTGGCGACGCAGACATCTTCGAGCGCGCCGTGCCTGTCATCGACAGTTATGCCAAGGCCGTTACGCACATCGGGCCAACCGGCTCGGGGCAGCTTGCCAAAATGGTTAACCAGATCTGCATTGCCGGTATCGTGCAGGGGCTTTCCGAAGGGCTGGACTTCGCGGAACGTGCCGGCCTCGACCCTGCCGTTATCATCGAATCCATCTCGAAAGGGGCGGCTCAGTCCTGGCAAATGGAGAATCGCTGGCAGACGATGGTAGCCGGCGAGTTCGACTTTGGCTTCGCCGTCGACTGGATGCGCAAAGACCTGGGAATTGCGCTTGAGGAGGCCGAAGCGAATGGTGCCAGTCTCGAGGTTACCCGTCTTGTCGACCAATACTATGCAGAGGTACAGGCGATGGGCGGCAACCGCTGGGATACATCGAGTCTGATCGCGCGCCTGAAAAAGTAGTACTATCCGTGCCTCACAGGGGTGGTCTTCCGACCTGAGATCCTTAACCCGGCCGGTGCCGGGCACACAGGGAACCCTTAGAACCTGATCCGGCTAATACCGGCGTAGGAAGGGAATCATGCATCGAATGTCCATATTGCGGTTTCTCGTCGCAGCGCTACTTCCTTTTCTTGCAACACTCTCGTATTCATCCGAACGCGATAACGATGCGCTCGATGAGATAATTGTCACCGCCGACTTCCGCGGGCGTTCGATCAAAGAGCTTCCGGCCAGCATCAGCGTGGTGGGCGTCGAATTCATCGAAGCAAACGCGGTGCAGCACTTCGAAGAACTCATCGAGTTGATACCCAATCTCAACTGGTCGGGCGATGGCCATCGTGCCCGCTATTTCCAGATACGCGGGGTTGGTGAACTGGAGCAATACCAGGGCGCGCCGAACCCGTCGATCGGATTCCTGATCGACGACATTGATTTCAGCGGCATTGGTTCGGTCGCAACCTTGTTCGACGTGGAGTCGGTGGAGGTGTTGCGTGGGTCCCAGGGAAGTCGCTACGGGGCAAATGCATTGGGCGGGCTTATCTACGTGAGGAGTGCCTCCCCTTCAGCAGAACGGGATGGTCGATTGCAGCTTGGCGCCGGTGATGATGACGCGGTCGCATTGGGCCTTGCGTTTGGTGGCGCGCTCGACGATGACGAGAAAATTACGTTTCGCTTCAGTGCGCAAAAGTACGAGAGCAATGGCTTTCGAAGCAACAGCTATCTCGGCCGCGAAGATACCAATGACAGGGATGAGTCGAGCCTGAGATTTCGGCTTCGATACCAGCTGTCGCCGACGCTGGAAGGCAATCTGACTCTACTCTATAGCGATATCGACAATGGCTACGATGCGTTCGCGCTCGATAACAGTTACCAAATGTTGTCTGACAAGCCTGGACGGGACGCCCAGGAGAGTATCGGTGCGTCACTGCGGCTGGAATGGTCAGGGGCGGAGTTCATGACCTTGACGTCAATTACTACGCTCGCCGATTCCGATATCAACTTCAGTTTTGACGCGGATTGGGGCAACGACGACAGCTGGGCACCTGTCATCTACGACTACATTTCGTTGAACGATCGGCGACGCAAGACAGCCAGCCAGGAGTTTCGGCTGGCATCAAGCGACGCCGGGAAGATTTTTTCCGACACCACGGAATGGCTGGTGGGCCTGTATGCGCAAGACCTTGATGACGAGTTGCGCACCGTAAACCGGGGCGATTACTACGACCCATTGTACGACTTCGCGGACAGCCTCGATGAGCGCTTCAGCAGCGATTACGCGGCGACAAGTACGGCGCTTTTTGGTCAGCTACAACACGATATCGACGAGACCACTCGGCTGGGATTTGGACTGCGTATCGAGCATCGATCCACCGGCTATGCTGACTCCTCCGCACTAACGGCAGGGCCGTCGGAGACAATGTGGGGTGGCGAACTCAGCCTGAGCCATGACCATTCTGAAGCGCTCACGAGTTTTGTCAGCCTGACCAAGGGCTACAAGGCCGGCGGCTTTAATCTCGGGGTGGTGCCGGCAGGTCGAAGAGAATTCGGTGAAGAGCAGCTATGGACCATCGAAGCAGGAATGAAGTCGTCCCTGGCGGACGACGCGCTGAGCATTAACGCGTCCGTGTTCTATAGCCGCCGTGACGATCAACAGGTCCGCACGTCGTTTCAAATTGATCCGGGCGATCCTGCTTCTTTCGTGTTCTTCACCGACAATGCGGCGAAGGGGAACACGTTTGGCGCTGAGGCGGACCTTCGATGGTTTGTTACGGATGCATGGGAGGTTTACGCCAATCTCGGCTTGCTGGATGCGAGCTTCGATGAATTCATAGCGCCACAGGGTGATTTGGGTGGACGCGGCCAGGCGCACGCACCGCGCTATACGTTGGCAGCGGGCGTTGCGTACCGGAGTGCCAATGGTGTCTTTGCGCGCCTCGATGCGACAGCGCGCGACGAATTCTACTTCGACGTCAGCCACGATCAAAAATCGGGCGCTTACGAACTGCTGCACGCGCGAATCGGCTATGAAGCCGCAAGCTGGTCACTGCAACTTTGGGCGCGCAACCTGTTTGACAAGCGCTATGCGGTGCGCGGATTCTACTTTGGCAATGAGCCGCCGGATTTCCCCGATACTTTGTATACGCGCCTTGGCGATCCACGCCACGTCGGCATCACTATTGAAAAGAGGTTTGACTAATGAGAGTTGCGGTTGATATCAGTCTGTATCCGCTCGACGCGGATTTCATTCCACCGATCAAGGATGTGATCGCGCGGTTCAATGCACATGAGCGGCTTGAAGTCTGGACAAACGCGATGAGCACTCAGGTTGTTGGTGAATTTGATGACGTGATGGATGCATTGCGGGCCGAGATTGGTTCGACGTTCGAGCAGCTGCCGAAGGCGATTTTCGTTATCAAGATTCTGAATAACCCAGCGCTCGCGTAATGATTGAAACGTTGGCGGGCCGCTTGATCGAACAGGCGCAGGCGATTTCGACGCTTGAGGTCATTGCGGTCGTCTTCGCGATCGCTTACCTGCTGCTGGCGATACGTCAAAATATCTGGTGTTGGCTATGCGCCGGTATCAGTACCGCGATCTACATATGGTTGTTCATTGGCGCCCGGCTGTACATGGAATCGGTGCTGAACGGCTTCTATTTTGTTATGGCAATCTACGGCTGGGCTGTCTGGACTTCCGGGCGCAGCGACGGTCATGAACGTCCTGTCACGCTGTGGCCATGGAAAACGCACGCAACGGCGATTGCAGCGATCGTTATTATGAGTTGTCTCAATGGCTATCTTCTCGGCGAGTATACTAACGCCGTTTTTCCATACATCGACTCGCTGACGACGTGGTCCGCTATCTGGGCGACGTTTCTGGTCGCCCGGAAGGTGCTGGAGAACTGGTGGTACTGGCTCGCGATCGATAGCGCGTCGGTGGTCATTTACTGGGTTCGTGATCTGCAGCTCACGTCACTGTTATTTGTCCTGTATGTGATTATGATTCCGTTCGGGATTGTAAGCTGGACAAGATCATTTCGGGAGCAACGCGCGTGAAGGATGAGCGCTCGCCAGACGACGTAATAGGCGACTTGCCCGATTGGCGTGGGGCAAACTGGGCCGAGCTTACCGGTGGTCTCACCAACCGATCCTGGCTGCTCGAAAAAGACGGTCGAAAGGCCGTGCTCAAGATTGACGATGAGCCCCGCACCGCGCCTTATAATACGCGGCCTGCTGAAGCGGCCGTGCAAACGGTGGCGGAAAATGCCGGGCTCGCAAATGCTGTTCTTTTTTCAGATCGCCAGGTGTACCTCACAGAATACGTTGATGGTGCAGCCTGGGACCCGGGTCGCCTCGATCAGGATGGCAAAATCGAACAGCTCGCATCGGCATTGCGGCGCCTGCACGCGCTGCCGCAGTCAGGCCGGTCTTTCAATGCGCTTGGGGCTGCGAAAAAATATGTGCTTTCTATCGAGAACCCGGACAAGCCACTCGTTTCTGTGTGCCTCGATATAATAAGGAAGACGCGTTTGCCGAACTATCTTTGTTGCTGCCATAACGACCTTGTTGCCGAAAACATCATCACGACGCCGGAGCTCAAGTTTCTCGACTGGGAATACGCCTGCGACAACGACCCGATGTTCGACCTGGCTACGATCGTTGAGCATCACGAGCTAAGCGAGACGGTGGCGCAGAAGCTGTTGGACGCATACTTCGATGGCGCGGGAGATCGCTGGCAAACGAGACTTGCCGAACAGCAGCGGCTGTATCTCGCGTTGTACTGGCTGTGGCTGGCATCGAGGCCTTACAGCTCGGACAAGGCGGTCAGGCGACTGGCGGAACGGCTGGCTACCAGCTGTTCCTGAGCTCTCGCAGTTTAAGAAACACGGCGCGTGCATCGGGATTGTCGCCTATCTCCGGGAACTCCTCGGCGAGCTTTGCGACGACGGTCGGGCTTTGCAGCCGAAAGAAGGTATTGATGTCGCGTTCCTGGGCCATCGAGGTCACGAGCGCGTTGTCGGGATCCTGGTTTTTATGATCCCTGATCATGCGCTGCGCGGCTTCATTGTCCGGCTCGCGATCCAGCGTGAATGCCAGGTTATTAATCAAGTAGTCGTGCCCCGGGTAGATCAGCGTGTCGTCCGCAAGCGCATTGAGCTGAGTCTCGAAAGTCTCGAACAACTCCACCGGGTGCCCGCCATTGTGACAGTTGCCTGCACCTGCGTTGAACAGCGTGTCGCCGCTGAACAAGCTGGGCTGATCGGTGTGCGAAAGCAGGCAGATGTGGCACATGGTATGGCCCGGCGTATCGAGACACTCGAGTTCGACGCTTTTGCCGACTTTGATAATGTCGCCGGCAGCGACACCGCGATCCACGTTCGCTATGCGGTCCTTTGCGTTCGTGTGCGCGATGACCGTGGCACCGGTCGCCTTCACAACGGCTTTGTTGCCGCCGGTGTGGTCCGGGTGCTCATGCGTATTGAGAATTTGCGTAATCGTCCAGCCTTTTTCCCGGGCCGTCGACAGGCATTTATTGAAGTCGAGTGGATCGATAGCAAGCGCATCACCCGTCTCGCCGCAGGCTATCAGGTAATTGAAGTTCCGGTAGGCATTGCCGGTCCATATCTGTTCAACAATCATTGCTCGGTCACCGTCTTGTTGACATCGAAAATCTTCTCGCCACCGACCCACGTCTGCACGACCCTTATATCGTCGATCTCGGATGCTGGAATCGTAAAGTAGTTTCGATCGATAAGAATAAAGTCCGCCCACTTGCCTGGCTCGAGGCTGCCAAGCCGGTCTTCCTGGTGTGCCGCATAGGCCGCGGCGAGTGTAAACGAGTGTAGCGCTTCCGCCCGCGTCAACGCCTGGTCCGGATACCAGCCACCTTCGGGCTGACCGTCGCGGTCCTGACGCGTAACAGCCGCATACAAGCCATGGAACGGGTTGGATAACTCAATCGGAAAATCAGAACCGCTCGCGATGACGGCGCCGGTCGTCAGCAAGCGCCGCCAGGCGTAGCCACCGAGAATCCTGTCCGGTCCAATGCGATCTTCTGCCATGTTCTTGTCGCTGGTTGCGTGCGTCGGTTGCATCGCCGCGATAACACCCAGTTCGGCGAATCGTGGAATATCCTCGAGCTGGATAATCTGCGCATGTTCGATTCGATTGCGCAAACGAGACGGTTTTCCGTGCTGCGCTTTTTCGAAAGCGTCGAGAGCCATGCGGTTGCCGAGGTCGCCGATCGCATGGATGCCGACCTGAAACCCAAGGTCATTCGCTTTCTTGACGAAGGCGTCGAGCTCGTCCTGGGTCCAGAAGGCGAGGCCACGGTTTTCCGCATCATCGGAGTAGGGTTCGATCATCGCCGCGCCGCGACTGCCGAGCGCGCCATCGGAGTAAAGCTTGACCGATGCAATCTCCAGATGATCATTACCGTAGGCATGCAACGGTTTGCCGATCGCATCCAGCACCTCGCCGGCGCCGCCGGTCATTGCATAGATGCGTATACCGAGCTCATCGTTATCGGCCATCGACAGGTAGACTTCGGCATTCATCAGGTCAATCCCGGCATCATGAACGCTGGTTATGCCCTCCGCGGCGAGCGTATCGACGGCGCTGAGTAACGCCGCTCGATAATCGTCTCTGTCAGTCTCCGGCAGACTCGCGACCATTATCCCCATCGCCTTGTCGATGAGAACGCCGGTCGCGTTGCCATTGTCATCGCGCAGTATCTTGCCGCCGACCGGGTCCGGGGTGTCGTTGTCTATCCCCGCGATCTTCATGGCGGCACTGTTGGCCCAGCCGGCGTGACCGTCGATGCGTTCCAGCCACACGGGCCGGTCACTTACAACCGCGTCGATCTGGGCCGCGATCGGGAATTCTTTAACGGGCCAAAGAACCTGGTTCCAGCCGCGGCCGAGGATCCAGTCTGCGTGCGGATGGTCCCTTGCGTAGTCGCGAATTCGGATTGCCGCCTCGTCAACGCTGGGCACGCCGGCCAGGTCCAGGCTCGTCTTCAGCAGGCCGAAGCTATAGACATGTGCATGTGCATCGATCAGGCCAGGAAGCAGCGTCAATCCGCCGCCGTCGATACGGCCCACCTCCGGACTCCCGCCAAGGAGGCTTTCGTCGCCGATAGCGACCACCCTGCCGGCGTCGTCAAAGACGAGTACGGAGAACTCGCGTATCCCCTCGGCGGTCGACGTGTAGCCGCTAATGTTGTGCAGCCAGGAGTCGCCCCACGCCACGTTGCAGAACGCCACCAGCCAGATGCAATGAACAAATGATTTAAATGCAGAATTTGACAAGGATTGATCTCCCCGCGCCGTTGTTAGTCTTGGATGGCCACAATGCGCCAACTGTTGCGACACGATAACATGGACTTCTTTCCCGGCAGGAGTGCTTTGAAAACATGAAACTCATCAGCTTTAACCGCGACGGCCATCCGAGCTATGGGCTCGCTTTCGAGCATCGCGTACGCGAAGCGAGTGATGGGCTTCGAGCGCGCTTCGCTGACCTTCGATCTCTGATCGCCTCGGGCGCTTATCGCGAGTTAAAGGAGGACGAAGGCGGTGCCGAATTCGACGCTGCCGGGCTTCGTTTTGCGCCGGCGATCCCGAATCCGGACAAGATTTTGTGTGTCGGCGTGAACTACCGACCGCACATCAAGGAGATGGGGAGACAGGTTCCCGACTACCCCGTCGTATTTGTACGATTTCCCGGCAGCCTGGTAGGCCACGGTGAGCCGACAATTCGGCCATTAGTTTCGGAGCAGTTTGATTTTGAAGGCGAGTTGGCGGTGATCATTGGGAAGCGCGCGCGCCACGTGCCGCGCGAATCGGCGCTGGAATATGTCGCAGGTTACTGTTGTTTCATGGACGGCTCGATTCGCGATTGGCAACGCCACACGCCGCAGTTCACCGCTGGCAAGAACTTCCACCAAAGCGGAGCTATGGGTCCCTGCGTGGTTACCGCCGACGAGATTCCGGACCCGTCTGTGCTGAGATTGACCACGTTAGTCAACGGCAAGGTCATGCAACGTGGACAGGTGTCCGACCTCGTTTTCGATATTCCGGCGCTGATCGAGTATTGCTCGACCTTTTCCGAATTGGTGCCCGGTGACGTCATTGCGACCGGCACGCCGGGCGGCGTAGGAGCGGCAAGAACGCCTCCGATCTGGCTGAAGGCCGGTGATGTGGTTGAGGTCGAAATCCCCGGCGTGGGGCTGCTGCGGAGCCCCGTGAGCGATGAACCGGCCGTGGCCACGGCTTAAGCATTGATTTCTCAGGCAATCGTCGCTACAGGTTGCTGTTGCGTATGTACCACAAAAACAACAGCCGAGTTGTCTTCTTGGTTGGAAGCTGTCTAAAGGATTGACAAATGGCGGTATTTCTGCGAATTTGGTCACCAGCAAGCGTAGCCTTTCCACAACACCTTAGGTTGCGCGATGATTGAAACACCTTCAGGTACGACTTGGCGGGGGATTCAGGGGGCCAGGAACCACGTGCTAACGTTGGTTTGAAAAAGCGGTTTCGCAAGAAGCCGCTTTTTTTTGCCTGGAAATTTGTGATGTCGCTCGATCAGCCCATGGCGTCGAGCCATGCGCGGATCGCCTTGGCGATCTCGGTCGGGGAATCTTCCTGGATAAAGTGGCTGCCTGCAACGGTCACCTCGGACTGATTCGGAAAGCGCCGGCAAAATTCGCGCTGCGAGCCTGTCAGAATCGCTCCCGGTTCGGCATTAATAAACAGCTTTGGCACGGGGAACCGGCTCAGCCAATCTGCGTAGGCGGCGACGATGGCGTGCACGTCAGCCGGTTCTCCATCCAATGGAATCTGTCGCGGCCAGGTGAGCGTCGGTCGCCTGGACTCGCCAGCCGATTCGTAGGGCCGCCGGTAGACTGCCATCTCGCTCTCTGTCAGCTCCCGTAGCACGGAGCCTGGTAGCACGCGCTCGACGAATACGTTCTTCTCGAGCACCATCGATTCACCTGCTTCGGACCGAAATCCCTGGAACAGTGGGCGAATCGCTTCCGGCCAGTCCTCCCAGCCCATCGGTTTAACGATGCCTTCCATGTAGGCGATGCCGCGCACCTTGTCCGGGTGCTGGCGGGCCCAGTCGAAGCCCAGCGCCGAGCCCCAGTCATGAATCACGAAGGTGATGTTCTCCGTGAGACCCAGTTGCTCCCAGGCCGCGAACAGGTAATCCCGATGTTCGACGTAACGATAGCTATCGGGCCCGGCGTTATCGAGCTTTTCAGAGTCGCCCATGCCGATCAGGTCGACGGCGATACAGCGCCCGTGGCCGGCCAGTGCCGGCATGATGTTTCGCCACAGGTAAGATGATGTCGGGTTACCATGCTGAAAAATAATCGGGTCGCCGTCGCCCATTTCGACGTATGCCATGCGTTTGCCGTTTACCTCGACGGTTTTTTTCGGGTGTTCGTCAGTTGAAATCACAGGCGTTTCCGTTATCTGCTACATTCGACCACGATACCAAAAAGGGTGGGGACTATGCACCGCGACAATCGCCTGGCCTACTGGCGCGCCAACCTGCGCCTCGTCGCCGTCTGCCTGACAATCTGGTTTGTTTGCTCCTATGTCTTCGGCATCTTGCTGGTTGAAGAGCTCAACACGATTCGCATCGGTGGCTTTAAACTCGGTTTCTGGTTTGCCCAGCAGGGTTCCATTTACGTCTTTGTGCTGCTCATCGTCTTCTACGCGTGGCGCATGAACCACATCGACAAGAAATTTGATGTGCACGAAGACTGAGGGACGTGCATGAGTCTTAAAGCACTTACCTACGTCGTCGTCGGTTTCACGTTTGCCCTCTACATTGGCATTGCAATCTGGTCGCGTGCTCACAATACCCGCGACTTCTATATCGCGGGCAAAGGCGTGTCACCGATAGCCAACGGAATGGCCACCGCCGCCGACTGGATGAGCGCCGCCTCGTTCATTTCAATGGCCGGGTTGATCGCGTTTCTGGGCTACGACGGGTCCGTGTACCTCATGGGCTGGACCGGCGGCTACGTCCTTTTGGCGTTGTTGCTTGCACCCTACCTTCGGAAATTTGGCAAATTCACGGTTCCGGAATTTATCGCCGAACGTTACTACTCAAAGACGGCACGAATCGTGGCGGTAATTTGCCTGATCTTTATCTCATTCACCTATGTCGCGGGGCAGATGCGCGGCGTCGGTATTGTGTTTTCGCGCTTCCTCGAAGTCGATGTGACGGTTGGCCTGATCATTGGCATGGGTATCGTCTTTACGTATGCAGTACTTGGCGGCATGAAAGGAATTACGTATACGCAGGTCGCCCAGTACTGCGTATTGATTTTTGCGTACACGGTCCCCGCGGTCTTTATCGCGATACAAATCACGGGAAACCCGATTCCACAGCTGGCGTTTGGCAGCGAGGTAACGGGCACAGGAACCGCGCTGCTCGACAAACTCGATGACATCGTCACGTCGTTGGGTTTTAACCAGTACACCTCGGGAACCAAGAGTCGCATCGATGTTTTCTGCATCACGATGGCGTTGATGGTCGGCACCGCGGGCCTGCCGCACGTGATTGTCAGGTTCTTCACGGTCCCGAAGGTCCGCGATGCGCGCGCATCGGCCGGCTACGCGCTGCTCTTTATCGCGATTCTCTATACGACGGCGCCGGCCGTCGGCTCGATGGCCCGATACAACCTGATCAATACGATTCAGCCGGGCGAAATCGGCGCGATCGATGGCAACCTGCTCTATGACGAACGGCCCGACTGGTTCCGGACCTGGGAGCAAACGGGGCTTGTGACCTTTGAAGATCGAAACGATGACGGCCGGGTACAGTACTACGACGATCGCAATCCGACGTTCTCGAAAAAAGCAGAGGCGTTCGGCTGGAAAGGTAATGAGCTCGGTGTCGACCGCGACATCATGGTGCTGGCCAATCCGGAAATCGCGGGACTCCCCGACTGGGTGATCGCGCTGGTTGCCGCCGGCGGTATCGCGGCGGCCTTGTCGACGGCCGCCGGGTTGCTGTTGGTCATTTCCGCGGCGGTGTCGCATGACCTGATCAAAGGAATCTTCGTGCCACAAATTTCTGAAACCAATGAGCTGCGTGCCGGGCGAGTGGCGGCTGCATTTGCAATTCTCGTGGCGGGCTATCTCGGCTTCGACCCGCCAGGATGGGTGGCACAAGTCGTCGCGTTTGCGTTCGGCCTGGCAGCAGCTTCACTGTTCCCGGTGATCCTGCTCGGCATTTTCTCCAAGCGGGTAAATCGTGAAGGTGCGATCGCCGGCATGCTGACCGGCCTGCTGTTTACGTATGGTTACATCGAGTTCTTCAAAGGTCTGTTCTTGAAATGGGCGGGTGCTCCCTGGGGGGACAATGTGGCGCAAAACTGGTTGTTCGGTATTTCGCCAGAGGGTATCGGCGTCATCGGCATGTGCCTGAATTTCGCCGTCGCAATTGGCGTCAGCGCCATCACCAGGCCGCCACCGGACCATATACAACACATGGTTGAACACATTCGTGTGCCTCAGCACCGGGACCTCGAATCATGATCGCGCGGTGGCTCGGCCTGTTTCTGGTTTTTGTGGCAGTGCCGGCTATCGGGCAGATACTCGATGAAAACGAGCGGCGTATGGTTGAGTGGATCGACGAGCATTCAGAAGATGCCATCGCATTGCTACAAGAAACCGTCAATATCTCAAGCGGTACGATGAATCACGGCGGTGTCCGAGAAGTCGGTGACGTCATGCGTCGAGAATTGGATGGTTTGGGTTTTGAGACAGAATGGATCGAGATGCCGGAGACGATGAACCGCGCAGGCCACCTGTTTGGCAGAAAACTCTCCGGTTCGGGCGCCCGGTTCGTACTCATCGGCCATCTGGATACCGTCTTCGAAGCTGATGACGCGTTCCAGGGATTTGCGAGGGAAGGTGATACAGCCACTGGCCCGGGCATCGACGACATGAAGTCCGGTAATGTCATCATCGTGTATGCGTTGAAAGCGCTCGAGGTGATCGACGCGCTGAAAGAAATTCCGGTTGTCGTCGCTTACACGGGCGACGAAGAAAAAACCGGCAAGCCGCTGGCGGTCAGTCGACGGGAACTGATCGCCGCGGGGCAGTGGGCCGATATTGGACTCGGCTTTGAGTCCGCCGTTCATCGAGACGGCCAGGATTGGGCGACGATCGCTCGACGAAGTTCGAGCGGTTGGATGCTGACGGTTGAAGGCAAACAGGCGCACTCTTCGGGCATCTTTAGCGAGGAAGACGGTGCAGGTGCGATTTTCGAGGCGGCGAGAATTCTCGCCGCATTTTACGAAAAGGTTCGTGGCGAGGAGCACCTGACGTTCAATGCTGGCACGATCCAGGGTGGCACGGAAGTTGTTTATGACGCGCAACAGAATCGCGGCACAACGTTTGGCAAGACCAATGTCATTCCGAGGAAAGTCGTCGTTCATGGCGGAATACGAACGATTTCACAGGACCAGTTGGACAGGGCGCGTGCTGCCATGCGAGCCGTTGTGGCAGAAAGTCTGCCAAATACCAGCGCGAGCATTGATTTTACCGAGGGCTATCCGGCAATGTTTCCGACCGACGGCAATCGGCGCCTGAAGAACGAGCTATCGTTCATCAACGAAGCCTTGGATCGTGGCCCAATGCCGGAATTGGACCCGTCGATGCGAGGTGCGGCGGACGTCTCTTTCGTGGCGCCGTACACGGATGCGCTGGCCGGGCTGGGTGCGATCGGCAAAGGTGGTCACACCCCACACGAAAGCCTGGACTTAACGTCCTTGCCACTCGCGATTAAACGCTCGGCAATTCTGATCTACAGACTCGGCAAAAATTCCGAGTAACTGAGAATATGGCGCACTCACACGCACAAGCGGCTAACCGGAATAACCTGAGGCGAGTGATGATCGCGCTCGTCTTGACCGCTACCTTCATGGTGGTCGAAATTGTCGGCGGCATCATTTCCGGGTCGCTTGCGTTGTTGGCGGATGCCGGCCACATGCTAACTGACACGATGGCACTTTCGCTTGCCGCGATGGCGTTTCATGTCAGCAAGCGGCCGCCCGACGGCAACCTGACTTACGGTTACCAGCGTTTCCAGATATTGGCAGCATTCGTCAACGGACTCAGCTTGCTCGCTATCGTTGGCTGGATTCTATTCGAGGCCGTTCGACGTTTTATCAATCCCCGAGACGTCCTTGGCGAGACGATGCTCGTCATCGCGGTTGCCGGCCTCGTGATCAATCTCGTTTCATTCGCCGTTCTGCACACGGGCGACAAAGACAACCTGAATATTCGCGGTGCCGCCCTGCACGTCGCGGGTGACCTGCTGGGGTCCATTGCCGCGATCGTTGCCGCCATTGTGATCATCTACACGGCTTGGACCCCGATCGACCCGATCCTGTCGGTAGCGGTAGCGGTCTTGATCCTCAAGAGCGCCTGGGCGCTGGTCAAGCGCAGTGGTCACGTACTTCTGGAAGGCGCGCCGGACTGGTTGGACGTTGACAGGATGGAGGAAGGTATCGTCGCAGCCGTCCCCGGCGTGTCTGAAATTCACCACGTGCATGTCTGGGGACTGACGCCGCAGCAGCTGATGCTGACAATGCACGTGACGCTGGAGCAGCCGGTCGAAAGTCAATCCAACGTCGTCCGCAGCGTAAAGTCCTACCTCAAGACCGAATATGGCGTCGGCCACTCAACAATTGAGGTCGAAGTTGACGGCTGTGCGGACCACTAAAGCGGTTCTTGTCGGCTCTGGCTAAGCACAAGACCGTATTGCGCACAGGGCAGGCATTGCGGTATTTAAGCGGTGTGGCATAAAGGCAGGAGACTGTCATGGAAATCAACGCTTTACCTGGCTATGACATGGCCGATAATCCGACCGGCTGTTGCCCGCGGTTCAACCCCGAGAACTGGGACGACCAGGATCTGCACTTTCGGGACAAGCTATTCGTCCGCGCGAAGACCAGGAGCCTGTTTCACATTCCCTTGAACATGGGCTCGGTATTTCGAAAGACGTTTCGAGCGATCGAAGACGCGGATGCGCAAAGTGATTCGAATTTCATCGTGTTGAGCCGAGAGAAATCGTTATGGTCAGCAGAGCATCTGTTCGCGGTGAACAAGGAGTTGCCTGACAAAGCAATGACGCGATTGACGGGCGATTTCGTTACGAAAGTTTTTGAGGGACCGTACAAGGACATGCCGCGATGGTGCGAACAACTCGACGCGAGCATCAAGGATGAGGGGAAGGTTACCGAGGAAACGTACTTCTTCTATACCACGTGTCCGAAATGTGCCAAAAGGTATGGCAAGAATTACGTAGTTGGAGTGGCGAAGGTCCACTAGCCAGGATTGGAAAATATCGGCGTTAACCCGATCTTCGCCAGTCGTCGCAACCCGGACTAATCGGAAGGCGTGATGATCCCGATGTAGGGCAGGGTGCGGTTGTGCTCCGCGTAGTCGAGTCCGTAACCGACGACCCATTTGTCGGGAATATCGAATCCCAGGTAGTCAACGTCGACATCGACTTCAGCACGTTCCGCTTTGCGCACCAGCGCACAGGCCTTGACCGATGCAGGACCGTGGGAGTCGAGTATGCCGATCAGGTATTTGAGCGTATGGCCGGTATCCACAATATCTTCGACGATTAGTACGTGCCTGCCCTCGATACTGCCGCGCACGTCCATGACAAGCCGCACGGCGCCGCTCGATCGGCTGCCGCTGCCGTAGCTGGAGACGGCGATAAACTCGATGACACGCGGGATCGTGAGCCTGCGCGACAGGTCGGCGAGGAAGATGAAAGAGCCCTTGAGTACGCCGATCAGGACGATTTCGCCGCAGTCCTTGTAGTCTTCGGAAATCTGCTCGGCAAGCTCGAGAACCCGGGCGTCTATGTCTTCTTCGCTAATTAATACTTCGGGGTCTTTCTGCGACACGTCAGTCTCGGTATTAAAATCTGCGTCGAGCATAGGCGATCTTCTGTATGGATGCCAGACACGGATACGGTATGGTTAGCAACCAATGAAACGATCAATCGCGATAGCCGGCAATATGGGCACGGGCAAGTCGACACTTGTGGAATTCCTTCACAGGACCTACGACGTTGCGCCGTTTTACGAACCCAATGATGAGAACCCGTACCTGGCGGATTTCTACAAGGATATGAAGCGTTGGGCGTTTCAGTCGCAGCTGTATTTCCTTAGCAATAAGTTTCGATTACACCAGGAGCTGGATCGCCAATCCGGCGTCGTTGCGCTGGACCGCACGATCTTCGAAGATGCCGAAATTTTCGCAACCGCATTGCACCAGATGCGCAAGATTTCAAAGCGCGACTGGGCAACGTATCGGGGTTTTTACGACGCCATCCTCGACGCGATTCGTCCACCTGACCTCATGATCTATCTGCGTTGTTCCATGCCGACTTTGCGGCAGCGCATTCGCCTTCGCGGCCGAAAGATGGAGCAGGATGTGCCGCTGTCCTACCTGAGGCGACTCGATCGCCTCTACGAAGGCTGGATAAGTTCGTACGAAATGAGCGAAGTGCTGGTCCTGGAGACGGATCAGCTGGACTACATCCATGACCTTGTTCATCGTCTTGACGTCATGGAGCGCATCGAGTCGGTGTTGCCGGAGGAGATTGGCCGACCCGTTTGCTAGAAGCGGTCTCAATAATACCCGTGAGCCGCGTTTCTGCGTCCACTGGCCTCGTCTGCGCGACGCGCGCCACGTCCAATGCTGTATGTCATTGGCAAGGTGCGCAACAAAGCAGACGGGCCAGTGGCGCGAAACCCGCACGGGAAGCGCCTTTGCGGGCGCGCTGATTTGTCGCTCGTCACTCGAGTGGAACAACCACACCGCATTCCTCGCTTCGCGCAGCGCATCCCGCAAAACGCGCTTCGCGACCACGGGTATTATTGAGACCGCTTCTAGTCAAGCCTGAAACCTGCCTGCGCCAGTTGGCGTGCGCTGCGATCAAATTCCTCTCGATCCTGATAGGTCATTACAACCTCGAATTCGCCGGTACCTCGACGAAACCAGTCGAGGCTTAGGCCCGGCGACTGCTTTTCCAGGCGTTCAATGAATGCCTCGGCCCGGTATGGCTCACCGAAAGTCAGCAGCGTCGATTGACCGATCGACGAGTAAAGGGTGTCCGGCACCGGCTTACTTTCCGAACCGTTGCCGAGAACATAATTCAGATGACGGTAGATGTAGCCCGAGTACCAGACGGCGCCGGACGGGATGCCATCACCGTCTCTCGCGATACGCCCGGGGCCATAATTGTACGCAGCAAGTGCCAAGTGAACGTTGCCATCATAGCGCTCAAGCAGTTCCTTGAGGTAACGCGCGCCCGCGTCGATGTTGGTGCAGGGTTCGTACAGCTCGCTCAACCGATTAATGCCCAAGTGTTTTGCGGTACCAGGCCAGAGGATTTGCATCACGCCGTGCGCGTTCGCGTGCGATCGTGCAGTTGCCTTGAAGTCGCTTTCTCCGCGCGCAATCGCGAGCAACAACGACTCGGGCAAACCGTACTCGAGCGCGGCAACGCGGAAGCAGGTGGAATGTGGAAACGTGTATGCCGGTTGGAGAGAAGCCCGGTTTGCGGTGTACTCCTGCCACACCGAATCCAGGTCCGGCCTGGTTGCCTGGGCACCAAAAGCTACAGCTAACAGGGCGGCAGCCGCGACCGCCAAAGCAACAGTTTGCAGGCGCTGCTGCATGCTATCCACCCGTCAAATCGAGGCCCGTCGCCGTCGAGATCTGCGTGAGTTTATCCTGAATATCGTGGTCATCAGAATACGCGAACGCGACTTCGAAAACGCCGGGCTTCAATTTCACGACGCGGTAATCCAGTCCCGTCGTTCGTTGCAGTTGCGACACGAAACCATCGGCAGCTATCTCACTGCGAAACGGACTCCAAAACGCGTACCACTGTTGCTCCTTTGGTTCCGGTGTCTCCTCGACCGCGGGCATTGGCTCTGGCGCAACGTCGGGTGCCGAGGCCGAGGCGATTTCCGGCGTCGCAGGTGGCGGTTCGTCGGGGAGTGCAACGACATTCGCATGGCTATCCGGCTCTGTTTCCGGGTTCGCTGCAACTTCCACTTGCAGCGAAGGTTCTGATTGCAGAACAGGATCCGCAGGCTGTGCCGTTTCGCCTCGCGTCGCCTCAAAACCCGGCACGCCGACAGCCAGAATCAAGCAAGCTACGGCGATCGCAGAGCCGGTCAATATGCCCATCAATCGAATCATAGTGCCTCCTTACAGTACATCTTTGACCTGCACGGCACGCCAGTCGACGTATTTGGATGAGCGTGCCGTGATCATCGCGAAGTCACTCAACCATTCGCGTAGTTCGTCGTCTTCGAGGCCAGGACGAATTGACGCCGAGCACCGCAGCGGAAGTGCGTCCATATGGTTCGCGATACGCCTCGCGATCTGCGCATCGCTTATGACAACGGCGTAGAAGGTGTCCAGATCAGGTTCCAGTAACCAGTCGAAAGTTTCACTCCAGTTCTGCCTGGCGGTGTTCGTTTTTGGGATGGGGAAACGGATGGAATCGCCCTTGCGTGCGATGCGGGCCGTTGTCCGATCTCGGCACTCGGGTCCCCCCAGCCTGACCAGGCCATGATTGGCCTGATGCTCGAGAAAGAACACGATCGAGTCGGCCTGCGCCTCGGTCTTTAGCAGCGAGCACGGCCGCACACCTGTCATGTAACTCGCCTCGCGAACGGCGATGGTACCGTCCTGGCACTCCGCGAAGGACGTGGGTGAAGAAAGCCGTAAAGGACTGATTAACGAATTTTTTCCGGCGTTGGGTATGGATACCGAAGCCTGGATCACCTTCACCGCCGCGTCGGGCGTCCTCGCGTGCTTCGTTCGTGGAATGGCAGCAAGCGGCGTGTCAGGCAGGATGACATAGGCACTGGCACTCAGCGCCGCGACGTCATCCTTGTCATTTTGTGGTGTGACCGTCAGCCAATACTGGAACAAAGCGCCGTCGATCTGGTGCGCTTTGCCGCTCAAGACCGCATTCGTTCGGCTGTCGTCATTACTCAGGGTCAACGCCTGGCGACCAGCGAGATTATTGCTTATCAGTTCTACCGTACCTTCGAGACCCTGCGACGCAGGCTCTCGCAAGTCGGTAGCATCGGTAGCGACGACGTATTCGTCTGAGACGCGCTTTTGCATCGCGCAACTCAACTCATGAGCAAGATGTGCCGCAAGCAAGTCGGTCTGCGCCAACGTGAACGGCACATCCCGTGCTCCGAGAAACGTCTCATCTATTCGCGACTGACGCATAGCCTGCCGCTGCGTGGTGCTCAGCTGTCCCTGCCAGTCGCCTGCCGAATCCGGTGACCCAGTTGCGATCTTCGAGATCAAGCGCTCGCACGTTGACCGAGTAGCTGCTGTCGAGTTTTTGCGTGAGTTCGACGCCTATGTAGTAGTGCACGTCGTCAAGCGTGCAGTCTTGAGGCTGTGTGTCGAGTGCGGCACCGCTGCGGCCCTGTTGCCAGCCAATGGCAACGCCTGGCGTGGCCACTGCTGCGGCGAGCATTCGATCGCGCAGCGAGAGTGCCAACGCGTTGCTTGCAGAAGCGGGTGCATTGTCACGCAGAACGACGAACATAACGGTCTCGTTCTTGAATCGCGGATGCACAAGCAGCTGTTGTCGCACGTAGGGTATCAAGTCGCGATCCAGCCATCGGTCAAGGTCCTTCTCACGGGACTGGGCGACTGCGGGGATGGCCTGCGCAACAAGTATGGTCAGCAGGATCAGGATGCGTTTCGTCATGAGGCCTCCCATCGGATCTCACCGTTGGCGGCGATGATCAACGAGCCGCCGCGATGCTCAAGCATGAGATCGTCGAGTTGTGTTTTGAGTTTTCCCGGTAGCGTGACACCCCAGCTGACCGCGTCAGCTGCCGTACCCGTCCGGTTCAGCGCGTCAATTACTGCTGATGGTACGGTGTGTTTTTCCATCTCGTGGAAAGTATTCGGTATGGACGCATTCCAGAAACTGATTCGGCTTTCGCTCACGGTCATGCGCTGGGCGCGGTCATTTTCCAGTGCGTAAAGTCCGATATGGCTGGCTGCGACAAGCCTCGTGAGCGCCGCGTCTGACTCGAATCGAAGCGTAAATCCTTCTGTTTCGCTCTCGACAGGTGGTGCAGCTGGCGGCGGTGCGCTCGGCAATGCCGGAGCAGGTGCCTGTACATCGGGAGATCTGTGCCACCGGTTTCTCGACCTTTTCCTTGGGCACAAACCTTGGGCACCCACTTGGGCCGCGTCAGTGTGACGGCTTTCTCAGCGGGCGTCTTCACCGGTGTTGGAGCAACCGGCTTAGGCAAATCAGGCGGCGGAATCAATTTCTTGGCGGCAACTGCTGCAGGCGCCTGCGATTCCGCCTGGACCGGCTGTGTTGGGGTTATCGGGATGCTTTGCACGAGTGCAAATATCGCAACGAGACACAGCGAGAGTATCGCCATGAACCGCATGATGTCAGTCTGCAGGTCGGCCGCGCCGCCGGCATCCATATCGGCCGAGCGGTTGAGCGGATACGCCAATGGTGAGCGTGTCACAGCTGCGCCTCCGCCATCTCCGACCCGCGATTGTCCTTACGAAGGTGTTCTTCAATTCTCAACAGGCTTGCCCGCATTTCGGAGGTATCAGCGCGCGCGGCATTGTCGTACTGTTGCTGTAGCTGCGTGCCCAGCATGATTGTTTTGTAGACGCGCATTGCGTAACCGCCAACGCCACCAAAGATCGTGGTCGAGAGCGCGAGGAGAATGCCCCCGTCCACCAGTCGTTCGAGCATCGCGAATGCGCCCTGTTGAAGCGCAGCGTCGCGATCGCCGAGCGCAAAAATCAGCGCGCTGCGCATTCCGATCGCGGTCCATATGACGCCCGTGCCGAAGAACAACGTGGTCCAGATGTCGGTCAGGTGATCCAACTGCACGATTTGATTGATCGGCCGCGCATTCTCAAGGGCGCTTCGCAGGCGCCCGAGTGTGACGAAGTAGGCAAGCAGCAAAATAGCAAAAACCGGTATCGACGAACCGAGGTTCGTATATGCCCAATGCAGCCACTCGCCAGGCTGGCTAATCGTCGTGTCGCTGAAATAGATCACGCCAGCGCGGCTCAAGACATACAGTGATGCGGACACACCGATAAGAGTGCCCAGTGCGCCGGCAACGAGGCCTTTGAGAAACACGAGGCTGGGGTTACTGGTCATTACTGCAATTTACTTGCCTGCCGCGCATGCGGTGCAGGTCGCTTCGAGCACCAGCTCTACTTCCTGGTACAGCTGGTCTGCCCGGTAATAACCTTCGTTATCCAGGCTGACCTTGAGTAGGCCACGTTCCTTTTCTTCCAGCTCGCGTTCCATATTGAACAGAACTTTTTGCTTATTGGGACAGGTATGTGAGCAATTGTTGTAGTCACCTCTGAGGGACATGAACTTCACGTTAAAGAAGCGATTGTAATAATCCTCCGCCTGTCGGTTGCTTAACAGGCCCTTGTCGCTTGACCAAACCAGAAACTCGCTGAATTCCCGCTTGTTCTCGGGTTTGGGATCGCCTTCTGCGATGGAAAGAAGGTCGTCATAGTAACGGTCGAAGTGGCTGTGACAGCCCTCCATTAACGAGGACTGTGCGGTACTGATCGCTGAACTCAGGTTTTTGGATTGAGGCCCGGCACAGGTGGGCGCGGTCGACGCACAAGATGATAGAAACAACATTGCCGCGGCCAGTCCGGCGATAATGAGCAGCGGATTGCGTTTGGTCTTCGGGTTCACGGGCATTCTCCTCACTATGCTGAGTTCATTGTTCAAGTGGGCTGCGGTAGGCCTGCTCGACACTTCCTGGCGGAGGGCCGGCAACGAGTGCCTGACTTCCCTCATCGCCAAACAGGATGGACTTGACGCCTCCAACCACCTCGATCATCTCGGGCGTAATGATTCCGAAGGACTGGTTTAGTTGTTCCATCAGCGTCGCGCGCGCGATCTCCTGTCGCGTGCGCTGAATAAGCAGGGTGGTTTCTTCCATATCGAGGTAGATGTCCGACGCCAGTACCGCAAGCGACTGGTCACCTTTGGCGCCGGACGTAGCGACCAGTTGATAGTATTGTTTGAATCGTTCACTCAATCGCATGCCGGAACGACCGCGCAGGGTGGGGGACGCTTTCGTTGTGGCATTGTTCGCATTGCTGCCAATGAGCGTTTCCTGCAAAAGCCAGGGTGTCATTTTCTTGCCTAACTCGTTACGCAGTCCCTTTTCGAGGCTTTGACGCGTGTTATTCACCGTGTGCTCCATATCCGGCAAGCGCTCTTCCATGATCGTTAGCATGTCGAGATAGCTGGCGCCGATCTGGCGTGCGAGTCGTTGACAACCGGAATCGTCTTCCGCGCCATCGCACTTGCTTTCCTGGTAGAGCTCCTGTTGCTGGTCGAGTCGTCCAATGACTTCCTGTAACCCGGTTTCCATGTCGCGCGCAACGTTGCCGGTTTGGCGCAGATCCTCGACGACGGTCGTTGGGAATAGCCGGATTGTCGGTGTGGTGGCCTGTGACACACCGCTTGAAAGCGTTGCGATGGTGCTTAGCAGGACAGGAATCAATAGTTCGGGCGGCGGTTCTCATGTCGCGATCCTCGCGGTTGGTGACTGACTTGAGCGGTGAGAGCGTTATTGAAGTACGCTAACCGCGAGTCAATGAATGCAACCTGAACGCACGCCTATTGTGACTTTCGTGAACCGCATCACACGTTGATTAGTGCGATTGGACAATATCCGTACAATTCCCTATTGCGTATAGTAATGCGAATCATTATCATTTCAGCCATAGTCACCAGACCCGCTGAAAATCGAGTATTTATAGGCACTTATGGCAATCAACGGCAACACACTCGCGACGCTGAAGCCCGGGCAGAAGGGCGTAATACGGTTCGTCGACGCGGTCGATCCACAGGTGCAACGCCTGATGGTTCTCGGGCTGGTCGAAGGGGCCGAGGTCGAGCACGCGAGCTCCGCAATTGGTGGAGACCCGATGGAGTTTCGTTTGTTTGGCTGCGGCATTTCTTTGCGACAGGAACACGCAAAGTATTTCAAAGTCTCACCTGTAGCGGCTGGTGACTAAACGTTCAGAAATCCGTATTCCCGCCAGTGAAATCAACGTTGCCGGGCGCCTCGACGCCAGCATCGCGGTTGTGGGAAATCCCAATTCCGGCAAGAGCACGCTGTTTAACCGGCTGACAGGCCTGAAGCAGCGGATCGGTAATTATCCAGGCGTCACCGTCGAGAAGCATGTCGGTATTCTCAAAGTCGATGACCATTCGATCGAGCTTGTCGATTTACCCGGCACTCATTCGCTTAGCGCGCACTCGCTGGAGGAACACATCGCTGTCGACGTGATCTTCGGTCGCATGCAGGGCACGAAGAAGCCGGACGGGATCCTCGCGGTACTCGATGCAACGAATCTCTACCAGGGCCTGTTCCTGGTACAGCAGTTGCTTGAGCTAAGGCTGCCAACGATTATCGCGCTAACGATGACGGATGCGGCCGATCATAGCGGCATCAGCATCGACATAGAGCGCTTGAGCGAGACTCTGGGCGGAGTTCCTATCTACCCGGTCGTTGCGACGTCCGGCGCAGGCCTCGAGCGTTTGCGACAGGCGATTGTTGAATTGCGAGACCTGACGCCAGCGGAGAGAATCGTGGTCTGGCCAGAGCTGGCCAAGTTCGCCAGCGAACTCGCCGAGGGCGCCCGAGAGCCGATACGATTCGCGGAGCTGGAACGACTGCTGATCGATGGTGCGACCGATGCGAATCGTTCTTTCCTCGAGAAGCTAAGCCCGGATGCGCAAGACAATCTGGAAGCGACACGAGATTCGCTGTTCGGTATTGATCCGCCGATCGCAAGGGACGCCAGAATTCGCTATGCCTGGGTTCGTGAGGTCCTGGAAAAAGTGCAGTACTCGGCGCCGCCATTTTACTCGTGGCGGTCTCGAATCACCGCTTTTCTCAACAGACCGATACCGGGGACGATCGGTCTTTTCATCGTTATGGCGATCGTTTTTCAGGCGGTGTTCGCCTGGGCAACGCCGCTAATGGACCTGATTGATTCAGCCGCTTCCATACTCGGCGCGAGCGTCATCCAAACGTTCGGTGAGGGGGCATTTTCGAGCCTGATTGCCGATGGCATTATCGCGGGTGTAGGCAGCGTTGTGATCTTTCTGCCGCAAATTCTGATTCTGTTTCTGTTTATTATTCTGCTGGAAGACTCGGGCTACCTCGCGCGTGCTGCGTACTTAATGGACCGTGTAATGCGTTCAGTGGGGCTGTCCGGTCAGTCCATCATTCCGATGATTTCGAGTTTCGCGTGTGCTGTACCCGGCATCATGGCAACGCGAGTAATCCCGAACCGGCGCGACCGGATTGCGACCATCCTCGCAGCGCCTTTCATGACATGCTCGGCAAGACTGCCCGTCTACGCCTTATTGATAGCTGCGTTTGTGCCTGCCCAACAGGTCGGTTTCATGAACCTTCAGGGCCTGGTTCTTTTCGGCCTTTATCTTTTCGGAATCGTTGCCGGTATCTTAACGGCCCTGCTGATTCGCCAGACGGCATTGCGTGGGCCGAAGCCACCGTTCGCGCTCATGTTGCCGGAGTTTCGCCGTCCGAATCTGCAAACCGTCCTTATTCAGTTGTTGGGGCGTGCCAAGGTCTTTCTTTATCGTGCAGGCACGGTGATCTTCGTGGTCGCCGTGATGGTCTGGGCGCTGGCCTACTATCCGCGCTCCGAAATTCTCGCACCGGAGGTCGAGCGGCAGCGAGACGTCGCCGCGTACACATTGTCGGGCGAGGCGCTGGCAGCTGAATACAAACGTATCGACAACGTCGCGGCAGCCGCGCAGATGGAGCAAAGCTGGCTCGGCAGGGCCGGGCATTTTGTTGAACCTGTGTTCGCGCCGCTCGGTTGGGACTGGCGCGTGTCGTCCGCAGTTATCGCCGGCTTCCCGGCACGTGAGGTCGTAATCGCCGTACTCGGCACGGTTTATGCCGTGGGTGACGATGCCGATGAAGGAACCTTGTCGGGCCGATTGAAAGCATCCACATGGCCGAACGGCAGGCCCGTGTTTACGTTGCCAATGGTCATTGGCCTTCTGATTTTTTATGCCTGCTGTCTGCAGTGCGCGGCGACGCTTGCTGTGATTCGGCGAGAAACCAACACCTGGCGTTGGCCGATCTTCGCTTGGGTCTACATGACCTCAATCGGTTATTGCGGCGCGTTGCTTGCTTTCCAGCTGGGCAGTGCTTAAAGGGCACACAGGCGATGCGCAGCCTCTTCCAGTGTGGCGTCGTCCTTGGCAAAGCAAAATCGCAAGCGTGTGTCTGTAAAAGGTGATTCACAGAACACAGATAGTGGTATCGACGCGACCCCGATCTCGTGCGTCCATTTCTTCGCCAGGGAGAGGTCGTCTTCATCGCTGACGTCGCCGTAGTCAAGAATTTGAAAAAACGTACTGCGCGCTGGCATGAGTCGAAAGCGAGAATCTTTCAGCAAGCCGCAAAAATGATCGCGTTTCTTTTCGTAGAAAGCGGGCAGGCTGGCGCAGAAACCCGGATCGCTTTCCAGAAAATCGGCAATGCCGTATTGCATGGGCGAGCTGACCGAGAAGATCGTGAACTGGTGTATTTTTCTAAACTCCGCCGATAGTGCAGCAGGCGCGATGCAGTACCCGAGTTTCCAGCCCGTCGCATGAAACGTCTTGCCAAATGAGGAAACAACCAAGGTTCGCTCCCACAGCTCGTCGTGGCTCAAAAGACTCCTGTGCGGTTCTCCATCAAAAACAATGTGCTCGTAAACCTCATCCGACAGCAGAAGACAGTCTGTATCGCGCACGATTTCGGCGAGTTGATCCAGATCAGCCGCGGACAATATTGCGCCGGTTGGATTGTGCGGGAAGTTTGTGACGATCAGGCGCGTCCTGGCATTGATGGTGTCTTTGAGGCGTTGCCAGTCGATGCTGAAGTCGTATCCATTGTCCGCGATGCGAAGCGGCACGTGCCTCGTAACGCCGCCCGCCAGGGTGACGGCGGGCTCGTAGGAGTCATAGGCTGGATCGATGACAATAACCTCGTCGCCGGCATGAACAACGGCTTGAATGGCGCTGAACAGTCCTTCTGTCGCTCCTGCACAAACTGTGATTTCAGCGTCCGTGTCCACGGCGCGACCTTGCAGCCGCAGCGTCTTCTCCGCAATTGCTGCTCGCAGGGCATGAATCCCTGCCATCGGAGCGTATTGATTCCCACCGTGATTCAGGTGGTAGCTGATTCGGTCCGTGAGCGCTTGCGGTGGCTCAAAACTCGGAAACCCCTGCGCCAGGTTGATGGCGCCCGTGTCATTGGCCAGCTGACTCATAACCGTGAAGATCGTCGTGCCGACGTCGGGGAGCTTGCTGGATAGACTGCGCCTCATCCGCACCAAGTCTATTCGATACGGACCCGCAAAGTAATATTGAAACTCGGTGAGTTGCCGCCCGATGCGGCGTTCATCGCCCCTGTCGGGGCTATTCGCACACCGGTCACGGCGGCATCGAACCCGCTGGCATCAGGACTTGGAAGGTAGTCGTAGGGAGCGCCGCCGCCAACCTGGTTACTGAATGTGACCTCCGTCGCGAAGCTGTAACCCAGACCGCTTGGCGTCGGCCCATCAGCAAATGTGATCGGATCGCCGCTGCTGGTTTCCACGTACAATGCGGTTTCCGCAGGAAGGGGATCCGTGATAACCAGAGAATCCGCATCGACCGGTCCCGAGCCCTGATTCGCCAATGCGATCGTGTATTGAACGTAGGCGCCGGGGATGGCTTTCGGGCCGACATTGCCGTTTATCGGGTCCGACAAGGTTTGTGACACCTTGGTCAGCTGCAGCGACGGGATGGGAACCTGATCGAAACAGACGTTGTCCACGTGCCAATAGTCCCAGCCGGCGCCGGAACCATTGGTCATGCGGTAGCGCAAGCGAAAGCCATTGTGGCGGCCGCCCGCAGGAAGGTCATACGTGCGAAGGAAGATCTGGCCGGAACCACCGCTTCCAGTGAATGTTTCCAGCGTAATCCAGTTGCCGACATCGTCGAGATACTCCAGGACGAGGTTCTCGTTGCTGTCAGGGTCTTCACTGAAGTTGTCGTCGCCGCGGCGTATCCACATCGTCAAGTCCGAAAAAGAGACATCGCTGGTGTCGATGACGTTGGAGGTTACAGTCACTACACCGCCATTCAGGAATAAGGAGCTGGTGGGTGATGATGATGTTTGGGTGCTGGTCCCCGCGAAGCCCGTTGACGTATTGACCGACCAGTTTGCTGATAGGCCGCGTTCAAAATCATCGCAGCTGCCAACACCGATGACCGGCGGCGGGGCCAATTCGGTAACGCGAACGTTGTCGAAGTGCCAATAGTCATAGTCGAATCCGCTGCCGCCGGTCTGGCGCAGCCGAATTGCGAGATTGCTGTGCTTGGCATCGGCGGGCAGCAAGAAAGACTCTTGGTACACCTGGCCGTTGGTGCCGGAACCGGCGTACCTTCTGAGCTGCACCCACGAATTATCTGATCGCCGGTACTCAAGCAGGAAGTCTTCGTTGTTGTCGGTATCTTCGCTGAACGAATCAGCGCCGCGTCGAATCCATAATTCCAGACGTGCTTCAGGAACCGCGGCATTGAACGACGGGCCGGTTACCGTGACGGCCTGATTGCTGGTATAGGCCCCGTAGCTACCCGATCCTGCATATCCCGCGTTGTTACTGACGCCAGAGACAGAACTGTTCGTCGTTGACCAGCCTGCGAGGCTGCCATCTTCGAAGTTATCGCTGAACAGGGTATCGCCCGGCGCCGCCAGCAGCATGCCAGGCGGCAGCACTAGCGCTGCTAAAAGTAGTCTAACTAGTTGATTGATAAAGGCATTCGGCATTCATTGCCTGCCTGCAGTTTGCGGCTTCAGATTTGACTAAATTCTAGACGGGATGCGTGGCGCGGCGACACCACGCAGGTCACAAATAGCACAATTGGGGACATTCTGCTTTTTTTCATTAATGCAAAAAAGCAGAATGTCCCCTCGTTTAGCCTGATGTCGGCCTCGAAGATCGGCAGAATTTTGGCAATGCGGTCGTCGACCGATTTCGATCGTTGCATCAGCAGTCGTCCTCAAGTTCCAGCAACGCTTGAGTCGCCTCGTCAGGCGCTGTTGACGCATTGTTGCCGGCATCGAAAACCACGTGCCAGTCGCCGTCTGCATTCCTGCGCCAGATCGAGTTGAAGGTCCCCCAGTATTCAACCGGGTTACCGTCCGGATCTTTGGCGATCATGCGATAGGGGCCACGCGTCAGCGCCAGTGCGCCATCTTCGAGGACCTCGACGAATTGCGGACGCCACTTGATGGTCGGGCCGTCATCGGAGAAAAACGGCTGCCAGGCGGCGACAATTTCATCCGGTCCCCGGGCAACGACACTGCCGACAAAACGAGCGTCATCGTCAAGAAACGACCTGAATGACTCGATGTCTTTGTTCTCGGCGGATTGACTGAAAGCGATTTCCTGGCACCGCACCTCGGTGGCGGGGTCCGCAACAGCGGCGACGCTCAACAGAAACAGGATAGCTGTGACGATAGTCTCGTACATGTTGCAGATTATAGCCCAGCATCGAATCGTCGCGCGCGGGCACTCTCGCCGGGCGAACACGAAATGGCAAGGACACTCGAAAAGCGAAAACTGTCCAGCAGGTCTGCACGTATATACGGGTCTTTTGAATCTTGATACGCGGTTCTACGTAGCGCCGCGGACATCACCAAGTGCCATGATCTGCCTACGCGGGACCAATTCTTCAGCGAGACATGCCATGACTATTCGAGCCGAATCTTCAGAAAACCTGGACCTCTTTGCCAACGCCAAACAACAATTCGAAAGGGCGCTTACCTGGATCGATGGCATCAAGGTCGGAATCATCGACTATCTCATTCATCCGAAAAGGACGCTGCACGTCCGCTTCCCCATCCACATGGATGATGGATCGATACGAACGTTTCACGGGTTTCGCGTCCTGCACAACCGGGTACGCGGGCCAGGCAAAGGTGGCATCCGTTATCACCCGAACGTCACGGAGGCCGAGGTCACGGCACTCGCGACGTTCATGACGTGGAAGACTGCTGTCGTCGATATACCCTTCGGCGGCGGGAAAGGCGGTGTCGTATGTAATCCGAAGGAACTGAGTCGCGACGAATTGCGACGCATTACCCGGCGATTCGTGGCAGAACTCGGCGATGCGATTGGTCCGCATACGGACATCCCTGCGCCTGATGTGTATACGGACCAGCAAACCATGGCGTGGATCTACGATACGTTTGATTTAATGCACCCGGGAAAGAACAACCTCGCTGTCGTCACGGGCAAACCGCTGGAACTCGGCGGTTCCGTAGGCCGCGATGAAGCGACGGCAAGAGGCAGTTTGTACGCAACAGAGCAGCTGCTGAAGCGTGGGGTCGTTCCTGGCATGCAAACTCTCGACGGGGCTCGCGTGGCCGTACAGGGATACGGAAATGCGGGCGCTACGGCAGCGCGCCTGTTTCACGAAGCCGGTGCTCTAATAGTCGCGGTCAGCGACTCTCGCGGTGGGATCTGTAACGACAGCGGGCTGGACCCGGAGCAAGTGCTCGCCCACAAGAAAGAAACGGGGAGCGTTGTTGGGCTACCCGAGTCAACTGAGATCAGCAACGAGGAATTGCTCGCCTATGACTGCGACATCCTCATTCCTGCCGCGCTCGAGTGCCAGATCCGGGCGGACAATGCCGATAACGTCAAAGCGAAGCTCATTGTCGAGGATGCTAACGGTCCGTTGACGATGGCGGCAGATGAAATTCTGCAAAAGAAGAACGTCGTGGTCTTGCCGGACATCGTTGCGAACAGTGGCGGAGTCGTCGTCAGTTATTTCGAGTGGGTGCAAAACCTCGAGAACCAGCAGTGGGATCTCGACAAGGTCGAGCGTCGGCTGAAGAAGAAAATGACGCGGGCCGTCAATGACACGGTCGACCGTTGGACCGCTTTGAAAGATCGGTCTAAAAGCGGTTCCGATGGCCCTGTTGCGACACTGCGTGATGCAGCGCTGGTCACGGCCATTGAAAGGATCGCAACCGTCGTTCTGCAACGCGATATATGGCCCTGAGCGTCGCTGTCACGGCGAGTGATAATTTCAGGCGCTGTGCTGATCCGGGCATATTTCCGGCAGCGCGCACCGTGTTCATTACGGACTACTAATTGACAACGGCAATTGAGTGATACCATCTGCGCGCACTCACTCCGGACCCTCAGAACAATGCTCGAACAACTCGGCTCGATTCACCCGCTTCTGCCGCCTGCCGTCGGTGTACTGGCGCTGTTTGCGGGCGCGGTCATTGTCGATCTGATCGCCAAACGCTTACTGGTCGGTACTGTCCGCGCATTCGCCAAACGATCCAGCGTCACATGGGATGACGCGCTGGTTGCGCACAATGTCTTCGGTCGTCTCGTTCAGGTGGTACCGGCGCTGATTGTATTTGTCGGCGCGCCGTTCGTCTCCGATCTGCCGGAAGGCGTTGTGCAGCTAATACGTAACGTCGCGATGGGCTATCTGGTGTTGATGTTGACGCTGGCGCTAACTGCCATGCTCAGCGCGGCAAACACGATCTACGCGGCCTCGCCAGTCGCAAGGGATCGTCCGCTAAAGGGATTCGTGCAACTCGCGCAGATCGTCGTCTGGATTTTCGGCGGCGTGATGATCATTGCAGCGGTGCTGGACCGTTCACCGCTGCTGCTACTCAGCGGTTTCGGGGCGATGACCGCTATCCTGCTGCTGGTATTCAAAGACACGATCCTGTCGCTGGTTGCCAGCGTGCAGCTCACCGCGCAGGACATGGTTCGCGTCGGTGATTGGATCGAGATGCCGCAGTTCGGCGCGGACGGTGACGTGGTCGACGTGCAACTCCACACCGTCAAAGTGCAGAACTGGGACAAGACAATCACGACGATCCCGACGCACCGCCTAATAACGGACTCGTTCAAGAATTGGCGCGGGATGTCGCAGACGGGCGCCCGCCGGATCAAGCGCGCAATTTTTGTCGACGTGTCGTCGATCCGCTTCCAGACGCAAGACGAAATTGATCATTTCACGCGTTTCGCGCTGCTGAAGGGCTACATTGAGAACAAGCAACAGGAGTTGGCCGACTACAACGAGGGGCTCGCGACCGAGGTGGACGCTGAAGTGAACAGACGGCGGCTGACGAACGTCGGCACTTTTCGCGCATACGCGTATAACTACCTGAAAAACCACCCGAAGATCCACAAAGGCATGACGCTCATTGTTCGTCAGCTCGGCCCGGGGCCCGAGGGACTGCCGTTGGAGATTTACTGCTTCACGAACACGACCGAATGGGCTGTCTACGAAGACATCCAGTCGGACATCTTCGATCACCTGCTGGCAATTGTTCCGGAATTCGGGCTTCGTCTATATCAGAAACCGGCGGGTTCGGATTTGGCGAACCTCAAATGAATTGGTCGGCGTTTTTTCTCTCCTAACCCGGATCAGACTCCGCGCCGGCCACTGTCTTCAACAAGCCCCGAAAGGCCTGGCGCGCTGTGCTTTTGTCCTGCACAACCTGAAGTACTTCGCGGGCGATCGGCATGTCCACGTCATATTTCTCGGCCAATGCCACGACAGCCGGCGCGCTCTTTACCCCTTCGGCAACCATGAACATTTCATCGACGATTTCCCTGATCGTCCGGCCCCTTCCCAGCTCATATCCAACTGTACGATTTCGGCTTTGCGGACTTGTGCAGGTTGCGATCAGGTCTCCAGTGCCGGCGAGTCCCGCAAACGTTTGTGGTTCTCCTCCCATCGCGACACCGAGGCGCGTGATTTCGGCCAACCCACGCGTAATGACGGCCGAACGTGTGTTTTCACCAGCGCCTTGTCCATCTCCCATGCCCGTGGCGATTGCAATGATGTTCTTGAGGACGCCGCCGAGTTCGCAACCGATGACATCGTGATTCGTGTAAACACGAAACAAGCCGCTGTTAAACAGCTTTTGCAGTTCCTTGACGATGACTTCGTCATCCATCGCGATAACGCTTGCGGCCGCATAGCCCGACATGATCTCCCGCGCCAAATTCGGCCCGGTTAAGACGCCGGCCGGATGCCCGGGAAGAACCTCGTTGATCAGCTCGGTCATACGTTTGCCGGTGCTGAGTTCGAGACCTTTGCTCAAACTGATAACGGGCACCCAGGGCCGAATGTGCGGTTTGATCTGCTCGAGAACGCCACGGAATGACTGCGAAGGAATGCCCATGACGATCACGTCCATCTTTGCCACGGCTTCTTCGATGTTGGTCGTTGCGCGGACACTTTTTGGAAGCACCGCATCGGGCAGGTACTTTGCAGTTGCTGTGCTGCGTATTGATCTCGTCCACGGTGCCCCGATCCCTGGCCCACATGGTTACCGGTGCATTCTTCGCGATCAACGCCGCTACGGTCGTTCCCCAGGATCCTCCCCCGAGCAGTCCAGCATTAAGGTTCATAGTGATCCCCTGGTTCTTCTTGTGTGTCCGTCGAAGACACTATGGTACAGATCCACAAAATCCCTACAACTCGGCCGCACAAGAATAGCATTGGCCGGGCAGGGAAGTTTGTAAGGGACTGATCTGAAATCGCAAGAACGGGTCGGGGTAAGAGGATGGAACGGCAGCTACGCTGCCTCGCCAGGATTTCCGTCCGTGGGGACGCTACGATAGCATTGACGGTGACGATGGCTTTCAGGTCAAACGGCTGATCGTCAATCCGGGCGCTGTCCTTTCTTTTCAAAAACACGCGCACAGGGCGGAACACTGGACTGTCGTGCGCGGTGTCGCGCGGATCACGCTCGATGACAAGGAGTTCGACCTTGCTGTCAACGAATCCACCTATGTGCCGCTCGGCGCCGTCCACCGCATCGCGAACCCCTACGACGAGCCTCTTCGCATCATCGAGGTGCAATGTGGCGACTACCTCGGTGAAGATGACATCGTCAGATTTGAGGACAACTACGGCCGCGAAGGCACAAATACCTGACCGGGTGGCAGGCTATCGCCGTTACGACAACGGCGGTCGGGCCTTTTTAAGACAAAGGTCAATTAGGTCGTCGATCTTCGCGACGCCAACACACATGACACTGTCTGCACCCCCCCAGTAAATTTTGACGGTGCCATCGTCCTCGGCGATCGCACCGCAGGTGAAGACTACATTGTGGACGTAACCCGTCAGCTCCCAGGGGTCTTCCGGTGAGAGTATCCAATCGTCGGCGACGCCGAGCACCTTGGTGGGATCGGCAAGATCATGCAACGCCACACCCAGGCGGTACACCGCACCGTCCATGGTCGGAAACACGCCGTGATAGATGTTGAGCCATCCCCTTTCGGTCTTTATCGGTGTGGCGCCAGGGCCTATTTTCATTTCATCCCAATGATACGGAACAGGCTGGATCACTGGCACAGAGTCTCCCCAGTGAACCAGGTCCGGAGACCAGGACAGCCAGATGCACCAGGGGTTGATTTCCGAGTGGGGTCGATCCAGCCGCGCGTATCGACCGTTGAACGTGTCGGGGAAGATCACGATATTGCGCATGTCCGCCTGACTGATGAGCGAGACTCTCTCGACAGTCTTAAAATCGTGTGTCTTGGCCAACCCGATGCGCACCCCGAACCTGGAATACGCGCTGTAAGTAATGTAGTGCTCGCCGGCAATGGAACAAATGCGCGGGTCCTCGACACCGTACTCTTCGTGAACTGCGAAATCGATTTCGGTGGACGGCACCATAAACGGCCTGGAATCTGCCTTGAATTTGTAACCGTCATCGCTTCGTGCGATACCGATAATCGATCGTCCGTTACGTAAGTGCGAACGAAACAGCAGGATGTATTGGCCGTCAAACTTGGTGGCCGCTGCGTTGTGAACCGTCTCGACGGCGTAGGGGATGTCGTGCTTGGTGAGGATCGGATTGCCCTCATACCGCGTCACCAATGGCTTATGGATTTTCACGTGCTTCCCCATTCAATATCTCTTCGTAAACGCGAGCATAGTCGCGTGCCATACGCGTATTGCTAAAGCGTTTGTCAACATCGGCGCGGCAGATGGATCTGTCAATCGTTCCAACGGCAGACACCGCGTGTATCGCGCCTTCAATGTCCTCAACGATATAACCGGTTTCCCCGTCACGAATAATCTCTGTCATTGAGCCACGGTCAAACGCAATGACCGGTGTTCCGCAGGCCATGGATTCAATCAGGCTCAATCCAAAGGGCTCATCGAAGCTGATCAGATGCAATAGTGCCAGCGCGTCGCCCAACACGTCCGCTCTTTGGTCCGGCCCGACTGAGCCGAGATACTCCACCGTCGTGCCGTCGATATGTGGTTCTACTTTGGTCGCGAAGTATTCCTGGTCCTGGATGATCCCAGCGATCACCAGTTTAATGCCGACCCGCTGTGCAACTTGAATTGCTTCGTAAACACCCTTGTGCGGATGGATGCGACCAAAGAACAGGAGGTACTCGCCTTTGGCATCCGGAAAATGGAAATTGTGCAACATCGATACCGTGATGGATGGTGGCTATGTAATCGAGCTCGGGGGACTTATCTGACTCGCTGATCGCTACATAGTAGCTACGAGCATCGTATTTCTTGTAGACGGGCATGATCTTCGGCGAAGAAAATCCATGAATGGTTGTTACGACCGGGGTCTCAACCAGTCCGGAGTACGTTAACGGAAGAAAGTCGAAATTGATTGTGAATGATATCGAATTCGTCGGCGCGTTCGAATATTTCGGAAATGTGCAGGCATTCAGCGACCTTTGGATCAACTGAGTCGTCCTCCGAATACGGGTGTGGACACACCGCAACCAGTTTGCCGCTGGTCCGCGAATCCCCGGTGGCAAAAAGAGTTACGTCCAGGCCCATTTGTACCAGCTCTTCCGTGAGAAGGCTGACCACCGATTCCCACGGCCCGTAATGGAGAGGAGGGGTACGCCAGGATATGGGGCTGAGGACTGCGATGCGCATGGACATGCTGAATTCCGGCGATTTTCAGGACTGTAAATTCTAATCAAAGCGCCCGGCGGCCATCACGGCTATAATCCGCATAGTCTGAATCGAGGCCACTGACCCATGAGTATTGTTAGTCAGATCACATCCGTGCGCAATCATTGATGAGGATTAGGGAACAACGCAGGCAGCTGATCCGGCGGCGGTCGACCGTGCTGAACGCCGAGAGCCGCCGCGTCATTACCCGGCCGCATATTCCGGGTGACAGCACGCGAATCACGACTTTGATCGACCGGGTCTCAAAGCTGAACGACGAAGACGTGAAGCATTTGCTCGAGGCAATATTTCAGGACTTCTCAGGGCGTCACCGGAACTTTCGAGAGACCCTGCAGAGGAACTATGATCGTATCGCCGAACACGCCGCAAAAGAAACCTTGCTTTCAGCCGAGCAGAAACTTCTGCTTGGTGCCTATTTTACCGCAGAATATTCGGTCGAAGCGGCCGCGCTCTTCAACCCGTCGATTGTCCCCCATCCTGATCAGAAAGGCGTTGCCAAGGGGTCACAGCGATTCGTCATGAGCTTCAGGGCGACCGGAGAAGGTCACGTTTCTTCGATCGAGTTTCGCAGCGGATTGGTTGACGAAAACCACGACATATACTTCGATCCCATCAGCCAGTACGTTGCCACGCCTGAAACGCACACAGATCCCGTCTATCATCGTCTTCATTTTCGGCGAAAACTCGAAGAGATGGGAGCAAGCGACCGGATCACGGATAAATTGCTGAAAGGACTGGGTGAGACTTTTTCGTTCGGCCAGTTGGAAACAAAAATACGAAAACTCCGCTCGACCAAGTTTCGACTGAAGGACAAACACCACGCGATTGATACGGTGTTGTGGTTGGCCCGGTCCAATTACGAAGTGATTTTCCGGCCGGATGAGCAGATCTCTGAGCGAGTGATATTCCCGGTGACCGAAAACGAGAGCTCAGGCATCGAGGATGCCCGGTTCGTGCGTTTCAAAAATGATGATAAATCCGTTATCTACTACGCAACGTATACCGCATACAACGGATTTTCCATACTGCCGCAGATTCTCGAGACGACCGATTTCCTGACGTTCAGAATGCATACGATCAGCGGCAGGGCTGCGCAGAACAAGGGTATGGCGCTATTTCCGAGAAAGATCGACGGCAAATTCGTGATGTTGTCACGCCAGGATGGTGTCAATAACTACATCATGTTCTCGGATAACGTTCGCCACTGGGATGAAGCTCAACTCCTGCAGGAGCCCGTTCATCCGCTGGAGTTTGTTCAGATTGGCAACTGTGGATCGCCGGTGGAGACGCCCGAGGGATGGCTCGCACTGTTTCATGGCGTTGGACCGATGCGCCGATACAGCGTCTGGGCCGAGCTTTTGGACCTTGACGATCCATCGCAGGTTATCGGTCGGCTGGATGAGCCGATCTTGACTCCCGATGAGCATGAGCGCGACGGCTATGTACCCAACGTGGTCTACACTTGCGGAAGCATGATCCACGGGGATACATTGATAATTCCATACGGCATTGCGGATCAAAGAAGCAGAGTTGCTACGGTCTCCGTACCGGAGCTGCTATCTCGGCTCAGGGCGAGTTGAGGCAACGCTAAGCCGCGTCAGACTGTCCTGCGAGGGCTTGATCAGAGTCTGATTCCGCCACCTGCTTGTGATTCGCTGTTAATCCTCGCAGATTGTAGATTGCGAGCAGGGAGGACAGGTAGGCCAGCGTCGATTCCGCGCCCTGATTCTCATTGACACCGTCCCGAGTGAGGCCGTCGCGGCAGCCGCCGCTGGCATAATCGTAAAGTTGCATTTGCTGGTCGTTCTTCCCCAGGTACCAGTTGAAACAAGTGGATGCCAGCTGAATCCACTCTTCACGTTGCGTGCATTCATAGGCTTCGAGACTGGCACCAATCATAGCGGCGGCTTCAAGAGGCTGTTGATCGTATTGCGCTTTGCTTCCGGATTTCGGGAACCAGCCATCGTTGCCAACCGGGGCGAACCATCCGTCGGACGGATCGACCTGCAGGTCCCTTAGCCACGCAAGGACGTCTACACCGTATGACACCATGTCATTGTCCCCGGTAACTCGACCACAGGCCATCAGTGCTTCGGGCAGGCGCGCATTGTCATAGTTCAGCTCGGCTTCGTGCCATAGCCAGTCCTTGGTCGCGAAGTTCCGGAAGCGTTTTAGCAACCTGTTGCCTAGCGATTCAATCACGCTGCGGGCTTGGCGATCGTCGTTATTCCGACGGAGGTACGCCTGAATCCCGAGAATTGGGAATGCGATGGCACGGGAGTCCGAGAAGTCCCTCTAATGCCGGCAACGCATCATGGAATAATTTGGTCTGCGAGAGCGACTTGACCAGGGTTATTCCCCCGCCCAGCCACCACGCCCAGAGCCCATAGCGCGCGTCCGTGAGAATCTTCCGATCCGATCGTCTCCAGCCATTTGCGCTCGTAAGACATGAAATTGCGGAATCGCCCGATCTCCGGATCGAAAGCACTGTCCAGGAAACTGAGATAAATAGACGACAATTCGATAAGAGACCGGTCGTTTCGATGCAGGTCGCACGTCCTGGTCACGACTATTAGCGCTCGAGCATTGTCGTCCACACAGTATCCATGGGCTCTGTTGGGAACCGTGAACTTTGCGTGCTGCAGCATGCCGGTGTCATCCGTCATATCGCGAAGATGATTCAGGTTGATCTGCGGCAGTCGCTGTTCCTTTTTACTCAAAGTATCGAGTGCCGGCAGATCGCGCGCACGCGCATGTTGCGCTTTGGCCTGCGAAAACAGCGCCAGGTAATGGCGGCCCATTTCTTTCATCACCATAGGTCGCGAATAATCATAGGCGGCCCGACGAATCGTGAGGCGCTCCTCCGGAAATTCCAGAAGCCGATTGATCTCCTGCGTCAAAGCCCTGGAATCTCTGAAGGGCACAAGCCTGCCGCGACCATCGGCCAGCATCTCCTGCGCGTGCCAATAGGGCGTGGACACGACGGCCTTGCCCGCACCCACCGCGTAGGCCAGTGTGCCGGAGACAATCTGAGCCTCGTTCAAGTATGGGGTAACGTAGATATCGGCAGCCCGAATGATCTCAATCAATTCGTCCCGTTCCAGGAAACGGTCATGAAACACAACGTTGTCGGCAACGCCCAGTTCCTTCGCCCGACGATGCAAACTCAAGCGGTAGTCCTCACCACTTTCGGCCTTGCAATGCGGATGGGTGGCACCGACGACGTAATAGAGTACGTCCGGATGTAAGCCGACTATATCCGGTAAGGCATCGATCATGAATTCGATACCCTTGCCCGGTGAGAGCAGTCCGAACGTCAGGATTACCGTCTTGTCGTCGGCCCCGAGTTTACTCTTGCAGGGATCCGGGTCCAGAAAAGGAACATCAGGAATTCCGTGATGAATGAGCGCTATTTTTTGCTCCGGAACCTGATATATGTCGCGAAGAAAATCGGCGGCACGTTCGCTCATCACAACCAAGCTGGCGGAGAGCTCCGACAATTGGGTAATGATCTTCTTCTCCTCCGACGACGGCTCCTTCAATACTGTGTGGAGGGTCGTAAAAAGAGGACTCTTCACGTCCTTCGCGAGTTCGATAATGAAGCTACCGCGTTGGCCGCCGAATATTCCGTATTCGTGTTGTAGACAGATTACGGCTGGATTCCTCAGGTTCAGGAAGTCCGCAGCGAGTCGGTATTCGTTCAGATTGTCCTGATTGATCTGAAATTTGACCGTGTCCGGATACTCGTAGCCCTCCCGTCGATCGTTCATGGCTACGACAGCTGCAATCGATGTTCGGATCGTTGTCGAGAATCGCGCGGGCAAGGTCAGCCGTAAAGGTGGCGATACCACATTGTCTTGGCAGATAGCAGCCGATCAGAGCGACTGATTTTGGAGACGACGCCATGCTGAGATCCTTCCAACCCTCCGTTCGTAAGCAGTTGGCCTGAGTAGCAATGTTAACACGCGACAGCCTGGACCGACTTTCCTGAGTATAATTCATTGGTCTTCGAACAAGAACCGCCATCCTTGGAAGTGTGCCGTGAAATCCAACGAGACAATGTACCGCTCACGAGTGAAGATCGAACGTGTTGCCGAGCAGCTCGACCCGGATCCGACGCGGGTCATTCCTCGGTTCTTCGGCCCCGGCGACGAGAAACGGCTGCGCGGAATCATCGAACGGATTCGAGCGCTCGACCGCTCCGAGGTCTCAGAATTGGTCAAAGGCCTCGGCCGGACATTTCAGAAGAAACATCCGGATCTCGCCATGATCGCCAAGAGCAATTACGATGCGGTCAAATACCTCATTTCCGATGAGCATGATCTCGACAAGAAGCGGCGGCTCCTGATCGGTGCCTACTTCACGATGGAATACGCGATCGAGTCAGCGGCGCTTTTTAATCCCTCGATGGTTCCGGCCATAATTCAAGACAAAGTTGACGTGGGCCGCACCCGTTTTGTTATGAGCCTGCGGGCAACCGGCGAAGGACATGTCTCGTCGGTGGTCTTCCGTCGTGGCGTGATCGATCGCGATAATCGAATAACGATTCAGCCTGTCAGTCCTTACAGCCGTCGGCTTCAAGTCGTTGAGAATCGCGAATTCGAAAAACGTGTCTACCAGAGAAGACTCATCGAGAGAGGCGCCAATGGAGCATTTAGCGATGAAGTCCTGCACCAGCTGGCCGAGACCTTCAATTTCGTCGAGCTCAAATTGGCGATTGATGCCATGTGGGAGTCACATGAATATGCTCTGATGTATTCGGAAACCGTCGACAAGATGATCGCTCTCTCGCGAGCGAACTACGATCTTCACGTGCCAGATCTCAATGACCCGTCGGAGTTCGTAATCTTCCCGAATTCGGACGCCGAGAGTCACGGGATCGAAGACATGCGGCTCGTGCAATTCCGCTCCGACGATGGCGGAATTTGCTATTACGGGGTTTATACAGCCTACGACGGCTCAAATATCATGCCCCAGATGGTCGAAACTACCGGGTTCCACTCAGCCAAAATTCGAATGCTGGGTGGTCGGTACGCCCTCAACAAGGGAATGGCGCTATTCCCGAGGAAGATCAACGGCCGGTACCTGATGCTCGGTCGGCTCGACAACGAAAATCTGTTCCTTATGAGGTCCGACGACGTACTTGTCTGGAACGAAGCCGAGCTTCTCATCAGACCCAAGCATGCCTGGGAAATTATTCAGATCGGCAACTGCGGATCGCCGATCGAGACCGAGTCCGGGTGGCTGGTGCTTACGCATGGCGTCGGCCCGATGCGCCAATACTCGATCGGCGCTGCTCTGCTAGACC
>CAVXCW010000039.1:0-21394 GCA_963760325.1 uncultured Gammaproteobacteria bacterium | reverse complement strand
GCGACTTGCGTATTTTCGTTTCAGTACCGACACTATTCCCAACGGCAACAAATCCATTGGGGTGAGGCTGTGTCACTAAAGGGTCCAATATTTATTTTGAGCGTCGATGGCGGTGGGTCTCGAGGCGTCATTCCGGTCAACGTACTGAACTTCATTGAACGCGAAGAGCAGATCTCTGTGCGGAAAGAGTTCGATTTCTTTGCCGGCGTCAGTACCGGCGCGTTGGTGGCGGCCTACCTGGCCCGTAACGTGGGCAGCATGGAACGACTGGTGACCGAAGGTTATTCATCTGAGTCGATGACAAATATCTTTGATAAGTCTATCTGGGACAAGATGCTGGGTCGCTTGCAGAATCAGCCCAAGTACGATGGCGTCAACAAACGCGCCTATATTGACGCACAGGCTGATGGAGCGCTCATCAATGACATAGTCGACAAGCACCTTCTTATACTCGCTTATGACTTTATCAACCGGGAATTGGTGACTTTCAAGAACAACCGCGGCCATGATTCTGTATATAACCCACCGCTGGCGGAAATATGTGACGCCGCTACCGCAGCGCCCACCATGTACCCGCCGGTTGCGACGACCGCGCCCAAGCGGCGCTGGCTAATAGACGGTGCGCTGGCCACCAATGATCCTAGCCAGTGCGCTATTAGCGAGGCGCTGGCGATGGGACACTTAATTGAGGATATCTGGATGCTGTCGCTGGGAACGGGCAAGCCCACACATGACCTCAGTCAGGAAGACCGCGACAAAATCGGCGAGAAAGCGCGCGGCTGGGGCATACTCGATTGGCTGACTCATGGACTACTGGATCACATGATGAGTGCCAGTTCCTCGGTCAGCGCGCACCAATGTGAGCAACTGCTGGGCGAACGTTACCTGCGGATCAACGGTGAATTGCCCCGATCGCTCATGCAGATCGACAATACCGCCGAGGTCAGGGTGCAGGATTTGAAATCCTACGCATTCCTCTGGTTCGAACAGTTCGTTGTAGAAATTCGCGCTTTACTGGATGGCGTTCGCGAAGCCCGGGCTCGATTTTCTGAAGGCGAGCAAAGCACAGTGGCTTAGACTAATATTAAGTAATAAACGCGCAGCCCCGTGACCGAGTCCGGAGTGGCCTCGAGGGTATTCGCGAATAACAACAACAAGATGTAAGGGGAAGCAATCATGCGGCCAAGCCTGAGACTAATACCTGTTTTTGGCCTTGTTATCTCGTTCTGCGCTGCGGCCGAACAGCACGTGATCTCAAGTCTGGGCAGGCTCGAACCCGAGAACGGCGTGGTGCAGCTGGCCGGGCCTTCCGGCGGCGGATTGACCGGGGCCGTGATGAAGTCGCTGGAGGTTGCCGAGGGAGACTGGGTAGAAAGCGACCAGGTTGTCGCTCGTCTGGATAGTTACAACTTGCGAAAAGCCGAGGTTGCCAGGCTAGAGGCTATTCTTACCAATGCGCGCGACGAAATGACGCGGCAGGAAGATCTTGCGAAAAGGTCGTTGACCAGCAAGTCTAATCTCGACACCGCGCAAATGGATCTTGATATTGCGCTGGCCGATCTTGCCGCGGCCAAAGCACGCCTTGAGCTGTCGGTGGTCCGCTCTCCCCTGCGTGCCCAGGTGCTTGAGATACACGCTTATCCCGGTGAGCGGGTTGGTCAGGAGGGCATCATGGAGCTCGGCCGTACCGATCGTATGTACGCGGTCGCGGAGGTCTATGAAACCGACATAACGAGCATAAAGGTCGGCCAGCTCGCAAAAATCCAGACGTCTGCAATGGATAAGGAGCTGACCGGCAAGGTGGAACGCATCTCGCTGAAAGTGGGAAGGCTTGACGCGGTTGGAACCGACCCTATTGCAAAGACTGACGCGCGGGTAGTTGAAGTGTTTATCCTGTTGGATGACAGTGCCTCGGTTTCCCGCTTTACCAATATGCAGGTCAAGGTAGAGATCCAGCCCTGATGTTCGGTTCGATCCCGCTAGGCTGGCTACAGCTTAAGGCCCAGAAACTGCGGCTGGTCGCCGCGATAATGGGCATTACCTTCGCTGTCATTTTGATTTTCGTGCAACTCGAATTCCGTGAGGCGCTGTTTGTCAGCGCGGTGCGTTATCACACGGCCATGGATTACGACCTGGCCATGTTGAGCCCCAAGACCGACTTCATGGTTTCCTCCAAACAGTTTCCTCGGGCCCGGCTCTACCAAACGCTTGGCTTCGATGGGGTCGAGTCGGCTACCGCGGTCTATATGCGCCTGGTCAGCTGGCGCAATCCGGTTGACCCATCGAATGCGCGCAACATTTTAGCCATTGGTTTCGATCCCTCCGAACCCGGATTCGAACGCTTGCTCAGCGCCGAACAAGTAGAGGCAATCAAAATTCCGGACCAGGCTATTTTCGACCGGCGCGGCCGTGACGAATACGGTCCGGTCCGGGAGTTACTGGACGAGGGCCGGCCGGTGAGCGCCGAGATCAACGATCGCCGCGTTACCATCGCCGGCATGTACGAGGTGGGTACGTCATTTGGACTGGACGGCGGAGTTATCACTTCCGACCTCAATTTTCTTCGGCTGTTGCCTACCCGAGAAAAATCGGCGATCGATTTTGGTCTCATCAAGCTGGAACCGGGTCAGGATGCTGTGGAAGTACAGGCGCGGATTCGGGAGGCGATTCCGATGGATGTACGCCTGCTCACCCGGCAGGAGTTTATGAACCTGGAAATCCAGTACTGGAACAAGACCACGCCCATCGGCTATATCTTCGCGTTTGGGGCGGTGATGGGCTTGATTGTCGGGCTAATTATTGTCTACCAGATACTGTTTGCCGATGTACAGGATCATTTGAAGGAGTACGCAACGCTTAAAGCCATGGGTTACACCCATGGCTACTTGCGTAAGCGTGGTGCTGCAGGAGGCCGTCATTCTGGCCGTGCTTGGTTTTCTGCCGGGGCTCGGGATCGCTCACCTCGTGTTCACCAAGGGCGCCGACGCGACGCGTTTGCCACTGGAATTGAGCGTGCAAAGTGCGCTCGGCGTATTCGCACTGACAGTGGCGATGTGCGCGGGCTCGGGGATGATGGCCCTCCGCAAACTGCGGGCCGTGGATCCCGCCGAGGTGTTCTGATGGATGGCGGTGAACGGATCGCCCTCGAAGATGTGTCGTACTCGTTCGGCAAGGGCGCTCTGGAGAAGCAAATTCTGTTCGATATCAGTACCCGGATCGACGGCGGTGAAATTGTCATATTGACCGGGCCTTCCGGTTCGGGGAAAACCACCTTGCTCACCCTGATCGGCGCGCTGCGATCAGCGCAAAAAGGCGGCGTCAAAGTGTTGGGCCAGGAGCTTCTCAATGCCAGAGAAAAAACTCTGATCAAGGTGCGCCGGCAGATTGGCTATATTTTCCAGTCCCACAACCTGCTCGACAGCCTGACTATTCACCAAAACGTGCAAATGGCGTTGCAACTTGGCGGCGTCAAGAGTCGCGACGGAAAGGATCGCATTGCCACGGTGCTGCGAAGAGTTGGATTGGGCGAGTACGAGCACAAGTACCCGGGGGAATTATCGGGTGGGCAGAAGCAACGTGCAGGTATCGCCCGCGCTTTGGTGAATCGTCCACAAATAGTATTGGCCGACGAGCCCACGGCATCGCTGGACAAGCGATCAGGTCGCGACGTGGTTGAGCTGATTCAGGACCTGGCGCGCGAGGACGGCTCGGCGGTGATCCTGGTGACCCACGACAACCGTATTCTTGATGTCGCGGACCGCATCCTGCATCTCGAAGATGGTCATATGAAGTCATTGAGTGAGGTGGTTTCCGAGGGCGCCAGCCGGATGCTCAACCTGCTGGAAAAACATGATCCAAACTCGGCCAATTACCTGGCCACATTTTCCTTCGCTCTGGCTCGAATCGCCTACGCTGATGGTGAAGTCAGCGACAGCGAGCGGGACGAAATGCGACGCATACTGCACGAGGTGGCAAAGCTGGAGAGCCGCCGAGGTGGAGTTCATCATGGAAATGTCGATGATGCAGAAGCGCGCCATGTCCGGAATGGATAATCGGATCATGAATCCGGCTTTCGACAATGATCGCGCTGAACATTTCCTTAATTCGATGTATGCCATTGCGCAAGCTGACGGGATTTCAACCAGCGAAGAGCTCATTGAAATTGAGGCGATCGCCGCGGAATTTGGCATGACACCGAATGGAAATTCGGAGTCCGGCTGAGGTACCGGCCATTCACCAACGACCAGACTTGCTTTTCATCGTTGAGCAGCATGACTATTTGCGGTTGCAACCAAGTTGGTTTTACCAAGAGACGATAGACGTTCACTCCCGACAGCCTGGTCTGTAGATCCTCTTGAGCGTTGCAGATTGGAATAGCAGTGCCGAGCAGAATGTTATGGCCGCGACGACGCCCAGTATGACGGTCATGCGGACGAAGGGTTGGTCAAATGCAGCACGTTCTTGCACCAGCTCGTAAAGTGTACGAACCCACTCCAGCGCGCCAAGGATGAGGACGACTTGCATCAGTCGGGCGACCCATGGCCGACGGACGAACAGAAGAGCGATCAGCGCCAGCGCCCCAATAACGCCGATCGAATTGCCGTAGCGCATGAAATGGGCGCCAAGAATGACAAGGCTCAGGACGACAGGGACGTAGATCAACACTTTCATCATGGTCGCATGATGGCTGATGACGTCGGCCTTTGGTAGGACTCGACCGAGTTGCTGTGCGCCGATTGGGGTAACTGTGTCATTATCCTGCCATGAAAAAATTCTCGAAACTGTACGAGCATGCCGCGATTCGCAAAGGCAGCGAAGCGGCACTGGAGGCTTTAATCGCGAAACCAAAGTCGAAGGACCACCCTCGCTCGAATCCCTGACGATCGCTGGCTGTCCGCCATTGCCAAGAGCGTGTTTCGTGCCGGGTTCAACTGGAAAGTGGTCGACAACAAGTGGCCGGACATCGAAGCGGCCTATGATGGGTTTGACCCGCAGAGGGTTGCCTTCCAGTCTGACGACGATCTCGACCTGCTGGTTAAAGACCCACGGGTCATCCGCCAGTGGCGTAAGCTGAAGGCAATACGTGCCAATGGCCAGTACGTCGTCGACCTGGCTGCGGAACATGGCTCGGCCGCCAGGTACTTTGCCAATTACCCGTCAACGGAATACATCGGCCTGCTCGAGGATATGAAAAAGCGCGGCAGCCACCTGGGCGGAACGTCGGCCCAATATTTTCTACGCGAGATTGGCAAAGACTCTTTTATCTTGTCCCGTGACGTCACGGCTGCGCTAAGACGTGAGAAAGTGTTCGACGGCACGCCGACATCAAAGTCGTCGATGAGACAAATCCAGGATGCATTTAACGAGTGGGTGGACGACGGTGGCAAGTCTTTAACGCGAGTCAGCCGGGTGTTGGCCTTCACCGTGGGCTAGCGCCAACCGGATCGTCGTCTCCTTCGCGTCTCACGCAGTCTGGCCCCGATGAGAAAACTTCTTGAGCAATTTCGATGCTCTACAACTTGCGATCGCGACAGATTCCATGTCCATCATAAGTACATGTACCAAGTTCAAGTATTTTCGCCCAGCGCATACACGAAGTACGATCTTCGTTAAATCGCTCAACTGTTTGGCGGCGGCGCCACTCGTCAGCTTCCGGCTGATCGCCCGTCGCAACGCAGGTCGCGAACAGGACGACATGGATCGAACAGACTATTGACGTTGAATGGCTTTGACGATAGTCGTTCTCCGGCTGCGCACAACTGAAACCCAGACATGCAAAGACGATCCAGTGATCAGGCCTGGCGCAAAAATCGAACTTGGCGCTGTCAGCGCGTGCCGCCATGATTCGGATTACGAAATCGCCGTTGCTGGGATCCGGCTGAATGCGTGCTCGTCAAGTGAATCCGTGTTACCGAACCAACATAGCGTGGCAGGGCGCACCCGTTGCGACCGAGGCGCTCCAGGTTGTCGGCGACGACGGTGGCCTGGAAACGCGTTCAACGCTGATGGCGCATGCGCGGAGCCTGTCGGCAGACCATCTGCGTCACCGATGGACGCTCATTCGTCAGCTACCTCGACACGCAACTGTCGGTCGACACGAATCGCAAGATCGGTACGATGGGCTATTGCATGACGGGTTCGTACACGATGCGACTCGCAGCTGCCTTACCGGAGCGCATAGGAGCTGGCGGCTCGTTCCACGGTGGCGGACTCGCAACCGAGCGCGACGACAGCCCGCATCTTCTGGCACCGCAAATGAAAGCGGGCTTTCTAATCGCCATAGCGGAAAACGACGACGAACGTGACCCTGACGCCAAGACCACGCTGCGTGACGCATTTGACGATGCCGGCGTACGCGCGGAAATTGAGGCAATATCGAAGTCGGCATTTCAGTTGGTTCGGAATCGGGCGACGGGGACCTTCGGACTGCAAGCTTCACTTGCGAGCAAACGAAGCGAACCTGGGTCTGGCCTTCTCTGGATCTCGTGACAGAGGTTATGGATGCTTGCCTGGTCGAGCTTATGGCTAACGTGAGAAGCGATGCCGTTTGGAACGCCCCCGGCGGGCCCTGACCCGCTGCTGCAAGCAAAAGACTGTCGCCGTCACCAACTCCACCATCCCTTGGAACTTGGTATCGACAAGAGTTCAGACCGGATTTATAAACGTCACTCAAGCGTGACAATTGGAGAACCAAAAAAAGACCCGCAGAGTATGCGGGCCTTAAGCGTGATCAGTGAGAATATGCCGCTGATAAATCAGCGACCTCAATGACCAGTTCATGCGTAAGCAACAACGCCGATCATGGACGTAGCGATTGCCACTATCCAGGATACGCCGTAGCGGATTAGCTTCCGATCAAGTTGCGGCACGTACTGCATTGTCATCATGCTTTGCATTGTCAGGTATGGCATTTTGAGCCTCCAGGCGATTGTAGAACGAACGTCATTGACGAACGTCTTATGCCGTTCGTCAGGAGTAACGATAGCTCGCTCTCAACTGTTGACAAGTCAAAAGAACTCATCCGTGGGGTGAGAAAAATTCACGACCGAGTATTGGCGGGGCCTGCAGGTCCAAGCTGGTCCGAACTCTCTTGTATGGACTGTGACGGCGCTCACACCCTACGGCCGGGCGATCGAACACATCACAGTGGGGCTGCGGCCACCGCATGACTGCCTGGCGGCCATGATGTTGGTTTGTGGGCTCGAGCCGTATTTCGGATAGTCGGCTCAACCCATGTTCGTGAGTGCACTTGGGAAGCAGGCACCAGAGTGGGCACATCAATAATGCCAACGAAAGCCCGGTTCGGCCCTGGCTATCTTCGCTCCAGGTTTTCGGCAAATGCGGATTGTCAATGCACCTGCAAACTGCTTGCATTGACTCGTTTTTAGAGTCGAGTAGTGACCTTGCATCTCGGCCGCATAACACTCATTGCAATAGCCGCGATTCTCGGAATCGCGGCAACGGCCACACTCGCCCAGGACAACGAGAGATGCCTCCGGTGTCACGACGACCCGGAGCTCACGGCCTTTCATGGAGACGAAGAGGTATCGGCCTACCTGGCTGAAGACGCCTACGCAGCATCCGTTCATGCCGACAAGGCCTGCGTGGATTGCCACCGGGATCTGGCCGGTACCAAACGCCGGCGGCACTCGGAGGATCTGGAGCCCGTCAATTGCGGCGACTGCCACGAGGCCCAGGCCGAGTCACATAACGATAGCCTGCATGGCGCGGCCGCAGCACGCGGCGATAAACTGGCCCCGAACTGTGCCGACTGTCACGGCAAGCACGACGTCCTGTCGGCGTCGAACCCCGACGCGCCGACGGCGGTGATGAACGTGCCGCTGCTCTGTGGCAATTGTCACCGGGAGGGATCTCCCGTATCCCGAACCCACGAAATCTCGCAGGAGCGCATTCTCGAGAACTACTCGATGAGCATTCACGGTGAAGGCTTGTTCCGTCAGGGCCTCATCGTCACAGCGGTCTGCACCTCCTGCCACACAGCCCATGACATTCTTCCGCACACCGATGCGCGGTCGAGCATCCACCCGGCCAATGTGGCTGCAACCTGCACCTCGTGCCACGTGCAGATCGAACGCGTGCACCGCAAGGTGATCGAAGGGCGGTTGTGGCTCGAAGAACCGCACAAGATCCCGGCCTGCGTCGACTGCCATGCGCCGCACAAAATTCGCCGCGTCTTTTACCCCGACGGCCTGGCCAACAAGGACTGCCTGACCTGCCACGATCAGCCGGATCTGACGATGACTCGTGGCGGCGAAACCGTCAGCCTGTATGTCGACGAAGTGCTTTTCAACGACTCCGTGCATGCGGACACCGCCTGCGCCCAGTGCCACACGGACGTGACCGTGGCCCAGGAACGCGCCTGTGCAACGGTGCGTTCAGCGGTGGATTGCAGCATTTGCCACGCCGAGCAGGTCACCGAGTTTCGGAGCAGCACCCACGGCATCCTGCACACACAGCGCGATCCGGATGCGCCATCGTGCCAGGACTGTCATCCCAAGCACGCGACCCTCAGCAAGGACTTGCCGGCGTCGCCCACCTACCCACGCAATGTTCCTAAACTTTGCGGCGAGTGCCATCGAATAGGCGAACAGGCAGCCACGCGGATCGACGCAAAAGTGGACGACATCGTCGGCAGCTATGAAGACAGCGTGCATGGCCGTGGGTTGATCGCCAGCGGTCTCGTAGTGACAGCGACCTGCGCCGATTGTCACGGCGCGCACTCCGAACTCCCTCCGGACGACCCGCGATCCTGGATCAATCCGCAAAACATCGCCGACACCTGCGGTGTTTGCCACCACGGGATCGAAGAGACATTCCGAACCAGCATCCACTGGTCCGATGATCCGGACATTGAAGAGGAACTTCCCACTTGCGAGGATTGCCATGCCTCGCACACGATCTCACGCATCGACAAGCCGGGATTCCGCACCCTGATGATGGAGCAGTGCGGCCGGTGTCACGTTGAAGAGGCCGAGACCTTCTTCGACACCTTTCACGGCAAAGTCTCACGCCTGGGAGGCGAGGGTGTCGCCAAGTGTTACGACTGCCATGGCACCCACGAGATTCTGCCGCCCACGGATGTCGCTTCGCGGCTTAGCCGGGACAATGTGGTCGAGACCTGCGGCGAGTGTCACGAGGGTTCGCACCGGCGTTTCGCCGGTTACCTGACGCATGCGACGCATCACGACCGCAGCCGCTACCCGTACCTGTTCTGGTCGTTCTGGGGCATGACCGCACTGCTGGTCGGTACCCTGACATTCGCGCTGTTGCATACGCTGGCCTGGCTCATGCGACTCTGGCTGAGCCGCGACGAGTGGCGTGCGCACAAAGCGCTGGCTCGAGTCAACAACAAGAAAGTCTACCGCCGCTTCAGCCGTCTGCAGCGTACCCTGCACATCGCGATGATGATCAGCTTCTTCACGCTGGCGTTGACGGGGATGGCCCTGAAGTTTTCCTACATGCCTTGGGCACAGGCGACGTCCCGACTGCTCGGTGGCTTCGACAGCATGGGATTTCAACATCGTGTTGGTGCGATCGTGTTGCTGATCGTCGCGGCCGTGCACCTGTGGGATGTGATTCGCCGCAAGCGAGCGATGCGACAAACCTGGTTGCAGGTCATCACCGGGCCGGACTCCATCATCTTCAACCGTCGCGACCTTCGGGAGTTTGTGCAGTCCATCAAATGGTTCTTCGGATCGGGTTCTCGGCCGCATTACGGCCGTTACACTTACTGGGAGAAGTTCGACTACTTTGCAGTAGGCTGGGGCGTAATCATTATCGGCAGCACGGGACTCATACTGTGGTTTCCGGAATTGTTCACGTACATCGTTCCGGGGTGGGCCGTCAACGTTGCCACGATCATCCATAGTGACGAGGCGCTGCTCGCCGTCGGCTTCATTTTTACCATCCACTTCTTCAACACGCACTTCCGTCCCGACAAGTTCCCCATGGACCCGGTGATATTCACCGGGCTCGTAACCGTAGACGAGTTGAAATACGACAAGCCTGGCGAGTACGAGGCGATGGTGGAGTCCGGCGAGCTGGCGCAACACCTCGTAGATCCGTATCCGGCCGCCAAAGAGCGAGGCCTCAAGATTTTCGGCGCCGTAGCGCTCACTTTCGGTTTGCTCCTTCTCATCCTGATTGTGTACACGATGTTGTTCGGCTACCGCTGAGATTGGGCGAATCGTCCTCCACGCCACCGCATCGGCAGATACCTTTCGCATGGGGTCGAACCGCAATTTCTTAACCGGGCAGATAAATTCGGTTCGATTCCGAATTTCATTCGAAACACGGAGTGCGTAGAATCGCCCGCCTTCCCCGGTATTTGCGACAGACGCATCCATGTTGTCACTTCACCGCAATTTCAGTCGACACACTATGGTCGAGCTGCTGCGACTTGCCCTGCCGATGGTGGTATCGCAAGGTGCCTTCGCCGTGATGATCTTTACCGATCGATACTTCATGTCGCAGATCGATCCCGCTCACATGGCGGCGGCGCTGGGTGGCGGCGTGGCGTCGTTCTTCTCGTTTTGTTTCTTTATCGGACTAATTGCCTACGCCAACGCGCTGACCGCACAGTACCTTGGCGCGGGCGAGCCGGAGAAATGCCCGAAAGTCGTCACCCAGGGCATGATCATGACGATGATGAGTGTCCCGTTCCTGACATTGATCACGTTTCTGGTCGCCGGCATATTCGAGGGCATGGGTCACGAGCCGGCACAGGTCGAACTGGAGCGCTCGTACTACCTGATCCTGATGTCCGGCGTGCTTGTGACGCTGGCCAAGGTCTGTATTTCTTCGTACTTTGCCGGCATCGGCCGGACTCACGTGGTCATGATCTGCGACGTATTCGGTCTGGTTATCAACGTGCCGCTCTGCTACGTGATGGTGTTCGGAAAACTGGGGTTTCCGGCGCTGGGGATCGTCGGTGCCGGCGTCTCCACCGTCGTTGCCACGGTGCTCGCGTTCCTGCTCTTTGTCGCGTTCTACTTCCGTAAGGAGCACCGGGAAACGTTTGCTGTGCTGCACTCGTTTTCGCTCGACGTAAAAATCCTGCGACGCTTCTGGCGTCTCGGTTTTCCATCCGGGCTCGAACTGTTCCTGAATGTAGCGGCTTTCAACCTGTTCTTGCTTATGTTCCAGTCGTATGGCGTTACCGAGGGCGCCGCGGCCGCTATCGTGTTCAACTGGGACATTCTCTCCTTCGTTCCTATGATCGGGTTGAACGTGGGTGTGATCAGCATGATCGGTCGCTTCGTCGGCGCACGAGACATGGCGCGTGTCAACGAAGTCATGACCGCAGCATTCGTCGTAGCCCTGGCCTATTCCGCGGTGCTCGCGATCATCTACATCACGTTTCGATATCCGCTCGTCGAGGTGTTTGCGCCTCCAAGCGGTGACTTTACGGCCATCCGGGAACTGTCCGCGTTCATGATGATAGGCCTGTCCAGCTACGTGATGGTCGACGCGGTGATACTCGTGTCCGGCGGTGTCCTGCGGGGCGCAGGGGACACGCGCTGGTTAATGGTCGCCTCGGTGTCGTTGCACTGGGCAATGCTCGTCGCTCAGTTTTTCATCATTCGAGTGTTCGACTTCGGCCCCAAGGTGTCGTGGATCGCACTTGTCGCACTGGCTTTCGCCATTGCCCTGTTTTATGCGCTGCGCCTCTACGGCGGACGCTGGCGAGACCAGGAAGCACTGGAAAGGGTAATGGCCGAATAACCCAGACGCCGCAGGCGACCACTAGCCCTCTCGCAATGCCAGTGATGGCTCGAGCTTTGCGAGTCGGCTGCCGCCCAAGGCAGCCGCGACGCTTGCAGCAACGAGCGTCAATGCGAGCGCCGTAAGGAAATGCACGGGCAACAGTCTGCAGACCGACTCGCCGCCGCCGACATTGTCCGCGAATAGCGCGTTGAGTCCGCCCTGCACGCCGAAGAAGACAATCGCGGCGATCAGCCAGCCCAGCATACCGGTCAGCATCGCCTGCAATATCGGGAACCACACTATGGAGCGCGTTCGAAAACCCGTCAGCCGCAGCACGCTGAACTCGCGCCGCTTGCGATCGACATTTGCCCACACGCTGCTGCCTAAGGAAAACCCGTAGCCGACTGCAGCAATGCCTGCAATGATCCAGAACACAATGCCCAGGTTTCGATCCAGGGCCTGTACGAGTTCGATGTCCGCAATACGGCTGCGCACATCGATGCCCTTGTCCATCAGGCCCTGACGCAGACCGGCGACGTCGTCGGTCGATCTTGCGTACAACCGGAAACCGGCAAAGTAACGCGGTGCGTCCGTCGCGGCTGCCCCGCTCCAACCGAGTGTCTGCACGGCGCGGCCGTCCTTGAAATCTTCGACGGCCATTAGCAGGTTGTGCGACACAAACATTCCGTCGCGGGCGAACGCGGCGGCAGAAGCAACGGCGCCCACGGTTAGCGGCAGCAGCACCGTTTGCTGCTCGCCGCCGAGCGTGCGCGACAAGATACCCTCGAGCGAATCGCCCGCGGCGACGCCGAGCTTGTCTGCCGCATCCAGTGACAAGACCACGGCGTCGTAACCGTGTGGCGGCTCGAGGCCTTTGAGCACCGGGTCCCCCGCCGCTGACGGTACCAGTTCGGCACTGATGATGCGGCCCGCGCTGCTGTTCGGGACACGCAACCGCATCGTCGCGGCGATCGCGCGCGTGCGCGGCACAATGAACGCGACATCTGAACGCGCCGCCATCGCCTCGAACCAATCCGGCCCGTAGTTACCGCTGCCCGCCGGCAGAATCTGACGGTAGCGCGGATCTTCCTTGAGCGGTTCGAGCAGGTTGCCGATGATGCCGAACTTGAGACCGAACAGCACCAATAATGGCAACAGTACGGCGCTCAGAGACAACACGAAACACGCGGACATAACTCGTTCGTGCAGGAAGTCCCGCAGTGCAAGCTCAACGACGAGGCGCAGCCGGGCGCTATCGATCTGCATCGGAAACCCTGACGCGCATCGAGTAAGCGTCGCTTGTGTCGATGTCGTGCTCTACCATTCTGAGTCCCGCGCTCCGCATGAGCCGGTGTGCGTGACTCGCGATGATGAGTGTGACACCAAGATCGTCGACGAGGCCCACCATGAGTTCCATGATTCGCTCGGCGTTCGCTGGGTCGATGGCGGCTGTCGGCTCGTCCGCGATGAGCACCGTCGGGTCGTGTGCGAGTGCCCTTGCGATCGCAACGCGTTGCCTCTGCCCCACGGAAAGCTCCGCCGGACGCTTGCCGAGTTGCGCGGTGATTCGTAGCCTGTCTGCCCAGTGCCCGGCCACATCTTCGTTCGGACCAAACAGCAAGCGCCGTGACAGGTTGATGTTGTCGCGAACCGTGAGGTATGGCAGAAGCCCACCGTATTGCAGCACGTAGCCAATATGGCGGCTGCGCAGGTCACTTAGTTGATTCACATCGGCGGATCTCCACGCGGCGGCGATGTCGTGCTTGTCCTCATTCGACCGCGGACAAAACGTAAATACACCACTCTCGGTTGGCCGCAGGATCATCGCCAGCAGTTCCAGCAGCGTGCTTTTGCCCGAACCACTCTCGCCCACGAAGGCGAGTTTGGCCCCGCGAGCGATATCGAGGCGCGGTATGTCCAGACGAAACTGGGCGCCGCCGGCCTGGTAGCTCTTCACCACGTCACGCAGCGAAAAAACGCAGTCGCTCAGGGCAGCGCCTCCAGTAACAACGGATACACCGAATCACCGTCTACCGCCTCGCCGTCCAGCGACACCCACAAGTCGATGTTGTCATGCAGCGCACGATAGTAAGCAACCTTGGCGTCGAGCTGATTGACGAACTCGAATTGCCGCTGCGCGGGCCACTGCTCCCAGATGCTGAGGTCGAGGTACATGACTTCGCTCTTGTAAGGCAGACCCTCGAGGTATTCGCGCATATAACCGAGATCCGCGAGGCTCTCGCCGCCTACGGTGCGGGTCGCCGTTCGGGTGGCCTGCGGGTCACGGCTCACACTCGCCGCCAGGCTTTTCAATTCGTCAAGGAAATCGTCTGGCGCGAGTGTGCCTTCCTCGGCTGTGGTCAGCACCTGGCGCAGCACCTCGTGCAGATCGCTCAGCTGGTCGCGCGTCAGCATCAAACGGACATCCACCGCGCGATCCTGCGGTGCATCAAAATCCCGATCGATCATCCAGGCATTGAATAGCGATGGCACACTCTCGCCGGATTTCTCTTGCAGGTAGCGCATGCGCAGACCGTAGCCCAGGCGACTGACAGTCTCCTGGAATGTGTCCAGCGCCGAATCCGGTGCCGGACCCCGTGCCAGCGCCGGTGGCTGGCCGCTCGCCGCGGCGCGCACCTGCGCGGTCACCTCTTCCGTCAGAGCGGATAAGGCCTTTTCGAAGTCATCGACGTCACCCGCCTGCACCGGGTAGTAGAGGTCGCCGAGACCACGCACTGCCGACAGGTCCCGGTATTCACTTTCGGCGTACTCGTGGTTGTCGCGACCGGCCGGCGTCTGCAGGTGAAATACGCCAATAGCGATGTCCTTGTCGGCAGCGAGTTGTCGCAGCGACTCCGCGCTGAGGCCGGTCGTCGACAATGGATCCGAACCTGCGCGCGGACCTGCGTCAGTAATAAGGATGATGTATCGCGCGTAGTAATCGTTCCAGTTGACCGAGCCGATTGCCTCGCGAATACCGGCGTAGGCGTCCTCGTTGAAGCCCTCGCTGGAAACCGACGCAGGTTGCACAGCATCGATACTGCTCAGGAATTCGTCGCCACCACCGCCGCCGGCAAGATTCGCGAACGTGCGCGTCACATAACCGAGCCCGGGTGCGGCAGAGAGGTTGTCGCGAAACGCAACCAGCCCGTAGCTCACGCGCTTCTCCAGGCCGTCTTTTTCAATCGCGCGATACACGCGCTGCATTACGGCTTGCGTCGCGTCGATATAGGGCTTCATCGAGATCGTCGAATCGATGACGAACACGATGCCGGTACGATAGGTCTCGGCGACCAGCGCGGAGTCCTGCAACGGCACGCTGGCGACGCGCAGCAGACGTGCCTGCTGCCCGCTGACGAGGACGTCTTCGTGGTCCAGGATCGGCACGAGGTAGAAATTGCGCCGGATATCCACGTTATTTTCGGGTTGAATCGCCACCACCGGTGAATCGGCCGCCACGCCCTTGGCGGCCTGCGCCCGTAGCTGTCGGTAGCTCGCCGCGTCGTTGTTATCGATGATCTTCTTGAGCGAGTCACGGTCACCGAACAACAGCACTCGCTCATGTTGTGCAGGATCGCGGAATGCCACGGTCAGGGTCTGCTTCCAGTCGAAGGCTTGATCACCATCCAGCCAGCCGTCGATTGTTCCATTGCTGTCCGTGCCCACCTGTACCCAGGGCCTGCCCCCGGCGGTTTCACGCCTTTCGTAGACATAAAAGGTCGAGAACGGAGGCACGCCGCGCGTCTGCGAGGTGTTCTCAAGATCGGGCACCAGCATCGCGCCAGGCACGGCGACGACGCGCTGATAGAGCGCCGACTTACCCTCCTGGACCAAGGGCCGCTGGACCTGCGCCTGTGCCACGCCGCCGAGCGTTGCCGCAACAACCGTAATTGTGAGAATCACTTGTCGTATTAATACGCGTTCGAAGATCACTGTGCTTGCTCCCATTGCAGTAACAGCCGTTCGGCATCGGTATCACCGGACTGGCTGGCCGATTCCGCCCAGGCGTGCAACGCCTCGAGTCGCTCGGACGCACTTTCGTGACCGGCGTCGCGAGCCGCCGTGTACCAGCGGTAAGCCTGAAACGGATCCGCTTTGGTCACCAGGCCGCTTGACGCCGTTTCGTGGTTCGGATCGTTGAATGTGGCCAGATCGAAGGCGGCCGGTGCATAGCCGCCGCGGGCTGCGAAGAAATACAGCAGCTGCGCATCCGCCAGCTGGCCGTCCGCGCGGAATTCCTGTGCGCGGGCGTGTGCCTCGGCGTAGTCGGGACCATCCGGGTCTGCCTCCAGTCGCTCGATGATCTCGCGCGCCGTGTCGCCGCGCTCATCGGCGGATTTTGCCGGCTCGACCGTCTCGAGCGGCTGGCCCGGCGCCGGCACCGGCACCGCCTCAGGTTTCGGCCAGAACAGATAAAGAGCCAGCAATACAACCAGTATCGCGGCAAGGATGGCGATGAGCATTCGCCCGTTAATCTGACCGCGACTGCGGCTGATGAGAATGTTCGCGTTCATATTTCGCTCCACGGTATGGCTTCCCGAATATTGCTATTCTGTCCGCGCGACGCCAATGGCCGGAACGCAGGAATGCCAAATAAACTCTTCAGGATATCCATGCTGGCTTTAATTGCTGGCGTGGCGATGTATTCCCTGGCCGGGTACCTGGTGGCACCGCGCATAGTCAAGTACTGGATCGAGAAATCCGTCGCAACCGAACCGGGGCACCGGCTCGGCGTCGGGGACGTGTACGTGAACCCTTTCACGCTTTTCATTTCGCTTACAAACGTTACTCTTATTAGTCAAGAAAACAAGCTAATCGTTTCGCTTGCGCGGGTCGAAACCGGGTTTCGAATATTGGAGAGATTGCGGGGATCGCGGCGGGGCTTCGACGCCGAAATACGTGATCTGTACGTCACCGATCCGTCCACCGGCAAAGCGATTTTGACGATTCCGGATCTATCGGTCAGAGGTCTCGTTGTCAACGCCGCTGAGGGATCAGTGACTTTCGGCGCCGCCCGCTTGGGGAGTCCCGAACTACGTATCATGCGCGATCCGACCGGTAAGCTGCACCTGCCCGATTCGCTGCGATTGCCACAAAAAGGGTCGCCGCCGGCGGCCGTCCAGTTCGACACGCTCGAGGTTACCGGCGGGAAGCTGCGCTTCACCGATCACACTCAGTCACCCGCGTTAAGGCTCGATGCCAGCGGCATCGTCGGCACTATCACGCGGCGGCGCTTGGCGGGCACTGAATCGGCGGTTGTCGAGCTGGAAGGCCGTTTTGGTGAATCGGGCAGCGGCGAAATCGTTGCCGCATGGCAACCACCGCTTCGGCAAATGCCAAGCACCGTCAATCTGGCTCTGCGCCAAGTCGAACTCGCGGCCGTGTCGCCCTATTTCGCGCAGATTGCAGGGCACGGTATCACAGCGGGGAGCGGCGACATCACTTTTGATTACGAGCGCCACGATATGACCGTTCAAATGAAAAACCGCCTCGTCATTGACCGGCTGCGGTTCAGCGATCGATCAATGACTGACGCCGATAATAAGCTGCCTCTCGAACTCGCCGTCGCGCTGATTACTGACAACAGAGACCACATCGACATCTCGATACCGGCTTCGCAAAGTGATGTCGATCCGGCCGGCGGTATCTCCGACAGTCTGACCGATTACATTAATGATCTCGCGGCGTCGCCCTTCGATGTACTCGCAGGTCTCGTCGAGCGCGAAGATACGGATCTCGGCTTTCTGGTATTCCCATCGGGTAGTGCCGAGATCACGCCGGCTGCAGCAGAAAAAATCGCATTGCTCGCACGGGCACTTGAGCAGAGACCGCTGCTCGCCCTGCGCACATACCCAACGTACGATCCCATTGCAGACCGGGATGCAATAGCGGCGGCGCAAGTACAGTTGCACATCAAACTCGCGACCAGCGCGGGCGCGTCCGGTTTGTTCACCCAGACGCCACTCGATTTCGAGGACCCGAAAGTTCGCTTGGTCCTCGACGAGTTTGCGGGCGCACGACTTCCGGAATCAAGACGACTCGCGATTTCAAGCCGATTTGAGGGCAACGAAGTTGCCTACTACCACGCGCTGTACGACGCGCTGGTAGCAAACGAAGACGTGTCGGAGACTGTGCTGCGCCGGCTCGCACGCTTTCGCGCAAGGTCTATCGTTGGCGCCCTCGCCGACAACGGTGTCGGCGAGACACGACTGCTGCTTGCCGATGCGATCGAAACAACGAGTTCAGACGCCAATGCGATCGTCGTCCGGCTCGAGGCTCTACGCCAGCGATAATGAGATCGGCCAGTGAGGGGGGGGTCGAACCGGATTTTCTAAGCTCAACTATTTAAGGGGGGGGTCGAACCGGATTTTCTAAGCTCAACGATTATTGATCGATACACAAACAAGAAAGACGCGTCAGGATACCTACTCAGACCGAGAAGGCAGTCTTCTAATGTTAACAAACGATACAGCCCGGTCATGGTGACTGCGAAGATGCGGGGAACCACCGACACGCGGATCTTCAGTTCACGGAAGAACGGGGACAGTCTCTTGGGGACTGTCCCCGATTTTTGGGGCGTCCGTTGCACACGTTGCGTCGCTGTGCACAACGACGCACAGCTCACTCGCGCAAAACATACGCAGCACTTGTGACGATCGAGTCGCGCCTGACGCCCATGACCAGACCATTGGCATGGTCGTTGGGCACTGGCCGGCCGCTGGAGCAAATCCTACCGTCGATTGACGGCTGACTACCGGGAACTTTACTCACTGGGAGCCGTGCTGCTTGGGCCTTTCGGGTTCGAGGATGATTCTGTCGGCTTTGGTCTATTTTCAGATGATCCATCTGACTCCGCCAGGAGCACAGAGAATGGCGCGGAGACTTTCTACAAGATACGGCTGTCGCAGGATTTTTCGATAATGCCCGATGTGCAGTACTGGCACCGGAATGATTTGACTTGAAAATCCATTCGACCCCAGTCTTGAAGGCCGCCAATTCTGGATCTTGGCTGTAAGCGGACCAGCTCGCGAAACCGGCGCGATTAATCGCTATTGATCGGCGAGTGTCCGGCGCCGGTCGTACGCGTCACTGTAACGAACAATGCTGCGGGTTCCAAGTTTGTCACCGTTTTCGAATTCGCTAATTCGTGTGGTTACTTCAAACATCGCCTGGCCGATTTGCTCGGCTCTCACAGCGGCACCGACAGGCGCAAAGAACCAAAAAAGAAGGTCCTGCCCGATATGCGCTTCTTCATCGGTCGGCCCGATGTAGTCCGGTCGATACGCAATCACCTGAAGATTCGTTCCCTCGGCGAACTCAAACAGCGTTCGCTCGGCACGTACTTTTTCGCGTGCCCACATCGCGCTTGAGTCCTCCGAGATATCGCTGGAACTGATGTAGTGAAACGAAATGTCGGACTTGTCACTAACATGGGTCCACTCCGCCAAAAAGCGCGCCGGAAAATCGACGTGAATCATGCCGTAGGTTTTTTCGTCGACGCCGACAGAGCTAATTCCGATCGCCCAGTAAACCGCATCTGCATCCGCTATTTGCTGTTGAACTGCCGAATAGTCGAGATAATCCATGTGAAGCGTCATCTGTACCTTCCCGGAAGCAACACCTTCCTCGATTCGAGGTGTTGCTCGCCGTGTAATGACATGAATTTTCCTGATATCGGGATTCGCGAGAGCGGCTTTTAAAATGCCATCGCCTGCGGTTCCGCTGGCACCGAAGATCGCGATCGTCTCGTAGGTTGCCGCTGGCTTCTCAAAGGCCGCGATCGAGTCATCTCTCAGCCCGAGCGTGACCGCCCCGGCGATGTACACCAACGCAAACAGAACCAACGGTGTGAGGAGGATTGTTCTTAGGCGGGGAAACTTCATGGACAGTGGATACTAACACCGCAATGGCGACGATCCAGTTGGCCGCGATTCAGAATTGATAAGACCGTTTCGCTCTCGCTGCGAATCGCGAATTTTCAGTTCACGGAAGAACAGGGACAGTCCCTAAGGGGCTGTCCCCAGCTTTTATGGCGTCCGTTGCACAAGATGCACCCCCGTGCACAACGAAGCACAGCTCATTCAGGCAAGACTCACGCAGCACTTGTGACGATCGAGTCGCGACCGCCTGACAGCGCCCGCACTAGACCGTCGGCCTGATATTGGCGTTGAGTCGAAACAGGTTAGTCGGATCGTACTGGTTCTTGATATCGACCAGTCTTGGATAATTCGGCCCGTAATTACCCCGGATCTTCTTCTCGGTATCCTCGGTGAGGTTGGTGTAGAAACCGGCCATATGAGGCTCGAGCGCATCGTAGAACTCGCGCACGGCGGCGATACCGGCCTCGTTCTGAGCCGGATCGTTTGACGCATATTGAATACCAAAGTTGACTGCGACATTGCGATGCGCAAAAGCGGTAGCGTCGGGAGCCACCCGCGAAGTTGCGCCACCGAGATGCTGGAACCATGAAGCCGTCGTGCCGCGGTTTGCGAAGTCCACCATGATCTCGATGACCTCCGGAGTGAGTTCATTCAGGAAACCGGACTTCAGATAATTTTGTGCACCGTGCGCAGAAAGACCGTCCCACGCTGTCTGAATCACCTGGTAGGACTTCGGCCCTAACTCACCCGCTAATAGCCCGGGAAACGCCAACATGGGTGCGAGCGCCTTTTCACCCTCCGCATGATCGCCAGCCCAGACAACGCCAACGATCGCAATCATATTGCCGTCTTCGCCCGGCGCAAAAAACGGTTCGATGTTCGCCTCGTCAGGTGCTGTATCGAGTAGCTCGGCGTAAAACTCAAGGAAGTTCTTGTCTATCGCGTAAATCAGGTCACCACCGTAAACCGTCGGATTGAACGGGTGCAGACGAAAGACGAATTCGGTTACGACGCCGAAGTTGCCGCCACCACCGCGCAGACCCCATAGCAGGTCGGCGTTTTCTTCCTCGCTCGCACGAACCACATCGCCGCTTGCGGTTACGACCGTGGCCGCCAGCAGATTGTCGATCGCAAGCCCGGTCATGCGATCGGTACGCCCCATGCCGCCGCCGAGCGTGAAACCACCAACGCCCGTGTGTGACACCGTGCCGGTCGTGGTGATCAGGTTGTGCGGTAACGTCGCACCGTCGACATGCCCAAGCAAGGCACCACCGCCCACGCGAGCACTCATTCCGTCGACGTCGACATCAACCGCGAACATCTGCGACAAGTCGATCATCATGCCGCCGTCAGATGTGCACTTGCCCGGAAAGCTGTGACCACCGCCCTTCACCGAAACGAGCAGATTGCGATCACGTGCGAAATTGACTGCGTTGACAACATCGGCTGTGCTCACGCATTGCACGACCATAGAGGGCTGCTTGTGATCGAACATTCCGTTCCAGACGCGCTTCGCAGTACGCATAGCCTTCGTCGGCCGGCAGGTAGAGATGGCCGGAAAGACTATCGGCGAGCTCGCCTATCGCCGCTGTCTCGATCGAGATTTCCTTCCCGACCGAAGAAACCGCCGGTATCAGGCTACCGACGTCGGTTGCCATAGGCGCCGTGTCCCGTCCGCATCCCGGAATCGCAGCTGCTACTGCAGCTGCCAGCGTGGTCTTGCAAAAAGATCGTCTGTGCATAGCCCTACTCCCAGTTGTTCAAGCACCATATATCGCGTTCCTCAA
>CAVXCW010000038.1:0-42498 GCA_963760325.1 uncultured Gammaproteobacteria bacterium | reverse complement strand
TGAACCCTGTCTATTGACCGCTGTCCGACATACTTCATAATTCACCAAAATAGCGGCGGAATCCAAACATGCGCTTCCTGAAATTATTGACCCTTGCGGTCACACTCCTTTTCGCGTTGGCAGCCTGTCAGCAGTCCAATGAACCAACGACGGGCGAGGCCTCGCCGCTGCCGGATTCGGTGATGTTGGTTGAAAGCGTTGAGGCAAGCTCGGGTGACGGTATCGTCATTCCCTACAAGAAATACAAACTCGATAACGGACTGACGATACTCCTGCACCAGGATCAATCCGATCCGCTCGTGCACGTCGATGTGACGTACCACGTGGGCTCGGGACGCGAGGAGGTCGGAAAGTCCGGTTTTGCGCATTTCTTCGAGCACATGATGTTCCAGGGCTCGGAAAACGTTGCCGACGAACAGCACTTCAAGATCGTTGCAGAATCGGGTGGCACTCTTAACGGTTCAACCAATACGGATCGCACGAACTACTTCGAGACGGTGCCGGCCAACCAGTTGGAGAAGATGCTCTGGCTGGAAGCGGACCGCATGGGCTTTTTTCTCGATGCGGTTACGCAAGAGAAATTCGAAGTGCAACGCGAGACTGTCAAAAACGAGCGCGGTCAACGTGTCGATAACCGACCTTATGGTCAGCTCAACGAGCGTGTTAATGAAGCCCTATATCCGGAAGGGCACCCGTATTCCTGGCCAACGATCGGTTACATTGAAGACCTGAACCGTGTCGACGTCAACGATCTCAAAGAATTTTTCCTGCGCTGGTATGGGCCGAACAACGCGACGTTGACGATCGGTGGCCGACTCGACGAAGCGCAGACCCTGGCATGGGTCGACAAATACTTTGGGTCTATTCCGCGCGGCCCGGAAGTCGACAACCCTTTGAAACCGGCTGTGTCACTCGACGCGGATCGGTACCTGTCGATGGAAGACAACGTCGCGTTGCCACTGCTGTATATGGCGTATCCGACGGTTCATCTCTACCACGAGGACGAGGCGCCGCTCGATGTACTGATGTTCATTCTTGGCCAGGGCGAAACGTCGCTGCTTTACAAAAACATGGTGAAGAACGGTCTGGCCGTGCAAGCGGCCGCGAACCATGGCTGTGGCGAGTTGTCGTGTACATTCACGGTTGTTGCATTGCCCAATCCAGCCTCCGGCAAAACGCTGGCGGATCTCGAGAAAATAGCGAGAGACTCATTGGAAGAGTTTGAAACGCGTGGTGTGGTCGATGACGACCTTGAGCGTGTCAAGATGAGCATTGTTTCGGGCATGATTTACAGTCTCGAGAGCGTATCGGGTAAGGTCAGCCGGCTTGCTTCGCACGAGACCTATACGGGCAACCCGAACTTTACAAACGACGACATTGCACGGTACGAAAACGTCACCAAGAAAGACGTAATGCGCGTTTATCGCCAGTACATCAAAGGTAAGCCGGCTGTCGTAATGAGCATCGTGCCTCCGGGGCAGGCTTCGATGGTCGCAAGAAAAGACAACTGGTCGCGGTACCAACGACAGCTACCTGACTATGAGTCGATCAGTGAAAACGACCTCGCCTTTCGTCCGGCGACCGACGATTTCGACCGTAGCGTGATGCCGCCATCCGGCGATAACCCGAGCATCATCCTGCCCGAGACCTGGCGTGCCGAGCTCGACAACGGTATCGAAATACTGGGCGCCTTGAACTCCGAAACACCTACGGCTGCGATACAGCTTCGACTCGAGGCCGGTCAACGCAATGAGCCGCTGGAGAAGCTGGGTCTTGCCGCGCTAACGGCCGCCATGCTGAACGAATCGACGACCGAACGCAGCAACGAGGAACTGAGCAACGAATTGCAGAAACTTGGTGGGTCGGTGCGGTTTGCGGCGAGTAATGACACGACGATATTGACGGTTCGCAGCCTCAGCGAGAACCTCGATGCAACGCTGTCGATCGCGGCAGAGCGATTGCTGCAGCCCGCCTTCAGCGAGGAAGACTTCGCACGGGTCAAGGCGCAGACCCTGCAGGCGATTCGGCAGAGCAAGACCCAGCCGGCGACAACGGCGGAAGTTGTCTACCAGCTGATATTGTTCGGTAAGGACAACAGTTTTTCGTACCTGAACATCGGTACTGAGGAAGCGGTAAGCGGTCTGACGCTTGACGACGTCAAGGCCTTTTACAATGATTATTATTCGCCAAAAATTGCCAGCGTCGTAGTCGTCAGCGACCAGCCACAGGAAACGATTGTCGAAAAGCTGGGCGTATTCGCCGAGTGGGAGGGAGCGGCGGTCGAAACGGTCGAGCTCAACGAGTTTCCCGATCTCGGCAAAGCGAAGATCTACCTTGTTGACAAGCCCGGGGCTGCGCAATCCGAGATCCGTATCGGCAAGCGGGCGATGAAATACGATGCGACCGGCGAGTACTACCGCTCCTACCTGATGAACTTCACGCTTGGCGGCATGTTCAACAGCCGTATCAATCTCAACCTTCGCGAGGATAAAGGGTATTCCTACGGTGCGTTCTCAGGCTTCAATGGCAACCGCTACTACGGCACGTACACGGCCCAGGCCGCGGTACGCACGGATTCGACGGCCGACAGCATCGTGCAGTTCGAGAACGAGATTCGCCGCTACGCGGAATCAGGCCTGACGGAAACGGAGCTGAGCTTTTATGCGAAAGGCCATAGGCCAGCGCGATGCACGCAGTTACGAAACACCTGCGCAGAAACTAGGCTTCCTGTCGCAGATCCTGGTTTATGACCTGGACGAGGGTTTCGTGGATGAGCAGAACGAGATTCTCAACGCCATCGGTGAGGACGAGCTGGACAAGCTTGCCAGCAAACACCTGAATATTGACGATATGATCATCGTCGTCGTTGGCGACAAAGAGACCATTCTCCCTGGGCTCAAAGAGCTGGGCTATGAGATTGTCGAGCTCGACGCCGAGGGCAATGAAGTCACTTCGTGATTGTTGGATGAAAAGAATAGCCGTACCTGTCCTGAATACCGGGTACGGCTATTAGACGCCGTCAATTAGCGAGCAGCTCTCGACAGAAGTGCGTCAACCTCTTTCTCGCAAGATAACCAGTCCGCGACAGGATCACCGCCCTGGAAGTTGCGCTTTTCTGCACGATAGTACGCCGCCTTTGCAATCATCTCGTGGCGTGATTCTGCGGAGACTTCGATAACTCTTTGCCGGGAGCCCTGCGGGCGCCTGGCTGTTGTCTTGGCGACTTTCTTGCCCGCCTTCTTGGTGGGCTTCGTTGCAACCTTTGGCTCTGGCGACTTTCTTGCCCGCCTTCCTGGTGGCCTGCTTGGTGGGCTTCTTGGCAACCTTCTTGATCGGCTTCTTGGCAACCTTCTTGGTGGCCTTCTTGGTCGGCTTTTTGGCAACCTTCTTGGTGGCCTTCTTGGTCGGCTTCTTGGCAACCTTCTTGGTGGCCTTCTTTGTGGCCTTCCTGGATGATTCTGTAGAACGACTGTTTGCAGTCATCGTGTGGCTCCTGTTTGAAAAACTTTCTGAAAAGACGACTGGCACTGTGCACCAGGATTTTGACAGGTCGTGTCCGAACAAAACGTCCTTAACACGGTACTTTGCCGGCCTGTCACGAACTACGTGCGAATTGTGACTTTCTGCCAAGTGCATTCATGAGCCCTCAGTCAGATTCTGGTGATGTTGCAGATACTGCGCAGCAATATCAATGCCAACAAACTTGAGTCTGTCAGTGATAGCCGCGACAACAGTAGACGTGCGATCGAAGCCGTTGCCTGCACCTCGGCCTGCGGCGTCGGCCAGCAGCATCTCCATTGACGGGCGGGCGCGTTCGACGGGCTCCTTGTCCGAGTGATACCCTTCCGCCACCGAAGGAGATACATTTATGCCCGAGAATTCCAATGTATTAATGCGCGTGCTCCGCGCACTGTGGCGTGGCATCGATGCCGCGCGCAAGGTGTTCGTCAACCTGCTGTTCCTGTTCATCGTCGTCGCCCTGCTTGCGCTCGCATTCAGGAGCGACAAACCCGACATCGCCGACACCACGGCACTGGTGATTGCCCCAGAGGGCCGGCTGGTCGAGCAGCTCACAGCGAAATCCATCGATCAGCTCATCGACGAGGCGCAGGGTAATGCAATTCCGGAAACGCTCCTCAAGGACGTCCTGGACGCGATCGAGGCTGCAAAAGAAGACGAGCGGGTCGAGATCCTGGTCCTCGACCTCTCGGCGTTCCTCGGCGGACGGCTGACCAAACTCCAGGATGTTGCGAAAGCTCTCGAGGACTTCAGGTCGAGCGGCAAGAAGGTCATCGCCCGCGCCGATGTCCTGGAGCAGGACGCTTACTTCCTGGCCGCGCACGCGGACGAGATCATCATTCACAATTTTGGCGCCGTCATACTGCAGGGCTTCGGGCGCTACCGCATGTATTACAGGGAAGGAATCGACAAGCTCGGGCTCGACGTCCATATCTGGCGGGTCGGCACATACAAGTCGGCCGTGGAGCCCCTCCTGCTCAATGGAATGTCGGACGATGCAAAGGAAGCCAATCGCGAGTGGCTCGGCGATCTCTGGCGCATCTATCTTGACGAGGCGGCTGCGGCACGGGGGATGAGCGCTGAGCAGCTCGACAACTACGCTCAGAACCTCCCGCCGTTTATCGCCGATGCCAATGGCGACACGGCGAAAGCCGCCCTCGATTTCGGCCTCGTCGATCAAACCATGACCCGTATCGAGATTCGCCAGCATCTCATCGATATGGTCGGCGAGGACGAGGAGAAACACACGTTCAACCAGGTCGGCATGGCCGACTATCTTCGCACCATAGACGAGGACCGTTTCGGCCGCGAGGCGAAGGGAGACAAGGTCGCGATCATCGTTGCGCGCGGCTCGATCCTGGACGGGTCGCATCCTGCCGGCACGATCGGCGGCGACTCGACGGGGGCGCTCATCCGCAAGGCCCGCAACGACGAAGACGTCAAGGCGATTATCCTCCGCGTCGACTCCGGAGGCGGCAGCGCGTTCGCCTCGGAGATCATTCGCCGGGAGTGCGAGGCTGCGCGCGCCGCCGGCATCCCGGTCATCGCATCCATGGGCAGCGTCGCCGCATCGGGCGGTTTCTGGATCAGCACGTCGTCAGACCAGATCTGGGCGCACCCGAGTACCATCACAGGGTCCATCGGCATTTTCGGCCTGTTTGCCACTTACCAACGACCTCTCGCCGAGCACCTCGGGCTTCGGGTCGACGGCATCAGCACGGCGCCAATTGCGGGTGTGCGTCCTGATCGAGAGCTGCCCGCGGACATCAGCGAGGCGCTCCAGCAAACGATCGAGCAGGGCTATCGCGATTTTCTCGCCCGGGTCGCCGAGTCTCGCGGAATGACAACGGAAGAAGTCGACGCGGTCGCCCAGGGCCGGGTCTGGAGCGGCGCCGACGCCTACGAGCTCGGACTTGTCGACAACCTGGGCGACCTCGACGACGCGATTGCCGCGGCCGCCGAACTTGCCGGTCTCGGGGACGACTACGCGGTAAGCTATATCGAGCAGGAGCCGAAATTCAGGGAGCGACTGCTGAGCGATTTGATGGGCAGTGCGGTCGCCGCCGCGCCACGGCCGGAGCCGTCACGCCTGGATGAGCAATTCAGTCGCTTGAAGGCCGCCGTGCGCGAACTGGCGGACTTCAACGACCCCAACCACGTCTACGCCTGGTCGACGATCGAGACGGACTGAGCGGGCCGACCGCATTTATAGACGTCGCTTCAGGGTGACAATCGCAGAACCAAAAAAAGGCCCGCAGAGTATGCGGGCCTTAATCGTGATCAGTGAGTATATGCCGCTGATGAATCAGCGACCTCAATGACCAGCTCATGCGTAAGCAACTACGCCGATCATGGACGTAGCGATTGCCGCTATCCCGGATACGCCGTAGCGGATTAGCTTCCGATCAAGTTGCGGCACGTACTGCATTGTCATCATGCTTTGCATTGTCAGGTATGGCATTTTGATCCTCCAAGCGATTGTAGAACGAACGTCATTGACTAACTTCTTATGCCGTTCACCAGGAGCAACGATAGCTCGTTCTCAATTATTGACAACTTCAAATAACTCATCCGATGGATGAGAAAAATTCACGCCCGAGTATTGGCTGAGCCTGCATCAGTCGGTCTGATGAACAGGTACAATGCCATTGTCGGCTGCGGGATTCTCTGGCCCCGGCAGCCGGCTCAAACAATGATTAGCTACATCCATATACGCACTCCCGCGGCCGCCCTATCGTTGGCGGCACTCATTGTCACGCTGCTTTCGAGCTGCGCCTCGGCGCCCGCAAACGTCGAAAACATTTGCGCCATCTTCGAAGAGAAGGGTCGCTGGTACAAGGACGCGAAAAAATCCGAGGAGCGCTGGGGCACGCCTATCCATGTGCAGCTCGCGATTATTCGCCAGGAATCGACCTTCAAGTTCGACGCCAGGCCGCCACGCAAAAAGCTGCTCGGCTTCATTCCCTGGAAGCGGCCGTCAGATGCCTACGGCTACGCCCAGGCGCTCGAGAGCACCTGGGCCCGGTACCAGAAGGACACCGGGCGGCGCGGCGCCGACCGTGACGACTTTGGCGACGCCATCGACTTTGTTGGCTGGTACACCCACCGATCTCAAACAATAGCCGGCATTTCGAAATGGGATCCCTATAATCAGTACCTCGCCTACCACGAAGGCCATACCGGATGGCTCAACAAATCGTATCGCTACAACGGCAAGCTGAAGAACATCGCGCGTACCGTCGATTACCGTGCCCGGGAATGGGGCGCGCAGCTCGCCCGTTGCGCGGACGAGCTCGACGACGGCTGGTGGATATTTTGAGCCTTGCGGCCGGCTGCGAGGGTTAGCACGTGGCATTAATTGTCATTGGCGCCATCATCGGCGTGCTCGCCGGCGGTGTGCCGGGGCTCCTCATTGGTGGCTTGATCGGCTATGGCGCCGGCGTTGCCTTGCGGCAGTCGATCGTCGGCGGGCTGCGCGTCGTGCAGTCGCAGCTGATCGATTCGGTCTTCGCGATCATGGGTGCGCTCTGCAAGGCCGACAAGGTTGTCAGCCGCGACGAGATCAATGCCGTCGAGCAGATATTTAGCATGCTCAGGCTGCAGGGCGAACAGCGCGAACAGGCAAAGGCCGCCTTCAACCGCGGCAAGCAAGCCGATTTCGATCTCGATGCCGCGGTCGACCAGTTCGCACGCATCAGCCGCGGCCGCGGTCCGTTGCTGCAACTGTTCCTGCAGCTGCAGTGCATGGCTATAGCTGCAGACGGGCGCATCGATGCCGCCGAGCACGCGATGCTGGTGCGTATCGCACGACGGCTGGGTCTCAGTGAAGCGGATGTGTCGCAGCTCGAAGCACTGTTGCGTGCCGGAGCCGGCGGCCCGTCGGCGGCCGGTAGCAAACCGGCGCAGGACAGGCTAGCCGACGCCTACGTCGCACTCGGTGTAACGGCGGAGACGAACGCCGCCGAAATCAAGCGCGCGTATCGCAAACTAATCAGCCAGAATCATCCCGACAAACTGGCCGCCCGTGGTTTGCCGGAAAGCATGCGCGCCGTCGCCGAGGAACGCTCGCGCGAAATCAATTCAGCCTACGACCTTATCAAGTCCGCAAGAAGCGACTTGAAATAGCGATCACCCCAACTTTCAATCCGCTTCCTTACCCGCCTCGATCGATTGGGTTTGCATGCGGCGGTTGAGCCATGGCACGAGCCATGGTGCGAATCGTCCGTTGACCAGAAAGCGCAGCTATCGTCCACCGTACCACGTCACGTGTGCACGAAAAGCCCGCGGCTCCATCGGGTGAAAATGGACGTCGCCGACGCCTCCTGTCGGTTCTCCGGGCAACCGTGATTCGTAGAAGTAGGTGATATCGTCGTCCGACGAATCCAGCAGATTCAATGCTTCTAATCGGAAGTCCAGGCTGCCGATGCGATATCCCAGTGCGAGATTGACGACAGTAGAGGAGTCAGAGCGGACGCTTCCGTCTTCTGTCAGCGGGCGGTCCCCAAAGTGCCGCAAGCGAAGCGTGCCGTAGGCGCCGCTAGCGAAATCTGCGGCAACTCCGACGGCGATGACCCTGTCCAGGCTACCCGGAATCTCGTCACTGCCGGCCGGCGCGTCGGTGAACGACGACCGCGTCAAAGCAATTTCGAGGTCCAGCAGCCACTGTTCGTTCAATCGGAAATAAGCCGGTATTTCGACACCGTAACGACGGCTCGCCCCGAGCGGCTCGGTATTGCCAGCATCACCGACAAAAATCAGCTCGGAATCGAGCTCAAGCAGCCACAATGCGCCTGAAATATTGAACCTCTTCCCGTCGAAGTAGCGCAGGCCGACCTCGGCCCCTTTCGATGCCACCAGCGGGTCTACCGGTGCAGCAGGATCGCCTGTCGCAGGATCAACCGAAATCACGGTGCCGCGGGCGTCATTGCTGTGATAACCCCAGCCTGCGCTGACATAGGCTTCCGTATTGAGCGACAGCGTTCGAATCAGGTTCAGTTTTGGTGATACTTGCCATTCGGACGTCGAGCCCGTGTTGGCTGCGGCAAGACTTACGGGCACGTCGAACGAATAGTAGTCCGCGCGAAGACCCAGTGTGCTGCGCCACTGATCGGTCCAGGCCGTTTCAAGATCGTAGAAGACGCCTGCACTCAGCTGCTGCACCTCGTCCTCGCGAACGGTGTCAAATCGCTCGCGTCGCTCGGTATTGTAAAGACCAACAGCGTCAATGTCGTCGAATCGCAGCGTCAGGCCCAGTTTGTGCGACATGCTTTCAGTCTTCCTTGATCGCCAAACAAGGTCTCCTCCGTAGACCCGGCGGTCGTCGACCTGCTCGAACTGGTCACCCCTGACCGGATCCTCGAGAAAATAGGTGAAATTCGAAAAGAGCTCGAGGTCGTAGTCGATTGCGTAGCCGCGTGCCGTCAATTCGGTCTGGCCGAAGTCCCGGTGCCAGTGGCCTGACAGGCTATAGCGCGACGTCCCACCACCGACCATGTCATCGATGGTGCCCAGTGGCGAGACGAGGCCGGCCTCCACGGCCCGTAAAGGGACCTGGTCGGCGGAGTCCCACTTGGCGTCATAGGCCATCAACATGACGCTCCACTCGCTGTGATCCGGTATCGATTCGGTATATCGAAAAACTCCGTTGTATTTCTCGAGATCTTCACTGACGCCAACCCAGGGCCCATCGTACTGGTGCGCCTGCAGTCCGATCAGCAGGTCGCCATCGCGGGTCGCGTAGCTGTCGGCGAACAGCAGCTTCGCAAAGCTATTTTCACCGACGCCGGCTTTGATGATCCGTGAATCCAGCTTCGCCGGCGTGGAGAAAAACGCGGCCCCGGCCGATGAAAAATCGGCAACGTCCGCGTAATAAGGACCTTTGCGAAACTCGAGGCTCTCGATCAGCTCCGGCATGATGAAATTGAGATCGGTATAACCCTGGCCATGACCGTGAGATGGCATGTTGATTGGCATGCCGTCGATCCAGGTCGCAAAGTCAGTGCCGTGATCAAGATTGAATCCTCGCAGGAACATCTGGTTAGACTTCCCGGTTCCACTATGCTGCGTCACGATAAGTCCAGGCACCAGTTCGAGCATGTCGCCTGGACGCAGCAGCGGCTGCAGGTTGATCTCCTCGGCGGACAAGTAGCCCTGCGAAGCTGATACGGCTAATCCCCGCCGACGATCCCAGCGGCCACTCACGACGATTTCCTCGACCTGCGCGCCCTCCTCGCCCTCGTGGCCGAGAGCTACCGGCGGACACATTACTGTCAGCGCGGCGGCGGCAACGCACAGCGGCAATCGCAAAGACTCATTCATGATGAATACTCCAAAGACCGCGATTCGCGACGTCGACAGAGTCGGCCGACTGAATCGCTATCGCCCCGACGAAATCCTTGCCTTCGAAATGCCGCAGCTGCCAGGGCCCGGACCGTCGGTAGTCACTTCTATCGCGCAATACAGCGGCGGGTTGGCCAGGCTCGAGCGACACATCAAAGCTATCGAGTTCCGCCGAGAGCCCTTCGCCCGTGGCCTTAATGACGGCTTCCTTTCTCGTCCAGCAGCAATAAAAAGCGAGCTCACGCTGATTCACACCGACAGTCGACAGTTGCGCGTTCTCACTTTCCGAGAAGAATCTGCGCGCGACTCTCCTCCAGTCCGCGATCGGGCGAAGATATTCGACATCAACACCGACCGGTCCTCCTTTCGTGACCGCGACTGCCGCAATCGCGTCGGAATGACTGAGGTTGAAGTGCCATCCCGCGCCCGAGTCTTCGCCCGCGAGAACAGGCTTGCCGTTCTGCTCTGTGACGAACTGCACCGAACGTGGCCGTGTGTGGCAGTACGTTCCGAGGATGTCGCGGAGCCCTGCCCGGGATACGAGCCAGCGATCCCTCAATCGCGGCGTCGCGAAACGATCGGCACGCAAGCATTCATCCGCGCTCAATAGACGCCGGCAGGCGGTAGTTGCCTTTGCAGACAAGTCGAGGCGTAGCAGGTGAAGTTGAATGGGCAAGTTCAGAATCGTTTCCGGTTTATTGATTATTGTTTTAGCCGGTAAGTTGCGCTTCTTTTGAGCGCTTGAATCTTAGCGCACCAGCGCGCCGAATCGTTAGGACGTTACAATTTGTTACTGCAGAGCAGCACGGCAATCCATCAAAACATGTACTATTTGCGCAGCCTCGCGTCATTTCGAACCATAGGCAAACTGCGTGCGCTTCAACTTATGTGAAGTCGAGTCCGCACCCTGATCGCCGACAACCCTTTAAACAACCGCGACCGGAATACCGGCCGATGAACGGATACCCGCATGGAACCGCTGTTTTTCGGCAAGTGCCAACAACTTTTCGGTATTTATCATCCCGCGCAAGGAGCGCCTCGCGGCCACGGATTGCTGATCGCGGGGCCATTGCTCAACGAAACCATACGTTCACAGTTCGCACTCAAACAGGTAGCCGAACGCTGTGCCGCGAAAGGTCACGACGTCTTGCGCTTCGACTACTCCGGTCACGGAAACTCACCGGTCCGAACCACCGAGGTGATGCTGGATGCGTGGGTCGCCGACATCGTCGAGGCTTCCCGGGAGCTGACGGCATTGTCAGGCTCAAAGACGAAGGCCGTCGTCGCCGTTCGCTTCGCGGCAAACCTGGTGAGTGAGCTGATTGACCACTGCAATATCGAACGGCTCGTCTTATGGGACCCATTGCTGACCGGAACGCAGTGGCTCGAACACCTGCTCGAGGAACGTGACAGTCTCCCGGCGCACCTCCGCGCACAAATCTCCGAGGACACCAGCCAATATTCCGGGCACGAAGTTGGCGAAGATTTTGCAGACGCATTGCGTTCGCGCGACCTCGTTCAACCGATCGCCGGCGAGGTCTCAGCTATCGTGTCGCGCGACTACCGACATCGCGAAGTGCTGGAGACTTTGACGCAGAGTATCGAAGAAGTCGAAAGCGACTGTGCCTGGCAGGGCAATACGAATTCGGTCCTGTATCCCACTGACGTGATCAATGCCGTATGCAATCGCCTGGAATAGAGTCCACGCCGATCATATTCGGCAGTAGCGGATTGTTCGGCATCCGCACAACACCCCTCGAGGGATCGAATTCCATTGGGCTGGTCATGCTGAATGCCGGCATGCTCCCGTGCGCCGGTCCATTCCGCATGCACGTCGACATTGCACGAGCCGCCGGCGAACTCGGCTTCACAACGGTGCGGCTCGATCAATCAGGCAAGGGCGAGAGTCCGACGCGACCGGGCCTCAGCGCCGGGGAGTCCGTACTCCTTGATTACGACGAAGTAATCGCGGATCTCGCGCGGCTGGGTATCAAGCAAACGGTACTGATGGGAATGTGCTCCGGCGCGGTAGACGCGCTGCGAATCGCGGATCAACGAACAAGTGTCGTTGGCCTGGTACTCCTTGACGGTTTCGTCGGACTGACGACGAGGTGGCACCTGCAGCGCTTTGCCGTCCGCATGCGGAACCTCATCACACGCGGTCCGCTATACAGCCTGAATCGTCTTCTGGTCGGGCGTAGATCAATAGCCGATGAGACTGCCTCTGAAGAAGATTCGCCAATTCTGACCGACCTGCAAAACTGGGGCGCGCTCGACCTCCGGCCCGCGTACGCGAACGTACTCCGGCGTGACGCCAAGATACTCGCGATCTTTACCCGCAATTTCTTTCCGTATAACCACGCGGGACAACTTCGTAATTACATTTCGCCGGAATCTGGCGACGCCAACCTGGAGGAACTGTTTTTCGAGGAGGCGGACCATACCTACACTCTCCCTCAGCACCGCGACCGGCTGATTGCGCTTGTGAAGAATTGGCTACGAGCCGGGTACACCCGTCTTTGAGCACAGGCTTATGTCGAGTAACGAGACCATTATGTATAGTCGACCGCGTGTGAAGAAAGACCTGTTACTTGTTGATACACCTCAAGGTTGATCCGACCGACCTAAAGCTCGACAATGGCGACTCGCGTCGTTCGGCAATTACAAAAACAAGAAAGACGGACCTGCATCGGCGTATTCAAGAAGCAGGGCACAATGCTCGCAACTTCGGGAGGAACAATGCTTATATTCGCGCGCGCTGCGGCAACTACTTGGATGCTGGATCGAGGTGTCGCCAGATGAATTTTGAGTGGTCCGAAGAACAACTCGAACTGCGCCGCTCCGTCGTTGAGTTCGCGCAGAAAGGACTCAGCCAGGACATCAAGGAACGCGACCTCGCCTGCGAGTTTCAGATGGAGGACTGGAGGAAGTGCGCCGCGTTCGGTATCCAGGCAATGCCGGTTCCGGAGGCTTATGGCGGCCATGGCGTGGACTTGCTCACGAGTTTCCTCGTGATGGAGGGCCTCGGCTACGGATGTCGGGACAATGGCCTGACCTTTGCGCTAAACGCGCAGGCCGTCAGCGTCGTGCAAACGCTGCTCGACGCCGGAAGCGAAGCGCAAAAGCAATCGTATCTGGCGAAGACCTGTCGCGGCGAGCTTATCGGCGCCTATGCGATGACGGAACCCGACTCAGGGTCCGACGCATTCAGTCTGCGCACCTCGTGCCGGCCAGTTGACGACGGCTATGTTCTCAACGGTACGAAATGCTACTTGACGCTCGCACCGGTTGCCGACTACTTCCTCGTCTTTGCTACGAGCGATCGAGCGCTCGGGCATTGGGGGATTTCGCTGTTCCTCGTCGATCGTCACGCCGAGGGCGTCGAGGTAAGCAGCACGCAGCCTAAGATGGGGTTACGGACTTCGCCTATCGGCGACCTGTATCTTCGTGACTGCCGCGTTCCCAAGGACGCATTGATCGGGGACGAAGGTGCCGGTGCAGCAATCTTCAACGCTGGCCAGGACGTTGAGCGGGCGGCGGTCCTTGCCAGCCAAATCGGCGCGATGGAGCGCCAGATCGAACGCGCTGTGGAATACGCCGGAATTCGGAAACAGTTCGGGAAGCCGATCGGCAAGTTCCAGGCCGTGGCCAATCGAATAAGCGACATGAAGATACGCCTCGAAGCGGCACGCCTGCTTGCCTACAAGGCGGTCTGGCAGCTGCAACAGGGCCTGCCGGCAACGATGGATGCGGCGATCGCCAACGTAATGATGGCGGATGCTTTCGTCCAATCGAGTGTGGACCTGATTACGGTATTTGGCGGCTTCGGCTACATGACCGACGCGGAAATCGAGCGCGACCTCAGAGATGCAATGGGCGGCCCCGTCTACGGCGGCACGTCTGACATTCAGCGGAACATCATCGCCCGCCAGCTCGGGCTCTGAGGCGAAATCGCGATGCGATTCTTAATTCAAAATGTGCTGGACGAATTCGCCCAACGGACTCCCGAAGCAACAGTGTTTCGCTGTAACGACATTTCCCTCAGCTATGGCGACTGCGTCGAACGAACGAATCAGCTGGCCAGTGCACTGCTTGAACAGGGTGTACGCCGCGGTGACCGGGTCGGCATCTATCTGCACAAGAGCCTTGAAAGCGCGATCGCCGTTTTTGGCATCCTTAAGGCAGGCGCGGCCTATGTGCCCATCGATCCCAGGCTGCCACAGAATTCTGTCCACTACCTGCTTGCACACTGCGGCATCACGCACGTCGTCTCCGAGAGTTCCAAACTCGATTCGCTGGTTCGGCTTGCCGACACGACGCCGCTCGAATGTGCAATTGGCCCGGCATCCGCGGATGAGGAGCTGCCGATTCGCACGATGGGCTGGCGCGACGTTGCAGCGATGCCGACGACGCCGGCGCGCGTACTACCGGCGCTCATCGAAACGGATCTCGCTTACATCATGTACACGTCGGGTTCGACCGGCCGGCCGAAAGGAATCATGCACACACACCGCAGCGGCCTGAGTTATGCAGAAGCGGCTTCCGGCGCCTATGACGTTCGGCCTGGTGACGTATTGAGCAATCATTCGCATCTGCATTTCGATATGTCGACCTTCGACCTGTTCTCGGGCCCCTTGCGCGGCGCAACGACGGTCATCATTCCCGAGATGCACATGATCATGCCGGCAAGCCTGTCGCAGCTGATCGAAGACGAGCGGATGACAATCTGGTACTCGGTTTCCAGCGCGCTGGTCGAGCTTCTTTTGCGCGGCGACCTCGAACAGCGAAACCTCGAAAGCCTGCGCTGGGTGATATTCGGCGGCGAGCCGTTCCCGTCGAATCACCTGCACGACCTGATGACACGGTTACCGAACGCACGCTTCAGCAATGTGTACGGTCCGGCAGAGACCAATGTGTGCACCTACTTCAACGTCCCGCCGCTGCCAAATCGTTACGCGGACACGCCGATTCCCATCGGGCGGGCGTGGGACATTGCCGAGCCACTCGTCATTGCGGAAGACGGTGAACCGGTCCAAGCGGGCGAACAGGGCGAGCTGCTGATCGCATCCTCTACACAGATGCAGGGCTACTGGAATGACCCCGAGCGCACCGCTGCCGCATTCCATCGACTTAAACCATACCCTGACCCCACCTACGAGAAAGTCTACCTGCGAACGGGAGACCTGGTACGTGCGCAGGAGGATGGTGAGTTCGTGTTCCTGGGGCGCAAGGACCGCCAGGTCAAAGTCCGGGGATTCCGGATCGAACTTGACGGCATCGAGGCCGCGCTGACCAGTCACGAGCTGGTCGCCGAAGCGGCCGTCTGGGTTACCGACAAGCAGCCTGCGACGCTCGAGGCAGCAGTAATACTCCGTGAGGCATCCGACGCCGGATCTACCGGGACGAATATCAAGCGTCATGCGCAGGAGAATCTGCCGCATTACGCGGTACCGGAGAGTATCGCCATCATGGACCGATTCCCGCGGACTGGTACGGGCAAGATCGATCGTCGCCAGATTCAGACGGTCCTCGGGGATTCCCGCGTGACGCCGGGTGCAACGGAAGAGGCCGCAGTATGAACGACAAGAAAATCATCATCGAGTACATCGAAACCAGGCTCCTGCCCGCGGGCGAGAACATCAAGCTCGCATCCGACGATAACCTGCTCGAGCGTGCTCCGATCGACTCGATGGGTGTCGTCCAACTCGTCGACTTTCTCGAGCAGAGTTTCGGTATCAAGATTCGTGCCGGCGAGGTGACAATCCAGAACTTCCAGACCGTTGACGCGATATTTGCGCTGATCGAACGCAAACGCGCGGGGACCTGAGGGGGCGACGTGCCGATGATCGAGCCCAGCCACATTGATGCCGATGAAGCGCCGCTGACAGATTCGGGCGCCGAGTCGGTATCCGTCCTGACGTCGAATCAACACCTCTTTTGGATTGGCCAGCAGCTGAACCCGGACATCCCGCTGTACAACATGATCCAGACCTTCTCGATCGCGGGCCGGCTGGATCCGGCAACGTTCGAGGTGGCGTTCCGGTCGTTGGTGAACGCCAGCGACGTTTTGCGCACGACGATCCACACGACAGACAGCGGTCCAAAAACAAGGGTTGAGGACGCAGTAAAATGGCGCCTCGACTTCGTCGACCTGTCGTCGGCCGTCGATCCGGACTCGGCTTATGCAGAATGGCTGAGCAAGCGGAAACGGCGCGCGCTGAAGATGGACGAGCAGCTTTTCGACAGCGCATTGATCAAACGCGGCGAAAAGCATTTCGTCTGGTACCTGTGTCAGCACCACCTCATAACGGACGGTCAGTCTTTCGCATTGACATTCCAAAACATGGCCCAACGCTATGCGCTTGCGGCAGTCGGAAGGCTGACCGATGCGCCGGCTCTGCCGTGCTATGCGGAGTACGTCAGCGAGGAACACGCCTATATTGGCACCGAGCCGCATCGCCAGGCCATTGAGCACTGGCACCGCAGACTCGACCAGCCGGCACAGAAACCCGAATTCTACGGTCGCAGCGGCGACGCCACCGGTGTTGAGACGAAACGCCTCGTCCTCGACCTGGGCGCTAACCGATCCGCCGCATTGCACGCTATCGCAGTCTCTGAGGATTTCGCCTCGCTCAGCCCCAACCTGACGCTGCACTCGCTTTGGACGACGTTGGTGCTGGCCGCGCTGCACCGAATAACCGGCGAGCGCGCAATTCGCCTCGGCATGCCGTTTGAGGCCCGATCGACGGCCATACACAAGCAGACGATGGGGCTATTCATGGAGATCGGTCTCCTGACAGCCACGATTGATCGTGATGCAACGTTCCCCACACTAAATGCCGACGTGATGGAGCAAGTCTTCGACGGCTTGCGATACGCTCGCCCGGGCATCAGCAGCGCCCAAATCAATAACGCTTATTCAGTGCTGCTGAATTACGTCACGGCCAGCATGGACGAGTTTGCCGGCTGGCCTGTGAAGACAGAGTGGGTGCATAGCGGCTTCGGTGAGAGCAACCATACGCTTGGTATCCAGGTCTGTGACTTCAACCGCACCGGCCGATTTGCGCTGCACATCGACGTGAATGAGAGCATATTCGATGAGCCGCGACAGGACTGGTTCATCGATCAGTTTACGGCGGTCATTGATGCGTTCATCGCCGATCCGCAGCGCCCGATTGGTAGCTTCGACCTGCTTTCGGAAACGGAACGAAAAAGCTACGTCGACGACTTCAATCGCTCCGATACGCAACTGACGCGTGCTACATCGGTCGTCGAACTCTTCGAGTCGCAGGCAAGCCGTACTCCCGATGCGGTCGCCGTATTCGACGGCGAACGGACGGTGACGTACGGAGCGTTCAACACGATGGCGAATCAGTTCGCGGCCCGCCTGGACAACCTCGGGGTCGGTCGTGGATCGCGCATTGCGATATGCGTGCCCCGCAGCATCGAGTTTCTCGTTGTCTTGTGGGGCGCTCTGAAAGCGGGAGTCGCATTCGCCCCGATCGATCCGGCCAATCCACGGCAGCGAATACGCGCGCTCATCGACGATTTGGATCCAGCGCTTGTCGTTTTGAGCAGCGAGCTTGGGTTCGAGCACGATATACGCCTCTTAAGACCGGTTATCGATACCGCGAAACTGGACCTCGATCATTTCCCGTCTGCGAATCCGTCGTTGGTTATGCGACCAGACGATATTGCTTACTTTATATTTACATCCGGATCGACCGGCCGACCGAAAGCAGCAATGCTGAGCCACGGCGGCCTGCTCAATTACGTGGCGTGGGCCGCCGATACTTATACTCAGGGCGAACCGCACGATTTTGCACTGTATTCGTCGATCGCGTTCGATCTTACACTGACGTCGATCTTCACACCGTTGATAACCGGCGGCACGATCCGCGTCTACCAGGACGATTGTGAGACGACAGGCCTCGAGATACTGAAAGTCTTCGCGGACGATGCGGTTGACGTCGTCAAGCTCACGCCCGCCCACCTCGAACTGGTGCGTAGCCACGGCGTCGACTGCCGGCGAATTGCCAAGCTCATTCTCGGCGGCGAGGACCTCAAGACACAGATAGTCCTGTCGTTTCTTAAGTCGGCCGGTCGCGACGTCCAGATCTACAACGAATACGGGCCGACCGAAGCCAGCATCGGCTGCATGGTGCACCGCTTTAACAAGCAGCAGGATTGCGGATCATCCGTACCGATCGGGGGTCCGGCTGCGAACATGCGTATCTACGTTCGCGACGAGTACGGCCAGCCCGTGCCAAGCGGCGTCACGGGCGAGATGATGATTGCCGGACCCGGCGTCGCACTCGGCTACTGGCAACGCGATGAGCTCACAGCCGAGCGATTCGGTGCGGAATCTGACAACGGGATACGTCGTCGCCTGTATCGAACCGGTGATCTTGCTCGGTGGGGAATCGCAGGAATCGAGTTCCTCGGCCGCACCGATGATCAGGTCAAGCTGCGCGGGGCGAGGATCGAGCTTGGCGAGATTGAGAATGTGTTGCTCGAGCACTCCGCGATCCGTACCGCTGCGGTCACGGTGCATCGGACCAACAGGCCCGATGCGGACGCGCGGGGGATTCTCGATGACATCGACTACAATGGCACTCTCAATGATGATGTCGCGGCCGATCGGCTGGCCGCATATTACGTCGGCAACGTCGACCGTCAGGCCGTCAACAAATTCCTCGTCGAGCGTCTACCGGCATTCATGGTGCCGTCGCTTATCGTGCGCCTAGACACGCTTCCGCTAACCTCGAACGGCAAGGTCGATCGTCGTCGTCTGCCCGACCCGACACTCGAACGCCGCGAACTCGAAACTCAGTACCTTGCGCCTTCGACACCGCTCGAGACCCAGTTGGCCGGGATCTGGAGCGATGTCATGGACATACCGCATATCGGCGTCAACGATAACATCTTCGGACTCGGCGGAGACTCCATCATCATCATCCGCATATCCGCCCAAGCACAGGCGCAGGATCTTGATGTGTCGCCACGTCAATTGTTCCTGGCGCCAACGATAAGGGAACTCGCGACCCTGCTGACAGCTTCGAGAGCCGCAAAGAGGTCGTCATTGTCGGGCCCGATTGACGCAGCGACGTCTTCCGATATCGAGCGGGTACGCGAACACGTAGGCGAGGAAATCTTCGCGGATTTTGAGGACATCTGCCCGCTCACGCCGATTCAGGTCGGCTTGCTGTTTCACGCAGTTGCAGCGCCTGGTTCCGAACTGTATGTCGGCCAGGTCAGCTGCGCGCTCGATGGCAACATCGAAGTTGACGCCATCAAGGAAGCATGGTCGCGAACCATCGCGCGACATCCGGCGCTGCGCACACGGTTTTTCTGGGACCGGCTCGACAACCCGCTGCAGGCTGTAAACGGGACCGGCGCGGCGACGTGGCAGGTGCTCGACTGGCGTGACGGCGCAGGCACCTGTTTCAACACGCAGCTGGACGCGCTACGTGCAGAGCTTATGGAGCGCGGCTTCGACCTGTCGAGCGACGTGTTGATGCGCTTCACACTCGTCCTCGAGGCAGACGACCGTGCCCATCTCGTCTGGGACGTGCATCATATTTTGTTGGACGGATGGTCAGCTTATCCCGTCTTCAAAGAGTGGCTCGCGATTTACAATGCAATCATCACGAACACCAATGCCGCGCTGCCGTCGACGCGACCGTTTGGCGACTACGTGCGTTGGCAATCGGCGCAGGACAATGCGGCAAGCGACGCGTTTTGGCGCGACTACCTGAAAGGCTTCGATGCTGCGACTCCGCTTGCGCAGGCAACACAGGATTACAACGACAATCGAACGGCACGGTTCGACTTAGAGCTCGACGCGGCGGAAACCCGGGCGCTTGAGCGCCTTGCCAGAAGATCCCGCGTCACGCTCAACTCGGTGTTTCAGGCAGCATGGGCGATCCTTGTCAGCCGTTACACGGGCAGTGACGACGTCGTTTTCGGAACGACTGTATCAGGGCGCAACGTCGCGCTTGCGGGAGTTGAGAACATCGTTGGACTGCTGCTCAACTCCCTGCCGGTGCGTCTCAAAACTCCCTATGATCTAAGTGTCGGCGATTGGTTACCCGCCGTACAGGACGCATTTGCGGCAGTGAGTGAGTATGAGTGGTCGGCGTTGTCCGACATTCACCGCGTGAGCGAGCTTTCGCCAGACCAGGAACTCTTTGACAATCTTCTGGTTTTCGAAAATTACCCGTCTAATCTCGAGCGCAGCGGCAGTTGTCTTGAAATAGGTCCGCTGAGCTTCAACGCACCGAGCCACTACCCGCTCGCAGTTCTAGTCTATCCCGAAGCAAAAATCAGCTGCTCTTTCATCTACAAGCCCACCCGTCTTGCGAATGCCACGATCGAACGCATGGCAGCGGGACTTCGTGCCGTGCTCGGTGCAATGGCCGCAAACCCCAAGACCGCTATTGGCGACCTGGACGTGCTCTCGGTGGCCGAACGTGAGCAGCTACTGTCGAACTGGAATCCGCAGTCAACAGCGACCACCCCGCAGCTTGTCGTCGAGCAAATCGCGAGGCAGAGCATCAGCAACCCGAATGCCACGGCTGTGTCCTGCGGGGACGACATGATCACTTACGTCGAACTCGAGGCTCGCTCGCACGCCCTTGCAGTGCGGCTAAAAAACGCCGATGTCACTGCCGGCGAACATGTCGCAATTGAGGCGACGCGGAGCATTGATACCGTAATCGCGATGCTGGGTATATGGAAAGCCGGTGCAACGTTTGTACCGCTCGATCCGAATTATCCGCCAGCGCGGCTGCGCGACATCCTGACCGATGCCGACACCCGGGTGATTGTCGGCGACGGGCAAAGCGTGGATATTGGCGCGGACATTCATTGCATCAAACCGGGACTCCTTCCGGAAGCTGCCTTATCGCACGAGTTGCCGAGTCCGCGCGCCGAGGATCCTGCGTACGTCCTGTACACCTCGGGCTCCTCGGGCAAGCCCAAAGGTGTCATCGTGACGCACGGCAACATCGCCTACTCTACTGCGGCGCGTCCTTCACTGTATCCAGGTCGCGTCGCGCGCTTCCTCATTTTGTCATCGTTTGCTTTCGATAGCTCGATGGCGGGACTCTTTTGGACACTGTGCGACGGTGGCGAGGTACTCCTGCCCGACCCGGATCGTCACCAGGACATCGCCTACCTTGTCGAGCTGATCGCGGCGCGCCGTGTGACTCATTTGCTTACGCTGCCATCGTTCTACGAAGCGATTCTCGAGTCCGCGACGGATACCAAGCTTGCTTCCCTTTCCGTCGCGATCGTTGCCGGCGAGGCGTGCTGGCCCAACGTTTTCGCCGCCCATAAGACTCGCTGCCCCAAAGCCACCCTGTACAATGAATATGGGCCGACAGAAGCAACAGTCTGGAGCCATGTTTTCCGCTTCCCCCCCAGCTTCGACGACGCCATTGTGCCGATAGGCAGACCGCTCGAACACGTTTACGATTTGGTGCTGGATAAGCAGCTCCGCCCAGTGCCGATCGGTGTGCCGGGCGAACTCGTCCTGGGCGGACCGAGCATCGCGCGAGGCTATCTCAATGACGATGACCTTACCAACGAACAATTCATTGAACTGCCCGAATCGCTTGGCTTTGACGGCGCAGGACGATTCTATCGTACCGGTGATTTGGTGATGCGATGTGAGGACGGCGATCTGCAGTTCCTGGGACGGACCGACGAGCAGCTCAAGGTTCGTGGCTTCCGGGTGGAGCCCGCCGAGATCGAACGCGCTCTGGTCGCGCACCCCGATGTGAATCACGCCGCAGTCGTTAAGGGCGCCGGCAGAGCTGGGCAGCTGGTCGCCTGGTACATGGCCTCGACACCGTCGGAGGAGGCGACGCTGCGCAGCTATGCACAGGCTGCGTTGCCTCGATTCATGGTTCCGGACAGGCTCGTTGCATGTGAGGCATTTCCGACCCTGCCGAACGGCAAGATCGACCGACATGCGCTGGCCCGGCAGGCAGCAACACTGGCGAAGCAAGGCATTGTCTATCGTGCACCAGAAACCGAGCTACAGGAGCACCTGGCGCTGCTGTGGGCGGACGTGCTGCAGGTCGACCACGTCGGTATCGACGACAACTTTCACAGCCTCGGCGGCGACTCCATCGCCGCGATGCGCCTTGCCGCCCGCGCCCACCGTCAGGGCCTGATGATAGTGCCGGCAGATATTGTCCAGCATCCCACAATATACGAATTGTCGCTGCGCACCGGCACGGTGAAGGAAGAGGCAGCGACCACGACAGCCCGCATGCCGGCGAAATTCGAACTGGCCGGCCTCGAGGCCAACGAGTTGAACGAGCTGCTCGACGATCTTGAAGGCTGAGTCCGGGCGCGACGAGAAACACGGAACAAGAACAATGACAAGGAAGCTAATTATGCATCAACACGATTTTTTACGCCGAACGTTGTCAGTCCTCGCCGGCGTCTACTTGTTGTTCGCGCTGAGCCTTTCACAGCACGCTAACGCCCACGAGGTGGGCTGGAGCTATGTTGTCCTCAACGTTGAACAAACAGGTATTACCGGCAATGTGCAGTTACCCATCGAGGAACTGCAGCAGGTCCTCGCGCTCGACGCCGATGGAGACGGCACATTGTCTGAAGAAGAAACCAACGCGCAGTGGCCGCTAATAGAGGCCTACGCGCTTGGTGTGTTGAAGCTCGGCAGCGGCGAGGACACCTATAAACTCAGCGTCACCGGTCGCGATCGACTCATCATTGAAGTTGCCGATTTCGCCATCGTCCGTTTCTCCGCCGTCACACCGTCGCCGGTTCCAAGCCGCCTCACGATCGAGTTTACGCCGTTCTTCGACAACAACTCTGACCATCGCGGTGGGCTGCTTATTCAGAACAATGTGCTGACAGGCACCATCGAGAACCATACGGAAATCGCATACGTTTTTGCGCCGCGCCAGCCGTGGGGCACTATCAACCTGCTTGGCGAATCAACCATGGTCAAGGTAGGACGATTTGTCGTCGAGGGCATATGGCACATCTGGATCGGCATCGACCACGTGCTGTTCATCGTTACCCTGCTACTAACCGCCGTGATGGCGATGAGGCAGAAGCGCTGGGAGCCCGTACCCGACTTTCGCAAGGCGTTTATCAACCTGGTTACGATCGTCACGCTTTTCACGGTCGCGCACTCGATTACGCTCGCGCTGGCGCTCAAGGGCTGGGTGACACTGCCGTCGCGTTTCGTCGAGTCGATAATCGCACTGTCCGTCCTCGTCGTTGCCTTGAACAATATCTGGCCGGTGCTCACCGGCAAGATACGCTGGCTGGTATTCGTGTTCGGGCTGTTCCACGGTCTCGGTTTCGCCAGCGTACTAGTTGACCTGCTGATCACGCGGGAATCCAAGCTAATCGCATTGATCGGCTTCAACATCGGCGTGGAAGCCGGCCAGCTGGTGATCGTGGCCCTCGTATTTCCGCTGCTTTACGTCATTCGCGGCTCATCGTTTTACCGTCGTATCCTGTTACCCGGATTGTCAGCAGTGGTGGCAGTGATCGCCTTGTGGTGGTTTGTGACCCGCGCGCTGGGTGTCGAAAGCTACATCAGCAGCTTCTGATGGTTAGCGGTTGCTGACAATATGACCGACCGCAACGTGGAAGATGTCTATCCGCTGTCACCGCTGCAGCAGAGCCTGCTATACCGGTACGAGCGGGATACCAGCGACAAGGCTTACTGGAACCAGATCAGCGTGCGCCTCGCGGGCCAACTCAACGTCGACGCATATCGCTCGACCTGGCAACAGATCGTCGACCGGCACGCAACTTTGCGAACCCGATTCGTCCACGACAAGAGCGGACGGCCGCTGCAAGCCGTACACACCTCAATCGAGCTGCCGTGGCACTTTCAAGACCTGTCAGGATTTGACGAACAGGGCCAGCAGGCGACGATATTGCGACGCTCTGCAGCGGCTACGCCGCCGCTAGACCGGCCACCGCTGTTCACGCTCGCGCTGTACAGGGTCGGCCCTTCGGATCACCTGTTTGTATGGTGCTATCACCACATCATCCTGGACGGCTGGTCGGAGAACCTGATCTGGGACGAGATCTGGCGAACCTACGAGCATATCGTCGATAGGAAACCGCTCGATCTTGCACGGGCTGCGCCCTATGCTGGTTACATCGCGTGGCTCGCCAGCCGCGACCGGCCGCAGGCCGAAGCCTTCTGGAAAGACTACCTCGCCGACTACACGCCGCCGGCGCTTACGGCAGTACCGCTACCGCCATCGGATAACCTCGATATCATTGAGTATCACGCAGAGGTGCCGGCAGACCTGGCCGACCGGGTTCGGCAATTTGCCGCTGAGTCCTCGCTGACTCTGAGCGCTGTGCTTTACGGCGCCTGGGCAATGGTATTGAGCGCCGAGCGCGGCATGGTAGATGTACTCTTCGGCACCGCGATCGCCGACCGGCCGCCGGAACTCGCCGATTCGGATACGATTGCCGGCCTGATGCTCACGACCGTGCCGCTTCGCTTCCGTACGGATTCCCGGGACAGCGTCGTCGACTGGTTGCGGCATTCTCAATCGGCGCTGACCGACATGACCGCCCATACCGCGCTGTCGCTGGCCGATATCAAGTCCGCCGCGGGCGTGTCAGCGGATGAAGTCCTGTTCGACGCCGTGTGCGCAATCGACAGCACCGACACCAGGGGCTCGGTCGGCAGACTTCCAGCGTCGCTCGAATGCCTCGACGTCCGCCACGGCGGCACGACCGAGTTTCCGTTATCCGTCGTGTTCCTGACAACCGACAGGATCCATATTCGCATTCATGCCTCTTCACCGCAGTACGATGCAAGCTGGCCGCAGCGCGCCGAACAACGTCTGCTGCAGGTGCTTCGCCAGATGTGCGCCGACCCCAACAGGCCGGTCACCGAAATCGATTGGCTCACATCGGAAGAGCACGCACGGCTTCGTGCGCTCGACCGGGCGACGACGGACAAGGCCCCGACACGAGATACGATCGACCGCTGCATCGCGGCGCGTTGCACCGGCGACGGTAGCAAGATCGCCATCGCGAGCGAAGGATGCGACCTGACCTATAACGCACTGGAGGACCGGGTTGCAGCCATTGCCGCTGGCCTCATCGGGCGCGGCGTAGCCGCTCAGGATACCGTCGGCGTCTTCATGGACCGCACCCCGGATCTGGTGGCGAGTCTGCTCGCTATCTGGCGTATCGGTGCCGTGTACGTCCCGTTTGATCCGTGCCACCCTGTGTCGCGGATTCAGAAAGCGGCAGACGGCGCCGGACTCCGCCTGACGATCACCGACGGCGACACGATCGATGCGGCCGCAGCGCTGCCGCAGCCAACCGACGTCGCCGAATTGGCTGCGGCTACCGACGGTCTCGATGAGAGCCGGGCCGATCGGGACAGCGTCGCCTACATCTTCTACACGTCCGGTTCCACGGGCCAACCAAACGGCGTGCCGATACGGCATGCGAGCTTTGCAAACCTGTTGACGAGCCTCGCCCGGAAACCGGGCATCGGAACAAAGGACCGCATGCTCGCGATAACGACTGTCGCGTTCGACATCTCGCTTGTCGAGCTACTTTTGCCACTGTCGGTCGGCGCGACACTCGTCCTCGCCCCGGCCGATGCAGCGGCAAACCCGGACCGCCTGGCCGACGCGCTCGATCGCCATGCAATCACGGTCCAGTTTGCGACGCCTGCGACCTGGGAGCTCCTCATCGCGGCCGGCTGGACCGGTGACCCGGAACTCGTCGCGCTGTGCGGTGGCGACACGTTGCGGCCCGATCTCGCGCGCAACCTGTGCTCGCGCGTACAACGCTTGTGGAATTTGTACGGGCCGACCGAGACGACGGTTTGTTCGACGCTCGGTCCCGTAGACGCCGACGGCGCGATCGACATCGGTCGTGCGATCGACAACACAGTCCTGCGAATCACCGACCTCGAAGGCCGCCCCCTGCCGTTCGGCGTGCCCGGAGAACTTTGCATCGGCGGCAGCGGCGTGAGTCCCGGATACCTGGGCAACGAAAAGCTGACGAAGGAGCGCTTCCTGGAAGCAACGGAGCCCCTTTTCCCCGGCCGCTACTTCCGAACCGGCGACCTCGCGACGATGCGCGAGGACGGAACGATCGAGCATTTCGGCCGCCTCGACTACCAGATCAAGCTGCGCGGTTACCGGATCGAGCCCGGCGAGATCGAAGCAGCGATCAACGCCCTTGCGGGCGTTGCCGGCTGCACCGTCGTTGCGAGACTCTCGGGCGACGGCCAGAAACGCCTCGTTGCGTATATCGTTGCCGACCTTAAATCGTCCCGGTTGCTCGACGACGCAACGGTGTCGCGACACCTTGCCGGTAAACTGCCTGCCTACATGGTGCCGGCGGACATCGTCTTCCTGCCGTCACTGCCGCTGACGTCGAGCGGCAAAGTCGATCGCAAAGCGCTTCCCGACCCGGTGACCACGACGGATCGACAGGTTGATGCGGAGCTGACCGGCACAGAGGCAGAAGTCGCTGCCCTCTGGGCCGAGCTCCTCGGACACCCTGTCGCGAGCGCGAACGACAACTTCTTTCGCCTGGGTGGGCATTCATTGCTCGCCGCCCGGCTGGCAAGTCGCATGAGCCGGAGCTTCGCGCACGCACCCGGCATCGGCGAGCTCCTCGACAATCCGACGGTCGCGGCCCATGCGGCATTGATCGACCGGGATATCACACAGCCGCAGACCGTCATCGCGCCGGCGGCGAACCGGGGTCGCTTTCCGCTGTCTTCGGTGCAGCGCCGCTTCTGGTTCCTGGAAAACATCGATAGCGCAGCCGGCGTAAACAACGTCTGCGGCGTGTACCGTGTCAGTGGCGAGCTGGACACCATTCGCCTGCGGCGCGCGTTCGAGCGCCTCGCCGAACGACATGAAATCCTCAGAACCGTGTTCGTCGTCGAAAAGGGTGAACCCTGGCAGACAGTGCTCGACACGCCGCGCGTCGACCTGCAGGTGGAACACGTTGAAGATGATACCGCTCTGAGGGAACGTATCGCGCGACTCGCGGATCAGCCTTTCCCCATCAGCGAGGCGCCGCCGTGGCGGGCGCGCATACTCGAACACAACGGCGAGACGTACTTGCTACTTTGTTTCAACCACATGCTGATTGACGGCGAATCGCTGCCGATCCTGCTTCGTCACCTGGCCGAGTTCGACCGCGATCGCCGCGAACAGGAACCGGCGGCGCCGCTGCAATACGGTGATTTCGCCGCCTGGCAAACGGACGCGTCGCGGCGCGCAGCGCATTCAACCGCGCTGGACTTCTGGCGTGCCAAGCTGGCCGGGCCGTTGCCCGTGCTGCAGTTCCCGAGTTTTCAGGCCCGGCCTCGCGAGCAGCAGTTTGCGGGAGGATCCGTGTCCTTCCGCATCGATGCGATGCGCGCCGCAAGGCTGGAACGATTCGCGGGCGAATGTGGGACGAGCCTGTTCAACGTGCTGCTGGCCAGCTTCACCGCTGTGCTCTTGCGTTATTGTCACCAGGGCGAGGTCGTGATCGGCACGCCCGTCGGCACGATTCGTCACGCGGTCGGTGCAGAGACGGGGATAGGCCCGTACCTCAATACGATTGCGCTCAGACTCAGGCCGGATGTCGAGTGGTCGCTCCGTCAGCTCCTCGAGCACGTTGCCACCACGACGAATGAGGCGTTGCAACACGGGGACCTGCCGTTCGAGGACGTCGTGGCTGCACTCCCCTTACCGCGCGACCTGAGCCGGACGCCCGTCTTCCAGACGCTGTTCGCATTCGCGCCAAGCGACGCCGACGACTGGCGGTTCGGCGAAGCCCGGTGCCGCCGCGAACCGATCGTCCAGTCCGTCGCACGGACCGATCTTTCCTGCTGGGTTCAGGGCGGGGCCGATGGCATAGAGATCGAGCTCGAGTATGCGAGTGCGTTGTTCGATCACGACCTCGTCCGCCGATTTGCCGCTCACCTGGACCGCTACCTCGATTCAGCGATGACAGAGACGACGCGAGAGTGGCGCCGCGTCCCGCTGCTTGACAAGGAGGGCCGCGCCGAACTGCTGGCACGGCAGGGCCCCGCGAAGCCACTCCCGGCCGGGCGTTGTATCGGTGATCTCGTCTGGGCGGCGGCGGCCGAAACGCCACAGAAGACGGCCGTCGCGAGCCGCGCCGAACAGATTGGCTACGCGGAGCTGGAGCGGCGTTGCAAAGCGATGGCGGATGGACTGCGTGCTCACGGTGTCCGGCCGGGTTCATTGGTCGGACTGGCGGTGTCTCGCACCGAACGCCTGCCGCTCGCAATCCTCGCGATCCTCGAAGCCGGCGCCGCTTACGTACCGCTCGATACGAGCCTGCCGGCAGAGCGGGTCGCGTTCGTGCTGGAGGATTCGGGTGCCGAAGTCGTCCTGGCGGACGATGTGGCGGCAAAAGAACTCGCCGGCATCGGAGACCGTGTTCTGTCCCTGGGCCAGCTCGACGCCAACGGTTTTGATGAGCGACAACCGGCACCGCATAACGAGCCGGACCTTGCGTACGTCATGTACACGTCGGGCTCGACCGGCCGTCCGAAGGGAGTTGCTGTCGGGCATCGCCAGGTGGTGAATATGCTGACCGGGTTTTTGGACCCACTATGCATGACGAGCGACGATGTGCTGGCGGCAATTACAACAACGTCTTTCGATATTTCGGTGCTGGAGCTGCTGTTGCCCCTGATCGTTGGCGCGACTGTCTATGTTGTCGCAGAAGACGCGACCGGCGACGGAAAAGCGCTTGCCGCGGAACTCGATATCTCGGGCGCGACGATCATGCAGGGAACACCGGCGTCCTGGCGCCAGCTCCTCGACGCCGGCTGGGCGGGCGATCCGGAATTCCGTGCGGTGTGCGGTGGCGAGGCCCTGCCGCTCGACCTTGCGCGTGCATTGCGATCACGCTGCGGCACCTTGTGGAACGCGTACGGACCGACCGAGACAACGGTCTGGTCGACTCTAGCCGAGATCCGAGAGCATCCTGAAACGATCAGCATAGGAAGTCCCATCCAGAACACGCGCGTCTACGTGGTCGACAGCTCGGACGCTTTAGTACCGGACGGTGTTACGGGAGAGATTCTTATTGCCGGTGACGGCGTTGCCAACGGCTACTTTGGTAATGCCGAATTGACCGCACAACAGTTCTGCGACGATCCGTTCGAAGAGGATCAGAAACTGTATCGCACGGGTGACCTGGGGCGATGGCGGCCGGACGGTGAGCTCGAGCATCTCGGGCGCGCTGATAGCCAACTGAAGCTGCACGGCTTCCGAATCGAGGCGGGCGACGTCGAAAGCAATTTGACAACGGCAGCGGGCGTTCAGCAAGTTGCAGTTACCAAGCGCGACGGGGCTGGCGGCGATATGCGTCTCGTGGCGTTCGTGGTCATAGACCCGAACAGTAGCTTCAGTGCCGCGGCGCTGCGACAGCATCTTCGCGACCGCGTGCCGCGCTACATGATCCCACAGCATTTCGTCCGCATCGACAAACTCCCACTGACGCCCAATCGAAAAGTCGATTATGCACGGCTCCCGCCGCTCGATCTGGGTGGCGCTCGAACACGTGAGGCAGAGCCTCCGTCATCGCGGGCGGAGCGGCTGATCGCTGAGATTTGGTGCGATCTGATCGGCGTAGGCGAGGTCTCGACGTCGGATAATTTCTTCGAGCTTGGTGGCCATTCGATGCTGACCGTTCGCGCGATCGCGCGAATCCTCGAGGAGACCGGCGCTGAGTTGCAGCCACAGTTCTTCGTCCTCGAGGATCTCGCGACTATTGCGGAGCGCCTAGAGCCACTGCTCACGGCGAACGATGCTGATGCGTTGGCCCGACCCGCCGCGCCGCGTGGCCGGCTCGGCCGCATCGCGCGAAGCCTGTTCGGATCCCGTAGCGGGACGGCTTAGCCGAACAATTGGGAACGGGATAAGGACATTGGCCAACGTCGTACTCATTCCAACTTGGGTAAGGAAGGACCACTTCCTCGAAGTCGCGTACGTGCTGCGCGACGCTGGCTACGACGTGACGTACGCGAGCTTCCTTGATATCGAGAGCGCTGTCACCGCACACGATTTCCGCTTCGTGCGACTTGAAAGCGTCAGCGGCGCACTTCGAGACGCGCCGTCGCCAAACTCGCTGCCGGGGCAGCTGGGCCGCGCGCAGCGCTGGTTCACTCGCTGGTTCGCCCGCCGGTCGCGCCGCGATGAGCAGGCTGGTCGCCGAGGGCTGAACACACTGGTTGACAAGCTTAGCGAATTTGATCCCGGGCTTTTCCTGATCGACATCGAATTACCGGGGCCCGTGTTCGCGGCGCTTGGCGGTCACAAGCGTGTCGCACTCGTTAGCACGCTCCTGTCACCGTGGAAGCGGCCTGGCCTGCCGCCGCAACATCGCAACCTCGCACCGCCTGTCGGCGACAACACGGCAAGCAAGCGATTCGAGATTGCCTGGCTGCGACTGTACATCTGGAAGCGGTGGCGACAGACGGTCGACTATCTGCGCCAGGCGGGTGCGGATCGGACTGCCATGCTTCGCCAATTCGCCGCGCGGAACGGGCTCAATTGGCGCGAAATCGTCGATCCCTGGCAGTGGCCGCTGCCGTTTTCGTATCGGAAGTTGCCGGTCATCACATTGAACGCTTTAGAGCTCGACTTTCCGCACGAGCCGCATCCCGACGCGCGCTTCGTCGGTCCGGTGATGTGCCGTCGGCGCATCTCAAACCCGGATATGGACCCCGAACAACAGGTCCGTCTCGACGCGCTCGTGCAGCGCTGTCGATCGGACGAGCACAAACGGCTGATATATTGTTCTTTTGGTCGCTTCGCTGATTCCTATGAGCAGGGGCTTCTGCTGCGCCTGGTTTCGGCGTGTCAGCAACGACCCGAGTGGACGCTGCTCGTTGCGCTCGGCGACAGCGACTTGCCGCCGGCATTCGACAAGCTCCCCGAGAACGTGCACACCTTCGGGTGGCTGCCGCAACTGAGGGTTCTGAAGGAGGTCGATTGTGCGATCATCCATGCTGGCATCAGCTCAATAAATGAGTGCATTTACCAAGAAGTCCCAATGGTCCTGTATCCGTTACGGCTCAACGATCAGCAGGGCAACGCCGCGCGCGTAGCCTGGCATGGCTTGGGAATCTGCGCGAATCGTGAGACGGACACGGCCGAAGACATGATCCAGCATATCGACCAGGCGATGAACAGCGAGTCCATTCGAACGCGTCTCAAGGAGATGCGCATGCAGTTTGATCGATACGTCGACGACGAGTCCCTGCTAACCGCGGTCAATGCGGCGATGCGTGCGCCAGAAATAAAAGGTCTTTCCAGTTGACCCAGAAGAAAACGGCAATCAGCGCACTGCGCGAACTCCGACTGATCCTGGTCGCCGAAGACTATCGGCAGTTCGCCTGGCTGTTCCTGTTCATGCTCGTTTCGGCAGCGCTGCAGGTTGTCGGCATCGCCTCGATCCTGCCCTTCATGCAGCTCGTCACACAACCCAGCGCCGTCACCGAAAACGAGTGGCTTGCCTTGGTCTATGAAAAAGGCGGTTTCGACTCTGAGCGCGAGATGTTGCTATGGACCGGTGTCGTCGTGTTCGTCCTGTTCGCGTTGTCCGTCATCGCGACCGCGCTGACGGGATGGCTGATTAAACGATCGATCTGGGCGACGTTGCACCGCATGAGCGTCCGCCTTCTCACCAATTACACGCGAATGCCTTACGAGTTTTTTCTGAGCACCAGTTCGACGGAGCTGCTGCGTCGAACGCTCTCAGACCTCAACAAGCTCCTGAATGACGTGTTGCTGGCAGGCAACCTGCTGCTGACGAGTGGCGTTGTTGCGATAGGCCTGTTCATGCTCCTCGTGCTCGTCAACCCGATGTTGTCCGCGATTGCGTTCCTGGGTTTTGGCTTCGCTTACCTGTCCCTTCACCTGCTGCGGCACAGCTACCTGACGCGCCTGGGTCAAGTGCAGATCAGGACCGACGGGCGTCGCTATAATGCTTTCATCGAGACGATTATCGGCATGAAGGCGATCCGCGTTTCCAATGCGTCAAAACATTTCATCGATCGCTTCGTGGAAGCGTCTGACCAGTTCAGCGGCCTCTTCACCAAGCTCGAGCTTGCAACCAAGTTCCCACGCTACATCATGGAGATACTCGCGTTCGGTGGCATCCTGATCCTGGTTCTTGTGTTCCTCGCGATCGATCGGGACTTCGAGGGAACGCTGCCCCTGCTCACCGTCTTCGCGCTCGCCACATATCGCCTGATGCCGGCGCTGCACACGATTTTCGAGAACGCCGCAAAACTCAGCAACAGCTACGCCGTCATTGAAGCGGTGGCAGCAGACATGCGCACGGATCGGGTACTCGAAGCCGAACAGGATGCGACGAGCGAGGTGCTGGAGTTCAAACGGGAGATTCGTTTCAACGATACGGCTTTTCACTACCAGGCAGCCGAAGCTGAAATCGTTCGCGGCGTCGACCTAATCATCGAGAAAGGACAGAGTGTGGCGCTGGTTGGCGCGACGGGATCCGGGAAGACGACGCTGGCGGATATTCTCGTTGGCCTTTTGCAGCCGACCCGCGGGGCGCTGGAGATCGATGGCGTTCCCGTTTCGGCCAGCAATTTGGCGAGCTGGCGCGAGCTTGTCGCGTACGTGCCGCAGGACGTGTTCCTGATCGACGCGAATATCGCCAGTAACATTGCCTTTGGCAAAACGGATGACGATCGTGACGAAGCAAGAATGCGCGACGCAGCCCGAATGGCAGAGCTGGATACCTTCATCGAAGGTGAACTGAAAAATGGCTACGATAGCTTTGTCGGTGAGCGTGGCATACGTCTCAGCGGCGGCCAGCGGCAGCGACTGGGAATCGCTCGTGCGATCTACCGTGAACCCCAGGTCCTGCTTCTCGACGAGGCGACGAGTTCGCTCGACACGATTACCGAAAGGGCCATCGTGTCAAACCTGCGTAGGGCGCTCCCGGGCGTCACCATCGTCATGATCGCGCATCGCTTGTCGACCGTACAGCAATGTGACCTGATCTATGTGCTCGACAAAGGTCAGATTGTCGCCCAAGGCAGTTATGTCGAGCTTTATCAATCTAATTCGCTGTTCAGAGAGATGATAGAAGCGACGGAGAGCGGTACGCACGACGCTGATTCGACGGACGTGGTCTCTTAGCAATATCAAGTCCGCAAGAAGCGACTTGAAATAGCGATCACCCCAACTTTCAATCCGCTTCCTTACCCGCCTCGATCGATTGGGTTTGCATGCGGCGGTTAAGCCATGGCACGAGCCATGGTGCGAATCGGGTGACGTAGTGAATGCGTCGCGAATACTTGTCCGGGAAGACATGTAACCGATTGCGGCGGACGCCGTCGATTATCCGTCTCACGACGTCCGAGGGTTCCGAGATCAGGTACGCCGGTACGATCCGCCGTTGCTCGTATCCGTGTTGTGGCGAGTCGAGAATCGGCGTCTGGCTGAAACACGGATAGACGTTGGTCACGTGGACGCCCGTGCCTTCCAGGTCGGCGGCCAGGGATTCACCGAATCCGCGTAACCCGAACTTTGACGCACAGTATGATGATAGCCCCTGGGAGCCGACCCAGCCGGCGAGAGACGACATGTTGACGACATGTCCACTGCCGCGTTCGACCATTCCTGGAAGAAAGAAATTGCAGAGCCGCATCGGCGCCAGCAGGTTTAGCTGCATGAGCGTTTCCCAACGGTCCCGCGGGACATGGTCCAGGCGCCCGGCGACGCCTAAGCCTGCGTTGTTGACCAGGATATCGGGTACTACCCCGCGGGAAGTGCAGATTCCAGCGACGGCGTCGCAACCCTCCTCCGTGGCAAGGTTAGCGGTAACCGAGACGACAAGGTCGTCGCCGGCATCATCGGTAACAGCGCGCAGCGCGCGATCGCTGACATCGGTCAGTATCAGCTTCGCGCCCGCGGCACGAAACTGCCGCACCATGTGCCGACCGAAGCCGCCGCCGGCACCGGTAAGCAGGACTGTCTTGTTTGCTGGTTCTGTCATAGACGACTTGATGCATCCTCACTTCGCCGTAGCATAGCAGCCCCGGACCACGGACCCGCACCCTTCCCCGCGAGATCCTGTCGATTACACTCAGGGCATGCCCCGCCAGTAACTTTCAAAGAACTGCAGTGCATTTTCCAGGCGCCTTTCTGCTTCAGGCGAGATGCCGATCCGCAGGTCCCAGCACGTTCCCTGTATCATCAACGCATCTGCACGGGGGACTCGTCCGTAGAGATCCCGGCACAGAGACAGCACGGCTCCAGGGGGCAGCACGTGGGTCGTGAAAGCAAATTCACTCAAGGGTTCGCAGCGCGTCAATTGAAAGCCGTCGAGCAATTCCCCGCGGTATGAGTCGATGAAGATGACGTGTTCCGCGTCGCTGATCAGGGCGGCATCCTCGACCTGCAGCTGATAACGGTACTCAACCTGTCCGTCGAACGTTGCTTGCTGTTGAATCCGATCGAGAAAGGCCCAACCCAGACCGTCATCGCTACGGCCGCTGTTGCCGATACCAATCAGGAGGGTTTCGGGTTCGAGGCCGCGCCGCTTTGTCACTGGCCGATTGTCGCTCAAGTGGAGCCTTTTACGTGCTCGGCAATGACCTTGCCGGCGGCATCGAAGACCGTGAGTTGCAGCGGCATCTTGCCCATGGCATGGGTCGCACAGCTCAGGCAGGGGTCGAACGCACGAATAGCCACTTCCACCTGGTTCAGCATGCCTTCGGTGATCTCCTGCTGCTGGTCCAGCACGTTCTGAGCCACCCATCGCACGGCCCGGTTCATCGCTTCGTTATTCTGCGTCGTGGAAACGATCAGGTTGCACTTGGTGATGCTGCCTTTTTCATCTACCTGGTAATGATGGATCAGGGTCCCGCGCGGCGCTTCGATGATGCCGACACCTTCCGGGCGCCGGTTGACTTTGGGCCGGTCGGGTTCAGCGAGGATCGTCGGGTCATTGAGCAGGTCCCTGATCAGTTCGGCACAGTGCAGGATTTCTATAAGACGCGCCCAATGCGAGTGCATCGTGTGGTTGTTGGGTCGGCCGTTGGTGTATGCCTTGAACTCGCGCAGCTCTGCATCAGCCAGGGGCGTGGAAATACGATCACAGACATTGAGACGAGCCAATGGTCCTACGCGGTTCCAGCCTGCCTGGCGGCCGAGTTGCCGCAGGAAAGGAAACTTCATGTAAGACCACTTCTCAACTCCCTCGCCGAAATATTTGAGGTAGTTATCGCCGTGCACATCGTTGAGAGTGATTTGGCCGCTGCCGTCGATGGCTCGCATGCGGCCGTCATAAAACTCCAGGGCGCCATCGCCGGCAACCAGTCCAAGGTGTCCGGAGGGATAGCTGGCGAAGGAATCCAGCCATTTGAAATTCTTGTCGTGGTAAGCCTTGATGAAATCAACGACCTCCCGCGACCATTCGATCATGGTGTCGACCGATGGCTTGCCGCTACCATCGAGGAAATAGTCCCGCTCCTCCGGGTAAAAGGTCTTGTGCACGCCGCCAGGGATCGCACAAATGCCGTGAATTTTTTTACCGGCCAACGCCTTGATCAACTCCTGACCGAACTGCCGCATCTGTATGCCCTTGCGGGCGAGATCTTCATGCTCCAGTGCGACGGCCTTAATAGACCGCTTCTCAACCGGCGCATCCAGGCCAAACAGCAGGTCGGGAGAGGCCAGGTAGAAGAAATGCAGCGCGTGCGATTGGAAAACCTGAGCGTAGTGCAGAAGCCGCCGGATCTTGGTGGCCGTCGGGTGCAGATCCTTCGGGTCCACTCCGTAGACCTGGTCGATAGCCTTGGCTGCTGCGAGGTGATGGCTTACCGGACAGATGCCGCAAAGGCGCTGCACCAACAAGGAGGCCTCCCAGTACGGGTGGCCCTGTATGAAGCGTTCGAATCCACGGAATTCGACGATGTGGAAGCGCGCGTCGCCCACCTTGCCCTGCTCGTCCAATTGAACCGTAACGCGCCCGTGGCCCTCAACCCGGGTTACCGGATCAACGATGATTTTTCTGCTGGTGTTGCTCATGGCTCAGTCGTATTTGAATTCGGAATAAGGAACGGGAAGTTGCTGGCCGGACAGCAGGCTCAACACTGACCGCCAGATGTGATCCGCATCCGGCGGACAGCCGGGAATGAAATGGTCGATAGTCACGATTTCATTGCAGGCATAGACCTTGTCGAGAATTTTCGGCAGGTCTTCGTGGTAAGGGACGACGCATTCATCGGGCATCGCGGAGATGCTGTTGAGGTACGCCTCTTCCAGACATTCGCTGAGCGGTATCGTGTTGCGCATGGCAGGCAGTCCACCCCAGATAGCGCATTCGCCAAAAGCGACCAGCACATCGCATTTGCGCCGGAATTCCCGCAGTGACTCCACGTTCTCGGAATTGCAGCAGCCACCTTCGATCAGGCCAATGTCGCATTGCATGGTGAATTCCTTGATGTCGTTGAGCGGCGATTTGTTGAAGTCCACAATCTCGATCAGGTCCATCAGCTTCAGGTCAATATCCAGCAGCGACATGTGGCAGCCAAAGCAGCCGGCGAGGGAGATAGTGGCGATAGTTTTCTTTTCCTTTGGCAACACCAGCACCGGTTCTTGCGCTGTATAGTTTTTTTGCATTGAGCGCATGTCGAATTGCCGATCGCCGAATGGCCTCGCATGCGCCTCGCCCCGCACCATGATGGCGCCGGTCGGACACAGGTGCATGGCATCGCGCACCTGCTCGTCTGTCAGCTTGCTCGCCTCTTCGTAATCGATACCGACACGGGTTTCGTTGCCGCGGTAGCGGAACGAAAACACCGCTCTACCGTCGTCCGTGAATACCTCTCTCACACATCGCAGGCACTTGATGCAGCGATTGTGTTCCATGATCATCCGTCTGGCATTGAAATCGATCAGGCGGTCCTTGAAGAGATGCGGGAAACGTGATGCCGAGAGACCCAACTCATAGCCCATATGCTGCAGGTCACAGTCGCCGCTCTTCTGGCAGCTCGGACAAAAATGATTGCCCTCTGAAAACATCATTTCAACAATCGCCGCGCGAGCGTCTTTCAATTCATCTGTGTTTGCCTGCACGACCATACCGTCGCGTACCGATTCCGTGCACGCCGGACCCGGTACGCCGTCGATTCTGCACGTACAGACGCGGCAGGTGCCGAGTGGTGGTTCGATATCTTCGAAGTAGCACAGGCTTGGGATGAAGATGCCGTTCTCACGCGCGACCTGCACGAGGTTACGGCCTGCTCTCTGTCTCGATTTGCTGACCATCGATAGTGATCGTGACGCGCTCGCGCGCCTGCATGGCTCCATCGCCAGCCTGCAGTGTCCGTTTGTCTTCTGATTTGTTCACTGTTCCGACACCCATCGACGCGTCAACTACTGAAACGATCGTATTCTCGGACCGCATCCTCGAGGGAGAACCCTTTACTCAAACGTTCCGGATCACGATTCACGATATTCTCGAAATATTCCGGAAACTTTTCTTGCGCCGTAAGCAGGCTATTCGGCGCTGTTCTGCCGAGGCCGCAGCGGCAGGTCAGCTTCATGATTTCTCCCCACGAATGGACTTCTTCGACATCGCTCTCTCGGGCGAGCTTCGCCGCGAACAACTCCAGCTTTCGCTCGATAAGGAAATTACCCGCGCGACAGGGAGTGCATAGCCCGCAGGACTCGTGCTTGAAAAATCGGGTGAAATTTATGAGGATTTGCAGGATGTCGCGCGAGCGATTGAAGATCATGAACGAACCACCGCAGGGCAGATCGTCCAAAGAGATCAACCGATCCGCCTCTGCCATCGAGATGCACTCACCCGACGGCCCACTCACCTGGATGAAATACGGCTGGTCCGCGCCACATTTCTCGAGGATTTCCCTGACGCTCGTACCCCACTCGATTTCGTAAATGCCCGGGAGACGGCAATCGCCTGAGATACTCAGCAATTTGGTTCCCGGTGAAGTCGGTGTACCCGTTTCCAGGTAATGCTCCGCGCCCAGTTCCATGACGCGCGCGGCAACGCAAAAGGTTTCGACGTTATTGACCACGGTGGGCAGTTGCAGATAACCCCTTTGAGTCGGGAAAAAGCGCTTGTTTCGGGGCTCACCGCGTTTGCCTTCAAGCGAGTTCAACAGTGCCGTTTCCTCGCCGCAAACGTAAGCGCCGGCGCCCAGTTGCACGCGAACATCGAAATCGAATCCTTCGACACCGGCGATGTTCTTGCCGAGCAGATTCATTTTCCGATAGCGGTCAATCGAGTGCGCCAGCCGTTCCTTCAGCCAGGCGTACTCCGCCCGCAGGTAGATAATCCCCTCACTTGAACCGACCGCGAAGCCCGCGATAGCCATTCCTTCCAATAACAAGCCTGGCATGGAAGTCATCAACACACGGTCCTTGAAAGTGCCTGGCTCGCCCTCGTCTGCGTTACAGACGATGTATTTCGGGTTTGCAGGCTCTTTCCTGCAGTACTCCCATTTCAGCCCGGTCGGAAAGAACGCGCCCCCCATGCCACGCAGACCTGACTTCTTGATTTCGCGGATAACCGATTCGGGTGAATGGCGGCACAACGCTTCTATCGCCTTCCCGGGGTCATATTCTCGTAGAATTACCGCCTTTTCTCCCTCGGGAATCGAACGTATGTTGTCAGGCACCGAGTCACAGATAGCCGCCGGTGACGCGCCCTGTTTCAGCCGGGCCACGATATCTTTGACCTTGAGGCTGGTGAGTTTGGTAAACGGAACGAAGTTGATCAGGGCAGCCGGTTCCAGATCACTAAGCCCGATGCAGGGCGTCTCAAACAGCCCAAACTGACCGCTGGGATCGACTCCGTTCATCGTCGCCCCCGTGGCCAACTCAAATGCTTCTTTGATTCTTTCGAAGCCCTTGCATTCAGAGACGATGCTCTTGTTCAGGTAGATGGTGATCTTGCCAACGGGCCTTCGGGTGAAGAAGTGGTAGAAAGAAGTGACGCCCTCGACCTCGACGGCAGAAATATTCAGAGCGCGACTGCAGGCCTCAATATCCTCGCGCCGGATGCGGCGGTGTTTGTTTTGCACCTTCCACAGACTGTCCAGCAACTCGGTTCGATCCGCGCTGAATCCCGGCTCCTTGTTGTCGGCCCCTGGATTTCTTTCGAAGCTCAAAGCCTATTCCTCATGCTGAAGCGAAGACAGCTCGCAGAGAACCTCTTGCCTTGAAAACCTTCACTTAGCGTGCCTCATATTGTGCGGCGTCAGGGCTGGATCGGCCATAATCAAAGTCGAGTGCTTGCTACGTGATTACACCTATTGAAGTGGCTTTAATGGAGTCGAGCCGCATGTATGGATTCGGAAGGCTGGACAATCGCCATTTATCAGGAAGTTACTGGGGCGATCGTTCAGGCACGCCATACCAACCGACGAGGTAAACGTTCTACTAGTGCCGCGGACCGATTCGCGATGCGAATCAGGGCCTGAGCTGACTACACCTGCCTCTCTTGAACGTCATGCCCGGGCGCCCGCGCTTATCGGCAAACACGACCGTGTCCTGCTCAATGCTGTGTGCACTCGGATGCTTTGCAACCCACTCCGAAGTAGGCTCCTTATTGCGAGAACTCATACAGACATAGTCCCGGGCCATGGAATCTGGAAAACAGGGCACGTAGGTGCCATCGGATGAAAACTCCAGTTCTGCACGTTCCGCTCCGGTCATGGAGCACCACCTGCCCACCATGAAATCGTCGGTGAGAGATTTTGACGTATCCGCGTCGGCTTGCTGCTTTGCCTGCACCTCGGCCTGCGGCGGCGGCAACATCATCTCCATGAGGCTCAGTTGCTGCATGGCAGTCGCTTCGTGACCCTGATCGCACATTTCAGCGGCCCCATCCCTAAACGTCTTCAAGGCATTTTGCGTATTCGAATCCACCTCCGGACCGGCGATACGTTGATCAAGTTCAGCAATCTTTTCCTTGCAGTCAGCCTGGGCCTGGAGTGGAAGTAACACGGCGAGCAGTAAGGTGGGAATAACCGAATGAAAATTAAGTATCCGACCTGCCATTCTGTATCTCCTCATATAGATGAAAGATTATTTTGCTCAACGAAAGGTGTCTGACAAATACTAGCGTGATCTCCACGACTGACCGATTTCCGAAATTCAGGTCGCCAACCCCATCACCTGGGGTATCGAGCGCACCAGAATATAAATGCCCATCACAATGAGAAACAACCCGAAGCCCTTTTTCAGCTTGTCCTGAGGCATGCGTCTTGCGATCTTCGCGCCCCCGAAGCTGCCAACAATACCCAGCACAGTGACTATCATCAGTGTCTGCCAGTCGAGTTCGAGGTTCTGCGTATCGAGCACGTCCAGGTATTTGTAAAACCCGCTGTAAGATTTTAGAGCAATGATAACAAGACTGGTTGCAACCGCCCTATGGATCGCGAGCCCGCCGAGCAACACCAACGCTGGCACAATGAGGAAGCCACCTCCTACACCTACGAGCCCGGTGATAACGCCGACCAACAAACCGTCGGTCGCGATTTTCCACGTCTCACGTGGCGCATGAACCTCATCCGTAAGTTTGACCGGGCGCAACATCATGTACGAGGCGAGCAACATGACCAACGAGAAGAACGTCAGTTGCACAATCCCGGGAACAAATGCTGCAATTAGCGCGCCCAGATAGGTTCCTATCATCCCGGGAGTGCCGAAAACAAGAACATTGTGCCAGTCAACCAGCCCTGCTCTTACGTACTGAAAGCTTCCGGCTAAAGCGATAGTGCCAACGACAAACAACGACCCGGCGATCGCTACTTTCTCGTCCTGACCCAGCAGGTATACCAACACCGGGACCGTAATAATTGAACCGCCCGACCCCAACAGTCCGAGACTGAGTCCTATTGCTATTGCGCCCAGCAAGGCGAGCAGTGATGCAGCCATTACAGATCCCTAACTTCGCTCACTTACACGCCCGACCAGAATCAGTGCTTTCTCCCCTGGTTCATCGCAATGTTGCTTCCTGATCGGGAACGAAAAATGCACTTGTCAATACTCGACTATCAGCGTCCCGCACAGATCCCGGCACACTGATTATTGAACCAGATCTGCCTTGATCCAGATGCCTGTGTCGGCTCTGCTTTGGGTTGCGAAAGTGGTGCCAGTGGCGCTTTGAGCTCGCTCCAGTTGCTCGGTGACACTACCGATCAGCAACCACTCACCGACACGCCCGGTGATGGTGGTGCTAGCAGACTGGGTGTCGATGTTGCCACCACCTGTACTGCTCTGTGAGCTTTTGAACGGACTGACTTCCAGTATGACGTTGTCGCCACGGATGCGTGGGAGCACGTAGAAGCCGGTTAACGCATCCTTGTATTCGATAGCGCCCGCAAACCCCCTGCGTCCCGTCCAGGCGGCGCCGTGAAAATAAGGGATTCGTTCGCCTGTCTCTATGTACGCTTCGGTGCCTTCGGTGACACGCACCTGGTGTATCGGATTGTCTCTGAGACTCTTTTGCGTACTGATGCCGTTGATACTGGCGCTTCCCTTGGTAGTGCTGTAGGTGATGCTGCCACCGGCATCATCATTGTTGTCTCTTTCGTTTCCGACATCGACACTCGCATCGCCACTCTCGATTTGAATGTTAGCGCTAATACCAAGTTCACCAAGATCCCGGTCACTGCCCTGAAAAACGGACACCTGCAGTGTCTTTGCCGGGGTATCCAGAACGTCGACCATACCTCTTACGCGTGCCAGGGTTTCCGGTGACGATCGCAGGAAGATCTTGAACCCCTGACCCGATATCGCGTCATCCGCCCCCAGCATTGGTTCGACGATGGGTATCACTTCCTCCGCTGGGCGGTTCTTCAATTGTATGGTTGAAATGGAATCTGCCTGAACTGCGGATACCAGCAGCACCAGGCCAAGCAGCTTAAATAGTCGTTTCATAAGATATACAGTCTACTGCAACGAGGGTTTGCCTCGCCACGAGGGAAAATGGGGACATTTCTAATTGAGCGTATTAGGTACATTAAATTAGGAATGTCCCCATTTTCCCTCAATTAGGAATGTCCCCATTACCGAGCAGCGGCGACTCCTGCCGGGATTGCAATATGGCTAAAATCCCCCACCTTTGGCGGTAGTGGCAGTGCAGCATTGCGAGATTAAGGATTGAACATGGCCGATTCGCCTTTCATCATCGACGTCACCCAAGAGAACTACCAGCAGGTCATGGAGGCCTCGTCCGGGGTCCCGGTGCTGCTGGACTTCTGGGCCAGCTGGTGCCAACCGTGCCAGGTCCTGATGCCGATCCTCGCCAGGCTGGCCGAGGAATACCAGGGCAAATTCCTGCTGGGCAAATTGAATACCGAGGAGCAACAGGAGATCGCCGCGCAGTTCGGCATCCGCAGCATTCCGACCGTCAAGCTGTTCCGGGACGGCCAACCCGTGGACGAGTTCATGGGCGCATTGCCGGAGCAGGCAGTCCGGGAGTTCCTCGACCGGCACGTGGCGCGCGAGTCGGATGCGCAGGTAGCACTGGCGCGGGAACGCCTGCTCGCCGGAAGCGCCAACGACGCGATCGCCTTGTTGAACGAAGCCCGCCAGGCCG
>CAVXCW010000037.1:0-36907 GCA_963760325.1 uncultured Gammaproteobacteria bacterium | reverse complement strand
CGATTTGCAGGTAGACTGGTGCCACCAGGAGCCTGCTCCCGGCAATAATGTCTCGCTGCTTCTGGCTGAAAACAAATTTATTCAGAACACCGGCGTCATAGCGGACAAAGTTTCTTTCACCGTCTGCTTCGAGCTCAATGTATTGAGTGGGGGTGGCGCCCGGGATCGTCGAAATATGGCAATCGATGTCCGTGACTGCCAGAGAGGAGCGCACCAGGTTAGCGCCGTGGTCATCACCAATGCACGATACGATATGGATTTCGTCGTCCGCACGAAACTCTTTTCTCGCGTGCCGCGCAAAATTTGCGGTGATGCCTCCAAATCGCTGCTCACCGGACGGCAGGTAATGATCGACGCCACAATCTCCAACGCAAACGACTTTCATTCTGCGTCACGCCTTGCATGTGACATGAACAATTCGAGTTTGTCGAAGGACACTGACTTTTTTCGCATGATTGATGTGCCGACAATCGCGCCGTCGCACCCCGCGAGAAGCGCTGCAGCATTACTGAATTTCAGGCCGCTACCGATAAGCACCGGTACACCGCATCCTGAGGCTTCGCGCAGATGCTGAACCGATGGCGCATGACCACTTTCGTCCCCTGTTACGACAACTGCATCGGCGCCTTTGGTACGAGCGAGCATCGCGGACTCCCGCATCGATCGCGGCTCGACCATCGTTGCATACTTCACCTGTATATCAGCAAAGATTAGTACGTCGTCTGCACCGATTTCAGTTCGATACGCAATGAGCGCGTCGGGGTCGATATGGAATTCACCAAACTCAGGTCGCGTCATGCGATCGACGAAGTAGTCTGTGCGAATAAAGGCAGCGCCGGAGGCTTTTGCAACGGCGAGAGAAGCCTGCGGATCATTAAGCAAGATTTCACAGCCGACAACTATCGAATCGCTTTCCTGTACGACCGCCCGCGTAATTCGCGTCATCGCCGCAATCGTTTCGGGAGCGGCGGAGACCCGATGCGGTCGATCGTACTCGTTCTCAACAAGCACCCCATCAACGCCGCACTCTTCAAGCACGCGTAAATCGGCGACCGCGTGGCTTATCGCGTGATCGATGCCCTTCGTTTTCGCATAGCCTGGCAATGGCGGCAAGTGAATCATGCCAATGATCGGTTTCGGTTTTTGAAAGTAGTCAGAGAACCTAGCCATGCGAATTCTCCGGCCGGGCGCGCGTCAGGACGCGGTAAACTGGCGCTCCAGCCAGTGTGAGCGCGACACCGATCATGCTGTCGAGGGGGTTGTAGACCAGTGCCGCAATCAGAAACAAAGTCATGACAAAAATGAAAACCGCCGGAACGATCGGGTACCCCGGGAGTTGGAACGTGTCTGGCGAGGAAAGCCTTTTTCGTAACCTGAAAATCGAACTAACCATCAGAATATTCATAAATTGAAACGGCACGAGAAAAAATGTAACGATTCGTGAAAAAGAGCCGAAGAACATTAAGGCGGCAATCGAAACTCCCGCAGCAAATACTATTGCTCCGGACGGTACAGAGCGACCGGGGGACAAATGCGCGATCGTACGGAAGGCAGGGCCAAGCCAGCGTCCCTTCGCCCGATCGACGTATTCGCTTGCAGCTGCGTAGTACAGGCGCGGCAACGTCATTATCAATCCTCCGAGCGCACCGAAAATGGAGATCCACATCAACACACCCAGCGCCATGCCACCTTTTTCGCCAAACGCTGCTTCGGCAACCATCGGCGCAACCAGCGTCGGATTCGCACGCATGGTCTCAAGTGGAACGACTCGCAGGAACGCGTAGTTGACCAGGAGATAGATCAGCGTGATTACCAGTATGCCAATGCCCATCGCGAGCGGAAAATTGCGGTTCGGGTTTATTACCTCACCCGCAACATTGGACGCATCGATCCAGCCATCGTAGGTAAAGAGAACGATTGCCACACCCAGACCGATGAAGCGCAGAAAACCGAGCACCCCTTGTTGTAACGGTTCCGTAGCCGATACCGCGGTGTCGGCTGCGGGCGCGGCGATAAACAGACCGCCGGCAACCAGTACGATGAGCCCGACAATCTTTACCGTCGTGAGAACAACCTGCGTTCGTCCTCCCCATTCCGCTCCGCGCAGATTGATCAATGCAAACAGGCTGATTGCTGCGACCGCCCAGATGAATTGCATGCCGGATGATCCTGAACCCAAAACCTCGTTCGCCAACTCGCCAAAAAGAATGGCGACTCCGGCAATGGCGCCTGGCCCGCTCACCAACACCATCATCCATGCCTGCATGAAACCTGCAAACGGACCATACGCCTCAGTGAGTGCGTGGTAGGAGACGCCGGCTTTTGGAATCAATGCCGAGAGTTCGGCGAGCGTTAGCGCGCCGCAAAGAGTAATTAATCCACACAGCGACCAGAAGAAATAGACTTGCCACGGAGCGGTGGCGACGGCAGCCAGTTCGCCCGGCGTAAAAAAAATACCGGACCCGATCATGTCGCCCATTACGACGGCAAGGACTGCCGACAATCCCAGTTTCCGCTGCAGTGTCATTGTTGTTCTTCTTATGTTTGCTCACCTTACATTACAGGTCTTGGCAGGTGTGGGAAGAATAAAGGTGTCAGATTTATTTATTGGTGAATCAAATAAATCTGACACCTATTTTGGCCTTCAGAAAGTCTGCGTATTGGTGATTGATTGAACAGCACCTACGGTGCCTCGCCTTCGGCGTCTGTCGAACGGGTTGATTCCTCGCTACGCTCGTCACCCCTGCGGGGCGCACTTCGTGCGGCCTGGTCCGCGTTTCGAACCTCCCCACCGGCAACAATTTTAGGAAGAAGCGTCAGTCACTTCCGACAAATATGTCCAGCGGTAGTATCGCGGTGACACCGACGTTAGGCACGTCGACCAGTTGACCGATACGCATATCCACCGCGACGCTAGCGATCATGTACGCCTGTGTCCGGTCATAACCGTACTCCGACACGATGTAGTCAATCATGGCGGCGAGCGCGTTACGTGCCGCGAGATTGATGTCGGCCGACAGATTGCTTAAGCCCGCAATCTTCGGCGAGTCCAGGTAGGCGAGGTCCGCGGGTACGCTGCCCGCTTCTTTGATCGGGAAACCGGTGACGGCGTAGAAGCGCTTCGACGGTATCCTGAGCACGGATGCCGGGCCCTCGTAGTGGGGGCCGCGGGACAGGTCCGGCGGGTCATCGACAACACGGGTCGTGACGGTCATCCTGCCGCCCATCTCGATCGCCGTGCCCGCGACCTCGCCGTCGCCCTGCGCGTAATGGAAGTCACCGACCGCGAGCCCGCAACCGTCGATGTAACATGGCAGGTAGACGGTGGTCCCGGTGGTGATGTAACGGATGTCCATGTTGCCGCCATGCTCCCGCGGCGGGATCGTGCGCAGGCACTCTGCCGGTTTTGTCCCTTCCGCCCCGCATAATGCCGCCGGCTCCGCCTCATCCGGGTCGGGTTTCATCACGGCACCGCCCAGGTCGAGCAGCTGCTTCTCGCGTGCCAGCACATCGGCAAGTAGCTTGTCGCCGGGCAGCGTTGTCACGACGCCGGGAAAACTCGCGTTCGGAATACGCACGCCGGGAAGTGCGTCGCTAACGGCGTATTCCTCATTGATGCGCCAGACGATGAAACGCTCGTCCGTGCCGAACTGGTCACCGGCGAAGCCGAACGGTCCGGCGTCGGTCCAGCCGACGTCGTCAGGCTCCACAGCCTCGATGGTCACCGCCAGCACGTCGCCTGCCTCGGCGCCGTTGATAAAGACCGGGCCGGTCAACGCGTGAACAATACCGACGCCTTCCCGGGGGATGGTATCGGCGCTGGAAATTTTGTCCGGGTCGAGGGTCAGGTCGAATGCGTCGCGGCCCAGGAATACGATGCGCTCACCGGGATCGGCGTTGGCAACCATCGGGATGTCGGGATGCAGGCGGTTGATACACGCCGGATCCTCGGCGCAGCCCACGCTGCGGTCCCCTACAACGATGTCGGCGGCAGCGGTCGAAAATACTGCCAGGGTCGACAGCAGTCCAATGGAAGAAAAAGTGGAAAGGCCCAGGTTCATACACACACCCCGTTAGAGTTGTTTTATAGGCGCGCGTGCCGAAGCTGGTCACACGCGGACCTTATTCTAACCAATTGCTGGATGAATCAGGACATATACACAGGTGACATCGAACCGCGCCGGCCGTGGCGTCAGAAGAATCGCGATGCCGCAATTCCAATCTGCCAGGCGGATCCGGAAATGGGGACGGTCCCTCCTGGACTGTCCCCTTCAGCGAAAATTCGCCTTGCGAATCGGTCCGCCCCCGACCTCCCTCGTTGCCGCGTTGCAAGCCGCGCTTGTTTCGGAGTAGCCGGACCATTTTTCTGCTCAGGGCTGCAGCATGGTTTCGAGTTTCTCTCTCGCGGCAGCAAACCGTGCATCGAGTCGCGGCGTCGGTGTTTCGCCATAGGCATCGCGTGCCCTGGCCCGCGAGAAATCGATCGCCTTGATCAGGTCTGCAGCGGCCTGGCTCGCGGCCTGGGGATCCGCGCTGCCTACCGCGCCGATCCAAATCGGGCTGCTGTGCGCAAACTGATCAACTGCCATGCCTGGCCATTCGGCCCCGCCGCCATGCGCTCGCGCTGCGACCCAGCCGTTGTTGGGAAGCGAGACTGTGCCGCTGTAGACTTTTGTTTCGCCGCCACCGATACCGTCCAACCGCTCGACGACCTCACCGTTGACCACGATCTCGACAGCATCGACAGGTTCGCTGCTGATCAATGTCAGCGCCCACGGTTGTTCACCGGGGCTGGTTACGTCACCCGGACGCGCATTGTCACCGATGCTGAAGAGCAGTGCGGGACCGGTCGTCAGGAATGTACGCCCCTCACGAACCTGCGACAGAATCGAGTCGACGTCGCGACGCCCGTCAGTGGCCTCGGCGTACAGCCGCGCCGTACCCGCGGCCGGTGTGCGCTGGAAGTCCGTAAACATGTCGGTCCCGGACGTTGCAACGACACGTTGTCCGATATTCAACAAGCGGTACCAGACCTCGGCGATGCCGAGCGGATTGGTCCACATGCAGACCAGTTCGATGCCGATCGTATCGGTTAAGACCGCGTCGGACACGAGCTCGAGGGGTATCCCGTTGGCTTCGAGGTCGTCGAACGGATCCTGTGGCAGCGCTATCGGGTGGACGTAGGTAGGCAGTATGTCGTTCGCCTCGGCAAACGCCATCGCCTCGCCGTTAGACCGGTCCGGACTGCCAAAGCGCGGCATTTTCGGACCGAAAAACCACGGATAGAACGCTGTCCGGGCACCGATCATGCCGACGTGCCCGTGGAAGTTTGATCGGACCTCCTGCGACTGGTGTACGGAATAGCCTTCCGGAGACTCAAGGCGTTCGCCAAGCAGTGCCTCGTCGACATACCGGTCCAGGCGGTTCCATGACATCGGGAACAGCTGATCGAGATCTTCGCCTGCCAGCAATGGCAGGGTGTCGGCGAGCGTCATGCGATAAACGCCATCTGCGTTGAGGTGCACATGCTGATCGGCCGACACGTAGCCGGCGGCTCTCGCATCCCACAAACGTCCTACCGTCAGACCGGCGGTCTCGGAGCTGCCGGCTCTTACCCTCGTGGCCGCCGATGCCGGCATGCTCAGGGGACCTCGCGTCGCCACGATCTCGTAACGACCCGCGGGCACATTTAATGTCACTGTGCCGCCGCTGTAGAAGTAGGGATAGCCGTTCTGCGGATCAAAGTAAGTCGGACCATCGACGGCCGCGATCGAATGACCGTCGGCACGCCGCAAGGAAATTCGTGCCGGCGCCGGCTCGCCATTATCATCCTCGGTCTTGATCGTCAGTTCGCCCGTTTTGTTCGCGTAGCGCCACTCGTTGATCTTTACCTCGCGCGGCACGCCGCCAACCGTGGGAACCGCCATCAGCCGGAATTGCTGATGCGAATCAGGCGTGACGTAGTAGACGTCCGTGCCGTCGGCGCTGAAAGCCGGCATTAACGCGTAGCTGCCCGCCGGTGTAAGGCGGCGCTCGGCGACCGGATCTTCAATATCGGCAACGATAATGTGGTAATCGTCACCAGCCGGCATGCTCAAAACGATTGAGCGCTCGGCAGGGTGGACGTCGAAGCTCATGGCCATTGATAACCCGGTCGGCCGAATGACGTGATCGGTACCCTCGATAAAATCACGCAAATGAATGTTGCGGACCGGGTAGGCCTGATTGAGATAGAGCAATCTGTGGCCGCCGGGCGCGCGGCGGGCATTGCGCTCGGTGCGCTTGAGGTCGGTCAGTTGCTCATCGTTGCCGGACACGAGATCGCGGCGCCACAGGCTCAATACGCCGTTCCGGGCCGAGGTGTAGTAAAGAAGTTTGCCGTCCGCGGAGAACTCAGGATCCAGCTCGATAGCCGGGGAGTTCAGAAGGTATTCGCTGCCGCCTTCGAGGTCACGAATAACGATATGCGTGTCGAGGCCGTCGTCCCTGACGAATGCCAGCCTCTTGCCATCAGGCGACCAGCGGGGTCGGGCGTCCATCGCTGCGGTGTCGGTCAACTGGCGTGCGACGCCGCTGTCGACGTCGAGCAACCAGAGCCAGCCCTGCGACGCGAACGCGAGCGTCTTGCTGTCCGGCGCCGGAGCAGGATCGACCGGGCCCGAAGACAGGAACGGGAGTTCGTGTTGTTCGAGATAAACGTGATGCGAGTAGTCTTCGACCTTGGGATAGCGGTTGTCCCACCCCGCCCAGGCAACCGATGGAACAAGCACCAATGCGGCAAGGAAATAAAGCAACCGAACCGAGCGTGCCGAACAGGCTTTTCTCGTCATTGTGTGTGGGTCCCCTGCAAATCGAGTGACAGGCTAACAGTCCGTGCGTCTACCGTCATCCATGGTTTCGATTCTGCGTGAAACTAGCGCGAATCAGCTGAGCACAGTGTTGCAGCATGCGGTGCTCACCCTTCCGGCGCCTTCGGCGTCCAAATCGGCTACGCCGACACGAAGTCCATCTTGCCCGGCTGAAAGCGAATCGGGTCAGCGGCTACGCTGACACGCCGATTCCACGCCTCCAGCAGCGCATACATAGCTGCACAGGCAAGACCGACGCCGACGGTGCATGCCGCGCCAATCACGCGATGATCGTGCCCGGTTACGTAGGCGGCTGTACCATTCGTGAGAAAAGTGAGCCATTCACGAAGTTGTCCTTGATAACCTGCTGCAGGGATCTCCTTATACAGCCTGGTTGACGATGTACCTGCTGCCGCATCTCATGTACAGCGATGGCTGGCTAGCCAACGGCCTGGTACTTGTCAGCTGGCCTTGCAGACAACCATGGATGACAGACCAGGGTCCGAATCGACTTTCCAGCTTTCACTGTGCCCACTTTGGTGCCCGATCCAGGATTACCTACCGTCACTCAGTCGGTAACGCTCGAACTGTTAGTGACATACGCGCGTTCCAGGAACGTCTGAACTTCGAGAGCAATGGAAATCTCCCGGGGCTCCTACAAACGCGTGAACTGCTGCCGCGTTCGCGACCAGGCGTAACCCAGCAGCACCGCCACAAAGAACACCTCCGCGCCGATGTCGATGAAGAAGTCGATAAGCTGCATCAGTCGTTCAGGAATGACGAACGGTAGTATTGCTGCGAGCACCCCCCACAGCACGTCGGTTATCTGGTCTGTCACATACAGAGATATCTTAATCGCCAGGATGGAGACCGCTGCGGTGATGCCCGCCTCGAGGGCAGAGCTGAACAGCGTTTTTACGTCACGTGAATTTGCGATGGGCAACAACATCCAGACGCAGATAATGAACGAGGTTGTTACACCACTGGTGCGGCCGAGAAACGTAAAATCGGCTTCTGGAACGGATTGCATCCAGGTCAACAACGAAACAGCGGTCCAGCACAGCGCCCAGAGGGCGAGCAGGTGGGGAGCCACTTTGTGCCAGTTTTCCTCTGCCTCTGCGGCCGTAAAATCTCGAGCCTGCTCTTCGCCCTTACGCACCAATACACGCAAGTAGATGCCGACGAACACCGCCGGAATGACAACCGGGTATAACACTACCCTGGCCACGGTTCCCAGCAACTCAACCGCGATGGTATGAAGTAGGCCTACGGCGGCACAAATGCCCAGCATGACGTACACGAGTTGCCAGAATTTTTGCATAGTCGTTTGCGACTCTTGTACGGCCGTTGGCAGCTCCTCGATATTGCGAACGGTGTCGAAAATATCCGACAGGCCACCGAATGCGCGGCTGCGTACCGTCTTCCAGGCATACGTTCCGTCGTCTTTGAAAATCTTTACGGCGTGCTGCTCGACAGGTGCACCGGAGGTGCCCCAGAAGAACAGTTTCACGCCCATCTTCTCGGCTATCTCGCGAGCGCTACGTCGCCGGACATCGAAGGCGAGAATGCCAGGAATCGTGTGCTCGTTATCGCTGACGCGAAGTTCGCCGTCATACCAATCGTCCGCCGGCAGTTCTGCCTTGATACGGGCCTTGGCGGCCGCTTTGTCGACGGATTGCCGCTTCTTCTCCGGTCTTGCCAACGGAATGAACACGAAAGATACGGCGCTCCGTTTCTCGAGTAGATGATCGAGATCGGCGCTGCAGACGGTTGGAGCGGCGACAATATCGAGTCCATCGATCCTGATTCGAAATTCGAACGTTCGCTTTTGTTTCTTCTTTTTGGTCATGCGTTGCGGTGCTGTGAGGTGCTGCGAATTGGAAGACGACGAAGTCTAACGCTTGCAGGTAAAACTGTCGGTAACAATGTCAGCGACTTGCACAAGCAGCCAGCCTGCAATGACAAAGGCGAAACCCACGCGAAAAACGTAGTGTCGCTCAAGATCTACGAATAGTGACATTTGTTGTTATTCGCTCCCGCACTAGAATGCACAGTATAGCGAGAAACTGTTATCAGGCCTTATCGGTGCCGGCGGGAGCGACGGGGCTTGTGCCCACTTCGGTGCCCAAACAAGGATCATCTGGTGTCACCGAAGAGCACCTACCGGAGTCCGAATTCACCGCGTTACGTGCTCTTGAGTTAGCTTGGGTTATGCTGGATCGCGAAATCCGTTCACTGAAAATCCGCGTGTCGGTGTTTCGATTGACTCGGATCAGCTTAAGCTGATCCTCGCCCTTCGGGTTTGTGCCCTTTAGGGTGCGCACTTCGTGCGTTCTGATTCGGTGGATTCTTTGCTTGGGCGGCAGCGTCGCTGCCTCGTCACTGCTTCGCAGTTCCGCCTGTCGGTCGACCATGTCGACCCCCGATCGCTTGTCGCCCCTTCGGGGCGCCTCCGGCGGAGGCGCGGCGCTACGGGTTCGACGCGGCATTGGAGGTGGAACTGGGTTGACGACGGAGAGCAACCGCACAGTTCACTGAATTACCCCGCACCAGCTGTCTTACCCAGGAAGGTGGAGTAGTATGTTTTTGCGTGGTGAGATGCTGGATATGATCCAGGAGAAACGTCAGGCATACAAAGGGCAAAAATGAATGAATAAATTAACAACTGGCGTTGTCGGAACTTCAAGGAAAAAGAATGAACGACGCGTTCCTATCCATCCCGAGCATTTGCCGCGCCTGGCAGAGCCTGTTCGCCGCCAACTGATATTTGAAGAAGGATACGGCGAGCCCTTTGGTATTACAGATGCAGAAATTGCTGCACAGGTGGGGGGCGTTGCCACACGCAGGAAATTATTGGCCAGCAGTGACGTAGTGATTATCGTCAAGCCGGTCGTTGAAGATTTACAGGAGCTCCGTGAAGGTGGAGTCCTTTGGGGCTATCCGCATTGCGCACAGCAACGATCTATCACGCAAACCGCGATAGATCGCAAGCTGACACTCATAGCTCTTGAGGACATGTTTGTTTGGGGGCCGAACGGAGAGATCGGTCGCCACACCTTCTACAAGAACAATGAAATGGCAGGCTACTGCGCTGTCTTACATGCCCTGCAGCTCAAAGGTATTGATGGGCACTATGGAAACCAGCGCAAGGTGATCATTTTCGGTTTTGGTGCGGTTAGCCGCGGGGCTATTTACGCGCTCAAGGCGCATGGATTTCGCGACATCACCATCTGCATTCAGCGTCCCGACCATGAGGTGCGTGAAGAGATACTTGATTGCCACTATGTCCGCGTCGTGAAAGGTGGCGAAGGCAAAGCACGCATGATGGTGATAGAACACGATGGCGCTGAACGCCCCTTGAGCGATTTGATCAGTGAATCGGACATCATCATCAATGGGACCTATCAGGAACCGAATCGCCCGTTCAATTTCGTAACCGAGGAAGAAAAATCATGCCTCAAGCCAGGCTCTCTGATTATCGATGTGAGTTGCGACGAAGGTATGGGGTTCTATTTTGCCAAACCCACCACATTCGACAACCCCATGTTTAAAGTGGATAAAGTGGATTATTACGCCGTGGATCATACGCCCAGTTATCTGTGGGATAGTGCGTCGCGCGCCATCTCTGCCGCGCTCATTGTTCACTTGCCTACGGTGATCGGAGGTCGGGAGATCTGGATGGAAAGTGAGACGATCAAGAGAGCAATCAATATTGATACCGGTGTAATTCAGGTCCCTGCGATTCTCGCGTTCCAAAATCGCCAGCCGAACTATCCTCATGAACCCATTGATTAGGTTTATGTAGAACCCTGGGTCCGGCCCAACCAAATTGAAGCAAACCTGGCCACCACAAAAAAGACGTGACCGATTGAACTCGTATTCTGACGCGACGCCTTTTCCGTGTCGCTCGAAAGCTCGTGAATACGGTCACCAATTTTGGTCAGAATTGTCGGGTTAGTCTGGGCTCGGAACGGTTATCATTAGCAGTCTTCTGACTGATGCCGACCGATGCCTGCACCCGCCACACCACTGTACAGCCACAACAAGTACTGGGCTGAATGCTTTGGCACTGCCCCACAATTGCCAATGTCGCGCGCCGAGATGGACGCGCTAGGCTGGGATTCCTGCGACATCATCATCGTCACGGGCGACGCCTACGTCGATCACCCTTCCTTCGGTATGGCCATCATCGGTCGCCTGCTGGAGGCGAACGGGTTTCGGGTCGGCATCATCGCGCAGCCCGACTGGCATTCGAAGGATGCCTTCGAGCAACTCGGCAAACCGAATCTGTATTTTGGCGTCGCGGCCGGAAACATGGACTCGATGATCAACCGCTACACGGCGGACAAGAAAATCAGGAATGATGACGCCTACACGCCGGGTGGCGTTGGCGGCAAGCGCCCCGACCGCTGTTCGCTCGTGTATTCGCAGCGCTGCAAGGAAGCTTACAAGGACGTGCCGCTGGTACTTGGTGGCATTGAAGCCTCCTTGCGCCGCATCGCACATTTCGATTACTGGCAGGGAAGTGTACGACGTTCGATCCTGCACGACGCCTGTGCCGACATCCTGGTCTATGGCAACGCCGAACGCGCGATCGTCGAGCTGTCGCACCGCATGGCGCGCGGCGAACGCGTCGCCGACATTACCGATGTACGCGGCACCGCATTTATCCGCCAGGACAGGCCCGAGGGTTGGTGGGAAATCGATTCAACGCGCATTGATCGGCCCGGCCGCATCGACCAGATTGTGAGCCCATACGTGAATACGCAGGAAAGCAAAGCTTGCGCGACGCAACAACGCGAGGGCCCGAGGAGCGACGACAACGTGTTGCGCTTTGTCCCCGATGCGCGACGCAATCGTGCGCGTACGGTGATCCGCCTGCCCTCGTTCGAGAAGGTGCGCAACGATGCCGTGCTGTATGCACATGCCAGTCGCGTGCTGCATCTTGAGACCAACCCGGGTAATGCGCGGGCGCTGGTACAGGCACATGGCGATCGCGATCTGTGGTTGAATCCGCCGGCGTTACCATTGAGTACCGAAGAAATGGATTACGTCTTCGGTATGCCGTTCACGCGCGTGCCGCACACGGCGTACGGTGATGCGCGCATCCCGGCCTACGAAATGATTCGCTTCTCGGTAAATATCATGCGCGGCTGTTTCGGCGGCTGCACCTTCTGTTCGATCACGGAGCACGAAGGTCGCATCATCCAGAACCGTTCCGAAGAGTCGATCCTCGAAGAGATCGAAAAAATTCGCGACACCGTGCCCGGCTTTACCGGCGTCATCTCTGATCTCGGCGGGCCGACCGCCAACATGTATCGGCTCGCGTGCAAGAGTCGTGAAATCGAGGCAGCCTGCCGCTTGCCGAGCTGCGTGTTTCCGGGCATCTGCAGCAACCTGAACACCGATCATTCTTCGCTTACAGCTCTGTACCGCAAAGCGCGCGCATTGCCGGGCGTGAAGAAAGTGCTGATCGCGTCCGGACTGCGCTACGACCTCGCCGTCAAAGATCCGGAGTACGTCAAGGAGCTGGTAACGCATCATGTGGGCGGCTACCTGAAAATTGCGCCCGAGCATACGGAAGGTGGCCCGCTCGACAAGATGATGAAGCCGGGCATCGGCGCCTACGACGAGTTCAAGGAGTTGTTCGAAAGGTTCTCGGAGGAAGCGGGCAAGAAGCAGTACCTGATTCCCTATTTTATTGCGGCGCACCCGGGAACGACCGACGAAGACATGGTCAACCTGGCGCTGTGGCTGAAGAAAAACGATTTTCTCGCTGACCAGGTGCAGGCTTTTTACCCGTCTCCCATGGCGACCGCTACGGCGATGTACCACTCCGGCAAGAATCCGCTGCGCAAGGTCACCTATAAGAGTGACACCGTGGAGATCGTCAAGAGTCCGGAAAAGCGCCGCCTGCACAAGGCCCTGCTGCGCTATCACGACCCGAAGAACTGGCCGATGATTCGTGAGGCACTAAAGGAAATGCATCTCGGCCACCTGATCGGATCCGGCGAGGGCAAACTGGTGTCGCTAGTGCAGCCGCGTGACGGCGACCTGCGGGATTCGGCACGTAGAAAGAATACCGCGTCGGCGCACGAGAAACGGATTCGAAAAGGCAAGGCGCTGTCACAGCACACCGGGTTGCCACCGCGCGCCGAAAGCTGAAGAGTCGCGGCTGCCATACAGGGGCAGCGCTTGAAAATCGATATCTACCGGATTGCTGACCCCGACGAAGGCGCCCCTTCGGGGCGCCTTTGGCGTCCAAATCGGTAAAGTCGATTTGTCGCGAATCGGTCGGCGCCTGGTCACCACCTTAATATCCTCGAAGCGAGAGCACAGAAGGGCGGAATCCATGTGGTTTCTCTTCGGCTGACGGCTGTGGCAACAGGTATGATTGCCGACGCCACAATACACAGTTCTTTTCTTGAGCAGGATCTAACAAATGGACAATTTGGCAATTACGGCCAATATCGCCGAGATCGTCGGCGCAGCAATTGTCGTCATTGGTCTGGTTTTTGCCGTGCTACAGATGCGGCAGATCCGTGAGCAGAGACGCGAACTGGCGGCAATTGAGCTATTCCGGTTTTACGGCAACCCCAGTTTTACCCGGGCCGTCAATCGCATGCTGCACATGCCCGACGGATTGACTGCCGAAGAGATTCGGCGGGACGATAACGGCCTCGAGGACGCAGCGATGCTAATTAGCTCGACGATGGAGAACATTGGCGTCATGACGCATCAGAGGATCGTGCCGTTCACAGTCGTGAATCACCTGATCGGCGCAAGCACGCTAATTCTCTGGAAGAAGCTCGAGCTATGGACGGCCAAATTCCGCGAAGAGACGGACAACGATTACCTCTTCGAGTGGTTTCAGTGGCTGGTCCTTCAACTCGACCACTATGACGAGGAAGACCAGCGGCCGGCATACGAAGCGTATCGCACCTGGATACCGCAGCATTTGTTGCGGAAGAAATGATCGTCTGCGTCCGCGGCCGGGCAGGCCGCAGTCGAATCCTGTAAATATGATTTCCCGTATAAGGGTGTGTGGGGCAAGAGCAAGCATTGCGGGCGATCTCTAACGGGCCGCCGCAAAAACAGCTAGCCCGACGTAGCAGGCCACGGCGCTGGCGGCTTGCGCATAGTAAGGCAGGGCTCGCCCTTCATCTTCCAATCCGCTTTCCATTGCATACCGGTCATAAAGCTGATCTCGTCGACGCGCAATCTGCAGGCTTCCTGAATGGTCTCGACATTGAGCAACTTGCCAAGATTGTTATAGCCATTATTGCTGGAAGCATAAAGCGCGATCATTTTGTTGCCGTGAAGCAATGACAGTGAGACTGCATGCCTGGCACCATCGATCTCGATCGTCAGAGTTTTCAGACGACCGCTCCGTTCCAGCTCATCGATGACCCTGCGTACTTCATTGGCGCTGTCTGCATTGGCGTAATCTGATTCTGCACCAAAATTGCGGTTTACCAGTTCGATAAACAGATTGGCCTCGTTTTCGTCGCTCCAGCGCAGCGTTGGCTCGCGCTTGCGGATGTTGCGCAGGTCGTAAAGAAACTTCTGTTTCTTTTCGGATGAAAAAGTGTCGATGTGTTTATAGAAGTCAAACTCGAATTCTGACGGCACCAGGTAATAACGCAGGTCCTGCTCGGTGAAATTGGCTTCGAATCGTGGGTAGAGCTGCAGTAGGTCGCTGACCCAGCTTTGCTTGAGATCGAACAATACTGTCCGTTCAGGAAGTTGCTCGAAAAACTCGGGAAAATCCTGATTCCGCAGCCACAGAATCCGGCCATCGGGATAACTACCGGCCATCAACGTGAAGCGGTTTTGCGTCGTGTCGTAAACGAGCGGGACCAGGCCATCTGGACGCCCTTCGCTGGTTTGATGCACCAGAAAGTTCAAGCGATGGTTGTCCTGATCGTGAAAAGCGAACATCAGGTCCCAGTCATCCCAGGCATCCTGTTGCGGCGAGAACAGTCCCCAGAGTTTGCGGCACTCCTGGATGTCGGTTTCAGTATGGATCACACGTGGGTCTCGTAATAATGGAAATGGTTCAGCTAAGGGCGTCTCTACACACACAAGCGTATTCAATGTTGCCAGCATTTGGAACCGAAATGCCGCAATCAAGGCCCAGGTCCTGAAGCAGGTCGATGAATTTCGGGATACACACCACTACGGGCCAGCTTACTGGCAGCTGTCTGCCATGGCGCGGGCGCACACAGCATCGAAACTCTAGCGTGAATTTTGCGTGAATCAGCTGTGCACGGTCCTGCATTGTCATGCAAATTAGGCAACGGACGCCCCAGTAACTCTTTGAAATACAAAGCCTCAGACGATCCGTCACGCGACTGAAAATCCGCCTGTCGGTCGGTCAACCGAGGCGCCTAGGGAAGGCGACTGGCAATGCCGCTTTCAGCTTCCGCCTGCGTATAGACAAGAGATGCTGGCATAAGGGCCGGTTTCGATCCCGGGATGCGAATTGTGATCAAAAAGCACTGTTTTCTGGTATGCATCGGCGTCATGGCTTTCGGCGCGATGCCTGCGATCGCGCAAGTTGCCGACGACGCGCCAACGAGCGAGCAAACAGAACGCGAAATGCGCAACAGCAAACTTCGCGATGTCGACCTCGAGTGGCAGCGCGGTCGAGAGGAGCTCAGTGCCGATAGAAGTCGCGCGCGCCGCGAAATTAAAGACGAATGGTCAAGGAAACTACAAGAACTTAACGAACAAAAATTGTCGACCGACGAAAAGAGACAACGTATTGCGGAACTGAATGCCGAGAAGGACATACTTTTTGCGAATGAAACGCAGTCATATCAAGAGCGCCTGAATCTGATCAATGCGAACAGAGAACAAAATCGCGCAGCGTTGATCGCAGCGCAGGGTGAGATGTTGGTCGATCTTCAAATCGAGGGTCCCGAATCAAACGCCGAGCCGGAAGCAGCGCGAGAAACAGGAGAAGATACTGAGCAGGCCGACGAGTTTGACGCTCGTCCGGAACTGAATGATCCGCAACCGGCAGTCGAAACTGCTCGCCCGACGGGGCCGGTTTTCGTCCCGCAAACGCTGACGACGGACACGTTGTCGGCTATCGGTTCCGATCAATTGTCGGCACGTGGACAGGCAATAGCCGACGCTCCTGAGTTCTCACCGATAATTCTCAATACCGCTCCGTTGAGTGCGGTCGGTAGCGATGAATTATCGGCGCGGGGCAGAGCAATTGCCGAGGCGGGTGAGTTTTCCCCGATCATTTTAACAACAGACAAACTGCACGCTACGGGTATTGAGGAATAGACGCTTGCGCAGGGAGAAAATTATGAGAATCGGGATGAGTTTCCTATTGTTGGCTAACTTGGCTTTCGCGACCGCATCAGCGGAGGAAGCGGCTGACTTTACGTTCCATGTTCCAGTCGAGATTGAGAATACGATCATCTGGGGGATCAGCGTTAAATGTACGGTTCACGAAAACGAATTCGTTGACGGGCGATTCGGTGGCACGGGTATGCTGCTGATTGGGCGCGGAAGCGCGAGTGCCACCGTTGTCGATGGCGATTTCAACGGAACCCTGGTGGTTACGGTGGATGCAGAGACTGGCAAACTGCCTGCCTTGGCAAGATCCTATTCATGCCAGCTGTCCGCCAGTTGGCCGTTAGATCCCGAAGTTGGTTATCAACAAGGTGTCGGCGACATATTGGCATCCCCGGGTAACTTCAAGCGGGTTTACGAAGAGAAAGGCGGCAGAATGTTGCTCAGTCATGTGACCACGGTCAATGGGCCGATCAATCAGTAGTCTCAAAAGACGTATTTGACCGTTTCCACAACCACGCGAAGCCTGCGTGAATTTTGCGTGGTTCGGTCCTGAATCGTACTGCAAATGGGGCGACGAACGCCCCGGTTACCAGTTAATTATAGAACAAAAACTAATACTTACACGCCCTGAAAATCCGCCTGTCGGTCGATCAACCGAGGCGCGCAGGGAAGGCGACTGACAATGCCGCTTTCAGCCTCCGCCTGCGTATAGACAAGTAGGGAAAGGAATTCGAGATCAATTATGCGTATGTTCGCCGGCTGGCCGCTATATATAGACGTCAGTGGATTGTCTGCCCTCTGTGCGACAGAAATTGTACTGCTGGTGTGGTGATGATCATCCTCGGTGTTTTGCTCGCTGTCGTTCTGGTGGCCGCCTTCTTTGTTCGCCGCGTGCTGCGCCGCGGTCAGAATATCGTGCAGTTAGCGCAGAACGGTACCGAAGCTGTGGCGACGATTACGGAGACGCTAACTCAGCGACGCTCGCGCGTTGAGGACTACTACTTCGTGAACTACACATTCCGCGCATCGGATGGCAACGAATACAACAGAAAGTTCCGAGTCGGCGAGCTTGAATCTTCGGACTACGAGAAAGGCATGAGTATTGACGTAGTATATTTACCGGCCGATCCTGCTGTGAATGCGCTGCACTCAACCGTCTTGCGTATGCGCGAGACATTGAGCGAATCACAATGAGGTCGCTTCGAGTTATTGCCATCGCGCTGTGTGCCGGGAGCCTTGTATTCAGCCCGGGTCACGCGATGCAGGATGACGAGGGAGGGCCGGCCGGTTCTACCGAAGTACCGGCTATCACGCTACACCCGAACGCAGCGACACTGGACACGGCGGGCAATGCGCAGGAACTCAGAGCGTATGTTGAAAAAGCACGTCTGGATGCCCGTAAACAGACCCGAGACGAATTGCTCCAGATAGACGAGGATGCGCGACTCGCGAACGAAGAAATGGCAGAACAGTCGGGTGCCGACTGGCAGCAGGCGCAGGCCAGCTACCTGGAAGGCTTAGAGGCAGTGCGAGAGCTCGACCTCGACGTAGCCGAGAGAAATCGCCGCGAGGCTGAGTTAGCAGCCGCAAAAGAGAAACGGCTTGTCGCTATTTCCGACGAGCGAGTACTACGGAGCAGAAAGATTCAGGCCGACCGAGAAGCGCGCAGAGAATCGACTTTGTTGCGCGCCGCTGAGTTCGACGCCAGCCTGCAGGGTGAGCTCACGAAAAGAGTTGAGCTACTTCAGGCGACGCCAAAAAAGGAAAAGGAGACGCCAGCCGCGATGGTCAAAAGCCAGTTGGCCGAAGTATCGAAATTCGATATCTACGTCATCGACGTTTCGCGCATTGGACTAGTCAAGCCGCGGCTACGTGGCGCAGTACTCAGAGCCGACGAGATCAACCTCAGCGTATTCCTGAAGAACAGGGGCAAAGAAACGTTCGCGTTAGCGAACAACCAGATCGATGCCAGCATCATCGAGGGTTATTTCGATGTGCGTGAACGCACACATATCGATCGGCGAGGTGTGAGCTTTTACCCGGCCCGCGGACTCTACGACATCGTGGTTGAATCGGACGCCAAGGTTGAGGTGCCATTGATCATAAAGGGCCCGCGTCAGAACAGAGTCGGTCTCTGGCCGGTGCCGATGCCCAACCGCCACGGCGCTGGCCTGCGAGCCGTTCAGCTTAGCTCTGGCGAAGGCCCTGTCGAGTTGACACCTGAAGTCTGGCACACAATCACAATACTTCTTGTGCCGGCGGATGCCGACCAGGGTGCCTGGAATCACCGGGCGTTCGCGAATATCCGATTTGATCGGCAGGGTGGGATTCAGGAGTTGAAAGGACCGTATTTCTACTAGGGACGCGGAATTAACCGACCTAGTCTGACTCCAGGTCCAGCGTCAGCCAGGCTTTCGCCTTTTGCCAGTCGAGCCGTGCGGTTCGCGGTGAGATATCGAGCTCACTTCCGATATCCTCGTAGGTCATTCCACCGAAGTATTTGTACTCGACGACACGTGCCAGTCGCGGGTCCTGCTTCTCAAGACGATCGAGCGCCTCATCGAGTTCGAGCAGCATGTCATCTTTCATGCTGGCCGGAAGCTTCTCGCTGGCATACGAGACCGCGATGAGGCCACCACCTCGCTTGTCGGCACTCTGACGTCGGTAGTAGTCCACCAGGATTTGTCGCATTACCCGGGAGGATAGGGCGAGAAAGTGCGTGCGATCGTCGAGCTCTAACCGCTTCTTTTCCGCCAGTCGCAGATACGACTCGTTGATCAGTGCGACGGTGTTCAGCGTCTTGCGCTGAAAGCTGCCAAGCTGTTTTCGGGCAATTCCCTGTAAATCACGATATAGGAGGTCGTAGACCGAGCCGAACGCATCCTGGTCGCCGGATCGGGCACGGCGGAGCAGCACTGTGACACTCTCGTCAGTCATTGCTCGAGTCTATCAGAAGGTACTCTGCCAACGTTGCGCAGGGTTCTCTAGCTAGTTGATCAACCCTGGGGCTGTCTTCTTGATCGACTCGAGAAAAGCCTGCTCGTCGGCAACGCGCCAGTGATCATTTGAAGCGTGCGCTTGGCGTCGTGCCGCTACAGCCGATTGTTGCAGCTTCATCGCGGCGTCAACGTTACCTCGATCAAGCTCGCGAATGGCAAGGACGCGCAGGCGATCCGCCATCTCCGCATGCGTTCCCGCTCCGAGCGGTTCCCACACGGCGAGGGCCTCGTCGTAAAGAGCCGCAGCTTCTTTGGAATTGCCTGCACCTGCCTCGAGCTTCGCTAACGAAGTCAGCACGCGGCCGATCGATTGATGGCCGTTCGCGTAGGTGTTCCGATAAATCAACAGTGCCTCCCGAAGAGCGCTGCGAGCGCCATCGACATCGCCTTGCGCCACAGAAAGCGAGGCCATGACTTCGAGGCTGCGGGCGAGCTCCGGGTGATCCGCACCAAGCTTGTCCCTGGCGACCGAGATCGCACCGGCAGCCGGTTCTATCGCTTTCTCCACGCGACCAAGACTGATGTAAACGTCGGCAAGGGCGTAACGCGCCATAACCAGGTTGCGGTGCATGAGGTTGCGCGGGTCGTCACTAAGCAGGATGGTGTGCGCCTCAATGTTCTGTTCGTACAGTGCGATCGCATCATCGCGGCGCCCCTGCAGCGCCAGCGTATCGGCCAGGTCGCGCTCGGCGCTCAACAACCAGCGTCCCGAGTCACCCGCGGTGTATAGCGCCTGGATCGCATCGCGCAGGCTAGCCTCCGCCTCATGTAACTTGCCGCGTTGCGCGAGATAGCGGCCCAACGAGTTGAGCGTCTGGCCGATAGTTTTGTCGCCAGGTTCAAGCATGTCGCGCGCGGCCACGACAGCTTCTCGAAGCAGTGTCTCGCCGCGCTCTCGTTCGCCGAGTTTGCTGTACAACACGCCCAATACGCGCAACAAATCAACGTGTGCTTCGGGGCCGGCATCAAACTGCGAAAGCTGGTCGGCGCCGACATCAAGCAGGCCCACGGGCGATATCTGCTTGCCAGGATTCAGGTCGGGATCGACCTGTTCAAACAATGTGAAGAGAAGTGTAACGGCGGATTCGAACTGAGCGATTTGAGTTCGCTCCCTCTCGGCCTGCACCATCGCATTCATAAGGCCAACCGTTAGAAAAACCGCGACGACCGACCCGATGGCCAGCGACACGCGATGGCGCTTCACGAACTTTCCGATTCTGTACGATACGCCTGCAGGTCGAGCGGCTATTGGCATGCCGTTCAGGAATCGCTCTATGTCATCCGCGAAATCAGCGGCGGATCCGTAACGATCTTCGGGCGTGCTTTGAAGCGACTTGAGTATGATCGCATCGAGGTCGCCCCTTAATGCACCGCGCCAGGGTCGCGCCGCCTGGGTGCTGGGCATCGCAGGGTCGGTATCGAATACCAGGTGTTCAATCTCGACAGGTGACAATCCCTTGGTCTTGAACGGTCGTTCGCCGGTGAGCATCTCGTAGAGCAATCCACCAAGGCCGTAGACGTCCGTCGTTGTACTGATCGATCGACCCCGAATTTGCTCCGGCGCCGCGTATTCCGGGGTCATCGGAAAGAAACCCGAGCGTGTCAGTGCACGGTCCTGTGAGTCGTCTATTAGTTTTGCGATCCCGAAGTCGAGTAATTTGACTTTACCCTCAGGCGTGACAAGTACGTTCGAGGGCTTGATGTCCCTGTGAACGACAAGATGCCTGTGCGCGTACTCGACGGCGTCACAGATTTGCAGAAACAGCCTCAGGATCTTCCGCAGACTGAGCTCGTTGTGTCGACAAAAATCAGTAACCGTCACGCCGTCGACGTACTCAAGAACAAGGTACGCCGGATCGCCAGTCGCCATTCCGGCGTCCAGAATTCTCGCAATTCCCTCGTGTTGCAAGGAAGCGAGCACCGAACGCTCGCGCTGGAAGCGTTGTTCCGCATCGTGGCCCAGAAACGGGTGCAGTAGCTTGACCGCAACAGTCTGTTCCAGCGAATCGTCCGCCCGATGTGCGAGCCAGACCTCGCTCATCCCTCCCGACCCCAGGTGCCTGTCAAGACGATATCGGCCGATGGTTCGGGCGGCATCTGACGCGTGCGGGTCAGTCAGTTTCTGGTGTTTGTCAACTTGTTCGAGCACATCGAGAATGGCATCTCCCGAAACCGGGGTCGCGCCCTTGTCGAGAAATGACGCATCGTCATCCGCCGCCTGCAACAGTCGTCGCACAATACTGCTGAGCTCTTCATCGTCAGATTGCAGGGCCGACAGTCTCTCCTCGCGTTCTTCTTGCGATTTTTCGAGAAGCTCGTCGAGCAGTTTTTCGATTTCCTGCCAACGCTCACGATGAATGCCGTCGCTCATATCACTCATAAGCTCCATGGTAGTTGCATACGCCATCTGGCGCAGTAACGAATTAGCTGATTGGACGCTCACTCCTATAAACGGCGTGCCAGCACGAAAGTGGCAATTTTCATTGCCGCTTTCTGAATCCATCTGCGTATTAACTGATAACGGGGAACGAAAGAGCTAGGTGATGATAAGAACAACGATTCTCATGTTGGGCCTGCTTGCCGCCGGCACGGTGATGGCGCAGATCGACCCGAACGGGGCGCAATTCCAGGATGTTATGGGCGACGACTACTATGAATTGCCTGCCGACGCCTCGGATGCGGATCGACTGCAATACTCCCGGGCGATCACCAGGGGGCTGCTCACCTACATCTCGACGGCATATAACAACAAGAAGCGTGCTCTGGACGACAGTTGGGCGAATGGGGAATTAGACAGCCCCGCGCGCGAGGCGGCGCTGGCTGAGCTAAACGAAACGAACAGCACATTGCGAAACCAGATTCATGGCTCGGGCTACGAGGACATGGTGGTCGACGAGCTTCTGGTATTCGCAAGGCAAACGATGGGCGCCACCGAATCGTCGTTCGGTTCAGGCGGCACCGAGTTCCAAAGCGGCGCCTCGAAGCGCAGTCCTCTGGCAGATGCGCTCGAAAATTGTTCCAGGCTTGAGGAACGCTTCACTCATGAGCTCAACGGCGAGCAGATGTCACGGGAGATACAGCCCGCAGCATCGGGCTGCCACTACAGCGAAACAATGCCAGGCAATTTTAGGATGAACTGCGTGTGGAAAACTCGCACAGAACTCTCTGAGATGGCCGACTATTTTCGCAATGCCGAATACTACGCAACAGCCAAGGTATCCAGCACGACAGAGTTCGTGGGCAGCCAACCGGTGACGACTACGAGCTATGTGCTGGATGGAAAACCCTGGCGAAACCCCATGCAAACCAGCATTGACACGGGTCAATGCAAAGTAACGAGGCAGTGAAATGACGATAACGCGAAATATCCTTCTGGGATTACTGGCGCTGCAATTGGTGGCGGCAACATCTGCCTATGCGGACCCGACCTGTCTGGTGGGAAAGTGGCAGGTGCAAACAGAGTCAATTGCTGTTGATGCCGGGTCCCCCTCCAGTGCGCGTATGGGTGAATGGAGTGTTTCGGGAGATCTGACAATCGAGATTGACAGCTCAGGCGCGGCTCGGTTTGCGTACGACAACTATGTAGTGCTCAGGAAGACGAGCCGCGGCGGCTTCGAAGCGATGTTGGAGGTGATATACAACGGCGTAAGCGAAGGGAGGTTATCGGGTGGTGACGATCCGAATACGATTTCTCTTCGTCCTGGTAACAAGATTCCGACTGCGATGCGGCAGAAAATGGGCGGCCAATCGTGGGTGACCGTTAGCGAGGACGAAGAGCGGCCACCGCACGGGGTCCGCAACATTACGTTTGAGTGCACCAGCGATGAACTGATTCTGACCAAGTCTAACGAAGGGCCGTTCGGCGGTGAGTACCGCGGTCACTTTCAGCGCTCGTAGTACGACTATCGGGGATAGACAATGAGGCGGACCTACTTAGTCGCAGTCGTCATAGTTCTGGCATTCGCGACATTGGAACGAACTGCGATCGCTGAGCCGTACACGTTGGAAGAGGACCTGAACTCACTGCAAATCAACTTTCGCGAGTACCCGGATGCCAACGGTGTGCGATGGGCGACCGCGGAGGGTCAACTGGGAAATGAAACGCAGTATCTCCATGTCGACGGCATTTCCATGCGCAGTGCAAGCACGGCCTTCCTCCTTACCATGGGCACCGATGAGCAGGGAAAGAGCGAGCAGGCGACACTTGTATTAGCAAAAGACTCCTGGGTAGACAATCTCAGGCAATGTACCACTGACGACAGTGGCAAATGCAGTGTCAATTTCAGGACCTTCGGCGAGGCAGGTTTCAAGATCACCGGTAATGAAGCTACGTCGTGGCAGTTGATCGTTTTGACCGGCCCCGAGCTGCCCATAGATGCTGTACTGCCGTCGCCGCTCTATGCCGCTGAGCGCAGTGAAGGCGGGGCGCCGGCAGTATCATCCGCAACCAAAGGCGAGGGGTCCAAACTCTGGATTGGCGTTGTCGCTGTATTGTTACTGGTGGCAATTGCACTCCTGCTTGTCTTGATAAGGAAGAACCGGGGCGCGGTCGTTGTACTCGTCCTGATTTGCTTTGGATTGTTGAGCCCGGTGCAAGACTCGGAGGCAGCAACAGGGTCTGCGACCGAGACGGATGACGAAAGCGTGGAAGAAATGGATATGCGACTGCGTGAAAGTGCAGAGGGGGCGAGAGAGGAAGCCGACTTGAGGAGAATAAGGGAGCGCGAAGCGAGAAGAGCGGCTGCCGGGAAGGCATACAAGGACATAAAGAAACAGATCGAAGTACTGATGAAACTGAAGGATCTCGCTAAAGAGTATGGGGATCTGACTTCTTGCTCAAAAGTCGAGAGTTCGCGAGACACGCCGCGAATTCCTTCGTTCTGCGAAGACGACGGGATGTGTCAGGAATGCTATCGATCCGCCCGCGGTGAGTTCGATAGGGTTCGAGGAGTGTTTCAGCAACTGCAAAAAATATACCAGTGTTCGAAAACGTTCTCGGATAAGGCGCTGTCAGTAGGGGACAGTACGTCAAGCATTCACGCGGTGACGGGCCTGGCTTGGCAGGTTGAAAGGCGCAAGATCGTGGGGTCGGTGGATTCGCTGAAAGAGGCCTACGACGAGAAATTCTTGGAGCTGTCCGACAAATTGCACGATTCAATGATCGAGATGAGCGTCTGCGAAGCCTACTATGGCGAACCCGATTGGTACGACCGCTTCGGCTACATGTACTTCGAATTCGTACAAGATAAGTATAAGCGTGCGGACTGATTCGGGCATACGATGGCTCGGTTGGATGCCGTTCGTTGTTGTCTTTTCAATGGTAGCGTGTTCTGGTGGCGAACAGGAATCATCAACGTCAGTAGCCACCGACAAAAGTGACGGCCAATCCCAGACGCTGCCATCTATTCCAAATGGCACGATCGATCGCTATCAATACAGGGATCTAAAGAGAGCGCTCCGAGATTCGCCGGAACGAGTGCTGACGTATCCCGAAGACGACAGCGGGCCCAGATACGATACTCCGCAACTGACGGCTGACGCGATCGCTGCGGCGGTGGCAAGCGATGACATTGAGCTGGCGGATAAAATACTCGCCTTGACCGATCCCGACCTTCGACTCGAGACCTGGGGCTTGGTCAATAAGCGCGAGTTTGATGCAGAAAGTCGCCACGACTACGCATCGGCCTACCGCTTGCGGCGCTATCTGCATCTCGATCAATTTGCTTTCTGGCGCCTGGATACCGCGACGATTCGTGGGCACGTCTATCAGGCGGTAACTCGCGCGCCGGTGGTCGGTGCAACAATCAAGACTCAGTACGACGGTGCTGCCGAGACTCGATCCGGTGCAGATGGCTCCTATGAACTAATCGTAAAATCGGGACTGCCGCTTACACTGATGGTCGAGCACCGGGATCATCGGCGGTACCCGGTCAAAGTCAATACGGCTGAAGGGCCTGCCGAGCTTAACTTCAAACTCACTCCGCGAAGCCAATTCGTCGCAAATATCGAGCTGGAGCCAAGCGTTCCAGCAGAGCCAGCGGGACCCAGTGTTACCGTGCGCGGCCAGATGATCGACCTGGACAGTCAGCAGCCCATCGCCGGCATGGAAGTATCCGTTGTACCGAGCGGCAAAGAGGGCCTGCAGGTACTCATGGGCGGCTTTACGGCGCTCACCGATGCAGAGGGTATGTTTGAGATCGCGGGTCTTCCGGTCGGCACCCACTTTCTTCTGGCGCGCAAAGCGAATCCGATTTACCACCATACTGACGAACAGTTCGAGGTGTCCGAAATCGATGTCCTGCACCATATTGAGGCTCGACAGCTTCAGGCGAAGAAGATCGACGTACCGATCTGGGTTGTTGGTTATGTTCGTGATCGCGTCACCGGCTTGCCGATTGTGAAGGCGAAGGTGTCCGGTGGGACCTATCGGTCGACGAGAACGAACGACGAAGGATGGTTCAGGTTGGAGTTAGCGACCGGCGAAGAGTGGAGTATTCAGGCGAGCCACGAGTGGTACCACGAGAGTGCAACGCAATCGTTTAATTCACCGAAACCTGCGCGCTTCGAAACCGAGTATCTTCTGGATCCGATTACTACCGGAACGATCGCCGGTGTTGCCATCGATGCCATCACCGGGCGACCGATTACGCGGGCGACGATCAAGATTGCTGGTCAGACAGTAACGACCGATGCACAGGGACGATTCCGCCTTGAGGAGATCGAGGCCGGTGAAGTCGCAGTATCGGCAGGGCAGGACGGTTACCGGGCAGACGCTCAGACCATTTCCCTTGAGGCATTGAAGACGGCAGAGGCCAGACTGGTACTCGAGCCGATAACCGAAGGATCGATCGCGGGCAGTGTTGTTGACGCGGCAACTGGCGGCCCCCTCAGCGGCGTTCGGATCACTGCTGCAGGGCAACAAGTGCTTAGCGACGCGGGCGGCAAGTTCCTGATCGAGAAAGTCGAGAAGGGCGATGTCGAGGTAGCGGCAACCAAGGTCGTCTACGAACGAGCCGTGATGTCTGCCCAGGTTGTGGCACAGGAAACAGTGACCCTGAGCATTCCGCTGACGCCAATTACCTACGGTACGCTAAGCGGGACTGTCGTTGACGCCGTGACTGATAAGCCGCTTGCAAACGCCGAGGTCTCATTTGCGTCGCTAACAATAAATACCAACACAGTCGGAGAATTCGTCGCCGCGAAGGTGCCGGCAGGCAATGTCCTGGTACTCGCGTCTTACGATCGATACTACGACGGCAAGCGAGCGGTCGTCCTTGGCGCGGCGGGCGAGGCGAGTGTAACTGTGTCTCTGCAGCCCATAACAACGGGCACCGTGCGTGGCGTCGTTCGAAATGCAAGCAGTGGCGTAGCGGTTCCCGGTGCGACCGTGAGAGTCGGTCGGCTAAGTGCCAGGACCGATGCCAGCGGCGGCTATCTTATTGCAAACGTTCCGGCAGGCGAATTGGTGCTGGCGGCTGATGCCAAACTTTACGAGTCAAGCCGTAAAGAGGCGACGCTGGATGCCGCCACAGAAATCGAGGTGGATCTGCAGCTCGTACCGATAACCTACGGCACGATCGCAGGTGTCGTACTGGATGCAAGCACGAAGAAACCAGTCTCCGCTGCGAGAGTGAAGGCTGGTAATAAGACAGTAATCAGTGATTCAGACGGCGCGTTCCGATTTGAAAAAATTACCGCTGGCGATATCACTATCGCCACAACGAAGCCTATATACAGAGATGACTCCAGGTCTGCCCGCCTTGCGGCAGGCGCCTCGCTGGAAATTTTTGTTGAGCTACAGCCGATAACTACCGGGACTCTGAGAGGCGTTGTTCGCAGCAAAGCGGACGGGCAGCCGCTTGCGGGAGCTGCGGTTACGGTTGGAGGCCTGAGCGTAACCAGCGACAACCTGGGTGCATATGTACTCGAGAATGTTCCCGCTGGTGCGGTTCAGGTTGGCGCCGCGCTAAACCTGTTCGAGCCATCCTCCGAGGACATCCAGTTGGCGCCGGCGGACGATATGCAGGCGAATCTTGAGTTGACGCCGATTACTCACGGGACGATCACCGGAACTGTAGTCGACGCCTCGAGCAAGCGACCTGTTTCAGGCGCGCGTATTGCGGCCGGTAGCAAGCAAACGGTTACCGACGGCAACGGACGATATGAGATCGAGCGGGTGACTGCTGGCAGCGTTTCTGTACTGGCCACAAAGGCGATCTACATTGACGGATCCGAGAAGCGTGAGCTGATCGCCGGTGATGCTCTGACGGTCGATCTGGAACTGCAGCCGATCACATGGGGCGCTTTGGCTGGACAAGTAGTCGATGCTGAGACCGGTGCTCCTATTTCAGGCGCTGACGTCTCTGTTGCAGGTCAACAACTCAAGAGCAACCGCGACGGCCGTTTCTCCATCGAGAGGATTTCAGCAGGGGCATTGGCTATCCAGGCGAGCAAGAAGAGCTATTCAGATGGTTCGCTAAGCCTTAAGTTGGCACCGGACGGATCCGCCAATGCCACCATTCGCCTCGCGCCAATCAAAGTCGGAACCGTTCGCGGACAGGTGCTCGATGCGAAGACAGGCGCAGCCATCGCGCAGGCGCGCATCAGCATCGGCGGGAAGTCGGTTGAAGCGGATTCCGCTGGCCGCTTTAGATTCAAAGGTGTAGGTATTGGGCGGGTGCTTGTATCGGGACGGCATGCTGACTACGCGGACGGCGGTGCGTCGGTTATGCTGAAGGGCGGGCAGGTTGCAGAGGTAACCATAAGGCTGGACTTGCGACGCGAGGACGTCACAAACCTCGAAGCTGCCCTAGCATCAGACGGAACTATCGATCTCTATGGCATATATTTTGACTCCGGTAGAGACGAATTCAAACCATCATCGCTCAGTACTCTGCGGGCCGTGCTCGAGGTGATGAAGCGCGCACCGAAGCGGCGCTTTGAGATTGCGGGTCATACGGACTCGGATGGCGCCGACAGCTCGAATCAGAATCTCTCTGAACGCCGTGCCCAGACTGTAATTGGATGGTTGGTCGAGAACGGAATCGAGGCGAGCCGAATTGACGCCACGGGGTATGGGGAAACGCAACCAGCAGCACCGAACGACACGGTATCAGGCAAAGCGCTGAATCGAAGAGTGCAGCTGAGCTTTTCTGACTGATCAGCGCGAAAACCATGCGTGAATTTTGCGTGAACTAGCTCTGCATCGTCCTGCACTGTGCTGCAAATTAGGCAACGGACGCCCCAGTAACTCTCTGAAATACAAAGCCTCAGACGATCCGTCACGCGACTGAAAATCCGCGTGTCGCGCAGTAACTAACCACAAGGTTATCGATCGGCTCAGAGGGTTGCCAAGCGAGGTTCAGTCAAGCCACGACAAACTGCCTAAGGCAGTTTGGACGCCGAAGGTGCCCCGCAGGGGTGACGAGCGAAGCGAGGAATCCACCGGAGACAGACGCACACCCTGCGAGCTGGCGCACCAAGGCCCGTAAAACGGACCGACAGGCGGAGCCGCAACGCGGCGACGAGGCAGCAAAGCTGTCGGCCACCCCAGCGTTCCATTCCACGGCTGACGAGACTTCCGGGCTGCACAATCGTCTCGGTTACCTGCCCGGGTTGTCAGCCGGCCCCCAATCGATCGCTGATGTAATCGTACTCACCAGCAATGATGCGCTTGCAGTCTTTCGCAACAAACTCGGCCAGTGTCTTGCCGACGAACGGAATTCCACAGTCGACTGCCAATCGAACGTGATTGACGCAGCCGTCTTCGAGAGGCTCGAGCGCCAGTGTTCCACTGATGGTGACCGGAACGTTGGCGATGTCGATGGAAAGATCTGCCTTGTACACGCCATCGCCGCAACTGCGCCATTGCTCCGACTGCTCCACGGTATTCCAGGGCTGCAGGAACTTGCTTAGGATGCCGGGCACTTCGGCGGGCAACTCGCGTACAAACCTGACTACCGCACCGTCAGCATCTCGCTCACATTCCTCTACACGTATTTTTCGCGCGCCGAGCGCCTTTTGTTTTGCCTTGATCTCCTGTGCATCTGTAAACAAAGCAAACACGGTATCCGTGCTGTGTGCGTACTCATGATCTCTGCGAATTTTCATCAGTCCGGCAGGCTCCACGCCCTCTCGAGGATGCTCAGAACATCGGATCGGTCGGCTTCGACCGGGTTGAACATGAGCGCGCCATCATCCACGCTCAGGTCGGCGATCTTCGCGAACTGCGATGTCTCTACCTTGCCCGACTCGCTGAGACTGCGTGGCAGTCGCGTCGCATCGAATATCTCGTCGCGCAAGTCGCGAATCGCTGCGATCGCGGCTTTCGCACGTTCCTCCGGCGGTGTCGCCCTGGCAATGTCATCGCCTGCCAGGAACGGCAACAGCAAAGCCAAGTCGTCCTGTATGGCGTCGAAGTTGTACTCGAGTACATAGGGCAGCAAGACGCTCATACAGGTCCCGTGATGCAGGTGACACACGGCGCCCAGAGAGTGGCCGATCGCATGGACCAGTCCGACCATCGAATTGGAGAACGCGATGCCGGCCATCGTTGCGGCCTCGGCCAGCTCAAGCCGCGCATCCGTGTGTCCGGGTTCCGCGAGCACCCGCGGCAGCGCCGTCACGATCTTGCGTATCGCAGCCGATGCGTAGGCGTCGCTGAGCGGGTTCTTCGCAATGCACGTAAAGGCTTCTACCGCATGGGTCAGCGCGTCCATCGCCGTTGCGGCAGTGATGACGGGCGGCACGGTCAGCGTCATTCGCGGGTCGATGACGGCCACTGCCGGCATCAGGTGTGATGACTGGAACGCATCCTTCTTCTGCTTGTGCGTGTCCTTGATAACGGCCACGGTCGTCACTTCCGAACCAGTGCCTGCTGTCGTGGCTATAGCGACCAGCGGTTTTAGCGGTCGCGTCAGTTTGTGCGCACCCACGTATGCACGCAGAAACTCACCGCCCTCGGACACGAGAATATTGACGGCTTTGGCCGTGTCCAGGACCGAGCCGCCACCGACGGCGATCAGGGAGTCGCAGTTCCGTTCGCGGAACTCCCGTGCGATTCTCTCCACCACGTCGGTCGAACTGTCGGGAGGGATGTCGTCGAACACCGGACCGACTGAAAGGCCCGCTTCCTCGAACGCTATTTCGAGGTGTTTGATGAGGCCTGCCTCCCGTACGCCCTTGTCGGTCAGTACCATCGGTGCCGCGCAGCCTCGTTCGGCCAGCTCCGCGGGCAGGTGCTCGAGCGCCTTGAGCCCTGCGAGGATCTTCACCGGGCAATAGAACTCGTAATATCTCGATGTCATAAGGCGGGTCGTCTCCTTTCCAGCGGTATCCGCAGGTAAATAGCAGCGGCCAGGCGCAACTTTTCCTGAAGGGCGATAACGGGATAGCGTTTGACAGCTCGCTCAGCGAGCAGGCGAGGCAGTATCAGGGTCATGAGTCGTGACAGGCAGCGATTGAAGACCGTTGCGTGACTCACCTCGCCGTCCAGCACGATTCGGTTTCGGGCAAACGCCGTCGGCGTGTCTTCCTGGAACGTATACAGTAGCCACGCGTGTTGCAGGTGTTTGAATATGATCTCCATATCGGCCGAACACGAATCACGGACGCCCAGGTAGCTCAGACCGGGCCCGGTGTGTTGCAGCAGGCAGCAGGGGCCGTTTGGATAGACGCGCATGGCGATCGTCAATTCCGCCGGCAGGTGCTGAAGCTCATAGGCGATATCGCTGTCAATACGACTCGCGATCGCCAGCCCGCGGCCGACGATCCGCATCATCAAGGCCACATAGGCCCGTTGCAGTGTGCTCTTTATCCGCACTCGTGTTTTGTCCTGTTAACTCTCATCGGTTCTGAAATCATGCAACACACCGGACAGGGCACTAACGGTTGCGCCCCATTTTCTCGTGGCTGCTGACCCAATCGCCGGCGAGTATGGCGGATGACAGCGACACGTCTCCTGCCAATACGACGGCGGCGATGATTTCAGCCAGCTTGTCTACCTTTCCGGTGCCATAGCAATCCATCATTTCGAGGCATTCGCGCTGCGTTGGCAGACCTGTACCTCCGCCGTAGGTTGCGCAGATCAGTGCCGGCAATGTGACCGACCAGTAGAAGTCTCCGTTGTCGAGCAGCTCTCCGTAGTTCAGGCCGGCATGGGACTCGGCCACGTTGGCTGCATCCTGCCCGGTGGCAATGAACATGGCAGCAATACCGTTCGCGGAATGGGGGCCGGCGTAGGCGGCACCGGCCTGCATTGAGCCAACGTACGCGATCTGCCGAAAACGGTATAACGACTTCGTATCGATACGAAGGAGCTCTTTCGCCACGTCGCGCTTGAGAACGAATTCCGCGACGACGCGTTTACCGCGCGTCTGGATCATGTTCATCATCGAGTGCTTCTTGTCGGTGTCGGTATTGCCGGACAGCACATAGCGCGGCTTCAGTGGGTGATTCGCACGTATCCATTCGCAGGCATAAAGCGTGGCCTTGCCGGTCATGTTCTGGCCCGCTGCGTCGCCGGTTGTGTAGCAGAATCGCGTGTACATCATGTTGCTAACGATGTACTGCTCGATCTCCGTCAACTGGGGTACATCGGTCGATGCGTCGACGACGCCACGTATCGCATCGATATGTTCGTTGAGCCACTTGCCGAATTCGCGCGCCTCCAGCGCATTGTCAAACATGAATACGGGCGCCCTTTGCATGGAGTGTTTGACGACCGTGGTCCTGGCACCGCCACATTCGCTGATGACGCGCATGCCGCGGCTGTAGCTCGCAACCAGGGTTCCTTCGGTGGTTGCCATTGGGATATAAAAGTCGCCCTTCGCGTGTTCCCCGACCATCAACAGCGGGCCGGCAATTCCGATCGGCACCTGCGCGGTGCCCGTGAAGTTCTCGATGTTGCCGTTAGTTACGGCGGGATCAATCGTGTAGCTCGCTACGGCATTCAGATTCGCGCCGGTCATCTTTGACACGAAAGCGACCCGCTGCGAGGCCATATCGCGCGTGTGGTCATTTTCGCGGTCGCGGGGAATTCGGTCGGATTGAGACATCAGTTTTCTCCAGTAAGGTTGTCGCGCCTCACACAATTTCCTCAAGTTCGGTCAGCGACTGCTCCAGGTAGTCGATGAGACGCTGGACGCCAGGCACCGTTTGTCGGCACGCCATAATGCCGAAGTCGAGATTGCCGTCGTAACTGACGAACGTGATATTCAGTGCGAAGCCATGAAAGACCGCAGATGCAGGGTAAGAACCGAGCAACGCCGCACCATTCCAATACAGTTTTTCTTTGGGCCCGGGGACGTTCGAGATAACTGTGCTAACCGGTGGGAACCAGTCTGCAATGCCCATCATGTTGGCAACAAACAACGGCGTTTGTATCAGTGTTGCGTACAAACTGGCCTCCCGGGCTGTCAGTTCGCTGAGCATGCTCTTGCCGGCACGCGTCGACTCTACGATCGTCTCGAGCCGGTCAGCCGGGTCTTCGTGGCGGGTACCCAGGTCGGCGACGATGTAACTGATCGCGACGGGTGACTCAACGTCATCCTTCTGCCGGACCGATACCGGCACCAGCGCGCGCAAGGAATGCTCGGGGTGCTCGCCCTGCTCGTCGAGGTACCGTCGCAGTGCTCCCGAGCACATTGCCAGAACGACGTCATTGATCGTTACATCTGCCGCGTCGCTGACGGCGCGTACGCGATCGATGCTCCAGGACTGGGCAACGAATCGCCGTGCGGCTGAAACAGAGGTATTTAGCACGGTGCGCGGAACATGCCGCCAAGGTACCGCCAGGCCGTCGCCGAGACCCAGCCAAGTGGCCGCGTAGTCCTTGATCACGCCGAGGAAATGCGCGGTCGTGTCGAACTGCGCCTTGAAGAACTCGGCCATCGCCTTCAGCTCGAACTCGCTCGGTGCGTCCTGCGATTTTCGGCCGAGCCCATGCTGTTTCCTGAACAGTTCCAGCGCCTCTATCGACAATGGAGAAGTGTCGCTCTGGGCCTCGGGGTCTGGCGAACAGCTGCCCTCGAGAAGCCGGATGCCGGCAACGCCATCGATCGTCGCATGATGTGCCTTTGTGTAGACGGCGAACTGGCGATCCTTGATGCCCTCGATCAGGTGTACTTCCCACAATGGCCGGCTGCGATCCAGCAACGTGGAATGCAGGCGCGACACGAGCGCAAACAGCTCGCGATAGCGTCCCGGCTTCGGCAGCGCCGAGTGCTGGACGTGATAGTCGAGGTCCAGGTCCGGATCGTGCTCCCAGTAGAGTGGGCCGAAGCGGCCGAGCGTGCCGTGGGCGACTCGATGCGCAAAGGGTTTGCGAAGATCGGTGGTCGAACGATAGGAATCGCCGATTCGCGCCATGAACTTTCGCTGGTTTACGCGCGGCGGGAGTTTGAACAGGTTCAACCCGGCCACATGCATCGGCGCTTCACGCGTTTCGAGATACAGGAACCCCGAGTCCAAGAGATCGATTCTGTCCACCCTCAGATTCTACCGGAATGCTGAGACGAATCAGGGCAATACGGCATAGGTAGTTGTAGCGATTCAGCTACGCGCCAAACCCTACGTTCCGGCGGACATTCGATGGTAGTGCGACCGTCAGAGAGGGCTCGCCTGCAGATTGCGCGGGCGGCAGATCCCTTTGTTGCACAAGACGATTTGGCGTGCTGCAATTGCCTGCCGATCGGAGAAAAACCATGCGCAGCCAGACCCTATCGGCCGGACTGCTGGCTGTGATCCTGTCAGCCTGTAACGCAAACGGCACCCCATTCACGGCAGATGCCGTGCGACCCTGATTTTTTGCGTTAACGTGCAAATTGCCGCCCAAGGAGCTTGGCCAGACCTGTGGAAGCACTAGTACTAATTTTCGGCGAAATAATATTCGCCTTGCTCGCGCCACTGGTGGCGGTGGTCGTCGATCTGATCGGGGCTGTTCTTGCTTTCATCTTTTCTTTTGTTCCTTTTGGCAGGAAAGTACCGCGAGTTAGCGGTGGGGCGGCCAAGAAAGTCCTCATTGTTTTGTTGGCGATCGCCGTCGTCATCTTCGGCGCACTATTCGTCACCAACAAGTTTTACTTTTCCGATTCCGTTCGCATGGTGTTTGGCGTGCTTGAGCGCAGAAGCGGAATCGAAACCTCGTGTGCAGAAATAGACGGTAGTGTGTTCTCAGGACAGATATCGCTGGGTAATTGCAGGATCGTTCGTCGCGATCATGCTAGCTCGGAGTTCGAACTGGAGTTAGATCATGTAAATTTCGATCTCCAGCTCAGCTCCCTGTTCGGAACTGCGGAAGTTCAGACGGCGAACATAGAAGGGCTTCGAGGATCGGTAAACAGGCATCAAGCCCAGGCCGATGCAGACGCGACTAGAGAAAAGCCTCGCCGGTCATTTGTTATCCAAGAGCTGAGAATCGAAAGACGTTGAGATAACTTTATTCGGGGTAAATAAGGATGGTGGTTCATTTGAATTGCCGGTCCATGTAGTGAGTGCCACAAGCGCTCCATTGCGATCCCGGCTCGCTTTGTTCGACATTCTTTTCAGGTCCAACGCTGCGGGGGCGATCGACGGCGCCGAATTCGAAATCAAAACAGGTGGTGATTCCGCTGGACGTCAGACTACCTGGCGTGCATCTGAGGTACCGGTCGCGCGCTTTGGCTCGATGGCCGGAGGCGTATTGTCCTGGTTCTACGACGGTGTTGTCGATGTATACGTCGAAGACAATTGGCGACGCGACGGTCAACTCGAGATTGATATGGATTGGAAGCTGGGATTTCGGAACATCGAAGTCCAAGCGCCGGATACCGCCGGAGTGATGACAAGGCTGGCAACTGGTCCGATCGTCGACTTTGTGAATAGCCACGATGGTGAATTTCCCTTTGAATTCCAAATGACCGTTAACGAAAGTCAATTTGAGTACAGGTCATCTCTGGAAGCAGCTGGACTGTGGACGGCCGTTGGCGAGTCCATAAACAGCGTATTGACCGCTTTCGGCATTGATGTGGGTGGCTCTGCCTCGCGATACAGGGGACAAATTGAAAGAGGGTGCCAAATCGGTGCTTGATCGGCTTCGAAAACCGAAAGACGAAGACGAGTAGGTAAGCACAGGAAATTCTATCGCGTTGGTGCTGAACGGAGGGGGTGATTCGGGCCGCTATTTATCATCGTTGGCTATTCGCTGTTATCGTTACAATAAGCACATCCCAGAATTGACTAAATTGCCAATCGTAGGAAGATAAGAACTGCGGTAAAGGCAAACCTAACGAAAGTTAGCGACGCAAAGCCACGGGTCCTCGCCTCCTCCGCGACGCCTTCTGCGACGCCACGCAGGACCCAAGATCGCCGGGCTGCCGAGCCGGAGATTTGTGATGGTCGAGGAGGTGGCTGCAATGCGTAAGTCATTATTCTACCTGGCACTTTTTCTGGTGGGCTGCGGTGGTGACGGTGGCGGATTTGCACCCCCGACAGCTGCGCGCGTAGCGGGTCAGGATGTGCCAGAAATTTCCAATCTGACGCTGTCGCCGGATACGGTCATGGTCATGGAGGGCAACGGCAGCGTGGTTGTTACGGCTCAGGTTGATTTCCGCGATGCCGGACTGGATATTCAGACTCTGTGGGTAGAGATTTTTGGTGGCACCCGTCTTAGTTTTCCTGTAACTCAGTCCACGGAATCGGGAACCTTGACTGAGCAATTCGCAATGTCGACGGAAACAGTCGGCGCGTTCAATATTGATGTCTGGGTGATGGATACAGCCGGCAATAGCTCGAATCACCTGGGTAAGGAATTTGACGTTGTCGGCATCGCCGACACTGATGAATGGACGAGCCGTTTGACGGGACTGCCATTCGTTCTGAATGATGTTCTCTGGGATGGTGGCAGGTTCATCGTGGTTGGCGACCGTGGGGTAATTCTGACGTCCGATAATGGCATCGACTGGGTGGAGCGAGAATCCTTTACCGATGTCGACCTAAATGCTGTCGCGTCTCACGGATCAGATATCGTTGCTGTTGGCTTCGATACGACGGTGCTGCTATCGACTGATAGCGGCGAAAGCTGGAGCATCAAGCACAGCGGGAACCGCGTCCGCCTGGCGGCAGTTGCCGTCAATTCATCGCAATTTGTTGCAGGTGGCATGGACCTGGAGACGGGCGACGCATTCATCATGAGGTCGCTAGATCGCGGTGATACCTGGACGGTTGTCGATTCGTTGCCGCAATCCGGTCATTTCGTTACCGATCTCGTCTACGTCAACGGGCTCTTCGTGGCCGCGACCGACGTATTCAGCTCGGCGAGCGACGCTCGGGTACTGGTTTCGCTCGACGGCAACGTTTGGCACGACATCATCATCCGGGATGAGGCCGCTGCGTCTTACGCGATCCTGCACGACGGCAACCGGTTCATCGTTGCCGGCAGCGACAGTACGGTTTTTGTGTCGACGGATGGTTATAACTGGACGGAATCGCAGACGCCGGTCCAACAGGTCACCTATTTGAGCGCTGCTTGGAACGGTTCGAAACTGGTAGTGGCCGGTGGAATCACATGGTGGTACTGGTGGTTTGGGCCACCCACCTTTGAACGACCTGTCGCTATATCGAGCATCGATGGCGGTGCAACTTGGGCGATCGTCGATATCGACGGCTATTACGAAAGTCGCGGCATGGCGTGGGGTAACGGGCGGTTCGTTTCGGTCGGACAGTCGACGCCGATTTCTGGAGAAGGAGCCATCTACACGTCAGACTGAT
>CAVXCW010000036.1:0-206383 GCA_963760325.1 uncultured Gammaproteobacteria bacterium | reverse complement strand
AGATATCGATAAATCTGACCGCAGTTGATCAAATGAATCATATCGGACGAGTCAAGGCTATCGCTGACGACAACCGTCACAAGTTCCGGTACGTAGCGCTTCAACGTGGCGATGATGCCCTGCAGTCGTGTGTCATTACTCGTAACATCCGTAACCAGCACACCAATGCGCTCATGTTTCAATTCCTGAATCACTTTGACAAGTGATGTGGCCAACGTCATGCGCCGCTCCGTAGAAATTGCGCGAATCGCGTTTTCCGCAAAATTCGCATCAACGGTATACAGAATGACACCTACGTTTTTCGCACGGGTCGCAGACGGGATGTCATGCCGTCGATTGTTGGCTTGGGCCGGCCCAACGTCGGGAGGCAGATTGGGGGCATCCGCTGCCACCTCGATTTGTTCGGTCGCTGGTTGCGACGTGAGTCTATTGGTAGTTTCAATCTCCAGTCTTGGTGGCTCCGCTTCCGTTACCTCCCGAGTAGATCTGGCTGCCTTGATTGCCACGCTGAGTGTTTCGCGAAGGATTCTTGGTGGGCACGGTTTGCCGAGGAATCGAAACACCTCCCCAACGTTAATTGAGCTTTCGACTGCGGCGGGATCCGCATAGCCGGTGAGCAATATACGTATAGTGTTGGGCGACAGCTGCTTGACCTTTCCAAGCACGTCAGTACCGGACATACCGGGCATGCGTTGATCGGCAACGATGACGTCGATGTGCTCCTGCGAAGCGATATTGACTGCGGTTTCACCGTCTGCTGCCAGGAACAGGTCAAACTCCCGGCGGAACATCCCGCGCACCGAATTCAGAACTCGTTTCTCATCGTCAACAAACAAAACGCGTGCTTTCCGCTGCATTTGAATATCCTAAGCTGCCTACAATTCGTTATCTTTCCTCGCAATACACGTCGTCTTGTCCGCGCCCCGGGGTCAAGCCGACAAACGTCTCGGGACGTCTTTCGCCAATTGGCCCGTGTTGTCGACCGACGCTACTGCTGTGACGTCAAGTATCGGCGTGTCTTTGTCGTCGAGGCCAAGGTCAACAATCTTCGCGTCATGCCTGGATATTGGGAGCGTGACGGTAACGCATGTACCTTCGCCAGGTTCTGACTCAATGTGAATCTCGCCATCGTGCTTCGTGACGATCTGATCGACAATCGATAGACCAAGCCCCGTGCCTTTGCCCACTTCTTTAGTAGTGAAAAACGGATCCAGAATATTTGGCAGCACCTCAGCCGGTATGCCGGCACCGCTGTCAGAGATACTGATTACAACATTGTCGTCCTCTTCCCACGTTTGAAGGACAATATCGCCGCTACCTGAAATCGCGTCGGCAGCATTTGTAAGCAGATTGAGAAATATTTGGTTTATCTGTGATGCGGAACAATAAATTGATGGCACATCCCGATAGTGTTTGTGCACAGCAATTCTGTTTTTGATTCTACTGCTCGCAACCAATAGCGCTTTATCGAGCCCTTCATTGACGTCGAACGGTCCTTGAATCGCACGATCAAGCCTGCTGAAATCTTTCAGGCCCTGGGCAAGCGACGTCAGGTCCTCAAGCCCAAAGAATGCTGTCCTGAATCAGATTTTTCGCTTCATCAATATCGTCTTCTATGCCACCTTTTAGCAGGCGGTCCATATCGTTCAGGCCGCAACGAATGGCATCTTTGATTGTGGTTCGCGACCGAACACCAGTCGATCATCGACTTTCGCAACCGCGCAAAGCTCAGTCATCGTTTCAAGGCGTTCCTGAATGACTGACGAATTGTTCATCAGGTACCACAGAGGCGTATTGATCTCATGACTGATTCCGGCAACCATTTGACCGAGAGATGACATCTTTTCTGCGTGAATCAGTTGAACCTGCGATTCCTTGAGATCAGAATTGGCCTTGCTCAAGAGTGCCGTGCGCGCGGCCACCTGCTCTTCCAGGCCGCTGTTTGCCGTTTCCAGTCTTGCGTTGCTTTTGTTGAGTTCTCGGTAGCTGGCTTGCAATCGGATGAGTGTATACGCGGCACCAACCAGCAGCAGCACAGCGCACACGGACAACAGAAGCCTCGCGCGCTCAGCTCGCCGAACAATTTCGCGATTCGCATCGAGAGCCGCACTACGGGTAGCCGACAGGACAGTCGGTGCACCGTTCATCCTTACCGCATTGAGTGCGTTATCTGCCGCAATGTGCCCATCGACAATGGACTTCGCTGCATCCAGGACACTTCGGCTACGCCCGGCAGCACCTGAATCAGGAGCTATGTTGCTGCGAGCACTTTCTATACGTTCATGCAATTGCGCCGCATCTGAACGAATCGGACCAGATGCAAACTCAATTAGATCGATAGCGACCATGAAAACGAGTTGCGATTGTGCCGGTGAACTTTCTTCACGTAGCTCCCTGACCAGAACCGGGGCTTCATCCTGCAAAATCTGAAGTGCCTCAGCCATCGCGTTTTGTCTTTCGACGAATGTTCGTCCTTTACCTATGAAATCGCGAAGTTCACCATCAAAAGCAACAAGCAGGGACTGAAATGCCAGGTTCGGTCGTGGAAGATCTGCGAGAGTTTGCAGGCGCTCGTTATTGACTGACAGTCGGGCGAACGCCGATTCAATTGACGGCGATACATTTCGGCCCGCTGCATACGCACTTCCCATAGATTCAAGAGTGGCAGCGATGTCCCTTTCAATTGCGTCGATTGCACGAGTACGATCCGCGTGAGCCACATAGTATTCGTCTTTCACTGTCATTGATTCGATAATCAAAAGAGACAGGACGATGACGATTGAAACGCCCGCAAGAATGGCCAGCGAGGTTCTAAGCATGCGTCTGTTGATTTGTTGCATTATCGGCGTGAGCTTGTTGTGGTTATTTCCAAACGTTGGAGCGATGATGACGACAAAATCTGAATCTATTGTTGTAATTCGTTACCACTCCGCCACATAACATAATCTATCACAATCCGATTCTCGTGACGCAAAATTGATGAACGTAAATAGATTGCGCGCGCGACGACCGAAAAAGAACGGCCAAGTTAAAGTTCTACAAAATGTAGTTGTTGTTAGTTCATAAAATTGCACCAGATTTTCAAAACCGATTTGGCGGAACATCGAGTGTGGGACGATCGTTGATTACGCTCGTAACAATATCTACGTCTAAGTGTTACCAAACTTTTTTCATTCGGACCGACCTGATTGTCCGAGCCCGTATCAAAAGCCGCAAGATTCGGCGTGCCCACTTTGGTGCCCAAACCAGGAATACCCACCGTTACTCAAGGCAACTTACCGCGTCCAAAATCTGACACATTACGTGCTCTTCGGTTATCTCAGGTTACGATGGGTTACGAAATCTATTCACTGAAAATCCGCGTGTCCAGCACGGAAAAACGCCTCTGTGATCGATCGGCACGGCGTTTTTCCAGGCGAGGTTCAACCGAGGCGCGTAGCGCCGACAGACGCACGCAGTGCGAGCTGGCGCAGCCAGCGGTCCATTGATTGAACGGCAGCTTTGCTGCCTCGCCTGCGGCGTCTGTCAACCGGCTTCGCCGGTCTCGGTGCGGATCGGCTCAGGCCGATCCGCACCCTTCGGGTTAATGCCCTCCGGGTGCAGCTTCGCTGTCTTAGTTCGCTTTACCCCAAGGGCACTTCCTTCGGGGCGCACCCCAAGGGCACTTCCTTCGGGGCGCACCCCAAGGGCACTTCCTCGCTCAGCCTTCAGCTGAGCTCGCGGCGCGCGAACTGATCCGCCCCTGGCCACCATCTCGCGCGGGCGCAAGCGATACTGCCCTGATCACAGCGCACGCCTGCTATCTTGATCTGGCTGTCGACCCTTTAATTGCCGTCAATCTCTCTACGTCATGGTGATGCGATAGCCGTTGTGCTTACGGATGTTTAGCACGCGGTTGTCATCGAATATCAGATACTGACCCTTGATGCCGGCGAGGCAACCCTCGATCTCCGCTTGCTTATCAAAGCCAACACTCTTTACTTTCTCCGGGTACCGATTAACGGGATAGTCGATCGAGCAGACGGTGTCATCGGTGTCGACAAACCGCCGCAGGTCGGCGTCGAGCGTGCCAGTCAACGATGCTTTCGTGGCGACGAGGTCCGCATTGATCACCTCATTTTTCAACATGCGCTGCCAGTTTGTTCGATCGGTCAGGTGCTCTTTCATGGCGACTTCAACGAGGCCGGCCGTGTAGCGATTGGGGACGCGGGCAAACACGATCGCGTCGGTTGCGCCCTGATCGATCCAGCGGGTGGGCAATTGTGAGGCCCGCGTGATGCCCACCTTGACCGCGGAGCTCCTCGCGAGATAGACAATCTGTTCGACCAGGCAATGTTTCTCGGCCCATGCCATGTCTCGCGCCTCGCCTTCGTGTGCCCGGCATAGCTCCGGGCGGATGATGCATTCGCTGGCCTCCGGAGAGTCCCGAAAGCACGGGTAGCAGAAACCCTGCGCGAAAGACTTTTTCGTCGGCTGGCCGCAGGCAATGCAGTTGATGGTGCCGTCAAAACTCAGCTTGATGGTTTCGCCGATCTTCGCGTTCATGTCGATCGAAATACCATCCAACACCAGCGTGTAATGCGCGCCATCCTCGAGTCGGGTCTGCATTTTTCGCAGGTTGCCGGAAAGGTGTGCTTCGGAGTTCATAGAGACCGCCTGGTCTGTTCGTGGGTCGGGTTAGGCGTGATTGTAGTGCATTAGGAGAGAGCTGCCGCAGCCACAAGAATAAGGGGTCGAACCGAATTAGACGACACTTTGCGTGAATGGAAGGCGAGGCCGCAGTCGTCTGGTTCGAGCGCCTAATCTCGCAAAGAGCTGATGATCATCGATTGGGAAACGGAACGTAATCCTGGGTTCTTTGCGTAACATTTGCGTGGATCAGCTGTGCATCCCAAACACATTGCGGCTGCACCCATTCGTTTACAAAATTCTTTTCAATTCAAATCCCCAACCAAAAAGTCTGTTGCTGCTTCAATCGCCCCCAAAAAATCTTCAGAAGTATCAAAGTAAGACAATCCGTGTTTTTCACATCCGTCTTTGATCATCTTGCTGTAAGCAATCATATTTTCGATATGGTCTCTGATGTATTCATCTGATTCATTAGTCAGCCAGTCGTTCTCCCCATCGCCATGCTTTTTAACCAGCGCAACTTTGTCCTTTACATTGATTTCGGTGTAACCCACAAACACTACCTTGATCTTGTCAGGATGTTTTTCGACCAAATCAGCGACCAACTGAGGAAGCATTGCTTCGCCCTCAATCACATAATCCATGCCATCAATGAGCATACTGTCGATCATGCCTAGCAAAAAAGGCCCCATCTTTTCGGCAATTTCGTTTGGCCACAGTAGATGATGAATTCCATATTCGGGTATCCCATCATTAAACCCCATCATCAACCAATCAAGAGACAGGTACGGAATCTGGTTGTCCGCGAGGATTTTTTTAGCGATGAGTGTCTTTCCAGACCTGGAGGTTCCACTTACAAGGAATAGCATGTCACTCAGCAACTAATTAAGGATAGGAGATTCTATAGCATCGTTGAGCCGCGGCGGAGGCAGCCTCGGCTCGTGCCGCCCTGGGGTTGAAGACCGGACCATTCGCGCTGCGGCGCACAGAGATGTCCGACCGCGTAGGATTCGTAGCGCGAGTAATTGACTCGCGCCTAACGGCGCTCGCTTTACGGGCGGCTTCGCCGTCGTGATTTGGTGGATTCCTCGGTTGGGCGGCAGCGTCGCTGCCTCGTCACTGCTTCGCAGTTCCGCCTGTCGGTCGACCATGTCGACCTCCGATCGCTCGTCACCCCTGCGGGGCGCCTCCGGCGTCCAAATCGGCTATGCCGATTTGTCGCAAATCGCCCCGCCGCCTACCAGGTATCGACGAATGTTCGGCGTTTGCCGTGCCTGGGTCCGGGATTGGGTGCAGCGGCGAGGGCCTTGATAATCGCCACGCGCGTATCGATCGGGTCGATTACCGCATCGAGTTCCAAATGTGCTGCGGCCTCGGTGGCTTTACCAGCTTCGTACATCTGAGCGACCAGTTTGTCGAAAAGCGCTTCGCGGTCCGCCGAATCTTCGACGGCATCGAGTTCTTTCTTGAAGCCGAGACGCACGGCGCCTTCCAATCCCATGCCGCCAAATTCGCCCGTGGGCCAAGCGGCTGCATAGACTGGTGCGACAAAGCTGCCACCAGTCATCGCCATTGCGCCGAGTCCATAGCCCTTGCGCAGAAAAATGGCCACGATGGGCACGGTCATGCTGGACCCGGTGACAAAAAGGCTGGACATTCGTCGCACCGCGGCCTGTTGCTCGCTTTCTGGTCCCACCATGAAGCCTGGTGTATCTGTCAGAGACACCACGGGCAACTCGAACGCATCGCACAATTGTAAGAAGCGAGCCGTTTTTTCTGCGGCTTCGGCATCGATGGCGCCGCCTAATTGCTGACAATCATTGGCGATCAAGCCAATTGGTTTTCCCTCGAGGCGCATGAAGCCGGTAACGATGGGTCGACCGTACTTACGCCGTAGCTCCGTGAACGAATCGGTGTCCGCGATGGTCTCGATGATTGAGCGTACCGGGTAACCCCAGCGTCGATCCGCCGGTATGGCATCGCGGAGTGAACTTTGATCGGGACAGGACCACTCGCCAACGGCACCCTGAAAATATCCCAGCAGCTGTTTGGCAACGCGAGTGGCGTCCTCCTCATCCTCGGCGACGATGTCAACCACGCCATTGTTTTCCTGAACGTCAATCGGCCCGATTGCCGTGGGAGGATGTGTCCCGAGCCCGCCGCCTTCGATCATTGCGGGGCCAGCCATACCGATCCATGAGGAGCGCGTGGCAACGGTGATGTCCGCGCAACCAAACAGGGCCGCGTTACCGGCAAAACAGTATCCGTTGTTGACCGCAATGCGTGGTACCAGACCGCTCAACTTTGCCCAGGTCGAAAAAGACTTGATGTTCAGGCCGGCGATCTGGGTAGTCACGTCTGTATCACCCGGGCGACCGCCGCCGCCCTCGGTGTACATAACTACCGGTAACTCCCGGTCTTCTGCTAACTCGAATATGCGATCGAGCTTCTTGTGGTGGAAGTATCCCTGGGTGCCCGCCAGTACGGTGTAGTCGTAAACGATTACCGCTGCTCGCTTGCCGTTGATGGTGGCGGTACCGGTAATGACCGCATCTGCAGCGGTGCTGTGCTGTAAATCCTCATAGTCGCGGCGGTTGCGCTGTGCGGCCACGGCCAACTGGCCGTACTCGGTGAAGGAGCCTGCATCGATCAAGTCAGCGAGGTTCTCGCGAGCGGTACGGTATCCTTTGGCGTGCCGCCTGGCCGTCGCGTCGGCGCGAACTTCATCCGACGTGTTGGCGAGGCGACTGTGCAGTGCCTCGAGTTCTGGTCTAATTTTTTTGCTCATGGTTCAGTCGGTTTTTCGTGCAACCTCGAGCTGCCTGGTCCAACTTATGCGATTCTTTATACTAGTCGGTCTCGCAGCTCTTTTCACGGGGCGTGGAGGTGCCCACTTTGGTGCCCAATCCACGATCACCTACCGTCACTCAAGACAACCTACCGAATCACGTAATCTCCGCAATACGTGCTCCTGAGTTATCTTGGGTTACGGTGGGTAATGAAATCTGTTCACTGAAAATCCGCGTGTCGGTGGCTCGATTGACTCGGACCGGCTCAGGCCGATCCTCACCCTTCGGGTTTACGCCCTCTGGGTGCAGCTTCGCTGTCTTAGTTCGGTAGATTCCTCGCTGCGCTCGTCACCCCTTTCGGGGCGCCTCCGGCGTCCAAACCGGCAAAGCCGATTTGTCGCGAACCGATCCGTCCCTGGCCACCAGATACGAAAATGGGGACAGTCCCCATTTCCCGGAGGCGATTACTCTCATTGCTCCGCACTTTTCGGATGCTCAGTCTGGCATTGGCCAGCTGATTGTGAACTGAGCACCACCCAATTCGGTTGAGCTGTCAGCGGTGACAGCGCCGCCGTGTAGTTCGGCGATACGTGAAACGATCGCCAGGCCTAAGCCGTAACCGCCCGTTTCCCGGTTGCGGCTGTCATCGAGGCGCGTGAACGCCTTGAACACAGCCCTTCGCTCTTCCTCCGGAATGCCCTTGCCGTCGTCGTGGACCGCGATGTATTGCGAGCCCTTATCGCTCTTTATAAGGCACATGATTTTGTTATCGGCGTAGCGGCCTGCGTTACTGAGGAGGTTGTTCAGTGCCAGCCCCATGAGATTGGGGTCCATTCTGATGGTGTTCACTTCGCAATCGATCTCGAGTGTCTTGCCCGGCAGGTGAATCTTGTCTTTGAGTGCACTGAGCCAGCGCTCTACAGGTACGTCCTGCCAGTTCATGCTGAGGTCGGGGTGGTCGAGGCGGGCATAGGAGAGCATCGTGGCGATGAGGTTGTCGATCTCCTGGACGTCGCTGTTTATTTCGTCGAGTTGTTTCTTCAGTTCCTCGTTGCCGTCATTGCCGATGACGGCGAGGGCGAAGCGGATTCGCGCGAGCGGCGTGCGCATTTCGTGTGACAATGCCGCGATAAGCTCTTTCTGGCTCTGGATCAGCCCGGAGAGTCTTGTTGACATGTCGTCGAGGTTCTTGGCCAAGCTTGTGAGCTGGGTTGTCTTGTCTGCGGTCGCGAGTGGTTCGCGGTAGTCCGCAGCGAAGCGGTCCGCGGCGGACGTGATCAGATTCAGGTCCTTTAGCAGGGGGCTCAACCAGATGCCAACAACGACGAAGATCGAGAGATAGAAGACCGGCGGCAAAAGATTGAGGATGAGGCTCTCTTTTGGTGGATCCGGGGGATCGAGATAGATCAGGGCGTCGATCCGCGGGCCATCATAAAGCCAGGTCTCGTTGCCGTCGGCATCGACGAGGGTGCTGATGGGTCCTTCCGAGTCCGTCGAGACTGCGATGTCGTCCCGGCCGAGGAGCTTGATGTCGATGCCGCTGGCTTCGCTCAGTTCTTGTGCGACCTGGTCGCGTTGCTCGGGCGGGGCTTCGGCCAGTTGGGTTTCGATAAGCTTGAGGCTTGAATCGAGCCAGGGATCGTTCTGGGCGCCGAGTTCGGACTGCAGGTAGCCGAAACCGAGATCGAGCAGGGCGGCGACGATCAGGAGCCCGGCAACCAAGAACAGGTACGCGCGGAAAAGCAGCGTGCGGTGTTGTCCATAGCGCGTCGTCCTCACGCCTTGTCCCAGGCGTCCGGGACGAGCAGGTAGCCCTTGCCCCACACGGTCTTGATGCGGGTGGGCTTGGTCGTGTCGTCTCCAAGCTTCTTCCTGAGTTTGGAAATTCTGCCGTCAATGGAGCGGTCGAGCCCGTCGTATTCGATGCCGCGCATGCTTCGGAATATCTCTTTTCGGCTCAACACCTGCCCCGCGTTTCGTGCAAGCAGACCTAAGAGCTCGAACTCATGGGTCGTGACGTCTATAGGCTCCTCGCCGAGCCACACCTGCTGGGAGGAGCCAGAGATGCGCAAGGCCCCGATGACGAGGTCTTCAATGGCTGCGGCCGGAGTGGCCGACTGCTCGACGCGTCTCAAGAGCGCCCGGGTGCGTGCGAGCAGGACCATGGGGTCGACGGGTTTCGCGACGTAGTCGTCGGCGCCGGCCTCGAGCCCGATGACTTGTTCGATGTCGGAGTCCCTGGCCGTGAAGATCAGGATCGGGCCTGAGAATATTTCCCGGAACTGGTGGCACAGCGTCAGCCCGTCGGTGCCGGGCAGATTGAGATCCAGGAGGATGACGCGGGGCCTTACGTCCCGGAATCTCGCGATCGCGCGGTCGCCACGTGATTCGACCGCGACGGAGAGGCCGTTCTGGCGGAAATACTTCGCCGTGAGGTCGGCGAGGCGCAGGTCGTCCTCGACCAGCAGGATATCGACGTCGCTCAAGTTATGTCCCAGACATGGCGGGTCCGTCGCCTTCGCCTTCGGTCGTCGCTGTCCATGCGCACAACCTCGACCGTGATGGCATCGAGCGGTGGCTGACCGTTGCCTTCGTTGATCATGTAGCTGAAGTCCTCCAGCACGCTGCGCTCGTCTTCGAGCTCGCCCTCGCGCTCTCCGGACCAGCAGCGCAGCGGCTCGTCGTCGAGGTCGCAGGTGACGCAATAATACCCTTCTCGTTGGCTCTGCCACGTGACATGGAATGCCATGTCGCAAGAGGGTGTACGCTGGTCGACGATACACAATACCGGCTTGACCGACAGCTCGACCTGGTCGTCGTCCGCCGTATCGTCTGCCAGCGCCTCGAGCGGCAGGAGCAGGGCGAGCATTGCGAGGAAACGGATCATTGGAACCTGAACTGAAGGCCGCCGAACCAGCCGAGGACGTTTTGGTCTTCGACGATCGGGCTTGCTGCCGCCTCGTCGTTCATCCGCTCGTATTGTGCGGCAAGCGTGAACGCCCAGTTGCGCGAGAAGAAATAGCTCACGGTGAGCCTCCCGCGCACGTTGATGCCGGCGCCGGCCTCGTAGGCCGGTAACACGGCGCTCGACTCACCGGGGCGCACGCCCCAGTAGTAGTCGTTCATCGCGGCGCTCTTGTAGCTTACGCCGATCGACGGGTCGAAGTACCAGCGCTGGCTGCGCCAGCCGATGCCGTAGCTCAAGTCCACCTCGTAGCCGTCGTGCGTGCCGCTGACGTCGTGGAAGGCGGCGAGCTGCAGGTAACCCCATGACCCATCGGAGAGCACCTCGAATCCCGCCTCGGTGGCATAGTCGCGATCCGGAACCACGACCTCGACGGCGGCTGAAAGCGGTGCGCCGTCCAGACCGATGCTGATGAAGTCGGTGTTCGTCTTGCCGAAGAAGACGCGATCGGAGTTCACCCTGGCCATGAGGCTGCCGGTGAGCCACTCGTTGTCGGCGACCGTCAGGCCTAAATCGCCGTTGTCGAAGAAAAACCGCTTGCCGAAATAAGCGATGTCGAGGTCGACGACGATCGGGATATCGTCCGACAGGATCAGCGGGTTGCTCTTTTCCCCATAGCCCAGTGCTATCCCTAAGCGCCACGGGGACTCCTGGGCCATGGCAGGGGCTGCTTGTAGCGATGCTGCGAGGATCAGCGTGAGCAAAACAATCGTTCGATTCATGTCGCCTCCGGTCCGCCACGGTGCCGCACTGCGGACTCCTTATGTATGGACACTGCTTGGCCAACATTGTCGCAGCAGCGCGTAACCGTGCGGTGATCAAAGGTGTATGAAATTTGTCGAAAAATGTAAACCGGCGCCGTTACAAATTTCGACATTGTTGTGGAACTTTCTGCACAGACTGAGAACGCGTTCCGGCGTAGATTGAAGCTCATAGCCAGCACTGGAGATAGCAAGATGGAACGCAACTTACTCTGGATTATGGTCAGTGTGACTCTTCTGGCCGTGAGCGGCTGTGGCGGCAGCTCCTCGGACGGCACTGGGCCCGTGCCGCAGCCTCAAGGCATGCTCTCGCTCGTCTCGGATCCCGCGGATCTCGAGGCCTCGATCAAGGCTGGCCTCACGACGGTTCCGGAGGCTGAAGGCACGCAGTCACTCGCGCTCGGCGCGCCGGCCACGGCCTTGGGTGCGGACACCCAGTCCGGCAACTTCACCGGCACCTATACACAAGAGGCCAACGTTGACGAGTTCGACGCGGTGCGCTACGACGGCTCACACCTCTTTATCGCACCCAGGCGATTCCTCCACTGCTGCTTCATCGCGCTGCCGGCCGAGGCTGACGGCGCAGTGAATACCGGCTCCGACCCGGTGGCCTCGATCCGTATCCTGGCGACCGATCCTGCCGGCGGCACCGCGACCGAGGTCGGCTCGATCCCGTTGGAGCAGGGTATCTCGGTGCAGGGCATGTACAAGGAGCAGGATCGCCTGTTCGCGCTGACCGCCGAGTCATTTTACGGTGGGTACGGCGACTTCTGGGCCAACGTCGCGATATGGGCACCCGAGCAATTTGGCTATCGCGTCTACGACGTGAGCGACCCCACGGCGCCCGCGATTGAGGCCGACGTCTCGATCGACGGCGTATTCGTCGAGAGCCGGCGCATCGGCAACACCGTTTACATCGTGAGCCGTTACACGCCGTTCATCAACAACCTGGTCTACGACGTCACGACGGTCGCCGATCAGGCGAATAACGACGCGATCCTGCAAGGCGTCGCGCTCGACGAGCTTCTGCCGACAATCACGATCAACGGAAACACGTCGTCGCTGGTCGATCCCAGGCAGTGTTACTTGCCGACGACCGCGGCGGATGTCGGGTATCCCGTTATCACGAGCATCACGGCCGTGCCGATCGACAATCCCACAAACTTCAGGACTACCTGCTACAACGAGGAAACCTACGGTGCCTATGTCTCCGAGAACGCGATCTACTTCACACAGATCAAGTGGGACGAGCAGGAGACGTCGACGCGCATCCACAAGTTTGCATTGGGAGGGTCAGGCCTCGATTATCGCGGTTCGGCCGACATCGACGGTCAGGTATGGCGCGGGGGACAGGCAGATTTCCGCATGAGCGAGTCCGGCGGGAACTTGAGGGTGCTCGCCTCGGACTACGACTGGACGACGCCCGACTTCGTTGACCACAAGCTCTTCATCCTGCGGGAAGACCCGGCAAGGCTCGAGCTCGATATCGTCTCCGAGCTGCCGAACGCCAATCGCCCGGAAGAGATCGGCAAGCCGAACGAGGACCTCTACGGCGTCAGGTTCCTCAACGATCGCGCCTATGCCGTGACCTTCGAGCGCATCGATCCGCTCTATGTCCTGGATCTGGCGGATGTAACTGACCCGTTCATCGCGGGCGAGTTACAGGTCACCGGGTTCTCCGACTTCCTGCATCCGGTGACGAATGATCTGCTGCTCGGCCTCGGCACAGCGGCCAACGGCGGCATCAAGGTCGAGCTCTTCGACGTCTCCGACATCGCCGATCCGCTCTCCCGCGGCCAGCTCACGCTGGGCGAACGGGGCTCGTACAGTGAAGCCACCTACGACCGGCACGCATTCACGTATCAATCAGATGTGAACGGAGTCGATCGCTTCACGATCCCTGCGAGCGTGTACACGAGCAACGGCATCACTGCCAGCTACACCCCGGCGCTGCATCTCTTCGAGATCCACAACAAGACGATGCCGAACCTGGCGAGCCTGCTGAGTGTCGGTTCGATCGCGCCGCCGGCAGACCCGACCAGGCCGCTGTTCTGGAATCCTGCGCGTAATCGAGCGTTCATTCACGATGATGCCGTGTTCTACATCCAGAACGAGGACGCGTGGGCCGCACTCTGGAACGCGCCCACGGTGGTAAACGGACCGTTCTAAAAACCGTCATCGCGAGCGATGGCAAAAAAGTAGCGAAGTCATGCAAGAAGAAGGCAGTCGATTCGAAAAGCGCAAGTAGCGGCACGCACGCTTCGGTTTGTGCGACGCTGCGGCGTAGAATGTTGCGAGACGTTGATAAAGATTCGTCGTAGCATCACATGGCACTCCTAGTGCGCGTGAATTTTGCGTGAACCAGGTCTGCATCGTCCTGCATTGTTGTGCGAAATGAGCAACGGGCGCTAAAAATGCTGGGGACAGTCCCTAAGGGACTGTCCCCATTCATCCACGTCCAAACTGAAAACCCGCGTGTCCAGCAGAAAGTTGCGATGCCTTAACCGAATGGCGCTGAGTTCTTCCGAGCGAGGTTCAACCGAGCCGCGTAGCGGCGACAACATACGAAGTGCGCCCCGAAGGGGCGGAGGGACAGGATAATCTATCGCTTCGTTGAAGCCTGGGTTACGGAAAAATGTCGCTGAATCCTGGTGTGGAGTCGGAAAAAGCTGGTAGTTGCGTTTCAGGCTGGCGAACGACCGGCCTGTTGCGTTAGATTGCAGCGCATGAGAACACTAACTCGAAAACTTGGCGGCCCGCTCCGGGTGGGCATCTTCGTTCTTGCAGCGACACTGTTTACAGGCGGCTGCCTGGCCGAACCTGATACCTCTAACGGAAACGCCGCTTCACCGACCGTCCTGATCACAGGCGCCAACCGCGGCATCGGGCTGGAACTCGCCCGGCAGTACTCGGCCGAAGGCTGGCAGGTCATCGGCACGGCGCGTAAGCCCAACCAGGCCGAGGCGTTGCGCGAGTTCGGCGCTGACGTGATGCAGCTCGACGTCACCGACCAGGCGAGCGTGGAGCAGCTGGCTGCTGATCTGGACGACCGTGAGATCGATCTGTTAATCAACAATGCCGGGATATTGCCCAGGATGAATTCGTTGGCCGAGGTCGATTTCGACGACTACAACCGCGTACTTGCCGTCAATACGGTCGGTCCCGTTCGGGTCACCCGCGCCCTGCTGCCGAACTTGCAGGCCGGTGACGGCAAGACGATCGTCAACGTCACCAGCGGACTCGGCAGCATTGCCAGCAATACGAGCGGCGGCTTCTACGGTTACCGCGAGAGCAAGGCCGCGCTCAATATCTTCACCCGATCGCTCGCCGCAGACCTGGGCCCGGAAGGCTTCGTCTGCATCGTGATCCACCCCGGCTGGGTCCGCACGGACATGGGCGGCGCCAATGCGCCGGTGCTGCCCGAGGACTCCGCCGCCGGTATCCGCCGTGTCATTGGCGGGCTGTCGCCCGGCGACAACGGCACTTACTGGACCTACGAAGGCGAGACGCTGCCCTGGTAGCGACGATTGCGTTCATCCGACTGGGCAGGCAAAGTGTTTGCGGCGCACGGGTTTCGGCGTCCAACCGGGCGATCCCTTCTGCTAGAATTGTGAACAACAGGGGAGCGAGCCGTCAGGCTCCGTCGAGAGGGCCGTGCCAATGTGGCGCGGCTTTTTCATGTGACGTGCGTGAGTTATGCGTAAATGAGCTGTGCGTCGTTGTGCACAGTGATGCAAATTGGGCACCGCTATAATTAGCCGATGCAACACGTCGACTTCGAAGAGGTGGTTCGGGAAATAATCGCCGAGCTACCGCACTGGGTTCAGGAAGCGATGAATAACGTCGAGATCCTCGTACTCGACAAAGCCGATGATCATCTCGACCCGGACAACGGGGGACTGCTCGGGCTGTACACCGGCGTACCGCTGTCCGAGCGCGAAGCCAATCACGCAGGTGAGCTGCCTGACGTCATCTACATCTTTCGCCTTCCCCACCTGGAGCTTGGGCTCCAGCCGGACGCGCTACGCGACGAAATTCATCGCACTCTGGTCCACGAGATCGCACATTACTTCGGCATGGATGACAATCATGTGGAGGAGCTGGGCTGGGGCTGATAGCGTTATACTGACCCTAAGATTCAGGAATCAGCATGTCTTTGCTTGGCAACCTCGTATTCTTCGTTTTCGGTGGGTTTGTAATCTTCCTCGGTTACGTTCTCGGTGGCATCTTGTTGTGCCTTACGATCATAGGCATTCCGTTCGGCCTCATGTGTTTCAGGCTCGCCGGTAGCGTCATCGCGCCTTTCGGACGCGAGGTGCGTGAAACGGAACCACCGGGCGGTGCGCTTACGCTGATCATGAACATCATCTGGATCATTCTCCCGGGGCTCGAACTTGCCATCATGCACCTGGTTCTCGCATTGTTGTTTGCATTAACGATCATTGGCTTTCCGATCGCGGTACAGCACATGAAACTGGTGCCGATGGCGCTGCTGCCATTTGGCCATGTGATGCGTGAATTGAAATAGAATGTGTATTCGATTTCATATTGCGCCGTATGGGGACATTCCTGATTTAATGTATTAATACATTAAATCAGGAATGTCCCCAAGTGCCCTGTTTGCGCTGTCGGCGATATTCAGTTACACACTGTTACCAGGGTATTGACTGAACCCGCTTGCACCGGCCCGAATCAGCGGCGAGACTAAACGCATGTTCCCTCCCCGGATTGCCTTGTATGGAACTCGTTGTATTCGACCTTGATGGCACGCTACTCAATCGAGAGTCGGTGATCTCTGACTACACGAGCGAGACGCTCAAGCTCCTGACCGAGCGCAATATTGCCTATACGGTCGCGACAGGGCGCACCCTGCACGGTGCGCGCGCGATTCTCGAGGGTCATTGCTTTCAGCTGCCGCAGGCATACAAGAACGGCGTGATGATCTGGCACCCGAAAACGAAGCACTTTTCCCGCGGAGCCACGCTCACACCCGATGAGCTGGACAATGTTGTACGCGCCTGCCTTACACAGGGAGTTACGCCTTTCGTCTTTGCACTGGACGAAAACAACGAGAGCATCGTCTACCATCCGCCGCTGCAGACGGACATTGAGCGCGAGCTCATCCGCAGCATTGGCGTCGAAGAGCCAGTGAAGGTGCGCGCTCTTGATGAAATGTCTGCCGATGCCACGATCACCCACGTGAACTCCATCGGCGACGGCGAAGCCATAAATGCTGTGCTCCACAGCGTCAATGACGAGCCGCACCTTGTGGCGTACTCCGGCGTCGCTCTGGAAGGCCAGCAATGGCGCTGGCTCGATGTCCACCACAGCGACGCCAGCAAGGGCGGCGCCATCAGGACGATGAAGAGTTTGCTCGGCCTTGAACGCGTCATTTGCTTCGGCGATAGTGACAACGACCTCAGCATGTTCGCGGCGGCGGATGAGAGCTACGCACCCGCTAACGGCAATGACAGGATCAAGTCGGCCGCCACGGCGGTTGTCGGACACCACGACGAGGAGGGTATCGCGCGCTTCCTGCGTGAACGCTTCTCGCTTGATGCGCCGTGAGCTGCAGGCTCTTGATCATGCTGCAATCCCCAGCCGTGCACCTCGACATGATTCGCCCATGAGTCGGGATGACCTCATCACGTCCGCGTTCGGCCGATTCGTCAAGGTCGGCGGACTGGTTGGCCGTGTCGGCGTTTCCGTGCTGGGCGAGCAAGCGGTCGGCCTGCTCCGCGACGGACCCACCAAGCAGCTGAAGAAGGCCGAGAACATGATCCGAAACGCGGCCCGGATCGCAGATACACTCGGCGAGATGAAGGGCGCTGCAATGAAGGTCGGGCAGATGCTTAGTCTCCACGCGGGCCTGTTACCCCCGGAAGTCTCGGCCATTCTGAGCGTTCTACAAAAGGAGGCGCCGAGCGTGTCATTCGAGGTCATGGAGCGCGAGTTGCGCCGCGAACTCGAGAACTTCGATGCGCTATTCGAGTCCTTGGAGCCCGAGGCTTTCGCTGCAGCATCGATCGGCCAGGTCCACCTTGGCGTACTAAGAGATGGTCGACAGGTGGCGGTCAAGATTCAGTATCCTCGTGCCGATCGCATGGTCGAAGCCGACTTGAAGAACCTCAAGGCCCTGCTGGGCAACCTGGTGAGGCTGTTCACTGATATCGACTTCGAGCCGATCTGGGAAGAGGTCAAGGAGCGATTGCTGGAAGAGCTCGACTATCTCAACGAGGCAGAGAATATGCGGCGAATGGCGGCGATGCATGCGGATCTTCCGGAGATTATCGTTCCCGATGTCGTGCAGGAGGCGACGACCCGACGCGTTTTGACAATGGAGTTTGTGGACGGTATCCCGCCTGCTGAAGCGGTCTCGGATCGATATCCCGCGCGTCTCAAGGACCAATGGGGAGCCGTATTATTCGAGTTCACGCTGCGCGGCCTGGTGCAGCAGAAATTCATCCACGCCGACCCAAACATCGCAAATTTCGCTTTCCGCGAAGATGGCAAAGTGGCCGTCTACGACTACGGTTGCATGAAGGAGATACCGGCGGATCTCGCAGCCGGCTATCGGGTCTTGTTTCACTCAGTGATCAGTAAACGCAAAACGGCGATTCCCGAGATTCTGCACGACATGGGTGTCTTCAAGGAAGGTGGCGCCCCGTTGCCGAGGGCCATGACGGATCCCTATGTCGACCTGGTGCAGGATATCGTGCGCGCATCGCCACCCTATACCTTTGGTGAAGACGCCTCGATTTACGAAAGCCTATACGACTTGGGTATGTCGAACTGGCAGGATGCTACCGATATCCGCTTTCCCCGCGACGTTGTGTTCATAAACCGAACGCTGGGCGGTCTGTTCGGAAACTTGAGCACGCTCCGAGCAACAGGTCCGTGGAGAAAGATCATACGCAAATACGCCGCTCCTCCCTCCGCGGCGCGGAGAACAAAAGAACCTCGCCGTCGCGAATCAAAAATCGCTGTGAGGACGTAGGTCCGAACTCAAATAACTATGCGCAGCCTGGTATATGAAATGGGCGACGACACAACAGTAATATCGCACGGAAGCATGCACAACGGTCATCAATTCCTGGAGACGGCGACGAGGCTGCCGCTGACAGTTGATGAGGTGTTTGTTTTTTTCGCTGACGCTGAAAACCTGGAACGCATCACGCCGCCAGAGCTCTCTTTTCAAATACTAACGCCAACGCCAATCGTTATTAGAGAGGGAACGATCATCGACTATCGTCTGCGGCTTTTCGGGTTGCCGTTTAATTGGCGCACCCGGATTGTTCAATGGCAACCGAACGAACAGTTTATCGACGAACAGATCCGCGGGCCGTACAGCAGCTGGAGGCATCTGCACACGTTTACCGGCTGCGAGGAGGGTACGCGGATGACCGATCGTGTCGAATATCGGTTGCCGCTTCAGCCGTTAGGCTCTCTTGTTTTGCCGCTGGTCCGACGACAGCTGGATCGTATCTTCCGCTATCGCGCCGGCGCCATCCGGCGACTGTTGGGCGGTGAGGTTCGTGAGCGATAGACGGGCTGCGTAAGATTTGCGTGACTGAGCTGTGCATCGTCCTGCATTGTTGTGCGAACTGAGCAACGGGCGCTAAAAATGCTGGGGACAGTCCCTAAGGGACTGTCCCGATTCTTCCGTGCTCTGAAAATCCGCGTGTCGATGGTTACCTCGGCCACTCGTTAGCATTAACGTTCAACGGACGAGTGAATACTGGCTGCGCATAAAATAATCGCTCTCACCTTCAAATCGGACCTCTTTGGAAATTGAAAATGCCGTGCTGCCGATCGCATAAGTCACTCGGATATCAGCGCGGCGATTATCATCTTGTCCCTGGTAGGTTGTCACCAATGTAAGATCGCCGTTATCGTTCTGCTTACGAGTAACAATCAAGCCGCCGTTCAACTTGCGACCGTCGCGGGAAAATTTGATTTTCTCGCTGGAGTTGTATTGCGTTTCGCCTGGGTATCTGATCGAGTAGCTCAGCGTACGGCCGTCGGGCTCGTCAATCCGGATCTCCACCGGAATTTGCGAGAGGGCCTCGCTGGAATAGTCGAGGTAGCTCAGGTGTCCATTCCAACCGCTACCGGCGACGACTCGGAAGTCTTCGGCCGAGGCCACGGGACCCGCTTGAGCGTCAACCAAATGGTCCGGCGCAACTCCCGCACAGGCGGCCTGCAAGACAAAAAAAACAACAAGTAAGGATTTCTTCATGAGTGGACCCTTTCGGAATAAAGGTGTCAGATTCATTTTCGAGACTAACTTGTGAGTTGCCAAACGTTAGCGAAAGGGGTTGACTTTCTTTTGGTGAAAATAAATCTGATTCCTTTATCCTCACTTTATTCTCTCGACCATAAGTGTCCGGACCGGAAGTTCTACCGGGTTGGCGTGCCTAGTACGCCACAGAAATTCGCTGCCGGGGATACATTGCCTGCTCCGCTTCGTCGATAAGCGCGACCGCGAAATCGGCGCGCGCAACGCGAGTTCTGCCACGGCTGTCTTCCAGTGCCCGGTCACCCCCAATACGGAAGACACCGGTGCGCGGCCCGTTCGTGAAATTCTTGGGCGGCGTGACGTAAGTCCAGTTCACATCGTCAACCTTCCTGTAGAACTCGAGCGCCAGTATCTGGCCCAGAATTTCCACCTCGAGGTTCTTCGGCAGCAGGATCTTCGGTAACTTCGCGGCGAACAGGACGCCTGGCTCGACCTCAAGCGATCCCGAGCCACCCACGTGGATCAGTCGCGGCGCGCTATCGCCCATCGGGAACAGGACATCGACGAGCGTTTCTGCCGCCATGAACTGTAGCGCGCTCGCCGGCGTTCCCGCATCGCCGATCACGCCGCGTACCGAGAGGATAACGACGTCCTTGCCAATCACGGATCCGGCGACGCTCGCCCTGTCGAGAAGATTGCCTTTGACGACGGACAGATTGGGATGCTGCAACTCGACCGCGCGGGGTTGCGCGACACCGCGGTTACTCGGTGGCCGCGTTCCAGCGCCTCGTGCAGGACGTGCGAACCAACCTCACCGGTCGCGCCGTAGATGACGATGTCCAGTGCCTTCTCTGCGTGCCCGATCCCCGCCGCGAGCAAAACTGCCAACCCGGTAAGTAATACTCGTCGCATGCCAGCCCCGCTAATTGTTGCAAGTAGAGTCTGACATGAGTCTACTCCACGAGCGCGACTTTGGTTGACTGTCGGCATAGTGTGGATAAAGGCGGATAAAGGTGCCGGATTTATTTTCGAGGATACGGCACCTTTATCCGCGCCTTTATCCGCGAAAATAAATCCGGCACCTTTATCCCGATCGTCGCACCTTTATCCGCGCACCTTTATCCGCGAAAATAAATCCGGCACCTTTATCCGGCACCTTTATCCCACGTATTCGTGGAAAGAGCTAACTCGAAGCTTCTATCGACGCATCAAGCAGGCGACCTTTGCGAATTTTCCGCCTCGCGATGCCGACTCAGCGGCGAGTGTGGAAGCCGTGATGCAGATGCTGTCGCAGCCGTCTCCCTGAGCCGACGATCACCACAGAATCAGACGTGGCTGCCGCGTCGTGCCCAGGTTGACATGAACGCGTTGCCAAGCTGCGTGAGGCGGTAGTTGTCGAAGCCTTCGTTGGAGCCTATGACGGGGTCGAGCATCTTGTTGCTTCTCAGCTTCTCGAGGCTGCGTTGTACCTGTGCCGGCCGGATTCGAAATTGCTCTGCCAGCTCCGGGGCGCTGATTGCGAAGCCCGGCTTTAGCGTGGCCACGACCTTCAGGACAGCGATGTCGAGATCATCGAAGTCTACCTGCGGCGGCGGCGTTTCGATGTCGCATGACTGCCGGTGTGGCAGCCAGTGCCGAAACTTGACAACAAGCTGTGTCTTCCAGCCGGCAACTGCATTTCTGCTGCGATAGATAATGATGCTGTAGACGGCGAGGATGTTGCGCAGCACGCTGCGGTAGAGCGTCAGAATGATTAACGCAACGAATGGTAATGACAGCCCGATGAACAGCAATGTCCAGGGCGATGCAGAAACGACGGTTGAGTAAATTGCGCCACCGGTGTTTTGCAGGGTTGTGAGCCATTCGTTATTCATGTGATAGGGCGACTATGCTGCGACTCGGGGCGCCCAGCCGTGATCAGACTCACATATCTCCGATTTTCATAACGGCATCGAACTGAGGGACGCGTCACGGTATGAAACCCGATTTGCTAAACACTGCCAACTAGCCGCGTCTATTAGCGGCACGTGCGTTATCGACACTGACAAATGGATTTTGTTAAATCGAGAAGGAATTGAACGATGTCGAAACAGGTCCGTATTTTCCTGTTGTTCATGTTGGCCTGTATCCCCTTGGCATTGAGTCAGGCTCAGGATCTCTCCGGTCAAGAATTGCGCAGCCTCGACGGGCAGGTGCAGGAAATCAAGTCTGACGTACTGAGCATCGCCTCCGAGCTCGGCAATCTCGAGGAGCGTCTCCTGTATCCGAGCAACACCCAGGTCGCGTTGTTTGTTGCGATGGATCAGGGTGACGACTTCCGTCTCGATGCTGTGAAGGTCGAGATCGACGGCCAATTGGCGACGCATCACATCTATAGCTACAAGGAGCTCGAAGCCCTGCAAAAAGGCGGCGTGCAGCGCATATACACGGGCAACTTTCCAACGGGTGACCATCAGCTCAACGTCACGGTAATGGGTAAGCTCAAGAGCGGCAAGGATCTGAGCGAGTCCGATAGTTTTGTTTTTGCCAAGGGCGTCGAACCAAAAGCGATCGGCATAACCCTTGGTAAACCGGAGTTTGGTTCGAGCGGGATTCAGGTCGGAGACTGGTAAGCCATGCGTTGGGCACCACTCTCAACCGCCGGGCTCCTTGTGTTTCTGGGTCTGTGTGCACTTCCTGCCAATAGCGAGGAACTCGAAGACCTCTATTTCGGCGAGGCGCTTTACTACGCGCACCAGGGGTACCTCTTCGAGGCGCTCGAACGGCTTGACTCGGAAGTCCTGCAATACGACGGTGTTGACGAGCCGGAACTCGACACGCTGTATGCCCACATCGATGAAGCCGAGTTCAATCTTGGCGATTTCGAGTTGCGTTATCGCATGCACCATCGTGCCGGACGGGCGATTCGTGCAGTACTCGAAGGCGCCGTCGACGAGTCGGTTCGCAATGACGCCGCATTCAGGCTGGCGCGTATTCATTTCCAGAAGAACCAGATGGCCGACGCGATTCGTGCACTGGATCGGATTGAAGGCAAAGTGCCGGAGAAGATTCGAGACGATATCGAATTTCTGCGCGCTAACGTCTACCTGGCTGAACAACGCCCGGAAGATGCGATCGAGGTGCTCAAACGCCTGCGGGACTCGAAGAGTTTTGGTGGCTTTGCAGCGTACAACCTGGGCATAGCTTACCTGGAGTCCGGCCAGCGTGAGTACGCGTTGCAGCAGCTGGCGCGCGCCGGCCAGATCAACACCGATGACCCCGCCGAACTGGCGATACGTGACAAGTCGAACCTCGTGTTGGGCACGATCTACCTGGAAGACGGCATTTACGGCCAGGCGCGCGTATACCTGAACCGGGTGCGGCTGGATGGCCCGTTCTCCAACCAGGCGCTGCTTAGCGCCGGATGGGCGAGCCTGTCGGAGGAAGATTACGAGCGCGCCGTCGTGCCGTGGAACATTCTTGCCGCACGCGAAGTTACGGACAGTGCGACACAGGAGGCGATGCTCGCACTGCCTTACGCGTACGGAAAACTGAACGTACACGGACGTGCGGCGGTGAATTACGGCGTTGCCCTCGACGCATTTGGCGCGGAAGTCGAAAAACTCAGTACATCAATCGAAAGCATTCGCGACGGCCGTTTCCTCGAGGCGCTGACGCGCGAGGAAATCAAACAAAACAAGAACTGGGTCATTCGACTGCGCTCCTTGCCCGAGGCCCCCGAGACCTACTACATGATGCAGCTCTTGGCCTCGCACGACTTCCAGACAGGCTTGCAGAATTTCCTTGACCTCGCCGACCTGCAAACGAAGCTGCTCGCCTGGCAGGCCAGTTTCGACTCTTTCGATGACATGGTGGTTGTTCGCCACGATCACTACGAGCCCCTGCTGCCTGATGTCGATCGGGAATTTCGCGAACTCGACTCGCGCATGCGTCTCAGGATAGAACAGCACAAGATGCTCGTACGCAGGCGCGATGACCTGTTGACGACGCCGAGGCCCGAGTTTCTGGCAACACGCGAGGAGCAGGCTTTGCTGGCGCGCATCGAACATATCGAGACGCTCCTGCAGGACGAGTCTACGCCGTTCGAGGGGGCGTTGATTGCGCGCATGAAGCGCCTCAAAGGACTGCTGACCTGGACGCTTGAGACCGAGTATCACGAGCGCTTTACCGAGTTCGACCGCAAGCTGCGCGGACTCGACGAGGCGATGGCCGTAGCGCAAACGCAGTACGATCAATATGTGCGCTCGCGACAGGCTGCGACACACAGCTATACCGGGTACGACCAGCCGATCGATCGTCTGCGGGCGCGCGTTGCAGAGGCAGCGGAAGAGGTCAGTCGCCTGATGGCGCGGCAGGGCCACCTGCTCGAGACCGTGGCTGTCGAAGAGTTGATGGCGCGCCGCGGCAGGCTCGAGACTTACCGCGACAAGGCGCGATTCGCGCTGGCCGACAGCTATGACCGGGCGACTCAGGCGCAAGCCAGGACGGGCGGGGAATGAGCAGGCGCCGGCTAATCCTGATGGCGTGCCTGTCGGCGGCACTTGGCGCCTGCAGCACCACGACACCGCAAGGCACACTCGCCGAGCTGGAACAGGTGCCGGCGGACGTTGACGAGGTATACCTCGAGGACAGCCTGGAGCGAGCGGCCGAGAGTTATAGGCGCTATCTGGAAGAGACCTCTGAGAGCGCGATGACGCCAGAGGCGATGCGGCGCCTCGCCGATCTGCAGATCGAGCAGGAATACGGCGTTATTGGTGGCAGCGCCCCGGTAGAAATGGCGGCGCCCGACCTCGCGGATCAAACGGGGCAGATTGTCGCCGCAGCGACCAGTACTGGGCCTGATGTGCCAACGGAATCCGAGCGCGCGTTCGAGCAGCGAGCGACACAGCGACAGGACCTGCTATCCGCTACGTCTTCGCCAGACATCGGATTGCCGGGCGACGGCGAGGCAGTGCCCGCCGGCCCGCGCGAGGCGATCCGGACCTACAAGAAGATTCTCGAAACCTACCCGAACTATGAGCGCAACGACCAGGTGCTCTACCAGATGTCGCGGGCCTACGACGAGATTGGCCAGCCGGACGAAGCGATGGCGGTCATGGATCAGTTCGTCGCGAAATATCCATACTCGCGGTATCTCGACGAAGTCTACTTCCGTCGTGGCGAGTACTACTTCGTGAGGAAGAAATTTATCGACGCCGAAAATGCCTACGGCGCGATCATTCGCATGGGTGAAGACTCGTCCTATTACGAGTTGGCTTTGTACAAGCAGGGATGGGCGTACTACAAGCAGTATCTGTACGAGGAAGCGTTGCACAACTACATGGCATTGCTTGATTACCGCAAGTCGATCGGTTACGACTTCGATCAGGTCGGTGAAGAGAATGACGAGCATCGCATTGCCGATACATTCCGCGTTATCAGTCTGAGTTTCTCGAACCTGGGCGGTCCCGACGTCGTGGACAACTACTTCGCAGAGCGCGGCAGGCGCAGCTACGCCGACAAGATCTACGGCAATCTTGGCGAGTTCTATTTCAGCAAGTTGCGATATGACGACGCGACGTCAGTCTACAAGTCGTTCATCAAACTGAATCCGTACCACAAGGTCTCGCCGCACTTCAGCATGCGAGTCGTCGAGATATTCGGCGATGCTGGATTCCCGCAGCTGGTCGTAGAATCAAAGAAGGAATTCGCAACCAACTACGCGCTCGATGCCGAATATTGGCTGTATCACGATATCGAGGAGTCGGCAGAAGTCCGAGGTTTCCTGAAAACCAACCTGACCGACCTCGCAAATCACTATCATTCGTTGTACCGAGAGGAAGCGCTGCTCGACGAGCAGCCCGCGATGTTTGCCGAAGCAAAGCACTGGTACCGACAGTTCCTGGGCTCATTCCCTCGCGATACCGAATCGCCCCAGATCAACTACCAGCTCGCCGATCTGTTGCTCGAAAACATGGAATTCTTGGTGGCTGCCACCGAGTATGAGCGGACGGCCTACGAATACGACGTGCATGAGAAATCATCCGCAGCCGGATATGCCGCCATTTACGCGTATCGTGAGGGCCTGAAAGTCGCGACGGGTGCGAAGCAGCGCGAGGTCAAACAGGCTACCGTCGTTAGTTCCCTGCGCTTCGCCGACACCTATCCCGAGCACGAGCAGGCCGCAGTGGTGCTGGGCGCGGCAGCGGACGACCTCTACGAGATGAAAGATTTCCCGGCTGCGATCTCGGCCGGACAGGCCCTCATAGATCGTTATCCGGAAGCCGATGTTGGCTTGCGGCGGTCGGCATGGGCGGTGGTCGCGCATTCCTCGATTGACCTGGCCGAGTACCAGAACGCCGAATTTGCCTACATGAACGTGCTGGATCTGACAGCGGATGATGATGAGAATCGTCCCAGCGTTATCGATGGCCTGGCGGCCGCTATCTACAAGCAGGGCGAACAGGCGAACCTGCTCGAAGATTTTCGAGCGGCGGCGGACCACTTCCTGCGCATCAAGGAAGTTACGCCGACTTCAGATATCCGCAGCGTCGCAGAATACGATGCCGCAGCCGCACTCATGAAACTTCAAGACTGGTCACAGGCTTCGGCGGTTCTGGAAGAATTTCGCGCCACGCATACTGAGCATGATCTGAATACGGAAGCGACCAAGCAGTTGGCGTATATTTATCGTGAAGACGGTCAAACCGAACGTGCCGCGGCCGAGCATGAGAGAATTTCCGCCGAAGCGACCGAGCCCGAACTGGCGCGCGCAGCGCTTCTCACGGCCGCCGAACTTTATGATGAAGCAGCCATTGTCGTCGACGCGATCCGGGTCTACGAGAAATACGTTGCTGATTATCCCTGGCCACTCGACGTGGCCATGGAAACACGCTCACGTCTCGCCGAGATTTTCAAATTCGAGCAGAACTACGACCGGTACTATGAGACGTTGCATGAAATCGTCGCCGTCGACAGGGATGCCGCAGACGCGCGCACGGATCGCAGTCGATACCTCGCGGCAAAGGCGGCACTGGTACTGGCTGAACAGAGCTACAAGCAGTTCGCGAACTTAAGCCTGGTGCAGCCCTTCGAACAGAGTCTCGAAGAGAAACAACGGCGCATGGATGCGGCGATGGACTCACTGGAAGCGCTTGTTGACTACGAGGTCGCCGAGGTCACCGCCGCGGCAACCTATTACATGGCGGAGGTATACCTCGAGTTCAGTGTGGCGCTGATGGAGTCGGAACGTCCCACCGGACTAAGCGAAGCGGAGACGATCGATTACGAGATGGTCATCGAGGAAGAGGCATACCCGTTCGAAGAGCGCGCTATCGACGTTCACGAAGAGAACTTCGAACTGTTGGCTGGCGGTATCTACAACGCCTGGGTGCAGAAGAGCCTGGACAAGCTTGGACTTTTAATGCCGGGACGCTACGCCAAAAATGAGATTAGTGGTGGCTACGTTGGTGCCATCGATTCCTATGCCTACCGCATGCCAATTGCACCGCCGCTCGGTATTGATGGACAGGCGATTATCGATGAAGCCGACTCAGAAGAGGCTGCGGACGCCGTGGAAGCCACAGCGCAAACACTCACGGACGCGCTATAGGCGCATCAGGATAACACTGTGCGTATATTTGAAAATTGTCGAGTACAGAATTTCTCCAGAAACGCGGCCGTGTCATCGGTCGTCGCCTGCCTCTTGTGCGCGTGCGCGACGACGCAGTCAACGCGGAACCCCGTACGCATCGAAATCCAGGAATCCGTTGGCTTCACTATTACCGAAGAGGCGCGTATCAGCAGTAACCTTCGCACTGAATACGAGTTGGCGCTTACCTTGCTGGAGCAGGGTCGACATGCAGAAGGTGTAGCATTGCTTGAGACTGTCGCCGAGGCAGCGCCGCAATTCAGTGCACCGCGCATCGACATGGGCATTGCATACCATCTCGCGGGTGATCTCGAGGCGGCCGAACGTAACCTGCTGCTAGCGGTTGAGTTGAATGCCGATCATCCGATCGCGCATAACGAGCTCGGAATACTGTATCGAAAGACAGGCCGCTTTGCCGAAGCACGAAGCAGTTACGAGCGCGCGCTGGCTATTTACCCTGGTTATCATTTCGCGCGACGAAATCTCGCCATCCTTTGTGACCTGTACCTTGCGGACGTTGCTTGCGCGCTCGAGAACTACGAGGCGTATATGAAGACGGTGCCCGGCGATGACCAGGCGTCGATGTGGATTGCGGATATCCGCAATAGAAGCGGCCGCTAGGAGGAGAAGAACAATGTTGAGGCTATTTCTACTAGTCGGGACCCTGTTTTTTTGGAGTTCCTCAGTGTTTGCCGAAGAGTCCGAGGATGGCGTTGACAGCGAGTCGACGACGAGCGAAGAGAACGGCGACGGGATCGAGAATCCGAAGACCATGTCCGGTATGTCGATCCTCGGCAACGAAGAGGCGCCAAAGTCGTTGGTGATTATTCCCTGGAAGTCGTCTGAACTGGGCGATGATATCAGCCTGGCGGATACCCTGGATGATCGTGCACGACCGGTCGACAAGGAAGTATTCCTGCGTGAACTGAGTTTCTACGAAATTCGCTCAGGCGAATAAACTCCAACACCGCCTGCCGTGTGAGCTGCGTCTAAACTCGGCCAATCACTATCCGAATTCGCGCCCTAACGTGCGCTGCGTCACATTTTCTACTACGAACCCTCTCTATTCTCGAAGCTGATCTGAGTTCGACTCAGTGATACCTGTCAAAAGAGGACTTCAAGATGGACTTTTTCTATTCGATTGTAGGTTTTTTCGCATCGGGTGGCCTGTTCATGTATCCGATACTACTGGTATTCGCCTTCGGTGTTGCTGTTGCAGTCGAGCGCTACGTAACACTGACCATGGTGACGAACAAGAATCAGGTAGTTTGGGACCAGGTGCAGCCTATGCTTACGAACGGCGAATTCGATGCAGCGCGTGAAATGACCAGTAAGGACGAATCGACGATTTCCAAAGTCCTGAACATGGGCTTGTCGTTGCAGGGTGCCGTACTTCGCCGCGAAGATATAGAAATCGCGATGGAAGAGAGCATGATGGAGATTGTGCCTCGCCTCGAGAAACGGACGCCCTACGTCGCACTGGCGTCGAGTATTGCTACGTTGCTGGGTCTGCTTGGCACGATTATGGGCCTCATCCAGGCCTTCACCGCGGTAGCCAACGCGAACCCGGCCGAAAAAGCGGACCTCCTGTCGGCCAGTATTTCGGTAGCCATGAACACGACGGCATTTGGTCTGATGGTTGCGATTCCGTTGCTGGTCGTTCACGCGGTCCTGACCAGTAAGACCGGCGATATCGTGGACAGCCTGGAGATGGCAACGGTTAAATCACTCAACGTCTTCTCGAGAAGGGCCAAGCGAACGGTTGAGGCGTAGCCGACATGGCCAGGCGTCATCATTACAAACGGCGTACCAAGGAAAACGCCTACGAAATCGACGTGACCACATTTCTGAACCTGATGGTCATATTGGTGCCGTTCCTGTTGATTACGGCAGTGTTCTCGCGCTTGACGATTGTCGAGCTCAATCTTCCGAGCACTGCAGGAGGACCGGCCAATAACCAGGACAGCTTCCGTGTTGAAGTTATCGTCAGGGACGCCGGTATAGAGATCAGCAACGGATCAGCCACCATTGCCTCGATCCCGAAGACAGAAGGCGAATACGATTTCGAGACGCTGTCCGACTTCATGGTTGAGCTCAAGCTGGACTATCCGAAGCACGATGCCGCCTCGGTATTGATGGAAACGCAGATTCCCTATGACTACCTGATCCAGGTAATGGACATCGTGCGTAGTGTCGAGAAGCCGATAGAAGACACCGAAGAATTCGAGTTGTTTGCGCTGTTCTCTGAAATCTCGGTCGGAGACGCGCCATGAGGAATACGCGACGCATCAAACGGATGAAGCGCAATCGCGTGAAGATCGGCAAGATGAACCTGACGTCGCTGATGGATGTCTTCACGATCCTCGTCTTCTTTTTGCTCGTGAACTCGGGCTCAGTAGAGGTCATGGAGGCGCCGAAGACCGTGAAGCTACCTGAGTCACGCGTTGAAACAAAACCTCGCGAGACGGTCGTCATTTTCGTGAGTCCCGACGAGATCCTCGTGCAGGGTCAGGCCGTTGGTTTCGTTGGCGATGTCCTTGATAACGACTCGCCGACGCTTGACGCCATAACCGCACGTCTTGGTGCTCTCAAGGAGAATGTCCTCGGACCGAATACCCTTGCTGTCGCAGGCAGCCGGGAAGTCACGATACTGGCTGACAGAAGCGTACCGTTCGGCGTGGTCAAGAAGATCATGTCGACATGCACTCAGGGTGGCTATGAAAATGTCTCTCTTGCTGTCATCCAGAAGGCATCGCAGGTTGCGGCGACAGGGTAGAGTCGGATGAATCTCAGCGACACTATGACCCTGGAGTTGTCCGAAGAAGCGCTCGCAGTCAAGAGGCAGCTCGAGGAAGATGAGCGTGTTCTCAAGAGTTATGAGAGTGATCTGAACGCGGCTAACGCCGAGATCGAGAAAAAGCTCGAGAAAAGCCACGAATACGACGTCCTGTCCCGGATTTGCCGTTCGCTCGAGGAACTGGATGAGCTGGGCGCTGCGGACCTGTTCTGGGACCAGGACCAATCTGCAGAGACGCGCCAGGCCAGGTTGCGCTACGCGCATCAACAAATTGACGAGTTCGGCGCAGACGTCATTGCGCTCGAGAAAAAGCGCGATTCGATTCTTGACCAGATTGACGATAAGAACCTGGCGCTCGACTACCTACACTACGATTTTCTCGATGCGGCGGAACGCGAGGAGAGGCGTCGCAGTGAGTGGGTGGTCGAACGTGATGCTAACGACCCGCCCAATGAAAAACAGGTTATGCCATGGAGGCGGGATAGTGAAGAAGACCAGCGTTTTCGCCACTCACTCGCCGCATCTGTCTTGCTATGCGTGATTACAGGCTGGCTGTTTACTATTATCGATTTGCCGATACGCGAACTGACGCGGCTGAATAAAGTGCCGGAAAGGGTCGCGAACCTGGTACGTGAAGAGATGCGGCCACCACCTCCGCCGCCGGTCGAAGAACAGGCCGTGCCCGACGACGAAATTCCTGAGCCCGACCCGGAGTTGGTGGAGGAGACGCCGCCAGAGAATCTGCCGGAATCGGCCGAGCAGCAACGTGTCGCCGAGGCAGCGCCCGAGGACACCAAGGAAAAGGTCAAGTCGAAAGGCATCCTGGCGTTTCGTGACAGCTTCGCCAGTCGTGCCAGTTTGCGGCCGACTGCGAAGCTAGGATCGCAGGCGCGGCTTAGCAGCGCAGGTGAGAACTCGATCGGCAGATCGGAACGATCGATGGTGACGACGTCGGCGCAGGGCTCCAGCGGTGGTATTAATCTCGCCAGCATAAGCCGCGACGTCGGCGGCGGCGGCGATGGCATTGGCGGTGTCGCGCTCACGCGCGTCGCGAGCTCGATCGGTGGTGAAGGCGGATCGGATCGACCGTTAAGTGGCGGCGCGATAGCGGGCCGTACCGACGAAGAAATCCAGATCGTGTTCGATCGCTACAAGGCGGCGCTGTATCGCCTGTACAACCGCGAGTTACGCAAGGACCCGACGCTGCGTGGGCAACTGATATTGCGCATGATTATCGAACCGGATGGCTCAGTATCGCTGTGTCAATTGCAATCGTCCGACATGAATGCACCGGTCCTGGCTCAACAGGTTGTTGATCGTGTTCAACTGTTCGATTTCGGCGCAAAAGAAGACATCAGTGCCGTGACAATTATCTACCCGATCGACTTCCTGCCGGCCGCCTGACTCAGCTTGACATAAGTCAGAACTGCGGCCTCGAAAGCGGCAAAATCTTGCCGCAAAGTACCCAAGCTGTGAAGCAGTTCACCCAATAAGAACGACGCTTAAGGGATAGTTTTAACTGGGCTTGAATACGGCTCTTCAGCGGCGGACACACCGGAACCAGGATGGCTCCACGGTACTTCGCGATAGCTGGGCAGTGCACAGGGAACGTATGCGACTGACCATGTTTCGATTCACAAACACGGCGCGGCAGGCCTTCGATTTGTCGGCTCTGGCCGCTGCACTGTGGTCGTCGAACGCCGCAGCCCGGCACACGGCTGGTCAACACGGCCAAGTGGGATTTCGGCACGTGCGAGACCACAGCGTCATGAAGAAGTTATTTGCCATCCTGGGCGCATTGCTTCTTGCGTCGGCCGTACTGGTTCCGACCGGGAGCGCGTCTGCGGCCGAGATCACGTTCGTATCCGTTGCTGGATCCTGGCGGGACCCGGTGGATACGGTTCCCGGAAGCCAGCCGGGCGACCCCGTCATTGTGAACGGCGACCCGATCTCGAGCATCAGTTGGGGCACGACGACGGGTTCGCAAAGCGGCTATGACTTTATCGCAACCCTGCCGCCGCCTTTCGATTTGCCAGGGGCTATCCCGTACTTTTCTCTCGGGACGTTTCAACATCGGAATTTCACGGTCGGTGAGCCTTGGCTGGTTTCGGCTGAGCTCGATGTAGTGCTCGTGCTTGCCGTGGACGGCGTGCCAACCGGTCCGTTGAGCTTCAGCTTCACGCTAAACCACGACGAAACGCCGAACAACCTGGACCCTTGTCCCTATCCGACACCGCCCGGAGAAGGGTGCACGGACCGTGTAACCATCGTTGCCTCGGCCGCGCCCACGACGTTCAACGTCGATGGAGTGGATTACACGTTGGAGATGAGCTTTCTGGACAACGGTAGTCCAGTCGATGAATTCATCACGAGAGAAGGCGACACCGTCAACAGCTCAGGCCTGGTCGGGGAATTTACGTTGCCGCCCGGACTCACCGTCACGAAGACCGGTCCGGCGACGATGCGCCTGGCGGAGTGGGGCAATTTCGTCATCGGCGTGCAGAATGAGAGCGAGTCCGACGCATACAATGCGACGATCGTCGACCTGCTGCCTGACGGTCCGACCGGCGGGATGTGCGACACGACACCGGAGGTTCTGAGCGCGCAGGTGTTCGCGGCAGATGGTGTCACACCGGTACCTGGAAAGGGTCCCCTGGTCCAGGGAGCGGACTACTTGCTCGCCTACGACAGCGTCGCGTGTGAGCTAACGTTCATCACGCAGACTGCCGAATCTGTGATCGGTGTGGGTGAGCGTCTGTTCATAACGTATCGCACGCAGCTCGACATCGATTCCCAGGACGGCACCGTGCTGACGAACGTGGCCGGCGCGACCGAGTGGTTCAACTCCGATGCGTCGACCATGTACAGCCGCAACCTGACCGACGGCACTGTGAGCGTCGGGGACCACGAAGACGCACACAGTGTCATCGTCGATCTGCCGATGCTTCGGTTCGAGAAAACGGTCATGAATGTGACCACTGGAGAAGACCCGGGCACCGTCGCGACGCCGGGCGAAACGTTGCGCTACAGGCTCTACATCGAGAACCTGGGCGATGTCTCCATTAGCGATTTCCGAATTGTCGACGAACTCGACCGTCTCAATGCAGACCCGTCGTTCCAGGCGGGCACGCTGAATATCGTAACGCTGCCGGCGGGCGCGGATGCCGGCAACACGGATGCGAACGGCGGCGCGGCCGGTACCGGCTTGCTCGACATACGCAACCTGAGCATCGGCGGGCTGGGCGAAAGCGTACTGATCGAGTTCGAGGTGGACCTCGCGCCCGTGCTGGCGAACGGCAGCTATGTGAGCAACCAGTCGCAACTCCTGGACAACGCTTTGTCGATAGCGTTGAGTGACGACCCGAACATCAATGGCGCAGCGGACCCGAACGTTGCCGACGACGATGACCCGACACAGATCCTGATTGAGTCGGCGCCGGCTTTCGATGTGGACAAGGTATCGTCGTACATCGAGGGCAACCCCAACGTATTGCTGGCCGGCGAGACGCTGCGCTACACGATCACGGTACAGAACATCGGCACCGATAACGCGACCAGTGCCTATATCGTCGACCAGGTGCCCGGCAACACAACCTATGTCGCTGGCAGCACGATGCTAAACGGTGTCGCGGTTGCCGATGCCGCCAATGGTTCACCGCTGATCGACGGCATCCAGATCAACGCGCCGCAGGACCCTACCCCAGGGGTGCTCAATGCCGGAGTCGCGAACAACGTTGCGACGATCGTATTCGATGTCGTTGTGTATCCGGATGTTCCCGACGGCACAATAATCTCCAACCAGGCATTCGTCAGTGCGGTCGATAACGGCATCGCGGATGTGCCTTCCGACGACCCACGTACCGATGTGCCCGATGATCCGACCCAGGATGTGGTCGGCAACTTCCCGCTGCTGTTTGCACCGAAATCAGCAGCCCTGCAAGTGGATGGAAGTTCACCGGGTATTATCGATCCGCTCGACGTGCTGCGCTACACGATAACCGTGTACAACAATGGCACAGTGCCGGCGACCGCAGTAGATCTTACCGACGTAGTACCCGTTAACACGACCTACGTTGCCGGTAGTACGACGCTCAACGGCATCGCTGTTGCCGACGGCGCAAACGGATCACCGCTGATCGACGGATTGCCGATCAGTTCGGCAGATCTGACGCCGCCTCTGCCCCTCGATGGAGAGGGCGTGCTGAATCCCGGGCAGTCTGCCGTCGTGCAGTTCGATTTGCAGGTCGAAGCGGGCGTTGCATCCGGAACGCTCATTACGAACCAGGCCGTGGTTTACAGCCTTGAGGTTGCGAATACCCTGACCGACGGCGACGGCAACCCGGCAACCGGGCCGGAGCCCACTGTTGTCGTGGTTGGTGACGTTCAACAGATGTCGATCATCAAGGAACTATCCGTGGTCGGCGGCGGTCCGGCGCTACCGGGCGCCACGCTTGAATACGTGGTGACGGCAAGGAACATCAGCTTGCTACCGGCGCTCTATGTGAGGATCGAAGACGACATCTCGGTGCCCATTCCAGGCTACCTGACCTATGTCGATCAGTCGGCTACGCTAAACGGACTGGCGAATGGGGTCACCGTCGCAGGCACGCTCATAACGGCGGACTACTTTACCGACTACGGACCGCTCGCCCCCGGGCAGGAAGTTGTGCTGCGGTTTCGCGCGATCATTAATCCCAATCTCCTCGAAGGCACCACTGTCACCAATACCGGTCGAGTCTATTGGGACGACCCCCTGCGCCAGGCCGAGGCAAGTGTCTCGATCGATGTTGGCGCGATGCCCAACGCGGGCATGTTGAGTGGCAACGTCTGGCATGACGCGGATCATGACAACACGCCCGATGGTTTCGAGCGACCGCTGCAAAACTGGACCGTTGAACTGCTGCTTGCTGATCAGCCCGTTCGCACGATGCAGACCAATGTGGACGGTTACTACATTTTCACCAACGTGCCGCCGAGCTACGATCCGGCGAATCTGTACTCGCTGCGCTTCAGTGCGCCAGGCGCCGGATCACGAACCGCACTCCTCGGACAAACCGATTCGGACTTCACCGACGCTCAGCAGCGTATCGATGAAATCGACGTGCAGGAGGGCAGTAATCTGCTGGCGTTGAACATGCCGATCGATCCGAACGGCGTGGTGTATGACTCTGTCTCGCGCGCACCGATCGCGGGGGCCACCGTGACGTTAGTGGATGTGCGCAACGGTGTGCCGCTGCCGAGCAACTGTTTCGACGACCCGAATCACCAGGGCCAGGTGACGGTGGCGAATGGCTACTACAAGTTTGATATCAACTTCTCGGATCCGGCGTGCCAGAGCGGCCTTGGCTATGCGATCGAAACAGTGGCGCCAGATACCAGTTATGTGCCCGGCGTCTCCGAACTGATACCGCCAACGACCGATGCAACCGGCTTGCCGTTCAACGTACCGCTGTGCTCCGGTTCGGCCACAGACGCCGTGCCGGGGACAACACAACATTGTGAGGCGCAGGTGTCGGAGTTCGCACCGACACCGTCTGTGCCGGCGCGCAGTGCGGGAACCGACTATCACACATTCCTGACACTTGATTCGACTCGGATACCCGGTACCTCGCAGCTATTCAACAACCACATACCGCTCGACCCACGACTTGGCGGTGCGGTAGCGGTCACCAAGACAACGCCGCTGCTGAACATCAATCGTGGCCAGCTCGTGCCATACGTCATTACGGTGAGTAATTCCTTCGGCACCGACCTGACAGACGTTAACGTCGTGGATCGGTTCCCGCCAGGCTTCCGCTACGTCGAGGGTTCGGCACGCTTCGATGACGTGCCGGCCGAACCTGTTGTCATCGGTCGGGAGCTGGTCTGGTCAAACCTGCTGCTCACCGTCGATGGCCGGCATACCATCAAGCTGCTGCTCGCGGCAGGTGCCGGCATAACCGAGGGTGAATTCGTCAACCGCGCGCTGGCGCAGCACGCGATCACCGGGCTGGTGATGTCCGAGGAAGCGTCGGCAACTGTGCGACTGGTACCGGACCCAACGTTCGACTGCACGGATGTCAGCGGCAAGGTGTTCGATGACCTGAACCGCAACGGCTACCAGGACACAGAAGAAGCCGGCCTGGCCGGTGTGCGCCTGGTAACGGCGCGCGGCCTGGCAGCCACAACCGACAACTACGGCCGCTACCACATAACGTGTGCCATCGTTCCGCACGACAGCCGCGGCAGTAACTTCGTATTGAAGCTCGATGATCGCAGCCTGCCCAGCGGCTATCGTGTATCGACACGACCGGTACAGGTACAGCGCGCGACACGCGGTAAGGCCTTGCGCATCAATTTCGGCGCGTCGATCCACCGTGTGGTTGGCCTGGATATCGCCGATGCCGTGTTCGAGCCGGGAACGACGGAGATTCGTGAACAGTGGCTCCCGCGTATGGATCTGCTGCTCGAGGAACTGCGCAACGCTCCGGCCGTGCTGCGACTTTCCTATGTCGCCGACGTCGAGGACGCATCGCTAGTCGACAAGCGTCTTGCGAAGCTCAAAGAAGAAATCATGACGACCTGGCAGGAGCTCAACTGTTGTTACGAGCTCGTGATCGAACCCGAGGTGTTCTGGCGGCTCGGTGGCCCGCCGGATAACAGCAAGGCGACCAACAGGTGAACGCTATGATGAAATTTAGCCATCTGTTGATGCTTGGTGCCGTGCTCGCCTGGGCGCCGGCAGGCGCGGAAAAGGTCGACGAGGCCGCCATCGGCGAAGCGGTCGAGCGGCACATGTCAGACGACGTGCCGTTGACCAAATGGGTCCAGGATCCTGACGAAGTCGATACGGAACAGGGTGACACTATCGAGACGCGTGAAACCCTTGAGGACGCACTCGAGACTGTGAAGCTTAGTGGCCTGGTGCCGCCGATCCACTTCGAGTCGGGTCTCGCCAATATTCCCGGTACCACTGTCGCGTCGCTTTCGGACATTCTTGAACGCATGCGCGATCGCATAAACGTGCGCCTGCACCTGATCGGTCATGCGGACAATCGGCCGCTGTCACCGCGATTGCAGAAGATCTATGGTGACAATGCTGGCCTTTCCCGGGAGCGTGCCGGCCAGGTAGCAGAGCACTTCCAGACATCGCTGGCGCTTCCCGCTGAAGCCATTTCGTTTGAATGGGCCGGCGATTCCAAGCCTGTGGCCTCAAACCTGACTGCGGAAGGCCGTGCGCAGAATCGCCGTGTCGAAGTTGAAGTCTGGTACGACGAAGTTCGGGAGCGCGTGGCGCTCGAGGAATTTCTCGTGCCGCATGAGATCAAGCGCATCAAGGTTTGCCGCATGGAAACGGTATGCAAGCTGCGATACGTGGAGGGACATGCGCGACGCGCGCGCGTCCAGAACCTGATCGCTCCGCTCAGGTTCGAAGAAGAAAGCATTGACGTCGACGCCGACTTTATGGAGCGGGTTCGTCAGGGCTTCACGAACCTGGGCGACAAGCAAAACGTCGTAGTCAAGTTCATAGGCTACACCGATGGTTCGCCGTTGACGGGCCGGATGGAACGTATTTACGGCGACCACACCGGGCTGTCGAAAGCGCGCGCGCGCCGGGTTGCCCTGGCAGTACAGGATAGTCTGAATCTGCCGACCGCGGTCGTGGCAAGTGACGGCAAGGGTACTCAGCGGCCGCTTGGCTCGAACCAAACTACCCGCGGCCGCGCGCTCAATCGTCGCGTCGAGGTCGAGTTCTGGTATGACGATCCGCTACAGGAGCTGCCCGATGAGCCGCAGCTATGTCCGGAGTCGGCAGGCGCCGAGTTGGTGACACGGCAATACGATCCGCCGTGGGGCGCGATCGCCGATCTCAACATCGTCGACGGGAAGCCGGTGGTGCCGGCTGGCTACACCGATGACCTCGCCCGAGCACTCGCCGACATCGCCGACAAGACCAACCCTCGCCTGCGCTTCGTCGGCTACACGCGCAATGAGCGTCTCGAACGTCGCACGGCGGCAGTTTACGGTGACGACATTGGCCTGTCGGCATCGCGCGCGCGTCGCGCCATGGAAAGTATCGCCGAGGACATGCAGCTTGACACAGAGCAGCGCGAGTTCGAAGGGCATGGCTATGTGCACTCGAAAGACGTCGTAAACGCCGGTTTTGTGCAGGGTGAGACCTCGCACGTTGCCGTCGAGGTTATTTATGATGAGCTCGCGGTGCTGGACGACTACGAGGGTGTCGATATCACTCGCGTTACGCGTGAGCTGAGCCCACAAAACCCGCTCGGTCTGAACCTGATGCGCATCACCGTCAATGGTGTTCCGATCGACGACCCGAAGCGCAGCTCGTCGGATATCCAGCGCTGCACGGACGTGGCTTTTGAAGAGGCCGATATCCGCTTCGGCTTCGACAACCTGCGTTCGGCGCCGCGCCTCAGTATTGCTGCGAAGCCGTCACGCGTCTCCGTATCGCGGGTCATCGATCACGAGACGCTCATCTCACCGGTGCAATTCAGGATGTACACGAACTACTCGCACTTCATCGAACGTGCCGAGGTGCGAGTGTTTGAGACGGGACAGTCGCTCGAGTCGAAGCCGATTGATGTCATCGAGATCGAGGCAGACGGCGTGGCGCGCTGGCTCCCGCCGGCCGCGTGGTTCAAGGCGCCGGTCTACGAGCTCGCTTACGTGCTGCGCGCCTATGGCGATGACGGCAATTTTGACGAAACCAGTGCACAACCACTGTGGGTGGTCTATGACTCTGTCGAGCCCGCGGACGACGAAGAAACTCCGGACGAGTCCGAGGCAGGTCCGGAGCTATACGCCGCCTACGGCGAGAACGGACTGAGCCTTCACAACATCGGTCTCAGCAGCGGCACCGTTAGCGTACGTGGTGCTGGCATTCCTGACGGTCACGAAGTCTTTGTTGCCGGACGCCCGGTGCCGGTCGACACGAACGGCAGTTTCGTCACCGAGGAGATTCTGCCCGAGGGGGCGCACACGGTCGAAGTGGCCGTCGTCGATGAAGAGGGCGCCGGAAACCTCTACTTGCGCGACCTGGAATTTGAAAACAACGACTGGTTCTATGTGGGCATGGCCGATCTGACGCTGTCGCAAAACTCCGTCAGCGGACCGATGGACCTGTTACAGGGTATCAACCCGACATATGACCAGGACTCCAGCGCAGATGGACGACTCGCGTTCTTCGTCAATGGCAAGTTTGGCGAACACTGGAAACTGACGGCCAGCGCGGACACTCGCGAGGGTGCCCTGGATGACATCTTCAGTAACCTGATGGACAAGTCGCCTGACGCGTTCTTCCGACGTATCGATCCCGACTATTACTACCCGACCTTTGGCGACGACAGCACGGTTGAGGAAATGGCGCCGACCATGGGCAAGTTCTTCCTGCGACTCAGTGAGCAAGACAACTACGGCCAGTGGGGTAACTTCAAGATCGGCTACATGAACAACGAACTGGCACAGGTGGACCGCGGCCTGTACGGCGCGAACCTGCACTACCAGTCGGACGCGACCACCGAGTTCGGCGAACAGCGCTTCGCAGCGGACATGTTCGCCGCGGAACCGGGCACTGTGGCGAGTCGCGAGGAGTTCCGCGGTACCGGTGGATCGCTGTACTTCCTGAATCGCCAGGATCTGCTCGCGGGTTCCGAACGCGTGCGTATCGAGTTGCGCGACAAGGCGTCGGGCATCGTGACCGGTGTGCTGAACCTGACGCCATCCCTCGATTACGATATCGACTACCTGCAGGGCCGCGTCGTGCTGGCGGAGCCGTTGTCATCCACTGTGGACGACAACCTGCTGGTACGCAGCAACGCGGTGAGCGGGGACGAGGCATATCTCGTGGTGCGCTACGAATACACGCCTGGTTTCGGTGACATCGATGCTGTCGCGATGGGCGGCCAGGCGCATTACTGGTTTGGCGACTACGTCAAACTCGGAGTGACGTCCAACGTTAATGAGCAGGACGACGTCGACAACGGCCTCAACGCTGCCGACCTCACGTTCCGGTACGCCGCGGAATCCTGGCTCAAGATCCAGCAGGCCAGTAGCGAAGGGCTCGTCTCCCTGCCGCTGCTGTCGAGCGACGGTGGTTTCGAGTTCAACAGCTACGACGCGACGTCCTTCGTCAATGCGGAGGCGGATGCCTATCGTGCCGACATCAGCCTGTCTTCCAACGAGCTGCTGAATTTCGGCAATAGCCAGCTGACCTTCTACTTGCAGGATGTCGAGGCAGGTTACTCGGCGCCAGGGCTTACAGCATTGTCTGACGCCAGAAATTGGGGCGGCACGTTCAGTATGCCGATCGCGGAGAAATTTGCGGTGAGTACAAAAATCGATACGCGGACGCAGGAGCAGGGTATCGAAACCGAAGTCCAGGAAGTGAACCTGAGTTACCAGCTCTCCTATCACTGGGACGTCAAGGCGGGCTACCGTACTGACAGTCGCGTCGATCGTTCGCCGATCGTCGCGCTCACTCAGGAGCAGGGCGATCGCGAGGACGCGATCCTGCAAGTCGGCTACGACTCCAAATCGACATGGAACGTCTACGGGTTCATGCAAGACACGATGTCGGTCACGGGCGATCGCGAAGAAAACGCGAGAGCCGGCATAGGCGGTGCATATCGCCTGTCCGAACGCCTCCGTGTCGACGCCGAAGTATCAGACGGTGATCTCGGCGCGGGCGGTCGTGTCGGGACCAATTATCTGCACTCCGATCGCACCAGTCTGTATCTCAACTATGCGCTGGAGAACGAGCGCACGGACAACGGCCTGCGTAGCGGTCGCGGCAGCGAGGGTAACCTTGTCGCCGGCGTCAAATCACGTATTGCGGACAGCACCAGCGTGTTCCTGGAAGAGCGCTACCAGCAGAACGATACGATGACGGGCCTCACGCATGGAACCGGAATCAGCTTTGCGCCGACCGAGAAATGGAATATTGGCATTAATACCGATATTGGCACGCTGCAGGATACGCAGACCGGCGCCGAAACCGAGCGCGTGGCGGCCGGCGTCCAGGTTGGTGTTGGCTTTGAGAAGCTGACGTTCTCGAGCGGCGTGGAATACCGAATGGATGACGTCGAGCAATTCGATCTAGGCAGGACCGAGCGCAAGACGTGGCTGCTGCGTAACAGCTTCAAGTATCAAATGGACCCGGGCTCGCGCTTGCTCGGCAAGCTCAATCACTCAGAGAGTGAAAGCTCGCTGGGCACGTTCTACGACGGCGGCTTCTCCGAGGCGGTGCTCGGATACGCGTACCGTCCCATCATGAACGATCGGCTCAATACGCTGGTCAAGTACACCTACTTCTACAATGTACCCACGACCGGCCAGGTTACGCTGCAAAATGTCGCGGCCGAGTTCGTGCAAAAGAGTCACATCGCGTCCGCCGACGTTACTTACGATATATCCGAGCGCTTCTCTATTGGTGGCAAGTACGCCTACCGTCTTGGCCAGGTGAGCCTGGACCGTGAGAATCCTGAATATTTCGACAACAACGCAAACCTCTACGTGGTGCGTGGCGATTATCGTTTCCGCAAGGACTGGGAGTTCCTGCTCGAGGGACGCCTGCTCGACATGCCAGACCTGGACGAAAGCCGTAGCGGTGCGCTGGCAACCGTGTCACGGTACTTCGGCGACCACCTGAAGCTTGGTCTTGGCTACAACTTCACGGATTTCTCGTCAGACCTGACCGATCTCAGTTATGACCACCAGGGTTTCTTCCTGAATCTTACCGGGTCGATGTAGAACGGCCGACGCCAATCCAGGCCGGGAAGGGTTGGCAAATTTTCCATTGCTCAATCATCCCGCATGCACTGCGTTTGGGCTCGAGTCCATGCTCGGTTCGATTGACTCGCGCCTTTGGCGCTCACCCTTCGGGTTTATGCCCTCTGGGTGCAGCTTCGCTGTCTTGATTCGCTTCACCCCAAGGGCGCTTCCTCGCTCAGCCTTCAGTTGAGCTCGCGGCGCGCGAACTGATCCGCCCCTGGGCAATGGCCTCAACGTACATGCAGGGCATGTCAGTTACGAGGCTCTCGCCCGTAATCTCGGATACGAATAACTCTCCACCCGGGATGTCCCGAAAGCTGCCTGACCCCTATCTAACCCCCTCGGGATCAGGCACGTCTTGAAGCCGGGCGTTAGCCCGGTTTTTTTTCGGGAATAGGGGTCGAACCGAGGTTTTCGTTGATGTCGGTCCGACCCTATTCGCATTACACCGTGCACCGCAGCTCGATCAATCTTCCACGTGCACCCTGGGGTCGACGCGCTGGCCGGGAGCCTTGATGCCGTAGTCGTAGTCACCAGGCGCAAGGTCATCCGGGATCCGAATGATGATGAGGTCCTCGTAGGTGCTATTGTCCCCGGCCAGCCAGTCATTGGCATCGTCTTTCGGGGAGATTTCGACAGTTCCTAATTCGAAGTCGTTTTTCGGTGTGAGCCTGAAAACAAGGGCCGCTCCGGGGTTCGCGCGCACGCAGCTGGGCTTCGTCTCCAATTTTTTTTTCTTCAAGTTGACCGTCGGTACTCTTGGGTCCCCCAGGCATGGCGGCGTTTTGCGGTTGTCTATTATGCGATCGCCCTCTTGAGCGACGCTAAAGTCTGATGACGCTGCCAGCAAGAGCGCCAGCGGTAGTACACAGAGATAAGTCTTGTTCATTGTCTTTCCTCCCATGGCGACTCTGCATATCGCTCAGTCCGATCCGTTGGCGATATCGCTGAATCGGGAGTCGCCTCTCAAATTTGCCAGGTTCGGATCACCGGCCAGCAAGGCCGTCGAGTAACCAAGTTCCACAGCGGTCTGCAGCGCGGCGAAGGCCTGCGTGGTGTTGCCCGTCCGATTGAGTATCAGGCCGTTGTAGTAGTGCACATAAGGATTGTCCGGCACGAGCTTCATGGCCCGGTCGATGAGTCTTCGCGCTTCATCCTGTTCCCCGAGCCTGGACTTGATCCACGCCATGTCCATGAGTATCAGCGGATCGTTCGGGTTTACCCGCAGAGCGCTCGCCGCCATCCTGTCCGCATCCTCGAAAGCCTGTCCGGCTTCTGCGGCGCGTCCGGCCGCCAGTAGCGTGTCGCCGAGATTCGCCCCGGCAAGAGGATCGTTGGGCTGCAGCTCGACGGCTGCCCTTTGGCTCTCGATCGCCGCATCGTAATCCCCGACGTAGAAATGTATCAGGCCGAGGTTGCTGTACGCGTTCTTCGTTGGCTTGATGTCGATGGCTCTCTGGAAGTACGTTGCCGCTGATGCGAAGTTGCCCTGCAGCATGTGAGCGGACCCGAGGTTCGTCACGTATTTCATGTCATCGGGCCTGAGAGCAACGGCATATTCGTACTTCGCAGCGGCCTCCTCGAATCGGCCCGTCTGGTACAGGAATGTGCCCAGTGAGTTAAAAGCCGAAGCATTGCCCGGGTGGGCGTCTGTGGCCCTGCGCAAGATAGTTTCGGCCTCTGCCGCCCGATTGAGGTGTTGGTAGGCAATGCCGAGCCCTCTTAGCGCGCCAATGTTGACGGGGTCGCTCTCAAGCGCTGTCAGGTAGGCGGCTTCGGCATCGGTGTACTGGCCCGTCGATCTGTACAGGTTGCCGAGCGAGGTGTGAACGACATCGAGGTTGGGATTCAGCGCGAGTGCTGTCGCGCAGGATGACTCGGCATTCTCAATGTACGACGGATCGTCTACCTCGCCGTAGCCTTTGACAAAGACGGCACACTTGCCCGCATGCGCTGCCGCGTATTTCGGGTCGACATTAAGCGCCGCATCGAACCAGCCGAGTGCCGAGGCGACTGTGTCGATGGACATCGGTTGCCGCGACGCCTCTATGCCCTGGCGGTAGAGCACGTAGGCGTTAAGAGACGGTTTTTCCACGGGCTCGGAAGATGACGCCTGTAACTCGGGCGGCAAGGAGACACGCACGTTCGCAACTGTAAGACTCGTAATCTCGTCGTGTAAGTTGAAAAAACCCTCTCGTGGTCGGTTGAACTGGCGAGACAGGACATGAAAGCCGTCTTCGGAATTGATCAGCTGCATCGTGACGCGCATTTCGTCGGCGTTCATTTCGACGCTGCCTTCGAGATACAGCTCCACACGCAGGCGGTCGCGAACCTCCTGTGATGGGGTGTTCGGCTCCAGGGTGTAGGAGTCGCCGCGCGATGCGACGCGTAGTCCGGGGACACGCGACAGCTGGTTGATCACACCCTCTACCAGGCCATCAGCGAAAATCTGCGTTTCACGGCTGCCATCCAGGTTTACGAACGGCAGAACGGCGATCGAGTTTTCGACGATCGGCGGCGGCTGTGGTTCGTGCACAACTTCGGACGTTTCCGTCGGCTCGCCCTCCGGCAGGCCGACGACCTGGTCATAGATCGCGACCATGACACCCGCGATCGCGAGCGAGCAGACAACAGAGATATAGGTCTGGCTGAAGCGGCGCTTGCGGTCGTCCGCTGTAGACAGCTTGTCAACGATGGCCCGGCCGTGGCGAAACTCGAGGAACCAGGACAGCATGAGCGCGATCGGGAACCCCGAGATAACCAGTACCGTCACGAAGGTCCCGGCCCACTGCGGTAAAAGCAATTGATCGAAGATAGTGTCGGCGATCTGAACGAGCAGCCAGCCGAGTATCAGGTAGGCGAGAGCCGTCTCGAGCACGCCGCGGCGCTGCAGGTTTTCGAACAAGCCGATGTCTTCGACGCCAACTCCGCCCTGGGCGCCGATGACAACGCTTGTTGCGTGCTCGCCCGGGAGTTTGGGACTAACCGCCAGGCGGTAGCCGAGCCTTGGCAGCGTTTGAATAAAGACCGGATCGTCGGCGTGATCGTCGAGCGCGAGGCGAATCTCGCTAACCGCGTGACTCAGTGCTTCGTGGCTGCCCTGACCCGGTCCCCAGGCGCATTCCAGCAGCGATTCGCGCGCAACGAGCTCACCGGGCGCGCGCGCAAGACACAACAGTACTTCCGTCGCCTTGGGCGGAAGATGCCTGGAGCCTGCCCGACCGGTGACTTCTCCCTTCAGTGGCTCGACGAGCAGATCTCCGAGATAGAATCCCTGCAGGAGATCGGCGTTCACAGCGCTCCCTATCCGAAATCACAGTCTATTGGCGTTTGAGATGCGCACAATTGGACGTGCGAGCCTCACCACCTTGCCAGCGTTTTGGGGTCTGGACGCTAGTTCAACGCCACGACTTTCGGTTGCACCAGTTTGTCGAAATCGCTGTACGCAAGCTGCACAAGTTCTGAGTGCGAGCCGGCGTTGAAAGCGATCTCGTCATCCTCGGTGAGTTCCTCTGCGGCGAAGACCGGCATGCCGTAGAGATTGCCGAACGGCGGCATAGCGCCCAGTTCGCAATCCGGGAAAAGCTTCTCGAACTCCTCCTCGGACGCGATTTCGGCGTCGCCGGCTCCGGCGGCTTCTCTCAGCCGCGCGAGGCTTACCTGCATGGATGCGGGAAGTACAGCCATCGCGAATTCACCGTCGACCTTGACGATTACTGTCTTGGCGAGGTCCTTCCCTGGGATGTGTGCGCTTGCAGCGGCTTCCTGTGCCGTGTACGCGGGTGAGTGAGTGATGGTGGTGTACTTGACGTGGTTGCTGTCGAGAAAACCCTTGAGTGTCTGTGCTGGCATGGTGTCCACCTCGATCATGATCCACAGTACACTTCTAGTATACGCCTCGCGCCGGGCTCCGGCGGCGGTCCGGACAGTGGCTTATACGTATTTTGGACTCGAGACCCTATCCAAAGTCGACGCACTCCGCGGCGAGCAACAACTCCGTCAGTGAGTGGTAGCTGAGCGGCTGGTCGATCTCCGGTGCCCGCTTCGGTGCCAAATCCAGGATCACTACTGTCACGCAAGAGACGTCACGCAGTCGCGAAATCGAAGCAATACGTGCTCTTGGGTTACCGCGGGTTATGCTGGGTTGTGAAATCTGTTCACTGAAAATCCGCGTGTCCAGCACGGAAAAACTTAGTGCCAATCGATCGCAATTGCGGCTTTCCATGCTCGGTTCGATTGGCTCGCGCCTTCGGGTTTATGCCCTCTGGGTGCAGCTTCGCTGTCTTAGTTCGCTTCACCCCAAGGGCACTTCCTCGCTCAGCCTTCAGCTGAGCTCGCGGCGCGCGAATCGGTCCGCCCCTGGCCACCAAACAACTAAACCGTCACGAGGGGGTTAGGTGTCTGCGATAGCCTTCCGATTCCTAGAGTGTGTCCCTTGCCCGTTGTCGGATGTAATGCTGCAAGGCATCCAGCTGCCCATCCGTTATGCCCGGGGTGCCGGGCATTCCCCGCGCTACGAGTGCGCCGTCACGAACCACGGCCGAAAAGCTCTCGGCGTCCAGCGCTATTGTCGAGGCTCTTAGATCGGGTGCCATTCCCGACGCCAGCGCGTCAAGCCCATGGCAGGATGTGCAGGCACCGTATTCCACTGCGCCTTGCTCTGCCAACGCCGGGTCGATCTCAAAGTCGGGGGCTTCGATTGGTTTCGCGAAGTGCGGCGGCGGCAGCGCCGGCATGTCGGCCGTTCCTTCCAGCGAGAAAGTGACGAGGCGACGCATATGTTTGCCGTAATCCCACCCCAGGTGGCGCGCGCTGAACTCTTCCGTCGAAAACAGCGAGCCGAGGCCTGCGGAACCTCCACCCCAGCCCACCAGGATCGAGACGTATTGCCGGCCGTTTAACTCGTAGGTAATCGGGGCGGCAGTCATGCCGAGCCCGGCATTGAAATTCCAGAGTTCTTCCCCTGTCGTCGCATCGTAGGCAAGGATCCGGCCGTCAGCCCGGCCCTGGAACAGCAGGTTTCCGGCTGTTGTCAGCGTGCCGCCATTGGGACCGCTTTTTTGCGGGATTTCCCAGGCGGCTTCCTGCTTGAGCGGGTCCCATGCAATCAACGAGGCTGGGTATTCACGCGGTTGCTCTGCGAGCAACGGGTCCACCCCGAGGCCGCCAACGAACGCCTCCATTTGAAAGCCCTCGATGTCATAGCCCTGGTCCGAGTAGTTGGAGGCATAGTGCTGTGTCGGGATATAGGCGAGGCCGCTTTGCGGGCTGTAGGACATCGAATGCCAGCTGTGTGCCCCGTAGGCATTTGGCGTGATGTAAGCCGCATCGACTTCGTAGCGTGCCCCCGGAACTTCGACCGGCCGGCCCGTTTCGATATCGATATGCGACGCCCACGTGGTTTCGACGAACGGCTCGGCGGATACGAGCTTGCCGGTTGCACGGTCGATCACATAAAAGAATCCGTTCTTGGGTGCATGCAAAATCGCCTTGATCGGTTCATCGCCAAGCTGCAAGTCGGCGAGGACGATATCCATGTTGGAGTTGTAGTCCCATGACTCGCCCGGCGTGGTCTGGTAGTGCCAACGGTACTCGCCGGTGTCCGCGTCCAGCGCCACGATCGAGCAGAGAAACAGGTTATCGCCGCCTTCCGGGCTGCGAATCTTGCGGTTCCAGGGCGAGCCGTTGCCGGTGCCGATGTAGATCGCGTTGAACTCGGCGTCGTAGGTAAATCCGTGCCAGGCGTTGCCGCCGCCGCCATGTTTCCACCATTCACCTGTCCAGGTCCTGGCGGCCATTTCCATGGCCTCGTTTTCGAAGCCATCGGCCGGATTGCCGGGCACGATATGGAATTTCCAGGCTTCTTCACCGGTGTCCGCATCGTAGGCCGTTACCCAGCCGCGCGTCGGGCCGCTCTCGGTGCCGCCATTTCCAATGAGGACTTTGCCATTGAAAGCTTTGGGTGCGCCGGTGATGTAAAGGGCCTGGTCGAGGTCAAAGGTCCGCACCGTCCAGATTTCTTTGCCCGTTTCTGCATCGAGGGCAAACAGCCGGCCATCCCAGGTAGCCGCGAACAGCTTTCCTTCATAAAAAGAAATACCGCGATTGTGCTTCCAGCCGGTCCGTCGCTTGCCTGCGATCGCATTGGCGACCTGTGGGTCGAACTCCCAGAGCAACTTGCCGGTCACCGCATCAACCGCGCGTATCACGTTCATCGTGCCGGTGAAGTACAGCGTCCCGTCGACCACGAGCGGTGTCGAGACGAGCCCGACATCCTGGGGCAGGTCCAGAAACCAGTCGACTTTCAGTTTGGCTACATTGCCCGTATTGATCTGGTCCGAGGGGCTGAAGCGACGTTCGTTATGAGTGCGACCGTAGGCGAGCCATTCGCCCGTCTGGGATTCATTCGCAATGGCAGCGTCATCGTAAACAATAACGTCGGGCGCCTTTCCGCAGGCGCTGATCAGCAGGAGACAAATATACAGTGACGCCGTGAGAGCCAGGTTTTTCATTCTTGTTAAACCTCGAGTGCGTGAACCATCAGGTTTGGATTTGTGCTACAGATCCGCAGTTTGCAGCATGCAAGCTATGACGATCAAATCGACCGATGAAGACGATCACGATGTGCGGCGACGGCTTCGGTCGATCTTGGGAATGGACAGTTGAAAGTAGCTGCGTGAATTTTGCGTGTATCAGCTGTGCATTGTTATGCGCGGTGATGTAATTTAAGCAACGGTCGCTAAAAATGCTGGGGACAGTCCCTAAGGGACTGTCCCCATTCTTCATGTTCTGAAAATCCGCGTGTCGGCGGTTGATTGGTTCGGGGCTATCCCCTAAACGACACTGGATTGCCGCACGCCTGTCGTTTCATTGATCGGCAGTCGAGGTCGTTTCATGCTATGAATAATAAGAAAAGGACAACAGCGTGAAGATATCTGCCATCCGCGTGTACCAGGTGGACCTGCCTCTCGTCGAGGGCCGTTATTCGTGGTCCGAGGGCAAGTACGTCGAAGTGTTCGACAGCACCGTCGTCGAGCTGCTCACCGACGACGGCCGGTCCGGATTTGGCGAGGTCTGTCCACTCGGACCTTTTTACCTGCCGGCCTTCGGGCCGGGCGCGCGCGCCGGGATCGGTGAACTGTCTGCCAGCCTGATTGGACAAGACCCGACCGAGATCGGCCCGATCAACCAACTCATGGACCGGGCGCTGCTAGGGCACCCGTACGTCAAGTCGGCAATCGACATGGCGTGTTGGGACTTACTCGGCAAGGTCTGCGGAAAATCGGTTTGCGATTTGTTCGGCGGCAAGTTCGGCGAAAGTGTTGCACTTTATCGCGCTATCAGTCAGCGACCGGCCGACGAGATGGCCCAAAACGTTGCGGAGCATCGTGCGGACGGCTACACCAAGTTTCAACTGAAAGTCGGCGGTCGCCCTGCAGACGATATTGAACGCATTCACGCGGCGGCTGAGGTACTGACAGCCGGGGAAATACTTGTTGCCGATGCGAACACGGGCTGGCGCGTCGACGACGCGATCCGGGTCGTCAACGCTGTGCGCGATCGGGACGTCTACATCGAGCAACCGTGCCGCTCGTACGAGCATTGCCTGACGGTCAGGCGACGCACGTCCCTGCCATTCATCCTCGACGAGAACATTACGGACATCGAAGCGCTGATGCGTGGCCACAGCGACGGTGCGATGGACGTTATCAATCTGAAAATCTCCAAGGTTGGTGGGTTGACGAAGGCGCGCCAGATTCGCGACCTTTGCGTGAGCTTGAATCTGCCCATGACCATCGAGGACAGTTGGGGCGGCGATATCATCACCGCGGCGATTGCTCACCTTGCCCACTCGACACCGGAATCCTTGCGGTTCTCGGCGACCGACTTCAACAGCTACGTCACGGTTCGTAACGCGACGGGCGCGCCGCAGCGCGTCGCAGGACAAATGCGTGCATCAGACGAGCCGGGTCTCGGCATCGAGCCGAATATGGACGCACTTGGTGAGCCTGTCGCCGTCTACGCAGACTGACGATAAGCACCGATGAGTCTTGCGGATAGCTGGCCAGGCGCGGAATGATGGATCTCACGATTGTCGACGACCAGCAGGTAACGGCATTAACGCCATGGCCGGCTTTGATCGACGCAATCCGCGATGCCTTTCGCCAGGGCGGCGTGTCTCCGGTCCGGCACCACCACTCGATTCCGGGCAACGATCGCGGCGACATCAACTTGTTGCTAATGCCCGCCTGGAATCAGAATGGCGACTTCGGCATCAAGCTGGCCACGATCGCACCCTCAAACGCGGCCCTTGGACATCCAACGTTGCACGGTGCATACGTGCTGTTTTCGGGTGCGACCGGCATCCCGCTCGCAATACTGGATGCCGGTGTGCTGACGGCAAGGCGTACAGCTGCGGCGTCGGCGCTGGCATCGCGTTATCTGTCACGACCGGATTCAAAAACTCTATTGATGATTGGTACTGGACGAGTGGCTCGACAACTGATTGCGGCGCACTGTTCGGTGCGGCCCATCGAAGAGGTGCGCATCTGGGGCCGAGACGCGACGCATGCAGAGGACGCCGCCGAACAGGCCAGCCGGCAAACCGGCATCAGCTGCGTTTGCGTGCCCGATGTCGAAACAGGCGCGTCGGGCGCGGACATCATCAGTTCCGCAACGCCGTCTGAACAACCGTTATTACTGGGAGGCTGGGTCGGTCCCGGGACGCATGTCGATCTGGTTGGTGCTTACAAGCCGATGATGTGTGAGGCCGACGCCGAACTCATCGGGAAAGCCGACCAGGTTTTCGTCGACACGATGGAAGGTGCGAAAGACGAGGCCGGCGACCTGATCCAGGCAGCCCAAGCAGGTACGTTTTCATTCGACGAGGTCGCCGGCGACATGTATTACATGTCGTCCCGGGACGTGAGCCTCCGAAACGATTCGAATGAAATCACACTTTTCAAGTCCGTTGGTTCTGCGCTACAGGACCTCGCCGCGGCGCAGCTCTGTGTTCAGCAGGTCTAATTCTCACTGCGCTACAGAACTCGACGTCCGCGAAGTTGTAGGAAAAATGGTTTGAGCAGCAGCCAGCCGCGGGAATTTTGTGTAAATGAGCTCTGCGCCGTTATGCACAGTGAAGCATATTTAACAACGGGCGGTAGAAATACTGGGGACAGTCCCTAAGGGACTGTCCCCATTCTTCAATGTTCTGAAAAACCGCGTGTCGGTGGTTCATCTGAGGTGCACAGCGCCGACAGACGCCCGAAGTGCGCCCGAAGGGCGAGCGCAGCGAGTCCATTCCGCCCCCGGCCACCAGATATCAAAAACGCCCCGTCAAGGGGCGTTCTAGTATCTGCGGCCAGAGTTTGAGAACTGCGTTCGATTGACTCGATTCGACCTGGATCGTTTTTCGCCCTTCGGGCAGGCTCGTTTCCAAACCCTGTACGATTCGTGAATTTCCGCTAGAATCCGGGCACGGGCATGCTGACTATCTCCTCTATTTTCACGGCAAAGCGGTCGGCGTAGTTGAGGCGAAGAAAGTCGGGCACGCCTTGATGACTCGATTGCGAGGGCGAACAAATTGAGCAACCCCGAATCGGCGTGCGCAAGCAGCAGTCGGTTGGTACGAATACGTTTGAGGTAAAAGAACATGCACAGAGCTTGGGTGATGAACGACTACAGCGGGTTCGAAGGACTGAGCCTGGAACAATTTCCTGACGAAGAGCCTGGCCCGGGAGAGGTCCGACTTCGAGTCGAAGCATTCGCTTTGAACTGGGGAGACATGGACCTCATGGAAGATCGGTACTCGTACAGCTTCTCGAGCTTTCCCGCCAGGATTGGCATGGAGGCGGCCGGCATCGTTGATGCTGTAGGGCCGGAAGTCGATGACATTGAAGTCGGCGAGCGGTACAGCACGTTGCCGCATTTCTACGACAATCGCGGAGCGAGTGGTGAATCCCTGATTGTCAAAGCTCGCTATCTGACCAAGGCACCTGCCGACCTGAGTGCCGTCGAAAGCGCATCCATTTGGATGCAGTACCTCACAGCCTACTACCCGGTTGTGGAACTCGCCAAAGCGCAGCCCGGGTGCGTGATTCTGGTTACCGCGGCAACGAGCACCGCGGGAACTTCTGCCCTCGAGATCGGGCGACTGTGCGGCGCTACAATGATCGGCACGACACGCTATAAATACAATCGGCCCTACCTGGAAAGCGCCGGCGCCGATCATGTTGTCATCACTGACTCATCGAATGAAGGATTCGATAAGAAGCTGAAAGAACTAACGGATGGCCACGGCATCGATGCGGCATTTGACGCGATCGGTGGAGGATTGATGAATCACTATGTCGGCGCGCTTGCGAAAAATGCCCGGATCTTCTTTTATGGAATGCTCGACAAGGGGTTCCCCCAGATTCCGTATGCCGCACTCTTCCAGTCCAATGCGCTCTTTCAAGCTTATTCATTGTTCAACTACGTAGAAGACGATGAGATGTGCGCCAAGGGTATTAAGTGGGTCAACGATGGCTTAGCTGCGGGCGATATCTCACCCAATATAGACCGTGTCTATCCAATGGAAGAGTATGTCGAGGCATGCCGATACCTGAAGGAGCCAAGGCGTGCACACGGCAAGGTGGTTATCGAAACCGGAATTCGCTGATCCTCGAGTGCCAGCCGTTGAACGTGATCCAGAGTCGGTTCGTCAGAGGGTGTAATTTGGTCAGATGGTTTACACCATTACCGTCGGACTTGCGGCACTCTGAGGTTGCTTCAACTCGCCGTAGTGTCGAACTGGGAGCTCTGCTTATCCTAATGCTTTGCCTTCTGTCTCCGGCAAAAGTGCTGCGGCAAAGAAAGTAATGGCAAGAAACATTGATATAAAAGTTACTGTCTGTATGAAGCTTGACGTAACCAGCATCGCACCAATAACAACCGGCGCGACTGCATTCGCGACACGTTGTGCCGAAACACCCCAGGCCGTACCTGCACCGCGTGATCGTGTGTCATAAATCTCGCCCAGCCAGGTGTTCCAGATTCCCCACGCGCCCAGACTGAAGAACGACAGCGAGAAGTTCCAAATGTACATCGCTGTAATTGAACCGGAATTAGCGAATCCGAAACCCGCGATCGCGGAAAGGAAAACGTAGATCAGCATAATTTTCTTGCGGCCGTACTTACCGGTCAGATAGCTCGCCGAGATGTATCCCGGAAACATGAACAAAGCGGAAATCGCCATGAAGCCAAGGCCTTCCGGGGCACTTAGCCCTCGTTTCGCAAGAAGTGTAGGCATCCACGACGCGAGCCCCCAGTAACCCCAGGAAAAACAGAAATTAATAACAGTCTGTATGATCGTAATTCGAATTGTCGAACGCTTGAATATACTCATAAACGCGATGTCACCGCCCGTACTGGCAGCCGCAACTGACTTCGCAAACTGTGAATTTTCGGCCAGGCGGTTGATGGATGCCGTTGCCTCCTGACTTCGGCCTTTCTCCGCCAACCAGTACGGCGATTCGGGTACGAACCGGTAGATGACGAATGCCCATAATGTGACGATCGTGCTGAATCCAATAACCCAGCGCCATCCGAAATCCATTAATAAGACAGTCACTCCTATTGCGGCAAGAACACCCAGCGGCCAACCGGCCGACAAATACACGGTCGCCCGGCCGCGCACCCTGACTGGTACTAACTCTTCGAAGTAGGGGAAGGTCACAACAAGCGCGCCGGACAATACGATGCCGCAGACAAACCGTATAGCCCACAAAACTTCGAAGCTTGGCGCGAACGCGCTCATCAAAGGAAACAGGCCGTACAGACCAATGCTCCAGATCATGCATCGCTTGCGTCCCAGCGTGCCGACCAGCTTCCCCCACAGCAGCGCGCCGGGGATCATTCCAAGGAACATGGCGCCAATTAGCGAGCCAATTTCTCCAGTATGCAACGCGAATTCCAGGCCGATGGCGCCACTTGAGAAGATGATGATCATCATTTCCCAGGATTCAATGATGAACGCCACAAACAAAGTCAGTCCTGCGACCCAGTGCGTTCCTGTCAGTGGCATATCCTGGAACCACTGCCCAACAGTCTTTGCCGTCGGCACGTCAACTGTATTTGCGGTCGTCTTGTTGGTCACTTAAGAGTCCTAAGATCGTTTGCTGCTTTGACAAGTTCTGTCGTCATGCCGCCATCCACCGGGGAATGCGCCCCATCCGGGACGATTGTCAACGACGAGTTTGGCAGTGCCTTGTGCAATTCCCACGCGGAAATCGGTGGACAGATCGTGTCGTATCGACCATGAACGATTTTGCAAGGTATCGACGCGATTACGCCCGCGTTATCAAGCACGTAGTTGTCCGTATCGATAAAGAAATTGTTTGCTGTGTAGAATGACTCGATGCGTGCAATTGAAAGGGCAGAGTGATCGCTTATCATTTGCTCGAGCGCAACCGGGTCCGGAAAAAGCGTCATCATTGACGCTTCCCAGCGAGTCCAGGAGCGGGCCGCTGCCATGGCGGTTTCCTTGTTTTCACTGTTGAGTAGCTCGCAGTACGACGCAATAATGTCTTCGCTGTCCGTAACGGGAGCATTATATTTCTCCCACTCATCCGGATAGATCAGGGCCGCCCCGTTTGGGCCGTGAATCCAGTCGATCTCAAATTGACGGCCCAGGAATATTCCACGGATGATTATTGCAGCGACGCTGCCTGGATGTTTGATGGCGTAACACAGCGCGAGCAGGCTTCCCCAGCTACCTCCCATGACGATCCAGTCCTCGATCTCCAGCTCTTCTCGCAGCTTTTCAAGATCGGCGACGAGATCCGATGTGGTGTTCTCGCGAATCTCTGCATGCGGCGTGCTTCGACCTGCGCCACGTTGATCGACGAGCACAGTTCGATAGTGTTCGGGATCAAAAAATTTCCGATAGCTCGGTGAAATGCCGACACCAGGACCGCCATGGAGAAACAATGCGGGCCGGCCATTCGGGTTGCCGACTTCCTCGTACACGATCGTGTGCAAATCGGATACTTGTAAGCGTCCGATGTTATACGGTTCGACATCCGGATAAAGTTCGGTCCTGTCACGCTCCACCGTGACCACCTGAATTGAGATCGGCTGGAGATTCTGCGAGCGAAACATCGAGTATCGGAATCTCGTTCGTCAGCATTTCGTCGCACTCCCCTCGTTGATAGATTTGCTCTAACGTATTGAATCCCTCGATGACCTGTCCGAAAGCGGCGAATCCCTGACCGTCAGGTTGACGACATCCGCCGAAGTCGAGTTCGGGTTCGTCGCGCATGCAAATGAAGAAGCTGCCGTAAACCTCACCCGGACCAAATCGTGCTGCCGAAACGGTCCACTTGCGATGCGAAAGTCCTGACAAATTCGTACCTTCGTGTGTAATGAAATGCCTGTCGCCGAAGATATTGTGAACAGGCCCGATTTGCACGACGTGTATCGGGCATTGATCGTCCGGTTGCTGATTCCGCTCCGAGACAATTCGGAACACGCCAGACTTGCGTGAGCCCACCGTTGCGGACAAGATCGCAAAAATATTGGCAGGTTACCGACGCTCGATCGTAATGCAACAATATAGAAAATTCACCGAGCTCCGATGAAAAGACCAGTGTGTTCTGAGTACTCAACGCTTACCACTGTTGTCGAGACTGGGTGGGAAAACCACGGGTGTGCCGACCCACATCAATCTGGCATTCTTGTCACTTTTATTGACAACGCTATGGTCAACCTGAGTATTGTGATGTGCACTGTCGCCTTGTTTTAGCGTAAAGACCTTGTCGCCGATGCCTTGCTCGACCTCGCCCTCGAGCACGTAGAAAAAATCTTCCCCTTCTTCACGATGCACGACCGGCAGTTCTATTCCAGGCGGGATCTCAAGGATCAACGCGTTCATTCGTTGATTACGGATTTCAGCATCGAGGCGCGTGTAGACGACCGGTGAATCTATGTCAATGTATTGCGGATCGTTGGCGCGCCGCACAAGGCTGGTGGGAGCGGGCGGCGTAACGAAATAGTTAATATCCGTGCCGAGTGCCTTGGCAATATTGATCAATGAAACAATTGACGGTGTTGCCTTTCCCCTCTCCGCCTGGGACAGAAAGGCGGCCGATAGCTCTGCCCGATCGGCAAGGTCCTGCAACGTCAGTCCCAATGAGAGACGTCGCGCTTTGAGTATGCTCCCGATTGACCGCTTGACCGGATTGGTTGATTTGGCCTGGATCGTCATGCGGCACAGCCCACGTAGTTCAGCTAGATGCTTGCTATTCTAGCGGTACACGCGCCATTGTCAAAAAAGTTGAAATAGTTAAAATTTTAAGTAAAGTAAAGATTCAAAGACAACAGGCGCCGACGGATTTGTGCGGCCTCGCCGTCTGTGATAGTGCTTGCACGGTCAGATAAGTCATGGATATCAGGGGGTTGTACACATGCAAATTCTAAGAATGACTCACGTTCTAACCGTCGCAGTGACGTTGGCGGCGTTCTCTACACCAGCAACTGCTCAGGATTTGCCGCGCGATGGCGTGTCCTCGCTTGAGGAAATTGTCGTTACAGCTCGTCGCCGAAATGAGTCCGCGCTGGAAGCACCCATCGCGGTTACCGCATTCAGTGCGCAGATGATCGAGGATGCGGGGATTGAACGGGTAGAGGACTTCGTTGCACTGACGCCCAACGTAACGCTCGCAACGTCACAAGGCATCGGAACCAGTTTTCTTAGTATTCGTGGTATCACGCAGGTGCGAAACGGGGAGCCGCCGGTCGCGACACTTGTGGATGGTGTTTTGCAATTCACCGCAATCCAGTTTCGACAGCGAGCTCTTCGATGTGGACAGCATCGAGGTCGTCAAAGGTCCGCAGGGTGCTATCTATGGAAGAAACGCGACAGGTGGCGCCATCATTATCAACACACGGCGTCCAACGAATGACAAGTACGGATATATTCAGGTTGGCGGTGGCAACGGCGACGAGTATTCGGTGCAGGGTTCATACGGCGGCCCACTCGTAAAGGATCGCTGGTTCGGACAGATTTCGGCTAATTATCTGGACCCGTGATGGTTACCTTGACAATATTACGCGCGGAGAAAAGGCAGACCGCTTCGAAGATATTACAATGCGCGGTCGGTTGATCTTTGAGCCGTCAGAGCAAGTCTCTGTCGACTTTCGTGCCGCGGTATCCAGTCACAAGGGGCGTGGAATTGGCTTTCAGTACCAGGCCGTTGATCTTGACCCGGACGGCATAACCGCGATCGGATTTGGAATCGATACGGGTCCAATCGATGCAAACAACGTGCTGCCCGTGCGCGACAATAATGTCGACACCGGTGAGCGGGACATGCTCGACGTTTCGCTGAAAATCGATTGGGAGACTGATGCCGGTACCTTCGTATCCACCAGCTCATTCACAGATATCGAGGAGTGGGGCGACTCAGACCAATTCCCGTACACAAACGCGCGTAGTTCGCCGGCACTGTTCGGTTTCGACGGTACTCAGACCGGCTTCTTCGACCTCTCGGCGTTTACGCAAGAGTTTCGGTTCAGCTCGACGATCGGGGATCGAACTCGTTGGGAGGTTGGTGCTTACTATCTCGACTGGGATCGATTCGTATCCCTGTCAACCGGCGTAGATACTGGTCAAGGCATCATTCGGCTTGAGCGTCAGCCGACAACCGACCCACGCAACCCGTCCACATCGTTTCTTGCCGACGAGAATAACAACCAGGCATGGGCCGTTTTTGGCAGTGTCGATTTCTGCATTGAACGACCAATGGGATCTCACGCTGGCATTGCGCTACGACGAGGAAGAGCGGGTTCAGGACGTGTCTCCCTTGCAGTTCCCGGCCGGCGTACCGGGTGCGCGCAACAAATCGACGTTTGACAAGCTGCAACCAAAAGTGACGTTTCGTTACCAACCGAACGACAACAACAACATATACCTGACCTGGGGCGAAGGTTTCCGTAGCGGCCAGTTTAATCAAAACGGCATCTCGGCAGTGGCTGCAGGCGTAGGGCTGATTGGCGTATCTGACATTGCCGGTCCGGAAGAATCAGAGTCCATTGAACTCGGCTACAAAGGCCAGTTTCTTGATGATCGTCTGCGCTTGAACGCCGCGGTGTTCACGACCGACGTCGAAGGTCAGCAGTTCTTCTCATTCATCGGCGCAATCAGCGCGCAGATCCTGACGAATATCGACGAAGTATCACTGAGCGGTGCCGAAGTAGACGTCGTGTACCAGGCGACGGATACGTTGCAATTGTTTGGGGCTTACGGCTTCACGGATTCCGAAATCGACGCCTACGTCGTCGACGCGACGGCCGTCGGCAATGATGCACCGTACATTGCCGAAAACACACTCAATATCGGGTTTCAATATGCAGTGCCCGTCACGAGCAGTATGGAACTGTTTGCGAGAGCCGACTACGAGCGTCGAGGCGAGCAGTTTTGGGATGTGCAGAACTCAACGAAGCGTGACGCGCTGAACTTCGTCAACGCCAGGCTTGGGCTGCGGTCGGAAGCCGGAAAATGGGACCTCACCGGGTCTGTCTACAACCTCAGCGACGAAGAATACAACTCTGAATGGGTCGCAGGAGGGTTTTCCGCCCGGGCGCCAGGTCGAATCTGGAACATCAAGTATCGCTACAATTTCCTGTAAGCGAAGCGGGAACATAGAATCATGACTAGCTATCGGGTATCCGCTGATATCGGCGGCACCTTCACCGATATCGTCGTAGAGCCGTCGGATGGGCCGGCCTTCGTCGGAAAGGTCGAAACGACACCGGAAAATCCGGCAGAAGGCGTCATCAACGGCATCAAGGACGTGGTGCCTGACTTGTCGGATATCAGTTTTTTCGTGCACGGCACAACGGTCGGGCTGAATGCATTTCTCCAGCGCCGCGGAGAGCGTGTGCTGTTGATATCAACCGCCGGACTCGGCGATTCCTACACCATTGCGCGAGGAAGTCGGCGCACGCTCTACGAACTGCGGTATCAGAAACCCGAACAATTGGTACCGCGCCGGGATGTGCACGAAGTTCGTGGCCGGCTGGCTTGGGATGGCTCCGAAATCGAGCCGCTGAATCGTGCAGATTTCGAGCCGATCATTGAAAAGGTACGTAACGAAGGCATCAACGCGGTCGCGGTTTGCTTTGTGCATGCTTACGCGTATCCCCGAGCACGAACAAGAGGCTCGCAAAATCCTTGCCGAAGCGCTCCCGGAAATTTCGATATCCCTGTCGCATGAAGTGGCGCGCGAGTGGCGAGAGGTCGAGCGGGCGTCTTCAGCGATTATGAACGCCTATGTTGCACCTGTTGTGCAGCGATATCTTGGTAGCCTGCAACAACAGTTGCGGGACATGAGCATGGACGCGACGGTTCATATTATGCAGTCCAGCGGCGGCGTATCGACGGCCGATAGCGCACGCAAGAACCCGGTTTTCACGCTTTTGTCGGGGCCAGTTGGTGGCACGATAGCCGGTACCGCTCTCGCGGCCAGCAGTGGGCGGCCAAATTTACTCTGCGTCGACATGGGCGGCACGTCTTTTGACCTGAGCCTGGTTATTGATGGCAGGGCAAACGCGACCCTCGAGACCGAACTTGAAGGCTTACCCTTGCTCATGTCGATCGTGGATATCGAAACGATTGGCACGGGTGGGGGTTCAATCGCCTGGATGGAGAATGGCGCTGTGCGGGTTGGTCCACAGAGCGCAGGCTCCGTTCCTGGTCCTGCTTGTTATGGGCGTGGTGGCGAGGCGCCGACGGTCACTGATGCAAATCTTTTCCTGGGACGACTTGGCGCACAATCACTATTGGGCGGGGAGATGTCGCTTGATGTCGATGCCGCCGCGACAGCAATCGGGAATCTCGCACCGCAGGCCAACCTGGACTCCGTGGCCTTTGCCGAAGGCGTACTGGCGATCTCGAACGCGGCGATGGCCGACGCGATGCGAACCATTACCATTAGCCAGGGCGTCGACCCAAGAGAGTTTGCGCTTGTGGCCTTTGGCGGCGCAGGTCCGATGGCAGCCGCATTTCTCGCGCAGGAACTGGACATCAAGGAGGTCGTCATACCGAGATTTCCGGGCACCTTTTCTGCCTGGGGCATGTTGCAAACCGATCTCCGCCACGATTTTACGCAAGGTTTCTTCCGGCCGGCCGGCTCTGTCGATGTTGCGGAAATGGCGCAGGTTTTCGCAGAGCTGGAAGTTGACGGAAGAAACACGATTGTGGCCGAGGGGGTTGCGGAAAGTGATGTTTCTTTTCAGCGATCCGCAGACATGCGGTATGTGGGGCAGGAGTACACGATTAACGTTCCTCTGGGGACTGAGGATATTGCTGCAATCCAGGCCGATTTCCACGGCGCTTATGATCGCCGCTACGGCCATTCCAGCCCCGGCGCCCCGATCGAATTCGTCAACCTTCGGGTGGCAGCGTTTGGCGCATTGCAAAAGTACTCAGGCACAAATGTCATCGCGGAAACTAGTGGTAATCCGGTGGTTGGCGAGCGGGACGTCGTGTTCGATGGCGTTCGCCATGCAACGCCGATTGTCGCTCGCGACCGGCTTGGGTTGGAGTATTCGGCGACAGGACCGATGATTATTGAGGAGCAAAGTGCGACGACGGTCGTTCCGCCAGACTGGAGCGTGACGATTGATCAGCAGGGCAGCATTGTAATGCAGAAGAGAGGTTCGTGATGGCGACGGTCGATCCGATTACAACCGAAATCATACGTAACGCGTTTGTATCGATTGCGAAAGACATGAACGCGACGCTTATTCGAAGTGCATTCACGCCCGTTATTTATGAAGGCAAGGACTGTTCGGTTGCGCTGATCGACGCCGATGGCGAGGTGCTGGGACAGTCATTGGGACTACCCCTGTTTCTTGGCAACCTGGAAATTTGCGTCAAGTTGATTGCAGAAGAACACGGCTGGGATTACTTCAAAGAAGGCGATGTCTTCTATATGAATGATTCCTATATGACGGGCACGCATCTCAACGACTCGACCATCATCATGCCTATCTTCTGGCATGGCGACCGAATCGGCTTTGCCGCGTCGCGCGCCCACTGGCTGGATGTTGGAGCCAAGGATCCCGGTACCCCGGTTGATTCACACGAGATCTATCAAGAGGGCATGCGCTGGGGTCCAACGCGTTTGTATGAGAATGGCAAGCCACGAGAAGACGTGATTGATTTGTTACGCCGCAACAGCCGATTTGGCGAGGCCACGGTTGGTGATATGAATGCGCAGGTAGCCGCGGGGCGTACGGGTGAGAAGAGACTGCATGCCTTGTTCGATCGTTTTGGTGCTGAAACGATCGCCGTAGCCAGAGACGAAATTTTCAAACAAACTGAAATACTCGAGCGCGAGGCGGTGCGGGCGGTGCCAGATGGCGTCTATCACGCCGAAGGCTATTTGGACGACGACGGATTGGGCAGCGACCCATTGCTCGTGAAGTTGAAGCTGACCGTAAAAGACGATGCTATGGAGATCGATCTTGCCGGGTCGGCAGAACAGGCAACAGGACCCGTGAATTGCGGTTTTACACAAACGGTTGCGGCGGCGCGTGTCGCCTACAAACTGCTGATCTGTTCTGAGGTTTCCCCAAATGGCGGCTCGTTTCGGCCGCTCGAGGTGACTGCGCCGAAACGAACGATCTTTTCCGCAGAGGAACCTGCAGCGTGCGGTTGGTACTTCTCGTCTCTGGGTTTATTGATCGATCTCGTGATCAAGGCGCTTGCACCCGTGATGCCAGAACGAGCAGCAGGTGCACATTACGGTGACTCGATGGTGATTTCGGTCGCGGGGCTGGATCCGAGAAACGATAACGAATTCTTTTTTATGATCGAACCGACGACTGGTGGATGGGGTGCCTCGCAAGGGCGAGATGGAGAAAGCTCGCTGATTAACAATGTCAACGGCAGTTTCAAAGACATACCGGTCGAGATTTTTGAGAATAAGTACCCGTTGCGATTGCTGTCTTATGGCATCCGTGAGGATTCGGGCGGAATCGGTAAGTATCGAGGTGGAAACGGCACGTACCGCGAGTACCTGGTGCAAGCAGACTCCGATCTTTTTCTTTGGTTCGAGCGATCGAAGACGACAGCGTGGGGCTTGTTCGATGGAGAGGACGGATTGCCACCAAATGTGATCGTGCAGCGGCCCGACGAAGATACACTCGAAGTCCTGAAGATCAACGGCATCAAGGTTCGGAGCGGTACGGTTATCAAATCCCTGACCGGCGGTGGTGGTGGCTACGGCAAACCGTTCGAGCGCGACCCGGAAGCTGTTCGGCAGGACGTCATCGATGGATACGTATCGCTGGAACATGCGCGGACTGCCTACGGTGTTGCATTGAAAAGCGACCTGGAAGTCGACGCTGAAAAAACCCGGAGCCTTAGAACGGCATAAAAACGAACCGCCCCAGGCACCGGATTCTGGAGTCTCGAAAGTGGCAAACAAGACAATCCGCGTTGCGACTGATGTTGGCGGGACGTTTACCGATCTCGTTTGCTTTGAGATCGATGCGGCGACAGGCGAATCGAACGTCGTCACTGCCAAGTCGGACACTACGCCACCGGACTTTGAGCGCGGTGTACTCAATGTACTCGACAAAGCCGGTGTTGATCCCGCGTCAATCGATTTTCTTGCTCACGGCACGACGGTTGTCATTAATGCACTGACGGAACGAAAAGGTGTTCGAGTTGGCTTGATCACCACCGAAGGATTTCGTGACACCCTGGAAATTGCACGGGGCAACCGGCCGGATTTCTTCAATCTCCACTACAAGAAACCCGCGCCCTTCGTTCCCAGGTATTTGCGCCGCGAGTTGTCCGGTCGAATGAACTACAGAGGAGACGAGCAGAAGCCGCTCGATCTCGCGCCACTAAACGGAATTCTTGAGGATTTCAAGAGCGAAGGTGTGGAGGCGGTGGCTATTTGCTTCCTGCATTCCTACTCGAATCCATCGCATGAACAACGTGCCATGGAAGAAGTCCGGGAGTTGTGGCCCGAGGTCTCCGTTGTTTCGTCGCATCAGATCACGCGCGAGTGGCGCGAGTACGAGCGCAGCAACACCGCCGTATTGTCGGCCTACGTACAGCCGGCAGCTGAGCGCTATTTGCGCCGCCTTGATGACGGACTGAAAAGTAGGGGCTTCAACGGTAGTCCGTACATCATGCAATCGAACTGCGGTGTCGATTCTCTGAAATCGGTGTCGCGCATCCCGATTACCATGGTCGAGTCCGGCCCAGCCTCGGGTTTCTGGGGTGCCGCCGAGCTTGGCAAACAGATCGGCGAGCCAAACGTGCTGGCGCTCGATATTGGCGGCACAACGGCAAAGTGTTCGCTCATTGAGAACGGCCAGGTTCGAATCATGACGGACTACTGGATCGAGCGCGATCGGAAGTCGGCTGGCTATCCGATCATGGTGCCGGTCGTCGATCTTGTTGAGATAGGCAATGGCGGCGGGTCGATCGCGTGGGTGGACGATTTCGGGAAGTTACACGTCGGTCCGCAGTCGGCTGGCGCCGCGCCTGGACCTGCTGCGTACGGAAAGGGCGGCACCGAGGCAACCACGACCGATGCGAATCTCTGGCTCGGCCGTATCAATCCAGATTATTTTTGCGGTGGTGAAGTAGAGGCCGACATGGCGGCGGCGAAAGCCGCGATTGGTGCAATTGGCAAGAAACTTGGCGTCGATATGGATGAAGCTGCACGCGGCATTATTCGTATTGCGAATAACAACATGGTTAACGCGCTCAAGCTCGTGTCGCTTAATCGCGGTTTCGACCCGCGTGACTTCACGCTCGTTGCTTTTGGCGGCGGCGGCTCCATGCATGCCGTAGCGCTCGCAACCGAGCTTGGTGTCAAAAAGGTCGTTGTGCCGGCTGGTGCTGCCGTATTCTCTGCATGGGGAATGATGCTGTCGGATCTGCGGCGCGACTATTTCGTCACCCGGCTGGCCGATCTCAGCGAAGGCGCTGCAGAAAGTTTGGAAAGTGTGTTCGCCGAAACAGAAGAGCAGGCACGCGAACAGTTCGAAGCCGAGGGGATCGATCGTAATACGGTCAGTTTCCTGCGCTACGGCAAGTTCCGTTACCAGAATCAGGAGCACACGACGGAGGTGCTGATCGACGGTTCGGTTACCAGCGTAAATCTCGCAAAAATTGAGGCGGATTTTCACGAAACCTATGAACGCGAGTACACATATCGTCTTGATACGCCAGTCGAGCTGGTTGGAATCCATCTGGTTGCATCAGCGGAGGTCGGAAAACTGACGATGACCAGGCAGGTAGTCGGCGAGGCCGACGCATCGTCGGCACTGAAAGGCAAACGCGACGTCGACTATGCGTTGGAAGGAGTACACGAGGCGGATATCTACGATGGCGCTAAACTGACACCGGGAATGTCTTTCTGCGGGCCTGCGATCATCGAAGATTCCGGTTCGACCGTCGTGATTCATCCAGGTAACCGTGCTGAGATGGATGAGTATGGCAACATCCACATCTATCTATCGGCCTGAGGAGGCGAAATGGCCAGTAACGATCCGATAACTCAGGAAATCATCCAAAACTCATTGCAGGCGGCCGCGGACGAGATGTTCGCCGCAATGCGCAAGACGGCGATGAGTTCAATCATCTACGAAGTACTCGACATGGGGACAGGTATCCTCGACGGACAAGGTGCTCTCGTGTGCTCGGGTGCGGGCATTCCCGCCTTTGTCGGTGTGCTCGACAAAGCGGCGAAAACACTCGTCAACAAATTTGATAAGCCCGGAGATATCGAACCCGGCGACGTTTTCGCGACCAACGATCCCTACCATGGTGGTGTAACTCATCTGAATGACATCGTCGTCGCCATGCCGGTATTCGCCGGCGGCCGAATCGTTGCCTGGACAGCCAATATTGCACACAACTCCGATGTTGGAGGCATGGCGCCGGGGTCGCTCACGGGTGAGGCGACAGAAATCTTCCAGGAAGGTCTGCGCTTACCGGCGATCAAGATAATTTCGAAGGGCGAGCCGATCCGCTCGGTAATGGATATATTGAAAGTCAATTCGCGCATGCCCGATGTGCTTGAGGGTGACGTTTGGGCAGCTATAGCGTCCGTGCGCATCGGCGGCAAGCGACTAAACGATCTCGCCGAAAAATACGGCGTAAATCCGTTCGAAGATGCGATGACGGCCTTTTTGGACTATGGCGAAAAATGTTCTCGCGCCGAGCTCGCCAAACTGCCGCGGGGCACGTTCGAATTGTCTGAGGAGCAGGACGACGGCCAGATTTTTAACGTAAAGGTCAGTATTTCTGAGGACGAGTTTATTGTTGACTTGCTGGACAATCCGGATCAAATGACCAATCCGGTTAACACCAGTCGCGACGGTGTGATGGTTGCGGCACAAATGATTTTCAAATCACTGACAGATCCCGACTCGCCGAGTAACGAGGGTTCGTTTCGCCCGATTAAGCTGCTGACTCGCGAAGGCTCCGTGTTTCATGCCAAGGAACCGGCAGCCGTCGGTTTCTACTATGAAATTGAGTTGCGTGTTTACGACCTTATCTGGCGTTGCCTGGCCCAACATATACCTGACAGATTGGCATCCGGCCATTTTGCTTCGGTTTGCGGAACCTTTATAGGCGGCATTCATCCCGATACCGGTCGGCAATACACCATCATCGAGCCGCAGCTCGGCGGCTGGGGTGCAAGTACCAATGGTGACGGCAACAGCGCGATATTCTCCAGTTTTCACGGTGAGACCTATAACTGTCCTGCCGAGATCAATGAAGCCCGCAACGGCCTCGTCATCGACCGAATGGAGCTAAATACGGAACCGGGCGGGGAAGGCCGCTACAGCGGTGGACGCGGGATTAAACTCGACTACCGAATCCGAGCCGATGACAGCTTCCTTACGGCAGGCTACACGCGTTCGAAGTTTCCCGCGTGGGCGCTTGATAGCGGCAAGGAGGGCTCCTCTAACTATATCGATATTATCCGCAAGGACGGCTCGAGGGAAAAATACTCATTCGTTTCCGGCCTGACTATGAACAAAGACGATGTCATACGCATCGTCACCGGAAACGGCGGAGGGCTTGGCAATCCGAAAGAGCGTGATCGCGCCGCGGTCCGAGAAGACATTCGCAACGGGCTGATCACGAAAGAACGCGCAAGCGAAGTTTATGGTTCAGTAGGCTAGGAGGACCTCAGTGATTCGTCTGACCGTACTGTACAACCTTCCCGATGGTGAATCGGAAGATTCGTTTCTCGAGTGGCGATTGTCTGAGCATCAGGAACACAACGAAACCATGCCCGGTGTTACACGAACCGATTTTGCCCGCATAACGGACTGTTGGCCGAAAGGCTCGATGCCCGAATATCGCTTTCAAACCACGGTCGAATGGCCTGATCGCGAAAGTTTCAACGATGGATTTCATAGCGATGCGGTACAAGCCGATCTTAGCGAAAATCTTAAAAAGTTGGGGGACTACGCATTCGTCGTGAGTGAAATCCTGGTGGACTCAGGCAACTGAAATACCGCCGTTAGAGTTTGTCCGAGAGCCGAAAAATACGCGTGATGCCGATGCCGCTGCCGTCTATTCGCGAGACGAAAAGCTGGGCTAGGTTCCTCGCGCAGAGAACAGCGCTATCGCCCAGATGATGGATCGCGGGGAGTCCCTGGAGGCGAGTATCAGTCAATTAGCGGTTAAAGAGGACCCTTGGGACCGGGTTCGATTTACCGTTTTCTTGGTTTGAGAAAACTGGGGTCGAACCGAGGTTACAACGTGCTTGGTTAGCAGCGCGCCAAAAGTTCCCAATCATAATGCGCATATCGCGCAGAACCAAACAAGCTCGGTCGCCGAGTTACCACCTTCACGATAGGGGTACGAGCTGGGGTATTGTCACTCCGAACGCGAAGAAAAAATAATATAAATCAGCAATATACAGCCGCAAAGCGGCGGCGCTCCTGGCCACCAGAGGGGCTTTTTCTATTGGGACTGTCCCTTCGGGACTGTCCCAATTTTCGTATGGCCAGCAACAATGAACCACGTCCAAACTGAAAATCCGCATGTCGGCGGTTGATTGGTTCGGGGCTATCCCGTATGCGACACTGGATTGCCGCACGCCTGTCGTTTCATTGATCGGCAGTCGAGGTCGTTTCATGCTATGAATAAAAAGAAAAGGACAACAGCGTGAAGATATCTGCCATCCGCGTGTACCAGGTGGACCTGCCTCTCGTCGAGGGCCGTTATTCGTGGTCCGAGGGCAAGTACGTCGAAGTGTTTGACAGCACCGTCGTCGAGCTGCTCACCGACGACGGCCGGTCCGGATTTGGCGAGGTCTGTCCACTCGGACCTTTTTACCTGCCGGCCTTCGGGCCGGGCGCGCGCGCCGGGATCGGTGAACTGTCTGCCAGCCTGATTGGACAAGACCCGACCGAGATCGGCCCGATCAACCAAATCATGGACCGGGCGCTGCTAGGGCACCCGTACGTCAAGTCGGCAATCGACATGGCGTGTTGGGACTTACTCGGCAAGGTCTGCGGAAAATCGGTTTGTGATTTATTCGGCGGCAAGTTCGGCGAAAGCGTGGCGCTCTATCGCGCTATCAGTCAGCGACCAGCCGACGAGATGGCCCAGAACGTTGCGGAGCATCGCGCGGACGGCTACACCAAGTTTCAACTGAAAGTCGGCGGTCGCCCTGCAGACGATATTGAGCGCATTCACGCGGCGGCTGACGTATTGACAGCCGGGGAAATACTTGTTGCCGATGCGAACACGGGCTGGCGCGTCGACGACGCAGTCCGGGTCGTCAACGCGGTGCGCGATCGGGACGTTTACATCGAACAGCCGTGCCGCTCGTACGAACATTGCCTGACGGTCAGGCGACGCACGTCCCTGCCATTCATCCTCGACGAGAACATTACGGACATCGAAGCACTGATGCGTGGCCACAGTGACGGTGCGATGGACGTTATCAATCTGAAAATCTCCAAGGTTGGTGGGTTGACGAAGGCGCGCCAGATCCGCGACCTTTGCGTGAGCTTCAATCTGCCCATGACCATCGAGGACAGTTGGGGCGGCGATATCATCACCGCGGCGATTGCTCACCTTGCCCACTCGACACCGGAATCCTTGCGGTTCTCGGCGACCGACTTCAACAGCTACGTCACGGTTCGTAACGCGACCGGCGCGCCGCAGCGCGTCGCAGGTCAGATGCGTGCATCGGACGAGCCGGGTCTCGGCATCGAGCCGGATATGGACGCGCTTGGCGAGCCTGTCGCCGTCTACGCAGACTGATGATAAGCACCGATGAGTCTTGCGGATAGCTGGCCAGGCGCGGAATGATGGAGCTCACGATTGTCGACGACCAGCAGGTAACGGCATTGACGCCATGGCCGGCTTTGATCGACGCAATCCGCGATGCCTTTCGCCAGGGCGGCGTGTCTCCGGTCCGACACCACCACTCGATTCCGGGCAACGATCGCGGTGACATCACCTTGTTGCTAATGCCCGCCTGGAATCAGAATGGCGACTTCGGCATCAAGCTGGCCACGATCGCACCCTCAAACGCGGCCCTTGGACATCCTACGTTGCACGGTGCATACGTGCTGTTTTCAGGTGCGACCGGTATCCCGCGCGCAATACTGGATGCCGGTGTGCTGACGGCAAGGCGTACAGCTGCGGCGTCGGCGCTGGCATCGCGGTATCTGTCACGACCGGATTCGAAAACGCTATTGATGATTGGTACCGGACGAGTGGCACGACAACTGATTGCGGCGCACTGTTCGGTGCGGCCTATCGAAGAGGTGCGCATCTGGGGCCGAGACGCGACGCATGCAGAGGACGCCGCCGAACAGTCCAGCCGGGAAACCGGCATCAGCTGCGTTTGCGTGCCCGACGTCGAAACAGGCGCGTCGGGCGCGGACATCATCAGTTCCGCAACGCCGTCTGAACAACCGTTATTACTAGGAGGTTGGGTCGGTCTTGGGACGCATGTCGATCTGGTTGGCGCTTACAAGCCGACGATGTGTGAGGCCGACGCCGAACTCATCAGGAAAGCCGACCAGGTTTTCGTCGACACGGTGGAAGGTGCGAAAGACGAGGCCGGCGACCTGATCCAGGCAGTTCAAGCAGGTACGTTTTCATTCGACGAGGTCGCCGGCGACATGTATCACATGTCGTCCCGGGGCGTGAGCCTCCGAAACGATTCGAATGAAATCACGCTTTTCAAGTCCGTTGGTTCTGCGCTACAGGACCTCGCCGCGGCGCAGCTCTGTGTTCAGCAGGTCTAATTCTCACTGCGCTGCAGAACTCGACGACCGCGAAGTTGAGGGACGGTCCCCATTCTTCATACGCTGCCTCGCCTTCGGCGTCTGTTGACCGGCCATGCCGGTCTCGGTTGGGATCGGCTTCGGCCGATCCTCACCCTACGGGTATATGCCCTTCAGGGTGCGCCCTCGATGTCGCTGTTCCACGTGTCGTTGTTGGCGGTGCTCGTTTGGTGCCCGTGGCGGCTCAGCTAATGTGGGACGCCAGCTCCCTGATATCCTGGTCCAGGTCGAATATTTTCGCGATCAGGGCTACCCGCATCCACATGCCGTTTCGCTCCTGGCGCCAATACATGGCACGCGGATCCTGATCCACCTCGACTGCGATTTCCGGCCCGCGCGGAAGTGGGTGCATGATGACCGCGGTTTTCTTGAGCAGGCCGAGTTCATGTGTACCGATCGTAAACGGTGCGAGGTTTACCCCTGAAGATTCATTGTCGACGTCGTGCTCGAACTGTATGCGTGTGACGTAGATGGCATCCAGAGTGGGCAGGATCTCGTGCAGGCGGCCGGTCTCCTCGAAAGGGATGCCGTGCTCGGCCATGAACGCTTTGATATCCGGCTCCATCTCGAACGTGTCCGGCGCAATGAAGACCACCCTTACTCCCTCGTAATGACGCATCAGGCGCGAGAGAGACCGCACCGTGCGCCCGCGTTTCAGGTCACCCATCATGCCGATGATTTTGCCGTCGATGCCGCCCGAGTCCTCGAAGCTGCGCTCCAGCGTATAGATGTCGAGCAACGCCTGGGTCGGATGCTGGTCCTTGCCGCTGCCGGCGTTGACTATCGGCACCGGGCGCGGAATGGAACCCATGAGTGCTGCGGCGCGCGCGGCATAGCCCGGGTCCGGCGTGCGCATGACGATCAGGTCAACATACGAACTGAACGTGCGGATGCTGTCCTCGAAGGTCTCGCCTTTGACTTCTGATGACACCGACGCGTTGCGGATCTCGCTGGTGCGGATGCCGAGGACGTGGCAGGCGTTGTTCATTGACAGGAAAGTGCGCGTAGATGGCTGCGTGAAATACAGCATCGCGCGCTTCGTCGATGCAAGCTGTTGTAGCCGGCGAGCCCCCTCAGGTGACTTCGCGACAGTGCGCACCAGGGTGGTTAGTTCGCAGAGATCGTCCAGAAGTGGACGATCGAAGATAGCGGTATCGACAACGTGAAACATGTAAATCTCGGTGAAGGCACCGGCATTATCGGGGAAAGTACCTCAGCTTGTCGACACTAACACGATCATCGTCGACGATCCGCTTTGGCTCGCATCCGCTGCTCGCAACGTTTCTCCGCCTCTTCGGAATAACAGGAGTCGAACCGAGGTTTTCAGAAAATCTCGGTCTGACTCCTGTTTTGCTGCAGCAACGAATCGTATAATTTGAGAACAGATGACTGATACCAAGACTGCACCTGACGCCCTCGCGGAGTGGGTGGAAAAGACCCCGGAGCGCACGTTCCTGACGCAGCCCTTCGAGGGCGACGTTCGTGAATGGACCTTTCGGCAGGCATACGACGACGCTGCGCGGTTTGCATCGGCATTGCTGAAGCTCGGGCTTACACCCGGCGACAGGGTCGCCATCCTGTCCAAGAATTGCGCCGAGTGGGTGATCGCGGATGCCGCCATTTCGATGGCGGGCCTGGTATCTGTGCCGATCTATCCAACCGCCGGTGCCGACACGATCAGCTACGTGCTGGAACACAGTGGCGCGCGCGCCGTCGTTGTTGGTCGGCTCGATGATTTGGATGCGGTGCGACGGGCATTGTCGCCGGAGATCGCGACGATCGGGCTGCGTTACCCCGGCGTGGATTGCCAGCACGACTGGCACGCAATGATCGATGGCAGCGAGCCAATCGAGTCGCTGCATCATCCCACCAGCGATGAAGTGATGACGATCCTGTACACGTCGGGAAGTACTGGGCGGCCCAAAGGCGTCGTCACCAGCTATGGCGCTTACGAGTATGCGAGCAGGACCGGGGCAGAAATGATGGGCGTCGCGCCAGAAGATCGCGCCCTCTCGTATCTGCCACTTGCACACGTCACGGAGCGAACGGTCATCGTCGGGCCGGCGATTTATTGCGGTTATCAGCTCTTCTTTGTCGACAGGTTGGAGACGTTTCTGGCCGACCTTCTGCGGGCGGAGCCGACGCTTTTTATCTCGGTGCCACGGCTCTGGGTCCAGTTTCAAACCGGCGTGCACAAGAAGATTCCGCCGAACAGACTCGACCTGTTGCTAAAGATACCGGTGATCGGCAAACGGGTAGCGCGCAAGGTGCGAAAGGGGCTTGGCCTCGACAGCTGCCGCCTGGTTGGCTCGGGCACGGCTCCGATATCTCCCCTGACACTGCGCTGGTACGAGAACATCGGCGTGCACATCAGCGAAGGCTGGGGCATGACCGAGACCACCGGGCTGTCATGCACGAACCTGCCGTTCAGGAATGAATGCATCGGCACGATCGGCGTGCCGCTGCCGGGTACCGAGATGAAGCTTGGCGACGAGGGCGAAGTCCTCATTCGCTGTCCTGGCCTGTTTACCGAATACTATAAACAGCAGGAGCTGACGGCCGAGGTATTTACCGCCGACGGCTTCTTTCACACCGGCGACAAGGGTGAGTGGCAGGAAGACGTACAGGCATTCCGTATAACCGGGCGCGTTAAAGACATGTTCAAGTCGGGAAAGGGCAAGTACGTGGCGCCCGTTCCGATTGAGGGCAAGCTGGCCGGCAACCCCCTGATCGAACAGGTTTGCGTTATGGGCGCCGGGCTGCGTGCGCCGGTTGCCGTGGTCGTGCCGTCGGCTGCGGCCAGGGAAGTGTCGCGTGAAGCAAACGACAGCAGCTTCGAGACGACCCTTCGCGAGGTTAACGACATGCTGGAATCGCATGAGAGACTGTCGACGATTTACGTTGTTGAGGAACCCTGGACGATCGAAAATGGCCTGCTGACGCCGACGATGAAGATCAAACGCGACAAGCTCGAGGCCCGCTATGACGAACTAATCCGTCAGGACGGCGCAACGATCGTTTGGTGCGACTGAATGGTTCGAGTGCGCTTGGAGGGCCAGAAATGACCCTGCAGAGCCCAATCCGACGCCGTGCTGGAGTGTGTCAATTTTGTGCCACGAGCAGTCAGATCAGGCATGTATTTCATTTGGTTTACGGGCTGTATTGCCAGCCTTTCGGTTGTAGGCCATTGATTGCAAGAAGGCTGGCTAATCATTCGACCGACTGAAAATCCACGTGTCGGTGGTTATCACGAGAGCCTGAACAATCTAACGCCTGAAGATGTGTACACCGGTCGTGATCAAACGGTGCTGAATCGAAGAGCGCGAATTAAGCAGAAAACGCTGGCCGATCGACGTCGGCTGTACTACAAACAGAAGGCCGTATAGCTATGAACATGATGAGCTGAAAGTCTCTCTTGAATCAGGATGCCCTCAGTCTGGAATCCTTTGACGACGCATAGCCCAAGGTTGCATCCAGCGCTCGTCCAATAGCGTCGATCATTTCGTCAATTTGGGATTCAGTTATGATAAGTGGCGGGCATAGTGCGATGCTTGACCCGGCAACCGCGCGCACGATTAGACCGTTATCCTGACAGGCTTTCTGTGCAAAGGCTCCTACACTACCGTCGTCAAAAGCTTGAGCGGTTTTCTTGTTGGCTACCATTTCGATTGCGGCGATGAGGCCCCTGCCGCGAACTTCACCAACGAGCGCATGACCTTCGAATTCCCGCAGTCTTTCCTGCATGTACAGGCCGACTGATGCTGCTTTGGCGAAAATATTCTCGCGTTCGTAGATCTCAAGCGTTTTCAGTGCAGCAGCACAGGCAACCGGATGACCAGAGTAGGTATAGCCATGCCCGAACAAACCGATCTTTGCGCTCGGCGCGATCATCGCGTCATGCATGTACCCGGGAATTGCAGCAGCACTGATCGGGAAATACGCAGAGGATAACTGCTTCGCCAGAGTCATCATGTCGGGTTTGATCCCCATCGTCGTACAACCGAAATCGTTCCCGGTGCGACCGAAGCCGGTGATTACTTCGTCGGCGATAAACAGGATGTCGTACTTTGCCAGAACCGCCTGAACTTTTTCATAGTATCCGGCGGGTGGAACGATAACTCCGCTGCCTCCGGTAATTGGCTCAGCGAGAAATGCCGCGATCGACTCAGGACCCTCATCAAGAATGAGTCTCTCCAGATTATCTGTGATTCGCTCAACGAATTCGGGCTCAGTCTCACCAGGTTTTCGGCCCCGATAATAATGTGGTGCATCCGTTCGCAGAATGCCCAAGGCATCGACCGGCGCGTCGAAGTGCGCCAGATTCGCCGGAAGGCTGGTTAACGCGCCCGCCGCTACTGTGACTCCATGGTATGCTCGTTCACGAGTAATTATTTTGCGCTTCTCGGGATTCCCAACGACGTCGAAGTAGTAGCGCAATAGTTTGATATGCGTATCGTTCGCGTCACTGCCCGAGTTTCCGAAGAACAGTCGGGCATCGTCAATTGGTAGCATACCTGCCAATTTATCCGCCAATTCTATTGCCATCGGATGAGTCTTGCCGCCGAATGTATGTGTGAACGCAATGGTGTGCAGCTGGCTTGAAATAGCCTCAATAAGCTCTTCGTTTCCGTACCCTAGCGACGTGCACCAAAGGCCCGCGAGGCCCTCCAGATACTGGTTGCCATCTTCGTCGAATACATAAACGCCCTCACCCCGAACGATGGATAATTGTTCGATAGATGCAAGATTCGTGATCGGATAAATAATGTGCGACATTACGCTCTCCTTATCTAAGAAATCGCATCGACGATCGCCTGACCGAGGTCTGCTGTATTGCCGGTGCCACCCATATCACGAGTAAGGCACCTCCTCTCTCGAAGCACAGTCTCGATCGCCAAGAGCAAACTATCATGGACCGCATCAAAAAGTGTGTCGATTCCATTGCCTGCTTCAGCGCGCTGAAGGGATGTTCCACGAGTGCCTTTCTCTGCCGCATCGGCAACCACCGTCAGCGCCTTGGTACTGAGGACCTTCTTCGCCTGCTTGTCCGGGTGCGCCTCCGCCTCGATCTCACGCGCTTTGAGTTCTTCCAGCTTCGCTGAGAACAACTCCAGTTCCCGGCACAACTCCACGAACGAAAGACAGGCCTTGCGGATCGACTGGATATCGTTCAGGTAACCGTAGATGTAGAGCTTCAGAAGTACACTCGGGCGATAGCCGGGACGCCCGGTGCCGCTCGCTCAAAGCCTAAATCCAGCAAATCCAGCTTCTCGACGAATGCATCAACAGCGCGAACCGCATTGTCGTCTGCAATGTAATCACCGAGGTGCTCAGGAAACAGTGTGCTCTGCAATCAGTTTTCACCCTCTATAAAGCGCTTCATCAACTTCACCGCACTGCTTGGATAGGCAAATTATACCAATATCTTTCCACAGCCTCAGCCGTAAGCAGCCCCTGACATAAGATGCCTTCTGCTTTAGATTCGAATCCGCAGGCGCGGTTCGACCGAAAATCTTAATCATGGCTGCCGATGGCAATGAGCAAACCCCACTGAACCCTCAGCCGCTGACGGTGCGGCGCTGATTTCGCTGTCACGGCTACTGCACGTTGACGACAAATACCAGTGCAATGGCGACTGGCACGAGGTAGCGCACTAAAAAATGCCATGCCCTGAAAAGCCGTGCATCGGCCATCTGAAGTTCCTCAAGCGTTGCCGAACGCTTTAGTCCCCAACCCGCGAGTATCGCAACAAGTACGCCACCAGTCGGCATCATCCAGTTGGAGACAATGTAATCCAGGGACTCGAATATATTGCGACTCTCGAAAGCATGTATGAAACCCAGAGGATGAAAGTCCTGCAGTGAACTGAACGAGAAGACGGTGCCCAGGCCGACGGCCCATAGCAACAGGCTCAGGACAAGCACAATTCTGCGGCGGGGCATGGCGCTGTAATCTTCGATAACGGAAACGATGGTTTCCATAATCGTAATTGCGGACGTCAGTGCCGCAATTGCCATCAGCAAGAAGAATAACGGACCGAGAATTGCGCCTGCGGGCATTTGTCCGAACGCAACCGGAAGTGTCGCGAATATCAGGCCAGGCCCTTCAGCTGGCGATAATCCGTTGGCGAACACGATCGGAAATATTGCGAGCCCGGCGAGCAACGCAACAATCGCATCGGCGGAAGCGACAATAATACTGGCGCGAAGAATTGAACTTCGGGAGTCCATGTACGCGCCGATCGTCAGGAGCACACCCAGGCCGATGCCTAGCGAGAAAAACGCCTGGCCGATGGCCAGCAGGATTGTTTCTGAATCGAGTTGTGAAAAATCGGGAACAAATAGAAACGTCGCGCCCGCCGCAATGTCACCGGCAACGGCAGCGTAGATCACTAGCGCTATTAGCAATACGAAAAGTGCCGGAGTCAGCCATCGCAGCACTCTTTCCAGCCCGCCTTGTATCCCTGCAGCGACGGTGATTGCCGTGAGGCCAAGGAAAACGATTTGCGAAACCATCATCCGGCCAGGATTTTGCATCAGCGCGTCCAGCGCCGTCGCCGTTTGCTCTGCCGTGTTCCCGGAAAAGCCTTTGGTTATCGCATGAAAGAAGTAGTCGATGGTCCAGCCGGCGATTACACTGTAAAAACTTAGCGCTATGAACGCACCGATCGCCGCCATCATTCCGTAGTAGCGCCACAACGGGCTGACGCCATCACGACCCCTCAGGTTGTCCATGGTCTTGACGACACTGGCGCCGCCGCGACGCCCAATGAGGAACTCCGCGATGAGCGCCGGAAGGGCGACGAAAGCGATAGCGCAAACGTATACAAGAACGAACGCACCGCCGCCGTTTTCACCGGCGACATAGGTGAATTTCCAAACATTCGAAATGCCAACCGCACTACCGACTGCGGCGGCAAGGAACATCAGGTTAGAGGACCATTTACGCTGTTCGTTTGTGCCTGCCATTACGCGGCGCTGCCTTCCTGCAAATTCCTGCGAATGATTCGGCTATGCACGCTGCTCGCATCGCGCTCCAGATCGTAAGGCTCACCGCTTGGTATAGCCTGCTTCGCCAGGCAATCCGCTATGCGCAGCCGATCTTCGTCATCCAGCGCCAGGTTTGCCATTGCCAGATTTGATTCAGCCCTGGAGCGACTCCCGATGCCGAGGATAATGGCCGCTACTGTCGGCTGCTCGAGCACCCATTTTGCCGCGATCGCGTCAATGCCGGCTTCGTGTTTGGTGGCAATATTGGCGAGGACGTCAAGCAGGCGTTGCAGCAGGTCCCAGCCTCCGATCTCCTCAATCATCAGCCGGTACTTTTGCAACGACCGGTTACTGGCGGACGCGGCCGAACAAGCGCGGTATTTATCTGTCAGAAATCCGCCGGCCAGCACGCCGTAGGGCAACAGGGATACGTTTGCTGTGGAACAGCATTCCATCATCTGTCGTTCGGGCCGGCGATCAATCAACGAATATTGTGCCTGCATCGAAACGAGGGACGCATCCTGGCTCAATAGGTTTCGCAAAGTTCCTGTATTGAAGTTGGTAACCCCGAGTAGGCGGATTTTGCCAATGCTTTGTGCGTGTAGCAGCCGATCGTACAAGCGGTCCACCCCGGGAACGTCATAGTCCCACCAGTGAAACTGCACGAGGTCGAGTGTCTCGACTCGAAGCTTTCTGAGGGACTCATCGATCGCCGACGCGATTTTTCTGTCATTGAGTTCGGCCAGGCTATCCCTGTTGGGAACCAACTTCGTGTGAACTTGAATCGTGTCGGCATCGCTAAGGCTGTCGCGAAATTCGCCCAGCAGTTCCTCGGTGCCGGCGTAAATATCGGCGCAATCAAATGTCGTAAATCCGTGGTCAACCAGCTCGGCAAACCGGCGCAGCACGTCCTTCTTGGATTCGGGGCCACCACCGTGATCCGGCGTTAGTTGCCAGCAGCCGCTTATAAGTTTTGCAATCGAATAACCCGGCGCGAGTTCGACGCGCGGTACGTCAGTCATCGTCACCCGCCGTCAACGGCACCACAGTCGTCTCACTGTGCCGAAACGTCGACTTGCCGGTGCGTGTGATCTTGAATCGCGCACCACAGTTCGGATCAGGGCAGGCAATTTCTGCGTCGGTTGTCATCCAGTCGTGGTCGTGCGTCATTCGTTGTTTTGCGGGCAGGAGTGGCAAAACAGCTGCGAGCGCGTACATCGAGAAAGGCTGGTTACTCGGAAAGGCCAGGTTTTCGCCGCAGACATCGAAATAGTCGCCATCGGTGTGGCCACAGACCATCGATTCGGGTTCGCCAACGACCTCAACCCGCAAGTCCCAAAGTTCGAATTCGTCATTGTTCTTATTCACGCGCCTACCCCAAATCCTGAATCGTCAATTACTGTCCCGCAAAGCCGCGAGACGGCAAACGCCATCACAGATGATAGTACAGTTCAGGTCAACGTCGGTCGACGTTGAAGGTTTAGCGCATCATTGTCAGTTGCGGCCGGTCGGGTCGATCTGGTCAGAGAAAGTTTGCTCTCTGTGCAGATCCTTGAACGTATCCTTGCTTTCTATCTCTATGCGCTCGATTTCTGCGCGTGTACGACAGACTCGCACAGCCCGATGTGTACCGGTGCGCACTTCGCGCCGGCAAATACGATCGCCGGGGCTCTCGCCAGCGACTGCGACCGGAATCGCAGTCGGTTCGACCGGCGGCGGCTCGAGACTTTCGAGTACCGTCGCTGCGCTGGTCTCGGCCGGCAGGTTTTCGACAGGCTGGGGTGACGGAGCCTCTGCGACAGGCGCGGTGTTCGAGCCGGCCGAGTCGCGGGTATTTGCGCAGGCAGAAATGCAAAGGGCACTGACAAGGATTGCGAGTAGACGGCTCATAATGATATCCGACGATTTAAGGTCCTGATTCCTATACTACTGCTGCCAATTGGCCTGTACAAAGCATGATTTTGCATATTGTGATTGGGCTTCGCTCAGCGAGCCTCGGTGAATGGGTCGAACAGGCTCTTTTCTGACGACAACGCTTCGACATCTTCCATCTCGATGGGGATGTCCTTGCTCAACCAGTCGTGGCCTTTTTCCGTAACCAGCACATCGTCTTCAAATGCGATGCGTGGTCCCTCCGGCGGCATGACTCCTTGCTCGATGGATAACGCCATGCCGGGTTTCAACGGGTCTAGGTAGTCGCCTTCGTCGTGCACCTCCATGCCGATGAAGTGACCGATGCCGTAATAGTAGTGCTCGTCGTAACCAGCGGCTTGCAACATTTCCATGGCCTTGTCATGTAATTCCCACCAGGTCACGCCGGGCTTTATCATGCCGATAACGGTTTTCTGCACATCGAGGGCGATCGCGTACAAGCGACGCTGTTCAGCCGTCAATTTACCGTTGATTGGAACGTTGCGCTGAATATCTGCCGAGTAGTGATTGAACGCGGCACCGGTATCGGTCCATATCATGTCTCCGTCCTGAAAAACTGCTCCACCGGAGCGTGGTACGAACTCGATCCACCCTTCGGGGACGCTCGGTTCGTCGGCCGTCGTTTCGACGCCTTCCCGTCGAACGGATGTCGGGAAGCCGAGTGTTGCCCCCCGATAGCGATACACGAAATCCATTACCTGCATTACCTCTGTTTCAGTCATGCCGGCCCGGGCGCTGCGTAGTGCTTCAACGATGCCGTCACCGGTGATATCGACCGCGCGGCGCAAATTGGCGATAGACCAGGAGTCTTGCAGCTGGCGAACCTGGTCCAGTATGTCTGCCGAGTCACGAGCAACGATTTCAGGTGAGAATCGCTTTATGCGTTCAAATTCTTCCAGGCGCGCCGGCTCTGGCATCCCAAGCCGGAAAAATCGCGGATAGTTAAGATAAAGATCCTTGTCCGCCTCACCCCACGCGCGGGAAAGTGCGGCCGCAAGAGGCCAGCGCCTTACCTGGGTAATACGCCAATCGCGAAAGTCGGTCATCGCGACAGACAGATCGTTTTCGAGCACGGCGATCGGCCGCACATCGGCGATACCTGTCCGGCGCGACAGGCTTTCCGGGTCACCCGACGTGTACAGCACGACCCAATCCCGCACGGGCTCGTCGAGCCGACCCGGCAGGCCGTTATCGCCGGGAACCAGCAACAATGCCGAGTCGAGACTGTCCAGACCGTCGAGGCCCGTCAGGTAAATGAAATCGTGGTTGTCGGAGTGCGGTACCTGGAACTCGAGACGTCGCTCCTGGGTACGTTCGACAGAGTAGATCAGCATGGCACCCGCCGGCATGGCCTCGAGCACTCTGCCGCGGCGCTTTGCAAATATCTCTCGCAGCTGCTCGGGATCGGGGTCGTCCACGTCGATGCCCGACGCGATCCGTGCTTCCTCTGTGTAATCGTAGGAGAACGGCCTGAACCCTGGGTCGGCGTATGAAAAATCAGGTGAAATCAGCGTCGCGATGAGCGACAACAATAACGCGGTGGTAAGTCGGTACATGGTGCCTCCGGTTCTCAGGTTGTGACGGCGACGGGAGCTCGACACGAACGAACGTTCGGCCGAATGCCCGTTATTCGGGCCTAAAAACAGTAGCATAGATGACCGTTTTGTTATACTAGGTGAACAAATGTTCGACATGCGGCGCCTTTTTCCCCGGCACGCAAACCATCAAGAATTCCAAGCAGAGGTTAGAGCGATGCAACTGAATTTCCCGATCGACAAAATTCCGGGCCAAAAACTACTCTTGATTTTGATTCTTTCAGCTAGCGGGGGCTATGTCTCTGCAGAGGAGCCAGCCCCCGATTCCTATGACACGCTGACAGCATTGTTTGAGGATTGGCGTGAATTTGAGCGCCCACCGATGATGGATGGTGCGCCGGACTACACCGCGGAACGCTTCGCGGCCGCACACGACGAACTGGCGACATACATGGATCGCCTTAACGCGATTGACACCACGGGCTGGCCCGACGAGCACAAAGTCGACTTGCATATCGTACGTGCGGAAATGAACGGATTCGATTTCAACCATCGCGTTTTGCAACCGTGGGTCCGGGACCCGGCGTTTTACCAGTCAATCTGGACTTACAAGAGTGACGTGCCAGGTCACGAAGGACCGACACATCATGCCGTGCTCGAACTCTGGACCTACGAATTTCCGCTGTCGGATTCGGAAGAACAGCGCATGATTGCGGATCTGAAAGTCATTCCGCCGCTGATGAAACAGGCGCGGCGTAACCTGACCGGTAACGCGCGGGATCTCTGGGTTGCAGGAATCCGCAATATTCAGACTCAAGGCGAAAACCTGGACGACATTCGGGAATCAGCCGGCGACGATGCGAGTGCTGAGTTAGTCGCCGCAATTAAAGCCGCACGGGCGGCGACCGACCAGTTGGTCAGCTGGCTTGAGGCAGAGGCGCCGAGCAAGACCGGCCCTTCGGGCGTGGGTAAAGAAAACTACACCTGGTACCAGCAGAATGTTCACTATCTCCCGATGACCTGGGAGGACGAAGTGCGTTTGTTGGAGCGGGAACTGGATCGAGCCTGGTCGTCCCTGAAGCTCGAGGAACATCGCAATCGCCACGTGCCACCGCAGATTGCCGCGTCGACGCCTGAGGAGTACGACCGACTCGCCGACGAGTCCGCCGCGAATCTCATGAGATGGATCAAAGAAAGCGAGATCATGCCGTACAAGGCCAATATGGAACCGGCACTGCGTGAACACCTCGGCGAGTTTGTCCCCGAGGACGAACGCAACTTCTTCTGGATCGCTGCGCACTTCGATCCAACACCGCTCTACACGCACTTCTACCACTGGTGGGATCTGGCGCAGATGCGCGACGAGCCGCATGAAAGCCTCATTCGCCGCGGACCGCTTTTGTACAATATTTTCGACAGCCGCAATGAAGGCACGGCGACGGGTGTGGAAGAGATGTTCATGCACGCAGGGCTTTACGACGACAACCCGCACTCGCGCGAACTGGTCTGGATCATGCTGGCACAGCGCGCCGCGCGCGGTCTCGGCTCACTGTATGCACACGCCAATGAAATGACGATGGCCGAGGCCGGCACCGTGCATCTCGACTGGACACCGCGCCACTGGATGGGCAATGAGCCCGAGCTTCTGCAGTTCGAACAACATTTGTACCTGCGCCAGCCTGGCTATGGCACGAGCTACGTGACGGGCAAATACCTGCTCGAGCGCCTGCTGGCGCATCGCACGAAACAGATGGAAGATAGCGAGTACACGCTGAAGGATTTCTATGGCGAACTCAACGACGCCGGTAGCGTGCCGATAGCGCTGGTGCAATGGCAATTGACCGGCGACGACAGCGATATCCGCAAGATCACGGGAGATGACTAGCGGCCACCTGGTGTTCCCCCATGAGCTGACGACCATCGAGATATGAACGGTCTCCTCGACGGTAAAGTGGCGTTCGTGACTGGGTCTGCGACAGGTCTCGGACGTGCCATCGTCGAGGCGTTCGCAGAAGCCGGTGCGAACGGATTCGGCTTTGACGTTGTAGCGGACGCCGAGCCGCTGCCGCAAGGCTGGACAGCCATCAATGGCGACGTCAGCAACGAAGAGAGCATTGCGGCCGCACTTGCACGCATCCGCGATGAATTCGGTCGCGTGGATAGCGTCGTCGCGAACGCCGGTCTCGTTCCGCCCTGGTCCGACACTGAGAGTATCGAACTCGATGAGTGGGACCGGGTTTTCGCCGTCAATGTTCGCGGCGTTATCGCAACGATCAAGAACAGCGTCCCGTTGATGCAAGACAACGGCGGGTCCATCATCGCGATGGGCTCGCTGAACTCGCGTCGCGCGCACGGTAGTCAGTGCCTGTACACCGCTAGCAAGCATGCGGTGCTCGGTATCGTACGTGCAACCGCGCTCGATGTAGGACGCTACGGAATTCGTGTAAATGCCGTTGGCCCCGGTCCGATCGCGACTGATGCGCTACTTAGCCGCCTGCGCTTGCGTGCGGAACAGGGCGAGCCGCCGCCGGAAGTGGTACTCGAGAGATTTGCCGCAGATACAGCACTCCGGCGCATCGCAACCGCTGCCGACGTGGCGCGTGCCACGGTGTTTCTTGCGAGCGACCTGTCTAGCGGAGTGACCGGACAGATCCTGCCCGTCGATGCCGGGCTTGCCTGAACGAAAAAACCAGTTCTACGAGGAGACATTCATGCAACATTTAAGAGTCCTTGCGACGTGTGTGTTCGTGGTCATTCTGTGCGCAAGCTGTACGCAGGATGAGAGCAAACCAATCAGCGCAGTTCGCATAACACTGGGTGACGATGCGGCCGCTGGAATCGCTGCCCTTGGCCTGGACGTGCCGGTCGTTGGCCGGGCATTTTTCATCGTGTCGCGAAACAATGAGGACATGCCGCATCTCGGTACGGGCGTGACGGGCAATCCGCTTTGGGGCGTCGACGTTCGCGACTATAAAGCCGGAGATACTGCCACTATTGCCGACGGGGAAAGCACTGTCAGCGGCTATCCGTATGCCGCCCTGGACGAGTTGCCGGCGGGCGACTACTACGTACAGGCCTTTCTCAATGTGTACACACGCTTTGAGCGAGCCGACGGCCACGTCATCGAAGCGCACATGAACAGCGGTGCATTTCAGGATCCTTTCAAGGCGCCCGGAAATGCCTATAGCGATGTACAGCAAATCACGCTTGGCGAAGATGGTCTGCTGTCACTCGACCTGACAATCGATAACGTCATCCAGCCGCCACAAGCTTTGGCAGAGGGTGAGGTGCTGCAGCTCGGCAATTACGCAAACACCGAGTGGGTTAAGTACGTCAAGATCCGCAGCGAGAAGTTGTCTGAATTCTGGGGACGCGACATGTACATCGGCGCCAACATCCTTCTACCGCCGGGCTACGATGAGCATTCCGACGCGCGCTACCCGGTGCTGTACATGCAAGGGCATTCGTCGGGCCTTACGCCGATGCCGTGGGCGCCAAACGAATGGTTTCGTCCGGGCTACGAGGCAGAGCATGTAGCGGTTGGGCCGCAACTTGATGGCTTCTACGAGGCCTGGACATCGGGAAGTCTGCCGAAAATGGTCGTCATCACCATTCGCGATGCCAACCCCTTTTTCGACACCTCGTATTCAGTGAACACACCCACCGTCGGGCCTTACGGCGATGCGATCACGGAGGAGCTCATGCCGCACCTGGAAAGTGAGTTCAGGATAGTGGTAGAACCCTGGGGTCGCGTGCTTGCGGGGCGATCGACCGGTGGCTGGGAAGCCGCAGCGATGATGGTTTTTTACCCCGACCTTTTCGCCGGCAGTTTTCCGTGGGCACCGGACCCGATCGATTTTCGCAAGCTCATGCAAGTCAATATTTACGAATTCAACAACGCCTTCTACAACGAGCTCGAATGGATACGAACAGCATTGCCGGCGCAGCGGGAAACGGACGGGCTCGTCAACTACGGCGTCATTGATGAGCATCGTTACGAGCAAACCGTTGCGACGAAGGATCGCTCCGGCGGCCAGTGGGCAATCTGGCAAGCCTTGTACAGTCCGGTCGGTGAGGACGGATATCCGCAACCCCTCTGGGATGCTACGACCGGTGAGATTGATCCCGAGGTTGCGAAATACTGGCGCGAGAATTGGGATCTGAGTTACATCATCGAACGTGACTGGGCAACGCTTGGGCCAAAGCTCGCCGGCAAACTGCATTTCGCAGTTGGCCGGAGAGACAACTACTACCTCGAACAATCGGTCTACCTGACCGAGGAACGTATGAAGAGTCTGCAAAATCCGTATCCGGGCGCAACGTTCCAGTACGGCATCGGTGGTCGTCATTCATGGATAGGCCACAGCCCGTCAGATCCCGACAAGCAGATGCGCTACGCCGAGTTCATTGGCGTCGTCGCAGGGTTCATTGAAGATCACGCGCCCGGTGATGCCGATATCAAAAGCTGGAAATACTAAGCCCAGGACGCACAAAAAAAGGCGGCCCCGATATGGGACCGCCTTTTTTTTGATTTCCCGCAATCGCAGGAGTGCTGTTGCCTATTGCGGCTGATAGCTGACGCGTAGGTAGCCAACTCGACCCGGCAGGTCATGAGAGACCGTGCTCATGCCGATGACGCCACATGGGAAACAAACCGGTGGGTCTTCGTCGAATACGTTGTTGAAGCCTAGCGACACTGTCAACGATTCGTCAAAAACCGGTGGGCGGTAGGAAAGACGAAGGTCCGTGAACATGGCCGAATCGACTGTGGTATCACCGCTCAGGTCCATTTCATCCGTCCAACGGAACAACAGATTGCCGGCCAAGCGGTCGCGCGACCAACCCACCGCTGTCGTCCAGCGTAGTTCCGGAAAGGCGCGTTGGAACGTTTCGTTGGTATGCGAACCGGTTCGGTCAGTTATGGTTTCGCCGCCGCCAACATTCGCTGTGCGCTCGGTGTAGTCCTCAAGAAATGACGCGTTGAAGGTCACGTTAAACTGGCCAATGTTGAAATCAGGACTCACATAGGCAACTTGTACGTCATAGCCGGACGCTTCGATTCCGCCGATGTTCTGCAACTGGTTGTCGATGACATCGAGCGCGCCACTTGTTGCCCGCGGAGTCAGATCGCAGAACAACGGATCCAGTGTGTTGACACACTGCGTCAGAACATCGCTAGGGTCACGACCCTGAATCGCGTTGTCTATTTCTACGTCGTAGAAATCGATCGACGCCGTAATACCCGATATCCAGCTGGCATCGAACTCCCGGCTCCAAACGGCGCCAAACGTGATCGAGTCGGATGTTTCTGCATCCAGGGCCGAGTTACCGGCCGAAACGGACGACAGGCTCGGGTTGTTCTGTATGAAGGCGACCGGCACACCGAGTGCCGCGCAGTTGTCGATAATGTTCTGCGGTTGTGGCGTGTCGCGACCACCGGCCGCAGAGCCAGACAGTGCAAGAACGTCCGCACAGGGGTCGAGGAACGTGAAGTCTTCGCGAGCAGCACCACCAAACAGCTCACCAATACCCGGCGCTCGGAAGCCTGTTGAAACCGAGCCGCGTAGCGAGATTTCCGGGGTTGGCTGGAACAGGCTGCTCAACTTGTAGGTCGTTTCGGAACCGAAGGTGCTGTAATCCGAGCTACGAGCGGCAAGATTAGCCTCCCAGTACTGTCTGCCGTTGGAAAGAATAGGAACGTTGACTTCGCCATAGAACTCAGTGACATCGAATCCACCGGCTGTCGAGCCTGAAGGAATACCTGCCGTTTCACCTCTCTCGGCGATCGGGTCAGGACGGAACGAGCCTTCATGATCGCGATACTCAAGGCCGAAAGCGAATCCAGCCATGCCGGCCGGCATTTCAAACAAGTCACCCGTCAGGTTAAACGCGTAGTTCTTGAGCGTTTGCTCGCTGAAGTCACGTTGTGTGTAGGTGACAAAGTCCAGCATCTCCTGGGTGATCGAGCCGGTGCCATTAGGGCCCTGGCCGCCAAAGAAATTGAACGGCACACAGTTTGGCGTTGCCGCACAGACCGCAGGATCGCCCATGGCAACCTGCAATTTGGCGGAGTTGTGTGAGTTTTGTTTCTCCTGGAAGCCACTATTGTCGCCGTAGCTGCCATAGACCTCCCAAAACATCTTGCGACCAGCAGCTTCAAATTCTCCTTCCAGGCCAACCGTAGTGAAGTAGGTATTCACATCCTGGAAGAACAAACGACCGCCCGACTCGAGCGGCCGGCGACCAAAGAATTCCATCGTGCCATCAGCAACCGACAGGTCGACACCGAACGGGTTGAACGGGTTCAGCGCCGAGACAAAGAAGTTGTCGTTGATGCGGTTGCCGCAGCCATTACCGAGGCACAGTGGCTCCGGTGCTGCCTTGGTTTCCGAAGTACGCTTTGTGTACGAGAAGCGACCGAAAAGGTTTATGCTCGGTGACAGCTCGGTCTGAGCGGAAACGTAGGCGTTGGTACGCTCGTTCGGTGTGCGCAGGAAGTTGAAGCCCGAGGCGTTGTAATTGAAACGGTCAGCACCCGAAAACGCATGGAAGTCGCCCGATGCAGGGTTGTTCGGGTCGAACACCGGAATGTTTGCGCCACCGTCGTTTAGTACGCCGTCGTTCAACGTAATGTCTGCTCCACCGGCCAGGTTCGGGCCGAAAATAATTCGAGCCTGCGGTGTGAATGAAGAACAGAACGTGCCTGGAATATTACAGGAGGTCGCATCCGGGTTCGGGAACGCGGAACGTGAACGATTTGCGGTTTCAATGCCTTTCTCATCGCGATAACTAAGACTGAAGACAATATGTGATGTGCCGTTTCCGGTACCCCACTTGGCACCGACTTCCGTCGACTCGCCGTCGTTGTCACTCAGGTAGCCGCCGGTCTGCACGTCGAACTTGAAGCCGTCGAATGACTGATCCGTGATGATGTTGACGACGCCACCGATCGCGTCCGATCCGTAAATGGCTGATGCGCCATCCTGGAGGATCTCGACACGCTCGATCATGTTGTCCGGAATCGTGTTTAGGTCAACCGTGCTCGGGACACCTGATGCCGACGCGCCAGCGACCCAACGTTTGCCGTCAACGAGGATCAGTGTGCGTTTCGCCTCAAGGTTACGTAGTGAAAGTTGCACAGCACCTGCGCCAATGCCCGCACCATCCTGGGGAAAGCCCGAGTTGCCGGGCACGTTGAACTGAGAATTCGGAGCCGAGCCCGTAATTGGCAGGTTCTGCAACATGTCGCCAAGATTGGTCAGGCCGGTCTGCTCAAGTTCGGCTTTGCCGATTTCCGTAATGGGAGTCGGTTCGTATAGCGGGTCGCGTCGAATTCGCGACCCGGTTACAACAACCTCTTCGAGATCCTCCGCCCCTTCCTGAGCGTAGGTAACGTCGAATGGTGTGGTTAAAAGTGTAAGACCTGCAGCTATTGCCAGTCCGCCGGTCAATTTAATGAGATTTTTCATGGAGTTCCCCCGGGGTACAAAAAACGAATAAGCCGTGAATGTTGCCAAATTTTGGACGCCCCAAAAAAATAGCACAAATGAAACAGAACAGTAAGAACAATCGTTCGCAATGCGGACACGCTGCATTTGTATTTCTGAACAATTTCGCACAGAGTAGCTCCAGAACTCGGCGTCATATCAACAACACAATTCAGTTCTGACGTAAAAGTTATATATATCATAATGTTATATTCGTTTTGACGCAAAACCCGTCTCAGAGAGGGACTCGGCGACGGCCTCGCGGTCTGCTTGCAGTCGGCTGTGAAAGCCCGACCTTCCGGCGACGGCAAAGCGACTTCTGCGTGTGGTACAAAACACACAGCCGCGTCTGCGCGCGGCAGGAACCGCGATGACAGGAAAGGCCCCCAGCGAGGAGTTCGACACCGTCGTTATCGGCGGCGGCATTGTCGGCCTGTTCGCATCCTGGTTCCTTGCCGAGGAGGGCGCTGCGGTCCTTTGCCTCAATGACGGCCGCAATTCCGGATCGTTCGCCAATGCGGGCAGCCTGCACGGACAAATGCAAAGTCGTATGGAACGCCTGTTCCCCGAACGGGTTGCCGACTACCAGGAAACCCTCGCCATTTATCCGCGGGCTATCGACTACTGGGGCGATATAGCGAATCTGCTCGACGAAGACATTGAGTATCAGCTCGGCGGTGGCCTGATGATTGCGGAAACGCCGCAGCAATTCGAATCGCTGAGAGCCAAGAGCGCGGTCGAGAATCGACACGGCATCGAGTCTTCGATCCTCAATGCGTCCGAGGTCCTGGCGAGGGCGCCCTATTTAAGGGACGACATTCTCGGGGCGCTTTATTGTCCCAAGGAGGGCAAGGTCAACCCGATGACCGCAACCTGCGCTGTGCATCGGACGGCAATCGCGAAAGGTGCTCAAATCGTCGACGGGGCCCGCGTGACAAATTGCGAAGCAATCTCAGCAGGTTACCGGGTTCATAGTTCGAACGGTGATTTCCACGCGGCACGTGTGCTGATAGCTGCAGGTGCAGGCAGCGGAGAGCTGGCAGCGACGCTGGGTGTGGGAATTCCCGTTTCTGCCGAGCCCCTGCATATGAACGTCACGGAACCGACGCGCGATTTTCTGCCTCATCTCTTACAACACGCGGAGCTGGCTTTGACAATGAAACAGCTGAAAACCGGTCAGCTACTCATTGGCGGCGGCTGGCCGGCACGGTTCTCAGACGGGCAGCCGACGCCGACGGTGATGGCCGAAAGCCTGATTGGCAATCTCGCGCTGGCGCGGCACCTGGTACCGGGAATAGAGGCGCTTCAGGTACAAAGAACGTGGGCTGGTATCAACACCATGGTGGACCTGACGTCGGTTATCGGCGAGGTCGACGCTTCGCCCGGTGTGTTTCTGGCCATACCCGGCGATGCCGGTTACACACTGGCGCCCTACTGTGCCCGGTTAGTTGTCGACCAGATGTGTGGTCGATCGCCGGAGTTTCCGCTCGAGCTTTTTTCGCCCCGCCGCTTTGAATCCTAAGCGCGACGGTCCGGCCAGGGCAGGTTAACTTGCGTCGGGTTTTTAATTACTGGAAGATTATCGAACATTTGTACGGACAGCGTACGTATTATTGCTGTGCCGCAGTCTGAGTAAGCATGCCTCGCCAGAAAATCGACCACCGGGCCGGATTCGCACCGGCGCCCATAACACGTCGCAAAATGCTGCGCGGCGCAGCGGCGCTCGGCACGACGGTCGCCGCTGCCGGGATTCCCGCAGCAGAAGCGGCAACGACGATAAGGTGGTGGTCGACGCAATCTTCTCCGGAACAGGTAGCGGCGTACCGGTACCAGATTGACTCATTTGAGGCCGCGCACCCCGGGGTCACTGTCAAGCTTGAGAGAACTTCCGACGAAGGCTACGCCGCGCAACTTGCGGCAGCGTTCGCAGGCGGCCGTGTGCCAAACCTCGTCACGCACCTGCCGTCATTTGCCGTGGCCGACTACTGGAGTGCCGGACTGTTGCTGCCGTTTGATTCTGTGATCGATGCCGTCGGCGCTGACCGGTTTCTCGATGGCGCGAATCGCGTCTATGAAATCAGTCCCGGTTCACACGCGGCAGCCGGGCTCGGTCACACGGCGGCGAACATGCTTTGGCTGCGCACCGACCTGATGGAAAAAGCCGGAATTGAGCAGGCGCCGAAGACGTGGGACGAGCTGCGCTTCGCGTGTCAGAAAATGCAGGGACGAGGCATTTACGGTGCGCCTTTGCCCTATGCGCGCAACAGTATGACAACCCTGGTCATCATAGGAGTTATTCACCAGGCCGGCGGCCAGATTTTCTCGCCGGACCTCGACGTCGCAATCAACAGCGACGCGGCTGAGAACGCGCTCGAGTTTTACCGATCGATGCGTGAGCTGTCTCCTCCCGGCGCGACGAGCTACAGCTGGGGGGAAAGCCTGACGGCGTTCGTGAGCGGCGCAACAGCGACCGGCCTTTATGCCGGCCGGGTTCTGATGAACGTGAACAAACAGAATCCGCGTATCGCTAATCACATTACCTGCACTGTGTATCCGACAGTGTCGCGCGACATTGCGCCGTGGACCTACAACGACTTTCCGAGCGTCTTTATTCCGGCGGATGCCACGGATCTGGAGCTCACGCAAAAGTTTGCCACATGGCTATTTCGCGAGGAAGGATACATACGACAATTGAACGCAACGCCAGGGCATGTTCTGCCGGTCCTGAAATCTGCATTGGTCGACGCGCGATTTCGTGAAAACGATATCGTGCGCCGCTATCCCAGGGAAATTGAACGAATGTCATCAGCGGCAGCAGTAGGCCACAATCTGGGTTGGGAAAGTACAGAACACAAGGCAAATGCGCGGGCAGGCGCCATAGTTCACAGCGGCATTCTCGCGGAGATGGTGCAGCGTGTCGTTCTTAACAAGGAAAATATCAAAAGGGTACTGTCGGCCACTGCTGGCCGCATCGAAACCATGATGAAAAACCGATCGTAGGATTGAGACCGAACCAAAATGGCAACCAACAACGCGCGATCAATCAAAACAACAAGGCTTGCGTCGCTGGATTCAAAGTATGCGCTCCTTGGTGCGTTATTGATTGCGCCAACTATCCTCGTATTCGCCGCCGTGATCGTCTATCCACTCGTCTCGGCTATCTACCTGAGCGTATTTTCCATCTACACGCCCACGATGGAGGGCGAGTTCGTGGGCCTCGACAATTATTCGCGCTTGTTGTCCTCTGGCGAATTCTGGCGTTCGTTGCTGAACAACCTGATCTGGACCGCCGGCACCCTCACGCTGCAGATAAGCTTTGGCATTCTTGTCGCACTGATGTTGCATAGAAATATCGTATTTCGCTCGCTCGCCAGAAGCCTGGTGTTATTCCCGTACTTCCTGTCCACGGTTGTCGCGGTGCTGGTCTGGCGCTGGCTGTTCAACGACCTGTACGGCGTTTTGAATCACATGCTGATGTGGGCACGGATTATCGACATGCCGGTCGACTGGCTCGGATCGATGCCCAACGCAATGATCAGCCTGATTTTTGTCGGTGCGTGGAAATACTTTCCGTTCGTTGTCATCGCGGTGCTCGCGCGCCTGCAGTCCATCCCCGAGGAGCTGTACGAAGCAGCGACTATCGATGGGGCGGGTCGTTTCGCGCGGTTCCGGGACGTCACTTTGCCGCAGTTAAAGGACGTGCTCATTGTCATCGTGCTGCTTCGAACGATATGGGACTTCAAGGAGTTCGACCTGATTTACCTGATGACCGGTGGCGGGCCGATCATATCGACACAGACCCTGCCGCTCATGGTGTACAAAGAAGCGTTTGCGTTAAACCAGATGGGCGGGGCGTCTGCGGTTGCTGTCCTGATGATGCTGATCATGCTCGTATTTATGAGTCTGTACCTCCGACGGTCGAGGTCCTGAGCTGATGGCGGCGCCGACAACCCTCCTTCGCCGCGTGTTGTTCAACCTGTTCGCCTGGTTCGTCGTCTTGCTTATCGCGTTTCCGCTACTGTGGATGATTCTGACGTCACTGAAACCGCAGTCCGAGCTATTCCTGATTCCTCCGACATTTTTCCCCGGAGAGATTACCTTCGAGCATTACAAGCGCCTGTTGGTCGAAACACCGTTTCTGACGTACATGAAAAACTCGCTCTGGCTGGCGGGTGCGACGACCGCGGTTGTTATTGTGATTGGAACGCTGGGCGCGCACAGCCTCGTGCGATTTTCATATCCGGGACGGGAGCGGCTGGCACGAATGGTACTGTTCACTTACCTGTTGCCCTCTGTCGTCCTGATCATTCCGCTCTACCTGCTGATGATTCAGGTGGGTCTTGCCAACACACTAACGAGCCTGGTCATTGCCTATACGACATTCGCACTGCCCTACGCGCTGTGGTTACTGCGGTCGTTTATGGCGGCCATTCCCGTCGACCTCGAGGCCGCAGCACTGGTCGACGGTGCTAGCCGGATGCAGGCGTTCTTTGATGTGATTCTGCCGCAGGCGCTACCCGGCATCATCTCAACCGCACTGTTTACAGCCATCCTGGCGTGGAATGAATATTTGTATGCCTTGGTTCTGGTGAACAGCGACGAAGCCAGACCGCTAACGACCGGCGTAATGAATATCCTGATCACCTCGTTCAATATCGAGTGGTCATTATTGATGGCCGCATCCGTAATGATGAGCGTGCCGCTCATTATTGTTTTCATGTTTTTGCAGCGATTCCTGACCAGCGGATTTGGTGCCGGTGCCGTGAAAGGCTAGTCAGGAAATCATGGGCGAAATCATTCTTGACAAGGTCAGCAAGCACTTCAAAAAAATAGCTGCCGTTGATGCTTTGGACCTGGTGATCGACGAAGGCGAGTTCGTCAGCATCCTCGGTCCGAGTGGTTGCGGCAAGACGACGTTGCTGCGAATGCTGGCAGGCCTGGAACAGCCGAGCGATGGTCGCATTTCGATCGCAGGGCGTGTCGTCAACAATGTACCGCCATCGAAACGGGACATTGCAATGGTGTTTCAGACCTATGCGCTGTATCCACACATGACGGTGGCCGGCAATATCGAGTACCCGCTGAAAAAGCGGCGCATCGCCAAGGACGAGCGCAAACGACGCGTGCAGGAAGCAGCAGAATTGCTCGAGCTGGGAGAATTGCTCACGCGCAAGCCACGGGAGCTTTCTGGCGGACAGCAGCAGCGAGTTGCGCTTGGTCGTGCAATGGTGCGCGACCCGGCTGTGTTCCTGCTGGACGAGCCCCTGTCCAATCTCGATGCGAAACTACGTGCGCATATGCGTGCGGAATTAATTCGTTTGCATCAGCGAATCGGCCGTACGATGGTCTATGTGACGCACGATCAACTTGAGGCAATGACAATGTCGCAACGAATTGCCGTTATTCGTAGTGGCAAATTGCAGCAGTTTGCACCGCCCGCCGATATTTATGAAAAACCGACGAATGATTTCGTTGCCGACTTCATCGGTACGCCATCCATGAATTTCATAGACGGACAAATCACAAGCGAGGGTGCCGCGGTGATTTTTCGTAGCGGTGACTGGACACTGAAACTCGACGGGCTGCCACTAAAGGAGATCGACTCGACACGTAAGGTCAGAATTGGAATTCGCCCCGAAGATTTTGAGTTTAATGATGACGGCGACGCCTACTCCGCGCGCGTTTTGGTGGTCGAACCCACGGGGCACGAATCCATTGTTTTTCTTGACCTTCAAGGTCATGAAGTTGTCGCACGAGTTGCGGCGGATTTCCGGTTGAGGCCCGGCCATGTCGTAACGCTGGCGCCGCGCGTTCGGAAAATACACGTATTTTCGGCCGACGATGGCAGCAGACTGAACCGTGACGATAGCTGATGGAAGAGTGCAATCATGAATAGAGACAGCATCACCTGGACAGGCCCAATGACGGCCGTGATTACACCGTTTTCCGACGGTGGCGAGATTGATCATCACGCGCTGCGAGAGAATATCGATCGCCAGCTCGGCGCGAAAGCTACAGGCGTACTGATAGGTGGTTGTACCGGTGAATTCTGGTCGCTGACAACAGATGAGCGATGCGAGCTTTTCCGCGTCGGCGGCGATGCTGTAGGCGGTCGCGGCACGGTACTTGCCGGTACCGGCGCGATAACTGTCGAGGAGACCGTCAAGCTGACTCGCGCGGCTCAAGATGCCGGCTGTGATGCGGCGCTGATACTGCCGCCGTATTTCATTCATGTTAACGAAGACGAGATCTTCGAACATTTTCGCGCCGTTGATGCGGCCGTGTCCTTCCCCATTGTTCTCTACAACATCCCGGGTAACGCCATCAATACCATTACACCGAAGCTCGCGGCGCGCCTGGCGGACCTCGACAACGTCGTCGCAATCAAGGAGAGCTCGGGTGACTGGAACAACTTCTACGCGACACTCAACGCGGTCGGCGATCGTTTGCGCGTGTTTTGTGGTCCGTCATCGATCTATGGAGTACCCGCCGTGGCGGCGGGTGCCGATGGGTTCATCGATTGTTTCCCTAACGTCTGGGTCGCGGGCGGAATCGAGATGTATTTCGCAGCAATTGAAGGGCGCGACGAGGAAGCAAACGCACTGCAACGAACCGGCCGGGCACTGACCGACCTGTTTACGAGTGGCGGACGCTCTCTGTACCCGGCCACCAAAGCGGCAATGACAATGCTCGGCTACGCTGCCGGCGACCCGCGCCCCCCACTGCAAGCCCTCAAGGGCGAAGCACTACAGGAATTACGCGCCGGATTGCAGGCGCTGGAAATAATCTAATGGCTTGAGGAGTCACTGATGACGAATAATACAAAGGCAACGAATTCACAGCCAGATCTGGCGCCGAAAAAATATCAGGAAAATTTCGGTGAGTTCATTGGCATCGGGCCAAACGGAAATCTCTGGGTGGAGGATTGCGACGTTGCGGAACTGGCAGCGAAATATGGGACACCGCTGTTCATCATCAGCGAAAACCAGTTTCGCTACACGTATCGCCAGTTTCGAGACGCTTTTCGCAAGCACTACCCGGGTGAATCGGAAATTCTGTTTGCGAACAAATCAAACAATGGTCTCGCGTATCGTCACATCATGAACCAGGAAGGTGCTGGCGGTGACTGTTTTGGCGTGAATGAGATGTATATTGCGCTGCTCGCGGGCACTGATGCAACAACGCTCGTACTCAACGGCTCGAACAAGCAGGACGAAGAACTCGAGATGGCCGTTGCGAACGGTTTGTGTATCAACATTGATGCAATGGATGAACTCGATCGTATTGATGCCGTCTGCAAGGATCTTGGACTCGACGCGGATGTCGGCATTCGCCTCAAGCTCGACCTCGACCCGCTTGCGGAGCGCACTGGCGTCGCCATGCACGGCCCGGGCACGCTCAAAGAGCAAAGCGACAGTACAAAGTGGGGCATGTCCCGCGAGCAAACCGTCGAGATCGTAAAGCGGGCGCTCGAGATGCCGCACATTCACCTCAAGGAAACCCATTTCCACCTGAGTCGCATGTCGAATGTCGCGATGGACTTCGCGATCATGGCGCGTGAGATGGTGACGTGGTCCGGTTATATTCGTGACAACACCGGTTGGACCCCGCCGTGTATCGACATTGGCGGCGGCTGGACCTTCGGCAAGTGGTACGGGACGGGACCGCGGTCCCAGCTCGACGACGATTCAGCGCCAACGGCTGATGACTATGCGCGCCTGTGCAGCGAAGAGATCCAGGCGGAAGCCAAGCGGCTCGATCTGCCACTGCCACGGCTGCGTCTGGAGCCGGGGCGATCCTTATCAGGTCCTTCGGGCGTTACGGTCGGAACGGTTGGCGCGGTGAAGCAGGGCGAAAAGAAAAAGTGGGTCAACCTCGACGTGTCGACCAATCATCTGTCATGGTCCGCCGCGCTCGACTGGTACTACCACCCGCTACCCGTTGTTGATGCAATGGCCAAGCGCACGGAGACAATCGATATCGTCGGTCCGCTTTGTAATTCTGACGAACTCGGGCCACATGTCGAGATGCCATCGCTTGAACGAGGCGATCTGGTCGCATTTCTCGACACCGGCGGCTATTCGGAGCCCTGCGCGGCTCGATATAACGCGCAATTGCTGCCAGCCACTGTGCTTGTCTGCGGAGATCGGGCCGACGTCACTACTGTGCGCGAACAACTTCAGGATGTTGCGGGGCGATTTCGCGTGCCATCGCGTTTGCTGGCAGCGTCATTCACACGACGCTAAGGACGGGTATCGACATGCAACTTGGACTGAAAGGCAAAAAGGCAATCGTCAGCGCCGCAAGCAAAGGGCTTGGTAAGGCCTGCGCATTCTCGTTGGCGCGCGAAGGTGTTGACGTCTTTATCATGGCGAGAACGCAAGCGGATCTCGAAGCGACAGCGAGCGAGATTGAAAAAGAAACCGGGGTATCGGTAACTCCCGTCGCGGGAGATTTTAATGCTGCCGACGATCGCGCAAGACTGATGGAAGCTTGCCCGGAACCGGATATCCTCGTCAACAACCCTGGCGTGCGCCAGACGCCGACTCCCTACGCGAGCATCGATGAAACTGAGTGGCAACAATGGTTCAACGACCATTTCTTCTCATCAATATCGCTGATTCAGCAAGCGGCGCCGGGAATGTGCGAGCGCGGATTCGGGCGCATCGTCAATATGTCCGTCAGTTTCATCAAGTTTCCGCAGTCGGGTTTCGCACACACGCATGCGGCGCGTCTTGCCTTGTCGGGCGCCGTCGCCGCAATGGCGAGAGACCTGGTCGGGCGCAACGTGACGATCAACACCGTGTGTCCCGGCTTGTTCGATACCGATGCGTTGCACACAAATCTGCATGCGCACGCCAAGCGCGGCAACACTACCTATGAGGCGATCGTCGAAGACCGAAAACAAAACTGTCCGGCCGGGCGTTTTGCAGACCCGAAAGAGTGCGGTGACCTGGTCACTTTCCTGTGCAGCGAGCAGGCCGGATTCATGACGGCGCAAAATATTATTAATGATGGTGGCGTTTACCAGGGGCTGTTTTGATATGGCGGCACAAGACGCAAATCTCCTCAAGGTCGATCAGCGCGTTGTAATGCTTACTGGCGCATCGCGAGGTATCGGCGAGGCGATCGCACGGCGCCTGCTTGACGACGGATATCGGCTGTCTCTCGGGGTGCGCGACGTCGCTGCGACTCGCGAGAAATTTCCCGACGACCCGAGGCTTGCTATCGAACACTTCGATGCAGTCAAGCCGGACACGGCGGAAACCTGGGTCGGCAATACGCTGGAAAAATTCGGCTCTATCGACGTGCTGGTCAATAACGCCGGAATCTGGAAGCAGGTCAATTTCGAATCAGGAAGCGAACAGGATCTCGACGACATGTGGGAAGTGAATGTCAAAGCGCCGTTTCGTCTCATTCGCCTCGCACTACCGCAACTGAAAAAGTGTGGCTTCGGACGTGTTGTCAATATTGCGTCGACGGATGGGATTCGGTTTCGCGATTCAACATGCTCAATCGGCTATACCATGTCGAAGCATGCGCTCGTCGCGATGAGCCATGCCGCTCGGTACGCGGGCTATGACGACGGTGTGCGCGTTACTGCATTGTGTCCGGGCGCGGTGGATACCGGTATGGTCGCATCAGTCCCGGGCGTGACGCCGCTTGCGGATCGGCTGCAGCCCTCCACCGTGGCGCACATGGTGTCGACATTGCTGACATTACCGAACAACGCTTCAGTTGCGTGGATGCCGTTAAACACACGCCTCGAATCGACGCTCTGACTATTATCCTGTTGTGGAAGCTCGCCGAGCAGCGAGTTTCCAGGCCGCACCCACGACCAGGATAATCAACCCGGAAATTGCGGTCGCGATGACAGCGACGGCCGGGACGAGCGGAGAGTAATTCGTTGCGGTACGCGAAAAAAGCCACTCGGGTAAAGTCGTATCCGCGCCGCTGGTGAAGACGGACAGCGGCAGGTTGCTCCAGGACATCAGAAAGCCGAACAGTGCACCCGACACAATACCCGGCAACAGCACGGGCAAAGTGATTTCCCGAAATGCCTGCAAGCGCGACGCGCCGAGGTCGAACGCGGCCTCTTCCTGCGCAACGTCGTAGTTGTACAAACGAATCGAAATAACAAGCGTTACGATCGGGACGATCCAGATCAGGTGGGCGAACGCCGCCGTTCGCCAGTCGGGCGTGATGCCGAGCGCAGAAAAATAGAGCAACAGCGCAAGGCCCAACACGGGCTGCGGGAAAAAAATGGGCAGCAGCAAAAGCCGACGAAACAGGCTGCGGCCACGCCATTCGTAACGGGCGAAAGCCAAAGCGCTACAGGTTGCGATGAACACGGACAACAGAACGACGACGACGGCAATTCGGAACGATGTCAGATGCAGTGTTGTCGTCGTATACGACGCCAGTGCCTGTCGGTAAGGCTCGATCGTCCACTCTTCGTGGGGAAATTGCATGTACCGCGTATCAGACAACGATGCCAGCACGACGGAGGCCATCGGCACGTACAGCAAGGTCACGACGAGAATCAGCCACGCCTTCTGCAGCGTGATCGTGAAACCCTGGCGCCTACCGTTCATCGCTGGATCAGCCTGTCGAGGTTAATACGTTTTAGGAGGGGCAAGACAATGAGCGCGGTTAATACTATGACGAGCATCGTCAGGGCCGCCCCCAGCGGCCAGTCCTGTGCGTAGTTGAATCGTTGCTCTATCGCACGCGCGATAACAGTGACCGCCTGGCCACCGAGAATACTCATCTCGGCGTTCGCGCCCAGAGAAAGCACAAAACAAAGCAAAACGCCGATTGTTGCGCCTGGTGCGGTCAGCGGTGCCTCGATTTCGCGAAAAACCTGCAATGGTGATGCGCCGAGATCGCGCGCCGCTTCAACCTGGTCGCGCGGCACCTGCCCAAAGCCGAGCAAAAGGGGAAACAAGACAAAGGGGAAGTGGATGTAGACCAGGCCAATCAGGGCAGCGAGCCGTGTGTTCAGCACAGTGCCAATCGAAACGTCGAAAATGGCGTTGATACTTCCGGCGAGTATTCCGCCGCCGGGCATCATAAATAGCGACAATCCAAACAGCCGCACACTTTCCGAAATAAAAATCGGCAGGGCGATGAGCAAGGTAGCAATCGTTGCCCAGCGTCCGGCGAAGCGATCGAGTGCCTTTGCAGTAGGCCAAGCGAGTAGCAGGCAAATTGCTGTCGTCAGAAATGCGCCAAGAGCCGACCAGGCGAGCGGCAGCCAGTAGCCATCGAGAAACGCGGTTTCATAGTTCGTAAGGCTAAAGTCGATTGACAACGCAAAGCTGCGTTCAGGCATCAGGCTGTACAAAGCAACGATGATGATTGGCACCAGGAACCCGGCAAAAAGCAGCAACGCTGCCGGCAACATCAGCCAGGTTCCGGCTTCGAGGCGGTGCCCTCGCGTTGCTTTACTCATCCATCGTTACCGCATCGACAAGATCAAAGCCCCACGTCGCTGTGTCGCCGGTGTTGATACCGGACGCGCCCGACGCGGCCAGCTCGGCGACGAGCGTTGCATCGCCTGCCACAAGATGAAACTGCGTACGCGATCCGAGCATGTAGTCGTTTGTGATAGTTGCCGGGAAACGAAAGTCTGCCGCATCGCCGTCTGCCAGTTTCTTCAGATACTCCGGCCTGACGACGAGATAGGTATCCGCCACGCCGGGCGCGGCGATGTCCATTTCGATCACACGTTCGTCGCGCACCGTGAAGACATTGACTTCGCCCATGAATTCGGCGACGAAACGTGATCCTGGTTGCTGATATATCTCGCGCGGCGAGCCCGTCTGGACGATTTGTCCGTCGCGCATGATGGCGATGCGATCGGACATAACCATCGCCTCTTCGAGACTGTGTGTAATGTAGATAAATGTCTTGCCGGTACGTCGGTGAATATCCTTCATCTCGACTTCGAGAATTTTTCTGAGGCGGTAGTCGATCGCCGACAAAGGTTCGTCGAAGAAGAGAATGTCGGGGTCCGACGCCAGTGCGCGCGCCAGCGCGACCCGCTGTTGTTCGCCGCCCGAGCACTGGGTAACAGGCCGGGAGTAGTAATCTTCAGGAAGACGCACTGCGCTCATCATTTCGAGTGCACGAAGTTTTCTGTCCGCCGGCCCTACGCCCTTCATTTTCAGCGAGAAGTCGATGTTTTCACCGACCGATTTGTGCCGGAACAAAGCGAGCGACTGGAACACCATGCAGGTTGGCCGGCGATTGGCCGGCACGTCGCTTATGTCGGCGTCGCGCAGGTAAACCGAGCCGCTTGTCGCAACTTCGAGACCGGCAAGCATACGAATCAACGTCGACTTGCCGCTGCCTGAAGGGCCGACAATCGTGAAAAACTCTCCTTCCCGGATATCGAGCGAAACTGTATCGACGGCAACAAGGTCGCCGAACTGTTTGCGAAGCGCACGTATCGACAATATCGTGTTCGTGTTTTCTGACATTGCTACCAAAACGTCAGCGACGTGCGCGCATCGCGGCGGAATAGATATCGTGGAGCCTGTCATAGCCCGGGACGATGTCGTACTCGACTGAGTTCGAGATGCGCTCATCGAACTCTTCCCATTGCAACGCGTCAAGCTGCTTACGCGAGAACTTGTTGAGGACTTCCGGTTGAGCCATCTGGCTTACGGGCTGCAGATTGCCGTTGCCGTTGGCAACGATATAGGCCGGGTCCGGTTGCGTAATCCACTCAAGGTAGTCCAGCGTGGCCTCGTTGAAATCCGGGTTCGCGACCGCTGAATTCAATTCGATCCAGTTAATACCACCTTTACCGTCAGCCGGACCATGTTGCGGTGTGATCGCATGTAACTTGTCGATGCCCTCCAACCGCGCCGACGTAATGCTGTAGGTGCCGCCCGGACAATAAGCGTCGATTTCTCCGTTGATTACGGCGAGATTCAGGTGTGCGAAATCCGTCGAGATCATCTTGGCATTGTTAATCCAGCGTTTTGCCGTTGCTCCGAATTTCTCATAATCATTTTCGGACTTTTCACGAAACGGGTGGATGCCTGCGCCCATGCACATCTGCATGACGTTCCAGTCTTCATAGGCAAGCAAACCATAGCGATTGCTGAAATCGGGATTGTTGAATATTTCCCAACCCTCGTTCTTTGCGAGCTGCGGCGAGATTACGTCCGAATTGACTGCAAAATCGAATGTTTCAAATCGTTGAACCACACCCAGAAGATGCTCACCGTCCTCACTCATAGCCCAATGGTAGGGTGGTGCGAACTTTTCGAACATTTGCTCGAACAGTGGCTCGAAGCGCTCCCTGGGAAGATCGCGAATCAATCCCTGCGGCCACATTTGTTTGCGCGCCCAGGGATTGTTGAGGTTTATGAAATCCCAGACTGATGTCTCCCCGGCGCGCAGACGATTGACTGACGTTGGGTCCGAGATGTGAATCTCGTAGCGAAGCGCCCCGCCGGTTTGCTTGCGCCACAGATCCAGCAATCGCGGATCAGCGTAGGCATCCCAAGTGAGTAAAGCGAGGTCTTGCTGGTTTTCAGCTGTGCCGCAGGCACTGGCGGTGGCACTGGCGGCGAGGCCCGCAAGAAACTGTCGCCGACTCACCGATTGCAGAGGAGCCCCCGAGAGCAGCGGGTTTCTCGACGCGATGGCCTGCAATTTTTTTTCGTTATTCATGCGTTAATCCTCTCGCGCTCCAGATTCTGCAACGGTATCGATGAGAACTTCAGCGTCTGTGCTTCCTGTCACTCGCGTCGTACGTTGTTCGATTATTTTCTTGGTTTGTCCCTCGAACAAGCGTTGTACGAATACGCCCAGCGCATGAATTTCATCCGGATTCAGTTCTCCTGGCTCAACGATGTGCTCGACTTCGGCAACAGTGATATTGTCTACGGCGGATCTCCTGAATGCAAAGATCCGCAATACCGCAGGCACCGAATCCACCCGCCATGATGCTCATACCGTCGAACAGAATGTCTTCGAGCGCGGCGCAAGCATCAACGTGAATTTCATTAGGCATGTAAACCCAGGCGCATCATCCGACCTTCTTGCGCAGAGCGCTTTTCTTAAGGTGAGCTCGCCAGGTCATCGCCCAGCGATCTGGCTCGTCGAGCGAATCGGGAGCCAGCTTCTGAACGGGATGGTTGTGTGGTGCGGCCCTCACAAACCCGGGATCAGAATAGGCCTCGTCAGAAATCTGGCGGATTACGGCGATCCAGTAGTCGAGATCTTCTTTCGACCACATCTCGCCAGCCTCTGGCGTGAACGGTTGCGGCACGACCCAGGGCTCGTGACTCAGCCAGAAGGCATCTATACCAAAATCAACCATGCGATTTTGTACGTCCATGACGGTGACGCCCGTGTCCTCGAATAACTGGTCAAGACTGAAACGCGTCATTTCTATGCGCCAGCCGTCGATATCCGGGTGTGAGCGGGTTACACCGCGGATTTTTAGCAGCTCCTTTTCCATGTAGTTATTCGCGAGCACTGAGATATCGGACGCTGCCGCGAGACCGTCGGCACCCATTGCGCGCGTCCAGGCATAGGCTTTGACAAGCTGCTGCACATTGCCCATGTACTCGCGCACCCGTCCAATGCCGAGCGGCAAATCGTCCTCGAGTTCAAAACGGTCCCCCACCTTCCGCACCACGGGCCCGGGTAGGAATTGCGCAAGCTCATTCGTACAGCCGTAGGCGCCGACGGCAGGTCCGCCACCACCTTTTCCGACACCGAAGGTCTTATGCAACATGAACATGCAGGCATCGAAACCCAATTCCCGCGCGCGGATCTTGCTCATGACCCCATTAAAATTGGCATGGTCGTAGAAGCACAGGCCCCCCGCTTCGTGGACGATGTCGACCCACTCCTTGATATGCGGATTGTAGATGCCCATGTCGTCCGGGTTGTTGATCATCAACGCGGCGGTACGTTCCGATACCGCAGCCTTCACGGCATCGACGGATGGGTAGCCGTTTTCCTCAAGCATCAGCGTCACCACCTCGAAGCCCGCCGCTGCGGCAGTAGCCGGGTTACATGGGTGCGCCTGGATGCTCGTAATAATCTGGTCGCGCTGCTTCAGCTCGCCTCGGGCCGAATGATAGGCACGCGTAATGCAGGCGTGCGTATAGGCCGCATCCGCGCCACCGGCCGGCTGAAACGAGTACTCGTCCATCCCGGATAACTCACATAACTGCTCTTTGAGTCTGTGAATAATTTCAAGAGACCCTTGCAAGGTCGATGCGTCCTGCTGTGGATGCGTATCCGCAATCCAGGATTGCGCAGCGAGATCCTCGGTCATTCGCGGGTTGTATTTCATCGTGCACGTGCCGAACAGGCTAATGCCCATCATGCCAAGGGTTTCCTGGGACAGGTGCAGGTAGTGTCGCAATACGTCAGGCTCCGACATTTCAGGCAGGGCGGGTGGCGATTCACGGCGCATTGCTCCGGGAACAAGCCCCTCCAATGCCGTGTGTTCCTCTACCGGAAAGTGGCAGCCGCGACGACCGGCGGCGCCCATTTCCATGATGATCGGTTCGTCCCAGACAGCCGCGTGATAGCGGCGCAGCTTACTGCTCATCGACACACCTCACGCAAGACATCGGTGAGGCGGTCAATGTCCTGGATCGAATGCATTTCGGTAATGCAATACAATGCGCTTTGACCGAGCTCCGGGAAATGCCGGCTGAGGTCGAGTCCACCGTAGATGTCAGATTGCAAAAGCGCCTTGTTGATGTCCGATACTTGCTTGCCCGTTTCGTCAAAGTTAACAACAAATTCCTTGAAGAACCCGCGTGCAGGCCTGACGTGCACGCCACTTATTTCAGTGAGCACGGACGCGCAATAATTTGCGCGCTGGATAATCAGTTCGCCGAGTTCGCGAAATCCTGCCGGCCCTAATAGCGCCATGTACGTCGCAGCCGCAATTGCCCAGAGATACACCGAGTTGCCGGTCCAGTCCTTGCCCTCTTCTCTTGAACCGTAGGAGCTTTGATGCATCAATGCCATTGCGAAACTCATCTCGCCGTTGACCGTTTCCGCAATGCTCATCATGAGTGCCGGGTACTCGTGCGCGTAACGCACCTCGTCCCGCGAGGCGATGAATCCACCGAGTCCACCGCCGCCGTTCATGTGTATGCCAAGCGGTTGAATGGAACCGACCACAATGTCTGCCCCATATTCTCCAGGCGGTCTGAGTATGCCGAGCGAAACCGGGTCGACGCCGACGATCGTCTCAGCGCCCGCCTTTCTTGTTAGCGCCGCGATCTCCTCGGCCTGGGTTTCAATCTGGCCCAGAAAAGATGGATTCTCGAAATATACGGCCGCAACGTTTTCGTCGAGCAGGGACGACAGCTCCTCAAGATCGGCCAGTCCGGTTTCCGGGTCCATACCGAATTCGCGGATCGTGATATGCGACGACATTTGTTCCGGCTCGCAATACGTATTGATGACCGCGGCGCGTTCGGGATCGAGAAAGCGAGGCAGTAGTACCGTGTTGCGGCCGCTGATTCTTGCGGCCATACGAATGGCGTGCCCCGCGGCACAACCCCAGCTGTAGACGGGCAAAGCGACCAGATCAAGATCGATGAGCTCGCCGAGCTGACTGGTGAATTCAAACCATGCCTGATTGCGGCCAAGGTCGGACGACGGCGTGCCCCACACCGGCGTCAGAAACTCACTTCGACGCACAATTTCGTCACATACCGCAGGAACGTGATGTTGCCAGCAGCCACCGCCGAGGAAGCTCAATGCGTCGGCACATGAGCGGTTCTTCGACAACAGCCCGGACATGTGGCGACGCAGTTCGGACTCCGAACTCAACGCATCCGGCAGGTCGAGCGGTCTCTTTAACCGGTGGTCGGCCGGAATTTGCGAAAACAGGGGTTCGATCGAGTCGATGCCGAGCGCGCCCATCATTTCCTGTTGGGCTGCCGGGACAGAGTTTGGCATGAACGGGTGCGGGCGGGCTTTGGCCACGAAGTCTCCTGTTGTTGCTCTCTGAGGCGCCGCTTCTCGCCGGGCCTTATGCGCGTCACGGTAGTATATTGACAGCAGAATATAACATTGCGAACAAGTGTTCGCGTTTGAACGAGGCAGGCAGCTTTGGTGAGGAGGCAGAAACTCGGCTTGATCATCAATCCGGTCGCCGGCATGGGCGGCCGCGTAGGCCTAAAAGGCAGCGACGGGGCACTTGCCGGGAAAGCCAAATCGATGGGTGCTATCCCGATTGCCGAGACGCGGGCGCGTATCGCGATGACGCAGTTTGCAGCGGCCTGTCCGGACGTCGAGGTCCTGACGGCTCCCGGTTCAATGGGCGCCGCGGCGGCAGAGCGCGCGGGACTCGAAACCCGAGTGGTCTCCACCGTCAGCAAACCGGAAACCAGCGCCGCAGATACGCAGACGGCTGCGCGCGCAATCATTGCCGAAGGGGCAGCATTGCTCCTTTTCGTTGGCGGCGATGGTACGGCGCGCGACATTTACAGCGTCGTCGACCGCGAGTTACCTGTTCTGGGCGTGCCCTCCGGCGTCAAAATGCACTCGGCACTCTTTGCGGCAAGCGCAAGAGCAGCCGGTGAGGTTGCTGCGCGTTATCTTTGCGCCGCTGACAGGACCGGGCTGCTGGCGGATGCCGAGATTCTGGATCGTGTCGAGGTGTCGACACCAGGTCGCTCCCCCGAGCTATTCGGCGTCGTTAGAACACCGCGGTCCGGATTCCTGGTTCCGGCCGCGAAAAATTCCCGACCAGGTGCCGAACCGCTGGCGCTTGCAGCAGCTGTCAACAGGGTCGCGACTATGTTGTCTGATGACCGTCTGACGCTGATTGGTCCGGGCTCGACAATGCAGTCATTGATGGCTCAGCTTCGATCCGAGGGAAGCCTGCTCGGCATTGATGCAACAAGAAACGGCAAGTTGATTGCGAAAGACCTCAACGAAAGCGACATACTCGATCTCATCGCGGGCAAACCGGCCCGGATCGTGCTCAGCGTCGTCGGCGGCCAGGGATTCCTGTTCGGTCGGGGCAATCAGCAACTCAGCCCGACGGTCCTATCGCAGGTCGGCGCGGAGAACATCGTCATCGTATCCTCACTTGAGAAGCTTGCCGGACTTCCCGGTAATTGCTTGCTCATCGACACCGGGGACGAGGACGTCGATGCGGCGCTCGCTGGATATTTGCCGGTTATCGTCAGCGAGGCGAGAATAGTGATGATGCCGGTGAAAAGCGTCGCGACAGAGATTGAAGCAGATCGGTCCGTTGAACAATCCGCGACTTGAATGTGACTAGATCTTGCGCCGCTCGAGAAAGAACGCGTAAGCCTCGGGAAGCACCGAGTAAGGCGCCGGATGATCGAGTTGCCTGGCAGCGTGAAGCACGAAGTTGGGGTCTTCGAGCAATTGTCGTCCCATTGCCACGAGATCAGCCTGGCCGGATGACACGATGTCGTTCGCCTGCTGAGCTTCGATGATAAGACCGACCGCCATTGTCGCGATATTGGCGCCGCTGCGAATTTTCTCTGCGTAGGGTACGAGGTAGCCTGGACCCGGCCGTTCCAGCGCACGCCCGGATGGCCCAACGATTCCGCCTGACGAACAATCGATCAGGTCGACCCCACGGTTCTTGAGCTCGCTGGCGAGTACGATTGAATCGTCGAGCGTCACGCCGCCGGCGAAACCATCGACGGCCGAGGTTCGATAAAAAAGTGGCATCGACTCCGGGATGACTTCGCGAATTCTCTCGGCTATCCGAAGCGGAAAACGCATTCGATTCTGAATGTCCGGGCCGCCCCATTCGTCGGTGCGCTGGTTTGATATTGGAGAAAAGAAGCTGTTAACGAGGTAACCATGGGCACCGTGAATTTCGATGAAATCGAAGCCGGCGCTTTGCGCCCGAGCCGCCGCCGCCGCGAATGCATCCAACATGTCGGATATCTCTGCGGCCGTCATCTGCCTGGGTACGGGCCATCCTTCCATCATAGCGATCGCGCTTGGGGCAATGGCTTCCCAGGCTTGCGACGGATCGAAATCCGCGAGTGGTGCGGCACCGTCCAATGGCACCGCTGCACTGGCTTTTCGACCCGCGTGACCAATCTGAATACCGACAGGAATTCCCTGATCGTGGTACATCGCTGAAATCCGAGACAGGCCTTCGATGTGGCTATCGAGATAGATTCCGAGGCAACCCGGTGTAATGCGGCCATCGCGTGTTATGGCGGTGGCCTCGACGCACGCACCACCGACACCGGAAAGGGAGAGGCGCCCGTGATGAGCAAGATGCCACGTGACCACGTGACCGTCCTCGGCGCGATACTGACACATGGGCGTGACCATAACGCGATTGTTGAAGGTCACTTCGCGCAATGTAAACGATGTAAATACGGCGGGAAGCGGCTTGCCGTTGGTCATCCTGATTGAGCTTTACGCAGCCTGTTCGCGGCGAGAGATTCCACTTCCTGCATTAGCGTAATCATCTTGTCACGCCGGGCGATGCCCTCGACGCCAAGTTGCTCGAATTTTGTCAGTGGTGGACGTACATCGCCTACCGGGTATCCCGCCGCCGCGGCGAGAGCCTTGGAATAACACTGGTGTCCGTAGGTTGGATGGTCTTTGGCAATAATCGAGTCAATTTGACCGGCGAGTTGTTGCACCTGTTTCGCATCGTCGATGCGGCCCTCGACGAGAAAGTCCCACAACCGTGCTGTCGAGTACGGGATGTAGTTGCCAAAAGGATTGACGTAACCAACCGCACCGAGCATGAAGCTTTCAACAGGACGCTCGCCCGCAAACACATTCATGACGTTATCCGTAGCCTCGATGATGTCGAAGATACGTCCGACATCCATGCTTGCTTCCTTTATGTAGCGAACGTTGTCGAATGCTTTGGTCATGCGTGCGACCAACCCGGCTGACATGTCGATGTTCGACGTAAACGGGTTGTTATAGAGCATGATCGGAATCGAAACCGCCTCGGAGATTGCCCGGTAGTACGCGAATATCTCGTCGTCAGTAGGCGTGTAATAGTAGGGCGGTATCACCATGAGGCCGTCGGCCCCGAGTTTCTCGGCCTCGCGACTGTAGCGCACAGCAGTCGGTGTATAGGCATTCATCGTGCCAACAATGACATCCATGCGGCCGTCAACGTGCCTGATCGTGGTATCGACGAGTTCATTTCTCTCCTCGTCGCTGACGGCCAGGAACTCACCGGTCGAGCCAAGCACAATGATGCCGGGCACGTCGCAGGCCAGTTGCCAGTCAATAAACTTCTTCAGCGCATCCGTATCTATTCCGCTACCATCATCTTTGAACGGAGTTACGGCGACGGTATAACTGCCGCGAAACGGCTTGGACATCAGTCGTCCTCCCTAGGGCTATCAGGGTTATCAGGGTTATCGTCTGTTGTTATCAACGACTCTTGCTTGACGATCATGGCGCGCAACAGGGCTAAAAGTGCGCGCTATGCGCCCATAAGTTAGCATGGCGCACAAAATTATGCTGCGATTTTTCTGTTATTTGAGCGCCTGAATTGACGGATGTCATCGTTATCGGCGGCGGCATTGCCGGCTGTTCGACCGCCTACTATCTTGCTCGCGACGGCGTAAACGTTACGCTGCTGGAACGGTTTGCGCTGGCTACCATGGCTTCGGGTAGCAATGCCGGGAACCTGCACGCGCAGATTCAACCCGAGCCATTTCTCGAGCTCGGGGAGCCATGGGTACGGCAGTTCCTGCCGGCGCTGGCGTTTTACAAAGAATCAATGGAGATCTGGCGTGACATCGAATCCACGCTGGGCGCAGATCTTGAAGTTGTCCTTTGCGGGGGAATTGTCGTTGCCGGTAGTGACGCGGAAATGCATTTTCTGGCGGACAAGGCGGCGTTCGAGCGCAGCGCCGGGATCGAGACTGAAATCCTTAACGCATCGGAGCTACGTGATCGCGCACCCTACCTGGCGTCGACGCAGGTCGGCGGGGCATTTTGTCCGATCGAAGGCAAGGCGAGCCCACTTGAAGCTGCACGGGCGTTCGCCACCGCTGCACGCGAACTCGGCGCAACGATCTGTGAGGGTGAAAACGTTACTGCGATCCGTCGCAACAAGAACGATTTTGAGGTCGATGTCGGTGACCGGACGTTGCGGGCGTCGCGCATTGTTAATGCAGCCGGCAACGAAGCGGGCCGAATAGTAAAGCTGGTCGGTGGCATGATCGAGCTCGAGTCGTTCCCGATTCAACTTAGCGTCACCGAACCGATCGCAGCATTGATCTCTCATCTTGTTTACTCGGCCGATGCTCCGTTGACGCTGAAGCAAAACCGCAAGGGATCGGTCTTGATCGGTGGCGGCTGGCCAGCGGCACTCGACGACAATCAGCGTCCGCGCGTGAATCGCGAATCGCTGATCGGCAACCTGGAAGTTGCCCTCAGTGTCGCCCCCGACCTTGCCGGTGTAGCGATCGCGAGATCGTGGGCAGCGGAGGTGAATGGCAACACAAGCTGGTTGCCTGTCGTCGGAGAGGTGCCGGGAAGCCGCGGTTTCTTCATGAACTACGTCCCGTGGATGGGTTTCAGCGGCGCACCGATCGCGAGCAAGATAGTAGCCAGTCTTGTGCAGGGGCTGGGATCAGGCGTGGATTTCCCAATCGATGCATTCGCACCATAGTTGTGGTCAGTGTTTTAAAATTTTCGAAACAAATTCCCGGGTGCGTGTCTCGTTCGGTGCGTCGAATATTGTCTCAGGTGTTCCATATTCGATAATTCGACCGTCGTCCATCATTGCAACTCGAGTCGAAACTTCGCGAACAAAAGCCATTTCGTGCGACACGATCATCATGGTTATGCCTTCGTCTGTCAGCGAGCGGATTGTGTCGAGCACTTCGTTTACACGTTCGGGATCGAGCGCCGATGTCACTTCATCGAGCAGAAGAATCTCCGGCTCGGTGGCTAGCGCACGCGCAATAGCGACGCGCTGTTGCTGCCCTCCCGATAATTCATCCGGGTAAGCATCGCGCTTGTCCGACATGCCAACCTTTTCAAGTAGACGAGTCGCGGCCTCTGTCGCCTCCGTGACCGGGCGCCTTTTGATTTTTACCGGCGCAATCGTGACATTTCGCATTACGCTCATATTCTGAAACAGGTTGTACTGCTGAAAGACAATCGACATTTTGTCGCGAAGTGTTTTCAGGTGTTTGCGTTGCCGGTAGTCGACCCTGTCACCCGCGACATAAACATCACCGGCTGTTGGTGGCGTCAATCCAATCAGGACGCGGAGCAGCGTACTCTTGCCAGATCCCGACGGGCCAATCAGGCTAACGACCTCGCCTTTGTCGACCGACAACGAGACGTCCTTCAGCACCTCGGTCTTGCCGTAAGCGCTGGACAAGCCCCTTATTTCAAGGTGATGCAAGTCGTTTCTCCAGGTGTGCCGCCAGCCGGCTCAACGGATAGGACAACGCAAAATAGCACAACAGAATCGCGCCGAATCCGAGTACCGGCGAGAATCCGCGATTGACCAACATCTTGCCCGCAAAGGTCAGTTCGATCACGCCGAGCTGTGAAGCCAGTGACGTGTCCTTGATGAACATAACAATGAATGCTGCCGCAGGCGGCAAAATTACCTTCCACGATTGTGGCAGCACGACCAAAAACAACGTCTGGATGGCATTGAAGTTCAGTGCGCGGGCACCGTCGATCTGTTGTGGTGGTACTGACTCCAGACCCGCGCGGATTACCTCAGACAAAAAGGCAGTCGATAGCAGGCAGACTGAGACCGTTGCAATAAACAGCAGCGATGCACCGGGCACCAGTGGCTCGATTACGAACAAAACGATGAACAGGATGACCAGAAACGGTATGCGCCGGAAGAACTCGACATAGGCGATTCCTATAAGCCGCAACGGCAACAACCAGATTGATAATGAGCGCCGCAGGACCGCGATCAGAAATCCGGAAACCAGGCCGACCGTGCATCCGATGATCGTCATTGCAAGCGTACGTCCAGCCGCCTGTAACAGAAATACGAGATTGTGATAGTTAAAAAACAGCGGTACTTGTTCTGCGATCTGTTCGAACATCAGAAGACCTTTGCCTTGACACGGAACGCAAGACGACCGACCAGTGCAAGTGACCCGCTGGCCAATACAGTGAGCACGACATAGATCATCGCGACGACAGTAAAAGTTTCGATGCTGCGCAGACTGGCGGTACTGACATTGATGGCTCGCCCGGTAAGTTCCTCGACACCGAACAGTGCCGCCAGAGAGCTGCCGAGTACGAGCCAGACGAAAAAGTTCGACAGAGGTGCGTAAATTGTTTTCACAATATGCGGCAACATTACGTAACGTAACAACTGCAATCGGGACATGCCCAGCGCAGTCGCCGCCTCCATCTCCGACACCCGCACGGAGACTACGCCGGCTCGGAGAATTTCAGTGAGGTAGGCGCCGGCGTTTAGCGTGAGCCCGACCAATACCGCGGTCATCGAGCTCAGCAGCACACCAACATCCGGCAGGGCATAGTAGAGCAGAAAAACCTGCACGAGCGCCGGCGTGTTGGTGAAGAAGGTGACGTAGTAGGACGTAACTCGTTTGCTGATCGGCCCGCCGTAAACTTTGGCCAATGCGCCGAAGATTCCGATAAACGCGCCACTCCAGAAAGTAATGAACGCGATCTGCAGAGTGACCGCCGCGCCGCCGAGAAGATAGGGCAGCTCCCTCCATACCTCGGTGAACTGGAACGTATAATTCACGACATACTAGAAGTAGGGATTCGGCACTATCGGCACCGCCATCGGACTCTGGTACCATTTTTCCCAGGTGTCATCAACGAACCCTGAGGTGTGCAAGTCGAACAACAAAATATTCAGGAAATTTCGCAGCGAATCGTTGTCCTTGCCAATGCCAATACCACAATAGGCAACGAAAATTGTGTCACTCAGTACCCGCCATTTCACATTCCGATAGTTGTTCGTGAACTTGAGAAAAGAGTCGATGTTCTCGACAAGCGCATCGGCACGCCCCTGCGCAATAGCCCGTATTGTGTCGGCGTTGCCGTCGACGAGCAGCACTTTCGGTTTGGGAAGCTTGTCCTTGAGTAAGCTAACAGAGAGATTGCCGCGCATGTTCACCAGCGTTATATCGGACCGATCGAGTTCTTCCCAGCTCTGAATGTCGATCTTGTCCGTTGTAATGACGCCCATTGCCTCCGAATGCAGAGGAATGGTGTAGCCAATCAATTTTGCCCGTTCGGGAGTGCGCGTCATTGCGCCGAGGGCAATATCAATGCGGTTTGACACCAGAAAAGGGACACGTTGTGCCGCTTCGGTAGTTACGAATTCGGCTTTCACGCCCAGCGCGTCCGCAATACGTCGGCCGACGTCTATATCGAAGCCTTCGAGTTGATTCGTCATTCCGAAGGAACTCATGGGAGGAAAATTCGGGTTCACTCCTATCCGTAACGTGCCGTCACTGATGATTTCATCCAGGGTCCTGGCGGCGGCCGTCGTCGATGCCGCAAATACGAACAGAGCGATAAGCAGAATGAATTTACGCAACATGTTTGGTCCTTTGTTGAGCCAAAGACACTCTGACGCTGGTCTTTGGCGCTCTAGCGAATGTAGCTTGCTCCGTTGATATCCAGTGTCGCCCCGGATAAGTGCCGAACTTTGCCGGTAGACAGGAATGCGACGAGCTCTCCAATTTCCTCGGGTGGAACCCATTCGCGCATTGCGAGCATCTCCGTAATTTTCTCTTCTCCGCCCTGCGTTGCGGCGAATTCCTCCGACAGGCGCGTACGCACCACACCTGGCGCGATCACGTAGGCTAGAACACCCTGCCTGGCGAACGCGCGCGCTATCGTCTGTGTCGCCGCGTGGATTGCCGCCTTCGATGATCCGTACGCAATCGAGTCGGGATTGGTAACGCCTTTCTGCGCCGCCCAGCTGGAGATAGTTACGATCGTCCCACCACCGCCGGTTGCAAAGTGCTTGGCGGCGCGGCGCAGGAGTCGCGCCGGCGCGAGGACGTTGATCTGCAACGTCGTTTCCCAGGCGGCGTCCCATTCGTCGAGTGATTGGTCGAAGCCTCCGCCCCATTGCATGGTTGCCGCGTTGTTAACCAATACATCAATGCCGCCGCGCCAGCGCTCAGCCTCGTCCCATAGCCTCTCGACATCGTCAAGATTCGAGAAATCTGACTTAATAAGGAGCTTCTTCGCGTCAGCAATGTCTTTGCTTGCATCCAGAACACCGTCTTCATCGGATGCATAGTGAGCGACGACGTACGCACCGGCCCGGCCCACGCGATTGACGATGGCGGCCCCGATACCCTTGGAAGCACCAGTGACCAAAATCGTTTTGTCCGAGAGATCGTACATTGCAGGCCTTTTGGCGAACGGTATGGGCTAAAATCGAACCGAAATCTGCGAACAATTGTGCGCACTGCGCAAGGCAAAAAGCAAATCATTGCCAATGCTATGCCTTGACCCTGTAGCAAAAAGCAACGGAGATCGTCGTGAATGCGGATGAAAAAGAGTCTACCAGCCAACACCTTGCAATCATCGGAGCTGGCAGCATCGGTCGCGCCTTCGCTCTCGTTTTTGCGAAAGCAGGGCATACAGTCCGGATGTGCGAGCTTGACGCTGACGCCAGGAACCAGGCAGTCGGCCGTATAGCGTCATCGATTGCCGATCTCAGGGAGTTCGGTCTCTGTGCGGCTGAACCTGACGAAATTTTGTCACGCATTTCGGTGAGCGACGATCTCGGTGAAACCGTCGGGAATGCCATTTACGTCCAGGAATGCGTTCCGGAAGACCTGCGACTCAAACAGAAATTGTTTCGGCAGCTTGAGGAGTTGGCACCGGCTGCTGCGGTGCTTGCAAGTTCATCGTCGGCAATACCTGCGTCGCAATTTGCCAAAGGCCTTACAACAGCAGAGCGTTGCCTCGTTGCACATCCTGGCAATCCGCCAACCCTGCTTCGGGTTGTTGAGGTAGTTCCGGCACCATTTACCAATACCGACTTCGTTGATCGCGCCTGCGTGACTTTACGCTCCGCCGGTCTGAAGCCGGTCGCCCTGAAAAAAGAGGTGACGGGTTTCGTGTTCAATCGTTTGCAGGGGGCGGTATTGCGGGAGGCGTATTGCCTGGTTCGGGACGGCGTTGCGAGCGTTGAGGATGTCGACACGATTATGCGCGACGGACTTGGCTTACGCTGGGCTGTCATCGGGCCGTTCGAGACCGCCGATCTCAACCGGCGTGGCGGCATCGCGGCGCATGCGCAGATCATGGGGCCGGCTTATGTGGCGATGGGCGTGGAGCGCGGACAGCACGATCCGTGGACGACTGAGCTTGTCGCGAAAGTCGACAGCGAACGCCGCGAGCAGCTACCAATTGCAAAATGGGAGGAACGCGTCCGCTGGCGCGACCGGCAAATCATGAAGTTGCTGGCGAGCCAGCGGGACTGAGTGCGACGCTGGTCGAATTACTGACTAATATTGCAGGTTCGCCGTGATGTCCTGCGATGCGGCCTGCAGTTCCAGCAAGATCCTGGCGTGCATATCCTGTGGCGAAATTCTCGAACTTGGGCACGCAACATTGAGCGCCGCTAAAACCACGCCATTCTTGTCGTGAATTGGCACTGCGATCGAGCGCAGGCCAATTTCAAGTTCCTGGTCAACGACGCTCCACCCTCTCGTGCCGGCTTCCTCGATGAGGCCGCGCAGCTTCACCTTCGACGTCACTGTGTTATCGGTCAGTTTTTCAAGTGTCACCTCATCGAGGTATTCGTGCAGCGCATCTTTCTCCAGCGCGGCAAGCAAGACTCGCCCCGTGGAAACAGCATGAGCCGGTGCCCGACTGCCTACCGATACCGAAATGCTGACGAAGCGCTTTGGCGGACTGGCGCTCGATACGTAAACGACGTCGTCGCCCTCCAGCATTGCAACGAAAACCGATTCTTCGAGTTTATGGGCAAGCCTGGCCATGATGGGTTGGGCGACGTCGATGAATGTCAGGGACGACAGTGCGGCAAATCCCAGCTCGAGAACTTTTGGTTTGAGATTGAAGTATTTCCCGTCGGTCTCGGCATATCCTTCCCGCACCAGCGTCAGAACAAAGCGTCGTACCGTGGCACGGGTCATGCCCGTGGCGCGTGCAATATCGCTTAACGTCATCTTGCGACGCGTACGCGTAAACGATCGGATTACTTCAAGGCCACGAGCGAGCGAGTTGACGTAGTCCCGATTGCTAATTTCCTTTTTTATGTGCGCACCTGATTGTTCAATATTGTTATCTTTGGATGAACGTATAGCGACCTAGCTGTTGATTCCCGCGATACAGACGTATTTCACCTCGAGATAATCGTCGATCCCAAGATGCGACCCTTCGCGCCCGTTCCCCGACGCCTTCCAGCCACCAAAGGGCGCTCCCTCGTAAGAAAAAGCTCCGGTGTTTACGCCGACGATGCCGTATTCGAGACGTTCACTGACTCGCCAAATGCGGGCGTTGTCGCGAGTAAAAAAATACGCGGCAAGGCCGAATTCGGTGTCGTTCGCCTGTTGAATCGCCTCGTCTTCCGAAGCGAAGCGAAAAACCGGGGCAAGGGGTCCGAAGGTTTCTTCCCTCGCGACTTTCATACCGTGTGTTGCATCAGCGATGACAGTCGGCTCGAAAAAAGACCCACCCAGGTCATGTCTTGAGCCGCCAACAACGACTCGGGCACCATGGCCGAGCGCATCCTGCAAATGCTCTTCAGTTTTTCTGACGGCCGATTCGTCAATAAGCGGTCCCTGATCGATGCCATCGTCGGCGCCGTTACCAACTCGCAGCTTGCTGACGGCGTCACCCAGCGCCTGCACAAATTCTTCGTAGATACCACTTTGTGCGTAGATGCGATTCGCACAGACGCAGGTTTGTCCCATATTGCGAAACTTGGACGCGATCGCCCCGGCGACCGCGGTCTCGATATCGGCGTCGTCGAAGATCAACAGCGGCGCGTTGCCCCCGAGCTCGAGCGACACCTTCTTGATCGTTCTGGCTGCCTTTGCCATTAGCATCGAGCCAACTTCCGTCGAACCCGTAAACGTAATCTTGCGAACTTTCGGGTTGGTAATGAGCTCGTCCCCAACCACAGAGGCCGCGCCTGGTACAACATTGAACACTCCCGGCGGTAATCCGGCACGGTCAGCTAGCTCGGCCAGAGCCAGTGCCGACAATGGTGTTGCGCTGGCGGGCTTTAGCACCATCGTGCAACCCACCGCGAGTGCCGGCGCCGCCTTGCGCGGAATCATCGCCATCGGGAAATTCCACGGCGTGATCGCGGCGCAGACGCCGATGGGTTGGCGCAAAACGAGCAGTCTTTGATCGGCAACCGGCGCCGGGATGGTCTCACCGTAAACGCGCTTGCCCTCCTCTGCAAACCACTCGAAAAACGCAGCGCCGAAGAGTATCTCCCCGCGCGCCTCTGGAATCGGTTTGCCTTGTTCCGCCGTCAGAATTCGTGCGAGATCGACAACATTGTCGACGATAAGATCGTGCCAACGTCGAAGCAGTGCCGAGCGTTCTTTCGCCGGACGCGCAGACCAGGCAGGCAGCGCCTTCTCGGCCGCGTCTATTGCGGCCGCGGCGTCTTCGCGCCGGCCGGACGAGACGCTTGCAACCACAGTCCCGGTCGCCGGATTGCGGACTTCAAGTGGGCTGCACTCGGCCGGTTGTCGCCAGGTCCCGTCGACGAACAAAGCGTCGCGCAGCAGCGTGGGGTCTTTCAGTGCGAGACTCATGCTTTTCGTGTCTTAAGTTATCGAATATTTGTTCTCTTAGCGAACAGTGTAGCGCATTCAGCTGCCGTGATCATTGACCCAGCGACTGACGTCGGCATGGCGCAGGAAGCACACATCGCCGAGCGATCGGGCGTGATTGATCAGCTGCTCAAGTATCCAGAGGCGAGATCGATAGCCAATGACGAAGGGGTGCATGACGACCTGAAACAGGCCGCCCATTTCGTGCGCGACATCGAGTTCGCGTTTGAAGACGCCGAAAACGTCCTCCGGTGACAGCCACGGCCGTGTCGCAGGCTCTCGATTAAACATCAGGTAGACAGCGTCATCGCGAAGCCATTCGACTGGGATCTCGATCACGCCGGTTGGCTCGTCGTCAACGACCAGCTCATAACAGTCTTCGTCAGCCATCAGCGAGCTGTCGTATTCAAATCCGAGTTCGGCAATGATTTCGATCGTGTTCCAGCTGAGATCCCAATTAGCGGAGCGGAATCCGACTGGCATTTCCCCGGTCTGCAACTCCAGCACGTCGCGTGCCCGCAGGATCAGGTCACGCTCGGTCGCCGCATCAAGTTGCGAATTGTTCTCATGGATCCAGCCATGCACACCTATTTCATGGCCTGCATCGCTGATTCGTGCGGACTCCGCCGGATCAATCAGCGCGCACACTGCGGGCAGGAAAAATGTTGCTGGTACGTTGTTTCTTTTCAGGACTTCGAGGATACGCGGTACGCCGACACGCCGGCCGAACTCGCCCCAGGCAAGGCGGCCTATCGCGTTGCGGCCACTACCAAGCTCGAAGCACTCGTGATCACAATCGAACGAAAACGCCACGGCGCAGCGGGCCTCTTCAGGCCACTTGTCGGGTGCGAGGGAGCGACCGGCACGAACGCGCGAAATCATGCGGCGCCATTCGCTTTCCTGCGTTTTCCAGGGTTCGTTGCTGTGACTCACCATGCGTGCGGGCCCATTTCCGCCAAAAGGAGCTAGTGTACAATACTGCGGACAGGCGTTCGCGATGCGCCCAACAACCCGCTTATCAACCACAACGAGTAATCAGTCCACGTGAGCGAATCAAAAAGCCTGCATGACAAGGTGATCCTGTTAACTGGTGCGTCACAGGGAATCGGAGCAGCAACCGCGGGTATTCTGGGGCGGGAGGGGGCGCAGCTTATCGCTCACCACCGCGGTGGCCAGGCCGATCTTGATGCCACGATCCACGCTGTAGCTGATATCGAGGCGAACCGAAAGCACTTTGTCGCCGGAGATTTCGAGGACGAAGCGGCGCCGGACGACGTCTGGTCACAAGCGCTCGACGCAGGCGGTCATGTCGACGTGTTGGTATTGAATGCGGCGATGATGATGCCGGCAGGTGGTTTGGATGCTCCTGATGATGAGTGGCACGACACCTGGAATGCACACTACCGCGTCAACGTGCTCGCTCCTGCCCGACTGATGCACCAGGCCGTGAAGCATTTTCAGTCGCGCGGTGGTGGTGTCATTATCGTCCTGTCGAGTTGGGTGGCGCAGCGTGGTGTGACCAATCCCAGGATGCTCGCCTACGCGGCCTCGAAGAGTGCCGTAAAGGCAGTAGCGCAATCCATCGCGCGAGCGTATGCCCGCGACCGGATATACAGTTACATCATCGCTCCGGGGATCGTTCGCACAAAGATGTCAATTGATTTTGCGAACCTGCAGGGCGGCGAAGACGAGGTAACCAAAACGCTGGCAATGGGTGAGTGGGTATCGCCAGAAGAAGTCGGAGCACTGATCGCCTTTCTCGCCACCGGTGAGGTCAGGCATTTGACGGGAGCGACGCTCGACGTCAACGGCGCTACGTATATTCGCTGAAGAAGGATGAAGATGCGCGGGAAGTCAGGGCACGAAGGCGCAATCAGTTTCACGTTTGATGGTCGCAAAATTGAATGCGACGCAGACGTGTCAGTCGCGGCGGCGCTCGCCAAAGTTGGCGAGTTTCACCTGCGCACCAGCGGCGAAGACGACCAACGGGGCATTTTCTGTGGCATGGGCGTTTGCCAGGAGTGCCGCGTAACGATCGATGGTGTTCACGGAATGCGCGCTTGCATGACGAGCGTGAGGCCCGGAATGGAGGTTCAACGAGGCGGCATACCCGGGCTGACCAACAACCGTGCCGAGCATCAGTTACAAGAGCAATCTGCGGTCGTGGAGCCCGAATTACTCGTCATCGGTGGCGGTGCGGGTGGGCTGACTGCGGCAGCCATCGCGGCAGAGGCCGGTGTCGATGTGGTGTTGCTTGACGAACGGCCGTCAAAAGGTGGTCAGTATTTCAAACAACCTGCGAAACAGGACCTCCTGCACGAATCGCTGCTCGATGACACCCAGATTGTCACCGGCAGAAAACTGCTCGAGCGGGTTGCACGTTCGGGTGCAAAGATAGTTAACAGGGCGGAGGTCTGGGGCGCATTTGCGCCCGGCGAAATTGCTGTGCTCGACAGCAATGGCAGCACGATTTACCGGCCAAAGAAGACCATCGTCGCGACCGGCGCATACGAAAGGGGAATGCCGCTGCCCGGCTGGACGCTGCCCGGTGTAATGACGACCGGAGCAACGCAGGGCATGTTGCGCAACTATGGCACGGTCCCGGCGGGGCGCATCATCATTGCCGGCAATGGCCCATTAAATCTGCAGATCGCGCTGGAGCTGAAGCGCGCCGGTGCCGATGTTCGGCTGGTTGCCGAGCTCTCCAACCCATCCGCGTTAACGTGGATCGGAAGCGTGCTCAAGATGGCGCTGAATGTGCCGCGATTCGCGATAGATGGGGTTACTTACATGCGCGGCCTCAAAAAAGCCCAAGTGCCAGTCCGGTTCGGCGAGTGTCTGCTCGGAATTACGGCGACACCAGACGGGCTTGAGGCTTCAATTGGTCGCGTTCGCGGAGACGCCGTCGACCCGATCGAAACGATCGCGGCAGACGTTGTCTGTATGGGTTACGGGTTTCAGCCGAGCAATGAGATTTTGCGATGCCTCGGCTGCAGCCACCAGTTCGACGACTGGCGCGGGCATCTGGTGGCAGAACGTGACAATGAATGCGAGACGACGCTGCCGGGGGTTTATGCTGTCGGCGATTGCGCGGGTTTGAGCGGAGCGCCGGCAGCGATGCAAGATGGTACTTTGGCGGCGGTCGCGGTCGTGCGTTCACTCGGGTACAGCGTATCGGCAGAACATGACGCGGAACGTCAGCGTGCAGTGCGGGCGCGGCCACGTCATCGCGCATTTCAAACAGCCCTTTGGACCCTGTTTCGCACACGCCGCATTTCGACTCAACTCGCGACAGAGGAGACGGCTGTTTGCCGTTGCGAAGCGGTGACGCTCGGCGATATCGAGGCGGCGGTAAAAGACGGCGCGACATCGCTGGGAGGCATCAAACAACGAACCCGGCTCGGTATGGGGCCGTGCCAGGGCCGTTACTGCGCGCCCAATGCAGCGGAGTTTCTCGCCGACCGAACGGGCGAGGCTGTTGACGAGTACTCCTATTTCGCGCCGCGCCCGCCGTTAAAGCCGGTGCGCATAAAGGATATTGCTGGTCGCGCAAAGTTGTGATTGGGGCTTCTTCATATCGCTTGGTCAGCGGCCTCATCACCGGCTGATTTCATACTGCGATTACTCGGATAGCGGCTCGCGACTCCACCGCGCGGCGATTTCATAATCAAGCCCGGTCATTTCCCAACGCAGGACGGACAGCGGCAGTCGCCCTGACTGCATCAGAGTGTCGTGAAACTCAAGCAAGTTGAAACCGTCTCGCAACTGCTGCTTTCGGTCTACCAATAGCGCTTGCATTTGCACCATGCCGGTCATGTATCCGAGGTACAGGTTTGTAAACGGGTTACGGTTTGCTGCCGGAAACGATATAACCCATGTTGGCACACAAGAAGGTGCCGTTGTTGTGAGCGCGTTCAAGATCGGCAAGCCAGTCAGACACTTCATCGATCGTCGCAACGCCAGCCTCAGTAGCACGTTCCAGCGTACCGTAAAATGACTTCGATACCATATCAAAGTCATAAATCATGGTTCGTGGCTCAACTTTGATATTCACGAGGCCACTATCCTTGAACAGTGTCGGCAGGTGACGAGCAATCCAGCCACATTGCAATTGGCCATACCAAAACTCGAGAATACGGCGGGTCAGTTCGCGATAAGACGAGTCTATTACGTATGCTTCAAGATCGGGCTCGTAGGCGACCAATTTTCCACCAGTACGAAGAACCCGCACGATTTCGCTCATTGCGGCGGCGGGCTCTGAAATATGGATTAGTGTGCGTTCGATCCGACAAGCGTCGAATGTCGCAGACTCCAGGTCGAGATTGGTGGCGTCGCCCACGATGAATTTGACTGAATCATTTTTCTGTCGGCTGCGGCTCCGAGCTTCGTCTATTAGTGCCTTGCTCTTATCGACAGCGATTAGGCTCCCCGCCGGAGAAATCTTCTCCGCAATTTTCCGGGCGTCGTCACCTGTTCCGCAACCAACCTCCAGAATTCTTTGACCGTCTCTAGCGTCGAGCAATTCGTAGGTTCTGCGTTTCATGGCAATGATATCTTTATTCCTGGTGGCGATATCCAGGAAAGCAATGAATTCGCCGGGGTTTTCAGTTTCATCAATCCGATTGAAACTCATCAAGTCTTCGTGACGAATTTTCATTCAGCCTGCCCCGAAAATCAGTCTAAAAACCATACATCTCCCTGTGCGATAGAATGCAGCATACCTGGGCCACTTTACGTCAGTAGCTGTCGCTCAAGATACACCAAAATGCAGATGCGGTGATAAGCGTGAGACACCGTACCTACCTGGAAAGTTGCGGCCCTCTTTGTAATCGGCCAGACCTCATCGTCGCCGAAAAATTCGCCGAGCAGGAACAAAGCGGCGCTGGACTTGTGGATGACATCTTGGCAGTCATCGCAGAGGGTCTAACGATCCTGGTGCTGGTGCCCGAACCGGGTTTGGCAAGTTGGCGTGAGCTGACTGGCGGCGAGACCGAGGAGGTGCCGTGCGAAGCAGGCGCGCTCCGGCGCTGGTGGCGCGCCGGCGATCGCGATGAAGTGTGTATCGACGCCAGGCGTTGACGACTAATCCGATGACCGGTCCATCGCGATGATGACCTTGCCGCGGGCACGATGGGTTTCGAGGTAACGCAAAGCCTCAGCGGTTTCGATCAACGGATAACGGGTGTCAATTCGTGACGTCAGGCGACCATCAACCATCAGGCCGGCAAGGTACTCGAGATCGTCGCCGCTCAGATTTGCCAGCATCATGCCAATTTCCTGGTCTATAAACGGCGACATCATCATCGCTTTCAGTGGCGGCCACAGCGGTGCGACCCAGTTTCCCTTGGGACCGCCGACGAGCACCATGCGCCCCTGCGGCTTGAGCACATGGCGATTTGCGGTCAAAGACTGGCTGCCCACCATGTCGATAATCAGGTCGTATTCGTTGCCGCTCTCGGTGTAGTTTTCATTCTTGTAGTCGAAAACGTGGTCGGCACCGAGTGCGCGCACCATCTCGACATTGCGCGTACTACAAACACCATGCACCTCGGCGCCGAGCGCTTTCGCTATTTGCACCGCATAGGTTCCAACGCCACCCGATGCACCGTTGATCAAGACTTTTTCGCCAGCTATTAACCTGCCATCGTCGCGCAGTGCCTGTAGAGCGGTCACTGCGGCAATCCCAACGGCAGCGGCGTCTTCGAAGCTGACACTATCGGGCTTCGCGGCAATCGCGCGATTCTCAGGGACTAGTAGGTATTCGGCGAAGGCACCGCTTCGTCCGCCAAATACCGCATCGCCGACAGCGAATTTCGTCACGCCGTTTCCAACCTCGGCGACCACGCCCGCGAAATCGACACCCATTCGCTGATCACTCGGCTTGCCAATTCCTGTTGAGAGACGCATCAGGTAAGGCGATCCTCGCATGTAGTGGTAGTCCAGCGGATTCACGGCCGCGGCTTTAACCTCAACGATGACGTCTTTCGGTCCCGGTTTCGGTTTCTCGACGTCGAGGTACTCAAGAGTCTCAGGCCCGCCGTAGCAACGCGAGACGACGGCTTTCATCGTATCTGCGCCGGCAGCGACGCCCGGCGTTGGCGTGCACTCTGACGTGTAACTGAGCGTGATCGCGAGCGCAACAACGGCCAACCCCAGGACAGATAGAAAACCGTTCATAATCTTGTATCGGAGCTTCATCGGTCACCGTGATGTTTCGAATCGTGGGCCACGATCCTAGCATGCTGCCGAACTAGCGATAACCTCCCTAAGACGGATTTCGCACTCCACCTATTGGTGGAGGACCCCTCGCTACGCGCCAAGTCTAGACCAACATGAAACTCGCTTCGCAGCTTGCTACTAATGACTTCCTGTGTGCGTGAAATTTGCGTGAGTCAGCTGTGCATCGTTATGCGCGGTGATGCAATCTGAATAACGGACGCCCCGGTAACTAGTTGATAAATATAACCTGAGGGCGTCCACCGGCGTTTGCCGAGCTGCAAAATCGTCACGGTTACCTGTCTGGGTGTCAGCCGAGCTCCAATTGATCGCTGATGTAATCGTACTCGTCGGCAATGATGCGCTTGCAGTCTTTTGCAACAAACTCGGCCAGTGTCTTGCCGACGAACGGAATTCCACAGTCGACTGCCATACGAACGTGATTGACGCAGCCGTCTTCCACGGGCTTGAGCGCCAGTGTTCCACTGATGGTGACCGGAACGTTGGCGATGTCGATGGAAAGGTCTGCCTTGTACACGCCGTCGCCGCAACTGCGCCATTGCTCCGACTGCTCCACGGTATTCCAGGGCTGCAGGAACTTGCTGAGGATGCCGGGAACTTCGGCGGGCAACTCGCGTAAAAACCTGACAACCGCACCGTCAGCATCTCGCTCGCATTCCTCTATTCGTATTTTTCGCGCGCCGAGCGCTTTTTGTTTTGCCTTGATCTCTTTTGCATCTGTAAACAAAACAAACACGGTATCCGTGCTGTGTGCGTACTCATGATCTCTGCGAATTTTCATCAGTCCGGCAGGCTCCACGCTCTCTCGAGGATACTCAGAACATCGGATCGGTCGGCTTCGACCGGGTTGAACATGAGCGCGCCATCATCCACGCTCAGGTCGGCGATCTTCGCGAACTGCGACGTCTCTACCTTGCCCGACTCGCTGAGACTGCGTGGCAGTCGCGTCGCATCGAATATCTCGTCGCGCAAGTCGCGAATCGCTGCAATCGCGGCTTTCGCACGTTCCTCCGGCGGTGTCGCCCTGGCAATGTCATCGCCTGCCAGGAACGGCAACAGCAAAGCCAGGTCGTCCTGTATGGCGTCGAAATTGTACTCGAGTACATAGGGCAGCAAGACGCTCATACAGGTCCCGTGATGCAGGTGACACACGGCGCCCAGAGAGTGGCCGATCGCATGGACCAGTCCGACCATCGAATTGGAGAACGCGATGCCGGCCATCGTTGCGGCCTCGGCCAGCTCAAGCCGCGCATCCGTGTGTCCGGGTTCCGCGAGCACCCGCGGCAGCGCCGTCACGATCTTGCGTATCGCGGCCGATGCGTAGGCGTCGCTGAGCGGGTTTTTCGCAATGCACGTAAAGGCTTCTACTGCGTGGGTCAGCGCGTCCATCGCCGTTGCGGCAGTGATGACGGGTGGCACGGTCAGCGTCATTCGCGGGTCGATGACGGCCACTGCCGGCATCAGGTGTGATGACTGGAACGCATCCTTCTTCTGCTTGTGCGTGTCCTTGATAACGGCCACGGTCGTCACTTCCGAACCAGTGCCTGCTGTCGTGGCTATAGCGACCAGCGGTTTTAGCGGTCGCGTCAGTTTGTGCGCACCCACGTAAGCACGCAGAAACTCACCGCCCTCCGACACGAGAATATTGACGGCTTTGGCCGTGTCCAGGACCGAGCCGCCACCGACGGCGATCAGGGAGTCGCAGTTCCGTTCGCGGAACTCCCGTGCGATTCTCTCCACCACGTCGGTCGAACTGTCGGGAGGGATGTCGTCGAACACCGGACCGACTGAAAGGCCCGCTTCATCGAAGGCGATTTCGAGGTGTTTGATGAGACCTGCCTCTCGTACGCCCTTGTCGGTCAGTACCATCGGTGCCGCGCAGCCTCGTTCGGCCAGCTCCGCGGGCAGGTGCTCGAGCGCCTTGAGCCCTGCGAGGATCTTCACCGGGCAATAGAACTCGTAATATCTCGATGTCATAAGGCGGGTCGTCTCCTTTCCAGCGGTATCCGCAGGTAAATAGCAGCGGCCAGGCGTAACTTTTCCTGAAGGGCGATAACGGGATAACGTTTGACAGCTCGCTCAGCGAGCAGGCGAGGCAGTATCAGGGTCATGAGTCGTGACAGGCAGCGATTGAAGACCGTTGCGTGACTCACCTCGCCGTCCAGCACGATTCGGTTTCGGGCGAACGCCGTCGGCGTGTTTTCCTGGAACGTATACAGGAGCCACGCGTGTTGCAGGTGTTTGAATATGATCTCCATATCGGCTGCACACGAGTCACGGACGCCCAGGTAGCTCAGACCGGACCCGGTGTGTTGCAGCAGGCAGCAGGGGCCGTTGGGATAGACTCGCATGGCGATCGTCAATTCCGCCGGCAGGTGCTGAAGCTCATAGGCGATATCGCTGTCAATACGACTCGCGATCGCCAGCCCGCGGCCGACGATCCGCATCATCAAGGCCACATAGGCCCGTTGCAGTGTGCTCTTTATCCGCACTGGTGTTTTGTCCGGCTAAGTTGCATGAATTCAGACCCGATGAAAGCCAACAGGATACTAACGGTTGCGCCCCATTTTCTCGTGGCTGCTGACCCAATCGCCGGCGAGTATGGCGGATGACAGCGACACGTCTCCTGCCAATACGACAGCGGCAATGATTTCAGCCAGCTTGTCCGCCTTGCCGGTGCCATAGCAATCCATCATCTCCAGGCACTCGCGCTGCGTTGGCAGGCCGGTTCCTCCGCCGTAGGTTGCGCAGATCAATGCCGGCAAGGTAACCGACCAGTAGAAATCACCGTTGTCGAGTAACTCTCCGTAGTTCAGGCCGGCATGGGACTCGGACACGTTGGCGGCATCCTGCCCGGTGGCAATGAACATGGCCGCAATACCGTTCGCGGAATGGGCGCCGCTGTATGCCGCACCGGACTGCATTGCGCCGACGTTCGCGATCTGCCGAAAACGGTACAGCACCGCCGTATCGACACGGAGAAGTTCTCTTGCGATGTCCCGCTTCAGAGTGAATTCGGCGACGACGCGTTTGCCGCGCGTCTGGATCATGTTCATCGCCGAATGCTTCTTGTCAGTATCCAAGTTGCCGGACAGGATGTAGCGTGGCTTCAGGGGGTGGTTGGCGCGTATCCACTCGCAGGCATAAAGCGTGGCTTTGCTGGTCATGTTCTGGCCCGCGGCGTCGCCGGTCGTATAGCAGAATCGCGTGTACATCATGTTGCCAACGATGTACTGCTCGATCTCCGTCAACCGGGGTACTTCCACCGAGGCCTTGACGACGCCGCGCAGCGAATCGAAGTTTTCATTCAGCCACTGGCCGAATTCACGCGCTTCCAGAGCGTTATCGAACAGGAAAACGGGCGCCCTTTGCATCGAGTGCTTGACGACCGTGGTCCTGGCTCCGCCGCATTCGCTGATGACGCGCATGCCGCGGCTGTAGCTTGCGACCAGGGTGCCTTCAGTGGTTGCCAGCGGAATATAGAAGTCGCCCCTTGCATGCTCCCCGACCATCGTCAGCGGGCCGGCGATTCCTATCGGTACCTGCGCGGTGCCGATGAAGTTTTCGATATTGCCGTTGACTACAGCCGGATCAATCGTGTAGCTCGATACCGTATCCAGCTTGGTGCCTGCCATTGCTTTGACGAAAGCGGCGCGCTGCGAGGCCATCTCGCGTGTATGGTCGTTCTTCCGGTCGCGGGGAATTCGGTCGGATTTCGTCATCAGTGTTCTCCAATATGTGTTGTCGCGGCCTACACAATTCCCTCGAGTTCGGTCAGTGATTGCTCCAGGTAGTCGATGAGACGCTGGACACGAGGCACCGTTTGTCGGCACGCGATGATGCCGAAGTCGAGGTTGCCGTCGTAACTGACGAACGTGATGTTCAGTGCGAAGCCGTGAAAGACCGCAGATGCAGGGTAAGAACCGAGCAAGGGCGCACCATTCCAGTAAAGTTTTTCCTTGGGCCCGGGAACATTCGAGATGACCGTGCTAACCGGCGGGAACCAGTCTGCGATTCCCATCATGTTGGCAACAAACAACGGCGTCTGTATCAGGGTTGCATACAGACTGGCTTCCCGGGCCGTAAGTTCGCTGAGCATGTTCTTGCCGGCACGCGTCGACTCTACAATCGTTTCGAGCCGGTCAGCCGGGTCTTCGTGGCGGGTACCCAGGTCGGCGACGATGTAACTGATCGCGACGGGTGACTCAACGTCATCCTTCTGCCGGACCGATACCGGCACCAGCGCGCGCAAGGAATGCTCGGGGTGCTCGCCCTGCTCGTCAAGGTACCGTCGCAGTGCTCCCGAGCACATTGCCAGAACGACGTCATTGATGGTTACACCTGCCGCCTCGCTGACGGCGCGCGCGCGATCGATGCTCCAGGACTGGGCAACGAATCGCCGCGCGGCTGAAACAGAGGTGTTTAAGACGGTGTGTGGAACATGTCGCCACGGTACCGCCAGGCCGTTGCCCAGACCCAGCCACGTGGCTGCATAGTCCTTGATCACGCCCAGGAAGTGCGCGGACGTACCGAACTGCGCCTTGAAGAACTCGGCGATGGCTTTCAGCTCGAACTCGCTCGGTGCGTCCTGCGATTTCTGGCCGAGTCCATGCTGCTCCCTGTACAGCTCGAGCGCCTCCATCGACAACGGAGATATATCGCTTTCGGCCTCGGCGTCGGGTGAACAGCTGCCCTCGAGAAGCCGAATGCCGGCAACACCATCGATCGTCGCATGATGCGCCTTTGTGTAAACGGCGAACTGGCGATCCTTTATGCCCTCGATCAAGTGCACTTCCCAGAGCGGGCGGCTGCGATCGAGCAACGTGGAATGCAACCGCGATACGAGCGCAAACAGCTCGCGATACCTTCCCGGCTTCGGCAACGCCGAGTGCTGAACGTGATAGTCAAGGTCCAGGTCCGGATCGTGCTCCCAATAGAGTGGGCCAAAGCGCCCGAGCGCGCCGTGGGCAACTCGATGAGCAAAGGGTTTGCGAAGCTCGGTGGTCGAACGATAGGAATCACCGAGCCGGGCCATGAACTTCCGCCGGTTTACGCGCGCGGGGAATTCGAACAGGTTCAAGCTGGCCACGTGCATCGGCGCTTCGCGAGTTTCGAGATACAGGAACCCCGAGTCCAAGAGATCGATTCTGTCCACGCTCAAATTCTACCGGATTGACGAGACGAATCAGGGCGCTGCGGCATAGGTAGTTGTATCGACGCAGCTACGAGTCGACCACTAGACATGTCTGGCGCTATGCGTGAAATTTGCGTCAATCAGCTGTGGATCGTGATGCACAGTGATGCAATTGAAGCAGCGGACGCTAAAAATGCTGGGGACAATCCCTCAGGGACTGTCCCCATTCATCCACGTCCGAACTGAAAATCCGCGTGTCCAGCACGGAAAAACTTAGTGCCAATCGATCGCAATTGCGGCTTTCCATGCTCGGTTCGGTTGACTCGAATCGGCTTAGACCGATTCTCGCCCTTCGGGCGCCTACGGCGTCGTGGCCCGCTTCGCGGACCGCTGCGCCCCTGGCCACCATTCTTTTAGGTACCTGCGGGCCGGCCATTCGGTGACATCTTCTTAGGCCTGTCGATGCGTCCGTATTTAGCGAGGTGTAGTCTAGTCGCATGACAACAATGACTACTGCCATCCTGGTGCTGCGGATACTGGCTACATCCCAGGTATTGCTCTCGGCGACCGCGCTGGCAATTTCTTCAAATCCTTATCGAACACGCTTGCTCGGTATTGCAGTGATGCTGGGCGTCGTTTCGTACCTGGTTTCATCGCCTGTTTTCGGCCACATCAATCTGGAAGTTGGGCCATGGCTTGCCCTGCCGGCCGATGCTGTTCCGCCTTTGTTGTTCTTCTTCACCTGGGATTTGTTCGAGGATGACCGAGAGCCGCCATTATTCGTTTGGTTGATTGCGGCGCTCTACCTTGTCGTGGCGTTGTGGGTTGGGCTCGAGAGGGGTGCGACGAACGCGGCTGTGAATATCTACTTGCTCGTCCCTGTTCAGTTGACAAAACTGGGATTTGCGATCGGCGCGATGTTCATTGTTTGGCGGGGGCGAGAAAATGATGTTGTAGAGAGTCGTTTAATGCTGCGACGCGTGTTTGCCGCCAGTATCGGCGTCATCGTTGCAGCCGTCGTAGCAACCGAGCTGGTTACGGGATGGAATGTTCCGGCATTGATTGAGTTACTCGGAATGGCGGCAATTTTCTTTGCAACGCTGATGCTCAATCTGGCTTTCCTGCGGCTTAATCCCTCGTTTGCTCTGCGGGATTCTCGTGCTTTGGCGTCGGTGTCGTCGGAAGATACCTCGCTGGTTGACGCGCTCAATAAACTGATGAATGAAGATTTCGCCTATACCAACCATGATCTGCGTATCGCCGACCTGGCAGCAACCCTGAAGGTGCCGGAGTATCAGCTGCGCCGTACGATTAACCGAAGCCTCGGTCACCAGAACTTCAATCAGTTCATCAACCGGTATCGTGTCGAAGAAGCCGCGCGTCGGCTCGTTAACGAGCCGCGAGCCCCCGTGCTTACAATCGCATTGGATGTCGGATTTCGGTCGATCTCTTCGTTCAATACCGCCTTTCGGGCTCATTACAAGAAAACGCCGACAGACTACCGAAAGAGCAGGCTTGCGGATTCCTAGAAAAGCTATCGAATTTTGAAATTCGTCAGTAACTGTAATGATTTCAGAAGAATTCGAGGTGCCCTAAGCGTGTAATGCCCATTGATGTTTCGTGGGAGAACAACGATGGGCTACCCGATCTGTGGGGTCGACAATACTAGCGATCTGGCCATCAAAGAGAGGCGTGCAGATCTGGACTGGCTGCGTGTGATCGCTTTTTGGCTGTTGATCTACTATCACGCGGCGATAGCGTTCATGCCGGGTGGAATTCCCATGATTCAAAACGCCGATACAAGCCCGGTATTGCAGGTGATGGCCGGCTTCCTGCACGAGTTCAGGCTGGCGTTGCTATTTCTCATCTCCGGCGTCGGCGTGTCGTTTGCGCTTCGGCATCGAAACAAAGCGCTGTTCATGCGCGAGCGCGCGGTGCGACTGCTCGTGCCACTGGTCTTCGGCGTCCTGGTCATTGTGCCGCCGATGATATTTCTCGAGAAGCAGTTCATCGGCGCGTTCACTGGCTCATTCGCCGAGTTTTATCCAAAGTTCTTCACCGAGGGCGTTTACCCTCGCGGTAACCTGAGCTGGCATCACTATTGGTTCATCGCCTATCTCTACCTCTTTTGCCTGCTGGGCTGGCCGATTTTCGCGTACTTCAAGCGTGCTGCCGGGCGGCGGCAACTTGCGCGCTGGTCGCAAAAACTTTCGCGAGGAGGGTGTTTGTATCTGGCGCTCGTTCCCCTGGCCGTTGTCGAGATTCTGTTGCGAGCATGGTTTCCCGGGTTTCCTGACCTGATACACGATTGGGCGAACTTCAGTCACTGGTTCTTGATCTTCACAGCCGGGTTCCTGCTGGCCTCGAGCCGGCCGTTGCTGGATCGAACGCAGCAATTGCGTGGTCTTTCTTTCGCGTTGGCGATGATCACCACGGTGACCTTGTTCGCGCAGTTCTGGTTACCCGAGAATGGACATTTCTCGCCCCTCGTCAATGGGGAAACCGATATTGCAACCTATGCCTGGTTCTGTGTCTTGCGGGTATCGAACGTCTGGTTCTGGTTGCTTGCTTGTCTGGGTTTCGCGGGACGTTACCTGCAACGCCCGAGCCGTCTCTTGACGTATCTCAATGGCGCCGTTTACCCGCTATTTTGTCTACACCTAACTATCATTGTCGCGCTGGGATATGTGATCGTTCCTCTTGATTGGTCGATCTTGACAAAGTACCTGGCCATTACGACGGGGACGATCGTCGTATCGCTTGGCGGCTACGAATTGTTGTGGCGCAGAAACGCCTGGCTGCGGCCACTATTGGGCCTGAAACCCCTGCACGCCGGAAAATCGAAGATCCGATCGGACGTTGTTCGCGGCGGATTCGACGCGTGAGATTTGCGTCGACTGAGCTGTGCATCGTCCTGCATTGTTGTGCGAATTGAGCAACGGGCCCTAAAAATGCTGGGGACAGTGCCTAAGGGACTGTCCCCTTTCTTCCGTGTTCTGAAAATCCGCGTGTATGCGTCACGGTATGTCACTGACAATGCTGGCACGCTCGTCAATCGGTAAGGTTGTGGTTCAACCGAGCCGCACAGCGGCGACAGACGCACGCAGTGCGCCCGAAGGGCGAGCGAAGCGAGTCCATTCCGTCGGTCACACACCCCAAAACCTTGAACCAGTGCCGGATCTCGCCCGGAATTTTGGTCTAAATGACGAATTAGCGCTAGAAAACGTAGGGCGCTTGGGCAAATTTGGGAGCAAGAACATGATCCGACAATTCCTGGCAAATCGTCGAGCACCATGGTCAGTAACAGCGCCACTTCTGGTGTCATTCATGGTATTCGCACCTGCCGAGTCGCAGGCGGATGGTTACATCGGCGGCAGTATCGGGCAGTCCTACATCGAACTTAATGCGGGCACGCCGACAGCGCCGGCCGCGTTCGACCAGGAAGATTTCGGCTGGAAAGCCATGATCGGCTACGACTTCGACTTCGCCGTGATCACCCTCGGTGTGGAGGCGGACTACGTCGATTTCGGCGCGCCGTCCGGTGACGTGGCGGGCTCGCAGATCGAGGTGGACGCCAATGGTTTTGCCGGCTTCGGCACAGCGGGTATCGATCTTGGTCCACTGGGCGTTTTTGCCAAATACGGTGTGATCTCGTGGGATGCGTCTTTCAATATTGACGGTTTCGATGCCGGTTCTGACGATGGCACCGACCCGGCCTATGGCCTGGGCGTAAAATTCGGTCTCGCCTCGGTGGAGGTTCGTGGCGAATACGAGATTTACGACATCGAGGACAGTGAAGACGTGGCCATGCTGAGCGTGGGCATCGTCTGGCGGTTCTGAGCCGGCGCAGCCAGCGTTCCATTGACTCGAATCGGCTTAGGCCGATTCTGGCCCTTCGGGCGGGTTGACTCGACGCATCTTGCGTCTCGCACTTCGTGCGCTCCAAATCGACGGTCCTGTCGATTTGTCGACCTCATGGTTCGCGAAGCAAACCGCTCCGCCCTTGGACACCTCTTCCGTGTTGACCCGAGTAAAACAAACGCAACGAACGTCAACAGGAAGTCAAGTATTCTCGGCCAGGGCGCAAGATGCACGACAATCCAAATTGCGACACCCGCTATTAAATAGTCATTATTTGTAAGGCTTTAGCTTCCCAGTTTTGCGATAGTGGTTGCAGCGAGCTGCGCGCCGTGCTGCATCGATGTGTCGACATCAGCGCCGTGACAATAGCGGGAGAGAAAACCAGCTGCAAAGGCGTCACCTGCGCCGGTCGTATCAACAACTTCCCCAACCGGCACCGCGTCGCATTGAACTTGTCTCGCACCGTGGAATGCCCGACTGCCGTTCGCGCCGAGCGTGGTGACAAATAACTTGTCGTGCCTGGCGGCCAGCGAGGCAATTCGCTCCGCCGCAGCCGCATCATCGACTGATAAACCGAAGAACCCGATATCCACTTTATCGATACTGTCCTCAAGCAAGGCGAAGTCGGGATGCTGCTGAAAATCTGCGAAGTCGATCGCGGTTAACTCGCTTCTCTCGATGGAGAGTAATTCATAAAATAAATCAACGATTTGCAGGTAGACTGGTGCCACCAGGAGCCTGCTCCCGGCAATAATGTCTCGCTGCTTCTGGCTGAAAACAAAATTATTCAGAACACCGGCGTCATAGCGGACAAAGTTTCTTTCACCGTCTGCTTCGAGTTCGATGTATTGAGTGGGGGTGGCGCCCGGGATCGTCGAAATATGGCAATCGATGTCCGTGACTGCTAGAGAGGAGCGCACCAGGTTAGCGCCGTCGTCATCACCAATGCACGAGACGATATGGATTTCGTCGTCCGCGCGAAATTCTTTTCTCGCGTGCCGCGCAAAATTTGCGGTGATACCTCCAAATCGCTGCTCACCGGACGGCAGGTAATGATCGACGCCACAATCTCCAACGCAAACGACTTTCATTCTGCGTCACGCCCTACATGTGACATGAACAATTCGAGTTTGTCGAAGGACACTGACTTTTTTCGCATGATTGATGTGCCGACAATAGCGCCGTCGCACCCCGCAAGAAGCGTCGCAGCATTCCTGAAATTCAGGCCGCTACCGATAAGCACCGGTACACCGCATCCTGAGGCTTCGCGCAGATGCTGAACCGATGGCGCATGACCACTTTCGTCCCCTGTTACGACAACTGCATCGGCGCCTTTGGTACGAGCGAGCATCGCGGATTCCCGTATCGATCGCGGCTCGACCATCGTTGCATACTTCACCTGTATGTCAGCAAAAATTAGCACGTCGTCTGCACCGATTTCAGTTCGATACGCAATGAGCGCGTCGGGGTCGATATGGAATTCACCAAACTCAGGTCGCGTCATGCGATCGACGAAGTAGTCGGTGCGAATAAAAGCAGCGCCGGAGGCTTTTGCAACGGCGAGAGAAGCCTGCGGGTCATTAAGCAAAATTTCACAGCCGACAACTATCGAATCGCTTTCCTGTACGACTGCCCGCGTAATTCGCGTCATCGCCGCAATCGTTTCGGGAGCGGCGGAGACCCGATGCGGCCGATCGTACTCGTTCTCAACAAGCACCCCATCAACGCCGCCCTCTACAAGCACGCGTAGATCGGCGACCGCGTGGCTTATCGCGTAATCGATGCCCCTCGTTTTCGCATAGCCTGGCAATGGCGGCAAGTGAATCATGCCGATGATCGGTTTCGGTTCTTGAAAGTAGTCAGAGAACTTAGCCACACGAATCCTCCGGCCGGGCGCGTGTCAGGACGCGGTAAACTGGTGCTCCAGCCAGCGTGAGTGCGACACCGATCATGCTGTCGAGCGGGTTGTAGACTAGTGCCGCAATCAGAAACAAAGTCATGACAAAAATGAAAACCGCCGGAACGATCGGGTACCCCGGGAGTTGGAACGTGTCTGGCGAGGAAAGCCTTTTTCGTAACCTGAAAATCGAACTAACCATCAGAATATTCATAAATTGAAACGGCACCACGAAAAATGTAACGATTCGTGAAAAAGAGCCGAAGAACATCAAGGCGGCAATCGAAACTCCCGCAGCAAATAATATTGCTCCGGATGGTACAGAGCGACCGGGGGACAAATGTGCGATCGTACGGAAGGCAGGGCCAAGCCAACGTCCCTTCGCCCGATCGACGTATTCGCTTGCAGCTGCGTAGTACAGGCGCGGCAACGTCATTATCAATCCTCCGAGCGCACCGAAAATGGATATCCACATCAACAAACCCAGCGCCATGCCACCTTTTTCGCCAAACGCTGCTTCGGCAACCATCGGCGCAACCTGCGTCGGATTCGCACGCATGGTCTCAAGTGGAACGACTCGCAGGAACGCGTAGTTGACCAGGAGATAAATCAGCGTGATCACCAGTATGCCAATTCCCATCGCGATCGGAAAATTGCGGTTCGGGTTTTTTACCTCACCCGCGACATTGGACGCATCGATCCAGCCATCGTAGGTAAAGAGAACGATTGCCACACCCAGACCGATGAAGCGCAGAAAACCGAGTACCCCTTGTTGTAACGGTTCCGTAGCCGATGCCGCGGTGTCAGCTGCGGGCGTGGCGACAAACAGACCGCCGGCAACCAGTGCGATGAGCCCGACAATCTTCACCGTCGTGAGAATAACCTGCGTTCGTCCTCCCCATTCCGCTCCGCGCAGATTGATCAACGCGAACAGGCTGATCGCTGCGACCGCCCAGATGAATTGCATGTCGGATGATCCTGAACCCAAAACCTCGTTCGCCAACCCGCCAAAAAGAATGGCAACCCCGGCAATGGCGCCTGGCCCGCTCACCAACATCATCATCCATGCCTGCATGAAACCTGCAAACGGACCATACGCCTCAGTTAGTGCGTGGTAGGAGACGCCGGCTTTCGGAATCAATGCCGAGAGTTCGGCGAGCGTTAGCGCGCCGCAAAGGGTAATTAATCCACACAGCGACCAGAAGAAATAAACTTGCCAGGGAGCGGTGGCGACGGCAGCCAGTTCGCCCGGCGTGAAAAAAATACCGGACCCGATCATGTCGCCCATTACGACGGCAAGGACTGCTGATAATCCGAGTTTCCGCTGCATTGTCATTGTTGTTCTTCGTGTGTCTGCTCACCTTACATTACTGGTTTTGGCAGGTGTAGGATGAATAAAGGTGTCAGATCTATTTGTTGCTGAATTAAATAAATCTGACACCCTTTTTGTGGGAGATTTGCGTGGATCAGCTGTGCGTCGTTATGCACAGTAATGCAGATTGAGCAACGCGCGCTAGAAATACCGGGGACAGTCCCTAAGGGACTGTCCCCATTCTTCAGTGTTCTGAAAATCCGCGTGTATGCGTCACGGTATGTCACTGACATAGCTGGCACGCTCGTCAGCCGGTAAGGTTGTGGTTCAACCGAGGCGCGTCGCGCCGACAGACGCTTGAAGAGCGAGCTGACGCAGCCAGCGCTCCATCGACTGGCTCCACCATGAACCACGATCGTGTTTGTCCACGAAAGTCAGTCATCAATAATTGATTCTCCGCCCGATCTTCCACGGCGCATGCGACGAAGTCGTTCCTTGTGCCGGCCGCGACCTGGCTGGCCGCTTCGTCCGTCGACGGTTTCGACACGAGCCATTTGAGAACAAGGCGCTTCAACCTGGAAGGGTACTGAACTCACGCAGCCAAGCTGGGCGGCGCGCTATCTACTGCGTTTTTCATTATTACCCCAGAGCAGCCCATGAAGCGCATTCTAGCCGTTCTTGGGCTCCTGGTAGTTATTGCGTTGGCCGACTTGCACGCCGACACGTTGCTCTGGAAGCGAGACCTGCCAAAACACTCGTCGATCGGGCTTATCGATATGCCACGGCTTCGAAGCGGCAGTCGCAGGTACGGAATGCCGCTCCTTAGGTATTTCTGACGATTGCGGCGGCCCCAATGAACGACTATAGGTAGCAAGAACGGCCCCTTAGCACAGCTGAGACATCAGCAAACAGGTCAGCAGAATGCAAATCGAACGAATTCGGACCCAGATTGAAGAAGGCAAAATTATCGAGCAGCAGTCAGGCGTACTGCACCGGGCGGTCGTTAATCTGGCCAAGCTTAACGGCGTCCGCGTTACCGAGCTGCAAGTGAAGAAGATAATTGACTTCGTTACTGAATATATTGAACATGCGCCAGCGCTGATGATGATCATTGAAGAAACAGCGGCAATGAGCGGCGCACAGCCCGAAGTCCAACCAATCCTCGATGTCACCGAAGACTATTTTCTGGCACCCGATGACATTATTCCCGACCATTATGGTCTGGTTGGATTGCTGGATGATGCGTATCTGACTCACATGCTTATGGAGGCGATCTCGGACAGGTACAAGTCGCAAACCGGCAAATCATTGTTGCGAATAGACGCGCACGAGACAAACACGTTCATCAGAAGGCTGATCGGAGAACCGTTTGTCAGCATTCTCGATGAGTATGTTGCGACGACGCTTGATGGCCTAAGCGAGAAACAAAACATCAACCAGATATTGGTCGCACTGGCTCAAATGAATTTGTCTTCAGTTTCAGAACCGACATGGGGAAACGCGCCCGTAACTGAGATTATCGGCGCACGTATTTAGGCGATAGGCAAATTTCGAGGCGTGCAAGAACCTTTTCAGGCTTCTCCGCCCCTGGCCACCAATCACCTTGCCGAACCGCCTCACCGGCAACAATCTTGGGAAGAAGTGTTAGTCATGTCCGACAAATATGTCCAGCGGTAATATCGCGGTGACACCGACGTTGGGCACGTCGACCAGTTGACCAATACGCATATCCACCGCGACGCTCGCGATCATGTACGCCTGCGTCCGGTCATAACCGTACTCCGACACAATGTAGTCAATCATGGCGGCGAGCGCGTTTCGCGCCGCGAGATTGATATCGGCCGACAAATTACTTAAGCCCGCAATCTTCGGCGAGTCGAGGTAGGCGAGGTCAGCGGGTACGCCGCCTGCTTCTTTCAGCGGGAAACCGGTCACGGCGTAGAAGCGCTCCGACGGTATCCTGAGCACGGATGCCGGGCCCTCGTAGTGGGGGCCGCGGGACAGGTCCGGCGGTTCATCGACAACACGGGTGGTGACTGTCATCCTGCCGCCCATCTCGATCGCCGTGCCTGCCACCTCACCGTCGCCCTGTGCGTAATGGAAGTCACCAACCGCGAGTCCGCAACCGTCGATGTAACATGGCAGGTAGACTGTGGTCCCAGTGGTGATGTAGCGGATGTCCATGTTGCCGCCATGCTCCCGCGGCGGAATGGTACGCAGGCACTCTGCCGGTTTTGTCCCTTCCGCTCCGCATAATGCTGCCGGCTCCGCCTCATCCGGGTCGGGTGTCATCACGGCACCGCCCAGGTCGAGCAGCTGCTTCTCGCGCGCCAGGACATCGGCGAGTAGCCTGTCGTCGGGCAGCGTTGTTACGACGCCGGGAAAACTCGCGTTCGGAATACGCACGCCCGGAAGTGCGTCGCTAACGGCGTATTCCTCATTGATGCGCCAGACGATGAAACGCTCGTCCGTGCCGAACTGGTCACCGGCGAAGCCGAACGGTCCGGCTTCGGTCCAGCCGACGTCATCAGGTTCGACTGCTTCGATGGTCACCGCCAGCACGTCGCCCGCCTCGGCGCCGTTGATAAAGACCGGGCCGGTCAACGCGTGGACAATGCCGACGCCTTCCCGGGGCAGGGCATCGGCGGTGGAAAATTTGTCCGGGTCGAGGGTCAGGTCGAACGCATCGCGGCCGACGAATACGATGCGCTCACCAGGGTCTGCTTTGGCGATCATCGGGATGTCGGGATGCAGGCGGTTGATGCACGCCGGATCCTCTGCACAGCCCACACTGGTGTCGCCTACAACAATGTCGGCGGCAGCGATTGAAGATACTGCCAGGGTCGACAGCAGTCCAACGGAAAAAAAAGTGGAAAGGCCCAGGTTCATACGCACACCCCGTTAGAGTTGTTTTATCGGTGCGCGCACCGAAGCTGGTCACACGCGGAACCTATTCTACCTAATTGCTGGATGAAGCAGGACATATACACCGGTGACACCGAACCGCGACGGCTGTGGCGTCAGAAGAATCGCGATGCCGAAATTCCAATCTGCCAAACTGAAAATCCGCGTGCCGGTGTTTCCATTCCGCTAGTCGTCGCCCTGCCGACGCCAGGCATCAGCGCTGGCCGCCATGTGCGGGTCAACCGGGGGGTGATCGGCAAATACCTGCATCGCTTCCTTCATTTCCTGTTTCCCCGCGGCTTCCTGGCCGCTAAGCAGCATCGCCCTGGCGAGTAAGAAACGGCTCCATCCAAGCTCATAGGAGACGTGCGGTATGCGAAGCTCAACTGACTTACGCAAGGGCTCAATAGCCTCCGAGGAACGATTCAATCCAATCAGTGCCTCACCGATGCAGCTTAGGGCGTAAGCATGCTCGGGTTTGTCTTCATTGTTGCTTGATTTGAGTTGCAGCGCGAGAACCCGTGAACAGGAATCCAGCCCCTGTTGATTGCGGTCGCTGCGATTGTAAAGAAATCCCAGGTTCGTCAGAGGGAACTGGGTCCATACGGAATCAGGGTCGCGGCCCCAGATATCAAACGATGCATTGAGATGAGCTTCGGCCGCCTCAAAATCGCCCAGATACATCAGCAGATCACCAAGATCGTTATGCAGACTGGCGATCGTCCAGTCTGGCGGGCTCTCCAGAGTCTGGAAGATTTGCAATGCCTCCTGCATGAGCACATTGGCTTCCTCCAGCTTGCCCATCTCCTTCAGTGACCAGCCGAGGCTGCGTTTGGCATTGGCGACCTTTTCGTGCTTCGGACCGAGATTTGCCGTAAAAACATCAATAATTTGACGGGCGTGCTTATTCGCGGCCTCGTAGTCACCCAGCTTGTTGTAAGTCGGCACCATGCTTTCTGCTGCGCGCATTGCAAGCGGGCTGTCGGGCCCGGTTTGCTCTGCAAGATCATCAAAAGCTTGCTGCGAAAGCGCGAGCGACAGCTCCAACTCGCCAAGCTCACGAAGAGCGGTGGCCAGATTGAGTCGCAGCATGGATGCGTTTGGTAGCCCTGCCCGGTCAGCGACTGTCAACGCGTCGGCAAAGCGGTCGCGAGCATCTGCAATATTCCCTTCCCGGTATGCGAGTGCGCCCTCCACGTTCAGCAGTCGCATATTCAGATAATCGTCGCCACCAACACGCGTAACAGCCGTCTTTGCCGCCAGCAAGTGATTTCTTGCGGCTTCGTCACCCCTCTGGGATAGCGCATAGACGTATTCGATCCAGCTCTCCGCAACAAGGTAGTCGTCCCGTGCCGTGGCTGAATTGGTTACAGCGGCTACGAAGGCTTCGTTGGCTGCGTCGTCCGATTCGCTGGCGAAGATCTGACCGGCAAGCAACTCGACTCCGGCGATTAGCGGCGCGTACATGGTGGCCACTGCTGCAGACCTTACGTCCGCGATCTTGGACGACGCGGCAGCGACGTGGCTGGTCGAAAGATCAGTCTGAATATCCGCCGCCCGATCTTTCAGCTCCGCCACAATCTGCGCTTTCTCGGGCGGCGGCGGTCCAACCGTCGATGCCAGGTGCTCAAGGTCGGCACACTGCTCAAAGCTACCAAGTGATTCCAGTGCCTTCGGCGCATTTTCAAGTGTCGCAATATCGGCCGCAGAGAATCTCTGCGAGAGTGCGCTAACCATGGTCAGCCGATCTTCAAGACACATCATCCGCTTATCGAACATGTCATCAGATTGAGTGCCAATCACGCGGTTAGCTTCGCAGACTTCGACATGCATCGCCCGCCAGTCGTTAGTGTAGCTATCCAGAACATCAACGACTCGATTTGCGAGCCTCGGTGCATAGGTTAATCCGGAATCCAGGAACGACTGGGTTACCGCGGCGCGGGACGCGTCATCCCATATCCCGGCGAGTCGACCGGATGGGTCGTCACAGGGAATTGAAGCGGCCAGCCATGCGAGTGTCTGAATGCCGGCAGCGATCGCGACGCCGACTCCAATACTGCCGGATATCGGTTTAGCGTTGCGCTGGAAGAACTTGCGAAAACGGTAACCGGCACTTTGCCCTACCGCTGATACCGGGTAGCCACTGAGATAGGCTTCAAGGTCTTTCTTGAGGCTGTTCGCATCGGTATAGCGGTCTCCGGGATCTGCTCGCAAACAGTGTTCTATGATCGACAACACTTCACGGGGCAGCTCATGCGCCATGTCCAGTTCAATCTTCAGGGAACGGCCATCTGCCGCTCGCTGGATAGCTCCGGCCAGGGTTTCAGAGGCGTTTAGGGGCTCACCGCTGAGCACCTCGTAGATCAACAAACCAAGCTGCGAGATGTCTGACGCAACCGTTATGGGTTGTCCGAGAAGCTGTTCGGGACTGGCGTACCGTGGCGTGAGAGGAGCACCTTGTGTGAGCGCGCCATCCGCCTCCAGCAGTTTCGCAATTCCGAAGTCGAGTAGTTTGACGTCTTCATTGTTGTTGACAAAAACGTTCGCTGGCTTGATATCACGGTGCACTACGAGCTGTGAATGGGCATAGGCAACTGCATCAACGACGCTCACCAGAAGACGCAACCGCTTTCGCAAGCCGAATCCACTCTTTTGGCAATACTCGACTATGGAGTCTCCGTCGACCAGCTCCATGACAAAATACGGCCAGCCTTCTTTAGAAACCTGTGCGTCGTAAAGTTGGCAGATGTTGGGGTGGTTGAGACCCGCCAGCACATTTTGTTCTTGCTCAAAACGGGTCCGCAACTCGTCGCTAAGACCACTTGTCGCCGAAACCTTGACGGCCACCTCTCTGTCGAGACTTCCATCGGCGCGGCGCGCACGATAGACCCGACCCATTCCACCAGCCGCGATCAGGCTGATGATTTCGTAGGCCCCCAGTGTCCGGCCAACAAGCGGGTCGTCGCTATCGTTCCTCAGGTTTTCAAGAACGCTGAACGCTCCGCCTGTTGATAGTGGGTCTTTATCCGATTCTTCCGTCAATTGCTTTCGCCTCCGCAGTAACTATGTTCGTTCGTTGCGTGCGCTACATAATCATGCAAGATTTTCGCATCGTTCGTTTTCGGTGTCATGGAGCCCACGTTTTGTCTTCGTCTGTAACCGTCTTGCTCAAAGCACACCGCAATTGAGATGAATCCGCTCTCAACCAGCTGGCGCAGCCAAAGCGGCGTTGTCTTTTCGTATTGTTATCATCGCTCCTCTGCGGGCTAGCGATGAACCAAATGTCTCTAATCCAGGCCGCCTGAATGTGCGGATTGCAGCGATTCCAGATTGTCGCGCGCGAATATCACATAGACGTGAGTCGCCGGTAGTAATGATTCGAGCGCCTGCAGTGCCGCAGACAATTGTGCTTTACCGTCCACTACAATGCCCTGTCGTACGGTAACTATGCCGCCCAAGGCCGCTGTGACCTGGTGTTTCCAGTGGCCCGGGCCCAGCCGGGCATTTGCGGTTATAGCCTGTTGCAATGAGTTCTCGGCATCGCCGAGCCGGTCCATCGCTAGATACGCCATCGCAAACGCAAGGTAGGCATCGCCTCCCCGCGGATGATTCTGGGCGTTGACCTCAATGATGGCCTGCTCGCCGGTCGCGATTGTTGCCTCTGCTTTTTCCATTTCTCCCAAGCGGGTATAGGCCTGAACGAGCACGCTCTGGGTTCTGTAGAGCCGGTCATCTTCGTCTTTGCGTGCCGCCAGAGGCTCAAGAATGGCTAACGCTTCGGCCGGCCGATCCTGCGCGACGCGCAGAACGCCAATCTTGGACATGATGAGCCGAGCGTCCTCGGAATCCTCACCGAACAGCTCAACCTGTTGCGCATAGGCGGCCCGCAGCAGTTCCTCTGCGTATTGCTGGTCACCAAAAGTAGCCTCGACATTGCCGAGCGCCGCTTCAATCATGATCAGCTCGATATGGGGGCGGATGAATGTCTTTTTCGCGTGCTCATAGGCCTCATGCATTGTCGCGGTCGCAATACGGTGCATTCCGGCCGCATCTTGCATGTTTGACATGACGTACATGCCTATTGCTACAAAGGGGTGCTCTTCACCCTGGACCTTCAGCCGTATATCAATACTGCGCTGAAATGCTGCGATCGACTCGTCATAGCGCCCAGCGAGTCCCAGCGAGTAACCGTAGTTGTACCAGTCCATCGCGACTGCCGGGTGTTCGGCCGGCAGTTCCTTTTCATTGCGTTCCACAACCTGGCCCAGCAGTTCCAGCGATCGGTCCGTGTTGCCTGTTTCGCCGTAAAGAATCGCCAGATTGTTGATGGCTGTTGTGACTTTCTCGTGGTATTCACCAAATACCTCTTTCCGTCCGTCGACAACCGCCTGTAGCGCTACCTCCGCCTCACTTGTGCGGCCTAACCTTTGCAATGCATAGCCCACGGCACCGAGCGAGCTGAGCGTGTCTGCATGGTCATCACCAAACTTCGCTCTGCGAATATCAAGCGCACGCTGCGCGATCGGCAGCGCTTCCTCGTAGCGACCGTACCAAACGTACAATCTCGACAACAGGTTCAAGGTCGAGGCGATTTCCTGGGGCTCGTCCGCGTAGATCTCCTCCTTGATTTGCAGGGAAGCCGTAATAAGTTCCAGCGCCTTGTCAAAGTCGCCGATGTTGTTGAAAACACCGGCAAGCGTTTCCAGTAAATCCGCTTTCAGCGCTGGTTGCTGCTGCAGTTCGTCGAGTTGCGCCAGGCCCCGGTCGAGAATGTCTCGTGCGCTGAGCTCCTCGCCCAGATTTTCGCTCGGCTTGTTGGCATCGAACAGCTCGACCAGAAAGTCGGTTGTTTCTTCGGCGCGCGTTCTTTCGCGTTCGGCTTGTTGCCGCGCAGATTCCGTTGCGGCTTGCTGCCTGACGCTGATGGCCAGAAATACAACAAGCGCGATGACGGTCATCGTTATCGCCGACGTCGCAACCAGGTTGCGCTTCGCAAACTTGAACCCCCTTTGCAGTGTACCGGGGTTGCGCGCGGATACCGGGTAGCCGTCCAGGTAGTTGCGCAGGTCAGCGGCAAGTTCAGTTGCCGAAGCATAACGTTTGTCGGATTCAATGCGCAGGCACTTGTTGATGATCGCGGTCAGTTCGAGAGGCAGTTTCTCAATAATTTGCGACGATGTAGTCAGCGGTGTGTCTTTTATGACGCGTTCGACTGCGGACTCCAGCGTGTCGTCGGGCAGTTCCGGTCGGCGCGTATAAAGTGACAGGAACAACAGGCCCAGTTGATAGATATCACTGGCGACTGAGACCGGTTCATTGAGCAGCTGTTCCGGGCTCGCGTAGCGCGGCGTCATCGGCCGGCTGCCCACAGTGACATCGTTCGGTGACTCGAGAATTTTCGAGATTCCGAAATCGAGCAGCTTCAAGTCACCGTCGGTTCTGACAAAAACATTTGATGGTTTCAGGTCTCGGTGCACGACAAGTTTCGAGTGGGCGAACGCCAGTGCTTCAGTTAGCTGCAGCATGAGTTCTGTTTTCGCTTTCGTGCTGAGCCCCTGTTGGCGTGCGTACTCATCGATCGGCATGCCGTCAATGAGCTCCATCACCAGAAACAGACCGCTGGACTCGGAAAAACCGGCGTCATAAAGCTGCGCAATATTCGGATGTGTCAGGCTGGCGAGAATTCGCTGTTCCTGCTCGAACCGTTTGATGTGCTCTCTGCCCATACCCGGCGGCAGTATCTTGATCGCTACCTCCCGATCGAACTGGCCGTCATCGCGTGCCGCTCTATAGACGCGGCCCATGCCACCTTCGGCTATCAGTTCCTCGATGCGGTAGTTGCCAATGGTCTGGCCGACGAGTGGCTCGTCAGTACCGTCGAGCACCGCTTTGAGTTCGTCGAGGCCGCCGCCGGTTTTGAACGGATCACCGCTACTCACGCTCGTATTCCCCTCTTTTTTACGGTGTTTCTTGCAGGTGCCAGGCAATTGTGCAACATTTTCGCATCATTCATCACCACCGACATGGGGCCCACGTCTTGCCTTTGTCCGTAACAATCTTGCTCGAAGCACACCGCAACGGCGACGGCTCGGCTCTGGATCAGCTGGCCACGGCGCTGTATCCCGAACTCAAGGCGATGGCACGCCGTCGAGCCCAGGGCGGAGCGGGCAGCGGGGCGACGACGCTGGTTAATGAGACCTTCGTCAAGCTGCTGTCCGGTGGCGCCATTCGCACCGAGGACCGCAAGCAGTTTTTTGCGCTTGCGGCCACAATAATGCGGCAGATCATCGTCGATGAGATCCGTTACATAACGGCCAACAAGCGAGCTCGGGAAGAGGTCACGCTCGTCGAGGCTGTTATGGGTGACGACGGGCACGAGAAAGCCGAGTTTCTCCTGCAGGTGGATGAGATGCTCAGAATAGTTGAACAAGAGGATGATCGCCTCGCACGTGTCTTCGAATGTCGCTACTTCGCCGGCCTGACCACAGCCGAGACCTCAGAAGCACTGGATATTCCGTCGCGTTCAGTCGAGCGCCTCTGGTCTTCGGCGCGCTCGCGTATCGCCGCGCTGATCGATGATAGTAGCGAATAGATAAGCCAGCGTTCGTCAGATTCTTTCGAATCGAGCTGTCGCAAGCTCGCGTAGTCGTTGGTTGCACCGCCGGGTTGCAGTAATCGCTTGATATCAGAACGACGGTCAGGAATGCGCGTGTTGGATTTCTTCATTTTTCGCCAATCAGAAGGTATGCCTTAGGCTGACTGTGACGCGGTCGCGGTCAGCGAACTGTCCGAACAGCCCTTCAGGCGTGCCACTGGAATAGTCGGCGCCTAGCTCGACCGACGTGCTATCGCTCAGTGTGTACGCGATGCTCACCGAAGCAAGTTGATCTTCGTCTGTGAACGAGTGGTACCAGCGTGCCTCGAGGGCAAGCGTGTCGTAGGCAAACGTGCGGCGCAGAAAAAGCGTGCCAATGCGATCAGCTGCGGGTCGTACAAGATCCTGCGGCGCGTCGGCAACCGTATCGACCAGGTACTGAATATTGATGAATACGCCGAGTGGTCCGTCAACATCCAGGCCCATCGCACCGCGATGCTGATCGAGCGCAAGCGTAGTGAGCTGATCGTTGGACCGCGCGTTAAAAACGCGTTCCGGTTGATAGGCGTACTCGGCCCGCAACACCGCGGCTCCGAGGCCGAGATCAAAGCTGAAGCCGAACGCGTCACGACGCTCATAGAAGCGCTCGACAACCGTCTCGCCACCCACCGAGGCAATGCGACCTAGCGGCTCGGGGTCCATGCCCGTATAGGCGACCGCACTAAATTCCATGCCGTCGAACTGCCGTGACAAGCGCAACCCAACGGCTGTGTCGTCCAGCGACAGCCCGGGTCCGGCGGTCGATACCGGCGGCGATCCTTGATCCGGGCTGGCGCCAAACCGAAAACGCGGCGCGGTGAGCTCGTACCACGCACCACTCTCGGGAATCGCGTGACCCGTGCTGTCCGGGACGAGGGCGAGCTCTGCACGCCATTTGCCAAAGCTGTAGTCGAAGTAAGCGCTCCAGAGGCCGATGCGCGAGTCGCCGAAATCATCGATGATGAACTCGCGAAAATCCTGCGGGTTAACGAGGTCGAGTACCTTGATACCGTCGAGGCGGCCCCAGACGATTTGCTGTTTACCAAGACGTGTCTGTCCTTTTCCGGACCCAAACTCCAAATAGAGGTCGCGGACTTCCGCGCTACCGGCATTGCCGAGGCGGAGAGGCTTCGACGCGGTGGAATAGGTATCGTAAGACGGCTTGCCGGGCTCGAGTTCATCGTATGCGTCGAGCCTTACGCGCGCCGAGGCGATCAGCGAGACGTGCTGTGCCAGCGTCAGTTCGACGCCTGGTACGAGTTCCAGCTCACCTTGCATGCTCACATCTGTCTCGGTTGCCACGCCATAACTCAAGGCAGAGTCGATGGCCTGGTTGTCGATTTCGGCAGCATTTGTACCGGCCGCTGCGGCTATCGCTGCGGTGAAGATGAGTTTGCGTATCATTTGCTGCACACCCTTACTCCTTGACCGACGCGCTCAGTCCCCGCCCAAGGGTTTGCGGTTCAAACAGGCCCGCGTCGAGACTGGTGAAATAGTCGATATTGCGAAAAGTGAATTCGGTCTTGTGTCCGGTCTGGTGGTTCGTAGCGACAATGTTGCGGGCGGTCCAGATATCGCCAATCAGGTCGATAGACCGAACCTCGATCGTTTTGAGGGGCCGTTGTTTTGGATCGACGAAGTCGATCGCGACCGGCATCCAGGTATCCTCGTCGATGAGAGCACTGAATGCGCCGTATCCCAACTCCCGTGCAATGCGCGGGTTCTTGGGCGTACCCGTCAAACGGTGTAGGACACGGCCGTCTTCGATCAACTGACCGCCGTACTCGAACTGCCAGTCATCGAGCTTGAACTTGAGCTCGGACTGCATGTCCTCGTAAGAGAAGTCAGTTCCGAGGAACCCCTTGCCGCGCTGGGATGCAGGAATGCGCCGCACCTTGCGGCTTGCCGGCAGGAACATCCAGCGTTCGTCGGCATTTCCGGGCGTGCGGTAGTCGTGGCTTAGAAAGGATACGTTGCGACTCTTCTTGGGCGCCAGAAAGGTGATGCGTGTGGTGCGCAGCTCGTCGTCGCTCTGTCTGTGAACCATGGCAACGCGTGTCTCGGAGCGACCGCGGCTATTCGTTAGTGTCATATCAATGACGCGCTGCGTCGCGACTCCCTCTTTACGGGCTGCGACCGCTTGGGCGATCCGATCGGCATCGTTCGTCGCTGCAAACGCACTGTCGCCGAGCAGGCCCGCAATGACCGCCGCAATCACGAGCAGGCTGATTGGTACCCGTGACGAGCGAACCGGCCGCAGATTCTGACCAAACCACGCTCGTTCGGCCGCAAACATAGCGGGCACGATGATCAGCGCCGTCAGGTAGCTCGAGAACGACGCGAGAGTCACGAGGCCACCGAAACGCATCAAGGTTGGCAGGTCACTGACAAGAAGGACCGAGAAACCGAGACCGAGTGCGGCCGAGTTGAAGAAGCAGGCACGCGCCACGGGGGGCAGCGCCCTGTCAATTGCCTTCGCCAGGTCGCCGCCGTATTCCTCGGTTGCGGTACGAAGTCGATCCACGAGATGAATGGCAAAGTCGACACCAACACCGAGCGCGATTGCTGCGAACATCGATGTAGCGGGCTCGAGATAAATGCCGAGGTAGCCCATGCAGGCATACAGAATCAAAACCGTGAACAAGACGGGAACCACCGATACGAGTCCGGCAGCGGGCGAACGGAAGACGATGATCGAGGCGGCGAGTACAAGGGTTAAAGACAGAATCACGCCTTTGAAGTGCGAGGTTTGCAAGCTGCGCATCCAGTGATAGCTGACGTTGACATCGCCGGTCAGTGACGCAGTCATACCCGGTTCGTTGAACTGCTCGTCGATGTAGCGCTGGAGTGATTCGACAGCTACCCGGTTCTGGCTGAAATAATGGGCGTCGAGCACGCCACGAATCAGTGCCCGTTGATGATCGGCGTCGATTTCCTCTTCCAGATCTGTCGGGTCTCCGGAAATCTCGTAGACGAACAGCGTTTCGGCAAGCGCAGCATCTCCGTCCGGCAAGCTGCGAGCGGCAATCTCCGCTTCCGGCAGCTCCTCGATAGCGCCGTGCAGCTGGCTCAGGTAGTCGACTATTGAGACGGTCTTGCGAACGTGGGGCAAGGCCTCGAAGAACAGCTGCAGGTCCCGCACCTTGCGCATTCTGTCGACACGCAACAACCCCTCTGGCTCATCGGTTTCCACAATCACATCGAGAAACGCGGTGCCCGAGAACCTTTCGTTGATCAATTCGTCAGCGATACGAATAGGCTCGTCCTCGGCGAAGTTTTCAACCTGCGAGCGGTCGATACGAAGCTGAGCGGCGCCGTATCCGGCGGCAATGGTCATTAACAGAAAAGCCACCAACACACTGCGGTAACGCAATGGAGAGAAGGTGCCGATCTTTGCAAGAAGCTGACCCAGGCCGCTGGGCCGGCCCTCATGCCAGGACACGAACGCCGGACTGCGGCCCGGGTTTACCAGCAGCATTACGTTCGGTAGCACGAAAATTGAGAATGCCCATGCGAGCAACACACCGAGCGACGCAAAGACGCCGAAGTAGGTAATCGGCGGCATGATCGACATCGCGGCTATGCCCAGGAAGCCCGCAATGGTCGTGATGGTTGTGAGCGTGATCGGCCGCGCCATCGAAGACATGGCGCGAATTACCAGGTCCCGGATACTTGCCTGATCGTCTTGCTCGCGGAACTGGTAATACGCGGAGAGGATGTGGATGGCATCGGCAACCGATATTGCGACGATGATGACGGGCAGTGCGTTGGTGATCGCAAAGTAGGAGATGCCACTCCACGCCATGATGCCGAGCGAGCCGACCGCCGAACCGACCACCACAAGCAAGGGCCCCGGCAAGGCTGCGCCGCGACGGAACGCCAGGAAAATGAACCCGAGTACCAGTATGAAAACGAGCGGCTGCAGCTTTCGCGCATCCTGGTCGATGTAACGGCCCAGGTAGGCGCTGACAGCGCCCGGGCCTGCAACATGAATGTCGATACTCGGTGTGTTCACGCCGGCGACGATATCGAGTACAGCCTGGTAGGTATCGTCGGCGAGGTCAGAGTCAATGAGTTCGGCCATGATGATGGCGCCGCCGCCGTCTTCGCTGACGAGCGTCCCTTTGTGGGGCGTCATCCTCTCCCATCGCTCGCGACTGTTCGATGCAAAGCTATCGTCGAGTGCATACGGGTCGATGTAGGGATCAATATTGACTGAGCCGGCCTCACCGCTGATCGACGATTCGGTCGCAAGGCTTGCGATGCGGTCGTAGCGGATGTTCGGCAGGCCGGCCACCTGGTCCGAAAGGTCCGAAATCAGCGCGAGCACGTCGGGCCGGAATACCGAGCTGCCATCGGTCGTCACGATAGCGATCGCGATCGTATCGGAGAGGCCGAAGATTTCGGCGGCTTTGTTGTCGGCAACCAGCGACTCGTGGCCTGCTGGAATGAACGCCTTGACCGATGTGTCCTTGACGAGCTTCGTCAGGCCAGCTCCGCAGATGGCAATGGCAAGCCCGGCAGCGATGAGAACATGATAAGGGCGCGAGGTGACGCGCCGAAAAAAGCGCTCCGTGTTCGTCGACGAAAGCATCAGCTGACCCTTCTGTAGTTGGCCGGCCGGGATCGAATTTGTCGGCGGTCTGCGCCGTGACGGAACATTGCCTCTTCCAGACTGATCCAGTCATGGATGTGCTTCGGTATTGCTGGCGAGCGTGCGCCCGGGTGCACGCTGTTCACAACCTCGTCGGCATGCACCCAGTCGTTCTGACTACGCAGGCCAGCTCGAGTGACGCCAACGGCGACGCAACGGTCGCGATTGTCCTTAAAACTATGTTCCAGGTAGAACCAGCGCTGGTCCCAGCCAAGGAGACGCGTATGGACGCGGTAGACCTGCAGCAACCTGAGTGAATGACGGTAGCGAATTACGCCGCCACCCAGGATCGGAGACCAGCGATTCTTGCGAATGGCGCCTGCTACCTGCGTCTGCAGCATCCACTCCACACGCGCAACGTCCATGATCTGTAGGTAGCGTCCGTTGTTCATGTGCCCGAAGGCATCAAGGTCATGTGGCAGAACTCGAAACCGACTCTCGGCGCCGTGCGAATAGTGGCGCTTCGTCTCGGGGATATTTCGGAGCCAGACCAGCAACAGGCGCAGATACAGGTTCATTATTGTTGTCCTCTATTTCCTTCGTCCTCGGGCAGGGAAATTGATGCCCTTATCTGATAGATCGAAAGAAGTGAGGAAAACCCGCCAGAGGAAACGGATTTGGTTCGTTCATGCTGCGTTGATGGCGGTAAAAGCGATGCGTGAAACTTGCGTGACTCAGCCGCGCATCGTTATGCACAGTGATGCGAACCAAGCGACGGGCGCTAAGAATGCTGGGGACAGTCCCCAAGGGACTGTCCCCATTCTTCCGTGCTCTGAAAATCCACTGCTTCTCTCTACGTAATTTACCGCTGGTTCAGTAACTCGTAATGGAGGTTTGCCACCGACTTGATGACAGATTAGAGCTGTTTGCGTCGGAAGTGATTCGCCGGCAACGCCTGCCGCAATCGCGCTGCCGCTTGGTCAAATAATTCTGCGTCGTCAGTCGCCCGAGCGAGAGTAAGTTCAGCCTCCGCAATCTGCCAGTCCGTGAAATGGGGAATCGATCTTCGCAGTTCCAGGCTTTCTGTGGCTTGCTCGGCAGAATTGGCTCGATTGTCGAGAGAGTAATTGGCTTCTGCAAGCCACAAAAGCGCATCCGAGCGCCAGTATGGTGTTAGTCCTTGCGTCGACTCTTCGATCTGTCGCTTGGCTGTATTTGCATCTCCGCGCTCGAGGATGACTCGTCCAAGTAATGATCGGACGCGGCCCGAGGCAGGATGCGCTGCCCCAACCGAACGGTCCATGCGCTCCAGCAAATCACGTAAATTCGCCTCGGCGATGTCTGTCCGTCCCGAGTGCCACAGCACTACTGCGTAGTTAATTTCAACGGCCATGCGTTCCAGCGACATACGAGGGAGCTTTTCCTCTGCAATTCGCAGTGCTTCCAAGTACGTTTGCTCGGCCTCAACCAGCTTGCCCAACCGAATATCGAGCGCCCCCAAGTTGTTCAGGTTTGGGACGTTTGCCGGGTGATCGGCGCCGAAGCGCTCGATGGTCAATTCGTTACAAATACGCTGCATTGCACGGGCCTGCTCGTGCCTCCCCAATGTCCCGTAGTCGAGAGCCAGGTTGCAGCGAATTGTCAGAATCTCCGGCGCGAGTCGTTCGTCGTTTGCTTCTGCAGCCGCAAGCGCCTGCTCGTGATATTTTGCCGATTCATCGATGTTTCGTTCCGCTCGGTAGCCAGTAGCTACGTTGCCGAGACTACGAGCAAGCGCACCTTTGTCATCAGGGCTGATCCGCAAATTGATCCTGTGTGCGTGTAACATCACCTCTCTTGCCCGACTCGGATCAGTTTGTACCAAGGACGCACCGAGTCTTGTCCAGGTATCTCTGGCAATCACAGAGTTCATCTGGCCGAGCAGATCCAGTTGATCTATCGCCTCTCGATGCAAAGCTTCTGCTTTGCTGTACTCACCGCGCTTGGTGTAGTCGGAACCAGCGGCATTGAGAGCTTCGATCAGTGCGATATCCGACTCCGTGTCCTCGGCACGCCACCGCGACAATGCCTGTTCATGCATCCGCAGAGCCTTGTCATATTCGCCGATCCCAAAATACGCGTTGCCCAATAATTGTGCGAGCTCGGCCTTAACTTCCGGTAACTCTTGCAGTTCGTTGTCGAGTCGATTTGCCGCGTCATCCACAAACTCCTGCAGCGTAACGTCGCGTTCCCCTGCAACTGACGGGTTTGCCTGCGAGAACAGGCTGGTCAAAAATTCCTTAACGCGTTCAGCGCGAATAGCCTGCGCTCGTGCGATATCGTATTGCCACAGTGCCGCGGCCAGCCCGACGCCCAAGGAAATCAAAACCGCCAGTGTTGAGGCCACGAGCAGCTTGTTACGGCGCACGAATTTGCCGGCTCGATACCGGCGAGTCGGTTCACGCGCAGAGACCGGATAGCCGTTCAGATGTTTGCGAATGTCTTCGCGAAGCGTGCCGACGTCTTCGTATCGTCGACCAGGATCGTCGGCGATGCAGCGTGCGATAATCGCCTGGACGTCGGGCGGCATTGAACGGCCAGGGGCAGGACCTTGCGTCGACTGATTAAAAAGTCGCCTGAGCACTGCGCCGAGCGAGTATACGTCGGACTGAATCGTCGCGGCTTCACCGCGCTTTTGTTCGGGTGCGGCAAATCCTGGTGAATAGGCATGTACCGAATTGACCGATTCCTCTCCGTCGCTGTCTTCCAATAGCCGTCCTATGCCGAAGTCCACGAGGCGCACGCGGTCGTCGGCTACCAGGATGTTTCCGGGCTTAATGTCGCCGTGTACGACCATTGAGCGATGGCAGTAGGCAACGGCATCGCACAGCTGCAAAAAACAGCTCAGAATCTGTTGACGCGGTGCAGCAATCTCATCGATGTATGCATCTATGGTTACGCCGTCGATGTACTCCATGACGTAGTAGGGAGTGTCTTCCTGCGTTACTCCGGCATCGATGATACGGGCAATATTTGGATGTTCGAGGCGTGCAAGGTGCTGCCGCTCGCGCTCGAACAGTGCTCGGGCCCCTTCTCCGGCGATAGAGGCCGGTATCAGCTTGATTGCAACGCTCTGTTCAAACGCGCCGTCAGCGCGCTCGCCCCGAAAGACAATACCCATACCGCCGCGACTGATGATCTCGACAATACGATAGGGGCCCAGTCGCTCACCCAGGTGCACGCGTACATCTTCTTCAGTTAGCGCTGAGAACAGATCGGGGGCAGCATCGGTAAGATTGCCAGGTAATGCGGCTTCGTCCAGTGCCAGCTTCAAAAGCGCTTCGGCGCGGCTCGCCACTGTCGCATCACGAGCACGAATCGCCTCTAAAATCGATGGCCGTTGCTCAGCGTCTGCATCCAGCAAATCATCCAGTGCAGTCTCGAGTACTTCCCAATCGGATTGATCAGTAGTCATCGGCTTCATTCGGTAAACTGTCAACTCATGGTTATACGGAAGACGACCATCGCGGCCGCCAAAACTTATTCGCGTTGTGACAAATACTCGGCGAGCAGCGCGCGCGCCTTCATCCAGTCGCGCTGAGCCGTGCGTTTCGAAAGACCGAGAGTTGCGGCAGTCTCGTCGTCGTCGAGGCCGGCGAAGAATTTGCATTCGAAAACCTTGACGAGCCGGTCACTTGTCTTGGCCAGCTCGTGTAGCGATTCTTCGATCAGCAGGAGCTGGTCAGCCTGCGCTGCGACAGCTGCATCGGCGTCTTTCAGCTCAACACGTATGAGATTGCCGCCGCGTTTCTCGGCGGAGCGCTTTCGTGCGTAGTCGATCACGACATGGCGCATGGCCTTGGCCGCAATTCCCAGGAAATGATTCCGGTCAACCGCGCCGGCCGAAGCCTCTCTGAGTCGGATGTAAGCTTCGTTGACAACGGCCGTAGTGTGCAAGGTTGCCTGACCGTGAAATTTGGCCAGCTGATGGTGCGCGATTCCATGCAGTTCGCCGTATAACAGCTCAACGGCACGGTCGTAGGCGTCGCTGTCACCGTTACGATGAGCATTGATCAGTCTGGTAATGTCAGCACGCGCATCCACGTTGTCACCTACCTCCGGTCATTGGCCAATACTATCAGTCAGTTACGTCAATTTAGGGGACTTTTTCTCCAAAAGTGGCGCTCAGCTGACGAATTTTCCGTATGACACCACGAGGGAAAAGCATCGGAGGTGAAAAGTGCGGTCGCTACACACAAGAATTCGAACGACAATAGTTGCGGCGACGTTGAGCGTGATGGCACTCGCGAGCTTTGCCTGCTCCGACACTCGCACTCCCTATCAAGCCTATCTCGACTGTGACGCAGACATCGCTAATGCCAAGTCAATCAAGGGCTTCACATCGTGCTTAACCGATAACCATCAGGCACTACTGCGAGCGCGCTCGAAAGGCGACGACGCATGGCTGACGCGTTTTCAGGGCTCCCGCCCGATCGTTAAAAGGCTACATGAAGAGCAGCTACAAGGCGTTGCTGACGAGTCAATCTTGATGGTCGTTGGGCAGACGAAGTCAGGACAGCCCGTCGCAATCAGCGTCCAGATGCGTCGCGATCGCGGTCGCTGGAAGATTGACTACGAAGAATTCATCGCCAAGGGAGCCACCCACGACGACGCACGGCCGGTAAGTGTAGGACTGAAGGCCGTTGGTGGAGAGCCGTGGTATCCGGGTGAACTCGCCGGATCCATCCATCGGCGTCCTGATGGAGATTGCCGGCTGTCGATCGCACACGTCTTCGACTACCCGATGATCCGCATAACGGCCGGCTGCCAGCTGCTTGGCACGGCGGGTACCTATTCGCTACAGGACCTTACGGCCGCCGCTGCCGAAGTTACCGGGTCAACACCCGTTACATTCTACGACGCACAACACACCTGGCTTGATCGCGTCGAGGGCGGGCAGCTGACGGTCGACAAAACAACGGGAGGCGTTGTCTCCGGTCAATTCACGTTCGACGTGGCGAATGCTTCCGATCGACTGTCGGTAGTCGGTTCTTTTTCAAACCTGCCACTCGATCCCTAGGTCTGACGTGAATCGAATACCGACAATGGTCCTTAGTGCATTGGCACATCGCTGGCGACGGTCACCGCCAGCGACTCACAGACTGACGGCAGCCGAAAATCAGCGCCGCTCGCCGGCGAAGACATTCTTCCATTCGAAGCTCAAATTGAATGCTGACAGCATTGGACAACACATCAATTACATTGAGGTAACACCATGAAAAACAGACTTTTAGGATTGTCGAAAACAAGCAGATTCGCATTATTGAATGCTGCGCTCTTATCAATGCTGGCGCTTGGGTTTATACAGTCCGCCCACGCACAAAGCGCAGATGAAATGGCAGAGATGCAGATGCAGTACCTACGGGAGCAAATGAAGGCCGCCGGCATGGATCCCGATGAAGTGGGTGGGCCCGGTGAATTCGTCACGGGGATAATGCAGCAGGGCATGGATCGAGAGGCCAATGAGCGTGAGCAGGCAATGCTCGAATTCAAAGCCAGGAACGCAGGTTTTGGCAAGGCCGTCGTAACGATTGAGGGCGAAGAGTACGAGTTGCAGATAACCCAGTGCGACACGAACAAAACCGGCAATTACGTATTCGAGATTCAAGCGCAGCAAGGGCCGGATAAGCGCGTCGGCATGCTGTCCGTCGTTCACGATCGCCATTACAAAAGAGTGGAGGTCTCTTTTAACTTCAAGGGCGCTGGAGATTTTGAGACGTACATCCATTCGAAGCTGCCGAAATTAGAAAACCAGAAATTGGAATGGAAGGGTGAGGTTGATGGGAGTAGAGGACGCACTGAGCTCGCGATGAGCCTGAATTGTGGCGCCGCATCATAAGCCGTGTAAGCCATTGACTGGAGGCCTCTCGGTGCTAAGACGACAAATGATTGCATTAATTCTGGTCTCGTTTTAGACGGTACGTGAATTGAAGGTGAGATTACCCTGACCTGCGAGTAGTCAACCGTGACGCTTCGCGAAAACGAATTTCGCTGCGAAAAATAGGTAGATGTACTCGAAATATGGGCGCTACCTTGGCTGTTAGGCTCCTGGAGTGAAGCTAGTATGGTTTGGGCTATCGAAGAAAAACGAATTCATGCCTGAGAAATCGAAAGCGTCCTCACCGCGGTTTTTGCTGTTGCTGGTTATGCAGCTACTCTGCTGCAGCGCAGCACTATCGGCGGGAGGGATGCCCGTAGTCGTCGAGTTCGAGCCGAATGATGATCCGCAGCAAGGAATACCATTTTCTGCGCCTGTGACGTTATCCGGGTCGATGGGCGGCTACGACCAGGACGCCTTCCTTTGGCGAATTTCTGACGCCGATGCCCTTAAGAGATGGAATCTAACGCTTCACGGTATACCCGATGCACTGACCGGCGTTTCGATCGTCCGTATTAATTACGGACCGGACCCAAATGCCGCAGGCGATGACACCGAAGAAGTCGTGCTGGGCACGAATACCTTGCTGACATTTGGTATTCGAGACGGCTCGCGTCCAGCAACACGCCAGAACATCTTCTTCCCCGCGGGCGACTACGTAGTCGGTTTCTTTCAGGCGGGAACATCGTCGTCTGGCTACCAGCCCCCGGCGCCAGGCAGCGCTTTCGCCGAAACGATGTCCACGACCGAGGGTGGACAACCCGAATCTGGGGCAAATGCCTACCGCCTTGTTATCGAGCCAGGCTTGAAAACGAGTTTTGCCACGCCGGTTTCTCATGCGACGCGTGATACCGCTACTAACCTTCGGGTGGGTGGTAGCTACTCGGCCATAACGAGCGGCGAGAGCTGGTACGCCGTTGACATCAATGACGCCCAGGCTAGCAAGCTCTGGACATTGCAGGGTGAGGTAATGCTGGAGCATAAGCTGACAGCGAGGCTTCTCGATGCCCAGGGTGTGGAGCTAGGGACGGCTAAGTCGGATCGGACGGGCCATTTTAAGTTGCCGAACCTCGCCCTGTCCGCAGGCCGGTATTTCGTGCAACTCGATGCACCCGGCGACTCCCCGAGCGCCCGAAGTATCAGAATAACGGAAAGCGGTGCGGTGGTTGAGGGCAGCGAGCGAGAACCCAATGATGCCTGGGCTCGTGCAAACGTCATCGACTGGTCAGCTCCATTGACCGGGAAAATCGACAAGGCTGGTGAAACCGACTATTTCCAGTTTCAGGTCTCCGAAACCGATCAGACGGCGGTTTTTGACCTGACCCTCGAAGCGCCAGAGGCGACGTATGCACAATTCTGCCTACTGACTGCCGAGGGCGTTCGCCGCACGTGTCGGGCCGGCTCGCCACCTCTGACCCTGGACACCTTGAACCTGAACTCGGGCGTTCACGGTGTGGTGTTAGAGCGCAGCAAAGGCAGCGGAAGCTATACGCTCACCAAGGCCGCCGATCGTCCCATTGCCGCGGGGCAGGAACTGGAACCCAACGACCTGGCCGGGGACGCAACACCGTTTGGTCAAAAGCGAATCATCAAAGGCACTTTGCCAAGCGGAGACACCGACTTCTTCACCCTCGCCGTAACCGAGCAGCCTCAACTTTGGCGAGTTCAGGCTATTGGCACCGGGCTGCGCGACCTTTCCTATCTCCCGCAACACGGTAGGAGTAAAGATTCTGTTCGGGCAAGCACGAGCTCAAGACGGCTGCGGCTTGATAATCTATTTCTGCTGCCGGGTACACATACGTTTTCGTTGGATGCGGCGAAAGATACGAGTTACGTACTGCGAGCGCTTCCCTTGGGCCCGCCGAGCCCGAACGCGGAGCGTGAATCCAACGGGGCTCGGGCACGGGCACAGCCCATCACAATTGGTCGAAAGATTGTTGGCCTTTTGACGGAAACTTCCGACTACGATTACTACCGTTTTCATCTCCCAGCGCGGCAGTACGCGCGCTTGAATCTGACACCGCCGGCAGACGCGCAGCTGCGAATGTCACTGTATTGGGACGGCGGCAGGATCAAGCAGTTCTATCCCGCCAAAGGTGAGGCAGTGGATAACACCTTATTGCTGGAGCCCGGCGACTACTACCTGCAACTAACGGCCTACGATCCCAGCGAGGCCGAATACGAGCTTAATATCACCACGCCGACAGAGTTGGTATACAGCACAGATGTCGAGCCTAACGATTACCCGGCCATCGCTTTGCCTATGCCAACTACGTTAGTGATAGACGGAAACGTAGGGTCATCGCGTGCCGGTGTCGATTGGTATCGGTTGCCCGTTCCGGAGGGCGGGCAACGGATTCGTATCAAAGGTAGTGGGGACCCGCGCATTCAGATTGTCAATCGCGATCGTAAAAAGATCGGTTCACGAACAGAAGTCGAGCCTGGTATTGTCGACGTCGAGCTCTCGCCGTCTGCCGACAAAGAAATGTATGCACGCGTCTACGGTAAAGGTGAGTATCGTTACGAGTTCGACTTCCTGTCGACAGCTGCAGCGGCCACAGAAGAGGCTGCTCAGACGAGACTGCCGTTACCGTCCTCGCTCCCTTTAAACCTGTCTTTCACCGAGGGCACCCGTACCGTTGCAGCCTATCGCTCTGCCACGCAACGCCTCGACATAGCTGCGACGTTGAAAAATTCGGGTCCAACGGCAATGGCCGTGCAACTGGCAGCTACAACCAGCGACGATAAGTGGATCGCGACACTTTCGAAATCCACTGCAACGATCGGCCCGGGAGAAACACAAACACTGCCTATCCGTATCAACATCCTGGCGGACGCGTGGCCCGATATTCCCGTCACTCTATGGCTGGTGGCGAGTGATGATGCGAATCGGCACGCAATGGGGTCGCTGACCTTGAACGCCGAGCGGCAGATTACCTTACGCGATGGCGCCTTCGGCTTCGAACTACCTACTGAGTTGCAAGGTTCTATTAATGTCGCTGCTTCGGCCTTTGGGGCCAAGCTTGTCACGCAGAAAAGCGACGGGGCGGAATATCTCAACGATGGCATGACTACAATCGGCCACTACTTTTCAACAAAACGAGTGCATCAGACTGGCCCCGGCGAAGGTCAGCCTGTCATTGAGCTGGCCGGTGACCAGCCCGTGGACGTGATCGGTTTCAGTTTCCACCCGTTTGGATTGCAGGATGGACAACCGGCTCAACGAAACGCCCAAGAGGTAGAAGTCGCCCTGTCATCGGATGGTATCGAATTCAAGACAGTTCTAAAGACAGAGCTGTCGGCGCAAACGCGTGAGCAGGCGTTCGTGCTGAAAGAGGCAAAGCCTGCGCGATTCGCCAGGCTGACGTTAGTCTCCAGCCGCGACGTCAACATTGCGACGCTGGGCGAGTGGAAGGTGTTAGGTAAGCGGGACTTTATTGGAAGCCTCGAACTAGAAAATATCGCGGCGCCCGAGTTGGGCGGCCACGTTGTTTGGTCATCACCCGCCTGGCCGAACTACAGCTACGACGTCACGATGCTGACGCCGAAAGACGATGCGCAGTCCTGGCGCCCAACCCCGAACGGCCGTTACGAATGGGTTATCGGATTTCAAAACAATCGGGCAGCAAAGATCCGGGCATTGACCTGGCGAGACGGCGAGGATATCGGTGAACAGCGGTTCGCTCGGACAACGGTTTATGGTTCCATCGCATCGCCGCTGGGTCCGTGGACGTCGCTGGGACAGTGGGACATACTTGCCGGGCAGAAAGACGTGCTTGAATTCGCGAGCCCGGCGTGGGTGCGATTCCTGAAGTTCGTGGCGGAACCTGCAGCTGGGGCGACATGGTTGAACACGCCCGATCAGCTCGAGGTGCTCGAAGTACGTGGCGATGGGGAATTGTCGATCCTGGGCGAATGGGGGCAGAACTCACCGCTCGGCCCCTATGAACAAGACCAACCACCACAGCTACCAAATTCAGAGGCGGATAAGCCCGGCCATATTTCCCGGGCGACAGCGCTGACATTGAAATCGGGCGAGTCATTTGACAGCCGAGTTAGTCTTGGTAACTACACCAACTGGTATCGCGTCACTGTGCCCACTGCGCACAACAGTCTTCGCGCTGTAATGAACGGGCAACCTACCGTCAACGCGACGGCGCGCTTCGTCGATGGAAACGGTGATTTGCAGCCATGGTCTTCGACCGAGCATCTACCCGATAGCACCACTTATGTGGCCTACGTGGACCCTGGCACCTATTTCATCGAGGTTGTTGAGCCGCCTCGCTCAGTGATATTCACATGGGACACCAGCGGCAGTACCGCTGCGATGCGGCCGGTGATCCGACAGGCCGTTTTGGGCTATGTGCAAGATGTGAAGCCGGGAATCGACGAGGCGCACATGTTGCCGTTCGGCGGGACGTTTCTGAGTCGTCGCTGGTTGGATCAGCCCTACATGCTGCAACAAGTATTGAACGACTATGACGGCGCGGGTGACTCGAGCGCCGCAGAGAGCGCACTCGTTCAGGCTTCGGAAAAACTGCGCAACAAGCCTGGCCAGAAAGTCATTGTCGTAGTGACGGATGCTGCAACCAATCGCGATCCGGCGCTGTGGCGTACGCTTGCCGAAGTTCGACCACGCGTCATTGCGCTGGGAGTGAGCTCGAAAGGCGCATTCGGCAGTAAACCACCGAGAGAACAGGACTTGCTCCAGGATTGGGCATGGAGTTCGAGCGGCTACTATGAATACGTCGAAAATGTCGGCTCCCTGGAGCGTGCCTTCGACCGGGCTTCTGCCAGAATTCGTCAACCCGCCGAGTATCGCATCGTTGCGACGACGCAATTTCAGGAGCCAGCGGCCCCTGGTTACCTGCAAGTTGTCAGCGGGACGGGAAACGGTGGTGCCGATCTGTCGATCAAATTACCGCAACCAGCGATAGAAGTGATCCTGGATGCATCGGGCAGCATGCTGAAAAGAATGGGCGACAAGAGGCGCTATCAGGTCGCCAGAGAAGTCCTGAAAGACCTGATCAACAACAAACTACCCGAGAACGTTCATTTCGGCCTGCGAGTATTCGGCCACACGGAAGCTGGAAGCTGCCGCACCGACCTGGAGATACCCATCGGCCCACTCGATCGAAATGATGCGATCGGGAAACTCGATGCCATCACTCCAAAGAATCTGGCCAAGACGCCCATTTCAGCATCCTTGACGGCCGCGGCTAACGATCTGAAATCGACCGAGGGCGAGGCGACCCTGCTACTGATAACCGACGGCGAAGAAACTTGCGATGGCGATCCGGAGCAAGCGATAACCAAGCTGAGAGAAAGCGGCGTCGACGCGGTCGTCAATATCATAGGTTTTGCGATAGATGATGATGAACTTGATGCGAAATTCCGACGCTGGGCAAAGCTTGGCAGTGGGACCTACAGACAGGCAACGGATGCTGAATCGTTGGCGGCTAGCATTGAGCAACTGTCGAGGCGCCCGTTCAACGTAATCAATTCGAATGGAGAAGTCTTTGGACCATTTTACAGCGATGGCGAACCCATAGAGTTTCCGGCTGGCGAATATACAGTTGACTTCGGCAATCGCGTTGCAGCCGCAGAACTTTCACCTTCGGAAACAGTAACGGTCGAAATCAAACCTTGATTACCAGGGATAACGTCGGGATGAGGGAGCCTTCGAGGCTTCGAACGGGAGTAGCACTATGCCGATACGCGCGATGATTCTTTTGGCGCTCTTTCACTATTTGGCTGTATCCGCGACCGATGCGAGCGCAGAAACTGCGCGCTCGCTGGAGGAGCTGAAGGCGGCGTTGTCGACGGCGGCTTTCGAACCTGATGAAAAGATAATGAGACTCGATCTTGAAGCAGCACGGATCGTCGAGTTCGTATCGCAAGACGTTGGTTACGTCAGCTACAGCGGATCCTTGAAAGGAATCAACGGCACACTACAATCGCTCAGAGGTAATGCACTGGATCAATCTTTGCTGCTGGCGCACCTTCTGAAGCAGGCGGGCTTTGATGCCCGCATTGCTCGATCCACACTCAGCGAACCCGATCGGCGACGGCTCGTTCTGCAGATGTCACGGCTGGACCCGAGGCCGTACGATATCGACGAGTCGGTCCTGGAAGAATCCGCCACGCATGAGCGTTTCCACCGGGCACTATCTCAGCTAGCGATGGCGCGCGAGTTGCTTCCTGAACCTGAGAGCCAGCTTTCACAGTTGATGGATGAAGCAAAGGACTACTTCTGGGTTCAGTACGACGAAGGCGGGGGCTGGCAGGATTCGCACCCTGCCTTCGGGCAGCTCGAGCTACCGGAGGTGCGCCCGGCGGAATACTTCGCAGAGGCAATACCCAGCTCGCTCCTCCAGACCGTTAGCTTCCAGGTGTTTGCGCAACGTCGAGAAGCAGGTGTTGTCAAAGTATTACCCATAACCGATCCCTGGCAACGTCCGTCGGGTAACCTGGTGGGTGACGTCGTTACGTTTGCTCTGGTTCCGCTCGGGCTTAATGAAGAAACGGCATCAGATCTTGACGGACACCTGGCGCAAACGGATTTCTTCGCACCGCTGCTCAACGGATCGCCGGCTGGTGCCTGGGTGATCGACAACAAGGGCAATCGCATCGACCGCCTAGCTGCCAGCAGTGCGGGTGCCGGCATATTCAAAACGTTGGGGGACAAGACTGAAGAGGCCATTGTTGGCGTGGACCCGGATCTCGAAGGCAGCTTTGCCCTTGAGCGTATCTGGTTTGAGATTGTCCTATCAGCGCCGGGTATGCCTGACCGCACGTTAATTCGAACCGTCTATGATTCGGAATTCGATGGGCCTGCAGGATCTTCGACAGCGGCAGCGCCCAATGCGCCTCTTTTCGTTGGGTACCATTTCGCGTTCGACGTTGGTGCACTCGCGCCCGATTATCTGGTGCATCGTCTGATCGATGCACTATCGGTTTCCAATGAGTGGTTGCAGGCGATGCTCGCCAGAGGTGTGGAGCGCCATTCGGATACGCCTTTTCCAGAAGATGAAATGACGCGGGCGTTCGGACTGTTTTCGCAACAAACACTGCAGAACGCTCACAACGAGTCTGGTGTACTTCGCTACCGGTCGGAGCCTGGCATTTTGGGCTTGAGGGAAAGTTATCGAGGAGAGGGACACTTCCGGATCAGCACTGATATCGTCAACAACAGGCAACGATTTCTTCGCCATGCAGAGTCAGACCTGGTGTCGGATCCGGACGCGGCACTACATCATGGCGTGTGGGAAACGGCCACCGAATGGCTTCCCGGTCGGCTTGGTGTGAGCCAGGACTCTGTGACCCTGAACACGATCGACTACTTAGAGCGACTGATATCGAAAGGGGACGGACTACGGCTGCTCAACGAGCCGGAATCGACTTTACCTGACGCGGCTTTACACGACCTGCGAGACGGCTACGTTCTGATCCTCCCTAAGGAAACCGCAGCGGCGGAGTCACTCGCGTACTGGCGCATCTACCCGAGAAGCGGTGAAACGCTCGGGATGCTGAGCGATGGGCGCGGATCAGAGCTAACCGAGTATCTTGCGCAGCTGGTCGGCATCTCAATGACGTTCGTGAATGCTCTCTCCAGTTTGGCCGAGTGTGAGGCGAATGGCGGCAATCTGGCGGAGCGTGCGTGTTGCATAATGAATGCCCATGCCAACACGGCGTTTGATATGAGTTACGGCAACGTCGTCGGTGCGCTTTTCGGTGAATCGGCAGCGCTCGTGGACGACATCGCCCGAGCGCAGGCGCAGAATGCTTTGGGTGTTCAATCGGTCAACCTGATGGACTGCGGCAACATGCAAAACTATGGGAGTTTTTGACGAACGAACGGATCTCCGAGAGTAGGGGGATGGGGATTGCGACAGGCCCGACCTTTTTGCTGCTGCTCAAGTTTGAACAATCGTGCGTGAGATTTGCGTGTATCAGCTGTACATCGTTGTGAACAGTGACGCAGATTATGCAACGGACGTCCCGGTAACTGGTTGATAAATACGAGCAGAATCGATCACCCAGGGTTCTGAAAATCCGCGTGTCCGGCAGAAAGTTGCGATGCCTTAACCGAATGGCGCTGAGTCCTTCCGAGCGAGGTTCAACCGAGGCGCAACAAACTGCCTTTTGCGTCCAAATCGTTAAAGCCAATTTGTCGCGAATCGGTCCGCCGTACAAGTCAGAGTGATACTCAGTCGGTTTGGTAACCTGCTTCTATCGGGTGGGCCACCAAACTCCAGAGGTCCATCCCATCGGAATGAAGTGTTACCGTTGTTTCGGGAAGGACACAAGGCGGCCTGAAATTCTGCGGCGATTGCCGATCTCTTGTTCGCTCTGAATAGTGTCCGACTTCAGTGAGAATGAATGCCAGTCCTAATTACTGCGTTAGAAGGACTATGGTTAATCGTCGTCAATAATATCCACACGGACAGTGGCAATTCGCTCGATTCGTCCCTGCTGAGGATCGCGGACCCCGAGGCTTACGAAAAAGGATTCTTGTGGCTCGGGCAAGCTGTCGTTGACCAGTGGAATATGCAGGACGCTGTCGCCTTCGGTTGACACATCGGTCACGGTTTGTTGCTCCACGGAGATAAAGTCCGTGTCGGCACTCGCACTGTACTCGCTGGTCCACCAAATCAGTGGCATTGCCGAATATTCACTACGCACCAGAGTGATTCGTGCAGCACCGTCGCGCTCGGGCACCGAGACAACGGATTCGGCGAAACCCACTTCGGGTTCCATCTGCATCGGTTCGGCATCATTATCAGCCGAAACCTCGTTCGCTGTGAGGTTCGTCGCCTGGTCACCGGTGCCGGTAGTGTTTTCGCCTTTCGAGGGATCAGCTAGCTCGGGCTGATCGGTTGGTTGCGCCAAGGCCGGAACAATCGCGTCAATGGTTGCCGCGCGTTCCACTTCAGAGTGCTTCGCTTCCGAATCTGCGAGGGTGTCCTCATCGCTAGCTGCAGGTGCTGTGGCGGCAGGATAGTCGACAGGAGCAACGCGGTTCGTCGAAACCGACTCAACAGGGTCCGGTATCGGAATTTTTACTGTTCCATCACTTTGCGAAGTTCGCAGGATGTCAAAATTCGCGTCGACGTAGCTGATCAAGCTTTCCACCTGTTCCTGCGGTTGTCCGTAATAAGACCAGGCGCCGAGCGCGGCAAGCAGAATCCCCAGGAATACTGGTCGCCGCGGGCTGACGCGCTTGCGAATCGGCCTGACCTTCGCCGGCCTGCTTTTGTTGAACCTGACCGGATCGACGTCCGCGACGGGTGGTGCGTTCGCGGTGCCGTGCGCAGGTACGGCTTGATTGGTCATCTGCGGTGTTTCTTCTAAGGCCGGATACACAATGGGCTCGTGCCTGGCCGGTTGATCTAAAGTCGGTCGTAGTCGCTCCGTGCCCCGACTACCGAAGTCGCGCATAAAGTCTGCGACCGAGGACGTCCGCTGCTCTCGGTCGAACGACAGCGCGAGACGAAGCGCGCTCCACTCGCTGTCGGTCAACGAAACGATACGGTCGGCTTCGAGCGCCGCTGACCTGGCTTCCGCGAGGGGGCAGAAGTTGAACGGGTGTTTTCCGGCCAGCATCTCGTATGCCAGACAGGCCAGACCAAAGACGTCGTCCTCAACGGTACAGCGGCTGAATGGATCGCTCATGGCGGTGCCGCCGACAATCGACTCGGCCGGGTCAACTGGCAGTACATCAAGCAGCCGGACCTCGAGTGCTTCGGTAATGAACACGTTCTTGGTCGTTAGGTTGCCGTGCACCATGTCCTTGGCATGCAACAGCCGGAGTGCCTCGCCGATGCCCCAAATAACCGGTTTCGCCTCATCCAGCGGTAACGTCTCCGCATCATCCAGCACGAAGCGCAATGACACGCCGTCGAGAAGCTCCATGACGAGAAAGCCAAGCTTGCCGTGCCGACCAAATTGCAGGTAATTGACAATATTCGGGTGAGCGCAGGCTCGAAGCTGGGTGTAACCCAGGTTGATCTGGTTGAAAAGTTTGTTGTTACGGACAATGCTTTCCGGGACTATCTGGATCGCCAGGTGCTGCTCGACGGCATGTTCCTCGTTACCTTCATCAATCGCGGCGAAAATTTCTCCGAGCCGGCCACAACCGATTCGAGCATGCGTACGGTAACGGCCGGCAATCAGATGCCGGTCCGCGTGAAACGTAGACGTACTGTCTTTGAGTTTTGCTCTTGTCATTTCCGAAATGCCAGTTTTCTGTCACGGACGAACGATTATTCAGAACGAGTATCTGCGCGTCGCCCGTAATTGATTTGTCGCTGCCGGAGTTGCCTGGTTGGCTATTATTCTTCCGGAGTAAGCCTGTTGTTCGCACCGAGTCTAGCATCACTGCGGCGAACAGAAACGGCAAAAAAATGTCGGGAAATCGCGACAGCTCTTGCGTTCATTGACGCAATTTCACCAACTCCCGTCGAGTTACAGACGATACTTCCAAAAACCCGAAAGACTAAGAATTGACGGTGTCAGTTACTTTTCTTCCAGACTTCGACGTCAGATTTACTCGCGCCTTCGATGATGAAATGAGCGATCCTTCCTGGATCTCGGTTCTGCCGCCGCTCCTGGCCATCAATTCGAATCAGAGAGTTACACCGAAATCGGCCTCATTACAAAAGCTCCCGATTTCGTCCAGGTGCCCATTTCGCTTCGGCCGGGTGGAAACAGCACCAAGCTGGACACCACAATTGCCACTCGGCCAGGCTGTGCGGATTCTGTAGGAGAAACGTGCGTGAATTTAATGCACCGTACGTTCTTTCTCGATAGGGGTTGGTGTGTCGACCTGGTCCGCGACAACTTCTTCCGTGAGAGGTTCAGCCGTTACATTGTCGGGCACAGACGAATTCTCTAGCGATTCGGACGTATTTGACGATTCGACTTCCGGTTCTACATTCGGTGACTCGATCTCTTCCTCAGTCGCGTAGTCTCTGATCACTTCCGGCGGTTTCTCTGGTTTCTCGGCGGCGCTCGCCGTTATCGCTGCAGCATTACCAGCGGCAAAGCCGAGCAAAGCATCGGACTGAGCCGGGTCACACAGAGCATCGGCGCCTTGTGCCATGTGCTTGTACAACGACTGGTATTGTTGCCCAAGCGTCTGGAAATGTTGCGCCGTTTCGCCGAAATGTTCAGTGACGTGTCGCCGATAGTCATCCAGCTCGTTCTGTATATCAGTGGCCTTGGTTGCTTCGCGCTTGCGTTGACTGTGCGCGAACCAAAAACCCAAGCCCAAGCCAAGACCGAATAACAAAATGCCGGCACCGACGAGAATAATCGGACTCATTAACGTACTCCCAAGTTGTGGTGAATGCCCAAGCGGGGGCATTGCCAATGCTAAGCGATTTTCGCCATTCGATTCACCCCCTGGCCACCGTCTCGCTCAAGGTCCACGCCGGAGAGAAGACATCAGAGCATACAGGATCGAGCCGATTTTCCACCCTTCACTGTGCCCACTTCGGTGCCCAAACCTGCGGTACGACCACCGCCGTCTCCAGGCCCGACCCCTTAGCAACAGTCGATCTGGTCGCGCACTTCTTCGGCGGCCCTGCGCAGATCTGCGATCATGGCGACCGCAGGCTTGCGCATGTCCTTTGGCATCCGCGACATGATCAGGGCGACCGCTTTGTTGGTCATGCCGGCGAGCCGCTTGGCCTCCTTTGTGCCGGTAGCGGTCAGCTCGATCAGCCAGCGGCGTCCGTCGTCTGGGTCTTGGTGCCGCTCGCACGAATCCGCGTGACTCCAGCCCATCGAGCAGCCGCGTCATTGCCCCTTTTGTCACGCGCGCATGACTGGCGAGGGTCGACGCATCCCAGGTGCCTTCGAGTAGCGTCTGAAGGACCACGCATTGCGCGACGGTCACGGTGCCACAACAGACTTGGTCTCGCTCCAGCATCGCGAACATGCGACAGAACGCGACGACGTCATCGACGAGTGCGCTCATGGTCGCGTCACCAAGCTCGAGCTCATGGTTTCGTTGCCTGAATCGTGTAGCTAAAGATAGTCCCCGCAACCTCCTTGGCTCGCTCGACGCCAAACTCCGCGATCGCCGCGCTGATGACCGGATCATCCGTGGCAAAATCGAATATCTCCCCGGCCGGCCGTCGCTGCAGCTCGATGGCCACGAAGCCGGCGTCGCGGATGTGTCCCACGTAGACTTCTTCTGTTTCCGCACCGGCGACGCATCCGATCAACGCAGCGACGCTTTGCGCAACCTCAGGCGGCAATGGCTCGGTAAGCAGGATGTCGCTGATCGCCAACCGGCCACCTGGCTTCAATACACGAAACGCTTCGCGAAACGCTGTCGCTTTGTCTGGGCTCAAGTTGATGACGCAGTTGGAGATGATGACGTCCGCCGACCCTGATGCGACGGGCAGCGCCTCGATCAACCCCTCACGGAACTCGACCGTCCGCGCGTAGCCTGCGTTCACGGCGTTGGTGCGTGCGCGCGCCAGCATCTCCGGCGTCATGTCGACACCGATGAAACGCCCGTCGCTGCCGAGCTTCTCTGCGGCGAGCAATGCATCGAACCCAGCGCCCGACCCAAGATCAACCACGACTTCACCCGGCTGTAGATTCGCGATCGCCGTCGGATTGCCGCAACCAAGGCCGAGGTTCCCGGTAGCTGCAGGTCCGGCCAGATCCGCGTCGGAATACCCGATCTGCTTCGCGGTATCGATTTCGGTGGTGGTGTCACAGCTGGTCGGTCCGCAACAGCTCGTCTTTTCCTTCGCAACGCGCGCATAGCCTTCGCGCACGACCGCATGTGTTTGTGTTTCTTCCATCGCACAGCTCCTTAGTTGAACCACTCAACTATATAGTTGCGCCATGCAACTAATTTGTCAAGTAGTTTCTTCTAGGGATAGGAGACTCCGATGACGATTCAATCGTTATGAACTACGGATGCGATGCATGAGATTTGCGTGAATCAGCTGTGCATCGTTGTGCACAGCGATGCGAATTGGGCAACGGGCGCCAAAAATGCTGGGGACAGTCCCTAAGGGACTGTCCCCATTCATCCGGGAATCGCTACAAAAGGGCAGCGAATAGAGTTGAGATTCGAACGCGTCGGGATGTTATTTTAGCGGTATCTATGGATCAATTTGACTACATCATTGTGGGCGCAGGTTCTGCCGGCTGCGTACTAGCCAATCGACTGAGCGAAGACCAGGCGGTTAGTGTTTGTCTGATCGAAGCAGGCCCCGCGGATAGTCATCCGCTGATTCACGCACCGATCGGCTTCTCCCTTATGGGCCAAAACAAGAAACTCAATTGGTGCTTTGAGACTATTCCGCAACAGCATCTGAATGGCCGACGAGGCTACCAGCCGCGAGGCCGGGTTCTTGGCGGCTCGAGCTCAATCAACGCCATGATCTACGCCAGGGGGACGCCCGCGGACTACGGTCGGTGGGTCGAGGCGGGTGCCACCGGGTGGTCGTATCGCGATGTTTTACCTTATTTCAGGAAGTCGCAAGATCAGGAGCGTGGCGCGGACGAGTTTCACGGCACAGGCGGACCGCTGGCTGTGAGTGACTTGCGATACAAGAATCCGTTGAGCCAGATGTTCATCGAGGCGGCACGAGAGCTCAAACTGCCCGCCAACGACGATTTCAACGGCAAATCGCAAGAGGGAGTGGATTTCTACCAGGTGACGCAGCGACATGGCCGCCGCTGCAGCGCAGCAGCTGCTTTTCTGTCTCCAGCTTCAAGTCGAAGCAACCTGGCCGTGGTGACCGGGGCGCACGTTGAAAAGATTGTTATCGACGGAAAGCGCGCCGTCGGCGTGCAGTTCCACAACGGTGATCGGAGCGTAACGCTACAGGCCAATCGTGAAGTGTTGCTATCGGCCGGCGGACTTCAGTCGCCGCAAATCCTGATGCTTTCCGGTATCGGCCCGGCCGGCCACTTGAGAGAACGTGGCATAGAGGTTATCCATGATTCGCCCGAGGTCGGCGACAACTTGCAGGATCACTTCGACTATACGGTGATTCGACGGGTGACCTCATCACATGCAATGGGATATACGCTGTCGAGGGCGATACGTGCGATTCCCGATTACTTTCGATACCGGCGAGGAGAGGGCCCGTTTACGTCGAACCTCGCCGAAGCAGGTGGGTTCATACGCACCTCTGGCGAGGAACCAGTCCCGGATATCCAGCTGCATTTTGTCCCGGGCATCGTTGATGACCATGGCCGGAAAAAGCACTTCACCGCCGGTATATCGTGCCACGTGTGCGTGCTGCGCCCGGAGAGCCGAGGAAGTGTGACGCTGCTTGATTCCAACCCGCGCTCCGCCCCGGGAATTGATCCGCGCTACTTGAGTGCGGGCGAGGATCTGGAACGCACGCTTAAGGGTGCGCGATTGGTTCACCGCATTCTGGATGCGACGGCGTTTGAACGGGTCGTTGGTCGAACCCTGTACACAGACAGCGACGCGGATGACGACGAACTGATCGATGACATCAGACGTCGAGGCGATACCATCTATCACCCGGTCGGGACCTGCCGTATGGGTTCGGATGCGACCGCAGTCGTCGACCCGTCCGCCCAGGTTCGCGGGCTGCAGGCCCTGCGAGTTGTCGATGCATCCATCATGCCGACGTTGGTCTCGGGCAATACAAATGCACCCACCATCATGATCGCGGAAAAGATCGCGGACACGATCAAGTCGGCTGAGGCTCGTTGACCCGGTCGTCGCCTTGACGGGCAAGCTGGGCATGGGTAGCTCGAAGGCCATCACCGTTAAGGCGGCCACTGAAAATCTCGACGCCCGCCACGTCGACCTGATCCACCAGGACGGCGGAACGATCGTATGGTGTGAGGTCCTATAACCGGGGTCGAACCGCGGTATTTCAGAGAATCGCGTTTCGACTCCTGGAATATCCGTGTCAAGCGAGTTGCCGGTGTTGAAATCCGAAGGAACAATCACGAATGTACTGGCGTATTATAGATGAGGTAATGACTGCGGCGTTTCAATCTCCGCGTGCCAGGTCGATTCAAAGGAAGGCAAAAAATCATGAGTAAAGAACAGAAGAGCAACAAAGAGACCAAGAAGCAGCCGGCAATGACGGCGAAAGAGAAAAAGGCAGCGAAGAAAGCGAAGAAGAAGGAGAGGGGTCGCATCGGCGAATGAGTTGACCCACTTCGGAGTTGCTGCACGTTACAGTTTCTTGATATTCGAGGCGCTGGTACCAGTGCGCACGACGGTGCCCAAACCAGGAACACCTACCGTTACTCAAGAGCATCTACCGGGTCGCACGTCTGACGCGATTAGTGCTCTTAGGTTACCTTGGGTCATGCTGGATCGCGAAACAGGTCAACTGAAAATCCGGGTGTCGGTGGTGCGATTCCGCCCCTGGCCACCATTTTTCGTCAATTTCCAGTTCAGAAGGGATTCAGCCGATTTTTGCAGCCGCATAAGCCAGGACCCCTAAATACCTGGGCTCGACTCGAACAAACCACAATCATCACAATTGCGACCGGTGCACGGGTCAGCCGCATCGCGGCTGACATACGATCTTGGTATGTATGCGGACGTCTCCAGAGCAGTAGCACTTCTCTCGGTTTTGCTTTGTCTTTCAGCCTGTGGTGGTAGCTCCGGTGGCGATGCGGCGCCTCCTGTCGTTCCACCAGTCCCTCCGCCTGACCCAATTACATTCCATTGCAGCAAAGACGCGTCCTGCCCTGAGGTATTGATCATTGGCGATCCGCATTCTGTAGTTAACAACGGCCCGGATCCATTCCGTGGCTACGGCGATCCCAGCCTCGAATATGACGCCACTACAGGAACGCTATGGTTGGCATACAGCTGGCTCAATACGCAGGTCAGCGATGTGGGTCCGCCAGTTGTCTTCGACCTTGGCGTACGAACCCGACTCGCCCGCAGTGATGACGATGGCGCGTCCTTCACTTTCGTCCGCACCGTCAACGATATGCAGATGGAGGCACATCCCGATACCGGTGTAATGGGATGGAGTACCCATGAAGTGTCAACGCTGGTGAAAGAGCCGGCGGGCACGTGGCAGATCTTGTGGCTGAAATACTTCAATCCGTTTGGAACCGTCTCCGGCGTCGACGAACGTCAAGAGTTCCTTTACTGGCGCACAACAGCATCGACACCCGATCTTCTGGGAGACAACAACGCCGTTTGGGGCAAGTTCGCAGCGACGTCCGAGTCCTGGGGCGCACCAATTGATTTCAACGCGATCCCGGAGCTCGCCGACTGCGTTTTGCAAACTGAGCCTGGCATGTTCGCCTTCAATGGCGAAACCTATCTCGCGACGTCTTGCCTGGTTGTTGATGGAGCGGGGCGGCGAACCGATCTCGAACGCTTAGAACTATTACGACAAACACCGACTGGTTACGACTATGTCGGCACCATTCTTGACGGGCAGGATGCGGCCGATCTTGGCGTGGACACGATAGAACAAGCGGATATCTCGGTCGCGCGCGATGGCAGTATTTTGTTGGTGGTCACGCCGGTAATTCTGACAGCGGATCCTGCGCACCAGGGTTGCATGGTCTTCTCGTTTGACGATTTCGCAACCGCCTCATTAGCACGAGACACTAGTGGCGTTGTAGTTCCTCGCGCCATTATAACCGCCGACGGCAACAGCTTGGGGCCGGGCCTCTGCACATACGATGCGAACAGCGATACCGGCGTGTTGTTGGTTATTACAACGGTCACCGGCAGCGGTGCCGCGACCGACGTCGAATTTTCCCTGCATGCGACCGGGGTTCATCCCTGACAGAGAAAAGGCCTCAACCCGAAAATTCCAGCATTCTCTGTGCCCACCTTGGTGCCCAAACCAATAGTAGCCACTATCACGCAATGGAGCTTACCCAGCGGCGAAATTACGACGATACCTTCTATTGCGTTACCCCGAGTACGTTGGATCGCGAAAACCGTTCACTGAAAATTCACGGCAGAAGCAGGGCGCAGCTATCCAGCGACGTGTGGTGTGATTTTCCGCGTGTCGGTGGCTTGATTCTGAACGAAGCTGGAGTCGCCAGTCTATCGCAACCTGTCAGGTTTCCGCATCTGGCCCACTCGAACGCTGGAAGCGCATGTGGCTGAGCGCCCCTGGCCACCACCTCCTCAAAAGGCTCCCCACAGTATCGGCCCTCGCGCCGACTCCATTCCCGGGCCATGAGCCTGGCCGACGTCCAGTTCAGGAAGAAAATCCCTGCCGTACGTCAACAAGCCGATATTTCATCACGTCATGGCGTGGTATCTGCTGCTCAGTTCGGTAAGCTGGTTCTTCAGAGTACGGCTTTTCCAATGATGAACGGGAAGTAGTGATGACCACATTCAACCGAACTCGACGGCGGATCCTCGAGGCAGCCGGAGGCACTACATTGGCCACTGTGTTTGGCAGTACTATGCTTGGTCAATCTCGAACTGCAGGAGCTCAATCCGTGAAAACAATTCGCTGGGGTATTGTCGGTACGGGCGGTATCGCAAATTCTATGGCTGGCATGATCAAGATGGCGAACGTTTCCGAGATAGGCGCTGTATCGAGCCGCCGCTTGGAGACCGCACAGGCATTCGCGCAAGACCACGATGTGCCGAACGCGTTTGATTCCTGGCAGGAAATGGTCGCCTCAGGGCTTGTCGACGCAATTTATGTTGCGACGCCGACGAGTGTCCGCGAGGAAATCTGTATCGCGGCGGCAAAAGCGGGGAAACACGTGCTCGGCGAAAAACCATTTGCCAGCCTGCCGTCGGTAAAGCGCATCACGGAAGCGTGCCGTGACAACAATGTGGCATTCATGGATGGCACTCACTTTGTTCACCATCCACGCACGCTCCATATCAAACAGAATAGGGAGGACAAGCTGGGCTTCGTCTGGTCGGTCGCGTCGGCGTTCCAGTTCAATCTCAAGGATCGCGACAACATTCGATTCAATCCTGAACTCGAACCCATGGGGGCCATTGGCGATGCCGGCTGGTACAACATGCGCGCCGCGGTCGAATACCTGCCGCCCGACGCTGTACTCGATACGGTAAGCGCGCATATGCGGCGCGACAGCGAAACCGGGGCTGCGATCAGCGGTACAGGCGTTCTTGATTTCACCGACGGCTCTACTTCAACCTGGAATTGCGGCTTCGACTCCGGCGCGGTCGTGATGGACCTCCGCATCACTGGCACGGAGGGTGTCATCAATATCGATGACTTCCTGAGCCAGAACCGTGACGGCTCGGCAGACTTCCTGTATCGCAAGGGCGGCTGGGGCGGCGGCACATCGGAGGACATCAACATTCCCTCGACCAAACCTGGCGCCGCATTGATGTTCGAGGACATGGCGGCCGCCGCTGCGGATCCATCGCTCCGCGAACAGTGGATGACCGCCACAGAGCGAACGCAGGCATTACTGGATGCGATCTGGCTGGCGTCTTCCGCGTCATCGCCAGACAACCCGTCGAGATAATCCAGGTCGTAATCCCCGGGGCACGGCCTGGAGCCATGCCAGCAACGTCTGAACGTCGAGCGCAACAAGAAGCTCCTGGGGTCCCTACAAACGCATGAACTGGTGCCGCGTTCGCGACCAGGCGTAACCCAGCAGCACCGCCACAAAGAACACCTCCGCGCCGATGTCGATGAAGAAGTCGATAACCTGCTTCAGTCGTTCAGGAATGACGAACGGTAGTATTGCCGCGAGCACCCCCCACAGCGCGTCGGTTATCTGGTCTGTCACATACAGAGATATCTTAATTGCCAGGATCGAGATGACTGCCGTGATGCCCGCCTCGAGGGCAGAGCTGAACAGCGTCTTTGCGTCACGTGAATTTGCGATGGGCAACAACATCCAGACGCAGATAATGAACGACGTTGTTACACCGCTTGTGCGGCCGAGAAACCGGAAATCGGCCTCTGGAACGGATTGCATCCAGGTTAACAACGAAACCGCGGTCAGGCACAGCGCCCAGAGGGCGAGCAGGTGGGGCGCCACTTTGTGCCAGTTTTCCTCATTCTCTGCAGCCGTAAAATCTCGAGCCTGTTCTTCGCCCTTGCGCACCAATACACGTAAGTAGATGCCTACGATCACCGCCGGAATGACGACCGGGTATAACACTACCCTGGCCACGGTTCCCAGCAACTCAACCGCGATGGTATGAAGCAGGCCTAAGGCGGCACAAATGCCCAGCACCACGTAGACGAGTTGCCAGAATTTTTGCATAGTCGTTTGCGACTCTTGTACGGCCGTTGGCAGTTCCTCGATGTTGCGAGCGGTGTCGAAAATATCCGACAGGCCACCGAATGCGCGTCTGCGTACCGTCTTCCAGGCATACGTTTCGTCGTTTTTGAAAAGCTTTACGGCGTGCTGCTCGACAGGTGCACCGTAGGTGCCCCAGAAGAACAGTTTCACGCCCATCTTCTCGGCTATCTCGCGAGCGCTGCGTCGCCGGACATTGAAGGCGAGAACGCCAGGAATCGCGTGCTTGTTATCGCTGACTCGAAGTTCGCCGTCATACCAGTCGTCCGCCGACAGTTCTGCTTTGATGCGGGCCTTGGCGGCCGCTTTGCCGACGGATTGTCGTTTCTTCTCCGCTCTCGCCAACGGAATGAACACGAAAGATACGGCGTTCCGTTTCTCGAGCAGATGATCGAGATCGGTGCTGCGAACGGTCGGCGTAGCGACAATATCGAGCCCATCGATCCTGATTCGAATTTCGAACGTTCGGTTTTGCTTTTTCTTTTTGGCCATGCGTTGCAGCGCTGTGAGGTGTTGCGAATTGAAAGACGACGAAGTCTAACGCTTGCAGGTAAAACTGTCGGTAACAATGTCAGCGACCTGGGCAGGCAGTGAGCCTGCAATAACATGGGCAAAACTCACGCGAAGAACGTTGTGTCGCTGAAGTTCAACGAATTGTGACATTAGTTGTTATTGGCTCCCGCACCGAAACGCATAGTATAGCGAGAAACTGTTTGCAGGCCTTGTCGGCGCTGGCAGAAGCGATGAAGCTTGTGCCCACTTTGGTGCCCGAACCAGGATCACCTGCCGTCACTCAAGGTAACCTACCGGGTCGCAAATCTAACGCGTTATGTGCTCTTGGGTTACCTCAGGTTACCTCAGGTTACGCTGGTTCGCGAAACCTGTTCACTGAATATCCGTGTGTCCAGCAGAAAGTCGCGATGCCTTAACCGGATGGTGCTGAGGTCTTCCGAGCGAGGTTCAACCGAGCCGCGACAAACTGCCTTAGGCAGTTTGGACGCCAAAGGCGCCCCGCAGGGGTGACGAGCGACGCGAGGAATCCACCGGCGACAGACGCCGAAGGCGCCCGAAGGGCGAGCGAAGCGAGTCCATTCCGCCCCTGGCCACCACTTAATTCAAGGCGCCGCAGCGGATACATTTAGTGGCGGGTGTTAACCGTTGCTGAAACGAGTCCCAGACAATCCCGTATCGTCTACACTCACCTATAACGCTGCGCCAGTTCGACCCCTATTTATTGGCAGCACACCATCAAGGGAAGAGTTCCCTATTGCTTAAATATGTCTTTCATATCTGGCATCGCCGGTAACTCCTCGGGTGTTTTTGTAATCTGGGATACCGCTCCCGAATCCCCATACTCCAGCAATTCTGAGCTATGGGTACTCGTTTTGCCGTTGGTGATAGATTCACCCTCAGATTTAACCATACCGAAGGGCACTTGATCGGAAAGCCATGCCGTGTTGCTACTGGTCACACTAATCTTCTTGAATATCACTTTCATTTCAGCAGAGCCAGTGCCCTGGATCTTGCGTGCTGGAAAGCTTCCGGCCTTAACCGTCACTTCCTCGTCACCAACAAAATTATACGTATAGCTTATTTTAGTTCCCATAGCCTGCATCATTGATTCTGCCATCCCACCGGCACCAGTCATACGGATTGGGTCCTGGTCGCCGGTTTGCATAATCATTTCCTTGCCAAACGCGCGCAGGTTATTCACGGCATTCGCTGGGTCGTCTTTGAAGGTAGAAAAACCTCGCACGCTCGCCATTGGCGGCTCCAACGCGACGGCGCGCCGAGTAACATCGTCTCACGAGCTATGACCTGATTGGCGATATCCGCGGCTACAAGATCGCCGACAAAGGTTAGAAGAATCATAGATCCGAATGCCTGATTTCCTGTCACTGGTTTGCGGCCTTGCCGGTCTCTGGATTGGATCCGAGACGTTGATCAGGATCCATAGAAAACCGGGGTCGAACCGAGGTTTTGTTGGCAGCATCCATGTGCCCATTCGCTTTGCACGGTGCTCCTATTTGGGTGGGCCACCACTTTTTTAATGGGTTATGTTCCAGATTTTGCGAGCGTCGGATGTTCGGACGAAGCATCGTGCCAAAAGTGTCACAGGCTTGCACGTCGCCGCCACGACGGTCACACGGCCGTGTTTCAGCCTCGCCAAATCCATAGAAATTTCGATCGTTTTGCCCGTATACGCTTGAATGCCAGGACGATTATAGGCGGCGTCGGATCAGAGCAATCACGATATTTGGATAATTCAGGCACCTGTCATATAGTTTAGCAACCACCAAGAAAGCCTCGCCAATGACAATAATCAACTCGAGGACGAAAATATGAAGGCCATTTCCATAGCATTTTCTTTGATGTTTGTACTGGCATCGGCAGCCCAGGCGGGCGGCGATTCCAGGCACAGGTATAGTGACGCCAGGCTTACTATCGCGGCACCGGAGTCTCGATATGTTCGGGTACGATACCGTGATCACGTCAAAACGCTGCGGTACAGAAACAAGGTTGGTGCACTGTCGACGACACAATGGCCACTCATTCTGCGTTTCGAAAGCCGCACCGCGGTCGGCTTCGCCGCCAGCGCGACTGCAGATGGACAAAAAAGAGAAGCGTTAGTCCTGAAAGATCCCGATGAATGCCTGAACCTCTCGTCATTGGTAGATGACTTAATGCTTCCGGCTTTTGATTTGGATTGTGTCGGCTTGCCCGAAAATGAAACTTATATTGAGGTGCAAACCGAGAAATTCGATACGTTCGAGCTGTTGGACAATCGACAGACTGGCAATGACTTTGTCCGGGAACGGCTGGTCGACGACGTTTATGCGGAAGGCAAGTTGCTCAACACGCCGTACCTGGCACTTAAGCAGGGCAAGATTAACGCGGTCGGTCCGAAGACGGGTGGTCCTGCGACTGGCGATCCCGATCGCCCGGAGCTGGACGGATACGGCTATGGCGCCGACGATGACTTCGTGAGTTTGATCATGCTGGCCGATATTGGCGGTGCGCGAGTATTCGACAAAGATTTCAACCACGTACCAGGCGTCATCCGCAATATCGCCGGGTTCGTGAATATCGTATCTGCGGAGTTGCTGGACGGCAAGAATCAGACGGTCATTACGGCGACCACACATCCGCTCGCAGGGCTGTTCGAGCCAATCGCAGTGTTCGATTTTTCGGTGACAAAAGAGCCGTATATTGGCTTTGATTACTTGCAGCGGGTCGATAGCGGTCCTGTCAACGCTTTTCACCTGATGTCATCGGTACCTGTCGAAACCGACCCCGTATCGAAAGCCAATGAATTTTATGACGAACTGCTATCGACCTATTACCCGGTTGATGTCGTTATCCGCGCCGTGGTCGTTGCGCGCCAGGCACCGGATTTTGTTCGTGACCTGAATCATGACGGCAAGTTTTCTGCGATAGATGTGAAGCTGGGCGGCCATCAACTGGTGTCGAACGAAGTCGAGATAAAACTGACATTGACACACGATAATTTGCTCATCGAAAGCCCCGACATCAAGTGCCTGCCGAGGACGTTGTTGTTCGACGATCTGGACGGCGACGGCAAGAATGGAGAACCGTTCAAGTGTTCCGGAAAGTCGGGTTCGTCACGGGCGAGGCGCGTGCCACGTTAATCGAGCGGCGTATCAGAGGTCTGCAAGCAGCACGTTTGCACGGACAATTTCGGGCAGGTCGGGCGGCGCCGATTGCCACCATGCGATAAACCGTTTTGCCTGCGCACGGGCTTCATCATCGTCGCCGCTTTCGGCGAGTATTTCGGCATGCAATAAATGTGCGCGAGCACGGTCGAGTTCGAGGTCCAGGCGCAGGTCGCCGGCATCCCGTTCGTTGCTTGCTTGCGCCGCCAGCTGCGAGGCGCGTGCGAGATCGCCCGATTCATGGTACAGCCGTGCCAGGCCCAATTTGTAAATCGCGTATTGGTATCCCTCCAGATCCACGGCGGCCTGCAGGTGAGTTGCGGCGGTCTCCAGATCGCCTCGCTCCAGGGCGGATAACCCGGTCAGGTAGCTGGCCGCCTTGTCTTCAGTGCGATCGGTATCGTCTGCCTGCTGCGCCAACGATTGAGTCTGCAACACTATTGCATCGACTCTATCGAAGCGTTCCAGTTTCAATTCCAGCATCCCTTGAGCAAACAGGGACCGTGTCGGTACCGCCGGCGCCAATCTGACCGACTCATCGAGCAGCGTTTGCGCGCGTTCGAATTTGCCCAGCTCCAGTTGCGTCGAGCCAAGTTGCGACAGGGCCATTGCCGTTCGAAGACTTTCCTCCTCAATAAGCGTCATCATGTCCATTATGGGTTCGACTGACTCGGCGTATAGTCCGCGCCCGCGCAGCACGCCGGCAAGATCGAATGCGGCATCGATGCGAGATCCAGCCGCAGCGTCATTGTCATCGACGACGGACTGCCACAACGCCTGAGCAGTACCCGTATCCCCCTGCAAATAACGACTGCGCGCCAGTCCGATCGTGGCAATCGCAAAACCCGGCCTGAGCTCCAGCGCGTGCTCATGGTTTTTTATAGAGTCGCTCAGGTCGTCCTGAAGTAGCGCCAGGTTGCCGAGCAACGTAAATGCATAGAAGTCGTCCGGTCCTATCGACGCGTATTTAACCAGCGCCTCCTTCGCCTCATCGAATTCGCCAATATCGAGCAAGCGTTCGCCAAGCGCCTTCCACGACGTCGGATCCTGGGCGTGTATCCTGCTCAGACGCCGAAATTCGTCAACTGCAGCAGCTTCCTGAAAATCCAGCCAGTAGGCTTCCGCCAACAGCATACCCGCCTCCATTTCATAGGGATAAAGCTCCACGAGATTTTTGTAGATTGCTATTGCCTTCTTCGGATCGCGCTCCGCTGTGAAATAGGCTTTAGCGCCTTCAATATACAGATGCAGGCGTTCAGAGAAATTGGCGTCGCCAGGAATTTCGTTCAGGGTTGCAAGGGCGATATTGGAGCGGCCGGTTGCCTCGTAAACCTGCCCCAGACGATATCGTGCAATATGATAGTCGGGTGCAATCGCGAGGGCTGAAGTAAATGCGCCTTCGGCCGCCAGGAGGTCGAAGTCAATGAAGTATGCAAGCCCGGCAATGTACGCTTCATAGGCCTGGACATTTTCGATTGCGAAATCCGCCTCGAAAAGCCCGACATTTTCCCGGTGTGGAATTCGTAACGCCTGTTTTATACGAATGCTGAGATTTGGCACCGTTTTGATAATTGCGGCGACATTTTTCTCGTCAATGCGCGAGCTGTGAATCTCAACGCCGTTTTGGACATCATCGATATGTATTGTCAGCACAATACCGTCCGGCGTCTCGACATAACCCCCATCGATCAGATAGTCGACGCCGTTTCGTCTTGCGACCGCGGAAATCTCCTCTGCGCTCGCCGCGTCCGCGGTCAGCGTGCGCCACCGCGCATTAGACAAAAGAATGACGTGCCGGGACTCAGCCAGTTCACTGCGAATCAGGTTGGCGACACCGTCGCCAAGCCAGTCGTTTTCTGCCTGGCCTATGAGATTACGCGGCGCATTGACGGCGACTACGGGCTGGCTTTTGATCGTTGATCGCGTTGGAACCACCCGCACAACATAGTCATCCCATACCCACCAGAGCACGCCTGCCGACATAGCCGTGGTGACCAACACCATAGTCAGCTTGGACCAGTTGCCCTGTACACGTGAAAAGCGTGATTCGGGCGTACGCCTGAGACCCTGTGTGGAGATATCAACGGTCCAGGCCAGCAGCATTGCCGGCGTGAACGCAACAATGAAGAGAATAGTCAGCGCCCGCAATACCCAGTCCGGAGCACCGAACGCGGGGAGCAGAGTATCCCCGACCTGAATTACGAGCCAGGCGACACCGCCATACACGACAGCGGACCGAAAAACGCGGCGTCTTGCCAGTTCACTTAATAAACTCGATTTATGTTCCGGCTCGTTCATTTGTTCGGTATGGCTGTCAACGTCGGCCTCGAAGCGAAGGCAGACGCCCTACGCGCAATGCCAAATCCGCACTTCGTTCAGTGTATGTCGGGAAAACCACAATTTGTAGCATTGAGTCGTTTATTGACGAGCTCGCGCTGGCTGCCGGCAAAGATCCGTACCAGTATCGTCGCGAACTGCTGGCCAACCCTCACGAACGCCATTTTCGACGCAACCGGTGTGCGAATTCGGGAATTGCCAATGAAGAACACCATTTTCCGGAACGCGACGTGGAGTCACTGGACGTCGCCTAGATAAGGCGACGAAGTGCCCCCAAGGGGTGACCAGTGCAGCGAGGAATCCACCGCCGACCTTGATGGCGTAAGAGCCGAGATCGCATTATGCGACGTTGCCATTCGTCAAAGCGTTCGCCAACCTTGGCTGGAAGGAAGCGCTAACGCGTGACCCGCACCTGGCTAATGGCCTCAACGTACATGCAGCGCATGTCAATCACGAGGCTGTCGCCGGTTGATCTCGGATACGAATATCTTCCGCTGAGGACGCCCTGAGAGCTGCCTGACCCCTATCTAACCCCCTCGGGATCAGGCGATCGTTGAAGCCGGGCTTAATGGGGACATTCCTGATTTAACGCATTAATGCGTTAAATCAGGAATGTCCCCATTTTTCCCCGATGGAATGTTGCCCTCCGAAGGCAGAAGATTGGGACAAACGTTTACGAAACGACTTCCTTTGGTGCCAACCTGCGGTCTCATTCGGATTCGCAAAAGTTCACCAAAATCAACGCGGTCGACTAAATGGGAGGGACACGGTCACGATGTCCAAATCGCAAAGGAATCGCCCGGTGATTCGCATCTCCGGGCTGTCTTCGTGCGAAGTCAATCAGCGCGCGGCGACCTGCCCGAAATTGGGCGAGAAACAGCCGCGAGAACAGTCTGTGGCTGAATTCGCGGTTTGTGAGCCGTGTCACAGTGGTGATTGTGACGCCACGTAGACTCTTGGCTGTCTCAGGAAAAGAATTTCGGAGTTCAACCATGCAACGCACAGTCTTCATCACGATTGCTGCTTCCTTCTTATTTGCCGGATGCAGCAATGGCGGCGGCGGCAACGCCTCGGTCGATTCACCCGTTCTGACAGTTCCCATCACGTCCAACAATGCGATGGAGGTCGCTAAAGTCACCTGGGCTACTGCCCTCGAGAGCGGTGAATTCGGCGACCTGACTGGTACCGGCCTGTTTATCGGCGGTACGTCGGGTGGTGTTTCCAAGCTCGACGGTGCCATTGCAATGTCGGCCAAGTCGCGCAGCAGCCAGTCCCAGATACCGATTCCTGCGGAGACGACACCGTGTGATGTTGCCGGCGACGTGACAGTATCGGGCCAAATCGCGGACCCGGTCACGCCGACGCTGACTGCGGGGGACTTTTTTGAAATTGACTACAACAACTGCGATGACGGCTTCGGCGACGTAACCGACGGCCTGATGCGCATGGACATCGACGCTTTCAACGGCGATTTCTTGAGTGAGTCGTACGATATGACCGTCACGCTGACACTGAACACGTTCCAGATCGCAACCGACCAAGATGTGATCACGAGCCACGGGGACGTGACTGCCACGATCGACACGACCAATCTGCCGAGCCTTTTCACGGGGATCAGCGGCAATTCGATGATGATCGATACCAACTTGAGTTCCGAGTCTCTGACGAACTTTACGTCGTCGCTGAACGTGGACGGTACCCTGCAGTCCGCGCTCTACGCGAGAAGTTCATCGGGCACGCTGGACAGCACGCAGCTGGCGGGCGCAATCCGGTATTCGACGCCTGTAACGTTCGAGGGTCTCGGCAACGACTTCCCGAATTCGGGCGAGTTTCTGGTCGAGGGCGTCAGCAGCAGCCTGCGACTGATAGCGGTGGACAACATCGACGTGCGTATCGAACTCGATTCGGACGGCGACGGCAACGTTGACGAAACGATCCTGACAACCTGGGCGGAATTGACGGCCTAGGGCGGCAAACAATACCCAATAAGACCAGTACAGAAATGGTGCGTGACTTTTGCGTAAATGAGTTGCGCATAGCTATGCACAGTGATGCAACAGAAGCAAAGGGCGCCAAAAAATGGTGGGGACAGTCCCTGAGGGACTGTCCCTATTCTTCCCGAATTAGGACGTACTGTCATTGGGCGAGACGCTCTTTCGTAATAGGATCAACCGAGGCGCGTCGCGCCGACAGACGCTCGAAGAGCGAGCTGGCGCAGCCAGCGTTCCATTGACTCGGATCAGCTAAGGTCGATCCTCGCCCTAACGGGCGCCTTCGGCGTCGTTGTTCGCTTCGCGAACCGCTTCGCCCCTGGCCACTATCTTATTTCAGCACGGTCAGACACTTAGCGATTAGGTGTCTGGCCGTTTGCTTTTGCGGTGGGCCAGATTTGTGTCCAGTGAGCTGCTTGGCGACATCTCCTCGTCGGGTAACTCATCAGCAACACCTCCTTCTCTAGTGATCGAGTTTAGGTGTTGCATCGATCACTTGAAACCACACTTCGAAAGCAGCCTGTCGAGTGATAAACTAATCAGAGACTGCTGCTGACCCATTCCGGACGGTCGCCCCTGTCTATTGCTGAATGGCATATTCAACCGCCTTTGCGGCATGAATCGCTGTGGTATCGAATAGTTTTACATTGGTGTCCCGTTGGCTCACCAATATTCCAATTTCGGTACAGCCAAGAATTACACCTTTAGCCCCTTGATTGGCAAACATGTCAATGATTCGCAGAAATTCAGTTCTTGCATTCGCCTGTATTTTCCCCAAACAGAGTTCTCGATAAATTGTTTCGTGGACGAATTTTCGGTCTTCTTCATTTGGAATCTGAACATCGAGTCCGTATTTTTCGCTCAACAGGCCCTTGTAAAACTCCTGCTCCATAGTAAAGGCTGTTCCAAGTAAGCCAACTGTCTTAATGCCTTCCTGCACAAGTGCTTGGGCCGTCGCGTCAGCTATATGAAGCAAGGGGATATCGATCGATTCTTCTATTTGCGGAGCAACCTTATGCATTGTGTTCGTGCAGATGAGTAAGAAATCAGCGCCAGCCGACTGTATGTTTTGCGCCGCCTCGGCAAGCATGGTTGCGGTAGCTTCCCAGTTGCCCTCATGTTGAAGCTTCTCTATGGGCCCGAAATCGACGCTGTACATGGCGATCTTCGCGGAGTGCAACCCACCAAGGGCCTTTTTGACACCTTCATTAATCGCGCGATAGTAGCCAATCGTACTTTCCCAACTCATTCCACCCAAAAGACCAACCGTTTTCATACCAACTCCTAATGTGCTCTTGCCATACTACATTGCGCACTGTCGAGCAGAAAATACGGCTTGTTTCAGTGACCGCTTTTGGCCGTAAGGAGAAACTCGCCACATTCAGGATATAATTTCTGCAACTGACCCATTGCGGCCCTTCGCAATATTCGAGGAGAGACACAATGTTTTCCCAAATCGCTATCGTGCTGCTCGGTTTATTCCTGATTGCGATGGGATTGCGGGAAGGCGACTTTCTGAACGTTGGCATTGGCTTCCTAGTTGGGGCGTTTGCGGCGATCACGCTCTACAAACTAAAGACGGGCAAATAGCGACGACCGCTTCTAGCCGTTCCCAGACTTTCGCAAGGTTCGAGCTATACTTCCCGCTTCCGGGCCGACGAAGCCACTCGGCACCCAAGATATTGGATTGGAGAACCTCGTGAAGCTAACGAACAGCAAACTCAAACTCGTCGAAAATATCGACCAATTCAGAAAGCAGAAAGTCAAAGGGCTAGTGGGTGTCGCAATAGTGCTGGTCGTCTACTGGATACTCCGGTACGCAGGTATACTGCGCGAGGTCGAAATCCCAGTTGATTCGCTACTAATTCTCTACCTGGCTATTCTCGCTGGCGATGCGTTTTCGAATGTCCGCCAAGAAAGTCGCTATGTGGAGTTACTGCGTCGATACGTAAACAATGATGCCAACACAATTACAGCACCTTCTCAAAGAAAGTAGTGCCGATCCAGCGGCTGGTATTGGCCGAACTGAGCCGTTCGCGCAGTTCGCGTTATAATTTCCGCTGCTGACCCTTACCGGTCATTGGAACCGGCTCCCGGCACCACTTTGGAAGAAGGAAGAAAATTACTCAGAATGCAGAGGAATCCCACGCGGACCGGAGGGAGGGTATATGGCAAATCGGCTGTTCGGCAGCATTCTATGTTGGCTGGGATTCCACGACTTCCACGTTATCACTGAGACATTCAGCTTTGGCGGGGGAGGTATTGAGACAGTTGAATGCCGCCGGTGCGGTCTAAGGCGGACCCGCCAAGCATAGTTTCAGGCTAACAGCCCGTGAACGTCTCCTTCTGTCCATAAGCAGCCGCCCAGGTGCTAGAATCTTGAGCGACTGCTACTGACGCATAGCGGATGTTCGATACGTAATGTTGCGTTGCCACGTATAGAATAGACCGGATCGCCACCCGTAATACAAATACAGACTGTAATGCTGAAATTTATCCTCCTCGTCGCTGCCTGTTACGGTCTGCTCGTTATCGTCGTGTATTTCATGCAGGGCGGCATGCTCTATCTTGCAGAAGTACCAGGTCGAGCGTTGACCATGACACCAACCGATGTTGGCATGGACTATCAAGATGTTTCCATCGAGACTACTGACGGAGTGACCTTGCATGGCTGGTTCATCGCCGGGCGATCCTCGCAAGTGTTGTTGTTCTTTCACGGCAATGCGGGAAATATCTCGCATCGTCTGGACTCGATAGAACAGTTCCAGGACTTGGGCTTGTCAGTATTGATTATTGACTATCGGGGTTACGGTCAGAGCGAGGGCCGGACCACAGAAAAAGGGATCTATCGCGATGCTGATGCGGCATGGAATTATCTCATCGAGAGTCGCGGTTTAGTCGCCAGTAACATCATAATCTTCGGGCGTTCGCTGGGCGCCTCTGTTGCGTCACGGTTGGCCATGGAGCATCAACCATTGGCACTTATCTTGGAATCGTCCTTCACGTCAGTTCCGGACATCGCCCAGAATCTTTATCCATGGCTCCCGGTGCGCTGGCTAAGCCGTCTCAGTCACGCGACACGCGATTATGTTCGGGACGTTCGCTGCCCGGTACTGGTCGTTCACAGTCGCGACGACGAGATTATTCCGTTCCACCACAGCGAAGCGATTTTTGAATCTGCGAATGAGCCCCGGACTCTACTGGCGATCCGTGGCACTCACAATGATGCTTTCCTTCGCGATGAGCGCACCTATATTGAAGGGCTTCGGGCCTTTCTGTCAGGATTATCTGCGCCTGTTTTGCAACCTTGACGACTCCTCTGCTCGTTCAGCCCCGGTTTGATGGACACCATTGAATGTCCGCATAATGCGGCAGGAGGTGTTCTCGTTCAGCCCCGGTTTGATGGACACCTTTGAATGTCCGCATAATGCGGCAGGAGGGCGTGATCATGTCCGAAGAACAATGGCTGGAAGAGGTAGGCGACAGGACAATCGATCAGGTGATCGAGCTCGAGGGCACACACCGAATTGATTCAATCGTGTTAGCTATTGAGGCAGCTCTCATGGACAGGGCGATCCTGACGCCCACCGAAAGGATCGTGCTTACTGTTGAAGCGATGGAGCGCGAGGTTGGTAATGGCGGTTTTAACCAGTTTTTCTTCAACTCCTCGAATGAGTACGCGCATGAGCTTGTTGCTACGCTGCATGAGATTGGTATCCCGGACATCGCGGATATCGCCGAACGAGCGCTGCGGGCAATTGGAGCCCAACCTGATTGGACCTACGATGAATTCGAGGAAGCATCGGTTGATCCTGACGAACCGATCATGGAGGAACTCAACGCATGTGACAGCGCGTACTATGGTACCGAGAATGGAATTGCTGACACACTGTTCGAGTACATCAAGAAAAACAAGAACGACATCGCCCTCGGCACAGAGTCCGACTAGAGACATGATTCCGTCGACCAAGTCGGAGTCCGCTCTTGGCCGAACTGAGACGGTCGCCTGGTTTGCGCTATAATTTCCGCAGTTGACCCATTGCCGACATTTGTTGCCGAGGAGGTGAGATGAAGTCTTTAAAGTGCGATTTATGTGAACATGTCGCAGAAGGCGCGACGTTTGAAGAATGGATGAAGTCGCTTCGACCTCACTACATGGAAGCTCATGCGGATGTCATGAGTGATTCGAGCCGAGGTAAAGAAGAAATGGAAGCTTGGATGAAGGAGAATCAAGCGAGATTCGACGCCGCGTAGCGCTATCGCCCTATGTTCCGTTTTCAACGGCTCCTCTTGGCCGTGAGGCGACGGTCGTGCTGTTCGCGTTATACTTTCCGCTGTTGACCCAATCCAGCCGGTCAGCAAATCTATGTGCTTTCCTTGAAATCAATCATTCTCGACATAGACGGCACTCTGATCGACTCGATGGGGGTTGATCCGAAGTTGTATTTTTCCTCTATTGAGCGGGTCTTGGGTCCAGTCTGTCTTCGTGATCTCAACGAATATGACAATGTGACGGATAGTGGGATTCTTGGGCAGATTCTCGAAGAAAACGGATTTTCAGCCGTAGGCGAGATCATTGCTTCCGTTAAAACGGATTTCATGGAAGGGCTCAATAGTTACATTGAAGAGATGGGCGCGTTTCCCGCCATTGACGGCGCCGTGCAATTCATTGAACGTCTTCGGAGATCAACCGATATAAGCATTGCCATAGCTACCGGTTGCTGGCGAGAGTCGGCTCTTCTCAAATTACGGAACGCGGGTTTCAATATTGAGGGAATTCCGCTGGCCACGAGTGATGACTCGCCGTCGAGAGTCGAAATCATGCGATTGGCCCTACAAATGACTGGTAGAGACGCTGGAGCAGTCACCTATTTCGGTGATGCCGAATGGGATCAGCGTGCTTGTCATGATCTTGGCTGGAATTTCGTTGCAGTCGGGCCGCGCCTTGGGGGCATCAAGTCTTATTCCAGCATCCAGTTATAAATGGGCGGCCGCTTGTGGCCGAACTGAGTCGGTCGCCAGGAAGCTAACTGAGGGTCTGCTCCACATCGCATAGTCGCCGGTCGAACGAATTGTTGTAAAATGTCGGCTGGTGACCCTTTGCGGCCGTTCGCATACGGGCTTTTTCGATTCGGTTGAAGGTTGTGAAATGGATCTCGGAGCATTTTCAGTGAGCCTTGCGGTTAAAGACCTTACAGCGTCGAGAGACTTCTACGAGAAACTTGGGTTCGAATCCGTAGGCGGCGATCCTTCACAAAACTGGGTGATACTCAGAAACGGCGATCACGTACTTGGCCTTTTCCAGGATATGTTTAAGGATAATATCCTGACGTTTAATCCTGGATGGGGCCAAACCGGCAACGAACTCGAATCGTTTACCGACGTTCGTAACATACAGCGCGAGCTGAAAGAGCTAGGGATTGCGCTCAGCAGTGAAGCTGACGAATCAAGCTCGGGCCCAGCGAGCGTAATGCTATCCGATCCCGATGGAAACCAGATCCTTATCGATCAGCATCGATAGCAACTTTGGCCAGTGACGGCGGCTTCTGGCCGTTCTGAGTCGCTCGCCAGGAAACTAACCGAGGGGCTGTATATGGACTCCTCCTCTTTTTGCAAGCAGGCTGCGTGACGGAGATAAGGACGACTGCGATCGTATATCCGGCCTCGTAAGTTGGCATTCATTGATGCCGGGCCATGATGGGTATTCGCGCACCAGCTCCCAATTGCTTCAACGTGCTTATCGCACTCAGCCCCTCACGGGTTTGACTGATGCCGGTCCGACCGTTTCACCATCTGTCAGCTTGCTATGCAATCGCGATTGAGGAACTCCTTCTAGCAGAACATTCGTTATCGACCCGCGCCAGTATCGTGCTCAGGCCGTCGTAAACTCAGGATCATAATCGGCACCGTTACGCAGCATCGCCCAGGCGATACGCACGGTCTTGTTGGCCAACGCGACCGCCGCAACATTCGGATGGCTGCGGTTGGCCAATTCTGTAACCCACTGGCTGAGCCGGTCATCCTTGTGCTTGGCCTTACTGACCACCGATCGGGCGCCGTGGATCAGGATACTGCGCAAGTACGGGTTGCCCCGCTTGGTGATCCCCGATATCCAGTTCTTGCCGCCTGTGCCGGAGTGTCTCGGTGTAATGCCGACGGAGGCAGCCGCCTGGCGGCCGCGCCTGAACTGCCGACCATCACCGAACTGGGCGACCATCGCAGTCGCCGTTAACGGTCCGATACCGCGTAACTGTTTCAGGCGCTTGGCATCGGGATGGCTCTCCGAGAGCAGCAGGACCTCCTTGTCCAGTTCCTTGAGGCGTTCGTCCATGTACTGCAAGTCTTGCCACAGCCCGTGGAGTAACGCCCGGAAGGCCACCTGCAGATCATTCTCGGCGTCCTCGAGCCAGCAGGGGATCGCCTTTCGCAGTGACCCCATCTGCTTCGGTGCCACCAGACCGTACTCGGCAACCAGGCCGCGGATCTGATTGCCTTTGGCAGTAAGAGACTGTTTCAAGCCTTCACGTACGCGGTGCAGTGCCTGGATGTCCTGTTGTTCCACGGTCTTGATGGCAACGAACCGCATGTGGTGCCGACTCATCGCCTCGCAAATTGCCTCGGCGTCGTTGACGTCGTTCTTCAAGCTCTTCAGATACGGTTTAACGAACTGCGGTGAAATCAACTTCACCTTGAAACCGCGCGCTCGAAGCTCACGTGCCCAATGGTGCGCGCCACCGCAGGCTTCCATGCCAATCTCACACCCTGGCTCAAGTGTTTCTGACATGACCTTTAGCCAGCTTAGCCGCTTCAACTGGCGTTTCCACACGCAGCGCCCAGCTCGGTCAACCCCGTGTACCTGAAAGACGCTTTTTGCCAAATCAACACCAACGCGAGTAATCTTCATTTGTGGACTCCTTCTTTTCCTGTGACTGAGATTTTTCGTATCGACGAATAACTAAATCCAGTCTGGCACATTGCGATGCCGTAAGGTGAGGAGGAGTCCATCCCATTGCTTCACGTCACATAGCAGCCGGTCGAGCAAACTGAGGTAAAATGTCGGCTTGTGACCCGAAGCGGACATTGACCAGGCTGATAGACTACTCAACAAAAGAAGAACAAGGAGGGGGCGGGTATGAATTGTCGGCTGCGCCGGGGGCTTAGCCTGGTCGTTCGGTTGACGGTCGTCATTGCGGATTGACCCGGCTGTGTTTTGACCATTCTCGATGAGCCTTCTCGTGCCCCGCGAACGGTTGGAGTAGTAGCCGTAGTAGCGGACTAGGTGCTCGTATTTGTCGGGGATGTGGTTCATGAGCATGCGCAGCCACTTCAGCGCCGGCATACCTTCAGATAAGCTGATGCAGCTCCTCCATGCTCCGGACCTCGGCGAAGTAGATCTGTTCGATTAGGTCGTACAGCTCTTCGTTGTCGCCGAGAAGGTCGAGGATGCCTCGATAGGTCTCCGCCGCTACCGTCTCCGTCCGCAAGACCTCTTGGAGCATCTTCTCGTAGTCGGTCGTATGGACGATCGGCGTCGCGTCGCGGTCGGTTACGGCGATGCCGCCGAGTTGATTAATCGCGTGGCGAACCGTGGCCGCGTGGTCAAGCGACTCGGTGGCCTCGGCTTCGAAGAAGGGCTTGAGATGAAGTCGGTAGATACCTTTCACGTAGGCAGCATAGTGAGCGTACATCACTATTGCCCGCATCTCGAGGCCGAGAGCCCGGTTCAGCTGGTCGACCAGCCCGCTGTTGTTGTCTGTCAAAGCGTCTTCCCCTGTTTCCAATACCGCCGCCGGGTGTGCGACCTGACCGGGCCGTCCGACGTTGTAAGTATACCTTGGTGCAGGGCTCCGCCTCCCGATTTTTGATGCCGTAGCTGAGGGCAGCAAAATCTGGTTACTGACATCGCTCCTGCGCGTGAAAACGCTGCATCAATTCATCGCGCCCGAACGGCAGCTTCTGGCCGTGAGGCGACGATCTTCAGGAAGATGAACAACCGGCTGGTACGCGCTCAGAAGCAGCCGCTCAGGATGAGAAAAGCACAAGCAACACTAGAACGAACAGCAAATAAGCTATCGAAACTGCAGCGACCACGCCTGAAGAAATCGTATATGGACTGTTTTCAACCACAGCCTGAATATATAGCCGAATTGTTACAAGTGAATGACCGGTTATGGCCGTTCTGAGACGCTCGCCAGGAAGCTAACTGAGGGGCTGCTGCTTACCCAGAGCGGACTGAAGCCATCAAACAGGCCAGATCTGCCGTCCAGATCTCGCCTGCAAGAACAGGAATGTCGCCAGCTGCACCTGCGCGCCCGCTACGCTCAGCACTACCAGCCTTGGCCTGGTCTCAGTTTTTCAATTGAGGTCCGATTGAGACGGCCATGAGGAAAATAGCCGGATAAGCCCGTTGACACTTTGACGGCTCAGTGCTCGGTCCTGCTGATGAGTTTGTTCGTACGTTCATCGAACGTCTGTGATACTTTCCCCGGCAGTTAGTATCTTATAGTCGTTACATCCGACCCGTTGCAGGAATAGTAAATGATCAAATTACTCGATAAGGTCCTACAGGACACCAAGCTGAACAGTCAGGCTTTAAAAGCGCTGGCGGAGAATAGTTTTGACTCCATTCTGATAACAGACGCGACGGCCAGAACCAAGATTCTTTATGCAAACAAGGCTTTCAAGAACCTTACCGGGTACAGCCCGGCAGAAGTGCTGGGAAAGACGCCAAAGATCTTACAGGGGCCTGCCACAGACAAAAAGGTCATCGCTCGACTGGCCAAGACACTCAGCGCCGGCGGTCGATTTGAGGGTAAGGCAATCAACTACAAAAAGGACGGCACTCCTTTTCTCATGCATTGGCGCGTTGTGCCGGTAAAGCTGGGCAAAAATACGAACGTCTGGCTCGCGATCCAGCGTGAAACGTTCAGCCTCTAGAGCTTTCTACAGACAAAGATGAAACGGGGGCTAGGTCCAATAACGGCGATCTGACCCCACTGTTCCATTTGCGCCTGTCTCAGCTCCGCCTGGCAGCGGAGCCACCTTGCTTTCAGCGACTCATGCGCGAGCTGGCCCGCATTTTGCCGGTGTTATGCAGGGATGTGTTGACATCATCCAGCGCGTAGCGGAGCTCCCAGGCGCTGGCATTGGCGCTATTTGCTGTGCTCGCTGCTGTCAGGCCCATCTGCAGTCTTGCGCGTTCCTCTGCGTTGAGACCGCCAAAACGGATTAGCTTTTCGGATGCCGCCATGTAGACCGCAGCCGTCCCCTCTGCGTTTCCATGATTGAACATGGGTACACCGCGGTCAATCGCCACCCTGATGATCTCGACGGCTTCGCTGCGCGACATTTGTGCCGGCGGCAGAATGACGCGGTCGATCACATGCACCGTACCGTTGCTGGCATTGATATCGGTTGCGACGATACGTGCATTTTCGATGTTAAAGCCGCCTTCCGTCTTGCTGATTCCGGCGTCTATGCCGGCTAGCGTGTTAAGTACGACGCCGTCAGCGAGAGCGCTACTGCCGATGTTGCCGGCGATGACGTGGTACTGCAAAATAGTCGCAAGTTGACCCTTGTTCTCAGGCTTCAGGAGGGTCTCAATAGTGCCCGCCGGCAGCGCGCTGAAAGCCTCGTCGGTCGGCGCGAAGACGGTTAGCGGACCATCCCCTTTCAATGCGTCAACCAGTCCGGCTGCTTTGGCTGCCGCAATCAGAGTGTTGAACGTGCCGGCGTTCGCGGCCGTTTCAACGATATCCATGTTCATGGCCTTGTTGCCATGCTGGTGGGCAATTGCAGGAGATGCCAGTACTGTCGTTATCAAAAGCGCGCAAAATAGTTTAAGAGGCTTCATGTTTTCGTCCTATTGTCGGGTTATTCGATTGAGGGGCGATAGCTAGTGACACTACAGTGCTAGTAGATCCTATTGAGATGACATTTAGGATTCACTCGCGTATCCAAATGTTTCCAATTGCATCTGCAGACTGATATCAAACGGTGCGTCGGGCAGGACCGCAATACCTGGCCAGCGCTGCCGGACCCCTGGGTGCGGAGTATTTTTGTGGATGCTATTTCCGCTTGTGGCCGTTCTGAGACGGTCGCCAGGAGCCAGACTGGGTGACTGCTTAGGATCGCATAGCCGCCGTTCGAGAAATCTGAGGTAAAATGACGGCTTGTGACCCAATGCGGCCGTTACGTACATCCCAGAATTGACCGCATTTTTCTGCATGAGAAAATCCCTATAACGATAAAGGCAAACCTGACCAAAGTCAGTGACGCAAAGCTACGGGTCCTCGCCTCCCTCACGACGTTCTGTCGTGCAGGACTCAAGATCGCCGGGCTACCGATCATTCAGCAGTAAGGAGACGAAAATGCCTATGCGATTCAAGTCTACTAGTTTGACGCTCTTGGCCACCACAATGTTGGTGAGCAATGCACTAATTGCAGCACCGGCAGCCATCTCTGACTGCAGCGACCCTATTGTGGCTGACACTAAACTGCAAGCAGACCTCGTTTGCGCGGCCGATGTAGATGGGCTTTTAATTAACGCGCATGGGGTGACGGTGAACCTTAACGGCTTCACCATAACTGGTTCAGGCATGAGTTCCGGGGTTTTTAATGTCGGGTTTCACGGTGTAACGATCAAGAACGGCGCAATTACCGGGTTCCAAGATGGGGTCCGAGCTGATGGAGTCAGCGATATCGTCATAAAGGACTTGGTGTTATCGAATCAGAGTGCGAGCAGCATCGTCATCGTCAACAGTGCGGATTTGAAGATCGCAAGGGTCTTCATTTCGCAGCCGAAATATGGAGGAAGTAACCCCGCAACAGAGGCCATCCGGCTCGCAAACGTCCATGACGCGAAAGTGAAGGACGTGATCGTTGACGGTGGATATTTCGGTCTGCTCTCTGTAGGCGAAACTGGAGCGTCGACAGAAATAGTCGCAAAACGCAATGTCTTTGCCAATACTACGCACGGCATATTTCTCAACAATACGAGAGATTCCAGAATAATTGACAATCGTGTTTTCGATAACGCTGGTATCGGCATTGGCTTGGTAGAGGGTTCAGTCGATAACAAAATCAAAATGAACGTTGTTACCGGGAACAATGAGGATGACTTGTTTCACGACGAAACAAGCAGCCCCAACAAGTGGACCAACAACACCTGTGGTTCGAGTGGGGGCGACGATATTGATTGCCCATAGCGTCGGCGGTAAAGCAGGGCGTCATGTACATGACGACTTATTGATCAAATTACATTGCGAGTGACGCCCCGCCCTCGTGGCGGCGTTTTCTATGTCTGCTCCTGGCCGTTAGCCGCCACCCAGGAATCCTGATGTAGAATGACGGCTACTGACCCATTGCGGTCATTCACCAACAGCCGCCCAAATACCTTCTGACACTCAGGCGCATCCGGAAGTGCTTACCACGCTGATTGGTTGTGATACGCCCACAAGAAAGTCTGTCTGTGATGGCTTGCGTGCAGTAATATTCCGGAGTGCCTACTACACCGAAAGAGCAAAACCGGTTTCTGGAACTTCTCGCCCAAGAGAAGACATTGGCGTTCACGGATGTGCTGCAGGTTTTTGTCAACAAGAACGGCAAGTACACCGAGAGCGCCGTAAAAGAGGTCCTCAATTTTCTGTGGATCGAGGATTTGTTCTCGATCGTGCACCGCGAAAGCGGCAAAGAATCCTGGATCAAGGACGAGATGTTCCAGCAGCCGCAGGACTACCTGATCCAATTCGACGGTTTCGGCGGAAAAGACAATGCCCTGTCGTCGGAACGTGCGGGCGAAATCGACAAGACAGATATCGAGAAGCTCGCAAGGCATTACCACTGGGTGGGCGCAAAGCAGCGCGAGGTCATCCGCATCATCGGCGATCTGAAAGGATCGATGGTCATGGCCGAACGCGTGCGGGCTTTCACGCACTATTTTGCGTTCAATCTCATGACCCGCAATTCAGAAAAGCTCGAGGCCCTGTTCTCCAGCAAGATTCGCGACAGCCAGAATGCCGAGGCCATTTACGCGAAGATCGACAAGCTCGAGAAGCAACACGGCGTGCCGTACGAGTATTTCGACCATGTCGAGATCATCGCCGTATACAACGGTAAGCATGGCGACGCCAAGGTCAGCGAGCAAATGACGTTGCCGCCAGGCGTGGACAGGGCCGCGCGCCGTGGTGAGTCCTGCTTCAAGCTCGTCAGCGTACACACCCCGAACGGCGTTGCGGTGCATGACTACATAATCTACCTCGCGATCATCGAGGAAGAGGACGGGCTGTTCAAAGTCTCAAAAACCGATATGTTCTCAGGCTACTGAGCATCGAATTCAACCGCCTTGCTGCTAGGATTGAGCGACCGCTATTGGCCGTTCTGAGACGGTCACCAGGAATGCGAATGAATGGCTGCTTTAGACCTGGAAGCAGCCGCTTATCATTTCTAGAGTAAAATAACGGCTAGTGACCCAATACTTCCACAAATATCGAGAGTTTAATACTCGTGAAGAAGATAAGAAGCCTACCGCTAAGTCTGCTCGTTCTTGTCTTGGTCGTAGGTGGGTTCGCGTTCGTTATTGTCGACGTGTATTGGTCCGATGGGATAACCGTCAAGGTAACAGATCGGGTTTCCGGATCACCCGTGTCCGGGGTCGTTGTCACCGCGGACTGGCGAGCCACCGCTGGTCACGGTGTGTCGACATCCGAGGTGATGATCCTAGAGAGTGTGACAGACAACAGCGGCATTGCGCATCTGCCGCGTTGGGGGCCTAGATTCGATTTTTCGAGAGGTTCGATTGGATCGTCGCAGCCAACAATTCGAATCTTCAAGAACGGGTATTTGCCGCAGATTCGGAGCGGGATAGGAATAACGCGTGGCCACAACTACGAGGCAAGAAGCTCGTTAACGGACGGACCAATATCGATAGATATCAGAATTGAGAGATCGGATGTTGGCCCAACGGAATATGCTAAGTCTTTGGATCTTATTATGGGTTCAATGACTCTAGTAATTATAGGGTTTGACTGCGCTTGGCGATCCATGCCAGCGCTGATAAGAGAGCTACGTGCGGCGGAACAAGAACTGACATCCTTAGGCGTGGACAACCAACTAGGCTCCGTTTGGCATTTGGGGAATCAGCAGTACTGCGGCAATCCGGTAGAGGTTTTTGAGGACTGAACTTATACAAATTCGAACGACTGCTTACCGCCTACAAGCAGCCGCCAAGAAATATTCGGCTACAATGACGGCTACTGACCCAACGCGGCCGCTCACACTTGATTCGCAGAACGAGTAGTAAGCCCCAGCGGGGGCCGAGTGGTCGGCAAGACGTGGCTCAATCGATGGATATACGACTAGGCCCTTGGTCGCATTGTCACTTCCGCGGCCGGGCATTATTCTCGTTGAGGGCTGAATCGAAGTCCTGCTGATTCGCGGTACGCGTTGGCACCACGTCTGCTAGTCAATGGTTAGTTTTGCAACAAACAACATCAATCAATAAAGAAAGGGCAAGAGCCATGAACAAAACACTGAATATACTTCTCGCCATCGTATGTGCTTCGCTCGTGGCATTCCGTCATCATGTCAGCCCAGCCCGCCAAGGCGCAGGACAACGCAGCCGACGACCCGAGGATGGCCGGCTTCAATGGCAAGATCGGGCGCACCTTTGCGGAATCGGTCGAGGACTGGCCCAAGGAACCGGTCTACACCGGCAAGGAGCCCAATGTCCTGCTCATCCTGCTCGACGATACCGGCTTCGCGCAGCTCGGCTCTTTTGGCGGGGCGATCGAGACGCCCAACATCGACGCCTTGGCCGCGGATGGCCTGCGCTTCAGCAACTTCTACACGACCGCGTTGTGCTCACCCTCACGCGCCGCGATTATGGCGGGACGCAATCACCACTCGATTGGGCTCGGATCGCACGCCCTTTTGGCGATGGGCTTTCCGGGTTACGCAGGCCGGGTGCCTCTGAGCTCACAAGAGGTGGCTCGGGTCGTCCGGGATCAAGGCTGGACCACCTACGCCATCGGCAAGTGGGACCACACGCCCTTGTTCCAGGTTCACCAGGTCGGCCCCTTCACCTATTGGCCCACCAACGACGGTTTCGACCACACCTATACTTTCATGGCGGCGGACGCCAACAACTTCACGCCCGTGATGTTCGCGGGACATGAGCCGGTCGAGCCATCACGGGGCAAGCCGGATTATCACCTGACCGAAGACCTGGCCGATAAAGCCATTCAATACATAACCGGCGACGTTTCCATCAATCCGGAGAAGCCCTTCTTCATGTTCTGGGCCCCGGGTGCCATGCACGCACCGCATCATGCACCCAAGGAGTACATCGACCATTACAAGGGCAAGTTCGACATGGGCTGGGACGAATTGCGCAAGCAGATTTACCAGCGCCAGCTCGAGATGGGCATCATTCCGAAAGGCACCGTGTTGACGGAGCGCTCCGAAAAGGTGCCGGCGTGGGACAGCTTTAACGCCGAGGAGCAGGCCCTGCTGGCGCGCCAGATGGAAGCATTCGCTGGCCAGCTAACGCATACCGACGAGCAGATCGGCCGCATAATCGCGACACTTGAGCGAACGGGCAAGCTTGATAACACGCTGATCATCCTCACCTCGGACAACGGCGCAAGCGCCGAGGGTGGAGTCAACGGCAGCCACAACGAGGTGTTGTACATCAACGGTGTCGTCAAGACGGACATGGCAGAGAACCTCAAAAAGCAGGACGTCTGGGGGTCGGAAGAGACCGACAACCACTACGACGTCGGCTGGGCATGGGCAGGGAACACGCCCTACAAGTACTTCAAGCAGACCGTTCATCACGGCGGGATCGCAGATCCGCTGATCGTGCACTGGCCTGCCGGCATCAAAGCCAGGGGCGAGATCCGAGACCAGTTTGCTCACATCATCGATATCGGGCCGACCATTATGGAAGCGCTAGGGGTCACACCCCCGGCGGAGATCGACGGCATCAAGCAGTCGCCGTTTGAAGGAACCAGCATGGCCTACACGTTCAACGAAGCCGATGCACCGGAGCGCCACACCCGGCAGTACTTCGAGCAGTTAGGCAACCGGGCCATGTACCTCGACGGTTGGGTCGCGGTGACACTGCACGCAGACCGCCTGGCTTACGAACCCAATCGGACCGCGCCGTTCGAGGATGACGTCTGGGAGTTGTATCACGTGGCAGAGGATCGCTCCCAGTCGAAGGACCTTGCCAAGGAGTACCCGGAGAAGCTCGAGGAGCTCAAGCAAGCCTGGGACGAGGAAGCCCTTAAGTACAACGTCTATCCGCTGCACGACGACTTATTCGGTAGGTTATCCAACGTCACCAAGATCTATGCGCCCCAGCGGAAGGAGTTCGTTTTCTATCCCCCGGGCGCGGTGCGCATTCCCGAAGCCTACTCACCGCAGGTAAAGAATAAGAATCACACCATCACCGCCTACGCGGAAATACCGAAGGGCGGAGCCAGCGGTGTGCTGGTCGCGACCGGAGGAATCTACAGCGGCTACTCGCTCTATGTGAAAGACAACCATGTCGTCTACCACTACAACGCCTATAACGAGGATCGATACACCATCACGGGAACTGAACCGCTTCCCGAAGGAGAGGTCGTCATAGAGGCGAAGTACACGCCAAGTGATGACAAGAAGACGGGGACGGTCACGCTCAGCGTCAACGGCAAGCAAATCGGTAGCGGTAAGGTGGGCAGAACCGTGCCCGGCACCTACTCGATCTCCGAAACCTTCGACGTCGGACAGGACACCGGCTCATCGGTGTCGAAAGACTATGACCGGGACAACGAGTTCACGGGCACGCTCGATAAGGTCGTGTTCAACCTCGACTAGTCAGTGGAGCCGGGCACCATCGACAAGGTGGTGCCCGGCAACTGCTCGATTTCCGAGCTATTCGATGTCGGCATCGACAACGGCAGCTCGGTGGACCGCAAGTCGTTCACGTCGCCCTTCAAGTTCGGCGACACGCTGAACCTGGCCACTATGGACTTTTGTGAGCGGCCGCTTGTGGCCGATTGCCGACGGTCACCACTTCCCTAAAGCAGACGTTTGAACGGCCGGTGTTGGGAAAAGCGGTCGGTCCAGACTTGTTCTCGGCTAACGCTGATTATTGACCGCTACTCGCTTCTAGTCGCTGAATAACCTGCCGGATTCGCTGCTGCACTGTCTTATAATCGACTTTCTTCCAGGCTTCGAGTGCTGGGATAAACCTGGCGTCACCGGTTGCCGCGATCTTGTCCAGCAACAGCAGAATCATGCCGCGATCACGATCTTTGAGATGCGCCATTTGGTATGGTGGGCCGTCCCTGAGGGCGGCTTCGATGCTCTCGAGCAGTTCGTTGGCGTATGTTTCTCGTTCGATTTCCCAGCCTTTTTGCGTGTACACGAGCAGGGGAAGTCGGTGGCTATACTCGATGCGCAAATAACCGTTCAATATCGCCCAGTCGATGCGTGCGAGCGTGTCGTCATCGGATAAGTCACGGAAGTAACCGTAAACCGGCGACTGATCGAGGCCACGCTCGAGCACGTCCTTGTTTGCTGACCCCCTAAGGATCCGCATAAGCAAGGTTCTGCCGCCGTGGGCAATGAGGTCATCGGCACCGCGAAGGAGCGCTTTCAGGTCGCCGTCGGAGAGCTCCTTGAGCCCTTTGGCATCCAGATTGACGGTCACTCGACGAGACCGTTGGCTCATGATAGTCGTACCTTCTGAGTTCCCGATCTGGCTATTATATACAGGCAGTCATGGTGTGGCCGAAAGGATAGTGCCTTGATCGAGATTGATGAGTCATTGCTGGTCCGACTGGCCGGTGTACGCGTCTTCGGGCGGGGGTTGCATTGCTTTGAGGAGGGCTGTGTTCTAGAAGTCGTCACGACGGAAACGATCACTAACGCGATCGTTCAGGGAGGGCGTCAACACACGGTTCGCTTACGCCATACGCATCGAATGATTGAAGGCGAATGCGACTGCGACGTATCCGACGGCATCGAGTTCTGTCAGCATTGCGTGGCGGTGGCGTTGCACCTGCAGGAACAGCAAACGCCAGCAAAATCAATCGACAAACGGGGCGCACTGCGACACATCCACCGCTACCTGAGCGGGCTGAATCACGAGGAGCTGCTGGATGAGTTTCTCGAGACAATTAAGCAGGATCGGGCGCTGCGGGACGACTTGCTGCAAAAAGCACGCCTTTCGTCCGAAGCATTATCGTATTCGGAGCTCAAGAAGACGATCGATGCTGTCGGTGTCGAAGATTATTTGTACGAGCCTCGAGAGATACGTGCCTACTTTCAAGGCTTGGAATCAATGCTAATGCAACTCAGAGAATTCGCGGACAAGCTGGACCCGCTGGTGTTATTGCGCAGTGTCGAGCACGCGATTCGGCGATTTAACGTTGACCTTGAGTTGATTGACTACGCGGGAGATTTTCCAGAGCTGAGCATGGACATGCTGATCGACCTGCACCGCGTTGCGATAGGTCGCCTGACGTGGTCACCGGAGGAACTGGCGTCGTACCTGGTCGATCGCGGCATCGCCCAGCACTGGCACCCGTTCGGCTCACTCGCTGAACTGTACCGGGAGGACCTGGGAAACGCCTTTCATGCGGCCGTGGAGGCAGAAATCGAGTCGCGTCGTGATGCACTGAAAAGAAACGCGGCTACAGGTATCGACCGAGAGCAGACGCGCTGTCTGTTGGCACAACTTCAGGAAGACTTGAGCGCAGGATAAGCCTTGCATCGGAGAGCGGAACAAGGCAACTGCTCAGGGCCATGAATGATTCATTGATCGTCATCGACTGAGTCTGCTGCGCTATCTCGATGGAACGTGACGGACTCACCAACCATCGTCACTCCGACAATTGAAACTGCACCGACGCGTGCAGTAGCGGCAATCCTTTGACCCGGTACTCGTGACAAAAACGCTTATCGGCAACTGGCTCCACCGCAGCCAGGCCAAAAAAGCCGACAAAATGCACAAGCGTGCGCCAGGTATAGCAGCGGCGGACCTCTTCCTCTGGAGCAAAGACCGGATGCTGCGGTAACTCGTCGAGCACCATAGGAAAGGCGCGCAGAAAACTGTCTTCGTAAAACTCATGGGGTCGCCAGGTATCGCCATAACGCGTCAGCAAATAAAGCGTAAAAAGGAATGCAGTCTGAATGAACCGTAGCTCAGGGTATCGATCCCGATAACTCCAGTTGAATTGTTCGGCATACGCTTTGAACAAAGAGGGTAGAGTGCGGCCAGACCTTCCCCGGCCAGCAGGGCACGGCAGTTGCGGCTGAGAATGAACTTGCCCTTGTATTTTCGGATCAGTCCCGCCAGCTCGTGCCACCAGGCGAGCAATATGCAAGTCAAGAAAATCCTCCTCCCGGTTGATGCCTCCAAATCGCGTGTTCTCCCGGTAGACCTCTTCGCCCCAATAGGCGAGGGCCGCCTCGCGGCAGACCTTCCGAGGCAGGTTTCCTTTGGCGGTCGGTTTCAATCCTTTCTCGCCGATAGCCGCAAGCAGCATCCCGAAAAGGGTCACTATCGGGGCTGTCGGGCTTGTGTCGAGCACGTCAGGAAGAATCGGACGAGATTTCGGGGATGCAAAAGGGAAGTGCAGCATGCGGTGCATCAGCTCTGGAGATAAACCATGAAACTCATCGAGCGGTCTCTGATTTCGCTGTTGCGCATGGCGCCCGACAAACGCCTGGACCTCAGTCAGCGACCCGAATTGCATGCCTTCCATTGCCTGGTGCAGGTCTGCGGATGCCCCTGCTGCCGCACCGTCAGATGGAACTAGATTCCTGCCTTCCCAGGCAACATTTCTTGAATTTTTTCCCACTGCCGCATGGGCAGGGATCGTTGTGGCCAATAGCGGGGACTTTCATGACAATTCGATGAGCAACTCGAACTTTCGCCGAGAGCGCCACCGGTAAATCTCAAAATCATGGTCGAGGGTGAGAATCTGGCCGGTGTCCATTTGGTTAGCCAAGTCAACAAGGCATGCGTCAGCGAGCGCCATCGGCACGTCGTGATATTTTCTCAACAACTTCTCAACGGCGCTGGCCTGGTCCGCAAGACGCACTGGCGTCTGAAAAACGCCGTTAGCAACATTCTTAATGACAGCTTCAGGTGCACCGGGCGTGCGGCGTAGCAAGTAACACACTTCGGCAACTACCGCTTCGCAAGTTACCAATGGGCCTGTCAGGTCCGATACGGTTTCAACGCACTGCACATGATGTCGTTCATCCCGATCAAGTAAGGCGACGATCACTCCTGTATCCAGGAGGGTCGCCTTCATCGTCCGAAATCGCGCAGATGTTCGTCGTTACTGCCAAGGTCGTGGATGCCAGATGCGAACTTGCCAAGGCCAACGATTCGCTTGGTTCGCTGCTCGGGTGGCAGCTCTGCGTCTCCTAGTGCACGTATTCCGTTACGCACAATATCCGAATCACTCCAACCATGGCGGCGTTGCAGTCGGCGCATGATTTTCCGGGTGTGATCATCGAGTCGGGCGTGTACTATCTCATTCATGTATACAATTCTATCAAAGTATACAGAGAAATAGAAAGAGCATTTGCGAGGGACCCAAAGGATGCGAATCGCCGATTCGTGCAGGTGCAGAGGTGCAGTAGAAGTACAGTTCTGAAATTTCGCTAGAGTTGGCTCTCGTGTCTAAGTGTTTGTTCAGAAGGCTTTTTGAGCAATTCTCCTGACTGTCAGGGTTTCTAGGAATTCCGCTACGTTTCAGCAACTTACTGTTTTATAAGTGAACTGAAAATCCGCGTGTTCTCACGAATTAGGGCGTACTGTCATTGGTCGAGACGCTTTTTCGTAATAGGTTCAACCGAGCCGCTACAAACTGCCTTAGGCAATTTGGACGCCAAAGGCGCTTCGCAGGGGTAACGCGAGCGCAGCGAGGAATCCACCGGCGACAGACGCACGCAGTGCGCCCTCAGGGCGAGCGAATCGAACACCCACAACTGTGTGCCAGATCTGCGTCGGTGCGTCGCGTTCAACTAGCCTGGCAGGGCTAGAAGTCGTGGAGAACGCTGCCTGACTGAAAAGCCCGTTTGGTTGCTGCCTCGGACGCCTGGTCCAATGTTCTTGCGACTCTGTCTTGCTCCGCGCTCCGATTGGGCCTGACGGAAGCGGAAGGTGGATAGCGGTGCGGTCTTGGGCGGAAGATCCCTTTGTTGCACAGGATGATTTAGCGTGCTGCAATTGCTTGCCGATCGGAGAAAAACCATGCGCAGCCAGACCATATCGGCCGGACTACTGCTGGCTGTGATCCTGTCAGCCTGTAACGCAAACGGCACGCTATTCACAGCAGATGCCGTGCGATACCCGGCAGCCAACTTGGAAAGCGATACTTACCAACCGAGCGCAGACTGGAAGCTCGTATGGTCAGACGAATTTCAGGGCGACACCATCGATGCCAAGAACTGGAATTTCCAGGTGGTGGAAGCGGGGCGTTTCAACGACGAGTGGCAACGCTACACGAACAGCACTGAAAATGCCTATGTCGACGACAATTGCCTGGTCATTAAGGCCGTTCACGAGAGTGATACCCACGAGTCAAATCAATACACATCGGCCCGATTGCATACCGCCAATAAACGCACCTGGAAGTACGGCAAAATAGCGGCCCGCATACAGCTTCCACACGGTGAAGGAATCTGGCCAGCGTTTTGGATGTTAGGTGCAAATATCGATGAAAACGGCGGTGACACTCCCTGGCCGCAATCTGGCGAAATCGATATCCTGGAGTTATATGGCTCGAAAGATGATGCTGTCGTCGAGGCCAATCTCCACTACGCTGGCGTATCCGGAGCTCATGCAAATATGGGTGCGGCGTCCTTTGAATTGGAGCAGGGTAAGTTCGCCGATCGTTTTCATGTGTTCGAACTGGAGTGGGGCGCAAACAGAATTTCATGGTCAGTTGATGGACAACAATACGCATCAACGTCAATTTCCTCTGATGAATTTTCGGAGTTTCACAAAGAATTTTTCATCCTCCTGAACATCGCTGTCGGCGGTGGACACGCCGGTCGCCCCAGCAACACCACCAGATTCCCGCAGTACATGTACGTCGATTGGGTGCGGGTCTATCAGAAACAGTAAGCAAAGCGGCTCACAATTACGTAATTGGCGTAATTGGGGTCGAACCGAGTTTTGTGCGAAATTTCGGTGCGACCCTGATTTTTGGCGTTAACGTGCAAATTGCAGCCCAAGGAGCTTGGCCAGACCTGTGGAAGCACTATTACTAATTTTCGGCGAGATGATATTCGCCTTGCTCGCGCCACTGGTGGCGGTAGTCGTCGATCTGATTGGGGCTGTTCTTGCGTTCATCTTTTCTTTTGTTCCTTTTGGCAGGAAAGTACAGCGAGTTAGCAGTGGGGCGCCGAAGAAAGTCCTCATCGTTTTGTTGGCGATCGCCGTCGTCATCTTCGGCGCACTATTCGTCACCAACAAGTTTTACTTTTCCGATTCCGTTCGTATGGTGTTTGGCGTGCTTGAGCGCAGAAGCGGAATCGAAACTTCTTGTGCAGAAATAGACGGTAGTTTGTTCTCAGGACAGATATCGCTGGGTAATTGCAGGATCGTTCGTAGCGATCATGCTAGCTCGGAATTCGAACTGGAGTTGGACCATGTAAATTTCGATCTCCAGCTCAGCTCCCTGTTCGGAACTGCGGAAGTTCAGACGGCGCACATAGAAGGGCTCCGAGGATCGGTAAACAGGCATCGAACCCAGGCCGACGCAGACGCGACTGGAGAAAAGCCTCGCCGGTCATTTGTTATCCAAGAGCTGAAAATCGAAAACGTTGAGATAACACTATTCGGGGTAAATAAGGATGGTGGTTCATTTGAATTGCCGGTCCATGTAGTGAGTGCGACAAGCGCTCCATTGCGATCCCGACTCGCTTTGTTCGACATTCTTTTCAGGTCCAACGCTGCGGGGGCGATCGACGGCGCCGAATTCGAAATCAAAACAGGTGGTGATTCCGCTGGACGTCAGACTACCTGGCGTGCATCTGAGGTGCCGGTCGCGCGCTTTGGCTCGATGGCCGGAGGCGTATTGTCCTGGTTTCACGACGGTGTTGTCGATGTATACGTCGAAGACAATTGGCGACGCGACGGTCAACTCGAGATTGATATGGATTGGCAGCTGGGATTTCGGAACATCGAAGTCCAAGCGCCGGATACCTCAGGAGTGATGACAAGGCTGGCAACTGGTCCGATCGTCGACTTTGTGAATAGCCACGATGGTGAATTTCCCTTTGAATTCCAAATGACCGTTAACGAAAGTCAATTTGAGTACAGGTCGTCTCTGGAAGCAGCTGGACTGTGGACGGCCGTTGGCGAGTCCGTAAACAGCGTATTGACCGCTTTTGGCATTGATGTGGGTGGCTCAGCCTCGGATACAGGGGACAAATTGAAAGAGCGTGCCAAGTCGGTGCTTGATCGGCTTCGAAAACCGAAAGACGAAGACGAGTAGGTAGGGACAGGAAATTCTATCGCGTCGGTGCTGAACGGAGAGGGTGATTCGGACCGCTATTTATCATCGTTGGCTATTCGCTGTTATCGTTTGAATTTTCCAATTGGAGATTTCTGGCAATTGTTTTGGATCCCGACACCGTGATTACGGTGATAGGTCTTCCTTACCTCATAAAAGCCCTTCGACAACAGGTACGACACTTCTGTTCGCTATCAACCACAAAGGCCGCAGGATAAATCATGCTTCTCAACCGCGTTGAATACGCGCTCATGAACAACCCCGTCCGTGCTGCAATCCAGAGGCACTTCGAGGCCAAGCGGCTGCTCCGCATGGGCGGGCGCATGCACGGCGGGCGTGCTCTTGAAATTGGTTGCGGGCGCGGGATGGGAATCGAACTGATCCTCGAACTCTTTGGCGCCGATTCGGTCGATGCCTTCGACCTGGACCAGCGAATGGTTGCTCAGGCTCGAACGCGGGTCGCCGCGCAGGACCACAGGGTTCGCCTGTGGGTCGGTGATGCAAATGCTATCAGCGTGCCAGATGCGACCTACGATGCAGTCTTCGACTTCGGCATCATCCATCACATACCGGAGTGGCGCCAAGCATTGGCGGAGGTTCATCGCGTTCTCAAGCCGGGTGGCCAGTTTTATGCCGAGGAGGTTTTAGCACCCTTCATCCGCAATCCGATCATCCGTCGGCTCCTCAAACACCCACAGACAGATCGCTTCGACTCGGCGGAATTTGCGCGAGCACTCGGCGCATCCGGCCTCGAACCCGTCTCAAGCAAGGAACTGTGGGGCTCATTCGCCTGGTTCACCGCGCGCAAGTCAGCTGCGACCTGACAAGCGGCTCGGCAGGGGCTGCTCATGGCAGTCAGCAGAAGTCCAGATGACAGACTACTGAGCAACTGCCAGTGACCCATACCTGACAATAAGCACATCCCAGAATTGACTAAATTACCAATCGTAGGAAGATAAGAATTACGGTAAAGGCAAACCTAACGAAAGTTAGCGACGCAAAGCCACGGGTCCTCGCCTCCTCCGCGACGCCTTCTGCGACGCCACGCAGGACCCAAGATCGCCGGGCTGCCGAGCCGGAGATTTGAGATGGTCGAGGAGGTGCCTGCAATGCGTAAGTCATTATTCTACTTGGTACTTTTTCTGGTGGGCTGCGGTGGTGACGGTGGCGGATTTGCACCTCCGACAGCTGCGCGCGTAGCGGGTCAGGATGTGCCAGAAATTTCCAATCTGACGCTATCGCCGGATACGGTCATGGTCATGGAGGGCAACGGCAGCGTGGTTGTTACGGCTCAGATTGATTTCCGGGATGCCGGACTGGATATTCAGACTCTGTGGGTGGAGATTTTTGGTGGCACCCGTCTTAGTTTTCCTGTAACTCAGTCCACGGAATCGGGAACCTTGATTGAGCAATTCGCAATGTCGACGGAAAAAGTCGGCGCGTTCAATATTGATTTCTGGGTGATGGATACAGCCGGCAATAGCTCGAATCACCTGGGTAAGGAATTTGACGTTGTCGGCATCGCCGACACTGATGAATGGACGAGCCGTTTGACGGGACTGCCATTCGTTCTGAATGATGTTCTCTGGGATGGTGGCAGGTTCATCGTGGTTGGCGACCGCGGGGTAATTCTGACGTCCGATGACGGTATCGACTGGGTGGAGCGAGAATCCTTTACCGATGTCGACCTAAATGCTGTCGCGTCTCACGGATCAGATATCGTTGCTGTTGGCTTCGATACGATGGTGCTGCTATCGACCGATAACGGCGAAAACTGGAGCATCAAGCACAGCGGGAACCGCGTCCGCCTGGCGGCAGTTGCCGTCAATTCATCGCAATTTGTCGCAGGTGGCATGGACCTGGAGACGGGTGACGCATTCATCATGAGGTCGGTAGATCGCGGTGATACCTGGACGGTTGTCGACTCGTTGCCGCAATCCGGGCATTTCGTTACCGATCTTGTCTACGTGAACGGGCTCTTTGTGGCCGCGACCGACGTATTCAGCTCGGCGAGCGATGCTCGGGTATTGGTTTCGCTCGACGGCAAGGTTTGGCACGACATCATCATCCGGGATGAGGCCGCTGCGTCTTACGCGATCCTGCATGACGGCAACCGGTTCATCGTTGCCGGCAGCGACAGTGCGGTCTTTGTGTCGGCGGATGGTTATAACTGGGCGGAATTGCAGACGCCGGTCCAACAGGTTACCTATTTGAGCGCCGCTTGGAACGGTTCGAAACTGGTAGTGGCCGGTGGAATCACATGGTGGTACTGGTGGTTGGGGCCACCCACCTTCGAACGACCTGTCGGTATATCGAGCATCGATGGCGGTGCAACCTGGGCGATCGTCGATATCGACGGCTATTACGAAAGTCGCGGCATGGCGTGGGGTAACGGGCGCTTCGTTTCGGTCGGGCAATCGACGTCGATTTCTGGAGAAGGCGCGATCTACACGTCAG
>CAVXCW010000035.1:0-44250 GCA_963760325.1 uncultured Gammaproteobacteria bacterium | reverse complement strand
GGGCGCATTGTTCTTCTGATTGGAGAGGCCCTAACTAAAAGAGCCATGCTTGATTCAGGCAATTATTACACTAAATCCGGCACGGCCCAATCAGGTTTTTCAATTTCGGTTGATTATCGGCCTACAGCAGCCCTTCCAACCCGTCCAGGTCGTTGATCACGCGCCAGTGCCCGCCCGTCTTTTCGACCTTGCCCTGCCACTCTTCCAGCCTGCCCAGATACTCGCGTGGGTCGATGTTGTCGGTGCGAAGCTTGGTGACATTGAGCGCGATCACTTCGAAACCCTCGAGTTCGACGTCAATGTCGCGGATATAACCTGCCTCGAGATCTTCCTTAAGATCCGAGAAGATCAGGATCGTCTTGTGGCCGGTACCCTTTTCATTCAGAAACTCCACGGCTTGCAGCAAGCCACCCGTAATGTCCGTGTAGGGCGACGGATTGGCATTCGCTACGAACGCGCTCACCTGCTCGGCGAACAATCGTTTCTGACGATTGACCGCGCTCGGCCGATCGTCGAACGACGCTTTGGCAACAATGTCTTTTTCGCTGAAGCTGCCCGTGTCGATACGGGCAACAGCAAACGAGTCTGTCGCATCCAGCCTCGAGAGCGTGTAGCGAATGATCTGCTCGGCCTTGGTGAGTTCCTCCGCGTACGTGCCGGAGGTATCGAGTAGCATGTAAACACCGCTATTGCGCGGCGTCGTTTCTCCCGCACACGAGACCAGCAACATACAAAACGCAGCCACAATTCCTGCTCTCATAACGTAGCCCTCCCCTCCAGGCCCACCTCGTCCGCTTTCCTGGCAATGCGCTCCTCGAGCCACAACGGCACGAACAGCGGTATGTCGTAAATCTGCTTCAACAGAACACCGAAGTAGAGAAAGATGTTGCCCAGTAATCGCAATGTGAGCGACAGCACCCGCATGAACGAGATCGCCAACAGCCCGACAACCGTGCGCAGCGAATGCACGAACGTCTCGAGCGGTATCGCGACGAACGTCAGTGCAAAAGGCAGGATGAAGCCCATGCCCATCTGCGCCGCCGTTGTAATCCACATGTATTCACCGGTCGCCGTTGCGCCCGCGGCCTCACCGCCTCGCAGCAGGGCACTCGTCGCAAGTTCGTCGTGCAGCAGCACCTCACGCATGTAGGCGAGCCCGGCCTCGACACTGGCCAGCAAGAAACAGGATGGTGAATGTAATCCAGATCATGCGCACCCGAGTCTTATCCGGCAGCGCGCCGATGACCGGGAACAGCCGCGTTATTCGCAACGATTCCATCAGGAACAGGCCCATCGATATCTCAACAAGGATGATGACCAGTGCGGCGATATCCGCGGTGCGAAAGTTCCCGATCAGGCTCGTACCGCCCACCATCTCAGCCATCGGCCGCGCGATCAAAGAGAAGTTGATGGTCGCGCCACCAATGGCAATGACAAGTACAAACGCGGAGACGAAGAAATTCACCAACGAAGACGACGACAGCACCGATACCGCACGGTCCTGACCGTGCACGATATCCTCGTATTCCTGCATATGCCGATCGATCATAACCGAACGGCTCAGAAGGCTATCCACGCTCTTGCCGACCGCGGCCAGCGTCTGCTGAATCTGCCGCCATTCCGGCCGCATGTCGCGCAGCAATTTGTGTCGTTTCGCACTGGCCTGGTGGTAAAGGGCCATCGCTTCCTTGTGTGCTTTGATCAGCGACTTGTGGATATCGGACAGGATGCTGCCGATATGAAAACGCCCTTCCTTCGCATCGATATCGGCCACCGCTTCGACCGCCTTGACCCATCCAGGCGGGTCCGGCGGTACATCGACGGCCTCCTGGTGGTCTTTCTCGATTCGGCCGATCGACTCGCTTAGTGAGCGATGCAGCGCCGAGTAGTTGGCGAGGTCCTTGCGAACGGTCTCGTTGATGCGATCGAACTCGCGCTCGATGATGCGTTCTTTCGCCTCGCGGCCCGCAGCGAGCAGAACGTCGCGATTACGCGCTTCAAGGCGCTTCTCCGAGCGCGATACGGCTTTCGCCGCAACCTTGAAGCTGCGGTGCAATGCCTGCGCCGCGGCCTGGATGGTTCTGTGGGCTGTATTGCGTATCAGATAGAGCGCGGCAACGATCAGAATGATCCAAAGTAATGCCGACGCAACTGGCCATGGTGTAATGCCAAGCATAAAGCTCATGATGGTAACCCCGCTGTCGTAGTAGTGACCGTAGACCGGTGGCTTTGCGAAGCGCCCTTTCGAACGCCGTGCCCTTTTTCATCTTCGAGCGGAGCGTGTCACGCCGAGCATTGTTTTGCCAGCGGGATACGACATAACGAACGGTAAATTCAGCGTTGTTGTTAACCCTTCGCTGTTACCAACGCGAGGCGCTGTTTCCGTTGGCGTCGCATATCGATAAGGTTTTTCATTTTGATCGTGTCGGGAGATTCCCGCAGCTTCGCCATTTCATCACTGATCGCCGGCGCATTTCTTACTTTGAGGCGGTGGTCCCCCAGTGAAATAATGTCATCACTTTTCAATATCGTACTTCTGACCACGACCGAATTTACCGTCGTCCCATTGGAACTGTTGAGGTCGAGCAAGACGAGCGCGTCCGTAAACAAGAGTAGCAAAGCATGCATCTTGCTCGCGAACTGATCGTCAACGACGACATCGGCGAAGTCAGAACGCCCGATCAGCACTTTGTTTTCCTTAAACGCATACTCGGAGACGACGTTTCCGTCTTTTGTCACGATAAGAGACGGTGGCAACCGGCCGGTCGCTTCGGTGGCTCCGAGAACCGGCAGGTCCGATACGATCTCGGTCATGACCTTTTCCTGCGCGATGGTGTCAGTGGCCTTTGGCGAGGACGCTCGTCGCACTTGCTGATGGTATCGATCGCAACACGGTTAATCGAGCCGGGCCAACCACCGGACTGTCGGTAAATTCGATCGCTGACGTCCACCGGGAAAATCGTTTCGGCCTCATTCACTCCGCAGGCGCTGAGCCTCGCCTGCAGGTAAATCAATGCTTCCTTGATGGTTAGGGGACGAAGGGGGAAGCTGCCGGCATCCCGTTTCTTAATGCCAGGCATGCCATCGGACGCGACCAGTTTATCCAGTGTATCGCGGCCGCTGAGGATCATGCGGATCGCATAGCGGTCCTGGATCTGGAGTTCTGCAAACATATTTAGTGTGCGCAGCGCGCTGGGATACATGCGATCTACGTTGTCGACAATAAGAATGGGCGGCTGATTGGAAATGGTCTGCTGCGTCGCAAACATCTTGACCATCTTCTCGAGTTCAAAGTCCGTCTCAAGATTCGTGTCATAACCGAATTGCAGCAGCATTTCGGTCATCATTGCCTTCGCTTTGATTCGCGTACCGTCGATGAAAGCGACGGCGCAATCACCTGGCAGCGTCTCCTTCAGGCGCCGCGCGATGGTTGTTTTACCGGACCCGTCCGGTCCATGCAGAAGGCCGACGCCATTGCTTGTGTAGAGCGCTGCCTCCAGGAAGTGCAGCGCATCCTGATGCGACTTGTAGCTGACCGTGACAAGGCCAGCAGCCTCTTCTCCAAAAGCCTGATCGCTGAACCCCGTTCCTTTCGCTTGCATGATATTTCGCCCGAGCCGAAGTTATAGAATTCCTCACTCCTTTTATAAAAGGAATCAAGTTCCGAAAATGTCGCAGTCGACAAAAATGAAAATTGGCCGCGGATTTGCCAGAATTTCATGGATTTAGCTGAGCTGCCTGACATGTCCCCGGAGCGTCGGGGAGCCGCTTTTTCGCAATTTGCGCAAATTTCCACTGTTCGTTACATAAGCAGTACGCGCTTCTTTCTACACATCAATACCCCGTTTTCTCAACGTCGTGGACATGAACCGGGCATTGGCACGCGGCTAAAGAAACTTCGGCTATCGTGGCTTATACCAACCTGTTTTGTGGAAAGAACGCCCTGTCTCGGCGGCGGTTCTGAGTAAGATTGCCGCACACATCAGACCGTTATCCTGTTTCTTTCAGAGGCCACCATGGGACACGACACAAGAACACTCAACCGCTGGCTCGTCGTCGTCGGCGCTATCGCAATCCAACTGGCACTCGGTGCGATTTATGCCTGGTCAGTTTTCACCGCAAGACTCACCGACACTGCCGGCGCCTATGCCTTCACCGCGAGCCAGACGGCCTGGGTGTTCTCCGCGGGACTCGCTACTTTTGCGATCGTCATGGTGTTGGCGGGTCGCGTGCTGCCTCGCGTGGGGCCACGCCTGCTGACGGTGGCCGGCGGCTTGTTGCTTGGCTGCGGCTACGTTCTCGGTGGCCTCTTCGGCGACAGCTTCTGGGTACAGTTGCTGAGTATAGGCATCGTCGGTGGTGCCGGTATCGGTCTTGCCTACGTCGTACCCATCTCTGTTTGCGTCAAGTGGTTTCCGGACAAGAAAGGCCTGATTACCGGACTGGCGGTTGCCGGCTTCGGATTCGGTGCGACCATCTGGGTCAAGCTGGCAGGATCCTGGTTCGGCGGCCTGCTCAATACGACCAGCGTATTCGGCCTGCCCGGCGTGCAGAGTGTCTTCGTGATCTACGGTATCGCGTTAGCCGCGCTGGTTTTGTTGGGTAGCTTTGTCATGGTCAATCCGCCGGACGACTACCTGCCTGCCGGTTGGACGCCGCCCGTCACGGAAAACAACGACCATGAGGGCGCCGTAGAATTCCGGGCTCGCGACATGCTGCGCACGCCACAGTTCTACATGCTCTGGTCTGTCTTCATGTTCGCCGGTATCTCCGGGCTCATGGTGATCTATTGCATCAAGCTGTTTGGCATCGACGCGCTCGAACATCATGGCGTCACCGGCGCCGGTGCGATCACGGGAACCGCCATGGCCTGGTACGCGATCTTCAACGGCGTCGGCCGCATCGCCTGGGGCAGCATTTCCGACAGGATCGGTCGCAAGACGACCATCACACTGATGGCGGCCCTGCAGGGCGTCACGATGCTAATGACCTACCACGTATTTATCAGCTTCGGCCTGACCTACGGCTTCATCTTCGTTGCCGCCCTGATCGGCTTCAACTACGGCGGCAGTTTCGCGCTGTTTCCGGCAATCACCGCCGACTACTTCGGCAACAAGAACGTCGGCAGCAATTACGGCTGGATGTTTACGGCTTATGGCGTCGCTGGCCTCGCCGGACCGCTGCTGGCCGGCTACTTCAAGGATGCGGCACAAGGTGCCGCCCAGCCCGACGTCTGGATGACACCATTCATCATCGCCGGTAGCGTCTGTCTGCTGGGCGCTGTCATCATGGCGTTCACGACCCGGCCCAAACGCGTGCCGCCGCCCATGTACACCAAGGACAGGAAGCTGGCCACCGAAGCAAGCTAGCGGCCAGCCGGGTCGTCAATGAAAACCAGGGCTGAGGGCTAGTCCACCTGCGCGCTGGCAATATCCACGCCGGCCGCAGCGTGGCAAGCGACACAGTTCTCCTCGATGCGCTTCGTTGCTGCGCGTGCCGTCGCAATATCGGGCGCGGCAGCAACAGCTTCAGCAGCGTCGTGCAGTCCATCGACGTACACGCGCCATTCTTCCGGGACGCCGACGACATCATCGTGCCCCGACAGCCAGTACGCCGGCCTCTGCGCCGCCGAGAGGCTTCCCGCGTCCAGCGCCTGGTTGAGCCACTCGAGCTGACTTGCGTGATGGTGCATGTGCGTGATAAACGCCGCGGTTCCCATTTTATCTCTATCGTCCAAGGGCGTTTCATCGTCCATGGGCATTTCCGCGGCCGCTGATTCTGCGACCTTTTCGGCGACCTTTTCGGCGTCAGCCGCCTCGGGAGGCGCCACCTGTTCTTTTTCTGCGCAGCCCGTTACGCCCAATACAAAGGCAACGATCAATAGTGTTTGAAACTTCATAGGTACTCCTGAACTACTTGCAAAAGGCAAGCTTAGAAAATTATTACGCTAGGCTACCAGAGAAAGCGTTCCCATTAGGGAAAACCGCTGAAAACCGGGGTCGAACCGCAATTTACCACGTTCTTTCAATATGCCAAATCCCTTACTCCAGCTTGATCGATTTCAACACTTCGCGCGTCAGGTCCCAGCGGTTGAATCCCTGTTGACCGTAGTCGAGGCCCCGCCGCACGATAACCGTATCGTGCGAGGGCACAATCACGACGTACTGGCCGCGGTTTCCGGCTGTCGCATACGCCGATTTCGGCACGTCGTCGCGATCGTCAGGAACCAGCCAGAACTGGCCGCCGTAATCATTGCCGCGGCTCGCGGCAGCCGGTGCCGGCGTTCGCACGAACTCGATCCAGTCTTCTGAAATCAAACGCTCGCCCTGCCAGACCCCGCCCTGCGCATACAGCAGACCAAAACGCGCCAGGTCCCGCGCCGTTGTATAGACCTGGCTGCTGAAAACGAAGTCGCCGAAACGGTCGGTGCTGGCCAGCGTATTTCGCATGCCGATGCGATCGAGCAGCGCTTTACGCGGAAACTCGGCATAGGTTTTGGCATCGCCCAGTGCAAGTTTCATCGCATACACGGCTAGCAAGGTATCGTAGTTCTCGTAGTCAAAATGCGTGCCCGGCTCACGTATCAACGCACGCCGACGCGCACCGTCGACCGAACTCGCCCCGGCCCAGTAGGCAAGGCCGGAACCCGTCGCATACTCCATCCCGAAGCTGTCAACCGGGTAAAAGCCGCTCGACATGTTGAGGACATGCCTGAGTGTTATCGCGTCACGCGGATCGTTGTCATGGCCCTCCACGTCGGGCAGCCAATCGATGCCCAGTGGCGCATCGAGTTCGAGGCGACCGCTATCCACCAGCATGCCGATCAAGGTCGCCGCAATGCTCTTCGCTGTCGACCAGGTACGCGTGCGTGTCTTCATGGTCACGTCATCGGCATAGCGCTCATGGATGATCTGGCCTTTGTGGACGACAATCAGGCTCAAGGTCACCTGCTCGGGCGATTCGCGATCGAACGCCCAGTCGGACGCGGCGTCCAGCGCCGTCCAGTCAACGTTCCGTGGCAGCGACTCAGGGTCAATGGCATCGCCCATCGGCCACGGTGTCGTCGCCGGGTCGCCCTCGGGATACGGCAGATTCAGGGTCGGAAGCGTGTCGATATCCTCGAACGTCTGGTTCGGCGCCATCACTACGCAGCCGATGCCCTCGCGGAACGCGGCACGTATCACGGGACCGGACTCCGGGCCGCCAACTGCAATCGACTTGCGTTCCCGGTCGACGACGTACTCGCCGCCATCGGTCGTCCCCACCCGATTCTGCGTCGGGATGTAGGCGAGTTCCTGGTCGAACACCTGCTCCAGCGTGCGTTCGGAGGTAAACAGGCCGTTGCACGTCAGCAGCGCCTGCAACCCGTTACGAATCATTTGGCGGTTCGCCGCGAAATAATCGAAGTCATCAACTTGCTCTGCCTGCGATAAACCAGCTGCCAGCAAAGCCATCAAAATCACAAATTCTCTCACCAGGGCATCCTAATAGATGGAGGACTCGATGATAATCTTATCGCCGAGGTATTCGCCCCTGTAAATAGCGTTGGGGGAATAGTCGTACTTGGGCTGATTGGCCTTCGAGCAGCTTACAGCAAGATTTTTTCGTAGTTAAATTTTGGTCTGCCCTACCACTGCGTGGCCGTGCTACCAAAACTGTCGTGTTGAACTCGAACCACGCAGAAACGATGCCCGGTTGGTGCTTCCATCACCCACCATGTCTTCACCTGCCTTAGTCTCTTTGCCCCGAGTGCTTCAAGACGCTGAACCTCGGCTTCGACGTCGTCTGTTTCGATATCGAGATGCACCCTGCTCGGATGATCAACGCGTTGCACCTCGATATGAATACCATTTGCTCCGGTATCGAGTCCCCGGTACTCGTCCTCATCCGGGCCGGTGAGCGGCTTGGCTTCGTAGCCCAGCGCTCCCCCCCAAAAGCATGCCGCAGCGTCAAGATCATCGCCTTCGCAATCGATTATGAACCCGGCCAATTGACTCTTATGCATGGGTGGTTACCCGTTAGTCATTGGAAGACTGCAGAATAATCGCGACACGGCCCCTTGCCAATCCATATCTTCCGCCGACAGGCAATTTGCTGCACGAGCATCCTTGTCATGTTGCTAATCAATATCGGCAACGTCTTTGGCCCACTTCAAAGTGACAGCAAATTGGCGCTGGCGGTATTTGCACTGGTCGCCTACTTCCTGTTTGCCGCGATCGCATTTTGGCTCGACAAAAAGCGAAGTTGACCTCGCCTTGTTCGTAGTCGCGTGCGGGAATATGTCATAACTATCTGTTTTTATTCGTAATATTCTAACTCGTACATATTTCGAGTTTGCCGGCACTCTGTTCATTTTTGTGCGACTCGTCATATTCCATAATGTCCCGCTCCGCCATACTGCCCCGATGGAAGCCCTCACCTCTCAATTAGCGATGTACCTGGCCGCCGCCGGGCTTGTTGGTGCCGGCATTGGCTGGCTGATTCGAGGCCCAAGCAATGCCCGCCTGATCGACAAGCTCAACGAGGACTGGCAGACGAAGCTGGACGACATGACACGTCACAAGGACCGGCTGCTCGCTGAAACGGCTACCCTGCGATCCAACATCGAAGATCAGGAGTCCGTGGTTCGCCGTCACGAAATTGCGCTCACGAGAGGCCGCACCGCCCTGGATTCGGCGCATGAGAAAGAAAAGCTCATGGCAAAGGACTTGTTCAATCTTCGCGCGGAACGCGAGGGCTTCAAGAACAAGATGCTGACCTTTCAAAATGCGTTGGTTGCGATGAAGCAACAGTCGGCAGAGCTGCAGCAGGAATTCGTAAAGTCGAGTGACGTTTACAAGCGCGAACTCGCCAAAGCCTTTGAAAAACGTAAAGCACTCGAAGTGAAAGTTGAAAACGCGAGGTTGGAGCAGGAGTCCTTCAGCAATCTCTTGCATGCATCACGGTCGGAGCATGAATCAGTCAACAAAATGCTCGATTCAGCCCGAAACCGCCTCGCAAACATGGACACGCTTGAGCAGAACGTAATCTCCCTGGAGGCCGACAACGCGGAGCTCAAGCACGATCTGGTATTGGCCCAGCAAGAGATTGAAACGTTGCGACGCGACGTTATGGAACTGGACGAGCTCAAGGTTCAAAACAAAGAGCTCGCACATTGCCTGAAATCCATGGAGAAGAGCCGCCGCCAGCACGAAGAAGATGCCAAGCGATATCGCGAACACGCTGGCGAGTACGAAAAGCATTCCGAGACCTTGCGCATGCAGCTTGACGAAGTTGAAAAGCACTTTGCGGATCTGGAGAAGCAGCAGCGAGTCGCGCTCGAAGAAGCACGAGAAGCCACTACCCCGGAGGCATCGAATGGGCAGGCGCTTAATGGGTCAGCGGTAAACGGACAGACTCCTCCGGAACCAGAGGTCGACGACCTCAAAGACATCGTCGGCATTGGCAAAGTCTTCGAACACACGCTCAACGAACTCGGTGTCTACACTTTCAAGCAAATCGCCGAATTTACGGTTGCCGATATCTCGCGAGTCAACGCGGAACTGAAAGAATTCAAGGGCCGAATGGAACAGGACGACTGGATCGGCCAGGCAAAGGAACTGTATTACAAGAAATACGCCGAAGCCGAAGAAGCCTGATTGGTCAGAACTACAGCGCTTCTTCCTCAAGTCTGTCTATCCGGTCAAGCAACTCAATGCAGTCCCTGGCCGCGTCGGTCATTTCCCCCGGTTCGCCACGTACAACCTTCTCCAGTAACGGGCGTGCCCGCTCCCTATCGATATCCGGCAGCAGTCTTACAATGTGCGCGCTTACCTGACCCGCCTCGATCCTGTCTTGGATCAGGTCGAATGAACGCTGCCCGGCCTTGACCAACGACATGCCGGCGAGCATCTGACTTTGCTCGTCGTCTGCCGACATCGCGGCAAGCAATGTCTCCGCGGCACGCCGCGAACCGAACAAGCGCCACGACGTGCCCGCCGCCATGACTCTGAATGGAGAGATGCGCGGCGTCACGGGGCGGCTAGATGATGTCCCAGAGGCCATGGTCATCCCAATAAGCGGGTTCGTGCGTCGAACTGTGGTCGAACCAGCCGATACGATGCTCTTCGATCTTGAAATCCTTGCTGCGGAATCGCTGAGCGCCGCCGTCCAGCAGCACGACAAGATCCATGCGCACGCGCACGTCAATGATGCGCTTGACCTTAGAGAAATCCGGGTACCACTTCTTGTGCACCGGCCAGCCCATCAACACCAGCCGATCGAACTGCACGCCTTTTCGGGTGGCCAGGTGCGCAACCGTACCGCCGTGGCTGTGAGCGAAGAAGTCGGGCACCATCAAACCCTGGTCGGAAATCCATTGTTTCATTAGCAAGGCGTCTGCTCTGCGCGCTTTGTCCGAATACGCGCCGGTCCACCGAAAGCTCCGGTCGTGCACGTCGAGATCAGGCCGCTTCTTCTTCAAGGCCTCGTAGAAATCGCCGCCCGGACGATACCAGCTGCCGTTTGCGGCGAACGTCCCGTGAGTGATCACGGCGGTATTCGACCGGCGGCGGCGCTTGCGCGATATGGGTTGCTTGATGACCTTCTTGTCGACGATCGATTCCATGGGGCCGATGTGACTCATTGCCGCGAGCGCCAACCTGGACACCAGCCTATCCTTGCTCTTCGCCGCGGCTTCCAGCGTCTTGCGGATCTTTGGCCGCAGGCGCGTCGTTTCGCGCGCACCGGCGGCGCCCGCCACCGCGACCAGCGGATGCGGGCTCGTCATAGCCGCTTCAAACAACGCGGCGGCCCCTTTGATCGAGGGTTTTTCATAGACCTCCCGAGCGACTTTGGTCATCTGCTGCTCGAGCGCCGTCTCAGGTCTCTTGCTTAAGTTCTCGCTCGCTGACCCCGAGGTGGCGGCAGGCCTCGGCGACCTTCACGTGATGATCGCCCTTGAGTTTCTGCAGGTTCGGCAAGGGAAACTCGGGGATTTTCTCGGTGGTGGGTGCATACCCCAGCACGCCGGCGCGAACCGCCAACAGGAACGCCGCTTGAGATGCGGCCACCGATGCCGCCTCTGATGCCGCGGCCAGCGTCGCAGCGCCTTTCTTCGGCGCTCGAGCCGCTACCGTAAACGCTTCGCGCGGATCAATCGGCTCGTAACGTCTGTAGTTCATGCCTCGCTCCCCGGTGGTCACGCGTCTGTGGATGCTTGAAGTATAACGAAGCGCCCTGCGCGTAGCGTGATCGGCGCGTTCGAAGCACTGGACCGGCGACCCAGCATTATGTAAAATATGCGCAGCAATATACGGATGAATTTCCACAACAACGGAAAGCGGTTCGCATTCTGTATCGGTGGTAACTCGTGTTGATTGTTCGCCAACGGAGAGGGGGAAACCCCGGCAGAACGATGTTGATTGCACCTGATAGAGGCAATCTGCACAAGATTGTCATTCTCAATCCCAAGGGCGGCTGCGGCAAAACCACGCTCGCAACGAATATCGCGGCCTATTACGCAATGCGTGGCCCTACGCCCACCCTGGTGGATCTCGATCCGAAGGGTTACAGCATGCGCTGGCTGGACAAGCGTGACAGCCGCCGACCGCAGGTTCACGGAGGCGGGGCATTCCAACGAATTATGCAAGGCAGGGAGGCCGTCCAATTGCAGACCGCATCGGAATCGGAAACACTGATTATCGATTTGCCGGCAGCAATCGACTCCGACCAGTTACAGGACGTCACCTACAACGCCGGCAGCATCCTTATTCCGGTCCTGCCCTCTGCAATTGATGTGAGCTGCGCATCGCGATTTATTGGTGAGCTATTGCTGCTCGCTCAGATAGACCGACGAAACCAGCAGCTGGCGGTCGTTGCAAATCGTACGCGGCAGAACACGAAGAGTTATCGAATGCTCGAGCGTTTCCTGACGAACCTGTCCATTCCACTTATCGCGGTTTTGCGCGATAGCCAGAGCTTTGTGCAGGCTGCCGGCCTGGGAATCGGCATATGCGAGATGCCGGCCTACCTGGTCGGTCAGGACGTCCGGCAATTGGAACGAATTATCGACTGGTTAGACCGTTGGCGCGTACGAAAAAGTGAGGCCGGAAGATCGTCGCAATTCGAGCATCTCGCCAGTTCGCAGGCCTGATCCGGCACATCTGCATCATCGGCACTAAGGCACGACGTCTCGCAATTTACGCTCGACCGAAGTACATATCGGCGCCGGTCAGGAACATCTGGATAGCGATCGCTACCAGGATCATACCCATGAGGCGCTCGATGGCAATAAGACCTCGGGAACCAAGTCGCGCAGCTACCTGGCTACCGAAAAAAACAATAATCGACGTAGCGGCCCAAGCTGCAGTGATTGCCAGCAACCAGACAGGCCATTGAGTCGGTGCATCGCTCATCAGCAGCATCTCAACTGCCAAGACTGACGGTCCGGCGACGTACGGAATCGCCAGCGGCACGATGAACGGCTCGCCGTCGATTTCCTCCTGGGAAGTCCTGCCACGTATCGGAAAGACCATTCGCAAAGCAATAAGAAAGAGGATTACTCCTCCTGCGATCGTCAACGCCGGGCCGGAAATACCGAGAACGCGCAGGAGCGGCTGCCCGAAGAACAGGAACACAACCATGACAGCATAAGCGATCAAGAGCTCGCGAATGATGACGCGTCGGCGACGCGCCGGGTCGACCTGGTTCAGGGCCGAAACGAAAAAAGGCACGTTGCCAAACGGGTCGATAACCAGGAACAGAAGGACGATCGCTGACGCTAGTGTCATGACGTTGCTCGGATGATTGGAGATTATGCGACGACCCGTTCTTTCCGATTGGCTCTTGGTCGCGTCGGCTGCCGTCATCCTATCACCCATTTGAACGCGAATAAGCGGCTGTTCTGCAGAGCAAGGAGGCGCTAGAAGAAAAGGAACCCCAGGTCATGCCCGGGGTTCCAACTTCGGTTCTTGCGCTATCTGGCGGTATTGCTAGTCGCCCTCGCAAAAACCGACGGGGGACAGTTTGCAAAGCTGATCCAGCAGCTCGTCGGCATCTTCGATTTCGCAATTCGGGTCGTCTGTCAGGATGTCCAGCGAATGACCAACACATAGCACCTCATCACGCTCGATTGGGTGAGTGGGTTCGCCATCCTCGAGCGCAACGCCCAGAACAAATCCGATGTCCTTTTTGAAGTATTTGAACTCACCGGCACCGGGCTCCGGCGGAATAAACTCTTCCGTTTTCACGCATTGACCGTTGCAAGGAAACAGCAGGTTTTCGCCGCCCTCACCGGGTCCGACGGAAGTGGGGTCGGCATCCCCGTTTACGTATTGAATTACGTCCTCGGCTTCACCAGGCAAATACTCCTGGCGATGCCCAGTGCCCGATACCGGTGCGGCCTTGATCAAAATCCCGGACTTTGCGTAGTCACGCCCGGCCTCGAAGGAACCGTCAAGATCGAGTAACGCGCCGTCCTCGAAATTGCGTGCCACCTCGCCGCAGTAGTGCACATCGCCATTCAGAGCCTGGGCATAGTAGTCATCGGTGACTTCTACTGCTTCAAATCCGCCCTCGTCATCCTCAACAAGCACGATGTCGACAACGATGCGGCAATTCACGCCCAGTATTTCCCGTACTTCTTCGGTCACGGTGACTACGATGGTTTCCTCGAAGTCCTCACCGGCACGCGCGACGTAAGTATGTCCGGGCTCTAATGAGAAATAGACGTTTGAATCGTCCGGCTCAGTCACGAAATTGTCGGTATCCAGCAGCGCCTCGGGATCGAAGCGATTCTCGTCAAGCAATTCGCAGACTTCGTCGCGCGCCTCGCGTTGCTCGCCGCAACCTTTGCGATCTTCCCAGTAGGTCTCGCGAGGGCTTCAATCGCCTCGCTATGCCGCGAGCATCTGGACGCGACCGGCCGACAACAGTCGCGTCCAAAGGTCCTGTAAGTAGCCGGTCGGATCGCTACTTTCGGCCAGCGTCTTGTACAAGAGCACTGCCCCGCTAAAGCCTTCCGTCTTCCACTCGGTGCCGACCGGAAGGGACAAACTCGGGAAACTGTCGGGCAAGGGGTACGCCGTCACGTAGAAATACGGTTCCGGAATTCCCGCGTCGCCAAACGTGAAGCCGAAATTCATTTGTTTGTCCGAGTACTCTTCGTTGTCAGGATCCTGCCCCTCAATTTTCTCGCCCGGCAACCACAACATCGACAGGTCGAAATGATGCGGCCAAAGCTGAATCGGGCTGGTTTCCTCGCGAATGCCGGCGCGAAACTCTGCCATGGCAGCACTAACGTCGTTCAGCACCCGGCCAAGGCTCTGCGCATGCTTGGCTGAGTAGCCTGCAAATCTGTCACTGAACTGCGACTTGTTGGCAGGAACGAGTCCGTCCTCTACGCCGCTGGCTGTCAGGAAATTGGAAATTTCCTGTGCCAACTCGACTGTAGATTGCCCATCGATTGCCTCGATCAACTGTGCACCTTGCGACGTCCGCCCGATAATCCGGCTGGCCCTGAGATCAATTTCAAGTTCAAAGTCAATTCCGGCGTGTACGACACCGGTTGTCAATCCGGCTATTGAGGGACGTAAGCTCGCATGCCACCAGTGTTTGCGTTTGCGCCGACACGATTTCAGCCAATCGCCGAGAATACCCGCGTAGGCGTGAAGCGCGTCTCGTGTCTGAGCGGCACCCTCAAAATCCAGTTTCGGGAATTTCGGTATCGCCGTTTTTGCATTACTCGATCGCATTACTGCACCGTAAACCCGCCATCCACACAGGTCGCCGTGCCTGTGACGAAAGACGCCTTATCGGAACAGAGCCATAGCACGGCCTCGGCGACCTCATCCGGTTCACCAATGCGCCCGATCGGGTGCACAGCGGCAAAATCATCGGTCTGGATTCTGCGACCTCTGGCCAGTCCTTCGGCCAAACGTCATCTTGCGAAGAGACGTCGGTCTTCAGGAAGCTCGCCTCACCGCCGCTGTCCTTGATGGCTTTGACCACGGCGTTACCGGCTTCGCTATTGCGGTTGCCGATAACGACCTCCGCACCCTCGCGCGCGAATGCCATTGCTGTTGCCCGTCCGATGCCCGTTCCGCCGCCCGTTACGAGTGCTACTTTTCCGTCAAAGTCTGCCAACTGAATGCTCCTGAGTTGCTGCTTATACCGACACCCCGCCATAAGCGACGCCGGTTAACTGTGCCATGTCGGCTTTGAATGTCGTCAAGTCGTCAATCGAAAAATCGCTTAAGCGACGATGCCCGGCTGCACGCGCCAGTACCTGCATGAGCTCGACCGACGCCCCGAAAAATCGTGCGAGCCGCTCGGCCGCAATGTCCACGGGTAGCCGCTCACGCAGGTGCGGCTTTTGCGTCGCGATACCGACCGGGCAGTTGTTGGTGTGACACGCGCGCATACCCAGGCAGCCAATCGCCTGAATCGCGGCATTGGAAACTGCAACGCCGTCGGCGCCCAGCGCCATTGCCTTGGCAAAATCGGCCGGGTGCCGCAGGCCGCCCGTCGCGATCAACGTCACGTGTGTCGCGTGCGAAACGTCCAGATGGCGCCGTGCCCGCGCCAGTGCAGGTATCGTCGGTACTGAAATATTGTCCCGGAAGATCAGCGGAGCCGCACCCGTACCGCCACCGCGTCCGTCCAGAATGATGTAATCGACGCCGATCTCGAGCGCCGCGTCGATGTCCTTCTCGATGTGTTGTGCCGAAAGTTTGAATCCAACTGGAATACCGCCCGTCTTTTCACGTACCTCTTCGGCGAAGTCGCGGAACTGGCTGAGCTCCGTCCATTCGGGAAACCGTGCCGGCGAAATTGCCGTCTGACCTTCCTCGAGCTGACGGACCTCGGCGATCTTGCCTTTCACTTTGTTACCGGGCAGGTGTCCGCCGGTACCGGTCTTCGCGCCCTGCCCGCCCTTGAAATGGAATGCCTGTGATTTTTGCACCTTGTCCCAGGAGAAGCCGAAGCGTGCTGACGCCAGCTCGTAAAAATAGCGCGAGTTCGCGGCCTGTTCCTCCGGCAGCATGCCGCCCTCACCGGAACAGATGCCGGTGCCCGCCAGATCCGCTCCTTTCGACAGCGCGACTTTCGCTTCCTCGGATAGCGCGCCGAAGCTCATGTCGGATACAAAAAGGGGTATGTCCAGGCGTAACGGTTTTTCGGCGCGCGGACCGATGACAATGTCCGTGGCAACAGCTTCGTCGTCCAGCAACGGCAGCTTGTGCAATTGTCCGACAACGAACTGCAGATCATCCCAAAGTGGCAAGCTGTTTCGTGGCACGCCCATCGCAGCAGACGGACCGTGGTGGCCGAGTTTCGAGAGTCCCTCATCCGCGAGCTTGCGAATCAACTTCACGTGCGGCTCGATCGCTATGCCGTTCGGGTCCTGGTAAAGGCCCTGGTAGGCCTCACGCTTAAACGGTTGTGGATGCTTTTCGCCCAGTCCGTGATTTCATCTTCGTCGACGAGAACCTGGCCGTCCTCAACCCAGGCGCCGAACTTGGGGAGCGTCTCACTGTTCTTGTATTCGCTGATACCGGTGTCGAGACGGTAATCCCAGCCATGCACGCCGCAGATCAGGTTATCGCCATCGACATGACCGTCCGACATCAGGGCACCGCGATGCGCACAGCGACCATAAAGAACGGTGACTGCGTCGTCATAACGAACAATTACCAGGTCAACATCCGCCACCAATGCGTACGTTGGTGTTCGATCTTCCAGTTCATTCCAATTTGCTACCGCAATCTTCTTCATTGATTAACTGTCCCATCTGAGTTGTTTTCAATCGACATAGGCCCTTCACGAAGGGGCATCTCGGTTACCATTTTGCTTTCTTCACACTCACCCATACGACCGACCAGGCGTCCGAAAAGGCGCGCGAGCGGCGCCGCGCTGACGCCGTGCAACAGTGCGCTCAACGCGACCGTAATCACGGTAATCGAAAGTAACTGATCGCGGTGCGGAAGTTCCGATTCTTCGAGAATCAGCAACACGAACAATATCGACGCGAGGCCCCTGGGGCCAAACCAGCCGAGAAAGAGTTGCGTCGGGAGACGTACGCCGGACCCGATGAGTGAAATAGCAATCGGAATCATCCGAATGAGTGTCAGGCTCAATACCGCGTAAACGAAGTTCATTGCATTCAGGTCCGCGATTCCTGCCGGCAGTAACGCCGCACCAAACACCAGGAAAGTGATCAGCATAAGAAGCTGCCCTTCGCTCTCCATGAATTCGAAAAGAAACGTGCAGGTATGACGGATGCTGTTGCCGAAGACCATGCCCCCGACAAATGCCGCGATGAAACCATTGCCACCGATGAGTTCTGCCGCAACATACGTGAAAACCGCCAGTGACAGAATACCGATACCTTGAAATGCCGGACCCGTCCAGCCGCGCTCGATCGCGGCATCGATTGCTCTTGCGCCGATGTACCCAAGCACAACACCTGCCGCGGGCCCGAGTATGACTTGCAGCAGTCCGAAGCGCAGCCACTCACTGGCCGGCATCGCCAGGTGCGCTGTTCCGGCCAACGCCGCAATCAGAAAGACGACAGGCAGCGCGATACCATCATTGAGACCGCTTTCGATATTGATAGCCTGACGGACCCGGACCGGCACTGCGGTATCGGATACCACCGATTGTCCGAGCGCGGCATCCGTTGGTGCCAGTAGAGCCGCTAGCAACGCCGCCTCCCACAGCGAAAACGCGGGGAACAAATAGGTAGCGACAATGGCGCCAGCAACGATCGTCAGTGGCAATCCGATGATCAGCATGCGGCTGGGCAGATTATGATCCCGTCGCACGCTGCCAATATCGATGCGTGCTGCATCCGCGAACAGCACGAGGATGAGCGTGAACTCGGCGATAAAGTGGATTGCCGAATTGCCGGGGTTGACGTCCGCGACATTGAGCCCGCCGGCGCCGATCGCAAAACCGAAAATGATAAAGACCAACGGTGCGGTGATCACCGTTCCTTGCAGCCGACCTGAGATCAGCGAAAACATCAAGAGCCCGCCGGCGATGATGGCGAGTGACAACGCGTCCATCCTGAACTCCGGTGGCAGAATGCTGCGATCGAGTCTACCATCTCACCATCCCGCAGAAAGGCAATCCGCCCAGGTGAGCAACAGCTCCGCCCTATCCAGCCGCAATTTCCTTATCTACCTGATCGGCAGCACGGTCTCGCTGCATGGTCTGTGGATCTATCGTGTCGCACTGGGCTGGTTCGCCTGGCAACTCACCGGATCCGAGTTTTGGGTCGGCGTGGTCGCATTCACGCAGTTCGCACCCGCCGTTTTCTTCGGCCCGCTGTTTGGTGTGCTTGTCGATCGTGTCGATCGGCGCAAGGCGTCGATATTTATCAATTCCTGCAGCATGGTAAACATGTTGTTGCTGGGCGCTCTCGCCGCGTGGGGGCAGGTCGACATCTTCGTGCTGACTGCGCTCTCGCTCGTACAGGGCTCGCTTGATGGTGCGCATATTCCCGTGAGAATGACGCTGGTGCCCAACCTTGTCAGCAGGGAACAGTTGCAAAGTGCGATTGCCACCACGTCAATTTCATTTAACGTGTCGCGGTTTGTTGGTCCCGCGATCGCCGGCCTGATCATCGCCACCCTTGGCGTAAGTGCCGCGTTTGCGCTCAATGGTATTTCGTACCTCGCCATCGTTGGCGCCTTGTTCTTCGTCAAGCTCAGGCCGATGCGAGTCGCGAGAAAAAACCGGGCGACGTCTGGTCCGAGCTGCTTGACGGCATTCGCTACGTGCGCAAGCACCGTACGATCCGTAGCTTGCTGATCATGATTGCGGTCGGGTCGCTGTTTGGACGCGGCGCGCTCGAGATGTTGCCGGCTTTCGCTGACGCGGTTTTCGCGCGCGGCAGTTCGGGGCTCGCGATACTTACGTCTGTCATTGGTGTCGGCGCCGTCGCAACCGGCCTGGTGCTGTCGCGCAGCACGCTATGGCTAAACATCGGGGTAATTCGCATGTCCGTCGTTTCGGCGGGCTTGCTCATTGTCGCTTTCGGCGCGAATAGCGCTTTCTGGCTGGCCGTGCCGATCGTGACCCTCCTCGGCGTGATTCTGTCTTTGGGTGGCGTCGGTTCGCAGATCCTGTTGCAAAGCCTCGTTGAAGAAGAGGTGCGAGGACGCGTCAGCAGCCTTTGGGGAATGATCGCATTTGGTGGAACGGCGCTCGGCGGACTCGTTGTTGGATCTGCATCCGCCGCATTCGGATTACAGGTTACGGTCGTTGTCGCTGGCCTTCTGTGCAGTGTCGCGGCGCTGATTCCGCGTTACACTAAAGCCCATTGAATCCCCTCAGAGTGGATCCCCAGGATGGCCGGCGGCTTTGCCAAAGATGGCGCAGTGCAGGATCAAATCGACGCAACCATTTCGGATGCGGTTGAGTTTGCCCGTGGCCAGTTGCCGCGCGGTGAAAGTCTGAAAAACTGCGAAGAATGCGACCGCGCTATTCCCGAGGCGCGCCGTGCAGCAGTCCCCGGCGTGCGCCTTTGCGTCGACTGCCAGGCCGAGCTGGACAAGGCGACCGTCAGATCCAGCGGCTACAACCGGCGTGGCAGCAAGGATAGCCAGCTCCGATAAGCGACTCCCATCGCCGAACGGCCATAGACGTATTTGGTCGAAATTGCACATCTCTTGTGACCCAGTCCCTGTGGACACGACCTGCAGCACAGTATTTGCACGCCTGTCTGGGCGAAAATAGGAAGTCGCCATGGAAGGCGAGGAGCCATGGATTCTGGGCCTGGCAAGGGAGCGCTTTGCGTGCGAAGGATCGACAATCTAGCCAACGGACTGCTGCGTTCCGCGATTATCATCGCCGCGCTGGGCTTTGTCGGCTGTTCGACTTTGCCACCAGAGCCGGAACCGCCACCGCCCACGGAAACCGTCGCGCAAGACAGCAAGATTGTCATCGCGCCACCTTTGCCTGCGCCAACACCGAAAGCGGCCGCCAGGATATCCCCACCACCGCCTTTGCCATCTCTTGCGATCGTCCTGACGAGCGGCCTTTCCGCCTACGCCGACGTCGCCACCGAGTTGATGCGACGTTTCGAAAATCATAACGTCTACGACCTCAGCGACGATGGCAGTGTACCGGTGAATACCTTGCGCCTGGTCAACGATTCAGACTCGGGCGTCGTTGTTGCCATTGGCCTGCGTGCCGCCGTTTCGTCGGTCGCCATGTCCGATAAACCCGTCGTCTTCAGCCAGGTCTTCAACTACCAGAAACTGCTTACCGAAAACAGCCGCGGCGTTTCTTCGATCGCCCCACTCGACGCACAGATCGCTGCATGGAAAGAAATGAACCCGTCGATTTCGCGCATTGGTGTGATTGTCGGCGAAGGACACGACGACCTGATCGCGGAAGCGGAACTCGCCGCAGAACGGCACGGTGTCGAGTTACTCGCACACGTCACACACTCGGACCAGGAAACCTTGTACATCTTCAAGCGCATGATCCGGGACATTGACGGGTTCTGGTTATTTCCTGACAACCGTGTGTTGAGCCGGCGTGCGCTGCAACAAATCATGGAAGGTGCAGAGCACCAGCGGGTCCCCGTCCTTGTGCCCAGCGAATCGCTGCTTTCCATGGGCGCCAGCATCAGCGTCAGCAGCGTCGCTTCGGACATCGCGGAGACCATCACGAAGGTCATTCGCCAGATAGAGTCCGGTAACATCGCTGACATTCCACCGATCACTCCTCTGTCGGAAATCCGGGTAACGACGAGCCAGACGATCAGGGTGGTCGATCGATGAACGCGGTAGTCGCCGACGCAATAAGCAGGGTCGTCAGGATTTTCAGGCGTAGCCCGGCCAAAGCCGGCACTCGCGTGCTGATCAACGAGATCCTGTCCATACAGGTACTCAGCGCCGCACTCATTGGCGTGCTTGCCGTCGCCAGCCTCTATTGGGGTGGCCAATGGGTACTGCAGGACAACTATGGACGTTGGGCCCTGCAGTGGACGGAGGAACTCAACGAACTCGGTTCGCCATTGTTTCTCACCGACGATGGTGAAGCACTGCTGCGTCTCGAGAGCTTCGTGAACCGCTATCCGGAAATCGATCGCGTCGCCTACTTTGGCAAAGACGGTCGCGCGATATTTTCTGTTGGCAATGGCGATCAGCCCGAAACTGTCGCTGACCTGTCACGCACATCCCTTCGCAAGGCGATTGGTGTTGTCGGCGACAAGGAGCCATACCTGATCAGTACCGGTATCCTCAACCCACAGCGCTTCGAAATACTCGCGCCGGTCTGGAAAGAATCGATTCCCGTCGACGGCCTGTTCGACTTCGACCCTGATGCGTCGCAACAGCCTGAAAAAACTGAATTGCTTGGCTTTGTCAGTATCAATCTCGACTTTGTAATTTTCCACGATCGATTGCTCGCAAACATGAAGGGCGCCGTCCTGATTCTGTTGGCCCTTCTGGGCATCTTTGCACTGTATGGCCGGCATTTGCTGCAGAAAGCACTGGCGGCAATTTCCAATCTGCAGCGGCCGATCAGGGAGTTGGCCAAAGGTAATCTAGATGTCCAGTTCGAGCCGGCCGAGCACCGCGAGATCGCGGAGATCGTGGAAGCGCTGGAGACAACCGCTACAGCGCTCGGCGAGCGGGATGCAGAACTACTGCAAATGGCCAACCATGACAGCCTGACGGGCCTGTTCAACCGGCGCCGATTCCTCGAGGAATTGCGCGAGGAAATCTCCACCATCGTGCAGTCGGATCGAGAGAGTGCACTGTTTTTTGTAGACCTGGATCAGTTCAAATACATTAATGATGCCTGCGGCCACCCGGCCGGCGACCGCCTGATACGCAAAGTGGCTGATGAGTTACTGCGCAGCGTTCGACGGGAAGACACCGTCGCCCGTTTCGGTGGCGACGAGTTCGCAATCCTCGTGCGACGCACTGACCTGGAGGGCGCCCGAGTTACCGCCGACAAGATTCTCGCGAACATGCGACGGATGGCACACATAGAAGACGAGCGAGTGTTCCATGTGCATTGCAGTATCGGCGTAGCAATGATTGCCGGAGACGATCTGCATCAGGATGAGCTCATCAACCAGGCAGACATTGCATGCCGCGAAGCGAAGCTGGCCGGCCGAAACCGCATGCACGTGTTCAAACAATCGGCCGACGCCGAGCAACAGGTCGCAACTGGCCTGGGCTGGATGAATCGCCTGCGCAAGGCGTTGAATAACGACGAGTTCGAGTTACGCTTTCAGCCCATTAACCGAATTGATACGGGCGACACAACGCATCACGAGGTGCTTATCCGGCTTCGGAATGACGACGGCAAGCTCATCTTGCCCGACGTTTTTCTGCCCTCCGCCGTACGTTTCGGCCTGATGTCCGAAATCGATTTCTGGATGATTCTTAATGCTGCCAAGGCCTATGCTCACGAAGCGCAAACTAATCCTAAACTGAAGCTCGCGATCAACTTGTCCGCGAACGCGTTCGAGAGCGAGGACCTGGCCGACTACATCGAATCTATATTCGAGAAGCACAACGTGCCACCTGAAAACATCGTATTCGAGATTACCGAGAGCCTCGCCGTCCGACGGCCACGACACGTCGAACGACAGATTGCCGTCATTCGAAACCTCGGTTGCACGTTTGCGCTCGATGATTTTGGCACGGGTTACAGTTCGTTCAGCTACTTGCAGAAACTGCACTTCGATTACATCAAGATTGATGGCGCGTTCGTCAAGGACCTGCCGAACAACCCGGTCGACCAAAAGATGATCAGGCTAATTGCCGAGATAGGCCGCGAGGCAGGTATGAAGATCGTCGCTGAATACGTGCAGAACGCGGAAACGCTGGAACTGCTTGGCGAACTAGGTGTGGACCTCGCTCAAGGCTTCTTTGTCGGACGCCCGGTCAAACGGCCCAAGCGAAAATCGACGCCAATCTCATTGAGATCGCGTCGCAACCAGCGGTCCGCTCAAAAATCCTGATCGTTTGCTGTCGACCTGCGTCACATTTAGGCTAGTCTCATAAACTACTGACATTTATGATATTTATATTCGGGCACATGTCTTGCATCGTTAATCAGCATGAACCTGAATCGCTGCCGCAAGACTCGCCCTTCTCTCTCTACTTGTTGTCGCGCCTTTCTCGTCCGCGGTGGCCGGAAATCTCAACGCCGTGCTCAACGGCCGGTCGATTCATCTCGATGCGACCGAAGACTGGAACGAGGACAACGTCGGCCTCGGCCTCGAATACCAGTTCGCGACCGAGTCGCGATGGAGAAAACAGGTCATGGTCAACGGCTTTCGCGACAGCAACGAAGTCATGTCCTACATGGCCGGCGCCGGCCTGCACAGAACGCTCTACGCATCGGACCGCCTGAGCGGCTTCTACGTGGACGCCGGCATCAGCGCCTTCGTGATGACTCGTCGGACGTCAACGATAACCGCCCCTTTCCCGGCGCGGCGCCGAGCCTCTCGATCGGCAACCGGCACCTGGGCGTCAATCTCACCTACCTGCCCGTGAAGGCCGTCGAGAATCTCCTCGACACGCGATGATGGACGCACCGTCACGGCTTTCTTCCTGCATCGATAGGCGTGAGCCAGCTGTTTCCGGGCGACAAGCGTCCGCCCGCGAGCAGGGTTGTGCCGCAACCAGACACATGGCAGGCAAGGTTGAGCTTTGTCTCAACCAGCGATAACGTGCACGACATGTGGAATTATGAAGGCCAGAAGCGCCCGGATTTTGCCGTCACGCCCGAGCCGGGACAGGAATCGGTGTGGGACTATCCGAGACCGCCGCTCTTGAAACGATGCAATCGCCTGGTCGAGGTCAGGGATGGCAGTTGCGTGATCGCCAGTACGCGCAGCAGCCTTCGTCTGATGGAGACTGCGAGTCCACCGACCTTTTATCTCCCGCCCGACGACGTGGAATGGCGATTGCTCGTCGAATCTCCTGGCAGCTCAGTGTGTGAGTGGAAAGGCGCGGCACGCTACTGGGCGCTCGCCACCCATCCGGAAATGCCGATCGCGTGGGACTATCCCAGGCCACGTGCGCGTTACGAGCGCCTGAAAAATTGCGTCTCGTTCTACCCTGGGCGCATCGCCTGTTTTGTGGACGGCGAGCGGGTATTGCCACAGCCGGGGCGATTTTATGGGGGCTGGATAACGTCCGACGTCGTGGGACCGTTCAAAGGCGGACCCGGCACCGGGCACTGGTAACAAGCGACAGTAACGAGGCCGTTGCGTCAGGCGTTCTTCGTGAACGAAACCCGGAAGAACATTGCGTAAAGCACCGGAACAACCAGCAGTGTGAGTCCGGTCGCGAATGCCAGCCCGAAGATAATGGTGATCGCCATCGTCTTGAACATCGCGGTAGCGCCCCACAGCAGTGGCGTCATGCCAAGCACCGTTGTCGCAGTGGTCAGGAGTATTGGCCGCATGCGCTGCTGGCAGGCGATCATAACCGCGTCCGCCTGTGTACGACCAAAATCACGAATCTCGATCGCGATGCGATCCAGCAACACGATCGCGTTGTTGATGATGATGCCGGACAATGAGATCAATCCCAGGATCGTAAAAAAGCCGAAGGTCGAATTGGCCACGAGCAAGCCGAACGTCACACCGATCAAGCCCAATGGAATCGTCGCGAGAATAATCACGGGTCGGCGCAAGGAGTTAAATTGCCAGACCAGGAGCAAGAGGATAAGCATTCCGGCCATGGGTAACTCCGCGACGATCGACGCGTTTGCATCGCCCGACTCCTCGGTCTCACCACCGATCTCGAAATCGTGTCCTGCCGGCCAGCGTGGCTGCACCTCCTCCAGCCAGGGAACCAATACGTCAACAACCCCCGCCGCGGTCGCGCCGCTCTTCAGCTGCACGTTGAGTGACAGCGTTCTGTCCCGATCGCGCCGCTCGATGATGCCGGGCTCAAACGTGAGCTCGACATTCGCAACCTGTTTCAAGGGCACGCTGCTGCCTGTGCTTTGCGAGTAAACTGTCAGGCCATCCAGTTTACTGAAGTCCTGCCGGTCCGCAGCGATGGTACGCAATGTTACCGGTATCAATTCATCCTCTTCGCGATATTGTGTGAGGTCGATTCCGGTTAACCCGGCCTGCAGCGAATACGCGACGTCTTCGCTGGTGACGCCGGAACGTCGCGCCAGTTCCTGGTCAACATCGACCGTTAGCTTCTTGGTCTGCAAGCCCCAGGAGTTTTTGGCGTTCGAGACCTGTGGCAGGCCATAAAGGAATCCAATAACCTGATCGGCGATCGAGTAGAGCGCATCAAAGTCGTCGCCCGAAATTCGTACTATGATCGGATAGTCGACGGGCGGACCGTTTTCCAGGCGCTTCACCTGGGCCGCCAGATCCGGATGGTGGTCATGCACGTAGTCCTCGATGCCGGCAATGACAACATCAACGTCGTCTGGTCCGATGGTGTTTGCGATGACGAAGGAATTCGCCGGATTCGGATTCGGCGGATTGAGGCTTAGCTGAAACCGCGGCCCGCCTTCGCCGATAAATGTCAGCCAGTTGCGAATGCGTGGTTCGCCCGATGCGGGTGCGAAGTAAGTGTCCCGGATGAACGTATCAACGTCCGCAATGACTTGCTGGCTCGTCTCTATCGAGGTGCCCAACGGCAGTTCGAGTTTCGCCGAGAACACCGGGTCCTCCGATGGCGCAATAAACTGCTGTCGCACCAGCCCCAGGCCAACGATCGCGAGGAGAAACAGCCCGACAATGACCGCGAGAAACCGGTACTGGCAACGCAAAGAAACACCTAACAGGTTGCGGTAAAACGCATACCAGCGGCCCTGGAACAGATCCTCGCCGTTGCCCTTTGAGGGCTGCACTTTCAATGCGACGGTCGTCAGCATCGGCACAAACGTCATCGCAAGTAACCACGATGACAGGAGCGCAATGCCCACGACGTAGAAGATATCTGACGTGTATTCGCCGACCGCCGATTTCGCCAACGCGATTGGCATGAACGCCGCCGCTGTGGTCAGCGACGAAATCAAAAGCGGTGTACTGAGTTCCTTTCCGGACTCGATTGCAGCGGTGACCGCGTTCTCGCCTCGCTCCCGCCTGACGACAATCGACTCGACGATTACAATGGCGTTGTCCACGAGCAGACCCAGCGCGATGATCAACGCGGTCAACGATATCTGGTTGATCGTGATGTCGAAAATTTGCATCGTGAAAATGGAGGCGATGATGGTCGTTGGAATCAGTGAGCCGACGACGAGCCCCGTCCGCAGGCCGAGGAACGCGATCATGACGAGAATAACGATAATGATCGCCTGGCCGAGGCTCGACGAAAACGCCTTCACGACATTGTCGACAAGGTCCGCCTGGAACCAGACCTTGTCGATATTGATGCCCCAGGGATATCGAGAGACCAACTCCGGCATGAGGACGTTTAGCCGCTCACCCAGCTTCAGAATATCCCCGCCATCGCGCATCGCCACCGCGATGGCAAGCGTCGGCTCGCCGTTCACGCGACTCACGCTTCTCGGCGGATCTTTGTAACCACGGTAAATATCCACAATATCTTCGAGGTAAACCAGCGCTCCGCCCGGCAATTGAATAACGGTCCGCTGCAAATCCTCGATAGACTCGAAGTTGCCGCTGGGCTCGAGCGTAATTCGCTCGCGTCCGCTCAAAATGTCCCCGCCCGACGACAGTATGTTGACGGCCGCCAGCGATGCCGAAAGCTGTTGCGGGGACAAACCCAGCTCCGAAAGTCGCGCGTTATTGTATTCGACGAATATGACTTCCTGCTGCTCGCCGTGAATCGAGACTTTGGCGATATCCGGTTCTTTCAGAAGCTCATCGCGCAGCTCGTCAGCAACATTTTTCAACTCAGCGTAGGAAAAGCCGTCACCGGAAAGCGTATAGACGCTGCCAAACACGTCGCCGAACTCATCGTTCACCTCCGGCGTCTGCGTCCCTTGCGGCAAATCGGCGGTAACGGTATTCACCTTGCGCCGCAGGTCATCGAAGATCGGTCGCATGACCTTGTAGCTTTCTTTGAAGTTGGCGTAGATGAGCGAAATACCGGTGCGTGACTCGCTCGTGATCGAGTCTATTTCCGGCATCTCCTGAATCTTCTTTTCGATCTTGTCAGTGACCAGCAGCTCAACGCGTTCCGGGCTTGCGCCGGGAAAGCGCGTGGTAATGACAGCGGTTCGCACGATGAAACCCGGGTCTTGCGCTTTTGGCAGGCTCTGAAATGCGAAAATTCCGGCAATCACGACCAGGCCCACGATCGTCAAGGTGACGCGATTTCTATCAATTGCTGCAGCAGTGAGATTCACGGTACGAGCCGAGCTTAGTCTGCGGCCGGGACCAGGACACGCTGTCCATCGCGGATTACCGAGATACCGGCGGTGATTACTCGGTCGCCGACTTCCAGGCCTTCAACGATCTCGATGCCCGACTGCGACAGTTCACCCAGGGTGACGTCCCGGCGCCTTACCAGTGCTTCACCCTTTGTTTCGGCCGACTCCGCTACGAAAACGAACGCCCCGGACGGATCTTTAATGACGGCGGTAACCGGGAGCAGAACACCACCATTCTGCGACGCAGCTGAATCAAATTGAAAGGTGACATCCGCCGCAAGTCCGGAGCGCAGCGATGGATGACTACCGAGGATATCAATGACGACCGGAAACGCCGCCGACCCCGCAGACGAGGCAACTGCGATCTGCGAGATCACCCCGCTAAATTCCTCATCAGGTATGGAGCCGAAACGGACCGTGACGGGAGTCCACTCGTCAACACTCCCGATCAGGCTTTCTGGCAGGTCCAGCGTCACTTCATACTCGTCGCCGCAACTCACGGCCGCGACCTGTTGGCCAGACGCTACGTTCTCATTGACCTCAATGTCGAGCGACGCGATCGAACAATCGGTATCGGCTTTAAGTTTTGTGTAGGAAACATTCAACCGTGCAATCTCGAGTGCCTTACTCGCCGATCGCACCACCGCGCTGGCGGACTCCGCCTGTGCCCGCGCCGATTCGAGGTCGTTAAGTGACGCGTTTCTATTGGCATAGAGCCCCTTGGTACGTTCGTAGTTGGCAGTCGCGCGGCGATCGTTCGCCTGCGCTTCGACCAGCGTTGCCTGTGCCTGCTGTGCCTGTAACACGTAGCTCGCCGGATCGATTTCGGCAATCAGGTCCCCGGCGTTCAGTCGCTGACCGATTTGTACCGGCGCGCTGGTAACCGTTCCCGACACCTTGAAACTGAGTCGCGACTCGCGGCTGGACTTCGAGGTGCCGGAAAAACTGCGGTTGCGGAATTCGCTCGCGTCACTAACGGTCACGTACCGAACGGGCCGCAGTCGCTCTTCGAATGACTCATCGGACGGACCGCAACCCGAAAACGTCAGCGCTGCGACGAGCAACGAAAATAAACTGGTTCTCATTATTGGATTCCCGTCAGTGTCGTTCGATACTCGACAGCCAATGCATTCCTCTCCTCGGCTGGCAACAGGAAGTCGTAGCCACCGATAGCGCGCTGCACCGACATTATTGTTATGAGGAAGTTATACAACGATTCCGCTGCTGCCGCTGAGGCAGTAAGACTCGTATCCTGAGCGTCCAGTAGCTCAATGACTGTCACGGTACCTCGCGCGTAGGCGTCGCTCACCAATTCGAAGTTCTTGCGGGATGCCTCCGCCGCGCTGGCGGCAAGATCAATCTGACCGTGAGCCGCCTGTGCCGCATGCAGCTGATTACGAATTTGTTCCTCCACGCGCTCCTCCGTCGACGCGCGCAATGATTCGAGCTGCCGGAGTTCGAAGCTCGCCCTCGATACGTTGGCTTTCCTGAGGCCGCCGGAAAACAACGGCAACGTTGCCTGTACGCCAACGGTCCAGTCGTTCAAATCCTGGCCGGCCTGCGGCCCCGCTCCCACTCCGGACTGGTCAAGGTTGCTCGTGTAACGTCCACCGACCGAGACATCCGGTAACCAGTATGCGCGCCGCTGGCTTGTGAGCTCGCGTCGCTTGGCCGCGATCAGCGCATTCAATTGCTCCAGTTCCGGCGCTTGCCTTAGCGCCCGGTCAATGTAAAAGCGCGAGAAGTGCGCATAGTCCGCCGGGCTTTGCACCAACTTTTCGAACTCCTCTCGCGTCATTACGAAGGGTTCGTCGAACGTCGCCTCCCGCAATGCTAATCGGACGCCTTGCGGCTTGTGCAAAATTCGATTGAGTGTCTCCCAGGACTGATTCAATGCAGCTCTGGCATCCAGCACCAATATTTGTGCCCGGGCGACCTCTGCCTGCCATCGATACACATCAGCCGCTGTCGAGTTTCCGAGGCGGACACGATCTTTTGCGAGCTCCAGGTTGGTCCTCGAAATTCGCAGGTTATTTTCCTGAACAGCCAACTGCGAGCGCGCGTTCAAAACCGTGTAATAGGATGTCGTGGCGACCTGTATAACATCGAGCCTGAATTCCTCCAGACTGGCAAGGCGCGTGCGCTGTAGCTCTTTCTGAATTTTGAGATTGGCGCTGGCCGCATCCGAGTACAAGAGTTGATCAAGACTTATCGCGGCATCACTGGACCGTTCGGCAAACAGCCCGGCCGAGACAAACGGCGTGTCTTTTCGCAGCGTATGGCTCGCCGATGCGCCGACCTGCGGAAACAGGTTGGCCCTGGCCCTGGCGATTTCCTCGAGTCCCGCCTGCACCCCATACGACTCGGCCAGCAGGTCCTGGTTCTGATCCAGCGCCATGCGCGCAATGTCGACGAGTCCGTACGCTTGCCCCGTGACCTCCACATCTTCGTTCAGCTTGACGGCGTCGCCAAGCACGTCGAAGCTCGGCGACAACCCGATAGCGCGTGCCGTCGCCATATTGATGGTCAATTGCTCCTTGCGCAGCGACGCCGTCGGCTGATCCTGCGCTCGCTCGCCCAACATCACGGCCTGCATATTGAGCGCGTTCAGTCGCGCCTGACGATCGACGTCGCGTGGCTCCGAATTGGTCACGAGCAGGCCGCGTTCGACGTCGGCGACGCCGATGAAACTGTAGCTCGGCAGTCGCGCCGCGTTGATCATCTGGATAAGTCGATCGAAGTCATCGGGTGGCATTCTCGGCAGCCCGGCGATGAAAATAGCGTCTGTGTTTGCCGGTACCTGGTTCATCAATTGATGATCTATTCCGTCATGCATGATCGCCGTTAATTCAATACCTCTTTCGGAACTTGCCGCGAAGGAGGCCTCGCGGAGTTCCGGAATGGCCGACGCCAAACCCAGGTCTACGAACAAGACGAGCTTACGATACGGAACAATCTTCAGTAGCGTGTCCAGATCCTCGCCAAAGTCGGCGTAGGCAGTCAAATAATTGAGATTGCGTACGCCCGACGGCCCGGTCGTCACATCGCCGGCAAGCAATCCTGTATCAATAATTACGGGGAGAAATGTTGGCTTGGAAAAATCGCGCCTCGTCGCCGCAATTTGATTGGCGACAAAGCCCGTGACCAGCACGAGATCGATCTCAGCGTCGCTATAGGTTTGCTCAAGCGCTGCTTCAATGGTCTCTTTGCTCCACGCTCCGGAAAAGTGTCGTATCTGCACGTCGAACTCACCCGCCGTTAACGCCAGCAATTCATCAACGTACTTTTGGCGCAGCTCCTCGTAACGATCCGCAGGTCCGTCGCCGACAACCGCCACCACGACCTTTTGCTGCGCGACGGCCGGCAGCGCCATTAGTGCAAGCGCGGCACAAAGAAGGATTTCTACGAATCGTGAGTCAGTTTTCGTAGACGGCGGCATACGAAACTCCAATACCTTGGGTTATTTACGGCAAGTGTTTTTTGAGTTCGGCGACGTCCGACTCAAGCTGACGCACTCGCTCGGCCAGTTCGCTCACGCTTACGCGGTCCGGTGAGACGGTCGCTTTCGCCTGACTTTGGTGGGCTTCGATATCGATCGGCCCGCCAAACAGGTGCATGTACTCGGAATCCTTGCGCCCGGGCGTGCGTGGCATCTCGACCAGCAGCGGTCCACCCTCACGCTCGATCAGGCTTCTAACAGCTGACAAGACTTCCGAATTGTCGGGAAACTCGTGCAAGCGGCCGCTGCGCGCGCGCAGCTCACCGGGTGTTTGCGGTCCGCGAAGCAACAAGAGGCAAACGATAGCGAGTTCAGCCGGGTCAAAATGCAGGTCGCTATATCGCGAATTGCAGAAACGCTGCGCGTATTTTTCCGTCCGGCTTTTGAAATTTTCCTCGGTACGCACCAGATGTTTCGCCTCGAGAATCCGAACCACATGCTGAACTTCGCCGGGTTGCAGCGCCATTACCGGGTCGCGAGCCGACTTCTGGTTGCAGGCGTTCGTCAGGGCATTGAGCGTCAAGGGGTATTGGTCTGGCGTGACGATCGACTTTTCGATCAGGCAGCCCAGGATGCGGATTTCATTGTCGTCTAGCGCTTGCAACACGGGGATCGGGCCTTTTGGTGGATTGGTGGATCCGAAATTCAACAGGCCGTACTTTGGCGCATTGGCGGCCCCGGGGCAACCCGTACAAGTACTTGCCTATTGCGTGAGTAATCACGTATTTGTTATGCTTTAAGCATGAATACTCAAATCACAAACGAACAGACATTGGCGCTGGCCTTCGCCTCGGCCTGGAATCGCCTTGAACGACGCCTCGACAGCAGCCTTGGCGCTATTCGTGGCATCAGCCTCGCGGAATACCGCCTGTTGAGGGCGCTGGGTGACTCGCCGGGTGCCCAGGCCAGTCGCGTCGACCTTGCGGGGGCCGTCGGTCTTACACCGTCTGGCGTCACCCGGGCGCTGCGGCCCATGGAAAAGCTCGGCATCGTCTCGACCGTGAAGAGCAAGCGGGACGCACGCCTGGCGATCGCGGCGCTAACCCCGGCGGGCCGGGAATTGCTGGGTGACGCGTCCGGCGTGGTCGATGACACAATGAAAGCTGTGCTAAAGCGTGCACCGCGAACGGCGGAGCAGCTGCAAAGCCTGGTCGAGGCCTTGGACGATATCGGGCACTAGGCAGATAAGCCCTGACTAGTCTTTCTCGATACCAAAGACGTTCATTCGATACGACAGCGTCGACGGCTTGATGCCCAGCATCGCTGCGGCGCCGTCGGGTCCCCACACGCGCCAATCGGCCGCACGTAATGCCGCGACCAGGTTTTGCTTTTCAGTCGCGCGAAATTCGTCCTCGGTCAGAAACTGGCCGGTCTCCAGGTCCGCAGGTTCGGACGCCGACGGGGACTTCAGCGTGCTGCCCATTGCGAGGTCAAGTCGCAGCCTCGCCCCTTTGGTCAGGATGACCGCCCTTTCAATGACGTTTCGAAGTTCGCGAATATTGCCCGGCCATTGGTGCTTCTGCAGCATGACGATGTGCTGTTTCGACAGTTTCAACGGATCACGGCCTAACTCGGCACAGACCGTCCCGAGAAAATGTGTCGCCAATGGCACAACATCCTCGATCCGATCACGCAGCGGCGGCAATTCTATGGGGAAGACGCTCAACCGATAGTAAAGATCCTCGCGAAACCGCCCTGCAGCCACCTCTTCTTCCAGGTTGCGGTTGGTCGCCGCGACGACGCGCACGTCGACTTTGGTCGTCTCGTCGTCACCGACACGTTCAAACTCCTGTTCCTGCAACGCACGCAGCAATTTACCCTGCAATGACAGCGGGATCTCGCCGACTTCGTCGAGAAACAGCGTGCCGCTATTCGCCAGCTGCAGCCGCCCGACCCGGTCTTTGTGCGCACCGGTGAACGCGCCACGCACGTGACCGAAGAACTCGCTCTCAAAGAGTTCCTTCGGTATAGACGCACAGTTGACCTTGATGAGCGGCTTGTCCGAGCGTTCGCTTTCCCCGTGGATCGCGCGGGCGATCATTTCCTTGCCCACACCGGACTCGCCAAGCACCAGAACATTGGCCGACGTATTCGCCACTGCCTCGACTTTGGCGAGCGTGCGTTTCAACGCCATGCTCTGACCTATTATCTCGCCGAAGCTGACGGTGACGTGGACCTCATCGCGCAGGTAGTCGCGCTCCTGCTCCAGTTGTTCTTTGAGCGTCTTGATCTCCGCGTAAGCCGCCTCGCGCAAGCGCTCCGCTTCTCGCCGCTCGGAAATATCGCGGAAAACGCACACGGCGCCGTCCGGTTTTCCATCGCGAATAATCGGTGTGCTGGTGTACTCGACCGGAATGGGCTTGCCATTGGTGTGCCAGAACACCTCGCAATCGACGCGATGCACCTCGCCGTCCGTCAAGGCCGCGTAGACCGGACATTCCTCGCGGGGATACGGCGACCCATCTTCATGCGAATGATGATGAACCTCGTGCGCGCTCTGCAAAAGCACGTCGTCGACTTTCCAGCCGAGGATTTCCTCGGTTGCCGCATTGCCGAACGTCATTTTTCCGTCCGCATTAATGCCGTAAATGCCCTCGCCCGCCGCGTCGAGAATGAGCTGCTGCTCCGTTTGCACCCTGATCAATTCGTCATAGGCGGCTTGCCGCTGACGCTCTATGCCCTTGCGCTGTGAAATGTCGCGAAATACGACGACCACGCCACAGACCTCGCCATCCTCGAACATGGGCGTGCTGGTGTATTCAACCGGCACACAAGAACCGTCGACATGCCAGAAGACCTCGTCATCAACCCGGTGGACCTCACCGTCTCGGAGTGCCGAGTAAATCAGACATTGCTCAATTGGATACAGCGATCCATCGGCGTGCGAATGATGGTGTACGTCGTGGGCGCTTTGTCCGAGTACATCCTCGAGCTTCCAGCCGAGTATCTGTGTTGCGGCTGCATTGCTGAACGTGATCCTGCCCTCGTGATCCAGGCCGTAGATGCCCTCACCCGCCGAGTCGAGGATCAGCTGGTGCTGTGTCTGGAGCCTTGCAAGCACATCTTTCTTCGCCATCGAATTATTGACCTCAGTTTTCTGATGATTAGACCACAGTTTTTTGTGGACCACAACTTTCTGTGGTTATGAGATTTCTCTAAGTCCTTGTTTTTTATTACCTTCTTGAGTTGGCACGGTTGCTGCAATACAAGAATCAAGCAAAGCACATCTGGCGACGAAGAGAAACGAGGACCGACGAAATGCAACGACCACCCTTGCCGCCGTTCACACGCGACAGCGCCCTGGCAAAAGTACAGGCCGCTGAAGATGCCTGGAATTCGCGCGACCCGGAACGGGTTGGCCAGGCCTACTCAGGCAATTCCGAGTGGCGTAATCGCGACCGGTTCATTGTCGGGCGCGACGCGATCGTCGAGTTCCTGACCGACAAGTGGTCAACCGAGTTGCACTACCGGCTGATGAAAGAACTCTGGGCATTCAATGACAACCACATTTCAGTGCGCTTTGAGTACGAGTGGCAGCACGCACGCACCGGTCAGTGGTATCGCACACACGGCAATGAACACTGGGCGTTCGACGACGACGGCTACATGCGTCGCCGTGACATGAGCGCCAACGACATCCCCATTAGCGCCTCCGATCGGCGCATCTGAACACGCAATAGACATTTCAAATCAGGAGTAAATCATGAACGCACGTATCACACTTGCAGCAATTGTTCTGGCCGCGGCCAGCTTTATCAACGTCGCCACCGCAGCCCTACCGAACCCCGGCATGACGATCGTCGGCGGACGCACAGCCGTGCTCATCACCGATCCGCAGAATGACTTCCTGAGCCCGGAAGGCGTCGCCTGGGGTGTCGTCGGCAAGAGCGTTACCGAGAACCACACGGTTGAGAACATCGATGCATTGTTCAAGGCAGCTAAGGCCAACAACATGCCGGTTTTCGTCTCACCGCATTATTACTACCCGACCGATCACGGCTGGCACTTCGAAGGTGCGCTTGAAGCGCTCATGCATGCCATCCACATGTTCGATCGCGAAGGCGCGCTGACGACGAAAGGCTTTGAAGGCTCCGGCGCCGATTTTCTCGAGCAGTACAAGAAGTACATCAATGACGGCGAAACTGTCGTTTCGAATCCTCACAAGATCTATGGGCCGGAAACGAATGATCTCGTCCTGCAACTAAGAAAGCGCGGCATCGACAAGGTCATCCTTGGCGGTATGTCCGCCAACCTCTGCACCGAGTCGCACATGCGTGAACTCTTGGAGCAGGGTTTCGAAGTCGCCGTGGTTTCCGACGCGACGGCCGCAGCGATCGTGGAAGAAGGCAACGGCTACGAGGCCGCGCTCGTTAACTTCCGCTTCATCGCCAACACCGTCTGGACGACCGAACAAGCCGTCAAACGAATCAATGAATCCCGATAGTTACTTTGAATATTAACAAGGACAAGGACATGATAAAGAAAAACCCAGGCACGATAATTGCGGTGATCCTCATCGTCGCATTCGGCATCACGTACATCGATTCTTCGGCAAGGGCAGAAAACGCACCCGGCGTAGCCTACCGGACCGTGACGATTGACGGCGTTGACATCTTTTACCGTGAGGCCGGTGACCCCGATCGCCCGACAATCCTGTTGTTGCATGGCTTCCCGACGTCATCGCACATGTTCCGCGATCTGATCACCGAGTTGGCTGACGAGTATCACCTCGTTGCACCCGATTACCCCGGTTACGGCTTCAGTTCGATGCCCGCTGTCGACGCGTTCGACTACTCATTCGATAACATCGCTGAAATCATGGAACAGTTCGTCGACAAGATCGAGCTCGAACGATTCAGTCTGTACCTGATGGACTACGGCGCGCCCGTTGGATTCCGTATCGCAACCAGCCAACCGGAACGCATCGACACACTGATCGTGCAAAACGGAAACGCGTACGTCGAAGGCATCGATAACAACTTCTGGGAACCGATCCGGGCGTACTGGAAAGACCGCGACGCGATCAACAAGGGGCTCGACAATGCCTTTTGGAAGAACGTCAAGGCCGCTTACAAGCAACCGGAGATGAGCAACGAAGATGCACTGCGCTTCCTGGTCACGCTCGGCGCAACCAAGTGGCAATACACGAATGGCGTGCCGAACGTCGAAGCCGTCAGCCCCGATACCTGGGGCCATGTGCAGCCGCTGCTCGACCGGGAAGGAAACGCGGACATTCAATTGCAGATGTTTTTCAGCTACGGCAGCAATCCGCCGCTGTACCCCGAATGGCAAAGCTATCTGCGGGAATACCAGCCACCGACGCTGATCGTCTGGGGCAAGCACGACGAAATCTTCCCGGCCGCGGGTGCGGAGCCCTACAAGCACGACTTGGACAACCTCGAGTACCACCTGCTCGATACGGGGCATTTCGCCCTGGAGACACATGGCCAGGAAATCGCAGACCTGATGCGCGATTTCCTGAGTCGCCAGCTGCAATCCCCCCTGGTGGCCAACTAAGGCCACGCCTTGAGCGGCCGCAGCAATGCGGCCGCCTTTTTTGAGGGAACAACATGTCGCACCAATTCGCAGAAATCATGTTCACCGATGGTGTCAAAGCCGCGCAGGAAGAATACGGATCCAGGGCACGCATGGAACGCTTTGCGGGAATCTCCGGGCCGAACGACGAACTCACTGCCAGGGAAGCCGGCTTCATCGCGGAGCGTGATACCTTTTATATGGCGACCGTTAACGAAGATGGTTGGCCGTATGTGCAGCATCGCGGCGGCCCGCCGGGATTCTTGCGAGTGATTGGACCGAAGACCCTGGCGTACGCGGACTTCCGTGGCAATACTCAGTTGGTTAGCGTCGGAAACGCATCGAGCAACGATCGTGTATCACTGATACTCATGGACTATCCAAATCGCCGCCGACTCAAGATTCTCGGCCACATGCGAGTCGAGAACGCGCAGGCCGTAGCTGCGAAAGATCACGCGGCAGTCGAGCTGCCGGGTTACCGCGCACAGGTGGAGCGCGTGGTCTACATAGACATTGCCGCATTCGACTGGAACTGCCCGCAGCACATTACCCGACGTTATACGGAGTCCGAATTTGAGCGACAACGGGACGTTGAGTGAATGACTGAATATCGCTACCCATTACAGCTATGATTCCAACATGACCGCCGCCCTGCTACTCGTCGCTCTTACCGCATCCGGCCTGTCAAGTTTGCAGGCCGTCCTCGATGAGACTCGGGAGACGCAGGACGTACCTGGCGTAAGCGCCATTGTTGTCCGGCGTGGCGAGACTCTCTTCGCGGGCGCCAGTGGCCTTGCCGACATCGAGTCGGCGAGCCCCATGACCGCCGACAGCGTCCTCTATATCGGATCAGTCACGAAGGTCCTGTCCGCTGTACTCGTTTTGCAGCTCGTCGAAGCCGGGCGGATCCGACTGGACGACCCGGTCAGCGGAATAGCAGCGGACGCCTCCGGCAACTCGCCACCCGTCACCGTCGCGCATCTGCTCACCCATTCCTCGGGACTCGATCGGGAAGGCGAATTCGGTTACTGGTTCACGGCGGACTTTCCCGATAATGAGGAGCTTGCACACTACCTCGCGAGAACGTCGCTCAGGTTTGCGCCCGGCGGCTCCTTCCACTATTCCAACATCGGCTACGCGGCGCTGGGACTGCTCATCGAGCAGAACACTGAGCAGAGCTACAACGACGCACTACGCGATCGCGTACTTGCGCCGCTGAATATGAGCGCGTCAGGCGGACGCGGACCGGCCAAGGGCGTTGCCACGGGCTACACGCCTGTCAATCGCATCATCCCCGGTCCGAAGCGCCCGTTCGCAGGCGTCGGCAAACGCGTCGGCAACCGACATGAGCGCACGTACCATAACGCCCACGCCATGAGCCCGGCATTTGGTGCGTATGCCAGCGCCAACGATATGGGGCACCTTGTGAGCTTCCTGTCAGGCCACACGGGCGATGAGGTGCTATCTGAGACAATGCGCGCCCGGATGTACGAACGTCAGGCGTCCGGACGGGGACTCGGTCTTAAGATTACGCGCCTGGCGGGCAGAACCGTCGCGCGTCACGACGGCTGGTTTGCCGCACATCGCGCGCACCTGCTACTCGACGTCGAGAACGATATCGGCGTAGTGGTCATGGCCAATAGCGATAACGCAACTCCCGGCAAAATCGCGGATGCGCTGCTTGAAGCTGCGCTCGCAGCGGTCAGCAGGTCAGGCAAGCGGCCCTGAACTGCCGATACGAGACCCAGGACATAACGAAGAAGACAGCCGCCATCGCGAAGGTCAGGTAATCGATGTTGTGGCGAGTGTATGAAAGGTAGATCCCGACCAGCATCAGAATCAGGCCGAACAACCCGTACATGTAAACGGATGCCGGTACGTGTTGCGGGTAGCCAACTCCGAAGCTTTGCCGGAGTCGCTCTCTTAGCCGGAACGACTCCTGAATCTCTGCCGCACAATCGGGACTACATCCGACTCCCTGCCCCGTATCTTCACTGCAATCGGCGCACGCAGCTTTACCACAGTGTCGGCAGACAGCAATCGCTGCCTGGTCTTGATGTCGATAACATTGCATAGCTCAGTACTCTTCAATTTCGATCTCTGGATGCGTTCGTGGCAACGCCACGCGAAACCAGATAAACGGAAACAGCGGATTGGGAAACCAATACATCCAGGCGATGTTATGAAGCCGCTTGCCCTTCCCCAGCTCGAGATCCATCCACACGTAAAGAAACTTGTAAATACACAAGCCAGGAAAGTAGTTCGCCCGGAAGCCAGTGGTCTTCAGGTGTTTTTTGCGGATGTAGAGGTTGCCCTCGAACGGCGTGATACCCCAACCGATCGGCCCTTCGGCAAGCAAGGTGCCAGTGTCACGATGCTTGATTCGGACGTTTGTCATTGGGTCGCGGCGTCCTGGATTGCGTCGATGCTTTTGCGAATCTCGGCGGCCCAGTACGGCGCGCGGTAGGCCGCCTTCTTCCTGTGACTCGTGGCCTCTTTGCCATTGGACCGTGGATCCTGTTTTGGCAGTTTGCGCAGATCGAACCGAATCTGTTGCCGACTGTCGACGATAATCACACCAGGCGTACCATGCACACCGTAAGTGGCTGCGACTGCATCACCGTCCGGCAACACGGTAAAATCGTAGCCCGCGTCTTCGATAAACGCGACCGGGTCGTCGTCTTCGCGGAAGTTGATGGCCAGGATCCTGACGTTTTCGCCATGCTCGAGCCGAATGCTCTGCAGATGCGGCATCAGTGCCTTGCAGTACGGACACCAGGTCGCCCAGAAGAACAAGACGGTCGTTTGTTGCTCAACTTCTTCGCTGAGACGGATCGTTTCGCCTGTAGACGATAGCAGTGACCAATCCGGCGCGACGTCAGTGGCAATTGCCGTTGTCGCGTTGGCCGAGAGAATGATCAACGCGGCAGTCAGTGTCGCTAGTCGCATGGGGTAAATAGACCTTTTCGGTGAGTCATCAGCTTATAACAACAAGACCGACGACCTGCGTCAGTTATTACAGTCGAAGTTGCAGTGGCTGTCGTTCGTCAGGGTTTGCTACGGTACACGCCGTAGTAGACGAAGGGATGACTCGCGAGCCGCCCGGGTTTAACTTCGTCCGGGACCTGATGCCTCACCGCATCGATGGTCCGCAGATAGCCGACGATCGCAATCACATCATCTTCAGAAATTTTCGCGTAGCCCCGCCAAGGCATGGATACCAGGCGCCGGCTACCATGCCGGCCGATACCGGCCCTGATTGCGTTCGCGATCTGCGTGTCCGTCCAATCGCCGATGCCGGTCTTTTTGTCGGGCGTGATATTGGGTGGATAAATGACGCCGGGGTATTCCTCGCCCAAGGGGTTCGTAAAAGCGATTCCCGTCTTTGAACCCGCTAACGTCCGATCGAAATCGGGATCACCCGCCAACGCACCGTCGGTATGGCAAGAACCACAGGCAAGTATCTCGACCAGGTATTCACCTCTGGCAACGACCGCTCGATTCTGCGGTGAAAATGTACCGGGTTTGGAGGTGGGCGCATCCAGGACGGTCGTAGCGTCGACCTCTTCGTAGTCGTTCAGAATATCCTTCGGAGATTCGGTGGCGCATCCGGCCGCCAGAAGAACCGCGACTACGATAAACCGGATGCCCTTCATTTGGGGAAGGGCGAAACGGTCTGCCCTCAAGTCTTCAAGCAAGCCTGTCAATATGCCGTCCTCTATGGCGCCCACTCAATACTACCCGGTACTGATAGACCTCGCTCAACGCAGTGGTTGAGCGTCCCAGTCGAGATCCTCGATATCGTCGAAGTCTTTTGGCTGCGAAGAAATCCATAACACGACACGCTTGCCATCGGTGAAATAGGGATCACCGGTCAGGTTTCCGCGTGGTGCATCGAGCGATGCGGCACCGACGCCATCCACATACCCCAGTTTTGCCAGCGCCTGGGAATAGGCCAGGTTTTCAACCAGGAATTCTCGCGTCTCGTCCACGTCCGGATCGACCTTATGCGTGGTAATAGTCTTGGTCGTAAAACGCACGCCGATGTCGCGGCTGATCTGGCCTATCCATACCGGCACACCCTCGAAACGTATCGGCAACATCCACAGCCGCAGGTGATTGCGCTCATTGATGCTGTCTCGTGCCTTTTGCAAAGCCACATCCTGGGGACGGCCGAACACGTATAGCCCGCTTACGGGCGAGTACCGATACTCGCTCCCGGTAACGAATGATTTGGCCATCTTGGTCAACGACGACCTGCCAATGACTTCCGTCTCGTCCCATCCCGCCCGAATAAATGCGTAATACACATCTTTGACGCTGCCGATAACCACGAGATTGAGGGGATCGCCCGTTCCTTCGGCCTTTTTGTCCGTCGTGCAACAGGGCATCGCACGAAGCGCTTCGATGAGCTCGTCTTTGTCGAGCTCGCGAATTTCGCCAGCAGGATACAGCTTATCCCAATCGACATCGTGATGATCCAGCCGTAACCCCGGAACCGGCACGAAGAAGGTGAAGTTAACGATCTGATCTTCGTCGGTATAGACATCGACATTGAACGACTTGGTGCCTTCCTGCAGCTGCGTGAACATGAATCCCGAGCGATTCTCTCCAGGCTCGATATACATATTCATCTTGCGGTCGAAAAAGAACTTCCGAATCGTGAGGTCCGCCTTGTCGGCGCCACCCGACCCCAGCAGGGCGCTCTCGATCGGTGTGAAATATTGAGGATCCAGGCCCAAAGGAAGAAACGTGATTGCCGACTCGCGATTGTTCGTAATGTCGAGCCAGACCGGCTGAATCTTTCTTTTATAGAGCGGCACGCCGAACAGTTCCTGTGTTTCGCTGCCACTGGGCACCGCCACGGTGATCGTGACGTCACCGTCGCTCTGGCTTAGCGCTCGGTCGAGAAACGCAGGATTTTGCGACTCCCCTTGACCCTGTGCAGTGAGCGACGTCACAAACAACATGCCGGCGACGAGGACGCATCTGCCGATGGCCGTCACCGGGCAGTCCGCCCGGGGCCGTCATCCCAATCCATGGCGTCCACATCCAACATCGACACCGCGGGACCTGACATCCACATGACGATCACGTGGCCGTCGCTGAAGAACGATGAGCCGCCGAAAGTCTGCTGTTGATCGTCAATCGGAACTTGCCCCTGTCCCTGGACCCAGCCATATCCGGCGAGGCCCTGGCCATACCAGATGTCCTGGACAAAGTAGGCAGCCGCATCATCCAGGTCGGGATCCAGGTGCCCGCGGCCTTTGCCTTCACCTATGAAATGAGTCACATGCGCCAACCATACCGGCGTGCCGTTCTCGCGCATCGGACTCAGCCAGAATCGCAACTCATTTCGCCCGCCGCTTGCGCTCAGGTTCTTCATGAAAACCACGTCCGCAACGCGGTCGAACAGGAGTTCCCGGTCGGCCGCCAATGCAGCATCGGTTCGGGGCTTTTCAACCCAGTTGGCCCGGATGAGTGCCTGCAATACTTGCTGCGATTCGCCGATGACGACAGCGTTGATCGGCATGCTCAGGTTTTCGCCCAACTTATCCCGGGTCTGACGATCCATCCTGGTCAATTCAGACCTCAGATCCTCCCTGTTGAAATCGGTGATCTTCTCGCTCGTGTAGAGTTCCTCGAAGTAGGCATCGGAATGGTCCGGCTTGAATCCCGGGACATCAATAAAGAACGTAAACGAGAGATCGTTCTCCCGGCTGCTTCCGCCGAACAAGTCCACGTTGAACGCCTTGGTGCCCGGATGAGCGTGCGTGAAGACAAACCCCGACCGGGTCTCGCCCGGAGGGATTCGCCGCGGCATTGCCATCTCGTAAAAATAGTGGTTCATGCTGACTTTGGCTTCTTTCGAAAATGAGGCCCGGTGAACATAGGCGACTTCCTGAGGCGAGAAATACGCCGGATCTGTTCCGACCGGCGCATATCGAATCCAGGATTCGCTCCCGTTTTCGACCTTCAACCAGATTGGCTGGATTCCGCTGTCGTAAAGGGGCAAGTCGAATAGCGCGCGGGCTTCTCTCGGTCCCGGAACCGCGGCGCTGACCATGACCGGGCCACTGGTCTGGGTCTGGGCGCGATTCTGAAATGGTATCGAGTCCAGTGCCGCCGGCCGGTAGGGTGACGTGCCGCAGGCGCTGATCAGCAGCACGACAAATAGCTGGACAGTCAGGCCCTTGATTTTGCAGGAGCACATTCGCACCGAGAGCTATCTCCTTACCAGCCAAGGTCACATGACCAGCCAAGGTCACATGACCAGCCAAGGTCACATGATATCACTGCATGAGCGGCATTATCGTCAGATGCCGCCGAATCGACGTGCCTCTAAAGAAAACCTTACATCCGGACTTTTTTCGTTCCCTTTGGCCATTTGGCTCGAAACAGATCCGAGTTAAGGGCAAGATTTCTTGCGGTACCGGCATAGACAATCGTCAATGTCTGTCCACCCGACGATTGTGAGATGACCTGTCGCACAGGAAGCCAGGACGCCTCATCAACCCAAAGTTCTATTCTCGAAACAACCGCGCGAACGTTGTCGCGCTTCGGCGTCAGCTCGAGACCCAGCGTACGCCTGGATCCGATATCTTTTTCGCCGATGAATGTAACGAGATAGTCCCTGGTCAGGTCCTTGCCGGTCGTACTAAATCCCAGCGGAACAAATACCTCGAGACGATCTTTGTGTTTGGAAAGACTGAATTCCTGAACCGTCGCCTTTGCCGGATCATAGTATGAAACCGTGCGACCAACTCGCAGTATGGTTTGCTTGTTCGGCGTGTCGACATTGATGCGGAGATCGCCTTTCTTGTTCATGTAGAGGCGTCCGCGTTCGGTCTCCGTTTCGCCCTGCTCGTTGCCGCTCCACTGCAGCTCCATGTCTGCCAGTAACGTCGCGAAATCACTTCCCTGGCGGTCCAGTTGTTTGACCGCCGAGTCCATGGTCCAGCCAAGTTCGTTTTGCTGCGCATTCGCAGCGACGCTCGCTGCGAGCCCGAAAATTAGTAGAACGAGAATGGTTTTCATGTTCACGGCCTGTCTCCTCGTAAGCGCCAACTGGATAGTCGAATGCGCAATCAGGGTGCCGCCCATTTCAATCCGGATGGATTAGTGATTCGTAAGCACTCACCTCCGGGTCACCACAACTGCGCTTCTCAGCTAACTTGCCTTACCGCCTGTCGAAACGCTATCCGCATTTGGTCTCATGACGCGAGGCAATACTCGCCGATAGCGATCGCAATGATCTCCGGGTATTCTACAGGCCGACCGTGCCAGAAAGTTCTGGCGATCGTCGTCGAGGCACACCGCTTGCACTCAGATGAGAATCTCGGCAATCGAGCTGCGGAAGAGCCGGCAGATCATCGCCGACGGGATTATCAGCCACGTTCGACAGTATTTGTTTGTTACCTACTGTAACAACCACGTAAGCAAGACGAGGCTCACAGTCGACCAGGGAGTCCGAATCGGTGCGCGCCAGCACGTAGACGCGTTGATCTTGCCGCAGATAGTCATGCAGCTCGTCCCGACCCCGCAGAATCCGCGCATCGCGACCGATGTAGTAGACCGCCGCATCGAACATCTTGTCGGAGAACACAAGCTCCTGGTCGGCAGGCAACAAGCTTTCGTATTCGGAAGCAATCTGCGCTGAACTTCGGAAGGCGGACGCGTCCGGTATCAGCAAGGCGTAGATAAGAAAAATAAACAACGGCGCAACGGCCGCCGTGATTGCGGTCGCCAATACCCGGCGGTTACGCCATGCGAACCAGGAGGCGAGGACGGTGAGTATCGTCGGAACAATGACCGTAATCCTGATATCGAGCCACTCCATACCGGTTTCCCTTTGCAGTTTCTCAGGGATGCTGGTCGCGATC
>CAVXCW010000034.1:0-20107 GCA_963760325.1 uncultured Gammaproteobacteria bacterium | reverse complement strand
TGGCCGGCGGCTTTGCCAAAGATGGCGCAGTGCAGGATCAAATCGACGCAACCATTTCGGATGCGGTTGAGTTTGCCCGTGGCCAGTTGCCGCGCGGTGAAAGTCTGAAAAACTGCGAAGAATGCGACCGCGCTATTCCCGAGGCGCGCCGTGCAGCAGTCCCCGGCGTGCGCCTTTGCGTCGACTGCCAGGCCAAGCTGGACAAGGCGACCGTCAGATCCAGCGGCTACAACCGGCGTGGCAGCAAGGATAGCCAGCTCCGATAAGCGACTCCCATCGCCGAACGGCCATCGACGTATTTGGTCGAAATTGCACACCTCTTGTGACCCAGTCCCTGTGGACACGACCTGCAGCACAGTATTTCCACGCCTGTCTGGGCGAAAATAGGAAGTCGCCATGGAAGGCGAGGAGCCATGGATTCTGGGCCTGGCAAGGGAGCGCTTTGCGTGCGAAGGATCGACAATCTAGCCAACGGACTGCTGCGTTCCGCGATTATCATCGCCGCGCTGGGCATTGTCGGCTGTTCGACTTTGCCACCAGAGCCGGAACCGCCACCGCCCACGGAACCCGTCGCGCAAGACAGCAAGATTGTCATCGCGCCACCTTTGCCTGCGCCAACACCGAAAGCGGCCGCCAGGATATCCCCACCCCCGCCTTTGCCATCTCTTGCGATCGTCCTGACGAGCGGCCTTTCCGCCTACGCCGACGTCGCCACCGAGTTGATGCGACGTTTCGAAAATCATAACGTCTACGACCTCAGCGACGATGGCAGTGTACCGGTGAATACCTTGCGCCTGGTCAACGATTCAGACTCGGGCGTCGTTGTTGCCATTGGCCTGCGTGCCGCCGTGTCGTCGGTCGCCATGTCCGATAAACCCGTCGTCTTCAGCCAGGTCTTCAACTACCAGAATCTGCTTACCGAAAACAGCCGCGGCGTTTCTTCGATCGCCCCACTCGACGCACAGATCGCTGCATGGAAAGAAATGAACCCGTCGATCTCGCGCATTGGTGCGATTGTCGGCGAAGGACACGAAGACCTGATCGCGGAAGCGGAACTCGCCGCAGAACGGCACGGTGTCGAGTTACTCGCACACGTCACACACTCGGACCAGGAAACCTTGTACATCTTCAAACGCATGATCCGGGACATTGACGGGTTCTGGTTATTTCCTGACAACCGTGTGTTGAGCCGGCGTGCGCTGCAACAAATCATGGAAAGTGCAGAGCACCAGCGGGTCCCCGTCCTTGTGCCCAGCGAATCGCTGCTTTCCATGGGCGCCAGCATCAGCGTCAGCAGCGTCGCTTCGGACATCGCGGAGACCATCACGAAGGTCATTCGCCAGATAGAGTCCGGTAACATCGCTGACATTCCACCGATCACTCCTCTGTCGGAAATCCGGGTAACGACGAGCCAGACGATCAGGGTGGTCGATCGATGAACGCGGTAGTCGCCGACGCAATAAGCAGGGTCGTCAGGATTTTCAGGCGTAGCCCGGCCAAAGCCGGCACTCGCGTGCTGATCAACGAGATCCTGTCCATACAGGTACTCAGCGCCGCACTCATTGGCGTGCTCGCCGTCGCCAGCCTCTATTGGGGTGGCCAATGGGTACTGCAGGACAACTATGGACGTTGGGCCCTGCAGTGGACGGAGGAACTCAACGAACTCGGTTCGCCATTGTTTCTCACCGACGATGGTGAAGCACTGCTGCGTCTCGAGAGCTTCGTGAACCGCTATCCGGAAATCGATCGCGTCGCCTACTTTGGCAAAGACGGTCGCGCGATATTTTCTGTTGGCAATGGCGATCAGCCCGAAACTGTCGCTGACCTGTCACGCACATCCCTTCGCAAGGCGATTGGTGTTGTCGGCGACAAGGAGCCATACCTGATCAGTACCGGTATCCTCAACCCACAGCGCTTCGAAATACTCGCGCCGGTCTGGAAAGAATCGATTCCCGTCGACGGCCTGTTCGACTTCGACCCTGATGCGTCGCAACAGCCTGAAAAAACTGAATTGCTTGGCTTTGTCAGTATCAATCTCGACTTTGTAATCTTCCACGATCGATTGCTCGCAAACATGAAGGGCGCCGTCCTGATTCTGTTGGCCCTTCTGGGCATCTTTGCACTGTATGGCCGGCATTTGCTGCAGAAAGCACTGGCGGCAATTTCCAATCTGCAGCGGCCGATCAGGGAGTTGGCCAAAGGTAATCTAGATGTCCAGTTCGAGCCGGCCGAGCACCGCGAGATCGCGGAGATCGTGGAAGCGCTGGAGACAACCGCTACAGCGCTCGGCGAGCGGGATGCAGAACTACTGCAAATGGCCAACCATGACAGCCTGACGGGCCTGTTCAACCGGCGCCGATTCCTCGAGGAATTGCGCGAGGAAATCTCCACCATCGTGCAGTCGGATCGAGAGAGTGCACTGTTTTTTGTAGACCTGGATCAGTTCAAATACATTAATGATGCCTGCGGCCACCCGGCCGGCGACCGCCTGATACGCAAAGTGGCTGATGAGTTACTGCGCAGCGTTCGACGGGAAGACACCGTCGCCCGTTTCGGTGGCGACGAGTTCGCAATCCTCGTGCGACGCACTGACCTGGAGGGCGCCCGAGTTACCGCCGACAAGATTCTCGCGAACATGCGACGGATGGCACACATAGAAGACGAGCGAGTGTTCCATGTGCATTGCAGTATCGGCGTAGCAATGATTGCCGGAGACGATCTGCATCAGGATGAGCTCATCAACCAGGCAGACATTGCGTGCCGCGAAGCGAAGCTGGCCGGCCGAAACCGCATGCACGTGTTCAAACAATCGGCCGACGCCGAGCAACAGGTCGCAACTGGCCTGGGCTGGATGAATCGCCTGCGCAAGGCGTTGAATAACGACGAGTTCGAGTTACGCTTTCAGCCCATTAACCGAATTGATACGGGCGACACAACGCATCACGAGGTGCTTATCCGGCTTCGGAATGACGACGGCAAGCTCATCTTGCCCGACGTTTTTCTGCCCTCCGCCGTACGTTTCGGCCTGATGTCCGAAATCGATTTCTGGATGATTCTTAATGCTGCCAAGGCCTATGCTCACGAAGCGCAAACTAATCCTAAACTGAAGCTCGCGATCAACTTGTCCGCGAACGCGTTCGAGAGCGAGGACCTGGCCGACTACATCGAATCTATATTCGAGAAGCACAACGTGCCACCTGAAAACATCGTATTCGAGATTACCGAGAGCCTCGCCGTCCGACGGCCACGACACGTCGAACGACAGATTGCCGTCATTCGAAACCTCGGTTGCACGTTTGCGCTCGATGATTTTGGCACGGGTTACAGTTCGTTCAGCTACTTGCAGAAACTGCACTTCGATTACATCAAGATTGATGGCGCGTTCGTCAAGGACCTGCCGAACAACCCGGTCGACCAAAAGATGATCAGGCTAATTGCCGAGATAGGCCGCGAGGCAGGTATGAAGATCGTCGCTGAATACGTGCAGAACGCGGAAACGCTGGAACTGCTTGGCGAACTAGGTGTGGACCTCGCTCAAGGCTTCTTTGTCGGACGCCCGGTCAAACGGCCCAAGCGAAAATCGACGCCAATCTCATTGAGATCGCGTCGCAACCAGCGGTCCGCTCAAAAATCATAGCCGTATGTTGTCGACTCTCTTTACAATTTTTTTAGGCTAGTTTCATAAACTACTGACTTTTATGATATTTATATTCGGGCACATGTCTTGCATTATTAAGCAGCATGAACCTGAATGCTGCCGCAAGACTCGCCCTTCTCTCTCTACTTGTTGTCGCGCCTTTCTCGTCCGCGGTGGCCGGGAATCTGAACGCCGTTCTAAACGGCCGGTCGATTCATCTTGATGCAACCGAAAACTGGAACGAGGACAACGTCGGCCTCGGCCTCGAGTACCAGTTCGCGACCGAGTCGCGATGGAAAAAACAGGTCATGGTCAACGGCTTTCGCGACAGCAACGAAGTCATGTCCTACATGGCCGGCGCGGGTCTGCACAGAACGCTCTACGCATCGGACCGCCTGAACGGCTTCTACGTGGAAGCTGGCATCAACGCCTTCCTGATGACTCGTCGTGACGTGAATGATAACCGCCCCTTTCCCGGCGCGGTACCGAGCCTGTCGATCGGCAACCGGAATATAGGCTTCAACCTCACCTACCTGCCCGTGAAAGCCGTCGAGGATCTTCTGGATGTGCGGATGATGGACGACACCGTCACCGGCCTGTTCTTCCTGCAGTTCAAAGTGGGTTTGAGCCAGCTGCTTCCGCGTCACTGAATACGCGCCGGGTTTTAACGCCACCCGAGACGAAACTACCACGGTTGAGCTTTGTCGCATGCAGCGATAATGTGCTTACCATGTGGAGTTCCCAAGGACAGAAACGACCGGATTTCGCCGTCACGCCCGAGCCGGGACAGGAATCGGTGTGGGACTATCCGAGACCGCCGCTCTTGAAACGATGCAATCGCCTGGTCGAGGTCAGGGATGGCAGTTGCGTGATCGCCAGTACGCGCAGCAGCCTTCGTCTGATGGAGACTGCGAGTCCACCGACCTTTTATCTCCCGCCCGACGACGTGGAATGGCGATTGCTCGTCGAATCTCCTGGCAGCTCAGTGTGTGAGTGGAAAGGCGCGGCACGCTACTGGGCGCTCGCCACCCATCCGGAAATGCCGATCGCGTGGGACTATCCCAGGCCACGTGCGCGTTACGAGCGCCTGAAAAATTGCGTCTCGTTCTACCCTGGGCGCATCGCCTGTTTTGTGGACGGCGAGCGGGTATTGCCACAGCCGGGGCGATTTTATGGGGGCTGGATAACGTCCGACGTCGTGGGACCGTTCAAAGGCGGACCCGGCACCGGGCACTGGTAACAAGCGACAGTAACGAGGCCGTTGCGTCAGGCGTTCTTCGTGAACGAAACCCGGAAGAACATTGCGTAAAGCACCGGAACAACCAGCAGTGTGAGTCCGGTCGCGAATGCCAGCCCGAAGATAATGGTGATCGCCATCGTCTTGAACATCGCGGTAGCGCCCCACAGCAGTGGCGTCATGCCAAGCACCGTTGTCGCAGTGGTCAGGAGTATCGGCCGCATGCGCTGCTGGCAGGCGATCATAACCGCGTCCGCCTGTGTACGACCAAAATCACGAATCTCGATCGCGATGCGATCCAGCAACACGATCGCGTTGTTGATGATGATGCCGGACAATGAGATCAATCCCAGGATCGTAAAAAAGCCGAAGGTCGAATTGGCCACGAGCAAGCCGAACGTCACACCGATCAAGCCCAATGGAATCGTCGCGAGAATAATCACGGGTCGGCGCAAGGAGTTAAATTGCCAGACCAGGAGCAAGAGGATGAGCATTCCGGCCATGGGTAACTCCGCGACGATCGACGCGTTTGCATCGCCCGACTCCTCGGTCTCACCACCGATCTCGAAATCGTGTCCTGCCGGCCAGCGTGGCTGCACCTCCTCCAGCCAGGGAACCAATACGTCAACAACCCCCGCCGCGGTCGCGCCGCTCTTCAGCTGCACGTTGAGTGACAGCGTTCTGTCCCGATCGCGCCGCTCGATGATGCCGGGCTCAAACGTGAGCTCGACATTCGCAACCTGTTTCAAGGGCACGCTGCTGCCTGTGCTTTGCGAGTAAACTGTCAGGCCATCCAGTTTACTGAAGTCCTGCCGGTCCGCAGCGATGGTACGCAATGTTACCGGTATCAATTCATCCTCTTCGCGATATTGTGTGAGGTCGATTCCGGTTAACCCGGCCTGCAGCGAATACGCGACGTCTTCGCTGGTGACGCCGGAACGTCGCGCCAGTTCCTGGTCAACATCGACCGTTAGCTTCTTGGTCTGCAAGCCCCAGGAGTTTTTGGCGTTCGAGACCTGTGGCAGGCCATAAAGGAATCCAATAACCTGATCGGCGATCGAGTAGAGCGCATCAAAGTCGTCGCCCGAAATTCGTACTATGATCGGATAGTCGACGGGCGGACCGTTTTCCAGGCGCTTCACCTGGGCCGCCAGATCCGGATGGTGGTCATGCACGTAGTCCTCGATGCCGGCAATGACAACATCAACGTCGTCTGGTCCGATGGTGTTTGCGATGACGAAGGAATTCGCCGGATTCGGATTCGGCGGATTGAGGCTTAGCTGAAACCGCGGCCCGCCTTCGCCGATAAATGTCAGCCAGTTGCGAATGCGTGGTTCGCCCGATGCGGGTGCGAAGTAAGTGTCCCGGATGAACGTATCAACGTCCGCAATGACTTGCTGGCTCGTCTCTATCGAGGTGCCCAACGGCAGTTCGAGTTTCGCCGAGAACACCGGGTCCTCCGATGGCGCAATAAACTGCTGTCGCACCAGCCCCAGGCCAACGATCGCGAGGAGAAACAGCCCGATAATGACCGCGAAAAACCGGTACTGGCAACGCAAAGAAACACCTAACAGGTTGCGGTAAAACGCATACCAGCGGCCCTGGAACAGATCCTCGCCGTTGCCCTTTGAGGGCTGCACTTTCAATGCGACGGTCGTCAGCATCGGCACAAACGTCATCGCAAGTAACCACGATGACAGGAGCGCAATGCCCACGACGTAGAAGATGTCCGACGTGTATTCGCCGACCGCCGATTTCGCCAACGCGATTGGCATGAACGCCGCCGCTGTGGTCAGCGACGAAATCAAAAGCGGTGTACTGAGTTCCTTTCCGGACTCGATTGCAGCGGTGACCGCGTTCTCGCCTCGCTCCCGCCTGACGACAATCGACTCGACGATTACAATGGCGTTGTCCACGAGCAGACCCAGCGCGATGATCAACGCGGTCAACGATATCTGGTTGATCGTGATGTCGAAAATTTGCATCGTGAAAATGGAGGCGATGATGGTCGTTGGAATCAGTGAGCCGACGACGAGCCCCGTCCGCAGGCCGAGGAACGCGATCATGACGAGAATAACGATAATGATCGCCTGGCCGAGGCTCGACGAAAACGCCTTCACGACATTGTCGACAAGGTCCGCCTGGAACCAGACCTTGTCGATATTGATGCCCCAGGGATATCGAGAGACCAACTCCGGCATGAGGACGTTTAGCCGCTCACCCAGCTTCAGAATATCCCCGCCATCGCGCATCGCCACCGCGATGGCAAGCGTCGGCTCGCCGTTCACGCGACTCACGCTTCTCGGCGGATCTTTGTAACCACGGTAAATATCCACAATATCTTCGAGGTAAACCAGCGCTCCGCCCGGCAATTGAATAACGGTCCGCTGCAAATCCTCGATAGACTCGAAGTTGCCGCTGGGCTCGAGCGTAATTCGCTCGCGTCCGCTCAAAATGTCCCCGCCCGACGACAGTATGTTGACGGCCGCCAGCGATGCCGAAAGCTGTTGCGGGGACAAACCCAGCTCCGAAAGTCGCGCGTTATTGTATTCGACGAATATGACTTCCTGCTGCTCGCCGTGAATCGAGACTTTGGCGATATCCGGTTCTTTCAGAAGCTCATCGCGCAGCTCGTCAGCAACATTTTTCAACTCAGCGTAGGAAAAGCCGTCACCGGAAAGCGTATAGACGCTGCCAAACACGTCGCCGAACTCATCGTTCACCTCCGGCGTCTGCGTCCCTTGCGGCAAATCGGCGGTAACGGTATTCACCTTGCGCCGCAGGTCATCGAAGATCGGTCGCATGACCTTGTAGCTTTCTTTGAAGTTGGCGTAGATGAGCGAAATACCGGTGCGTGACTCGCTCGTGATCGAGTCTATTTCCGGCATCTCCTGAATCTTCTTTTCGATCTTGTCAGTGACCAGCAGCTCAACGCGTTCCGGGCTTGCGCCGGGAAAGCGCGTGGTAATGACAGCGGTTCGCACGATGAAACCCGGGTCTTGCGCTTTTGGCAGGCTCTGAAATGCGAAAATTCCGGCAATCACGACCAGGCCCACGATCGTCAAGGTGACGCGATTTCTATCAATTGCTGCAGCAGTGAGATTCACGGTACGAGCCGAGCTTAGTCTGCGGCCGGGACCAGGACACGCTGTCCATCGCGGATTACCGAGATACCGGCGGTGATTACTCGGTCGCCGACTTCCAGGCCTTCAACGATCTCGATGCCCGACTGCGACAGTTCACCCAGGGTGACGTCCCGGCGCCTTACCAGTGCTTCACCCTTTGTTTCGGCCGACTCCGCTACGAAAACGAACGCCCCGGACGGATCTTTAATGACGGCGGTAACCGGGAGCAGAACACCACCATTCTGCGACGCAGCTGAATCAAATTGAAAGGTGACATCCGCCGCAAGTCCGGAGCGCAGCGATGGATGACTACCGAGGATATCAATGACGACCGGAAACGCCGCCGACCCCGCAGACGAGGCAACTGCGATCTGCGAGATCACCCCGCTAAATTCCTCATCAGGTATGGAGCCGAAACGGACCGTGACGGGAGTCCACTCGTCAACACTCCCGATCAGGCTTTCTGGCAGGTCCAGCGTCACTTCATACTCGTCGCCGCAACTCACGGCCGCGACCTGTTGGCCAGACGCTACGTTCTCATTGACCTCAATGTCGAGCGACGCGATCGAACAATCGGTATCGGCTTTAAGTTTTGTGTAGGAAACATTCAACCGTGCAATCTCGAGTGCCTTACTCGCCGATCGCACCACCGCGCTGGCGGACTCCGCCTGTGCCCGCGCCGATTCGAGGTCGTTAAGTGACGCGTTTCTATTGGCATAGAGCCCCTTGGTACGTTCGTAGTTGGCAGTCGCGCGGCGATCGTTCGCCTGCGCTTCGACCAGCGTTGCCTGTGCCTGCTGTGCCTGTAACACGTAGCTCGCCGGATCGATTTCGGCAATCAGGTCCCCGGCGTTCAGTCGCTGACCGATTTGTACCGGCGCGCTGGTAACCGTTCCCGACACCTTGAAACTGAGTCGCGACTCGCGGCTGGACTTCGAGGTGCCGGAAAAACTGCGGTTGCGGAATTCGCTCGCGTCACTAACGGTCACGTACCGAACGGGCCGCAGTCGCTCTTCGAATGACTCATCGGACGGACCGCAACCCGAAAAAGTCAGCGCTGCGACGAGCAACGAAAATAAACTGGTTCTCATTATTGGATTCCCGTCAGTGTCGTTCGATACTCGACAGCCAATGCATTCCTCTCCTCGGCTGGCAACAGGAAGTCGTAGCCACCGATAGCGCGCTGCACCGACATTATTGTTATGAGGAAGTTATACAACGATTCCGCTGCCGCCGCTGAGGCAGTAAGACTCGTATCCTGGGCGTCCAGTAGTTCAATGACGGTCACGGTACCTCGCGCGTAGGCGTCGCTCACCAACTCGAAGTTCTTGCGGGATGCCTCCGCCGCGCTGGCGGCAAGATCAATCTGACCGTGAGCCGCTTGTGCCGCATGCAGCTGATTTCGAATTTGTTCCTCCACGCGCTCCTCCGTCGACGCGCGCAATGATTCGAGCTGCCGGAGTTCGAAGCTCGCTCTCGATACGTTGGCTTTCTTGAGGCCGCCGGAAAACAACGGCAACGTTGCCTGTACGCCAACGCTCCAGTCGTTCAGATCCTGGCCGGCCTGTGGCCCCGCTCCCACTCCGGACTGGTCAAGGTTGCTCGTGTAACGTCCGCCGACCGAGACATCCGGTAACCAGTATGCGCGCCGCTGGCTTGTGAGCTCGCGTCGCTTGGCCGCGATCAGCGCATTCAATTGCTCCAGTTCCGGCGCTTGCCTTAGCGCCCGGTCAATGTAAAAGCGCGAGAAGTGCGCATAGTCCGCCGGGCTTTGCACCAACTTTTCGAACTCCTCTCGCGTCATTACGAAGGGTTCGTCGAACGTCGCCTCCCGCAATGCTAATCGGACGCCTTGCGGCTTGTGCAAAATTCGATTGAGTGTCTCCCAGGACTGATTCAATGCAGCTCTGGCATCCAGCACCAATATTTGTGCCCGGGCGACCTCTGCCTGCCATCGATACACATCAGCCGCTGTCGAGTTTCCGAGGCGGACACGATCTTTTGCGAGCTCCAGGTTGGTCCTCGAAATTCGCAGGTTATTTTCCTGAACAGCCAACTGCGAGCGCGCGTTCAAAACCGTGTAGTAGGATGTCGTGGCGACCTGTATAACATCGAGCCTGAATTCCTCCAGACTGGCAAGGCGCGTGCGCTGTAGCTCTTTCTGAATTTTGAGATTGGCGCTGGCCGCATCCGAGTACAAGAGTTGATCAAGACTAATCGCGGCATCACTGGACCGTTCGGCAAACAGCCCGGCCGAGACAAACGGCGTGTCTTTTCGCAGCGTATGGCTCGCCGATGCGCCGACCTGCGGAAACAGGTTGGCCCTGGCCCTGGCGATTTCCTCGAGTCCCGCCTGCACCCCATACGACTCGGCCAGCAGGTCCTGGTTCTGATCCAGCGCCATGCGCGCAATATCGACGAGTCCGTACGCTTGCCCCGTGACCTCCACATCTTCGTTCAGCTTGACGGCGTCGCCAAGCACGTCGAAGCTCGGCGACAACCCGATAGCGCGTGCCGTCGCCATATTGATGGTCAATTGCTCCTTGCGCAGCGACGCCGTCGGCTGATCCTGCGCTCGCTCGCCCAACATCACGGCCTGCATATTGAGCGCGTTCAGTCGCGCCTGACGATCGACGTCGCGTGGCTCCGAATTGGTCACGAGCAGGCCGCGTTCGACGTCGGCGACGCCGATGAAACTGTAGCTCGGCAGTCGCGCCGCGTTGATCATCTGGATAAGTCGATCGAAGTCATCGGGTGGCATTCTCGGCAGCCCGGCGATGAAAATAGCGTCTGTGTTTGCCGGTACCTGGTTCATCAATTGATGATCTATTCCGTCATGCATGATCGCCGTTAATTCAATACCTCTTTCGGAACTTGCCGCGAAGGAGGCCTCGCGGAGTTCCGGAATGGCCGACGCCAAACCCAGGTCTACGAACAAGACGAGCTTTCGATACGGAACAATCTTCAGTAGCGTGTCCAGATCCTCGCCAAAGTCGGCGTAGGCAGTCAAATAATTGAGATTGCGTACGCCCGACGGCCCAGTCGTCACATCGCCGGCAAGCAATCCTGTATCAATAATTACGGGGAGAAATGTTGGCTTGGAAAAATCGCGCCTCGTCGCCGCAATTTGATTGGCGACAAAGCCCGTGACCAGCACGAGATCGATCTCAGCGTCGCTATAGGTTTGCTCAAGCGCTGCTTCAATGGTCTCTTTGCTCCACGCTCCGGAAAAGTGTCGTATCTGCACGTCGAACTCACCCGCCGTTAACGCCAGCAATTCATCAACGTACTTTTGGCGCAGCTCCTCGTAGCGATCCGCAGGTCCGTCGCCGACAACCGCCACCACGACCTTTTGCTGCGCGACGGCGGGCAGCGCCATTGTTGCAAGCGCGGCACAAAGAAGGATTTCTACGAATCGTGAGTTTGTTTTCGTAGACAGCGACATACGAAACTCCAATACCTTGGGTTATTTACTGCGGGTTACTTACTGCAAGTGTTTCTTGAGTTCGGCGACGTCCGACTCAAGCTGACGCACCCGCTCGGCCAGTTCGCTCACGCTTACTCGGTCCGGTGAGACGGTCGCTTTCGCCTGACTTTGGTGCGCCTCGATATCGATCGGCCCGCCAAACAGGTGCATGTACTCGGAATCCTTGCGCCCGGGCGTGCGTGGCAGCTCGACCAGTAGCGGTCCACCCTCACGCTCGATCAGGCCTCTAACAGCGGACAAGACTTCCGAGTTGTCGGCAAACTCGTGCAAGCGGCCGCTGCGCGCGCGCAGCTCACCGGGTGTCTGCGGTCCGCGTAGCAACAAGAGGCAAACGATAGCGAGCTCAGCCGGATCAAAATGCAGGTCGCTATATCGCGAATTGCAGAAACGCTGCGCGTATTTTTCCGTCCGGCTTTTGAAATTTTCCTCGGTACGCACCAGGTGTTTCGCCTCGAGAATCCGAACCACATGTTGAACTTCACCGGGTTGCAGCGCCATTACCGGGTCGCGAGCCGACTTCTGGTTGCAGGCGTTCGTCAGGGCATTGAGCGTCAAGGGGTATTGGTCTGGCGTGACGATCGACTTTTCGATCAGGCAGCCCAGGATGCGGATTTCATTGTCGTCTAGTGCTTGCAACACGGGAATCGGGCCTTTTGGTGGATCCGAAATTCAACAGGCCGTACTTTGGCGCATTGGCGGCCCCGGGGCAACCCGTACAAGTACTTGCCTATTGCGTGAGTAATCACGTTTTTGTTATGCTTTAAGCATGAATACTCAAATCACAAACGAGCAGACATTGGCGCTGGCCTTCGCATCCGCCTGGAGTCGCCTTGAACGACGCCTCGACAGCAGCCTTGGCGCTATTCGCGGCGTCAGCCTCGCGGAATACCGCCTGTTAAGGGCGCTGGGTGACTCGCCCGGTGCCCAGGCCAGTCGCGTCGACCTTGCGGGGGCCGTCGGCCTTACACCGTCTGGCGTCACCCGGGCGCTGCGGCCCATGGAGAAGCTCGGCATCGTCTCGACCGTCAAGAGCAAGCGGGACGCACGCCTGGCGATCGCGGCGCTAACCCCGGCGGGCCGGGAATTGCTGGGTGACGCGTCCGGCGTGGTCGATGACACAATGAAAGCTGTGCTAAAGCGTGCACCGCGAACGGCGGAGCAGCTGCAAAGCCTGGTCGAGGCCTTGGACGACATCGGGCACTAGGCAGATAAGCCCTGACTAGTCTTTCTCGATACCAAAGACGTTCATTCGATACGACAGCGTCGACGGCTTGATGCCCAGCATCGCTGCAGCGCCGTCGGGTCCCCACACGCGCCAATCGGCCGCACGTAATGCCGCGACCAGGTTTTGCTTTTCAGTCGCGCGAAATTCGTCCTCGGTCAGAAACTGGCCGGTCTCCAGGTCCGCAGGTTCGGACGCCGACGGGGACTTCAGCGTGCTGCCCATTGCAAGGTCAAGTCGCAGCCTCGCCCCTTTGGTCAGGATAACCGCCCTTTCAATGACGTTTCGAAGTTCGCGAATATTGCCCGGCCATTGGTGCTTCTGCAGCATGACGATGTGTTGTTTCGACAGTTTCAATGGATCGCGGCCTAGCTCGGCACAGACCGTCCCGAGAAAATGTATCGCCAATGGCATAACATCCTCGATCCGATCACGCAGCGGCGGCAATTCTATGGGAAAGACGCTCAACCGATAGTAAAGATCCTCACGAAACCGCCCTGCAGCCACCTCTTCTTCCAGGTTGCGGTTGGTCGCCGCGACGACGCGCACGTCGACTTTGGTCGTCTCGTCGTCACCGACACGTTCAAACTCCTGTTCCTGCAACGCACGCAGCAATTTGCCCTGCAATGACAGCGGGATCTCGCCGACTTCGTCGAGAAACAGCGTGCCGCTATTCGCCAGCTGCAGCCGCCCGACCCGGTCTTTGTGCGCACCGGTGAACGCGCCACGCACGTGACCGAAGAACTCGCTCTCGAAGAGTTCCTTCGGTATAGACGCACAGTTGACCTTGATGAGCGGCTTGTCCGAGCGTTCGCTTTCCCCGTGGATCGCGCGGGCGATCATTTCCTTGCCCACACCGGACTCGCCAAGCACCAGAACATTGGCCGACGTATTCGCCACTGCCTCGACTTTGGCGAGCGTGCGTTTCAACGCCATGCTCTGACCTATTATCTCGCCGAAGCTGACGGTGACGTGGACCTCATCGCGCAGGTAGTCGCGCTCCTGCTCCAGTTGTTCTTTGAGCGTCTTGATCTCAGCGTAAGCCGCCTCGCGCAAGCGCTCCGCTTCTCGCCGCTCGGAAATATCGCGGAAAACGCACACGGCGCCGTCCGGTTTTCCATCGCGAATAATCGGTGTGCTGGTGTACTCGACCGGCACGGGCTTGCCATTGGTGTGCCAGAACACCTCGCAATCAACGCGATGCACCTCGCCATCCGTCAGGGCCGCGTAGATCGGACATTCCTCGCGGGGATACAGCGACCCATCCTCATGCGAATGATGATGAACCTCGTGCGCGCTTTGCAAAAGCACATCGTCGACTTTCCAGCCGAGGATTTCTTCGGTTGCCGCATTGCCGAACGTCATTTTGCCGTCCGCATTAATGCCGTAGATGCCCTCGCCCGCCGCGTCAAGGATTAGCTGCTGCTCAGTTTGCACCCTGACCAATTCGTCATAAGCGGCTTGCCGCTGCCGCTCTATGTCCTTGCGCTGTGAGATGTCGCGAAATACGACGACCACGCCACAGACTTCGCCATCCTCGAACATAGGCGTGCTGGTGTATTCAACCGGCACACAAGAGCCGTCGACATGCCAGAAGACCTCGTCATCAACCCGGTGGACCTCACCGTCCCGGAGTGCCGAGTAAATCAGACATTGCTCAATTGGATACGGCGATCCATCGGCGTGCGAATGATGGTGTACGTCGTGGGCGCTTTGTCCGAGTACATCCTCGAGCTTCCAGCCGAGTATCTGTGTTGCGGCTGCATTGCTGAACGTGATCCTGCCCTCGTGATCCAGGCCGTAGATGCCCTCACCCGCCGAGTCGAGGATCAGCTGGTGCTGTGTCTGGAGCCTTGCAAGCACATCTTTCTTCGCCATCGAATTATTGACCTCAGTTTTCTGATGATTAGACCACAGTTTTTTGTGGACCACAACTTTCTGTGGTTATGAGATTTCTCTAAGTCCTTGTTTTTTCGCACCTTCTTGAGTTGGCACGGTTGCTGCAATACAAGAATCAACCAAAGCACATCTGGCGACGAAGAGAAACGAGGACCGACGAAATGCAACTACCACCCTTACCGCCGTTCACACGCGACAGCGCCCTGGCAAAAGTACAGGCCGCTGAAGATGCCTGGAATTCGCGCGACCCGGAACGGGTTGCCCAGGCCTACTCAGGCAATTCCGAGTGGCGTAATCGCGACCGGTTCATTGTCGGGCGCGACGCGATCGTCGAGTTCCTGACCGACAAGTGGTCAACCGAGTTGCACTACCGGCTGATGAAAGAACTCTGGGCATTCAATGACAACCACATTTCAGTGCGCTTTGAGTACGAGTGGCAGCACGCACGCACCGGTCAGTGGTATCGCACATACGGCAATGAACACTGGGCGTTCGACGACGACGGCTACATGCGTCGCCGTGACATGAGCGCCAACGACATCCCCATTAGCGCCTCCGATCGGCGCATCTGAACACGCAATAGACATATCAAATCAGGAGTAAATCATGAAAGCACGTATCACACTTGCAGCAATTGTTCTGGCCGCGGCCAGCTTTATCAACGTCGCCACCGCAGCCCTACCGAACCCCGGCATGACGATCGTCGGCGGACGCACAGCCGTGCTCATCACAGATCCGCAGAATGACTTCCTGAGCCCGGAAGGCGTCGCCTGGGGTGTCGTCGGCAAGAGCGTTACCGAAAACCACACGGTTGAGAACATCGATGCATTGTTCAAGGCAGCTAAGGCCAACAACATGCCGGTTTTCGTCTCACCGCATTATTACTACCCGACCGATCACGGCTGGCACTTCGAAGGTGCGCTTGAAGCGCTCATGCATGCCATCCACATGTTCGATCGCGAAGGCGCGCTGACGACGAAAGGCTTTGAAGGCGCCGGCGCCGATTTTCTCGAGCAGTACAAGAAGTACATCAATGACGGCGAAACTGTCGTTTCGAATCCTCACAAGATCTATGGGCCGGAAACGAATGATCTCGTCCTGCAACTAAGAAAGCGCGGCATCGACAAGGTCATCCTTGGCGGTATGTCCGCCAACCTCTGCACCGAGTCGCACATGCGTGAACTCTTGGAGCAGGGTTTCGAAGTCGCCGTGGTTTCCGACGCGACGGCCGCAGCGATCGTGGAAGAAGGCAACGGCTACGAGGCCGCGCTCGTTAACTTCCGCTTCATCGCCAACACCGTCTGGACGACCGAACAAGCCGTCAAACGAATCAATGAATCCCGATAGTTACTTTGAATATTAACAAGGACAAGGACATGATAAAGAAAAACCCAGGCACGATAATTGCGGTGATCCTCATCGTCGCATTCGGCATCACGTACATCGATTCTTCGGCAAGGGCAGAAAACGCACCCGGCGTAGCCTACCGGACCGTGACGATTGACGGCGTTGACATCTTTTACCGTGAGGCCGGTGACCCCGATCGCCCGACAATCCTGTTGTTGCATGGCTTCCCGACGTCATCGCACATGTTCCGCGATCTGATCACCGAGTTGGCTGACGAGTATCACCTCGTTGCACCCGATTACCCCGGTTACGGCTTCAGTTCGATGCCCGCTGTCGACGCGTTCGACTACTCATTCGATAACGTCGCTGAAATCATGGAACAGTTCGTCGACAAGATCGAGCTCGAACGATTCAGTCTGTACCTGATGGACTACGGCGCGCCCGTTGGATTCCGTATCGCAACCAGCCAACCGGAACGCATCGACACACTGATCGTGCAAAACGGAAACGCGTACGTCGAAGGCATCGATAACAACTTCTGGGAACCGATCCGGGCGTACTGGAAAGACCGCGACGCGATCAACAAGGGGCTCGACAATGCCTTTTGGAAGAACGTCAAGGCCACTTACAAGCAACCGGAGATGAGCAACGACGATGCACTGCGCTTCCTGGTCACGCTCGGCGCAACCAAGTGGCAATACACGAATGGCGTGCCGAACGTCGAAGCCGTCAGCCCCGATACCTGGGGCCATGTGCAGCCGCTGCTCGACCGGGAAGGAAACGCGGACATTCAATTGCAGATGTTTTTCAGCTACGGCAGCAATCCGCCGCTGTACCCCGAATGGCAAAGCTATCTGCGGGAACACCAGCCACCGACGCTGATCGTCTGGGGCAAGCACGACGAAATCTTCCCGGCCGCGGGTGCGGAGCCCTACAAGCACGACTTGGACAACCTCGAGTACCACCTGCTCGATACGGGGCATTTCGCCCTGGAGACACATGGCCAGGAAATCGCAGACCTGATGCGCGATTTCCTGAGTCGCCAGCTGCAATCCCCCCTGGTGGCCAACTAAGGCCACGCCTTGAGCGGCCGCAGCAATGCGGCCGCCTTTTTTTGAGGGAACAACATGTCGCACCAATTCGCAGAAATCATGTTCACCGATGGTGTCAAAGCCGCGCAGGAAGAATACGGATCCAGGGCACGCATGGAACGCTTTGCGGGAATCTCCGGGCCGAACGACGAACTCACTGCCAGGGAAGCCGGCTTCATCGCGGAGCGTGATACCTTTTATATGGCGACCGTTAACGAAGATGGTTGGCCGTATGTGCAGCATCGCGGCGGCCCGCCGGGATTCTTGCGAGTGATTGGACCGAAGACCCTGGCGTACGCGGACTTCCGTGGCAATACTCAGTTGGTTAGCGTCGGAAACGCATCGAGCAACGATCGTGTATCACTGATACTCATGGACTATCCAAATCGCCGCCGACTCAAGATTCTCGGCCACATGCGAGTCGAGAACGCGCAGGCCGTAGCTGCGAAAGATCACGCGGCAGTCGAGCTGCCGGGTTACCGCGCACAGGTGGAGCGCGTGGTCTACATAGACATTGCCGCATTCGACTGGAACTGCCCGCAGCACATTACCCGACGTTATACGGAGTCCGAATTTGAGCGACAACGGGACGTTGAGTGAATGACTGAATATCGCTACCCATTACAGCTATGATTCCAGCATGACCGCCGCCCTGCTACTCGTCGCTCTTACCGCATCCGGCCTATCCAACTTGCAGGCCGTCCTCGATGAGACTCGGGAGACGCAGGACGTACCTGGCGTTAGCGCCATTGTTGTCCGGCGTGGCGAGACTCTCTTCGCGGGCGCAAGTGGCCTTGCCGACATCGAGTCGGCGAGCCCCATGACCGCTGACAGCGTCCTCTATATCGGATCGGTCACGAAGGTCCTGTCCGCTGTACTCGTTTTGCAGCTCGTCGAAGCCGGGCGGATCCTACTGGACGACCCGGTCAGCGGAATAGCAGCAGACGCCTCCGGCAACTCGCCACCCGTCACCGTCGCGAATCTACTCACCCATTCCTCGGGACTCGATCGGGAAGGCGACTTCGGTTACTGGTTTACAGCGGACTTTCCCGATAATGAGGAGCTTGCACACTACCTCGCGAGAACGTCGCTCAGGTTTGCGCCCGGCGGCTCCTTCCACTATTCCAATATCGGCTACGCGGCGCTGGGACTGCTCATCGAGCAGGAAACTGGACAGAGCTACAGCGATGCGCTACGAGATCGCGTGCTTGCGCCGCTGAATATGAGCGCGTCAGGTGGACGCGGACCGGCCAAAGCCGTCGCGAAAGGTTACACACCTGTCAATCGCATCATCCCCGGTCCGGAGCGCCCGTTCGCAGGCGTCGGCAAACGCGTCGGCAACCGACATGAGCGCACGTACCATAACGCCCATGCCATGAGCCCGGCATTTGGCGCGTATGCCAGCGCCAACGATATGGGGCACCTTGTGAGCTTCCTGTCAGGCCACACGGGCGATGAGGTGCTATCTGAGACTATGCGCGCCCGGATGTACGAACGTCAGGCGTCAGGACGGGGACTCGGCCTTAAGATTACGCGCCTGGCGGGCAGAAACGTCGCGCGTCACGACGGCTGGTTTGCCGCCCATCGCGCGCACCTGCTACTCGACGTCGAGAACGATATCGGCGTAGTGGTCATGGCCAATAGCGATAACGCAACTCCCGGCAAAATCGCGGATGCGCTGCTTGAAGCTGCGCTCGCAGCGGTCAGCAGGTCAGGCAAGCAGCCCTGAACTGCCGATACGAGACCCAGGACATAACGAAGAAGACAGCCGCCATCGCGAAGGTCAGGTAATCGATGTTGTGGCGAGTGTATGAAAGGTAGATCCCGACCAGCATCAGAATCAGGCCGAACAACCCGTACATGTAAACGGATGCCGGTACGTGTTGCGGGTAGCCAACTCCGAAGCTTTGCCGGAGTCGCTCTCTTAGCCGGAACGACTCCTGAATCTCTGCCGCACAATCGGGACTACATCCGACTCCCTGCCCCGTATCTTCACTGCAATCGGCGCACGCAGCTTTACCACAGTGTCGGCAGACAGCAATCGCTGCCTGGTCTTGATGTCGATAACATTGCATAGCTCAGTACTCTTCAATTTCGATCTCTGGATGCGTTCGTGGCAACGCCACGCGAAACCAGATAAACGGAAACAGCGGATTGGGAAACCAATACATCCAGGCGATGTTATGAAGCCGCTTGCCCTTCCCCAGCTCGAGATCCATCCACACGTAAAGAAACTTGTAAATACACAAGCCAGGAAAGTAGTTCGCCCGGAAGCCAGTGGTCTTCAGGTGTTTCTTGCGGATGTAGAGGTTGCCCTCGAACGGCGTGATACCCCAACCGATCGGCCCTTCGGCAAGCAAGGTGCCAGTGTCACGATGCTTGATTCGGACGTTTGTCATTGGGTCGCGGCGTCCTGGATTGCGTCGATACTTTTGCGAATCTCGGCGGCCCAGTACGGCGCGCGGTAGGCCGCCTTCTTCCTGTGACTCGTGGCCTCTTTGCCATTGGACCGTGGATCCTGTTTTGGCAGTTTGCGCAGATCGAACCGAATCTGTTGCCGACTGTCGACGATAATCACACCAGGCGTACCATGCACACCGTAAGTGGCTGCGACTGCATCACCGTCCGGCAACACGGTAAAATCGTAGCCCGCGTCTTCGATAAACGCGACCGGGTCGTCGTCTTCGCGGAAGTTGATGGCCAGGATCCTGACGTTTTCGCCATGCTCGAGCCGAATGCTCTGCAGATGCGGCATCAGTGCCTTGCAGTACGGACACCAGGTCGCCCAGAAGAACAAGACGGTCGTTTGTTGCTCAACTTCCTCGCTGAGACGGATCGTTGCGCCTGTAGACGATAGCAGTGACCAATCCGGCGCGACGTCAGTGGCGATTGCCGTTGTCGGGTTGGCCGAGAGAACGATGAATGCGGCAGTCAGTGTCGCTAGTCGCATGGAGAAAATGGGCCTTTTCGGTGAGTCATCAGCTTACAACAACAAGACCGACGACCTGCGTCAGTTATTACAGTCGAAGTTGCAGTGGCTGTCGTTCGTCAGGGCTTGCTAC
>CAVXCW010000033.1:0-14605 GCA_963760325.1 uncultured Gammaproteobacteria bacterium | reverse complement strand
GCCCATTGATTCCCCTCAGAGTGGATCCCCAGGATGGCCGGCGGCTTTGCCAAAGATGGCGCAGTGCAGGATCAAATCGACGCAACCATTTCGGATGCGGTTGAGTTTGCCCGTGGCCAGTTGCCGCGCGGTGAAAGTCTGAAAAACTGCGAAGAATGCGACCGCGCTATTCCCGAGGCGCGCCGTGCAGCAGTCCCCGGCGTGCGCCTTTGCGTCGACTGCCAGGCCGAGCTGGACAAGGCGACCGTCAGATCCAGCGGCTACAACCGGCGTGGCAGCAAGGATAGCCAGCTCCGATAAGCGACTCCCATCGCCGAACGGCCATAGACGTATTTGGTCGAAATTGCACATCTCTTGTGACCCAGTCCCTGTGGACACGACCTGCAGCACAGTATTTGCACGCCTGCCTGGGCGAAAATAGGAAGTCGCCATGGAAGGCGAGGAGCCATGGATTCTGGGCCTGGCAAGGGAGTGCTTTGCGTGCGAAGGATCGACAATCTAGCCAACGGACTGCTGCGTTCCGCGATTATCATCGCCGCGCTGGGCTTTGTCGGCTGTTCGACTTTGCCACCAGAGCCGGAACCGCCACCGCCCACGGAAACCGTCGCGCAAGACAGCAAGATTGTCATCGCGCCACCTTTGCCTGCGCCAACACCGAAAGCGGCCGCCAGGATATCCCCACCACCGCCTTTGCCATCTCTTGCGATCGTCCTGACGAGCGGCCTTTCCGCCTACGCCGACGTCGCCACCGAGTTGATGCGACGTTTCGAAAATCATAACGTCTACGACCTCAGCGACGATGGCAGTGTACCGGTGAATACCTTGCGCCTGGTCAACGATTCAGACTCGGGCGTCGTTGTTGCCATTGGCCTGCGTGCCGCCGTTTCGTCGGTCGCCATGTCCGATAAGCCCGTCGTCTTCAGCCAGGTCTTCAACTACCAGAAACTGCTTACCGAAAACAGCCGCGGCGTGTCTTCGATCGCCCCACTCGACGCACAGATCGCTGCATGGAAAGAAATGAACCCGTCGATTTCGCGCATTGGTGTGATTGTCGGCGAAGGACACGACGACCTGATCGCGGAAGCGGAACTCGCCGCAGAACGGCACGGTGTCAAGTTACTCGCACACGTCACACACTCGGACCAGGAAACCTTGTACATCTTCAAGCGCATGATCCGGGACATTGACGGGTTCTGGTTATTTCCTGACAACCGTGTGTTGAGCCGGCGTGCGCTGCAACAAATCATGGAAGGTGCAGAGCACCAGCGGGTCCCCGTCCTTGTGCCCAGCGAATCGCTGCTTTCCATGGGCGCCAGCATCAGCGTCAGCAGCGTCGCTTCGGACATCGCGGAGACCATCACGAAGGTCATTCGCCAGATAGAGTCCGGTAACATCGCTGACATTCCACCGATTACTCCTCTGTCGGAAATCCGGGTAACGACGAGCCAGACGATCAGGGTGGTCGATCGATGAACGCGGTAGTCGCCGACGCACTAAGCAGGGTCGTCAGGATTTTCAGGCGTAGCCCGGCCAAAGCCGGCACTCGAGTGCTGATCAACGAGATCCTGTCCATACAGGTACTCAGCGCCGCACTCATTGGCGTGCTTGCCGTCGCCAGCCTCTATTGGGGTGGCCAATGGGTACTGCAGGACAACTATGGACGTTGGGCCTTGCAGTGGACGGAGGAGCTCAACGAGCTCGGTTCACCATTGTTTCTCACCGACGATGGTGAAGCACTGCTGCGTCTCGAGAGCTTCGTGAATCGCTATCCGGAAATCGATCGTGTCGCCTACTTTGGCAAAGACGGTCGCGCGATATTTTCTGTTGGCAATGGCGATCAGCCCGAAACTATCGCTGACCTGTCACGCACATCCCTTCGTAAGGCGATTGGTGTCGTCGGCGACAAGGAGCCATACCTGATCAGTACCGGTATCCTCAACCCGCAGCGCTTCGAAATACTCGCGCCGGTCTGGAAAGAATCGATTCCCGTCGACGGCCTGTTCGACTTCGACCCTGATGCGTCGCAACAGCCTGAAAAAACCGAATTGCTTGGCTTTGTCAGTATCAATCTCGACTTTGTAATTTTCCACGATCGGTTGCTCGCCAATATGAAGGGCGCCGTCCTGATTTTGTTGGCCCTTCTGGCCATCTTTGCACTGTATGGCCGGCATTTGCTGCAGAAAGCGCTGGCGGCAATTTCCAATCTGCAGCGGCCGATCAGGGAGTTGGCCAAAGGTAATCTTGATGTCCAGTTCGAGCCGGCCGAGCACCGCGAGATCGCGGAGATCGTGGAAGCGCTGGAGACAACCGCTACAGCGCTCGGCGAGCGGGATGCAGAACTGCTGCAGATGGCCAACCATGACAGCCTGACGGGCTTGTTCAACCGGCGCCGATTCCTCGAGGAATTGCGCGAGGAGATCTCCACCATCGTGCAGTCGGATCGAGAGAGTGCACTGTTTTTTGTAGACCTGGATCAGTTCAAATACATCAATGATGCCTGCGGCCACCCGGCCGGCGACCGCCTGATACGCAAAGTGGCTGATGAGTTACTGCGCAGCGTTCGACGGGAAGACACCGTCGCCCGTTTCGGCGGCGACGAGTTCGCAATCCTCGTGCGACGCACTGACCTGGATGGCGCCCGAGTTACCGCCGACAAGATTCTCGCGAACATGCGACGGATGGCACACATTGAAGACGAGCGAGTGTTCCATGTGCATTGCAGTATCGGCGTAGCAATGATCGCCGGAGATGATCTGCATCAGGATGAACTCATTAACCAGGCCGACATTGCATGCCGCGAAGCGAAGCTGGCCGGCCGAAACCGCATGCACGTGTTCAAACAATCCGCAGACGCCGAGCAACAGGTCGCAACTGGCCTGGGATGGATGAATCGCCTGCGTAAAGCGTTGAATAACGACGAATTCGAGTTGCGCTTTCAGCCCATTAATCGAATTGATACCGGTGAAACAACGCATCACGAGGTGCTTATCCGGCTTCGGAATGACGACGGCAAGCTCATCTTGCCGGACGTTTTTCTGCCCTCCGCCGTGCGCTTCGGCCTGATGTCCGAAATCGATTTCTGGATGATTCTCAATGCTGCCAAGGCCTATGCTCACGAAGCGCAAACTAATCCTAAACTGAAGCTCGCGATCAACTTGTCCGCGAACGCGTTCGAGAGCGAAGACCTGGCCGGCTACATCGAATCTATATTCGAGAAGCACAACGTGCCACCCGAAAACATCGTATTCGAGATTACCGAGAGCCTCGCCGTCCGACGGCCACGACACGTCGAACGACAAATTGCCGTCATTCGAAACCTCGGTTGCAAGTTTGCGCTCGATGATTTTGGCACGGGTTACAGTTCGTTCAGCTACTTGCAGAAACTGCACTTCGATTACATCAAGATTGATGGCGCGTTCGTCAAGGACCTGCCGAACAACCCGGTCGACCAAAAGATGATCAGGCTGATCGCCGAGATAGGCCGCGAGGCAGGTATGAAGATCGTCGCTGAATACGTGCAGAACGCGGAAACGCTGGAATTGCTTGGCGAACTTGGTGTGGACCTCGCTCAGGGCTTCTTCGTCGGACGCCCGATCAAACGGCCCAAGCGAAAATCGACACCGATCTCATTACGATCCAGGCGCAATAAGCGCGCCAAGCGCTGATCCACGCGAATGGCTGTGACACGCGTCTCAGTAACGCGCGACACGCTGTCGACCTTCTTTACATCGATTTGAGGCTAATCTCATAAATAGCTGAAATTGCTATATTTTATTTTCGGGCACATGTCTTGCATCGTTAATCGGTATGAAGACATTCGCTGCCGCAAGACTCACCCTTCTTGTACTTATTGTTGTCGCTCCCGTCTCGTCCGCCATGGCCGGAAATCTCAACGCTGTGCTCAACGGCCGGTCGATTCATGTCGATGCGACGGAAGACTGGAACGAAGACAACCTCGGCCTCGGCCTCGAATACCAGTTCACAACAGAGTCGCGTTGGAGAAAACAGGTCATGGTCAACGGCTTTCGCGACAGCAACGAAGACATGTCGTATATGGCCGGCGTCGGCCTGCACAGAAATCTTTTTGCAACAGACCGCCTGAGCGGCTTCTACGTGGACGCCGGCATCAGTGCGTTCGTGATGACTCGTCGGGACGTCAACGATAACCGGCCCTTTCCAGGCGCGGCGCCGAGCCTCTCAATTGGCAACCGGCACCTGGGAGTCAATCTCACCTACCTGCCGGTGAAGGCCGTGGAGAATCTCCTCGACACGCAGATGATGGATGGCACCGTTAGCGGCGTCTTCTTCCTGCAGTTCAAGGTAGGCATGGGCTTGCTGCTTCCGGGCGACTAGCGTACGCCAGCGAGCAGGGTCGTTGCCGCAACTTGAGACATGACTAGCACGGTTGAGCTTTGTCGCAACCAGCGATAACGTGCACGACATGTGGAGTTATGAAGGACAGAAGCGACCGGATTTCGCCGTCGTACCCGATGCGGGGCAGGAATCGGTGTGGGACTACCCGAGACCGCCTTTGCTAAAACGATGCAATCGCCTGGTCGAGGTCAGGGATGGTGCTTCCGTGATCGCCAGTACGCGCAGCAGCCTTCGTCTGATGGAAACTGCCAGTCCACCGACCTTTTATCTCCCACCCATTGACGTGGAATGGCGATTGCTCGTCGAATATCCTGGCAGTTCAGTGTGCGAGTGGAAAGGCGCGGCACGCTACTGGGCGCTCGCCACCCATCCGGAAATACCGATCGCGTGGGACTATCCCAGGCCACGTGCGCGTTACGAGCGCCTGAAAAATTGCGTCTCGTTCTACCCTGGGCGCGTCGCCTGTTTTGTGGACGGCGAGCGGGTATTGCCACAGCCCGGGCAATTTTATGGCGGCTGGATAACGTCCGACGTGGTCGGACCGTTCAAAGGTGGGCCCGGCACCGGACACTGGTAACAAGCAACAGTAAAGCGGCCCCTGCGTCAGACGTTCTTCGTGAACGAAACCCTGAAGAACATCGCGTAGAGCACCGGAACGACCAGCAGTGTGAGTCCGGTCGCGAATGCCAGCCCGAAGATAATGGTGATCGCCATCGTCTTAAACATCGCGGTAGCGCCCCACAGCAGTGGCGTCATGCCAAGCACCGTCGTCGCAGTGGTCAGGAGTATCGGCCGCATGCGCTGCTGGCAGGCGATCATAACTGCGTCCGCCTGTGTCCGACCAAAATCACGAATCTCGATCGCGATTCGATCCAGCAAGACGATCGCGTTGTTGATGATGATGCCGGACAACGAGATCAATCCCAGGATCGTAAAAAAGCCGAAGGTCGAATTGGCCACGAGCAAGCCGAACGTCACACCGATCAAGCCCAACGGAATCGTCGCGAGAATAATCACGGGTCGGCGCAAGGAGTTGAATTGCCAGACCAGCAGCAAGAGGATAAGCATTCCGGCCATGGGCAACTCCGCGGCGATCGACGCGTTTGCATCGCCCGACTCCTCGGTCTCGCCACCGATCTCGAAATCGTGTCCTGCCGGCCAGCGTGGCTGCACCTCCTCCAGCCAGGGAACCAATACGTCAGCAACCTCCGCCGCGGTCGCGCCGGTCTTCAGCTGCACGTTGAGTGACAGCGTTCGGTCCCGATCGCGCCGCTCGATGATGCCGGGCTCAAACGTCAGCTCGACATTCGCAACCTGTTTCAACGGCACGCTGCTGCCTGTGCTTTGCGAGTAAACAGTCAGGCCATCCAGTTTACTGAAGTCCTGCCGGTCCGCAGCGATGGTACGCAATGTTACCGGTATCAATTCATCCTCTTCGCGATATTGTGTGAGGTCGATTCCGGTTAACCCGGCCTGCAGCGAATACGCGACGTCTTCGCTGGTGACGCCAGAACGTCGCGCCAGTTCCTGGTCAACATCGACCGTTAGCTTCTTGGTCTGCAAGCCCCAGGAGTTTTTGGCGTTCGAGACCTGTGGCAGGCCATAAAGGAATCCAATAACCTGATCGGCGATCGAGTAGAGCGCATCAAAGTCGTCGCCCGAAATTCGTACTATGATCGGATAGTCGACGGGCGGACCATTTTCCAGGCGCTTCACCTGGGCCGCCAGATCCGGATGGTGGTCATGCACGTATTTCTCGATGCCGGCAATGACAACATCAACGTCATCTGGTCCGATGGTGTTTGCGATGACGAAGGAATTCGCCGGATTCGGATTCGGCGGATTGAGGCTTAGCTGAAACCGCGGCCCGCCTTCGCCGATAAATGTCAGCCAGTTGCGAATGCGTGGTTCGCCCGATGCGGGTGCGAAGTAAGTGTCCCGGATGAACGTATCAACGTCCGCAATGACTTGCTGGCTCGTCTCTATCGAGGTGCCCAACGGCAGTTCGAGTTTCGCCGAGAACACCGGGTCCTCCGATGGCGCAATAAACTGCTGTCGCACCAGCCCCAGGCCAACGATCGCGAGGAGAAACAGCCCGATAATGACCGCGAAAAACCGGTACTGGCAACGTAAGGACAGACTCAAAAGGTTGCGATAAAACGTGTACCAACGGCCCTCGAACAGATTCTCGCCGTTGCCCTTTAAGGGCTGCACTTTCAACGCGACGGTCGTCAGCATCGGCACGAACGTCATCGCAAGTAACCACGAAGACAACAGAGCAATACCCACGACGTAGAAGATATCTGACGTGTATTCGCCGACCGCCGATTTCGCCAATGCGATTGGCATGAACGCCGCCGCTGTAGTCAACGACGAAATCAACAGCGGTGTACTGAGCTCCTTTCCGGACTCGATCGCAGCGGTGACCGCGTTCTCGCCCCGCTCCCGCCTGACGACAATCGACTCGACGATCACAATGGCGTTATCCACGAGCAGACCCAGCGCGATGATCAACGCGGTCAACGATATCTGGTTGATCGTGATGTCGAAAATTTGCATCGTGAAAATGGAGGCGATGATGGTCGTTGGAATCAGTGAGCCGACGACGAGCCCCGTCCGCAGGCCGAGGAACGCGATCATGACGAGAATGACGATAATGATCGCCTGGCCGAGGCTCGACGAAAACGCCTTCACGACATTGTCGACAAGGTCCGCCTGGAACCAGACCTTGTCGATATTGATGCCCCAGGGATATCGAGAGACCAACTCCGGCATGAGGACGTTTAGCCGCTCACCCAGCTTCAGAATATCCCCGCCATCGCGCATCGCCACCGCGATGGCAAGCGTCGGCTCGCCGTTCACGCGACTCACGCTTCTCGGCGGATCTTTGTAACCCCGGTAGATATCCACAATATCTTCGAGGTAAACCAGCGCTCCGCCCGGCAATTGAATAACGGTCCGCTGCAAATCCTCGATAGACTCGAAGTTGCCGCTGGGCTCGAGCGTAATTCGCTCGCGTCCGCTCAAAATGTCCCCGCCCGACGACAGTATGTTGACGGCCGCCAGCGATGCCGAAAGCTGTTGTGGGGACAAACCCAGCTCCGAAAGTCGCGCGTTATTGTATTCGACGAATATGACTTCCTGCTGTTCGCCGTGAATCGAGACTTTGGCGATATCCGGTTCTTTCAGAAGCTCATCGCGCAGCTCGTCAGCAACATTTTTCAACTCAGCGTAGGAAAAGCCGTCACCGGAAAGCGTGTAGACGCTGCCAAACACGTCGCCGAACTCATCGTTCACCTCCGGCGTCTGCGTCCCTTGCGGCAAATCGGCGGTAACGGTATTCACCTTGCGCCGCAGGTCATCGAAGATCGGTCGCATGACCTTGTAGCTTTCTTTGAAGTTGGCGTAGATGAGCGAAATACCGGTGCGTGACTCGCTCGTGATCGAGTCTATTTCCGGCATCTCCTGAATCTTCTTTTCGATCTTGTCGGTGACCAGCAGCTCAACGCGTTCCGGGCTTGCGCCGGGAAAGCGCGTGGTAATGACAGCGGTTCGCACGATGAAACCCGGGTCTTGCGCTTTTGGCAGGCTCTGAAATGCGAAAATTCCGGCAATCACGACCAGGCCCACGATCGTCAAGGTGACGCGATTTCTATCAATTGCTGCAGCAGTGAGATTCACGGTACGAGCCGAGCTTAGTCTGCGGCCGGGACCAGGACACGCTGTCCATCGCGGATTACCGAGATACCGGCGGTGATTACTCGGTCGCCGACTTCCAGGCCTTCAACGATCTCGATGCCCGACTGCGACAGTTCACCCAGGGTGACGTCCCGGCGCCTTACCAGTGCTTCACCCTTTGTTTCGGCCGACTCCGCTACGAAAACGAACGCCCCGGACGGATCTTTAATGACGGCGGTAACCGGGAGCAGAACACCACCATTCTGCGACGCAGCTGAATCAAATTGAAAGGTGACGTCCGCCGCAAGTCCGGAGCGCAGCGATGGATGACTACCGAGGATATCAATGACGACCGGAAACGCCGCCGACCCCGCAGATGAGGCAACTGCGATCTGCGAGATCACCCCGCTAAATTCCTCATCAGGTATGGAGCCGAAACGGACCGTGACGGGCGTCCACTCGTCAACACTCCCGATCAGGCTTTCTGGCAGGTCCAGCGTCACTTCATACTCGTCGCCGCAACTCACGGCCGCGACCTGTTGGCCAGACGCTACGTTCTCATTGACCTCAATGTCGAGCGACGCGATCGAACAATCGGTATCGGCTTTAAGTTTTGTGTAGGAAACATTCAACCGTGCAATCTCAAGTGCCTTACTCGCCGATCGCACCACCGCGCTGGCCGACTCCGCCTGTGCCCGCGCCGATTCGAGGTCGTTAAGTGACGCGTTTCTATTGGCATAGAGCCCCTTGGTACGTTCGTAGTTGGCAGTCGCGCGGCGATCGTTCGCCTGCGCTTCGACCAGCGTTGCCTGTGCCTGCTGTGCCTGTAACACGTAGCTCGCCGGATCGATTTCGGCAATCAGGTCCCCGGCGTTCAGTCGCTGACCGATTTGTACCGGCGCGCTGGTAACCGTTCCCGACACCTTGAAACTGAGTCGCGACTCGCGGCTGGACTTCGAGGTGCCGGAAAAACTGCGGTTGCGGAATTCGCTCGCGTCACTAACGGTCACGTACCGAACGGGCCGCAGTCGCTCTTCGAATGACTCATCGGACGGACCGCAACCCGAAAACGTCAGCGCTGCGACGAGCAACGAAAATAAACTGGTTCTCATTATTGGATTCCCGTCAGTGTCGTTCGATACTCGACAGCCAATGCATTCCTCTCCTCGGCTGGCAACAGGAAGTCGTAGCCACCGATAGCGCGCTGCACCGACATTATTGTTATGAGGAAGTTATACAACGATTCCGCTGCTGCCGCTGAGGCAGTAAGACTCGTATCCTGAGCGTCCAGTAGCTCAATGACTGTCACGGTGCCTCGCGCGTAGGCGTCGCTCACCAATTCGAAGTTCTTGCGGGATGCCTCCGCCGCGCTGGCGGCAAGATCAATCTGACCATGAGCCGCCTGCGCCGCATGCAGCTGATTACGAATTTGTTCCTCCACGCGCTCCTCTGTCGACGCGCGCAATGATTCGAGCTGCCGGAGTTCGAAGCTCGCCCTTGATACGTTGGCTTTCCTGAGGCCGCCGGAAAACAACGGCAACGTTGCCTGTACGCCAACGGTCCAGTCGTTCAAATCCTGGCCGGCCTGCGGCCCCGCTCCCACTCCGGACTGGTCAAGGTTGCTCGTGTAACGTCCACCGACCGAGACATCCGGTAACCAGTATGCGCGCCGCTGGCTTGTGAGCTCGCGTCGCTTGGCCGCGATCAGCGCATTCAATTGCTCCAGTTCCGGCGCTTGCCTTAGCGCCCGGTCAATGTAAAAGCGCGAGAAGTGCGCATAGTCCGCCGGGCTTTGCACCAACTTTTCGAACTCCTCTCGCGTCATTACGAAGGGTTCGTCGAACGTCGCCTCCCGCAATGCTAATCGGACGCCTTGCGGCTTGTGCAAAATTCGATTGAGTGTCTCCCAGGACTGATTCAATGCAGCTCTGGCATCCAGCACCAATATTTGTGCCCGGGCGACCTCTGCCTGCCATCGATACACATCAGCCGCTGTCGAGTTTCCGAGGCGGACACGATCTTTCGCGAGCTCCAGGTTGGTCCTCGAAATGCGCAGGTTATTTTCCTGAACGGCCAACTGCGAGCGCGCGTTCAAAACCGTGTAATAGGATGTCGTGGCGACCTGTATAACATCGAGCCTGAATTCCTCCAGACTGGCAAGGCGCGTGCGCTGTAGCTCTTTCTGAATTTTGAGATTGGCGCTGGCCGCATCCGAGTACAAGAGTTGATCAAGACTTATCGCGGCATCACTGGACCGTTCGGCAAACAGCCCGGCCGAGACAAACGGCGTGTCTTTTCGCAGCGTATGGCTCGCCGATGCGCCGACCTGCGGAAACAGGTTGGCCCTGGCCCTGGCGATTTCCTCGAGTCCCGCCTGCACCCCATACGACTCGGCCAGCAGGTCCTGGTTCTGATCCAGCGCCATGCGCGCAATGTCGACGAGTCCGTACGCTTGCCCCGTGACCTCCACATCTTCGTTCAGCTTGACGGCGTCGCCAAGCACGTCGAAGCTCGGCGACAACCCGATAGCGCGTGCCGTCGCCATATTGATGGTCAATTGCTCCTTGCGCAGCGACGCCGTCGGCTGATCCTGCGCTCGCTCGCCCAACATCACGGCCTGCATATTGAGCGCGTTCAGTCGCGCCTGACGATCGACGTCGCGTGGCTCCGAATTGGTCACGAGCAGGCCGCGTTCGACGTCGGCGACGCCGATGAAACTGTAGCTCGGCAGTCGCGCCGCGTTGATCATCTGGATAAGTCGATCGAAGTCATCGGGTGGCATTCTCGGCAGCCCGGCGATGAAAATAGCGTCTGTGTTTGCCGGTACCTGGTTCATCAATTGATGATCTATTCCGTCATGCATGATCGCCGTTAATTCAATACCTCTTTCGGAACTTGCCGCGAAGGAGGCCTCGCGGAGTTCCGGAATGGCCGACGCCAAACCCAAGTCTACGAACAAGACGAGCTTACGATACGGAACAATCTTCAGTAGCGTGTCCAGATCCTCGCCAAAGTCGGCGTAGGCAGTCAAATAATTGAGATTGCGTACGCCCGACGGCCCGGCCGTCACATCGCCGGCAAGCAATCCTGTATCAATAATTACGGGGAGAAATGTTGGCTTGGAAAAATCGCGCCTCGTCGCCGCAATTTGATTGGCGACAAAGCCTGTGACCAGCACGAGATCGATCTCAGCGTCGCTATAGGTTTGCTCAAGCGCTGCTTCAATGGTCTCTTTGCTCCACGCTCCGGAAAAGTGTCGTATCTGCACGTCGAACTCACCCGACGTTAACGCCAGCAATTCATCAACGTACTTTTGGCGCAGCTCCTCGTAACGATCCGCAGGTCCGTCGCCGACAACCGCCACCACGACCTTTTGCTGCGCGACGGCCGGCAGCGCCATTAGTGCAAGCGCGGCACAAAGAAGGATTTCTACGAATCGTGAGTCAGTTTTCGTAGACGGCGGCATACGAAACTCCAATACCTTGGGTTATTTACGGCAAGTGTTTTTTGAGTTCGGCGACGTCCGACTCAAGCTGACGCACTCGCTCGGCCAGTTCGCTCACGCTTACGCGGTCCGGTGAGACGGTCGCTTTCGCCTGACTTTGGTGGGCTTCGATATCGATCGGCCCGCCAAACAGGTGCATGTACTCGGAATCCTTGCGCCCGGGCGTGCGTGGCATCTCGACCAGCAGCGGTCCACCCTCACGCTCGATCAGGCTTCTAACAGCTGACAAGACTTCCGAATTGTCGGCAAACTCGTGCAAACGGCCGCTGCGCGCGCGCAGCTCACCGGGTGTTTGCGGTCCGCGAAGCAACAAGAGGCAAACGATAGCGAGTTCAGCCGGGTTAAAATGCAGGTCGCTATATCGCGAATTGCAGAAACGCTGCGCGTATTTTTCCGTCCGGCTTTTGAAATTTTCCTCGGTACGCACCAGGTGTTTCGCCTCGAGAATCCGAACCACATGCTGAACTTCACCGGGTTGCAGCGCCATTACCGGGTCGCGAGCCGACTTCTGGTTGCAGGCGTTCGTCAGGGCATTGAGCGTCAAGGGGTATTGGTCTGGCGTGACGATCGACTTTTCGATCAGGCAGCCCAGGATGCGGATTTCATTGTCGTCTAGCGCTTGCAACACGGGGATCGGGCCTTTTGGTGGATTGGTGGATCCGAAATTCAACAGGCCGTACTTTGGCGCATTGGCGGCCCCGGGGCAACCCGTACAAGTACTTGCCTATTGCGTGAGTAATCACGTATTTGTTATGCTTTAAGCATGAATACTCAAATCACAAACGAACAGACATTGGCGCTGGCCTTCGCCTCGGCCTGGAATCGCCTTGAACGACGCCTCGACAGCAGCCTTGGCGCTATTCGTGGCATCAGCCTCGCGGAATACCGCCTGTTGAGGGCGCTGGGTGACTCGCCGGGTGCCCAGGCCAGTCGCGTCGACCTTGCGGGGGCCGTCGGCCTTACACCGTCTGGCGTCACCCGGGCGCTGCGGCCCATGGAGAAGCTCGGCATCGTCTCGACCGTCAAGAGCAAGCGGGACGCACGCCTGGCGATCGCGGCGCTAACCCCGGCGGGCCGGGAATTGCTGGGTGACGCGTCCGGCGTGGTCGATGACACAATGAAAGCTGTGCTAAAGCGTGCACCGCGAACGGCGGAGCAGCTGCAAAGCCTGGTCGAGGCCTTGGACGACATCGGGCACTAGGCAGATAAGCCTTCACTGGTCTTTCTCGATACCAAAGACGTTCATTCGATAGGACGAGGTTGCCGCATTCGACTGGAACTGCCCGCAGCACATTACCCGACGTTACACGGAGTCCGAATTTGAGCGACAACGGGACGTTGAGTGAATGACTGAATATCGCTACCCATTACAGCTATGATTCCAACATGACCGCCGCCCTGCTGCTCGTCGCTCTTGCCGCATCCGGCCTGTCAAGTTTGCAGGCCGTCCTCGATGAGACTCGGGAGACGCAGGACGTGCCCGGCGTAAGCGCCATTGTTGTCCGGCGTGGCGAGACTCTGTTCGCGGGCGCCAGTGGCCTTGCCGACATCGAGTCGGCGAGCCCCATGACCGCCGACAGCGTCCTCTATATCGGATCAGTCACGAAGGTCCTGTCCGCTGTACTCGTTTTGCAGCTCGTCGAAGCCGGGCGGATCCGACTGGACGACCCGGTCAACGGAATAGCAGCGGACGCCTCCGGCAACTCGCCACCCGTCACCGTCGCGCATCTGCTCACCCATTCCTCGGGACTCGATCGGGAAGGCGAATTCGGTTACTGGTTCACGGCGGACTTTCCCGATAATGAGGAGCTTGCACACTACCTCGCGAGAACGTCGCTCAGGTTTGCGCCCGGCGGCTCCTTCCACTATTCCAACATCGGCTACGCGGCGCTGGGACTGCTGATCGAGCAGACCACTGAGCGGAGCTATGACGACGCACTACGCAATCGCGTACTTGCGCCGCTGAATATGAGCGCATCAGGCGGACGCGGGCCGGCCAAGGGCGTTGCCACGGGCTACACGCCAGCCAATCGCATCGTCCCCAGTCCGAAGCGCCCGTTCGCAGGCGTCGGCAAACGCGTCGGCAACCGACATGAACGCACGTACCATAACGCCCACGCCATGAGCCCGGCATTTGGTGCGTATGCCAGCGCCAACGATATGGGGCGGCTTTTGAGCTTCCTGTCAGGTCACACGGGCGATGCGTTGCTATCTCAGGAAATGCGTGCCCGGATGTATGAACGTCAGGCCTCCGGACGGGGTCTCGGTCTCAAGATTACGCGCCTGGCGGGCAGAACCATCGCGCGTCACGACGGCTGGTTTGCCGCTCATCGCTCGCACCTGCTGCTCGACGTCGAGAACGAGATCGGCGTGGTGGTCATGGCCAACAGCGATAACGCAGCTCCCGGCAAGATCGCGGATGCGCTGCTTGAAACTGCCCTCGCGGCGGTCAACAAGTCCGGCAAGCGGCTCTGAACTGCCGGTACGAGACCCAGGACATAACGAAGAAGACAGCCGCCATCGCGAAGGTCAGGTAGTCGACGTTGTGGCGGCTGTACGAAAGGTAGATCCCGACCAGCATCAGGATCAGGCCGAACAACCCGTACATGAAAACGGATGCCGGCACGGGTTGCGGGTAACCTACTCCGAAGCTTTGCCGGAGTCGCTCTCTTAGCTGGAACGACTCCTGAATCTCTGCCGCACAATCTGGACTACATCCGACTCCCTGCCCCGTATCTTCACTGCAATCGGCGCACGCAGCTTTACCACAGTGTCGGCAGACAGCAATCGCTGCCCGGTCTCGATGTCGATAACATTGCATAGCTCAGTACTCTTTAATTTCGATCTCCGGATGCGTTCGTGGCAACGCCACGCGAAACCAGATAAACGGAAACAGCGGATTGGGAAGCCAATACATCCAGGCGATGTTATGAAGCCGCCTGCCCTCCCCCAGTCGGTGAGTCATCAGCTTACAACAACAAGACCGACGACCTGCGTCACTTATTTCAGTCGACGCTGCAGTGGCTGTCGTTCGTCAGGGCTTGCTGC
>CAVXCW010000032.1:0-237460 GCA_963760325.1 uncultured Gammaproteobacteria bacterium | reverse complement strand
CCTTCGCCAACGTTCTTGAAACCACGGAAAATGTGGATGGGGATTGAAATCGTGTCGCCGGGACCGAGTACGACTTCACCGTCCTCGCACTCGTGCCCCAGGTAAAAAGCCCATGTTCCCGCGTGAATGATGAACACCTCAGCCGTTTCATGGCTGTGCTGTGAGTTGATGCAGCCCGGCGGCTGGCGGGCGCCGCCGATATTGAAGCCATGCGGAATTTCGATATGTACGAACTGGTCCGGGTTCTCGGCGACGCCGGGTCCGATAATCGTAAAATTCTCTTTTTCCTGCCGTCCGGGGGTACGGGTGTCGATGAATGCGGTCGTACACGGGCGAAGATCTTCATAGCGCACAAGGCGTTCCGACAGCATCTCTGCCAATCGGCTCTCAGCGGGCGCGGCCTTGTCCATATGATCGTCTTCCTTCAAGCGAATATTTACGGCACTATTATCCGCAGGAATGTACTTCGAATGCAAAATGAATTCAACACTGAGTGCCGGTGCGCTCAAACTCACCCATCAATAATTGAGGATATTGGGTGAATATGAGCTGCATTCGAAGTACAATCCGCGCGCTTCGACTTTGATGAGAACAGGAAATGACGCTATGACAGCGACGCACCCGGGCGCGTACAGTGCCGACGACGACCTCGTCGGCTATATCCTCGGCATTACTTTCGAGATCTGGGAACAAGGCGGAGTCGATTTGATCGACCAGTATTATGGCCCTGACACACGGGTCTACAGCCTCGATGGCATCACGCGTGGTTCGAAGGCAATGATCGACGGGACCCGCGCCATGCTGGCGGCTTTCCCCGACCGCCTATTGCTCGGGGACGACGTTATCGGCAAAGGGGACAGCCACGACGGCTATTCCTCGCATCGTGTGGTGAGCCCGATGACCAATACGGGTGACTCGATGTGGGGTCCCGCGACCGGTAAATCTGTTCGCATTATGAACATGGCCGACTGTGTCGTGGAAGAGGGTGTGATTACCCTGGAGTGGCTTGCCCGAGACAACCTGGCGCTGATCAAACAACTTGGCTTCGACATCCTAGAATCAGCGAAGCTCATCGCCAGTAAACGTACCCCAGAGCTGAGCGCCTGGTTCGTCGAAGAGATCGAGCGCCTCTCGCATTCCGTGAAGCCAGCGGATGACGCCGTGCTTGGCCGCGCTGGCGCCGACCCACAACAATTTTCGCAGCAGGTTCTCAATGCGCTTTGGACGACAGGCAACGCGACGACCATTGAATCGGCCTACGCACCTTACTCGGTAATGCACCGTTCCCCGATCGAAATCATCTCGGGCCGAACCGCCATCGCTGAGCACTACGCCGGTTTGCGCAGCGCGTTTGACTGCACTGCGGCGAGTGTTGATCACATCGCCGTTCAATCCGCCGGTGCGCACGCCGTCAATGTCGCTGCGCGTTGGGCGGTATGTGGAATGCACACCGGCGAGTACCTGGGTGTCGCAGCGACCGGCAAACCTGTTTACATCATGGGCGTGACGCATCGCCGCATCGTTGACGGCCGAATCGCTGTCGAGTGGACCGTGTTTGACAGCCTCGGAGTGCTGAGCCAGCTTCTTTAACCATGCCTGAAAAGCGCCGCATCATCGACGCCCATCATCACCTGTGGGACCTGCAGGCCTGCCACTACCCGTGGCTAATGGCGCGTGGCGTCACCCGCTTCTTCGGTGATCCAACGGCGATTCAGAAAGACTATCTGGTCGCCGATTTTCGCGACGATGCCGCCGACTATGAACTCGAGGCGTCGGTACACGTGCAGGTTGGCGTTGCGGCTGGCGATGAGTTGAAAGAAACGGCCTGGCTGCAAAAGACGGGCGATGATACGGGCTTGCCGAGCGCAATCGTTGCGTTCTGCGAGCTCGACTCTCCGGATGCGCCACAGTCTCTCGGTGCGCAACTCGAGTTCTCACGTCTCCGGGGTGCGCGCCAAATTATCGGTCGTTCCGACGCGGAAGACGCGGTAACCGGCAGCGGCGAATTGGTCGACGACCCGGTCTGGCGCGAAAATCTCGGTTTGCTCGGTGAACTCGGGCTGTCCTTTGACTTACAGCTAACACCGGGGCAGGTGCCGCGAGTTGCAGAGGCGCTGGCGGATACGCCGGATACAGACGTCGCGCTGTGCCACTGCGGTTCGCCGTGGGACCAGACAAAGGCCGGAATCGAATCGTGGCGAGAGGGACTTCGTTTGCTGGCATCGTTGCCAAACGTCTACTGCAAGATCTCCGGTTTTGGCATGTTCGATCACAACTGGACGGTCGATTCGATTCGTCCAATTGTCGAGCCTTGCATCGAAATCTTCGGCGCCGATCGCGCCATGTTCGGATCGAACTTTCCGGTCGACAAGCTGCACTCGAGTTACAGCCAGGTTTGGTGTGCGTACGAAGAACTCTCGGCGGGCCTCAGCGTGAGGGAACAGGAACTGCTGTTCGGCGATACGGCTCGCAGCTTCTACCGCCTTTAATGATTTAATGGGGATTTAATGGGGACATTCTGCTTTTTTAAAAAAAGCAGAATGTCCCCATTAAAAGTCGCGAACCTTGTCAGCCAGCGCGTTCGCGCCGGCCAGCATCATTGACTGATCGGAGCTGAGCAAAAACAGGCTGGCACCCGCATCTCGCCAGTCGGGGATTTCATCCAGGTTTGGTGTAAACATCCCAACCGCTGTGCCCGCACTTTTCCCGGCAACACATATGTCGCGAACAGTTGCGACCACTTGCTTGTCCGAAACGCCTTTTTGCATCGCGACGGCGAGGTCTGCGCGGCCAACAAATAAGGCGTCCACGCCTTCGACCGCAGCAATTTGAGCGACGTGATCCAGAGCAGCAATATCTTCGATCTGCACGACGACGGTAGTTCGTTCACGACTGTCGGCGATATGATCGGCCATCGACTTGGTCGTATATTTCGCTGCGCGGGATGACCCGGCATAGCCACGGCCACCTTCGCCGAAGTGAGCCGCCTTGACGATAGCTTCTGCCTGCTCGGCGCTCGTCACATGCGGAACGAGAATGCCGGTAGCGCCGCTGTCCAGCGCGCAGCGAATTTCCGTGGGCGAATCGTCTGCAATGCGTACAAGACTTGGCTGATCGGCGGCGCGAAATGCGCCGACGCAGAGGTCCGTCTCGAGCCTCCCAAACGGTGCGTGTTCGGTATCGACGCAAAACACGTCGAGATCAGAGAGGCCCAGAATTTCAGCGACAATTGGCGAGGGCGTCTTGACGAAAGTTCCAATCAGCAAGTCACCGTCGGCGAGCCGCTTGCGAAATGTATCGGTGTTACGTCCCATCACATCATCCCCAAAGTCTTTCGCTGGCGATCGCGGCGCCATCAGCCATGCTCTTGAGCTTAGCGTACACGATGTCCTGGTCGACGGCGCCGAATCCGGCGAACGTCGAGAAGCCACAGTCACTACCCGCGATGACTCGTTCGCGACCAACGATACTGGCGAAGCGTTCTATGCGTTCCGCAACCAGTTTCGGGTGTTCGACGAAATTCGTTGTTGAGTCGATCACACCAGGCACAAGAATAAGATCGTCGGGCAGTTCGGCGTTCGCAAAGGTTTCCCATTCATGCGCATGGCGTGGGTTGGACGACTCGAAGAGCAGAGCGCCAACGTTTGCCTGCACGGCAATCGGCAGGACCAGGTCCATCGGCGCGTCATGGTGGTGCGGTCCTTCGTAGTTGCCCCAGCATACGTGTAGTCGAACCATGTCTTTCGGGATACCCGCCAGCGCATGATTGAGCGCCGCAACGTGCATGGCAGCCAACGACTGGTATTCCTCGTCGGTCTTGTCCTTGAACATCATGTGCCGGCCGAGTCCAAGGTCAGGAGAGTCGAGCTGCAACACAATGCCCGCATCGACAATAGCCCGGTACTCGTGCGCCATGGCATCGGCAAGCGCTTCGAGGTAGGCCTCATGCGTTGCGTAATGTTTGTTGGGCTGAAACAGTGCGATGACGCCGGGCGAGGCGGCGTTCATGAAGCTCTGCGTCGGATTGTGTTTGGAAATTGCGCTTAGCAGGTTGTCGATATCGACCTGCACAGGCCCCATATCCTTGACCTTGATGTCGCCGACACAGCACGGGCGTCGATAGGTTGGCGTGCCGCCTGAACTTGCCTGGCGATTCAGAAAGCCCGGAAATTCCTCAAGATCGCTCGGTGGCTCGCGCTCGCTGTCGCCGTCGAAGCCGGAAATTCTGTCCTTGATATACGTCGCATAGCTGATCTTGCTCATTTCCCCGTCGCTGACCAGGTCAACGCCCGACTGCACCTGTTTCAAGACAACATCGCTGACGGCTTGCCGAATGATCGCGTCGGCGCCTGCAATTTCTTCGCCTTTTTCATGCGAAAAAACGACATCGGTAACGGCCTGCGAGCGCGGCAGACTGCCGACATGCGTGGTAAGAATCCTGTCTGTGCTTGATCGCATTCGGATACCTCTGTTGTTATCTGGCAAAAAGGCGCAAGAGTTCTTCGGTGACTACTGCGGGTTGCTCTATCGACGACAGATGGCCGCAGTCATCAATCACGACAAGATTTGCGTCGGGAATCTCGTGCGCCATGTATTCGTGAAACCGGACCGGGCAAATCGTATCTTCGCAACCGCAAATTACGCTGGTTGGGCACGAAATGCCGGCCAGCGTCGGCGTGCTATCCGGACGGTTCATTATGGCCAGCGACTGGCGTTCAAAAACCTCCGGGCCGAGCTCAAGCGCCATATCGAGAATCGTCTTGAGCATTGTCTCATCGTCGCGGTTTTTTTCGGCGAGATACAAAGGTTTCAATGACTCGATGGCAAGCTCTTCCAGCCTGCCGGAGGCAGCGGCCGCAATTTGCTCGAAGCGTATTGCTTTCCTGCCTGGCGCGTCCGGATGCGGATTCGTGTCGAGCAACGCAAGGTGTGTTACCCGCTCGGGCGCCTGCCGCCATATTTCGAAAGCGAGTATGCCGCCCATCGACAGGCCTGCCGTCGCAAACCTTCGCGGTGCCGCCGCAAGCACCTGTGTTGCCATGTCTGCAAAATTATCCGACTTACTGGTATCGGCGACATGCACGGGCACGTCGAATGCCGCGATCTGATGCGACCAGAGTCGTTCATCGCACATCATGCCCGGAAGCAGCAAGATATTTTCCGCAGGCATATGCGGCTCGCGCTAGGCGTCGTAGGATTGAAGTCGCGCCGAGCTGCCACGAATCAGCATGCCGGAAAAAGAGCGCTTTTCAGGCGACAGTTCAGGATTCTCAATGCGTTCGATCAGCATCGACGCGGCGGACTGGGTCATGCGTTGTACAGGCTGGCGAACCGTCATCACGTCATAGGCAGCGAAGCGCGCCGGACCGACACCGTCGAAGCCAACAACTGAAATATCGTCAGGCACGTTCAATCCATAGCCTTCGCGCGCTTCATCAATGCAGCCGATTGCCATGACATCGTTGGCGGCAATAATGGCATCCGGGGGGCTGCCGCGTTTTTGCACCAGTTTCGTGAAGCATTCGCGGCCGGTTGCGTATCCGAAGTCTCCGCTCACCGTTGTAATGTCGGTAATGCCCATCTTGGATAACTCCTCGAGCGCCCCTGTCTTGCGTTCAATGCCGACCACGGAGTCTGGCGGCCCTGCAACAATACCGAATGTCTTGTGTCCGGCATTGACCAGTTCATTGACGAGCCAGCGTTCGCCTTCTTCCTGGTCACAGCGCACCGAGCTGACAAGTTGATCTTTCAACGTACGGTTATAAAACACGAGCGGGATTTGCGCGTTGTCAACGGTCTTGAGCTGTTCCGGCGTGAACATCGCCGCCGTCAGGATTCCATCGACGCGAAACTGAAGCATCTGCTCGAGGACCTTCTCGGTATCGCCCTCGTGCTCGAGTGCGAACAAGAGTACGCGCACTCCGTGCTCCGAAAACCGCTGCGTCAATTGCACGAGCACTTCCGGATAGTAGAGATTGGTCAACTTGGAGATGACGACGGCAACCATGTTGGAACGTTGCGTAATCAAGCCTCGTGCAATAGCGTTGGGACGATAGCCAAGCTTGTTTGCGGCGGAAAGTACGCGATCGCGCATGTCTTTTGAGGCGCTTGCTCCGGCTTGAAAAACGCGCGATACGGCGGACTGAGATACGCCGGCCAATTCAGCCACATCGTACGACGTAGCACGCTTCCGGTCGGCTCTGTCGCTGGTGTCTTGCCTTTGTTTTTGTTGTTTTCTCAACAGACGCTCCTGAACGCCGGCTTCCATTCACTGACAATGCTAGGCAATATTGCATTCGCATGCAATGTGGAGAACCAGATGAATAGGCCACTTGACGGGCAAATCGCGATTGTAACAGGTGCGGGACGTGGCATCGGTCGTGGTTGCGCCGAAGCGCTCGCCGACGCCGGCGCTCGTGTCGTTGCCGTTGCCCGCTCGGTGAATGACCTGGCTGAAGTTGGTGCCCACGTATCGGGCCGGATCGAAACCTGGGCCGTCGACGTTACGACTGACGAGATACTGACGAAGATCGAGGCGCTCAAGGGTTTGAGCATCCTCGTAAACAATGCCGGCGGCAACCGGCCACAATCATTCGTTGACGTCGATACCGAGTCGCTCGACTTTGTCATTGGATTGAATGTCCGTGCCACCTTTCGTGTCGCGCAAGCAGCGGCGAGGGCGATGCTCGCACAGCGGATCGAGGGCTCGATTGTCAATATGTCCTCGCAGATGGGCCACGTCGGTTCGCCGAACCGAACGGTCTATTGCATGACAAAGCACGCGGTTGAAGGTCTGACCAAAGCAATGGCTGTCGAGCTCGCGCCACACGGCATACGCGTCAACACGGTTGCGCCGACATTCGTAGAGACTCCATTGACCAAACCAATGCTTGACGATCCCGAGTTCCGGGAATTCGTAATGAGCATGATACCGCTCGCGAAACTGGCCAGCGTCGACGATGTCGTGGCGGCCGTGCTTTACCTGGTCTCACCAGGCGCAGGCATGGTGACCGGTCACAGCCTCAAAGTCGATGGCGGCTGGACGGCACACTAGAAAAATAATTTCCGGGGGACGTATGTCAGATTTTGGAACTCTCAACTGGTCGATACTGATCGCTTATATCCTTTTGAACCTTTTACTTGGTTGGGTTTTGAGCAAGAAGGTTGATACTGCGGAAGACTTTTACCTGGGGCGCAGAACAACACCGTGGTGGGCTATCGGCATTTCCGTCATCGCGACCTACGTCAGTGCGTTGTCGTTTCTCGGTGGCCCGGCCTGGTCGTATTCGGAGAGCCTCGCTGTCATCGCTATCCATCTCAACTACCCGATCGTCGTCTTCTTCGTAATCACGTTATTCCTGCCGTTCTTCTTTAACAGCGGCGTTGCTTCGATCTACGATTACATAGAGCGTCGGTTCGGACCCACGTCTCGCCTCGTGATATCGAGCGTGTTCCTGATCTCGCAGGCGTTAACGTCGGCAGCGATTCTCTACGCCACATCGCTGGTCATAGAATTCATCACCGGGATCGATGTCAAAACAGCCATTGTCATCGTCACCGTCGTTGCACTTGTCTACACGATGATGGGCGGTATCACGGCCGTTATCTGGACTGACGTAATCCAGGCTGGCGTATTGTTCGTCGGCGCGTTCATTATCCTGTTTGCGTTGCTCGATAGCATGACGATGCCGCTTGGCCAGGTTCTTGCCGACCTGAAAGCACAGGGCAAGACCAACCCGCTTAATTTCTCGTTCGACCTGAGCCTGGAGGCAACTGTCTGGTCGGGGGTTATTGCTATGTCGCTTTTCCACATCACCGTTTATGGAGCCAACCAGATGATGGTCCAGCGAACGCTTGCGGCCAAGAACATTGGCGATGCCAAAAAGTCGTTTTTGTTGATGGGCTTCGTCGCGTTCTTTATCTACTTCCTGTTCTTTTTTCTCGGCATTCTGTTCTACGGTTATTACGGCGGACAGGAATTCGAGAACGGCAACACGATCATTCTGGATTTTGCCGCCAACTACGGGCTGCCGGGTCTGATGGGCATCATCGCCGCGGCGATCGTAGCGGCATCGATGTCAACGCTCGATTCATCGTTCAACTCGCTGGCAACCATTTCGACCGTCGATTTTTACCAGAAGTACTTCCGCAAGAACGAGTCACCCGAGCACTACCTCGTGGTATCGCGTGCGTTCACGGTATTCTGGGCAATCGTCATTATCGTCCCGGCCATCATGTATTCAGCCCTTGAAGGCTCGGTGCTGCAAACGCTGAGCAAGATTGGATCCTACTTCGTCGGCGCCAAGCTCAGCATGTATGGCCTGGGTTTCTTCTCGAAGCAAACCACAGAAAAAGGTCTCCTGGTCGGCGTAGTGATCGGATTTGTGATGGTCTGGTACCTGGCAACGCAGACCGATATTGCCTGGCCGTGGTATTGCCTGTTTGGCGGTGGCGTAAATATCGCTGCGTCATTGCTTGCAAGCCGCGTCATCGACGGCACGCAGGCTGAGTGGTCCGAATTCTCGATAAAGGGACAGCAACAAATGTTCAAAGACAAAGGGCTGCCTGAAAAGGAAGGTGGCTGGTACCTGGTGCCGGGCAAGGTCGACAAAATCAGCTATTTACTGCTCGTTTTCTTTGCGCTGACGGTTTTGTTCTTGTTCCTCTTCGAGCGCCTGATTTAGGATCGCAACATGGGGCGCACACTGGTCACGGTTTTGTTGCTCCTGATGTCTGCTTCGGCGTGCTCGAAGCCGGCGCCCAAATCGATTGATGAGCTTCGCGCCGAAAATCGGGATGTTTCATTGATGCTGGTCGGAGAGATCGAAGGTGGGCCAGGTTTCTCTTCGTATCTGTATTCCTACACATCGGCTGGACTGGAACTCCATGCGCTTGTGGCGGTGCCGACCGAACCCGCGCCCAAGAGTGGGTACCCGGTCCTGATCGCAAACCACGGTCATCATCCGGAACCGCCCAAGTACGGCATTACGGCAGAGGGAAAGGACTGGCGCCCGGGCGACTATTACCGGCGGATACCCGAGTTGTTCACAGCACAGGGGTTCATGGTCGTAATGCCGGACTTTCGGGGCCACAACAACTCCGAGGGCCTCGAGTTCACGGAGGGAATGCTGGAATCGAGCTACTACACTGAAGACGTTCTGAACCTGCTGGCGGGGTTCGACTCGCTGGATGAGGCTGATCAAGACAATATCTTCATGTGGGGTCACTCGATGGGCGGCGAGGTGACCCTGCGGAGCTTGCTGTCGACCGACCGAATCAAAGGCGCATCAATGTGGTCGAGCGTCGGTGGCGATATTTGGGATCAATCCTATTATTACTCGCGTTACTCGGATTCCACCGCGTTTGATAGCAGCGAAACGCCGAAGTCAGTCGTCGAAAGGCTGCGACGCAGGATTGCAGCACTCGACGACGACTTCGACTATCGGGGCAGTGAAGCGTTGCTGCATCTGGACAAGCTGAATACGCCGATCATCATCCAGCATTCCGTCGGTGATCGTGGCGCCGCCTACAAATGGTCAGAGCAGCTTGCCAAGGAGCTCTATATGCGCCGCAAAAAGTACGAATTTCACAGCTACCCGGGCACCGACCATTTGTTCCAGGGCGAGATGATGGAACTTGCCGCTCAGCGAGATATCGCCTTTTTCCGTGCCCTCATGACGGACAGGCCGGATTGACGGTCCTGGACCATACCCTGGCCGACCACGAGCCGTCTGTGGGTACTGCGAAGTCAACACCACGTCTGGTTCCGCACAACAATAAGCAGTCGCGGCGACGCTAAGAGTCTGCTGTCTTGCCGGCGCTCGCCCTGTCGACTATCCAAAAAAATATAGTTAATCAATGCGTTGTGCGGTTTCTGCTGTCATGCTGGCCCACCGGCAGTCCAGATAGGCATTCGATTTGGTGTTGCATTCGAAGTACAAGTGGGCGTATATTTTGCTGTGGGTTGTACGCAAGCGCACCGCCCGGCAAATTTCAAGACGGGGATTCCGGATGCTCGGATATCGCTCGTTTCTGTCTTCTAAACAGGGGGATTTAAAGCGATGAAGGCAAAAAATAAAGTAGCCGCACCCGTGGTCCGCAAAACAGCCGTCGCGGCAGCCGTCGCGATGGCCCTGACGGCACCAGTAATGGCGCAACAGCCGATCGAAGAAATTATCGTTACCGCGACCAAGCGCGAAAGCAGCGTTCAGGATCTGGCTGTTGCAGTCACCGCGATTTCAGGCGATATGATTAATGATCTGCAGTTGGTCAATATCGTTGATATCGAAAAGACGGTTCCGGGTCTCAAAGTTCGCTATGTCGGCGCTGATCCGACAATCATCATGCGTGGCGCCGGCGCTGCCGGGACCAACGACATCGCCGTCCCGGTTTACGTTGATGGATTGTATCGGCCGCGAGCGGGACAGGGTCTGTCTGGCTTCCTGGATGTCGAAAGGGTGGAAGTCCTTCGCGGGCCGCAGGGTACGCTATTCGGCCGAAATACGTTCGGTGGTCTGGTCAATGTTATTGCCAAGAAACCCGATGCATCGCAATTTGACTTCGGTGTTTCTGTGACTGGCGGCGACTACTCTCTCGGCAAGTTCGAAGGCTTTGTGAATGTCCCAATGGGTGACACCGTTGCACTGCGCCTAACGGCCAGTAACACGACTCGTGACCCAATCATCGAGAATACCTTCAATTCCTCCTACGGCATGCGGGACGAAGACAATACCTATGCTCGTTTGCAGCTGGGTTTCGCGCCTTCGGACACCTTTGACGTAACTTTCTCAGCGACCTACTGGACAGACGAGTCCAATGGTAACGCCGATTACGCGGGCGTCATTCTTGGCATTCCGATTAACCCACTCACCGGAGAGACTGACGGTGTTAATGGCGTGATGCAGCTGCGCCAGGGACGTCTGCCCGGCACTGAAAACGACTCCTGGCCAATTAGCGGCGGACGTAACCAGGCGGGTACCTGGGGTGTGGATGAATCGGCAAACGTTAACCCGGACGTCTACAAATTCTCCAGCGACTTCAAGCCACTTCGCAAGATCGATGAGACATCCTTCAGTGCGCTGGTCAACTGGGATGTTGGTTTCGCAGGGTTGCGGGCAAACATCGGCGTTTTTGACTACGAAGAATTCCGCCTCACCGACTCCGACTTTTCAGACAGTACGTCTACCTGGCAGGCCAACAATCCTGGCGTCACTCCCCCGAGTTCTACTGGCACGGGCTATTGGCAGCAGTGCTTTGGTGGCCCAAGCTGTGGTCTGGCGGCTGGTCAACGCGTAAATTCGAAGGCGATTCAGGCGGACATCAACCTGAATTCCAATAGCGACGGCGCCCTGCAATGGACCGTTGGCTACTTCCTGTACGACGATTCGGGTGCGGGAGACACGAGTAGCGAATTCGTTTGGGGCTACACGGATACAACGGCGCCACAGACGGTAACCTGGGCTCACTGGCTCTACCAGGGCAACGGCGGTACGAAATCGACCGCCATCTACGGTCAGGCTGAGTACTCGTTCACTGATGCTACACGTGCAACGGTTGGTCTGCGCCGCTCGAAAGACGAGCGAAAATTCTCTAACAAGTACGTTGATTGGGGTCCGTCGGTGCACGGTTTCGCATCGGGTTACTACTCGGCGCACTATGCTGACCCGGGTAGTCGCTTCGCGCCGTGGCCGGTGTTCGTTGAGACGCAGTCGACTATCGATAACGCGCAAACCGGTGAGAAGTCGCACACAGACTGGAAGCTCGCGTTGCAACATGATCTCAATGAAAACACTATGGTCTATGGTTCCGTAGCGACGGGCTACATTGCCGGCGCGATCGAGGGCGGTGGCAGCACCGATTTGACCAAGCCAAATGAAGTCATGTCCTACGAACTCGGTTTGAAGACTTCATCGCTCGACGGTGCAATGCGCCTGAACTTGGCGGCATTTTTCAATGACTATGAAGGTCTGACAACCTCGTCGTTCGTTGCACAAGGCCAGACCATCGTCGCGGTCGGGTCTGTCGGCGGTAGCATGGAATCCATGGGAATCGAGGCCGAACTGGCCTGGGCGGCGACTGACAAGTTGCAGATCAATGCGGGTCTGGCGCTCAACAAGTCGCAACTCATGGACTTCGGGCGCTCGGTACTCAATCGCGTATTCCATGCGGGTGGTGATATCGAGATCGGCACGCAGCCCTGCGACCAAAGCTGCTCGCAGGTCTACATCCTGGATGGCAAGGATGCGAGATTCTCCCCGGGCTTCACGTTGTCCGTGGATGCGACGTATGATTTCGACCTCGGCGCTAACGGTCGAATCGTCCCGGGTATCTACCTGTATGCATCGGACGACTACAAGACGACGAATATCGAGTACTTCTTTACGAAGCAGGACGCTTTCATGACCACGGATCTTCGGGCGACCTGGTACTCTGAGAGCATGCCCCTTTCTGTGCAAGGTTACGTTCTTAACGCGACTGATCAAATTGTCCAGGTTGGCGGCGATCAATTCAGTCAGGGCCGAGCGGTGGCGGACTTCAATAACCCGCGCACTTGGGGAATTCGCCTGGCGTATAACTTCTGATCATCCCCGAGAAGGAATGCGGGTGCGCATGAAGCCAGCCCGGTTGTTGAGAGCCTCGCCCTGTGCGAGGCTTTCTTCATTCAGGCCGGATTGACTACAAAAGACAATGATATGCCCGATGAATTAATGCGGAAGCTCGAAGCGGGTTACCAGGCGCAACAGTCCGGTGATCTGGATCAAGCCGAGCGCCTGTACAAGCAGGTTCTCGATGCGGAAGAAGACAATATTCATGCGCTGAATTTGCTCGGCATGCTTTGTGTCAATTCGCTTCGTTCTGACGCAGCGGTTGAGTACATCAAAAAGGCGTTGCGGCAGGTTCCTGACAATCCGCAGTCGCACACGAACATCGGCTTGGCGTATAAAGATCTGGGTAATGCCGACGAAGCGGTTTTCCACTTTCGGGAGTCGATAAATCTCGATCCAAACAACCCGGATGTACACAATAATCTCGGCAACGTATTACGAGTTATCGACAAGCCCAAAAAAGCGATTCAAAGCTATGAACGCGCACTGCAGCTTAATCGCAACTTCGCCGAATGCTGGAGCAACCTGGCGGCGGCTTTGAATGAAACTGGTCAACTAAAACCGGCGCTGAAAGCCGTCAATCGAGCGCTCGAACTGGACCCGCGCTTGGCACAGGCCTACAACAACCGCGGCGATATTTACCTCGCGCAAGCCCGTTATGAGGACGCCCTGGCCGAGTATCGGCGGGCAACCGAATTGAGTCCCAAGTATGTTGCCGCTTTGATTAACATGGCGAAGGTTCAACGGGATATGGATGCGCCAGATGAAGCGCTGCAAACCCTCAAGCTAGCGCTGACACTCGAACCCGCGAATCCCGAAGGGCTTCTGGTTCAAGGTGTGTTGCATGAGCAGATGGGGAACCGTGAGAGTGCGGCCGAGAGCTTCAAGGCCGCAATCAAGACGTCACCCGAAATGACCGTGGCCCACTACTACCTGTCGCAAATCAGGGGGCGGCAGGGCACGGATGAGGAGTTCGATGCCATGCGTGCCCTCAGCGGGCGTACGAATTTGAACGACAATTCTCGGATGTATCTCGGTTTCGGCTTGTATCGCGCATACGAGCAACGTGAGCAATACGATGAGGCGTTTGCCAACCTCGCCGCCGCCAACCGAATCAAGGCGGAAAGCACGCCCTACGATGACGAAGATACGGCGCATTACATAGAGTCGATCGTCGAAAGTGCGCGGTCCTCGTTGCATCGACTCGGGGACCGTCCGGGCCATACCGACTCACGCCCGGTGTTCGTCCTGGGCATGCCGCGCTCCGGAACCAGCCTGACGGAACAAATACTGGCAAGTCACAGCGCGGTCGCCGGCGCCGGTGAATTGAGCTTTGCCTACGATACGGCGCACAGAATTCGCGACATAACCCACGAGAAATTTCCGGAAAATATGCAGTTGCTCTCCGCCGAGCAATACGCCGAGCTCGGCAAGAGTTATATGGCGCGCCACTCGGAGGAAAACCTTGCAGCAAGGTACGTCGTTGACAAAACACCGCTCAACTTCCAGTACATCGGTTTGCTGGGCCTGGCGCTGCCGGAGGCGAAGTTCATTCATTGCCACCGCGACCCGATCGCCAATTGCTTTTCGATTCACCGAATGCCCTTTGATGAAAAGCAAACGTACGCGCACAGTCTCGAAGCGCTGGGCAAGTACTACACGCGCTATTGGCGTTTTATGCGGAGCTGGCATGAACTGTTTCCGAGTCGCATCCTTGATATGCGATACGAGGACACCGTCGCGGATATTGAGACACAAAGCCGTCGTATGCTGGATTTCCTGGATCTGCCTTTCGAAGAGGGCGTTCTTGACTACCATAAGAACAAGCGCCTGGTTAAGACGCCGAGCGCCAGCCAGGTCCGACAGCCGATTTATAAAGACAGGCTTGCGGCATGGAAGAAGTACGAGAAGTACCTGGGGCCTCTAATTGAGAATATTAAGATAAGCGCAGATGAGTAACTTTGGCGCACTGAACTGGGCGATCCTGCTCGCTTACATTGTAGGCAACCTGGTTCTCGGATTTTTCCTGAGCAAACGGGTTCACACGGCGGAAGACTACTACCTCGGGCAACGAACAACACCGTGGTGGGCGATCGGCGTCTCGGTGATCGCGACTTATATTGGTGCATTGACGTTCCTGGGCGGGCCCGCATGGTCTTACGCGGACGGGTTCTCCGTGATCTTTATTCACATCAATTACCCGATCGCGATATTCATTGTCATTACGCTGTTTTTGCCGTTCTTCTATAACAGCGGCTGTGCGTCGATTTTCGACTATCTCGAGCGGCGCTTTGGACTGACGTCGAGAGCCGTGCTGTCCGGAGTATTCCTGTTCGGCAATGTCGCGTACTCGGGCATCATGCTTTACACAACGGCCCTGGTGCTCGAGTACATTACGGGTATTGATGTCATTACGGCGATAATGATCGTCGCCGTGGTTGCCGTTACCTATACGATGCTCGGTGGTATCTCGGCCGTAATCTGGACCGACGTCATCCAGACCGGCATCCTGTTTCTCGGAGCCCTTATCACGGCTTACCTGCTGATAAGCGAGTTGCCTGACGGATTGCAAGGCACGCTGCAGTCGCTCAAAGAGATTGGCAAAACCAACCCGTTCGAAACCAGCATGGACCCCGCCAAAGTCGGCACTATCTGGACAGGCATCGTCGCAATGTCGATCTATCACGTCGTCGTATACGGCGTTAACCAGATGATGGTGCAGCGTACGCTGGCCGCCAAGTCGATCGGCGACGCTAAAAAAGCGTACATCATGATGGGCTACGTAGCCTTTTTTATCTTCTTCCTGTTCTTCGGACTCGGCATCCTGTTCTATGGCTACTACGACGGCAAACCGTTTGAAAATCAGAACCTGATCGTTCTCGATTTTGTCGCGGCCATGGGCTTTCCGGGACTGATGGGTATCGTAACCGCTGCGATAGTCGCTGCGTCGATGTCCAGCCTCGACTCCAGCCTCAACTCGATGGCGACCGTCACGACGCTCGATTTCTACGAAAAGTTTTTCAGGAAGGGTGCCTCACCGGAGCATTACCTCACGGCTTCCCGATGGTTCACGTTCATGTGGGCAATATTGATGGTCGTGCCCGCCATCATGTTCACGAAGAGCGCCGGTTCCGTCATCGAGATACTCAGCAAGATCGGCTCGTTCTTTGTTGGTGCCAAGCTCGCGATGTTCGGACTCGGATTCTTTTCGAAGCACACGCAAGAAAGAGGACTCCTGATCGGTGTCGCGGCCGGGTTTCTGTTTCACTCGCCTATGTCGAGTACAACATGGACATTGCCTGGCCATGGTATTGCGCCATCGGCGGTGTCATCAGTATCTCGGTAGGGTGGGTTGCAAGCCTGTTGATCGACGGTCGGCAGGCGGAGTACAGCCCTTACACGGTCAAGGGCCAGCTAAAGAAATACAAAGATGAGGGCCTGCCGGAAATGCAGGACGGCTGGTACGTCGTGTCCGGGCGCGTTGATAAAGCGAGCTACGGGCTGCTCGTGTTCTTTGTCGCCTGCGTTGCGCTGCTGTGGATACTCAACTCGATGATCTGATCAGCGCCCGCTGATCTCGCGACATCGTTCGAGAACATCGACTCCCAGAAGTTTCAGGTAGTGCAGGAAGTCGATGAAGATCCAGTTCTCGGCCAGCTTGTCACCGTCGCGGCGGTAGATATCGACGACGCGCATTTCGGTTTGTGTCTCTGATGCCGGCAAGCCGAGGAAGCCGTCGCCCTGTTTCATTTTGAGATTGGGCCAGCCGAACCAGCCGCCGTAGTTGCCTTCCGCGTGTTCCAGAATGTGGCCGTTGAAATCGATATTGCGTAAACCGGCGCCAAACGGCCTCTGGTGCTGCTGTTGGTAGCGTTCGATCGTGTAGGTCGCACCGATACCGCTGGGCCCGAACCAGATCATGTCCTCGTGCCAGGTCCGGCGTAGTACGTCGCTGTCGGATCCCAGGCCGTCGCTGACGAGTTCGTTGCACATCTGCATGATGAGATCGAGCGTTTTTTGCGACTCCGCGTTGTCCTGCGCGTCGAACAGCAATCCGTCGCAGGTGCGTGGACCCGGATTAACGATCTCGGCACCGGTTTGCATGGGCAATGGCTGCAAGCCGGCCTGCTTCATAACGCTGATGATGTCGATCCAGAGCGCGGATTCGGCGATCTTGCCGTCTTCGATACGGTGAAACTCGCAGTAGGGGATCAGCGCGATCTTGCCTGTCGAGGGTATGCCGAGCCAGTCGTCATCAAACAACCCCATGAACTTGCCCATGCTCGTGACCCACATGTTGCCGTCAATGAGATTTGGGCCGGCCATAAAAATGTCCTGGCGGCGCTGCATCGGCGTGAAGGATTTGTGGAGCGGTTGCCATACGCTCGCGGCAACATTCTTCGGGCCGCTAAGTTCGTTGAACGGATGCACGCCCCGAAAGCTGTAGCCGGGCAGGGCGTATGCACCAATAACATCGGCAACTTCGTCAGCTGGAGCCGCTTCGAGATCCGCGAAGTAGCTGAGAACGATGGCCTTGCTGTCCTGGATATCGGTCATCAGAATTCTACACTGCAGCCAGTTGCATCATCAGGTCGAGTTCGTTAAAGAGCAGCCACTCGGCAACGATCTTGCCGTTGACGACATGATGTTGCGTGATGCCCCAGATCTGTACTGGCTTGCCTGTGGGCTCACCGTAAAGACCGGGACCGGCGTGCGTGCCTTCTGCGCTCCAGCGTTCGGAGGTCAGGTAGCCATCGTTGTCGTTGCCCATCCAGTAGACTTCATCAACCTGCAATTCAAGGTCGGGGAACGCCTGCGTGAGAGACTGAAGCAAGGCCTTGTACGATGCGGCCCCCGAGAAAGCGCGGTCGGTCGGCCCCGCGAAGTTGAAGCCATCAGCATAACCGCTGTCCAGCACATCGAAGTCTTTCTTATTCCAGAGTTGGTCGATGGTTGCGCGCGCGAATCTGTCAACATCGAAACCGTCGATGGGTTGCGCGACCGATATTGGTTGTGCGGGGCTTGTTGCTTTTCTCAGTCCGTCCCAGGTTGCGGCATCGCGAGGCCATCCTGGCGGCGGCGCGGCTGCAAGTTTCGGCACGATGTCATTCAGGTTGTGTCCGAGCTGTTGCAGCATGCTGGAGTTGTTGTACAGCACGTGTTCGAGAAAAATCTCGTTTTCGAGCGCGACGCAATTGGCGATGACGAGGACGTCGACTTTCTTGTTGGTTGCAGGCCCGTACTTGCTGTTTCCGTCATTGGTGCCACGGATAATCGTGCGATGGGATGTGTGATAGCCGATTTCATCGTCGCCGGCCCAGATGATTTCGTCCGCAATTAACTCGATGTCCGAAAACGCACCCGTTGTGTGGTGTGTGTCGGCAATTATTTTCTGGTTACCAAGCTGCAGGCCGTAGTCGTCATAAACGTGAGACGTATCCGAATAGGTGTCGCCGATATACTCAACATCCCGGTCCTCCCAGATCTTGTAGGTGATACGAACGATGTAGTCGATGATGTTCCGGTAAGTATCTTCGAAGCCGCGCATCGATTGCTTCTGTCCGAAGTCATCGGGAATGCGCTGCTCGTGCGGCGTGCCTCGGCTCGTGTATTCGGCGAGCGAGATCGAGAGGTCCGTTGGCATGTGTTCGCGAGACAGCGGCGGCGCGTCTCGAACAGTCGATTCGCCGGTGGCGAGTTCATTATCAGGCATCACAAGCTCTGCTTTGCATTCGCAGTCAATTATCCACGAACCCACGCCGCATTGCGAGTTACAGAATGACGAATTTCTTTATAGCAACCGTCATCATCGCGACCGCCAGGATAATAAACAGCGTGCCGATGGCACGCTCCATCGTTCGTTGCGAAACCAGGCCTTGCAGCCGCGGCCCTATCTGACCACCGATCGCGACGCCCGGGACCTCATAGCAAATCAGGTTCCAGGGCACCGCGCCAATACCGCCGTCGCGAACCAACTGCGTGACTAAGGTCGCTGTGGCCAGCAGGATCGTAAACATGACGATCGCGACCGAGGTTGCGGCCGCTGTACCGACCGGCACGCCGCGCTTTGTAAGTCGAGAAACGATGACCTCTCCAATGCCTACCGACACCATCCCGGTAAGAAAAGCACCGAGCCCGGTTAATGCGAAATCACCGGCTGAGAACTTTGGACGAGGGGTCGGCGAATCGAAATTTGGTCGGGACGCCTTTTGCCGACGAAGGAACAACATGCCGATCGCCAGAACAAACACGAGCATCGCGTAGGCCGCGATCAATATCGCGTCGTGGACAATGTGTGCCACCAGCGCACCGATTACGGCGACGGGTGCCGAGATTTTTATGAATCGGAGCGCAAGATCGAAATCGATCATGCGGCGGCGGTAATAGCCGATGAAGCCGGAAACGAATCCGAAGGTTTGGGTTAGCAGGGCGGTGCTGATGGCAGCGAACGTCGATGCCAGCACGTACTCAGGTCCGAGTAGCGGAAATAGCAAAACAAATATTGGGGTGAACAGGGCCGCTCCGCCGATGCCGCTCAGCATCGCGCAGGTCGCGACGCCAATCGACACCGGGAACATGAACCAGTAAAGCGTGAAATCCATTGAGCTGCCTGTGGTTGGGTCGTGGCGCGAAATTTATCCGCGCAAGCTCAAAGCGAGCATGTACTTGGCAACGGGTCAGGGACATTCCATTTCGGGTTTTCGGCAGTCGAGAAATCGTCGGGGCTTAGCGAGCCTCCCTTACGTCGAAACCATTCGATGAGCACGTCACGAGTAAGCGGCCGGCTGTTATCGATGTCAAAACCGCCGATCGGTAGGACCGGCGTCAGGATGCCGTCGCCGCCAAACGCCAGAAAGTCGTTGACGATGACAGTCACGCGATCCTCATCGAGTACCATTTCGCCGTTCGAAAGGTAGATGACGACATCCATTCTGTCGTCTGCACAATTGACGAACACGCGCATACCGGAAAAACCAGCGCGCCTCCCCATTCTGTGCACCTGCGTGGCCAATACTTCGCGAAGCTGCCGACCTGTTAGTTCAAGCTCTACGACCCGGTTGTCGAACGGAAACATCTCGTAAACGGCGCCAAAAGTGAGGGCGCCCTGCGGCAAGCCATTCCGTATGCCACCCATTACATTGTGAATGGCGATATCGGCACCGATCGATTCGAGAAGCGCATCTGTCATCAAATTGGCGAGGGCAGATTCAGTCGCTTTTGGAAGCTCGAACGCTGACTCCAGGAAGACGCCGAGTTCGTCGTTTTTTACTTCGGCCGCAAAAGCTGCGGCGCGCTCGGCGATCTTGACAACCTCAGTGTTCGGTACGATTTCGTGGCCTTCGTAGACGGCAGTCTGCACATCGCTTTTCTCGTCATCCGGTGAAGCGCATGCGCCGCTGGATTTGACGGTGAGCAGACATGCCTGGTGCGGTGGATATACAATTCGAGATACCACGGATCCTCTTTCTCGATCCACGGTCAGATCGACACGGCTGAATGCACGCGTATTCGAGAAGCTGGATGTGATCGAGATTCCGTTGACGATGTGCGCGATGCCGGCATGCACATGTCCTCCAATGACGTGATCGACGAGGCCGGTTGGCAATGCTTCGGCGACCCGCATGATTTCGCCGGTCATGTTGCAGGAGGAGAGGTCGGTCGGGTCGACAAACTCTGTGCACGAACTGCCGGCGTGCGCCGTAACAATGACAATGGAGGCCCCTCGATTGCGCAGTTTTGTAGCCTCTTCGACAATTGTATCGGCAAGGGGTGCGATGTGGAGACCCGTCGTGTTCGCCAGGATCGTCGTTTGGAGCGCGTGCTCCGTAACCACACCGATAATGCCGACCTTAATGCCTTGAACGTCGACCATAATTGACGGGCGAACGTTGTCCCATTCGACGGGTCGTCCGGTGCTGTCATCGATAACGTTGGCAGCGAGCACCGGGAAGTTCGCCTCGGACGCGCGCTGCTTGAGTGCTCCGCGTGGGTCATCGTCACTATTCTCCGGAATCTGCTTTTTGCCGACAGGGCCGAAATCGAACTCGTGATTGCCGATTGCCGCTGCATCAAACCCGATGGCGTTATAAGCGTCGACGACGGCAGTGCCTTCGACCAGGTTGGATTCCAGCGTGCCCTGCCACATATCGCCGGCGTCGATGACCAGTACGGCGCCGTTGTCTTGAGTACGCGCGGCGCGCAGTGCGTCAACGTAGGCAGAGATCGCTACCAGCCCACCGCGGTCGCCGGCGGGCAGTAGCTGGCCGTGAACGTCGTTTGTACCGAATATGGAGATCGTGATTTCATCTTGAGGAGTGCGGGGCTGCCCGGCGCATGCGGCGAGCACCAGCGCCGCGATTGCGGCCAGCGACGTGTGCCGGATTGCGCGTATTGCAACGTTTTGTGAGGCCAAACCGTGCTCCATTTCCTCAGAGGTGAGTGATTCTAACGCGCGTGGCGTTTGGCGCGAAATCGCAACCTCTCGGCGCAACCCCGGCGTATCATGTCCTACATGTCTGGAGAATCACATTCGCACGAATACAGCGTCCTGGAGGAAATCCTCCATTCCGGAACGCACGCGCTGGGAGTGTTACTGAGTATTGCCGGCTTGTCGTGGATGCTGTATCTGTCGATTGCCGCCGCTGACCCCTGGCGAATTGTTGCCAGTTCCATATACGGAACCACCCTGATTACGCTTTTTCTTGCGTCAACAATCTACCACGGCTTGTACGCACATCGTCACCGGGAGATCTTCAAGCTCCTGGATCACTGCGCGATCTACCTGCTCATCGCGGGCTCATATACGCCGTTTCTTTTGGTCGCCATGCGGACCAATACAGGCTGGTGGCTTTTCGGCACGGTCTGGGCGCTGGCGACGGCGGGCATCATCAAGAAGCTCTGGTTCCGTCACCGGTTCCCCAAGATTGCGCTCGCGAGCTACCTGGCGATGGGGTGGCTGATCGTCGTTGCGGCGCCACAGATGGCGGCCGCGATCGGCCCTAACGGCATGGCATGGCTGGTGGCCGGTGGCCTCTGTTACTCGGTGGGCGCCATATTCTATGCGGTTAAGAAGATACCGTTCAATCACGCGGTCTGGCACGTTTTTGTCCTTGGCGGCGGGGTCTGCCATTTTCTGGGAGTTGTCTGGCACGTCCTGCCGATCGCGCTGCCTGCCTGAGGCTCAGCCCGCCCCTAAAGATTGACGTCAATCGGTCGATAACTACCCCGGTTACTGCCACAACTCAATGGCGTCAATGTCGCATCCCAAGCAAAGCCAGGAAGCCGGTCAGGCGCTGGTCATCACCGCTGACCGATCAATATCGAGGCTCATCTCGAGACTCCTCCAGTCCGATGGTTACGAGGTCGTCGAATGCCGCGATCACGAAAACCTGGAAATTTCCATGGCCGATCCGTCCCCGGCCGTCATTATCGTCGATGAGGCGGTGACACCCGGAAATCCGCTGGTTTTGTGCCGCGAAATTCGGAAACTGCCCGGCTGCGATTACATACCCTTGCTGTTGCTTACGGAAAGTCGTGACAATGCGACGGCGGAGCGGGCGTATGAACAGAACGTAACAACCGTCGTCACCAAACCCATCGACGAAGACGCATTCCGGAAGAATATTCGGTCGCTGGGAGACACCGGGCGCACCTTAAGCGGCATTCGTGCGCTCAGGACGCCCGAATCGGACGTGTTGCGAACCATGCCGGATGCATTCTTCGTGGCCGGCAGCGACGGCTTGCTGCGGCAATACCTGGGCGGCGCCAACGATGACCCGGTTTTGTCTCCCGAAGAAATCGAGGGCAGGAAAATTGCCGACGTCTGGCCAGACGACGTAACGAAGCAGGTGCTGCAAAGCATCAAGCGCGTCCTGAGATCACGGCAAGGCGCCGCGTTTGAATTCCAGTTGCAATGTGATGGAGTAGAGCGCCGCTATGAAATGCGCTTGCTGGTACAGGGACGCGACAAAGTCCTGATGGTCATTCGCAATATTACGGACACGACGAGTAATGAGCCGAGGTTCGAGGGCCGCGACTCATCCGATTCCCTGACCGGCTTGACGACACGCGCTTCCTTCGCGAACCAGTTTGATTCGATCATTGCAGACGCGAAACTCCGGGAGCGGGGCGTCGCCGTCTTTTGTATCGACATTGATCGCTTTGGCCGCATCAACGACACGCTTGGTCGAGCGGTTGGAGATGCGGTGCTAAAAGTCACGGCACAGCGTATAGAGCGCTGCATGCGAAGCTCCGACAAGCTGGCGCGAATCGAAGACGATGACAAGTCAACCCTGACCCGAATCAGTGGCGATGAGTTTGTGTTGGTTCTCGCTGACATCGAGTCGAGAGAAGATATCAGGACAGTCGCAAGCCGGGTGCAGGAGGCGTTCGCGGAGCCTGTTTCGATTGAAGGGCACCAACTCAAAGTCACACCGAGTATCGGCATCGCAATGTATCCACTGGACGGCGACAGTGCGGACGACCTGTTGAAGAATGCGAGAGTCGCACTCGACGAAGCGAAAGTCATGAGCGTGGACGGGCGCGAGTTCTTTTCCAGCACAATGAAGTATCGGTCTCTAAAGCGCCTTGACGTTAAGAACGAACTGCGGTGGGCCATCGAAAAGCAACAGCTTGAATTGCATTACTTGCCGCGGATCGACCTCACGACGGGTCACGTCGCGGGCCTCGAGGCATTGCTACGTTGGATGCATCCGCTCCGCGGCAGCGTGCCGCTCAGTGAAGTGTTGCCGCTCGCCGAAGCGACCGGGCTGATATTTCCGATTGGCGAGTGGGTGTTGCGGACGGCGTGCGAACAGGCAGCCGCGTGGTACGAGGAAGACAATGACGCGCCCGCCGTGTCGATTAACCTTTCGCAGCAGGAATTCACGCGCAGCGACCTGGTTGAGTTGATCGATCGGGCGCTAACGGAAAGTGGCTTGCCACCGAGTCAGCTCGAGCTGGAACTGACGGAAGGCATGTTGATGCGCAATCGCCAGGCGCACGCCATGCTCCGGGATCTGAGCAAGATCGGGGTGGGAATCGTGCTGGATGACTTCGGCCAGGGGCACTCATCGATTGCGCACCTGACCAGCCTTCCGATCAAGGCGATCAAGATCGATCGAGCTTTCATTGACGGTGTTAAAGAACCGGGTGAGAAACAGGCCATATGCTCGGCGATGATCGCGATGTCGCGCGAGCTCGGAATCTCGGTAATCGCGGAAGGCGTGGAAAGTCAGCAGCAGGTCGACTTTCTTCGTGAGCGCGGCTGTGATGCGGTGCAGGGATTCCTTTACACAGAGCCGCTACCGATCGACAAAGTAGCCGCATTTCTCGAGGCCTGTGAGGAGGTGCTGGACGAGACGACGGTCATCGACCTCACCACCGCTCGCCATGAAATACGAGTAAAAACAGCCGGTTAAACTCTAAAGGGGACATTCCTGATTTAGAACTCTAGAGAAACTCTAAAGGGGGACATTCCCGATTCAGTGGATTAACACGTTAATCCACTGAATCAGGAATGTCCCCACTACCCCAGGAATGTCCCCGTTACTTGACACCCACATTATGTGATCCACGTCACAATCAGGCGGCGGCTCGCCTTAGGCTCCGCACCTCCAAAACCAGCCTGTTCCTGATGAAATACGTCCATCGTTTGGGAGGACAACATCATGAACCGCAGAACTGTTTTGACATTTATCGGGATCTACTTTTTCGCAGCGAGTGCGGCTTTCTTTTTCGGTGGAAATGATGAGATTAACGTCACGTCCGTCGTAGATCGGCCGGCGTCTTACATCCTGCAAGGCGAATCGAGTGAGGCCGTAGCTGCGGCAGTGCGTTCAGTTGACGGTGAGGTCACCCATGAACTGGGCATCATCGATGCTGTCGCTGCGACGCTGACAATAGCGCAGCGTGACGAGCTGCTTGTCAACAGCGCCATCCTGAAGATAAGTGCTGACGGTGCCGTGAAGACAGCCGGCGGTATCGCCGGCGGATCACCGGGTGCCTACGCTGATTTCCCGACCCTGGTCGGCGCCGATCAACTGCACGCGGCCGGCATTACAGGGCGCTCAGTAACGATCGCAATCCTCGACAGCGGCATGGCGGCGATCGCCGAGCTCAATAAGGACACGACAGGTTCAGACCGCTCGTTAAAGCGCTACAACTCGATTACCGATCTCGAAGGCACGCACCTGGATAAGTACGGCCACGGCACGCACGTTGCCAGCATCATTTTGAACACAGACTATGCTGACGACGGCACGATGCGCCGCAATAGTATTGCCCCTGATGTGCGTGTTACTCCCGTCAAGGCTTTCGATCAGTACGGCAACGGCACCTACGCCAACGTCATTCGCGGCCTCGAGTGGATTCTGAATAATAAAGAGCTCTATAACATCCAGGTGTTGAACCTGTCATTCAGCGCGCCTGCGCGCTCGCACTACTGGGATGACCCGATCAACCAGGCGGTGATGAAACTCTGGCAGGCGGGTATCGTTGTAGTTGCTTCAGCCGGCAACAACGGCCCCGACGCAATGACCATCGGCGTGCCTGGCAACAACCCTTATGTCATAACGGTTGGTGCGATGTCAGACAACTACACACCGGCCGACGGTTCGGACGATATCCTTGCGTCCTTTAGCTCTGCCGGCCCGACGGTTGAAGGCTTCGTGAAGCCCGAGGTTGTCGCGCCCGGTGGCCACATGGTTGCCCGCAGCCGCGCAAAGAGCAAGATCGCCAAGCAGCATCCGGAGTTTCACGACCACGACAAGTACTTCATGATGTCCGGGACGTCGCAGGCGGCAGCCGTTGTCAGCGGTGTAGCAGCCTTGATTATCGACGCAAACCCCGGTATCTCGAATGACGACGTGAAATGCCGCATCCTTTCCGCATCACGCCCGGCAGTAGACGGCAACGGCGATCTGGCCTACAGCGTGTTTCAACAGGGCGCCGGCATGATTGACGCAGTTGCCGCGGTCAGTAGCACCGCCAGTGGCTGTGCGAACGGTGGACTGGACATCAATCTGGACATCACCGGCCAGCGTCATTTTGGTGGCCCCGCGAATATGGACGAAGATGGCAACTACTACATCATGGGCATGGATGGCTACCTCTGGACGAATGGTTACCTTTGGACCAACGGCTACCTGTGGACGAATGGTTACCTTTGGACGAATGGCTACCTCTGGACCAATGCGCATTACTGGACGGACGGCAGCGTCGGTGCGGACGGCTACCTTTGGACTAACGGCTATCTCTGGACCAACGGCTACCTCTGGACCAACGGCTATCTTTGGACCAACGGTTACCTCTGGACTAACTCGCTGACAGAGACGGCCAGCGTCAACCACTGGGTTGAGCAGGAGTAAATCTGGCAGACCCCCTCGTAGCGGCGGCGCCCCTGGTAACAGGGGCGCCGTTTTTTGGGTGGGGACATTCTGCTTTTCGCATGCGAAAAGCAGAATGTCCCCAATAGCCTGGGTAGTTTCACGTGAATTTAACGCCCGCATTATGTGACGCAGGTCACAAGAATCGGCCAGTTGAACGCATCGCCCACACCTCCCTAAACGCCCGCACTTTGATGAAATATACCCATCAACCAGGAACGATCATTAAGGGATTTAGACATGTTTCGCAAAACAATAATCACGCTCATCGCACTCTTTGGCTCGGTTGCAGCATTCGCAACTGACACTTCAGACACTACAGCAGTGCCCGCCAGCTATATCGTTCAGGCGGTTTCTGTCGTAATCGCGAAACAGGCGGTTATCGCTGTCGATGGTGAGATTACGCACGAGCTCGGTATCATCAATGCCGTGGGCGCGCTGTTGTCCGCCGACCAGTATGGCCAGCTCGCCAAAGACAGCCGCCTGAAGATTCAGCGCGATCGGTCGGCCGGCGTTGCCGCTGCGACGCTGCTGAGCTCAGTCAATCTCTCGAGAGACGTTAACGCCGGCGACGGGCCAAGTAGTCACCTTTCAACAATCGTCGGCGCCGCCGACCTGCATCGCAAAGGCGTTATTGGCACAGGCGTTACGGTCGCGGTCGTTGACACGGGTTACTACGAGACAGCAGATATCTCCAAGGACCCGAGCGGCAACCGACGCGTCCTCGCGCAGTATGACGCTATTGCCGGGCAGATGGTCTCGATAAGCGCTGCCTCGGGCGCGCCCGATGCTAACGGTCACGGCAGCCACGTAACCAGCATTATTGCGAACTCGGAGCGCGATCAGGACGGCAACTACCTGGGCGTTGCGCCGGGCGTCAATATTGTCGCTGTCAAAGCATTCGATGGGAACGGCAATGGTACGTACCTTGACGTCATTCGAGGACTCGACTGGATTCTCAACAACGCCGATACGTACAACATCCGTGTTGTGAATATGTCGTTTAGCGCTGAGCCGCAGTCGCACTATTGGGACGACCCGATCAACCAGGCTGTAATGCGCCTCTGGTACGAGGACATCGTTATCGTTGCCTCCGCGGGCAACAAGGGCTCCGAGGCAATGACCATCGGTGTACCGGGCAACGTGCCGTACGTCATTACCGTTGGTTCAATGAATGACAACGGCACGCCGCTGTACAACGGTGACGATACGTTATCGTCTTTCTCATCGGCTGGCCCGACCGTCGAAGGCTTCGTCAAGCCGGAAATCGTCGCACCCGGCAACAGCGTGATTGGCCTGATGGACAATGGCGTGCACAAGATCACCATGGATCACCCTGAATTCATGTTCTCTTTTGGTGATTCCGACGAGTACTTCGCGATGTCGGGAACGTCTCAGTCTGCGGCTGTCGTGTCCGGCGTTGTGGCGCTAATGCTGCAGTACGACGACAAGCTCAAGCCTGACGAGATCAAGTGCAAATTGATGAGCGGAGCCAGCCCCGCCGTAAACGACGCCGGAGAACTTGCCTACAGCGTATTCCAGCAGGGCGCCGGTCTGGTGAACGCTTACTCAGCACTTCGCAGTCAGGAGAACGACTGCGCCAATGCCGGAATGGACCTCAAGGCGGACCTGAACGGCAAGCTCCACTACGGTGGTCGTGCCAACGTCGACGACGACGGTAACTATTACTTGATGGATCTGGACGGCTACCTCTGGACAAATAGTTCACCCGGTACCGACGGCTACCTTTGGACCAACGGCTACCTGTGGACTAACGGCTACCTGTGGACGAATGCCTACCTCTGGACGGATGGCAGCATTGGCACCAATGGATACCTTTGGACGAATGGCTACCTGTGGACCAACGGCTACCTCTGGACCAACGGTTATCTTTGGACCAATGGCTACCTCTGGACCAACTCAACAAAGGACAAAGCGGGAATAAACGTTTGGGTCCAGCCGGAGTAAGCCATGAGAGCTGCAATCAGAAAAGTTATTGCACTCGACTTCGGTCGTGAGACAGGCAATCGTCTTCCGGAAATTGTGCCCGCAAACGCCCCGAAAGCGGAGGTCAGAGGCATCGCGCTGCTCGTAACGCGTGACCTCTTGTCCCAACAATGGGCGCCGCGCTGGTTGCAACAAGCTGGACTCGACGTGAAGATCGCAAAGACTGCGGAAGAAGCGCTCGAAATCCTGTCGACGGTTCAGCCCGCGATCGTTATTGCGGACACGACCCTCAAGGGCGGTGGAAGAACCCCGTTGCTTGAGGACCTTCGGAAGCAATGCGTTGATGCAACGCCGATCATCGCCCTGTGTGACGACAATGCTGACGTCGCAATGGCGGCGAAATCGGATGTCACAGACATCGTGCGTCGTCCTTACGAATGGGAGCTAATCACCCGGCGCATCGTCAAAGCGGTGAAAGCACAACGAACGAAGGACGAGCTTCGTCTGGTGCACGCCCAACTGGATGAGATGAATTCCACAGCCTCCAAAGCAGAAAGCGAACGTGCACGGAACGCTGGAATGGACGCACTTACGAAGTTGCCGAATATTGAAAAATTCCGCAGCCTGTTGCACAAGGCGACAAGTGGTCGAGGTTCTGAAAACCGGAATCTATGTTTGCTCGCTATCGGAATCGATCGCTTTCGGGTAGTCAACGAGGCGGTTGGCTACCAGAACGCAAATTTGCTGTTGAGCCAGTTTGCTGATCGCCTGCGAGACTGCCTGCGCGACCGCGAAGTGATCGGCGACCTCAGCAGTGGTTCGGTGACAGCGATAGCGGCCAGGCTGGGCGGCGCGCGGTTCGCACTGCTCGTCTCTCACGGGGACGAAGCTCAGATCCAACGGGTCAATCTCGCGATTACTCGCGAACTGCGGGAGCCGTTCGAAGTCTCGGGCCAGAGTGTCTACCTGACCGCGAGTATCGGTGCGGCCATTCACCCCCGCGACTGCACGAGCGTGGATGAACTGCTGAACAATGCCGAAACCGCCATGCTTGATGCTCAACAATTGGGGAGTGGCTTTCAGTTCTTCTCGGACTTGGCAAAATCAGGTAGTCACGAAATCCTTGCGCTGGATGTGATGTTGCGTGATGCGGTTCGCAAAAACGAACTGACACTGGCCTACCAGCCCATTACCAATGCCACGAGCGGTGAGGTCGTCGCAGCCGAAGCTTTGCTGCGCTGGCATCATCCGAAGGAAGGCATGATTTCGCCAGAGTTGTTTGTTCCGATTGCGGAGAGCACGGGACTGATGCACGAAATCGGTGACTTCGTCCTGGCGACCGCCTGTCGACAACTTCGTCATTGGATCGATGCTGGTATGAAGCCGATTCGGATTGCCGTAAATCTGTCCTTATGCCAACTGCTGCGCGGAGACATTGTTTCGACGGTCGCAAAGGCATTGCAGGACAACGATTTGCCACCTGACCTCCTGGAACTCGAGCTCAGCGAACGCGGTGTACTCAACCAGAGATCGGAAGTCATTGACGTCGTGTGTAAGCTTAAGTCTCTGGGCATACGCATCTCAGTGGACGACTTTGGTACGGGTCATGCAGCCATCAGCTACTTAAAAGATTTACCGATTGACGTTATCAAGATCGACCGCTCGTATGTCAGCGGTGCGAACCGCGATAAACGGGACGAAGCCATAGCGTCCGGCATGGTTGCGCTTGCCCAGCGCCTGGATGCGACGGTCATAGCGGAAGGCGTAGAAACGCGCGACCAGCTGCAGATGCTACGCGAGTGGGGTTCGCAGGAGTGCCAGGGCTATTACTTCTGCGCCGCAATACCTGGCGATCAATTTCAATCGCGTTTTGCAGGAACGCGAGCGCCGAGGTTTTGAGACCAAGTTCACAGTTCGACCTCAAGAATACCGCGCTTAAGCCGATATTCTTATACACGAAGTGAAAAAATCAGGTTCAAATCGGAAAGGGATGACGACGAGAATTCCGGAAACCAGGCGAGGTCTGGCATCGACAGGTCTCCTGTTGGTGCTGCTGACGTTTGTCAGCTCGGGTTTCGGGCAAACGTTCGGACCCAATACGATGCGATTCGATCGAATCTCCGTCGCCGATGGCCTGGCGCAAAGCGCTGTTATGGCGATCGAACAAGACCAATCCGGGTTTCTCTGGTTCGCCACCGAGAGCGGGCTGGATCGCTACGACGGCTACACGTTCAAGCACTATCGCCACGAGCGGGGCAATCCCAACTCCCTCGCCAGCGATTTCGTACGTGACCTCGACCTGGCGGATGACGGCAGCCTCTGGATCGCGACCGATGGCGGTGGCATATCACGCTGGGATCCGGCAACCGACACAATTACGACTTACCGATCCGTCGAAGCCGACAACACCTCGCTCGCGACGGATGGAATTCGGACGATCCTTGCTGGAGATGATGGTTTTGTCTGGATAGGCACTCGGGATTCGGGACTCGACCGGCTCAATACCGTAACCAAGGAGGTCACCCATTTCGTGAGACTTCCCGATGATCCCGATTCCATCAGCAACAATGAAATCTTCGCGCTTGCCCTGGACGGAAAGGATTCACTCTGGATAGGGGTCAACGGAGGCCTAAACCGGTTGGAGTTATCGACGGGTCGGATCACACGGCTTCCTTTCGATCCTGCAAATTCCCATGACCTGGCCGACGACATCGTTCGCAGTTTGCTCTTTTCCAGCGACGGTACACTTTGGGTCGGCACCGAGACTTCCGGACTGGTAGCCGTCGACCCTCTGACAGGAGCCGCCAGACACTTTGTTCATGATCCCGCTGTTCCCGGCAGTCTTAGCGGCAACCAGGTGGCATCGATATTCGAGGACGATCGAAAGCGCTTGTGGATTGGCACTGACAAGGGTCTGAATCTCATGGACGGAGAATCCGGTACGTTCTCGGTTTACCGAAATGACCCGGCCGACCCGACGAGCATCAGTGGCGACAGTATTTTTTCTATATTCCAGGACCGGGGCGGCCTGCTCTGGGTTGGCACACTGACAGCGGGCGTCAACAAGTGGAATCCGAGGTCCTGGTCCTTCGGTCACTTCAAACCGCCAACCAGTGGCCCGCAGCAATTCAGTAGCACGAACATAACGTCGTTCACCGAAGACTATAACGGCAACACGTGGGTCGGGACATTTGGCGGTGGCATCAATGTTATCGATCGCGCCGGGAATCTCGTTCGCCAGTTTCGACACGACCCGTCGGCCGGCGACAGCATTGGCGGCGATCGCGTAATGGCGCTCATAACCGACCGGCGAGGACGTATCTGGGCGGGAACGATGACCGGTGGTCTCAGCGAAATTGATCCGTCTTCGGGCACGGTCCGGACTTTCCGAAACGAGCCAGCCAATCCGAACAGCCTGGCGGCAAACGGTGTGATGTCATTGTTGCAAGATAGCGCCGGATACATATGGGTAGGAACCTTCGGCGGTGGTGCCAGTCGTTTGGATCCCGAGAGTGGTGACTTTACAAACTACCAACATGACCCCGAAGACAGCACGACACTATCGAGCCAAAGAGCCACCGCTATTGCCCAAGGGCGCGATGGTGTGATCTGGATGGGCACAGACGGTGGCGGACTTGAACTATTTGAATAGCAGGACCGGCGAATGGCACCACCTCAAACATGACCCCGATGATCCCGGCAGCCTCAGAGCGAATACAATTTATTCGCTGCATGTTGACCCACGCGGACGGCTCTGGGTGGGCACTCGAGAAGGCCTGGACCGGATTTCCGGCTGGCCGTTCTCGGGCAACGGCGCACAGGTCCTTGACGTGCCCACTATCAAAGAACTGAATCCGACGGCTGTTTACGCCATCGAGTCGGGCACGATTGGCAAGCTTTGGATTTCATCGAGCCAGGGGCTCACCAGCTTTAACCCGGATACAGGCAGGGTCAGAAATTTCCACGAAAGTCAGGGCCTGCAAGGCGAAGAATTTATCGCCGGAGCCAGTTACGAGAGTCCGGACGGAAAATTGTATTTTGGCGGCGCGAATGGCTTCAACATGTTCAATCCGGCCGAGCTCGAACTGAACATGACTCCGCCGCCGGTTGTGCTGACTTCCTTGTCGATAATCAATGAGCCTGTCGTCTCAGCGCAGCCGTATGAGCTTATTCGCGAACTTGACCTCAACTACAGCGATCATGTCGTCACGTTTGGTGTGTCGGCCCTGGATTACACTGCGCCGATGCGAAACCAGTTTTCCTACATGCTGGAAGGATTCGACGAAAACTGGGTTGAAGCGGGCGGGGAACGCCGCATTACCTACACCAACCTCGATGGCGGGCAATACGTTCTCAAGGTCAGGGCAGCAAACAGTGACGGCGTCTGGAATACCGTGGGTATCGAAATACCGTTGACGGTGGCGCACCCGCCGTGGAAAACCTGGTGGGCATACTTGCTTTATGCGACTGCGATTATCCTGGTAATTTTCGCTATTTGGCGCCAACAGGCGAAAAAGCTGAAGCGTGAGTCTGAATACAGCCGGCGCCTTGAGCATGAAGTCAAGGAGCGTACCCTTGAACTCAACAATCGCAATAGCGACCTCAAGATCGTCAACTCCAAGCTGCTCGAGGCGAGTACGACAGACGCGTTGACGGGCTTGAGGAACCGACGTTTTCTTTTCCAGCAAATCGGTAAAGACGTTGATCTCGTGCTACGCCACTATCGCGATGGCACGGAAACAATGCGGCCCGGCGGCAACAACGACCTGCTGTTCCTCATGGTCGACCTCGATAATTTCAAGCCCGTAAACGATAACTGCGGCCACGAGGCTGGCGATCGCCTGTTGCTGCAGATTCGCGACGTTCTGCTCGAGGTTTGCCGCACGTCAGATGATGTCATCCGATGGGGCGGCGACGAATTTCTCATCGTCGCGAGGGAGACCAATCGCGAATATGCGGCGATACTCGCCGAGCGCGTCCGCGAAAGCTTGTCGGATCGTGTATTTCCGGTCGGGGACGGACAGGTTGCCAGGATTACCTCATCAATCGGTTACGCGTCGTATCCATTCCTGAAAGAACGACCGGATCTGCTTTCCTGGGAAGAAGTGCTTGGCGTCGCCGATGCTGCCATGTATGAAGCGAAGGAAAAACGAAATGCCTGGGTAGGTATCGAGGGTATCGAGTGGCAGGGCGGTGGCGATGAACTCTATCGTGCAATCAAGTCTGATCCGGGTACGCTGGCTGACGAGGGCATAATCAGGGCCATCGAATCCGTCGAGGACGCTGCAAAAGGGTACGCATAGCGCCGCAAAAGTGTGCGATACCGCAAGTTTCGTGTGCTTCCCAGTCAGAGCCCCTTGTTTGCGTGACCTGCATCACAGTAGAATTTTCCTCTCGCCAGCAGTATCAGGAAAGATACGACGTCATTAACGAGAATTAAATCATGTGGTTACCCGAGCCTGTCTACAAGTCGCTGCCTACGTTCTATGCTGCAATGGGCGCTTGTTTCATTGTAGGCGTTTTCTACCTGGGGTTTGACGCGCCCATGAGCCCGGTTTACTTAGGCATGGGCCTGGTTTCAATACTTGCCTCTATCACGGTTTCGATTTGGCGCAGCAAGAGCAGCGGCAAGACGCATCGGGCCGACTCCGATGACGAGCGGACCACCTGAACCGACTAGTTCCTGAGCGGCTTACTCCAGCGGCCGTAAGCGCAAAGCTCTGCGGCGGCTGCGCACCCCAACGACCCCATGGTTTAGTACGCAATACCGACGTTATTGGCGGCATAGAGTTGGCCTGTCAGAGTCGCGCCTGATTTCATATTTGCATGGTGGTGTTGCCGCGTGCTCCGGTCGGAGTTCACATTAAACCCGGGTTATTGTCAGTGGAACAGGTCGAAGATGTGACTGTACTTGAGTATGAACTCACGGCCGGCTGGAAGCGCACCTATGCCCCGCTCGTCGACCTCGTTATAGACAAGGTACAAGCCTGAATTGGCGGAACGTAACCAGGAGAAGCGCACGTTGGTGCCGAGCGTGTCGCTGGTTTCGTTGTACTGGCTCAACAGCTGCAGCTGAATTTTGGGCGTGAATGAATAGGACAGCCTTAAGCGCAGCAGATTCGCCGTGAACTCACCGCCTGGCACGGGCAGGTCGAAGTCATTGAAGTTGTATGTCAACTCGGATCGGAACTTCTCGCCAGATCGAAAAGTTGACGCCGGTGGATAGAGAGATACGATCACCGCCGAACTGTCCGCCGACTACGCCCCGGATATTGAAACTCAGCGGCCTGGATTCATTGCCGAAGTAGTTGAGGGCAATTTCCGCGTGATCGTAGGTGCCCACAGGTATCGTGACGCCGTCGATGATATCGAAAGCCTCAACGACGCCAGCGCGTGTGAAGTTGGTGCCGGTATGGATCTCCGCGCCGGTCTTGAACTCCCAGTGAGTGTCCAGATGCAGAAAGCCTGTCTCCTGGAAGCCGTCGAACTTCCAGAACCCGGTATAGGACGCGTGTGGTCGAATCTCCAGGAGTCCCCAAAGATCCTTCGGTCGCAGTCGGCGCAGTGCGAACAGCCTGATTTTTCGATAGTCGCTGCGCGCGAGGAAACCGACTTCCGGGTTGAAATCCTCGCCGACTTCCGTGTAGGCCGCGCTCATCGACCACTCGGCGGAGCTCCATTCCGAAGACAGTGCAAACGCGTGATCTTTGCCGTTTAGCCCCGGCGTTTCTGTTTTCGCCGCCCAGCTCTGCAGCAGCATGTTGTCGCCAATACCCCAGCGGCCATCGATCGCGTAGGTGCGATTGTAGTCGTCTGTCGGGGCGACGAGATGACTGCCATCGCCGTCCCGATTGACGAAGATCGCACCGATGGCGGATCGGTTGGCCAGCTCCCGGCTCACCCTTGCGACGGCGAATTTATTGCCCGGCGCGATGCCCGCTATCGCCTCCGTGCCCATGTAAAGAAAGCCCAGGTTGGTTCGCTCACCCAGTTTTCCGGAGAGTCGTGCGCCGCCTTCTACCGGTATCCGGTCGCCATCATCACCAATGCCGATCCGACGGCTGAAGAACATCTCGACTTCCTCGCCGTTGCCGACGCTGAACTGGCCCGCGTTTTCCAGGAAGAACGGCCGCTTCTCGGGAAAGAACAGGTTGAAGCGATCGAGGTTCACCTGCTGCTCATCCGCCTCTACCTGTGCGAAGTCGGTGTTGTACGTCAGGTCGAGCGTCAGGCTGGGCGTAATCGAATACTTGATGTCAAAGCCGAAGTCCGAGTCGTTCTCGGTCCCGTCAAGCTCACCGCCGCGACGCGACTGGCCGAGCACATAGGGCGTGATCTTGAAGTTGCGTTGCGGTGGCGGTTCGATGCCCTTGAGTGTGCCGGCTTCGGACACCCGATAAAGGTTACGATTGCGCTCGAGCGGCGCCCAGTAGGTGATCTCGTTGTTACGGCGAATGATGCGCTGAAAGTTGATACCCCAATCCTGCAACTCGCCGGAACCGTAGCGCAGTGTTCGGAACGGAATTTCGAACTCGGCGCTCCAGCCGATGTCGCTGATTTGCGATTTCACCGACCAGGTGCCGTCCCAGTTCAGGTTGAAGTCGCCCCCGCCTGAGCCGAAGTCGTCGGAGCCTTCGCTCGTTACCTGGCCGTCGTATTCGATGCCAGCGGCATTGGTTGCGAACACATAGCCATTCTGACGATCGAGAAGACCGTCTATGACAATAAGAAACGCGTCGGTGTTGTTGAGGTCGGAGTCTCTGCGGCTATCCGAGACGATGATTTCAGTTGGTTCTTCGTCGTACGCAACCACGCCAATGTGCAGGGCGGTCGCCGTATAGCCGACGAAAACCTCGGTCCTCTGTGTCGAGGGCTGGCCTTCGCTGGGTTGTACCTGCCAGAACTCGCTGCTTGCTACCGCGTCCGACCATGCATCGTCACCGAGCACATTGCCGTCGGTCACGGGTGCAGTGATGAGCCTGCTCGCGGTGATTTCCGGTGGCAGGGTCGGGCGAGCGGCGGCGTCGAGAGATGCGAGGGCCGTTGCCGACAAAGCCATGACGAAGAGCAAACGCTGTTTCAAGCGACAATTCCAAAGTTGCTGACCGTGGAATTGCGGCCCACCGTCAGCTAAGTTGCGAATCACTGAATCGACAATCAGAAGCTAAAGATAACGCCCGCGCTGAACGTTCGCTCCACGCCGTACAACCGGCTGCCTATCGCAATATCAGAACCGCCGGCCCGGTTAACTCCCGCCAGGTGATCTTGGTACGTCGCATCGAACACGTTGTCAATACGGGCTTCCACGCGCAGGGATGGCGTAGGCTTCCAGACAAATCCTGCGTTGACAATCTCATAACCATCGGTTGGTTGCTCGTCGTTGAATGCGGCCACTTTTTTCTGGCTGCTGTATGCGATGACCCGCGCATTGAGTACCCAGGATTCATTGGCGTAGGTCAGGCCGATACTCCCGTTTAGTGGAGCAAGGCGATACAGGTTGTCAGAGATGTCAGTGCGGCGTCCCCGCGCATAAGTTGCCACACCGCCAACAGACAAACGGTCTGATATCTGCAGTGTGTAGTCAACGTCAAAACCCCAGATTTCAGCATCGGTATTCGAAAACTGCAGTGCCGGCTGTCCTGCCATCATCATCGCGACGCCATTCGCCGTCGCGTTTGCAGATGGTACACCCTGAATGTAGCCGTCGATTCGCTTGTAAAAAATTTGCGGCGAAGCGCTTACGCGACCGCGGGTTGCGGACAAACCGATATTCAGCTCGTTGGATGTCTCGGACTCGAGGTTGAGATCACCGATATAGGTTCGACCATCAGCGAGCCCACCGGTAGCCTGCATCGGCAGCCACAGGTACAGCTCCTGGTAGGATGGCGCACGGGATTTACGAGCTGCCTCGATACGCCATTCGACGTCGTTTCCTGCGCGGCGTCGATACTTGATTACCGCATCGATATCGTCGAATGAAAGATCGCGATTGGCGTTGTTAAATGCATCGGCAAGTATCGCGACTGCCGGACTCATGATTTCCGTCGCGCTAACCTCGGCCGCAACAGCCTCCACGCGCTTGACGCTGGCGCCAATCTCCAGTGCTGACGAGTCACGCTCGACTAACCATTCACCGTAAAGGCTGGTCAGGTTGCGCTCGACGCCGGAGAAGTTGGCGATTCGAAACGCCGCATTATTCGGGTTCGAAATCGTGGCGTCGTGGTCTGCGACGATGCTTTCCAGTCCGAGGCGCAAAGTCGACGTTTGAAGATCGAATTTTCCGGCAAGCGCCATTGTTGTGCCAGAACCGTTAGCGAGGGTCTGTCTCTGCATCATCGCCGGCGGCGCGTCGCGCAGTGCGAAGTTATCCATGACATGCTCAACGTCACTAGCGGAAACACGGCCCTCAATCGACAGGGTTGGGGATAGTGCAACCAGGAAATGACTGCCGAACAGGTTCGTGTCAATCACGCGTATATCCATTGGCAAGGCGGGAGTGCCGGAATCTCCGGTATCAAGCTTGCCGGCGAAAACGACAAAGTGGTCGTCGCCGTTCGTGAAGGCGTAGCTAACATCGTAGCGCTTGCGATCGACGATTGACGGCCGGATCTCGCCGGCCGGCGTCTTGACGTTCTGGCCACTATCGATTTCGGCGATCGCAGAAATACGGTGAGACTTATCCGAGATCGTCAGGCGACCGGCGGAGGTGGTGATGTCGCCGTTGGCTGAGTAACGTGACCCCACGAAACCGGAAAGCGCGAAATCTCGCTCACCGAAGCTGCCACGCGCGAGGCGCGCGCTCATGTGACCACCGATTGACTCGGGAGAAGACGAAACGCTGGCGATGCCGCGATCCACGACCAGCGCCTCGGTGATCATCGGTGACACGTACGATAACGGGGCGTCCATTGCGTTCGGACCGCCCGTAACGATCGCGTGATTGTCGATAGTTACTGCAACCCGGTCGCCGTACATGCCGCGGTACTGCGCGATTCCGGTGATCAGACCATTGCTGTTAACGTTGGCCCCGGGCATGTCTTTGAGTGCGACAGCCGTATCCAGAAGCATTTCGTGCTCGACTCGGGTAACCGCTGCCCCGCCTGCATTGGCATGATCGGCGACGATAATTTCGTCGATTGGGTCGGCGATAGCGTCGGGCTTTTCCTCTGCCGCAGCGAACGTCGGCAGGGCCATGAGCAGTACCGCAACTGCTCCACAGTGGTAGTTCATTAGTCGTGCTCCTGAATAACGGATCAACGACACAGCATTCGCCGTATCGATGGATGGACTAATCGTTATTCAGGTGGGTGGACCGCGTGGCTTGTGTGCAAAGTGGGTCGTGGATCGTGCTGTGATCGCAAATCGTGTCTGGATAGCGATCGGCTCGAAGCGGTCACCGACGTCGCTATCGGCATCGTCCAATGCCGCAGTGGACGACAGGATGTGGCCGATCTGGCAGGTGTCTGGCTCAGACCGGGCGTCGCCATCGCTTGAGCGATGGTGATGATCATGACCTTTTGGCTGGCCCGGCAGGATAAACCCGGCTGGTAACTGGCCAGGACACAATTCGAACAGTAGCCCGCTGCCCGGCGACGCTGGCATATAGCCTAGCGGCGTCGCGGCGCGCAGGAGCAGACCGACCAATACGGCCCATGCAGCTAGGTGTCTGGTTGCAGCCCGCGATATCACAGGATTCAGGTTAGCGCTTGCGCGCCCGTCTGAAAATAGGTGATTTGCCCAACGGGCAGGTGGGCTCGCCCCAGTCGGGTTAGTAGACCGATGCGTCCAAAAACTCGATCAGACCTGCCTTGGCCGACTTCTGGTTATCCCAGGGTTCGTAGGACTCGTTCCTGGAACCGGTGGTTTTCAGTCGCACGTCCTGGGCTTCGGCGATGAGTCGGAGTTGATCGACGGTCACTGCATAATAGGCATCGGCGGCCGATGCGACCGGTTTCAGGTAAACGGGCTTGCTCGCGCCAATAGCGGCAACTGTCCAGCCTGCAACGTCGAGTGGCAGGGGCTCACCGTCCGCGAAGATGACGATCGACTCGAAGCCATCGCGTGACTGGTCGGATTGAGCATCTTCCATCGTATTCCAGATGCCGAGCCACAGGTAATAGCGATAGTCGCCACTGCGATTCACTTCCAAGGGCGCGATGTGGACGAAGTCCCGTGCATAAGCCGCACGGCCGGACACGTCACGATAAAAGACCATCGGTGTCTGGCTGTAGCTGATTGATACGCTGGTGACAGGGTCCATCTGTTCCCTGACCATCGCCGAATTGGACGAGCAGCCGCTCGCAACGACAAAGAGCAGCACGATAGCCGAGAGTACCCGATTGTTGAGAGGACTGTGTGTGATGAAGGTCATCAGAAAAAAGACTGGTATCCGATGTTAAAAAAGTAGGACTCACGATCCAGGTTCAGATCGACGATACCCGAGTCGCGTTGCGAAAATTGTTTGCCCGCTTCAAGCGTAACGCGAAATTTCTGGCTGCGACGATACTGGAGGCGAATGCCGGGCGTGTAAAGCCACTCGTAATTCGGGTCCGCCAGCCGCTGGCGCCGATCCACCCTCAGCCTGGGATTGATGCGCCATGTCCGGCCGATCGGGTACCGGCTGTCGAAAGTGAGCGAGATCACTCGCGATGTATCTGAATCCGACAATCGTGCGCTGATAATGGACACATCGCCCTCTTTCAGTATGCTGCTCGCCACGAGACTGCTCGAGTAATACTTGTACGTGGATTCTTCTGTCGCGAAGACTCCGCCGGATGCCGGCGTGGCATCCATGGTTGACTGGCTTGCGTCCGCATTGATCTGCAGCCTCGGGCTTATCGGGTACGAAAGCCCGACGGTAAACGTCGTCGAAAGCGATGTACGGTCACGCCCGAGTTGGCGCAACTCGTCCTCGCTGTAGATCTGCACGAGTTCCTGGAATGTGAGTACGGGCTGTCCGATCAGGGCATTGCTGGCGCTCAGGAAGGGACTGCCGCGGCGATCGACCAGTCCGTGAATCGAGAGGCGCGACTCGAAGCGCCAGCTGCCCTGTAGAAAGGCACTGGCGAGTTCCCCATACGCAAGATCGTAATCGACCATGCCCCAGAGACTCTGGTTCGTTCCAAAATAACGAAATTCCGCGCCGACGGCCTGCCTGTCCTGAACGCCCTCGACATCCTGCGCGATGTAGAACGCGCCAAGATCAAGGTTATCCAGAATGGGTCCGTAGTTAGCACTGACGCCGTAAAAGGATCTCGACGAATCGATGCCGTCGGACGAAGAGTAGGCAGGTTTGCCAATCACCGTATTAAGCTGAACGCGCTCATTGAGCTGGTAGCCGAGGTTGAGGCCGTCGAATCGACCGAGCACGCCACCGTTATTACGCGACTGCCGACCGATTCGTCCACGGAAACCGGTCGCGGCATCCGCCAGATCCGCATAGGCATACGAAATACGCAGAGAGTTGCCCGAACCGAAGCCTTCATTCAGAAAATCGCTTCGATAACCGGCAGAAAGCCGGCTACTGAAGTCAAAGCGCTCGCCGCGACGTCTCGCATCGAGGTTTACGTCGGAATAGAGCGCCGACTGACTAACAATCTCGTCTTGATCACTCTGTTGATTGACATCGCGTCGGTAATACTGCGAAAAGTACGTCTGCACTCGCCAGTCACTCTGCCGGGAGACTCGGCGGCCGAGTGTTGTTGTATTGACCACACTCGCGCTCTGACGGTCGCCGGCGAGCAGCGCCGAGAGTCGCTGGTTAACCCGGGTTGCGCCCTCGGTCTCCGGGTACAGCGACAAGTAACGCTCGTACTCGGCTTTGGCGTGTGCCATTTGCCCGTTCTTTTCCCTGGCCAGCGCGAGATATTCTTGCGCCTCTGCCATGCGCGGGTGTTCGGGCTGCTGAAGAACCTTGGTGTAAATCTGAATCGCCCGGGAGATCTCGCCGGCGGCCATGGATTTACGCGCATCGTCCATCAACACGTCCACCTTGGATTGTGCCGTGCCATCGCCGTCTGGCATATCGATTGGTTCTTCCGCAATCGCTTGTTCTGCGGCACCGATTTCAACGACATCGGTGTCCTTGTCGACTTCGTCAACCCACGCGCCAGGAAATTTCGCCTTGAGGTCGCCCAGGGCCGCGGCAGCCGAATCGCCGGACTCAAAGTTGCCGAGTCTGAGTCGATACCAGGTCTCGCCATCCACGATGACCGCGGAATAGTAAAGGTGTTGGTCCGAAGCGAGTTCCAGCCCCGTTGCGTCGGCGATCGTAGGTATGCGTCCGAACGATGCCAGGTTGATCACGTAGTTCGGGTCATCTTCTGTCTCACGGGGAACCTGTCTGTGAGGGACGGACGGCGGTATCGGAGCCGGCGTCGTCTGTGCTGCGAGATCGCCAGCCGCACTCACGGTTACGATGAGACCAAATGAGACGCCGGACATGTCGACGTCAAAGGCAACCGGCTGACTGAAATTGAAGGTCAGCATCGGCCCCGCCGGCGAGTCGCCATCGTACTCTAGGTCCATCAGGTTCGCGTTGTCCGAATTGGCAGGGCGGAGGCGGCTCCGAGACAAGGCAACGACCGGTGATACTCCATTGCATATGCCGGTGGGATCGAGATAGACACGGAGGCGATCGCTGATCCCCTGTGGCTCGTGCCGCAGGTACTCGGCCTTGCAGTTGAAGCGTACTTCGATAGTGGCGCTGGATGCATCGGCTGTTGAATCGCCGGAAACCCTGGAACCCTCTATAAAACCCGGGCCTGCGAATGCGGTGGCTGCCAGGCCGATCAGAATCGTGCCCGCTATCCAGCGGCGCGCCTGTTGCGCGGCGTCAATAAAACGCAAACTGTCAGTACTTAGCACCTGGCTTACCACTCGTTGCTACTGATCCGGTGACAGCCACTGCTTGCGCAGTTCAAGTCGTTTTGCAGGCCATTGTGGTCGTCCTCGCCGGTTTTGTAATCGCGCGCATGGCAACCCGCACAGGTGGGCGCGTAACCGGGCGACGACCAATTCACGGCATTCGTGTTGGAGTTGTGGCAGTCGGTGCAGTTAAAATTACCTCGATGATCGAGAGGTTCGTACGTCAGGCCGGTGTGGCTGAAGCTCGCTGGCGTCCAACCATTTGGGGAATGGCACTCACCACAATCCACCGAGGTACTAAAGTGTCCCGGGTCCATGCCGGTGGCATCCGTGCCGTTGTGGCAGGACGCACAGGAGCCCAGCACCTCGTTGTGGTCCACGGTGGTCACCGGTGACCAGACGATCGGTGTGTGGCAAGACTCGCAGAGGTTGGTGGTCTGCACGTGCGTCGGGCCCTTGCCCGTAGCATCCGTGCCATTGTGGCAGCTGGAACAATTGTCGACGATGTTGGCGTGGTCAAACGTGGCGGGCGTCCACGCAACCGTCGTGTGACAGTCGTCGCAGTTACTACCACTGCTGATATGCGTGGGATGTTTGCCGGTCGCGGTTACGCCATCGTGGCAGGTGCCACAGGTGCCGATGACCTGCGTGTGATCAACGGTAAACACCGGTATCCAGACGTTTGACGTGTGGCAGTCCTCGCAGACGTCGCTGGTTTGTAAATGCGTCGGGGTTTTGCCCGTGGCATCCGTGCCGTTATGGCAGCTGGCACAATTGCCGGTGATGTTAACGTGATCGAAATTCGCCGGCAGCCAGCCTGTCGTCGAATGGCAATCGTCGCAGTTGATACCACTGGTAATATGGCCCTGGTTCTTGCCGGTCGCGGTTACGCCATCGTGGCAGGATCCACAGGTACCGATCACCTGGATGTGGTCGACCGTGTAGACAGGAACCCAGACATTCGACGTATGGCAATCTTCGCAGATGTTGCTGGTTTGTATGTGCGTCGGGGTTTTGCCCGTGGCCTCGGTACCGTTATGGCAGCTGAAGCAATCGCCGGTGATGTTGACGTGATCGAAGTTCGCGGGCAGCCAGCCGGTTGTCGAATGACAGTCGTCGCAGTTGTTACCGCTGGTAATGTGCGTCGGAATCTTGCCGGTCGCGGTGAAGCCATCGTGACAGGAGCCGCAAGTGCCAAGCACTTGCGTGTGGTCAACGGTGTCGGCCGGCGCCCAGACATTGCTGTTGTGGCAGTCCTCGCAAACATTGCTGGTCTGGATGTGCGTCTGGGTCTTGCCTGTTGCTTCGACGCCGTTGTGGCAGCTCGCGCAGTTGCCGACGATGCCAATATGGTCGAACGTGGCAGGACGCCAGCCGTTGGTGGTGTGGCAGTCGTCACAGGTGTTGCCGCTGTCGATATGCGTCGGGTGTTTGCCCGTCGCTGTGACGCCATCGTGACACGAGCCGCAGGTGCCGATGACCTGTGTATGGTCAACGGTGAACACGGGCGCGAACACGTTCGTGTTGTGGCAATCCTCGCAGACGTCGCTGGTTTGTATATGCGTCGGGGTTTTGCCTGTTGCTTCGACGCCGTTATGGCAATCGATGCAGTTGCCTATGACATTAAGGTGGTCGAAATTCGCCGGTAACCAGCCGGTTGTGGAGTGACAGTCGTCGCAGGTATCGCCACTCGTAATATGATCCGGCGTCTTGCCGGTCGCCGTGAAGCCGTCGTGGCAGGATCCACAGGCACCGGTCACCTGGGTATGGTCGACGGTGTCCACCGGCGTAAACGCATTGCTATTGTGGCAGTCCTCGCAGACGTCGGTTGTCGTTATGTGCGTGGGATTTTTGCCGGTCGCATCGGTGCCGTTGTGGCAGCTCGAACAATTGCCCGTGATATCGACGTGGTTGAAGTTGGCCGGTATCCAGCCCGTCGTCGCATGACAATCGTCACAGTTGTTGCTGCTGTCCAGGTGAGTCGGATTTTTGCCCGTGGCGGTGACGCCGTCATGACACGAGCCGCAGGCGCCGATGACCTGGGTGTGATCTACGGTAAACACGGGCGCGAAAACATTGGTCGTGTGGCAGTCCTCACACATATTGCTGGTCTGGATATGTGTCAGGTTTTTGCCGGTAGCCTCGGTGCCGTTATGGCAGCTGACACAATTGCCGCTGATATTCACGTGGTCGAAGTTCGCGGGTAGCCAGCCAACGGTCGAGTGGCAGTCGTCGCAATTATTGCCGCTAGTAATGTGGGTCGCGTGTTTACCCGTCGCCGTGATGCCATCATGGCAGGAACCACAGGTGCCCAGGACCTGTGTGTGATCGACCGTCGTGGCTGGTGTAAAGGCGACGGTGCTGTGGCAGTCCTCGCAAACGTTGGTCGTCTGCACGTGCGTTGGGCTCTTCCCTGTCGCGGTAGTGCCGTTATGGCAGCTCACGCAGTTCCCAGCAATGCCCGCATGGTCGAATACGGCCGGGAGCCAGGCGCTCACAGTATGGCAGTCGTCGCACTGATCGTTGGACGAAATATGGGTTGGCGTCTTCCCGGTCGCCTGTATTCCATTGTGGCAGCTGACGCAGCTTCCGGTAATGGATGAGTGATCCATAAAAGTGACGACGGTCCAACTGGCCGTGATATGACAGTCTGAACACTCGCCATTCGTTGCGACGTGATTGGCAGGTTTCGACGATGCACGAACGAGTCCGCTTTCCGAGTGGCAGCTGGAGCAGGATGGATTGGTTGGACCGAAGCTGCCGCCGACGTGGCAACCCTCGCACGTCACGTTTGAATGCGCGCCGTCGAGCACGAACCCGGTACTGAAATGGTCAAAAGTCTGTTGTGACCAGGCGTCGCCGGAGGCAAGCAAACTCACCGCTACCGCGGTGATAAACACCATGCGCGAGAGCAGGGAAGCGGCGGAAAAAGAAGGGTGGGTCTTCTGCGTGATGGTTTTCATTGCAATGACCTCACTTCAGTAAATGAATCGGCGCTGTGGCAGCGACCGCAGTCGGCACCAAATTCCCCGTCATGGACGTCGTCCGCGCGATGACAATCGCGGCAGCTGCCGTTAATGGATTTCATTTTTTCCAGCGGCATGCGGTGGCAGTCGTCGCAGCCGACCTCGATATGAGCACCGTCGAGCGGGAAATCGGTTTGCAGGTCGTGATCGAATGTCCAGATGTCCCAGGCAACGGGGTTGTGGCAGCTGTCGCAACGATTGTCGAAATTTCCCTTGTGCGTATCGTCGTCACGATGGCAGGACACGCAGCCTACGTCTTCGTTCGCATAGGCCTGGGTGGCGTGACAACTGTCACATTCCTGCTCTTCGTGAACGCCGTGCAGCGGGAATCTTGTCAGGTCATGATCGAAAAACACCGGATCCTGCCAGTTCACTTCCGTGTGGCAGTTCTCGCACTGCGTGCCCAGCACTTCCTCGTGCGGATCGTCATCAAGATGACACGAGTCGCAGCTCGTCATTAATTCGACCGCGAAGATCGGCTCGACGTGGCAGTCATTGCATGTAATTCCCTGATGTCCGCCGAGTAGCTTGTAATCCGTGTGAATGTCGTGGTCGAAGACTGGCTCTTTCCATTCGGTGCTGACATGGCAGGTGTCACATTGATCACCGCGATGCTTGTCATGTGCGTCATCCTCGAGATGGCAGGACACGCAGGCCATGTTCATTTCGTCCTCAAATGGGTTCTCTGAGTGACAGTCGCCGCACGCAGCGTCTTGGTGTTTGCCCTCAAGGGGGAAATCCGTATCGCGAACGTGGTCGAAGCTAGAGTCGTGCCAGTCGGTCGGGTTGTGGCAGGATTCGCACTTGTTGCCGCTACGGCCGTCATGCGCATCGTCCGCTTCGTGACAGCCAAAACAATTAGTCGGCGGGTTCGGGAACGTTCTGTCCTCGTGACAATCCAGGCATGCGGCCTCCTGGTGCTTGCCAAGCAACGGGTATTCCGTGGTGTCGTGGTCAAACTCCGCGTCGGTCCATTCGGTCGGCTTATGACACGACCCGCAGTCGTCATCCATCGTTTCTTTATGAGGCTTGTCGTCGCCATGACAATCGACGCAGTCCGACGGCGCTTCCCGATGTTTCTCGTCGGTCACATGACAGTCGCCGCACTCGGCTTCGAGGTGTGCACCGGTGATCTCGAAGTCGGTGAAGGAGTGGTCGAATTCGTCTTCGTCAAGAATGACGACATCGGCATCGCGGCCTTCGTGATCCGTGTGGCAGGAAGCACACTTGTCGTTGCTGGCCTCAGGATGAAGTCCGTGATAGCCGATTGATGCGTCAATGTCCGCGGCGACGTCCTCGTGACAATCCATACACAGCTGCCGTTGGGCGGACTTGTCAAACATCGCGTGGCATGAGGAACATTCCGATTCCAGCTCGGCGTGGCCAGCGATGACCTCTCCCGGCATAAGCACGGTTTCGATTTCCTGTGCGGATGCCTGCCAATATGTAAGGAGCCCGATCGTCATTGTCAGTCCAATTAATATGTGTCTCAGCCAGCTCATATCGCTCGATATCTTGCTAGTACATGTGCACTGCGAGGACATGCACCAGTGCCGATACCACGAGCACTAAAAAAAGAGGCATATGAAATACGTGCCACAATGAAAAAAGTCGCTCATAAAAGGACAATTGTGCGACCTGCCGCATCATTCCGACCTGTTTCGTCGCGTAGGCATTTGCGGTCTTTTGCAAGCTCTTGTATTGGCCTGTAATGTTTCGGAAACCATCGCGCGAGCGCGCAGCTCTCGACGAATCATGAAGTACAGTCGCGCGCGCACAACATAGTATTTTGACTGTCCACGACAGACTCTGCCGAACGCTGATCGAGCGTGTGAATTGATCGCCCAATAAGTTCGGCGGATATGGAATGAAGCTCGCCTATGAATTGCGGAAGTATCGCGGCGAGCCCACGCTGTTCTCCAAAGAGTCAGATATTTCATTTCGAAGCTCCTCTATTCCCGCACGTTTGCCGTAGAGGCCACGATGAATTCGGGCATAGAAATATTTGCCGATGATGCCGCTGATTGCGACGGCGAGCATGCTATAGAATGCCACTTTGCTGTTCATGGCGTCGACGCTGAAGTTGCAGTGATAGAGGATCAGCAATGGTCCAACCAAGTCCAAATACCATATGAACCCGGAACCAGTGCTTGACAAGACCAGGCGCTGCAATAGTCGTGACTTCTTGCCGGCTGGATAAAGGAGCAAGAGGAGCATAAGAGATCCGCCGACGATGCCGAGCCAGTAGCCGAGGCCGTCTTCAGGAGTCAGAAGACTCTGATCCTTACGAGCCATCCGGCGCAGATCGCTGCAATCAGCGATGAGTAACCATAGAAGGACCGGCGTGACTGACGAGCAGGCGACCGCTTGACCGCAGCCGTCGTCGGAGGTCGCCGGAATGTTTAGTGCTGTTTCTAACATTATTCGTTACCCTGTTTATTCGATTCTCAGGTTCAGATGCCGATTCTCCGCGATCACGACCATTTCCGACTTTGCTTCGAGGTTCTGCAAAGCATCCGTCGCAACGCCAGAGCGAGAAATGCGTGCGGTCACGATGATCCGGTCGTAGTTGGAGAGTTTCGCGGCGGCAGACATTGCCTGGCTGTCGTTCAAAAGGAAGTCCAGAGGCAGGTCCGAAGCAGGTCGTTGCAGGACCGCAAGCGGCATCGGAGGTCCGTCGACGGCGCGTGCGAAAATAAACACCGTGTCGGTGGGCATCACGATTTCTTTGGATCTTTCGGACAACTGCAGTCGTCCGAAAATTTGGGCGGCCGATGATTCTTCGGGCACGGGGGAGCCCGACAACGCGGCGAGTTCGTCGTCATATTCGCCCAAAGCGACGGCATGTTCGTACGCATCTTGTGCCTCGGCTACTCGCTGCAGATGCTTATACGAACGGGCTAACAACAGCCAGCTTTTGGCGTCGTCAGGATTATCTTTCAATCGAGCGGCCAGGCCCTCGACCATGCTTGCAACGGATCCGACCGGCGTGCTTGTCGCGGCCGGGTTGCGGTTGCTTGCCTGCAATGGCACCTCGGCCGTCGCGTCGATCACGGCAGCTTGTGGCGAGCCGATGACCGAGTAAAGGCCGATGGAGAAAAGCGGTAGTGCCAGGGCGATGCTGGCCGGTACAGTCCTTCGATCGTTCCGGGACAGCGGCACCGCAACGAAGCCTATGGCCAGCACGGCCATGACGAAAATTGAAACCCCAAATTCAGCGGACATATCCCTATCCATTCCAGCTCATTCAGCGACTTTCGGGTCGCGTTTCACATTATTATCAACACGGTTTTCAGGACCAGAAGGTTCCGCCTTTTGGCAAATAAAGGAACGAAAGACCGGAAATGACCGGTGGAAGTAAACGGTGCCCACGAAATTTACGAGAAATTCCGGTTTTCTTCCGTGCTGCAGGTCCGCTGTCGCAAAATGCGGACAGGCCGATTTCAGTGTATTTTTCGTTCAGACCGGCAATTCATGCGTTTTTGTGAGCCATGTCACAATAGTTCGATACTTCGCTATTAACCTGTGTAAGCACTTGCACGAAAAAGAAGAAAGCCTTGGGTAGTACGATCCAAATTCTGCTGTATGCCATCCCTGTCATGCTGATCTTCGCATGGTATTTACGTCGCCATATGCGCAGGGAATCGACTGGCCTCGCAGCTTTGAAATCAGCAACAGAAGAAGGCCTTATCGAGCCGCCCACGCTGCATCCCGAGATCGATCACAAGCTTTGTATTGGATGCACCAACTGCGTGGCTGCCTGTCCCGAGCAGGGTTCTCACCAAGTACTCGGCATGATTCGCAAGAAGGCGCACTTGGTTGGACCAACCAATTGTATCGGTCACGGCGCTTGCAAAGCCGTATGCCCCGTCAACGCGATCACGCTGGTTTTCGGAACTTCCCGTCGCGGCATCGATATTCCGCTCGTCAATTCCGATTTTCAGACCAATGTGCCTGGCGTATTCATCGCCGGCGAACTCGGGGGAATGGGCCTGATCAAGAACGCGGTGGAGCAGGGTCGTCAGGCGATGGTGTCCATCGGGAAGCTTCTGCAAACGTCACACAAGAATGCACTGGACATAGTCATCATTGGCGCGGGACCGGCAGGGCTTTGCGCGACACTTGCCGCGACCGAGGCGAAGCTCAAGTATGCGACAGTGGAGCAAGAGGAACTGGGCGGAACTGTTGCACATTTTCCTCGTCGCAAACTGGTAATGACTCAGCCTGCCGTTCTGCCAATCGTTGGGAAAATGAGTTTCAAGGAAGTTCAGAAAGAAGAGCTCATCGACTACTGGCGCGATGTCGAACAAAAAACCGGCATCGTCATTAATTACAGTGAGAATGTCGAAGCGGTCGAGCCTGCGCCGAACGGTGGCTTCGTCGTCAAGACGAGCAAGCGAAACTACAATACGAGGACCGTGCTGCTTGCGATCGGGCGTCGCGGATCCCCGCGCAAACTGGGGGTACCCGGCGAAGAAATGAGCAAGGTCGTTTACCGTGTGATCGACCCCGCGCAGCATCAGAATCAGAACGTATTAGTGGTTGGGGGTGGTGACAGCGCGCTGGAGGCAGCGACCACTATCGCGGAGGAGCCCGGAACGACTGTGACCTTGTCCTACCGTTCTGACGCGTTTTCACGCGCCAAGCCAAAGAACCGGCAGCGAGTCGAGGAAATGTCTGCAGCAGGACGCCTGCGCGTCCTGTTCAGTTCGAACGTAAAATCAATTCGCGAAGGCGTGGTCGAGATTGCGCACGATGATACGCTGGAAGAGATCGCGAACGATGCAGTCGTCGTCTCGGCCGGCGGCATATTGCCAAGCGCTTTTCTCAAGACGATCGGCATTCATGTCGAGACCAAATGGGGTACCGAATAATCGCGTGCCGGAATTTGACGCAAGTTTTTACATTATCGTCGGCGGCAGCTTCTTCGCAGCGCTCGTCAATGCAGCGTTTTCCGCCGGCGGCGCCATGATCATCCTTGCCATCACCAGCCTTGTCTTACCGGTCTCCGCGATTGTGCCGATCCATTCGACGCTATTGATTGGCTCGACCTCCTCACGCGCGCTGTTGTTTCGGCACGAAATCAGCTGGAAAATCGCCGGCCCGTTTCTCGTTGGCAGCGTGATCGCCGTCGCCATTGCTTCGCGAATATACGTCGAGCTACCCGAAACCATCATTGCGACGGCAATCAGTATCGTCATGCTGATCGCGATCTGGCTGCCGGATGTCCGTTGGCGACCGAAGCTCCGGCATCCCTGGGCGGTTGTGGGCTTTGTTCACTCCTTTTTGTCGACGCTGTTTGCCTACGGCGCCGTGTTTCACGCGATCATCCTGCATACGGATCTCAAAAAACGGCAGATCGTTGGTACGATGGCGGCCAGCCTGACGGGCATGGGCCTGTTCAAAATCACGGGTTACACACTGAATGGATTCGATTACGCACCCTATCTGCCGATTATTGTTGCCTCGATTGCCGCCGCGTTTCTGGGGACCTGGGTGGGCAGGCTGGTGATTGACCGAATTTCCGAGGCCGTGTTTCGCACCGTTTTCCGGTTGCTTGTGACCGTCACGGCGATCCGCCTTTTGTACGTAGGGCTATTCAGTCAATCATGAACTTGTTGGAATTTTTCACAGAGCGCGCGTCAGGCGGCCAGCCTTTGGTGTTGGCAACGGTATTCGAGACCATTGGCTCGACCTACAGCAAAGCTGGCGGGCAGATGATCATCGACAGCGGCGGAAATTTCTGCGGCATGCTGTCGGGTGGCTGTCTGGAGGGCGACCTGGTGGAACGCGCCCGGCGTGTTATTGAATCCGGTGTCGCGGAAACCGCGAGCTATGACCTGAGTGCCGATGACGAACTCTGGGGACTTGGCGTTGGCTGCGACGGCACGATGCGTGTGCTGCTGCAGCCACTGACGATTGACGCTGGCTATCAGCCGTTTGCCGCTATTGCCGAGATCCTTGGTGGCCAGGAGTCGGCCGACATGGCCATCGTAATCAGCTCTGACTCAGCAGAGATTGGCGTAGGCGCATCCGCGCTTTGGCGAAAGGGCGGCAGGCTTTATTTTGGTATGAGCGAGGCATTGGCCGATGTTGTTGCCGGTGACTTCGGCGAAAGTTCGCCGCCGAAGATGCGTCAAGTGGCAACCTCGGAAGGCTCCTGCGTGGTGCTAGTCACGCGTATCGAGCCAGCCCCGGCGTTGCTGGTACTCGGGGCAGGGCTGGATTCGGAACCCGTTGTGCGGATCGCGAACGAACTGGGTTGGCGAGCCACGGTCTGCGACCACCGGCCGGCCTATATCGAAAGCCGTGTTTTTCCGGGACGTACCAGGGTCTTGTGTTGTCCGGTTGTCGAACTTGATCAGCACATCAAGCTTGACGAGTTTGATACGGCTATCGTGATGAGCCATCACCTGGCAAGTGATCGGTCGTATCTGCAACAGCTCGCGGCGTCGAGCGTCGGCTATATCGGGTTACTCGGCCCCGTCGGTCGGCGCGATCGACTGATGAGTGAGTTGGGTGACATCGCCAATGCCCTGGAGGGTCGCCTGCATGGACCTGCCGGAATTGACCTGGGTGGTCGGGGACCCGGGCCGATCGCGTTGTCCATCATTGCCGAAATGCAGCAATATTTAAGTCAGCGCGGCTAGGTCTGCAGGTGTATCGATGTCAATGGCGGCCGGTTCGAATCGAACGGTTTTCAGCTGAAAACGATCGTCCCCGAAAAGCGCGCGGGCGCCCGTGTCGCCATCTAGCTGGCAGAGGTCATCGAAGGTCGCGCGCGGCAGGAGCACAGGCGGCCCCTGCGCGTCGTCGTAGGCGGTCGCAACAATTTCCGTGTCTGAACCCGACCAGTTGTCCAGCAACGCCAACAGATGATCGGCTGTGACCAGGGCCTGGTCCGCCAATAGCAGCAGCAGGGCATCCGCGCAGTGGCGGCATGCTCGGGCGGCGACCGCGATGCTGCTCCCCAAACCCTGTCCATAGTCTTCATTGACGACAACAAACCCTGAATTGCCGTTCATGGCCCGAAGCACGGCAGACCCGTCGTGGCCGATTACGGTAATTACGCGATCATCACAGGCCCGGGCGGCCGTATCGATTGCTCTGCGCACCAGTGGGACATCATTCAGCGTGACCGTCTGCTTGGTTGTACCGAATCGAGACGAGCTCCCGGCTGCGAGGATGACGGAGAAAATATTTTGTGGCAGGTCGGCCATTCTTTCTTAGTTCAGATCAGTGGGGATCTGAAATTACCACCAACACCGGCCGGCAGGGAATTTCTTTCCGTGTTCTACAAATGAGGTGTATGCGTAGTTATACGAAGTGCGACTTGACTCGCTGCGGATTACGCTAGAGTTGCGCAGTGGCGAGGAGACGATCATGAAAAAGACGATACTCTGTATAGTCGAACTCGATAACGCTCCAGACGAAGTTGTCGCGCGCGCGACGTGGCTCGCAAAGCTCTTCGATTGCGACCTCGAGCTGGTTTTGAGCGAGCCCACAGCAAACTACCTCGGCGAGAGCTTCGTCTATTTCACAGAGATGCGGATGCTCGCCGACTCTATAAGGAACGAGCAGGACGCTATTCTGCAGCAGCTTGCGTCGTCCGCTGAGGAGGCAGGCATTACGGTTCGCACGAGCGTCTCTGTCGAGCGACCCGAAGCCGACATGATTGTCGCAAAAGCGAAATCGTGTGAGGCGTATTTTGTTATCAAAGGAACCAACTACCACAGTCCTTCCGAGCGTGCTTCGCTCGCCCATACCGACTGGCAGTTGATCCGCAAATTGGATCGCCCTCTGTGGTTTGTGAAGCCGTTCGAGTGGAAGGACTCGTCAGTTGTGATCGCGGCCGTTGACCCGGTTCACAGCCATGACAAAACGGCCAGCCTGGATCGCGAGATTATCAAGAGCGGCCAGAAGGCCGCCGAAAAGTGCGGCGGCAAGCTGCTGCTATTCCATACCTACCAGCGACTTGAGGAGATCGGCGCGCGGGTAACCTGGAGAATCAAGCCAGAAAAACTCGTGATCGACAAACTCGACAAGAAGATTCAAAAAGAGCATCGCGACGCCCTTGATAGCTTGGCCGAGGAATGCGGGATAAGCGCCGACGCGGTTCATCAGCTTCCGGGCCGCACGCACGAATTGCTGCCGACGTTTGCACGTGCTAACGGCGCGAGCCTTGTCGTCATGGGCGCGTTGTCGCGGTCTGGGCTTCAGCGGCGTATTCTGGGTAACACGGCGGTCAAGGTTCTGGACCATCTGCCCTGCGACGTGCTGGTGGTGCATGCTTAGCCATAAATCTGCTTCATGAGCGGCGCCATTTTTCGCGGGCCGACCATGCTCGTCGTGGTCAACAGACCGGCCATCATCGCGCCGGTGACGCCACAGGTGAGCGTGTCCTGACCGGTGAGCCACAGGCCTGGTATTTTGGTTTGCGGTCGCAGCCATTCTTGTTGCATGCGTTCAGACGTGTGCGCAAGGCCGTACAGCTCGCCCTGGTGGTAGCCGCCAAACCAATTGGTAGATAGCGGCGTAGATACCTCGAAGTAGTCGACCTTGTCGCGAACCTGCGGCAATTTTTCATACAGATGCGCCATCAAGCGTTCGCCCAATTGCGCCTTGAACGCATCGTAGTCTTCTCCGCGCTTGCCCCAGGTTGTCTCGCGCCACTTGGCGAACCACTCGAACGGTGCCGGTGCGACGATCTCAATGGTTGACGTCCCCGGGTGGCGGTTCAGGTAATCCGGGTCTTTCGCCGACGGGAAAGAAATGTAAACGACCGGGAACGGCGCGTTCTTGTCCTGCAGGAACGCCTCTACTGCCCCGTCATAGTCACTGCCCGGATAAATCCAGAAGTTGGTCTTGGGAAGGCCGAGTTCTTCGGCGGTGCCCTTTAACCCGATGTAAACGCCGAGGTGCGCGAAGCTGGGTTTGACGTGCGTGAGTTTCTTCTTGTAACCGGTCTGTTCGACAACATGATCTGGCAGCAGGTGCCTGAAGGTGTTTTCGACGCCGGCCGACGAAACGACACAGGAACAGTCGATGCGGTGGCCATCCTTCATTCTGACGCCGCAGACCTTGCCGTCTTCTACGAGAATTTCATCGACCTGTGCGTAGGTAAATACCTCGCCGCCGGACTTTTGAATTTTCGGGATTATGCTCTCGGCGATTTTCCAGGCGCCTCCGACAGGGTAGTAGCCACCGTACAGGTAATGGCGCGCTATCATCGCGTGCACCATGAATGTCGACTGTTTCGGTGGCAGTCCCATGTCGCCCCATTGCCCGCACAACACGGCGATCAAGTCCTGGTCGTCCGTCAACTCACTGAGCACATCGTAGGTGGTGCGAAAGAACACGTCCGGCGTTTTCCAGTTCAGATACGGTTTGGCCAGCGTCTGCTGCCATGGCTTCATCGCACGGCCCATGCCGAAGGCCGATAATGCGCCGCCGCATTTGGCGAGCAGTTTCATGTATTCGTCGATCGCCTGTTGCTCGTTCGGAAACTGCCGTATCAGGTTGTCGCGAAACTCCTGCTTGCCCGCCTTGGCGTTGAAGATCTTGTCGCCGACAAAGAATCGATCGTACTCTGCGTCCATCGGCGCCCATTCGAGTTTGCCAGACGACAGGAAGTCGAACATGCGCCGGGTCTGTGTCTTCGCGCCCACGTCGCCGATGTAATGCACGCCAACGTCCCATTCGTAGCCGTTTCGCTCATAAGAGTGGGTGTAGCCGCCGGCCGTGTAGTGCTGCTCCAGCACGCAGACTTTTTTGCCGAGTTCACTGAGCAAAGCCGCGGTCGTGAGCCCGCCCATCCCCGAACCGACAACGATGGCATCGTATTCGGGCGCGAGTCGTTTGGGGCGGTACCGGTAGCCGATACGGAGCGTGCTGGGGGTCATTGCTGCCATATGCGAGGCATTCTATAGGCAGTCGGGCCTCCAGTCGTCCTGTATTTGAAACCGTTTCGGGTTAGGCGCTAAGCGCCAACTTTTGCTTCCATCCGGGATACAGCTGGTCCGCGTCGTGCGAAAAACTCTCGAACGCCCGGGCGAGCTCGAAATGATCTCGCGCGTATTCGACAACATCGGCCCCGGCTCGCCAGCACTGCTCTGCCTGGCGCATAGAAATCGCGCCGGCTGCCGCGCCGTCGATATGGCCGTAGGATCCACCGCCGGCGGTCATGACAACGTTGGAGTGCCCGAGATTCTCGAAGAAGCCTGGAATACGCAGGGCGTTCATGCCACCGGAAATAATGGGTGTCGTGGGTTTCATTCCCAGCCATTCCTGGTGGTAATACGGACCATCCGCGCTGTCTTGCTCCAGCATGTAAGCCGTAAACCGGTCGGACGCTTCTCCTTCCATCTTGCCGAAACTCATCGTACCCGTGTGGATTCCGGAAGCGCCCTGGAACCTCGCCATCTTGCAATGAACAAATGCGGTGTAGCCGCGTTTTGACTGCGGTGATGTCACCGCCCCGTGGCCGGCGCGATGATAATGCAGGTACTGGTTCGGGAAGCGGCGTCGGGCGGTTGTTACGGCCGCCGCGCCCGCCACGTAGCCGTCCACGAGGAAGGCGACGTGGTCAGCCAGGTCGGCAAAGGTCTCGAGAATATACTCGCCACGGGCGACCATCTCGTAGTGATCATCTGCCGTGATATTGGCCGAAAAAAGTTTCGCCTCGCCGGTCTCGTCCTGTGCGCGTCGCATGGCGTCCACGACAAGGGGGATGGTCTCTTTCATCGGCGCAAACACCTGGTTGCCCTGCGGCTCATCGTTCTTGATGAAATCACCGCCCAGCCAGAAGTCGTAGCAGGCATCGGCGAACGGCCGCGGGCGAAGTCCGAGTTTCGGTTTGACGATCGTGCCAACGATGAATCCACCGTCGACGTGCGGACGCCCAAGAACGCGCCAGAGGTCGGATATCGTGGTCGCCGGCCCGTCGTAAAGCCGCAGGTACTCCGGCGGGAAGTAGAAGTCGTGAATCTTGGCGTACTCGACGTCACCCATCCCCTGGTTATTGCCGATGGCGAGCGTCAGAAATGACGCCATCATCGCCCGACCGTCGGTAATGTTCCGGTCAAATAACGCGACGGGATAAGCGAGTTTAATCAGCTCCTTGCTTTCGTCGGCTTCGTAGACAATCGCATCCACACCGCGCGTGAAGGCGTCGGTGGTCGAGACCTCCACGTTTGTTCCCGTGGATGATTCCGCCGCGAAATGCGCGGCGGTTTCGACGTAGCCGCCAAAGCCGTCTTTTGGACGCATGTGGTAGGCAACCAGGACGTGCTTGCCGTCCTTGATTAACTGGTCTTCTTCAAGTGTCAGATCGACGTATCTGTTGGTTTGGTCCAGCGCCATGATGCTATGCCCTTGGTATGTGATTGACAGCTACCCTAACGGATGGAGTAACATAAGGAAATTCATAAGTTTTTATCAATTTAATAAGGAATACTTATGCACTTGACCTTACGGCAGCTGCAGTGTTTTTCCGCGGTCGCGAGAAACCTGAGCTATACGCGCGCAGCAGAAGAGCTGCACTTGACACAGCCGGCGGTGTCCATGCAGATCCGCCAGCTCGAACAACAGGCGGGACTCGCACTGACCGAACAGCTCGGCAAGCAGGTCTATCTCACCGAGGCGGGTGAAGAGGTTCATCGATACGCCAAGTCAATCCTGCAGCAAATCGACGAAATGGATGACGTACTGGACAAGTTAAAGGGATTCGCGGGAGGCCGTTTGCGCATTGCCGCCATCTCATCCGCAAATTACTTCGCCCCCAAGTTGTTGGGCACGTTTCATCAGCGATTCCCGGATGTCAGTGTCAGCATGGACGTAACCAATCAGTCGGCGGTTGTGAAGCACGTCATCGACAATGAGGTTGACATGGCAATCATGGGGCAGCCGCCAGAACATGCGCATCTCGAGGCGGTCGCTTTCATGAACAATCCGCTCATTATCGTTGCGCCACCCGACCACAAGCTTGCCTCGCGCAAGCGCATTGCATTGAAAGAACTGGAGAAGGAAGTCTTCCTGACGCGCGAACCGGGTTCCGGTACGCGTGGCGCGATGCAGCGTTTCTTTCGTCAACAAAAGCTGAAACTGACGACGGGAATGGAGATGGGCAGCCTGTCCGGCATCAAGCAAGGTGTACAGGCCGGCCTGGGACTGGGACTACTGCCCAAAGGCGCTGTTGAGGTCGAGTTGATGCTGGGGCGGCTGGTCGAGTTGAAAATCAAAGGACTACCGATACCGCGGCACTGGTACGTGGTTATGCGCAAGGGTAAACGCTTGTCCGTTGCTGCCGAAGAGTTCAGGCTACTGCTAACGAACGAAGCCGTCGATTTGCTGGCAGGCTAGGCGGATATTGCGATCGGCGAAGGACCGGTAATGTCCGCGAGCGAGTCGTAAACCCGGTCTGCTCCAAGCTCGGCGGCAGGACGTGCCGTATAGCCATAACTCACGAGCACCACCGCGACCCCAGCCGCTCTCGCGGTCAAAACGTCCGTTTCGCTATCGCCGACGTACAGCGTGGTGGCCGGTAGCGCGCCCAGGCGCTCAACGGTCTTGAGCAATGGCGCCGGATCGGGTTTCCTTGGCAGCCCGGTGCACGACCCCTGGATTGCGTCGAAGTAGCTCGCGACGCCTAATTCCAGAACCAACTTCCGACAAAGTTCATCCGGCTTGTTACTGCACAAGCCGATCCGGGTGCCCGCGGACTTCAATCGGTCAAGACAAGCCTCGGCACCATCGAAGAGCGTGGTCTCAAGGTTTTCCTGCCGTACGTATTCGTCATAGAAAGCGTCGGTTAGCTTGTCGATAACGTATTGGCCCGGATCGACGCCGAGACTCTGCAAGGCTCTGGAGACTAGTAAGGTTGGACCGCCGCCAATCATGAGACGCACATCTGCCACCGCCAGCGGCGGCAGATCATCCGAAGCCAGTGCGCGATTAAGCGCCCGCTGGATATCAGCCGCCGTGTCGGCCAGGGTGCCGTCAAGATCGAAGACAACCGCAGGTGCGCACTGAATCGTCATGCGACAAGTCTCGTATTCGCCGCGCTGGCCGCAATCATATGCTTCAAAATTGGCATCAGGATCAGTTCCATCGCAAGCAACATCTTTCCGCCGGGAACGACGATGGTGTTTCGCCGAGAGATGAACGCGCTGTCGATCATTGCCAACAGGTACGGAAAATCAATGTCGAACTTGGTCGGGTCGCGGAAACGAATCACGACGAAGCTTTCGTCGGCCGTCGGAATATCACGTGCAATAAACGGATTGGACGTATCGACCGTTGGCACTCGCTGAAAGTTGATATCCGTGCGCGAGAACTGAGGCGTTATGTGTTTGACGTAGTCTTCCATGCGCCTGAGAATCGTTTTCGTCACATCACTTTCGTTGTAGCCGCGATGGCTCGTGTCCCGATGAATTTTCTGGATCCACTCCAGGTTAACGATGGGCACAACACCAATCAAAAGATCTGCAAACTGGCCCACGTCGCATTCGTCCGTAACCATTGCGCCGTGCAGCCCTTCGTAAAGGAGCAGGTCGGTGTCGGTGGGCAGGTCCTGCCACGGCGTGAAATTTCCGGACGGAATTCCGTGCAACAGCGCTTCGTCTTCGTTGTGAACGTAATAGCGGCGTTTGCCGCCACCGGTTTCGCCGTATTCCTTGAATAATTTGGCGAGATCACATAACAAGTTTGCATCCGGCCCGAAATGGCTGATGTTTTCGCCACGATTCGCCGCGTCTGCTATCGCGGCGGCCATGGCCGCTCGAGAATAGCGGTGAAAGCTGTCGCCTTCGATTACGCTCGCGGTTGCGTCCAGCCGCCGAAAGATATGCTCGAACGCCGTTTTTACGGTGGTTGTACCGGCCCCTGAAGACCCCGTGACTGCAACGACTGGGTGCTGCTTTGACATGCTTGCGCTCTCCCTCGGTCAATCGGGCCGCTCGCGGTAACGGTGCGGCACCACGCTGGGGCCAAAATAGCACTTGCATGAATAATTAAAACTAAATCTTTTTTATCAAATAGCATAAGTAAAAACTTATGATGACGGCGGAGCTGTCGATACCGTGAATCGGGCGACCGCCACGCCGCGGCAAGATAGGTCAGAACGATTCCCAACGCTATTTCTAATAGCTGGCGTAATAATTGACCAGCGCTTCGATACCGTCCGAGTCCACCTGTTTCAGTTTTTCACCCATAGCGTCGAGGAGGTTCTTGCGGCGTCCATCCTTGTAGGATTGCAGCGCGTAGCGCAAATACACACCGCGCTGACCGTGTAAAGGAATTCCGAGAGCGTCGGTGACTGCAGGATCGTCGGGCCGAACGTGACACTTGCTGCAATGCTCCGCATGTATTTTCTCGCCTTTGGCCGCGAGCTCGCTGTTGTAGGGTTCATTCGAGTGGCCGCGCCGCTGGTTGGCATAGTGTTCGGCCAGGTCCGCAATGCGCTCGTCGCTCGTGTGCAGCACCGTTTCACACATGAGCGGCTCATAGCGGCACTGCCGTGCGCCGTCCTTGTACGCGTAGATGGCTTCTTCGATGTGCGTCGACGGCATGCCTGCGATGACCGGCGCGTCCAGGTTCTCTCTGGCGAGGCCATCGACGCCGTGACAATCGGCGCAGCCGCTCGTCAGGGTTGCCGCCGAACCTGTGTTAGCGACCTCCGACTCATCGGCAACGGTCTGCGCTGAGCAACCGATCAAAAGCAGCCAGAACAGGGCCGAGCAGCACTGCCAGCTTCGGGTCGCGGCAGAAGTGCTTGATTTCAAAATGGCTTGGTCTCGCATGTCGTCCTCTCCCAGCTCTCAAGTAAGCGTAATTACCTATGCGTTCGGTGATTCCCACTCTCCCACATGGGATACATCCTTAGTATATTAGAGCTAAGTCATATGCAATGTCGGAGTACACCTATGTGCCTAGCTGTACCGATGCAAATAACAAAAATAGACGGTTTTCAGTGTACCTGCGAGGCGAAAGGTATCGAACGGGAGGTCAGCCTGTTCATGTTACAGGACGAGTCGCTCGAGCCCGGCGATCACATACTGGTCCACGTCGGTTACGCTATTCAGAAAGTCTCCGAACAGGACGCGGCCGATTCCTGGGCTCTATTCGACGAAATACTGGCCGCAGAAACCTGATCCGGCCGACCCCCGATAACACGAGGACAACACGATGTGTGACACCTGTGGCTGTAATGTAACTCCGGGTAACGAACACCTGGTCGCCGCTGGCGGACATCTGGCCAAGACATCGGGCGGGCACGAATCCGTCGAGGTCCTGAAAGGACTTCTCGATGCCAATGATCACCAGGCAGCGCATAACCGCGAGCACTTCGAGCGCCACAATGTGCTCGCGATCAACCTCATGTCGTCTCCGGGGGCGGGCAAGACAGCGCTGCTGGAGGCAACTATCGAGGCGCTGGGCGATGAGCTTCGTGTCGCCGTCGTCGAAGGGGATCTCGAGACGGAAAATGATGCGGAGCGAATCCGCAGAAAAGGTGTACCGGCCGTGCAGATCAGCACGGGCAGTGCCTGTCACCTGGACGCTCACATGGTGCACACCGCGCTGCACGATCTCGATCTCGATGGACTGGATGTGGTCTTCATCGAGAACGTCGGTAACCTCGTTTGCCCGGCAAGCTTCGACCTCGGTCAGCACCTCAATGTCACGTTGTTGTCCACGCCGGAGGGTCACGATAAGCCGTCGAAATATCCGGTGATGTTTCGCGCGGCTGATCTTGTCGTCATTACCAAAGCCGATTTACTGCAGGTGCTGGATGATTTTGATCCGGAGTACGCGACATCGTGTTTGCGGCAGCTGGCAAGTCAGGCACCGGTGCTCGAAATCTCGGCTCGATCCGGCGCAGGCATTGTCGAATGGGTCGACTGGGTCCGCGGCGAGCTAAACAATGTGAGAACCCCATCGGAAATGGCGAAACAGGTCAGCGGAGACATCGCGTGACACTTAGCGCTTCCGAGCGTTTAAAAGCGCTGCAATCGCTGGGGACTGACAGGCCAGTGCGCATTATGAACGTCTGTGGTGGCCACGAACGGTCAATTTCCGTGGCCGGACTGCGCAGCATTCTTCCCGACAACGTCGAGCTTGTTCCCGGACCGGGTTGCCCCGTTTGCATCTGTCCCGAGGAGGACGTTTACGAAGCGATCCAGCTGGCACTTCACGAAGACATCACGCTGGTTGCGTTTGGTGACATGTTGCGGGTGCCGGTTAATGCGCCCAAACGGGAGCCGCGTTCGCTGGAGCAGGCGAAAGCGGCGGGCGCGGATATCCGTCCCATCGCGTCACCGATCGATGCGGTGCGCATTGCGCGCGACGATCCGGATCGTGTGGTTGTCTTCTTTGCCGCAGGTTTTGAGACGACGACCGCGCCCGTCGCGGCGATGCTGGCCGAAGGCGTGCCCGAGAATTTGCTGGTGTTGTTATCGGGTCGGTTGACCTGGCCGGCCGTCGCCATGTTGCTGGACTCCGGCACGCCAGGCTTTGACGCACTGATTGCTCCGGGGCATGTGTCGACCGTCATGGGGCCTGAGGAATGGGAATTTGTCGTCGACAAACACGACATTCCCGCGGCGGTTGCCGGCTTCACGCCGACGTCGCTGCTCGCCGCGATGTACTCGGTGTTGCGGCAGCTGGCCGAAGGTCGCCATTTCCTGGATAACTGCTACCCCGAAGTGGTGCGACCTGGCGGCAATCTCGAAGCACGTCGGCAGGTACAGCAAGTAATGGACGTTGTCGACGCGAACTGGCGGGGAATCGGCATCATTCCGAAATCCGGATTCGCGCTTCGCGAAGCGTACGCTGCGCACGACGCGCGCAAGCGATTTCGTTCGTACGCCGACGAGTCTCGCAAGCGGGTCGGCGAGATGCCGCCGGGCTGTGATTGCGCCAAGGTCGTGCTCGGCAAGATCTACCCCAATCAGTGCCGTCTCTATGGCGCGGCCTGTACTCCGAGAAAACCGATAGGGCCGTGCATGGTATCGGATGAAGGCGCCTGCCGGATCTGGTGGTCGGCCGGCTACCGGGAAAACGAGTGGGAAGGCAGGAAAAAGGGGAGCGCTGTTGGCTGATGTGGCAGAGCAACTCAATGGTGTCGTTACGCAGGATGTCAGGGAAGAGCTTGCGGCCGCCCGACTAACGCTCGCGGGACACGTGCAGGGCGTCGGGTTTCGTCCGTTCGTTTACCGTCTTGCCACCGAAAACGGTCTTCTTGGATCGGTACAGAACCAGCTCGGCGAGGTCGAAGTCATTGCGATTGGTCGCGACTCGGATATAGCCCGATTTCGACGTGACATCATCGCGAAAGCACCACCGTTGTCGCGTCCTTCGATTACGCGCTTTGATTCAATCGATGTCTTTGCCGCGGAACGCTTTGAAATCATCGAGAGTTCGGCGCGCGCGGACGCGCAGATCTTCGTGCCGCCCGATTACTTTATGTGCGATGACTGCCGCGCCGAATTGCAGGACCCGAACGATCGCCGCTATCAGTATCCCTTCATCAACTGCACGCAATGCGGGCCGCGTTATACGCTAATCGAAGCGCTACCCTACGATCGCCCAAACACGAGCATGGCCGGTTTCCCGTTGTGCGTCGATTGCGAACGTGAGTACCGTGATCCGGCCGATCGCCGTTTTCATGCAGAGCCTGTCGCCTGCCCGAAATGCGGGCCACAATTGACGTTTGAGACGGCTGGCCAAAGCGACATAGCAGAGACACGCGCGGCACTGCAGGCTGCCGTCGACGCGATTCGGGGTGGCTCAGTCGTTGCCGTGAAAGGAATTGGCGGGTATCACCTGGTGTGCGATGCCGGCAACCCGGCGGCGGTCAAAAAACTGCGTCACAGGAAGCTTCGCCCGGACAAACCGCTGGCCGTCATGTTTCCGCTTGAGGGTAGCGACGGGCTGGATGCTGTGCGACGTGCTGTCACGCTACAGGATGCGGAGGCGGACCTGGCTGCAGGCCCGATCCGGCCGATTGTGCTCGCTACAAAGAAGTCGACCTCTGTGCTGGCCGACAACATCGCGCCCGGGCTGTCAGAAATCGGGATTTTCCTGCCCTACAGTCCATTGCACCAGCTGCTGCTTGACGAACTTGGCGGTCCCATCGTCGCAACATCCGGCAATATCAGTGGCGAGCCTGTACTGACGGGCAACGCCGAGGCATCGCATCGTCTCAGTAAAATCGCTGACGGCTTCCTGCAGCATGATCGCCCGATCGTGCGGCCCGCCGATGACCCGGTGTTCCGGCGTATCGCCGGCCAGATGCGGCCGCTTCGAATCGGTCGCGGTTCAGCACCTCGCGAACTCGACCTCCCGTGGTCGCAAACAACGCCGTTGCTGGCGGTTGGCGGTCACATGAAAGGCACCGTGGCGTTGAGCTGGGGAAACCGAGTTGTCGTCTCTCCGCATATTGGAGAAATGGACAGCCCTCGCAGCCTGGCGGTGTTTGAGCAGGTCGCTACCGACCTGCAGGCGCTCTACGGCGTACGCGCGGCACGCGTCGTCTGTGATGCGCATCCGGGCTATACCACCCATCGCTGGGCGCAGCGCCAGCGCGAACTGCCGGTCGAGCAGGTCTGGCATCACCAGGCGCACGCCAGTGCTGTTGCGGCAGAGGTGAATCTCCCCGGGCAATGGCTGATGTTCGCCTGGGACGGCGTGGGGCTCGGGGAAGATGAAACGCTTTGGGGTGGCGAGGCGCTGCTGGGCAGCCCGGGTCAATGGCGTCGAGTGGCGAGCTTGCGGCCCTTCAGATTACCGGGTGGCGAACGGGCAGGGCGCGAGCCCTGGCGAAGCGCCGCCGCACTGCATTGGGAGTGCGGCCTGTCGTGGCCGGACTGTCCGGACGCGGACGGCCTCGCTGAATCCGCCTGGCGAAACCACGTGAATTGCCCTGAGACCAGTGCCGCTGGACGGCTGTTCGACGCGGCGGCCGCCATCATCTGCGACTTGCCCGCGACGAGTTTCGAGGCGCACGCGCCGATGATCCTCGAGTCACTGTGTCGCGGCCCTGCGCCAGCCGTTGAATTGCCGTTGGTCGAAGACGCCGGCGGGCTATTGCGCAGCGACTGGCAACCGCTGCTCGATGTCATTGCGAACCGCCAGCTTGATCCTGCATCGCGTGCCGACACGTTTCACTCGAGCATTGCGGCGGCTATATTGCGGCAGGCCGAGTCCGTGCGTGAGAAACATGCAATCGATAACGTCGGCTTTTGTGGCGGCGTTTTTCAGAACCGCGTGTTGGCCGAGCAGGCGGTCAGTCTCTTGCGCGACAACGGCTTCGAAGTCTATCTACCCAAGCAACTGCCCTGCAATGATGCCGCATTGAGCTTTGGTCAGGCGGCCGAGATCGCGGCGCGCGACGCGTTGCGATACCAATAGGAAATTCAAGCAATGGAAGACGATCGCATCTCACTCGCCCACGGGAACGGCGGCCGTTTCATGCGGGAACTCATCGAAGACGTGTTCGCACGCCAGCTGGCCGACAGCAAAATCGATGTGCAGGCTGATGCCGTCCCGATTGATCTTGGTGATGGTGAGGTCATGATCACGACCGACGGCTTTACAGTGCAACCACTTGAGTTTCCAGGCGGCAACATCGGCTCGCTGGCGGTGCACGGCACGACCAATGATCTGGCCGTTTCCGGCGCGCGACCGATGTACCTCACGTTGAACGCATTCATCGAAGAGGGCTTCGAAATCGCGCGCCTCGAACGCATTATTGGCAGTCTGAATACGGCGGCGAAAGAAGCCGGCGTCAAGATCAGCGCCGGCGACACCAAGGTCGTTCGTCGCGGCGAGGGCGGTGGCATCTACCTCGCGACCACCGGGGTCGGGATAAGGCTTCCTGGTGTACGACCGGCCATGCGTTTAATCCAGGATGGCGATGTGCTGATCGTCAGCGGACCCGTTGGCGATCACGGCACGGCTGTCATGCTCGCGCGCGAAGAATTCGGTCTGCGTGGCGACCTCGTTTCCGATGCGGGACCGGTGATGGCATTGACCGAGCCACTCCTGGCGTTGGACGGTCTGCGCTTCATGCGAGACCCGACTCGCGGTGGCATTGCCTCAATTGGTCACGAGATCGTCAAGGCAACCGGTCTCGGCGTTCGCTTCGAGGCGACGATTCCGGTTCGTGAGCCGGTACAGTCGGTCTGCGACATGCTCGGCTACGATCCGTACTACCTTGCCTGCGAAGGTCGCGTCGTAGCCGTCATCGCACCCGATCAGGTCGACGCCGCGCTGGCGATATGGCGCGACATCCCTGCCGGCGAAGGGGCGGCGAGGATCGGCCGCATCGTCGAGACCCAGACGAGGGTCATCCTCGAGACCCCGCTGGGTGGAGAACGTTTTCTCGAAGAGCTGGAGGACGACCCGCTGCCGCGGATTTGTTAGCCGCGCTACCGCGCCGGCTTAAACGATTTCGACAAGTTCGATCGCAAACGTCAGCGCTTGTCCCGACAGGGGATGGTTGGCATCGAGCGTGATCGACTCCTCAGCGACCTCAACGATAACGAGGTTCATGATCTGCCCGTCCGGGCTCTGGCTTTGCAGCTGCATGCCAACTGCGGGGTCGATGTCGTCGGACAACGTGTCCCTGGGCACCTGTTGCACCAGCTGATCGTGTCGCTGGCCGTAGGCATCGTCGGGCTCGATCGTCACGGTCTTCTGATCGCCCACCGACATGCCAGTGACAGCACTGTCGAAGCCCGGAATTACCTGTCCGCCGCCTAATGCAAATTCCAGCGGATCGCGCCCGGCAGAACTGTCGAACTGGGTGCCGTCACCCAGCGTACCTGTGTAGTGAATTCGAACGGTGTCACCGGATTTTGCCTCTGCCATATTTACTGCTCCTGAAAGTGACACGCGACTATATCAGAACTCAATTTCGCGAACCGGCCACTGAAATAGGGCAACTACCTATTTGCTCTGACAGCCCCTGCTATAAGCTGGAAACTGGGGATTTGCTTGCAGCAGGTGTTGCGATGAATGAGTCTTCGGCAACAGGTAAAGTGGTGGACATCGACACCTCCGTGCCTGTTTGGGATCAGTTTTTTACAGTGGCTCCGCTGGTGCTCATCGGCACGAGGGATGAGGACGGGTCGCTGGACCTGGCGCCGAAGCACATGGTGACGCCGATGGGTTGGCAGAACTATTTCGGCTTCGTTTGCACGCCGCGCCACAGTACCTGTAGCAATGTTGATCGCACGGGCGTCTTTACAGTCAGCTATCCGAAGCCCTCACAAGTACTCATGACCAGCCTCGCGGCGTCGCCCCGCCTGAACCAGGGCCAGAAGCCGGTGATTGACTACTTCAATACATTCCCGGCCAAACAGATCGACGGTGCGTTTATCGAAGATGGTTACCTGTTCTTCGAGTGCCGGCATTACAAAACCATCGACGGATTCGGTGAGAACTGCCTGATAACCGGCGAGATTATTGCAGCCTACGCGGAAGAGGGGTTTCTGCGTCACGTTGAGGCCGATGATCAGGAAACGATTCACGATTCACCCTTGTTTGCGTATCTCTCGCCGGGTCGGTTTGCCACGATCGATCGCTCGAATGCGTTTCCATTCCCGGAGGCTATGAAAAAGTAATAGACCTATGTGCGCAACGACGGCAGCCAGAATTCTCGACTATGTGAATGGCCAATCGTCCAAATTCATTGACCTGACCAGGGCTCTCGTTGAAGCCGAGTCGCCTTCGGCGCATCCCGAAAGTCATGATGAGGTACGCCGCGTTCTAAGACTTGCATTGGCGGGTGTTGGTTATGATTCACGCGAATCGGGTGTGCCGGACAGACCCCGGCATGTCTTTGCGGCGCCGGCGAATCGACCCAAAGGGAGTCCGTCGCAGCTGTTGCTGGGTCACTACGACACGGTATGGCCAGTGGGGACGCTGGGCGGGCGTCCGTTCGCGATCGACGGCAACGTCATTCATGGACCGGGCACCTTTGACATGAAAGCGGGTCTCGCTCAGATTGTCATAGCTCTGGGCGCCATTCGTGATCTCGAGCTGCAAACGCCGGTTGTCCCCATTGTTTTCGTTAATGCTGACGAGGAAATTGGCAGCCGCACATCCACGCGCTATGTGCGCTGGCTGGCGCAGCACGCGGATCGCGCCCTGGTCATGGAACCGGCGCTCGGGCAACGTGGCGACATCAAGACCGAGCGCAAAGGTATCGGCCGGTTTACGGTCACGGTGTACGGCAAGGCGGCGCATGCAGGCCTCGATCCGGAAGCGGGCGCCAGCGCGATTCTCGAGTTGTCGCACGTCATCCAGAAATTGTTCGCACTTAACGACGTTGACCAGGGCGTCACCGTCAATGTCGGCACCATTGACGGTGGCATACAGCCAAACGTAATTGCCCCACACAGCAAGGCGGTGGTGGATGTTCGCGTACCGACTGTCGAGGCCGGCCTGGAAATCGAACGGACCATACACGCCATCGAAGCGACCACGCCGAATGTACGGCTGCATATCGAAGGCGCCATCGGCAGGCCCGCCATGCAGGCAACACCGCGCAACCGGCGTTTGTGGGAAGTCGCGAAAAACGCGGGCGCCGAACTCGGACTTGAATTGCATGAGACGCGTGCCGGCGGTGGCTCCGACGGCAATACGACGAGCCAATACACGGCGACGCTTGATGGACTCGGTGCCGTGGGGGATGGTGCGCATGCGGTCCACGAACACCTGCTGATTGACAAGACGCTGGAGCGAACGGCTCTGCTGACGATGTTGATGATCGCGCCACCGATGGCGGATCGGTTCGAAGGGTCATTATGAGCACCAGGATCTACGGTTCACTCGCTCGTATCGCTGATTTCAGAAACAGCAACTTCGAGGTGAAAGCGACAGACCGGTCCGAGTGGGCCGCTGGTGACTACGTAGAAGGTGAAGTCATCGGTCACTGGTCACCGCTCTATCATATGGAAGATCGCAGCGGTCATATAGTCAAGGTCGAATCCGGCGACTGGATCGTCGGTGCCCTGGGCGATCGAGCTGCGACACTCGAGGGCGTGGGTGGCTGGGCCGACATAAAAGGTGACGGCATCATGCACGCGCTAACCGGTGCCGGGCTCATGGGTTTCTTCACGTCGGTCTCGACGCTACTACCCGATCCGTTGTCCTTTAAATATCGCGGGCACCTGTGTCGCGAAGGCCGCAAGGTGTGCATGTCGGATTTCGCCATGCGGGCCGACACGCATCAGTTTTCCGTTCCAACGTTGCTGCTTGTCGGGACCTCGATGTCGGCCGGCAAGACCACGACCGGCCGTCGCGTCTGCAAAGAGCTGGACAGGGCCAACCTGTTCGTTATCGGCGCTAAACTAACGGGCGCCGGACGATACCGCGACATACTGAGCTTTCTCAAGACGGGTGCTCGCGAGATATATGACTTCGTTGATGCCGGGCTGCCATCGACGGTCGTGCCAGAGTCAGAGTTTCGCGCTGCCATTCGGCCGCTGTTGAACCACATTAACGATCGGAAGCCCGATCTCCTGGTCGTGGAGGCAGGCGCCTCGCCATTAGAGCCCTACAACGGCGAAGCGTTGATGGATGAACTGGGCGACAACGTCGTTTGCACGATCCTCTGCGCCTCGGATCCGTATGCGGTCGTCGGTGTGCAAAAGGCGTTTGGACTGACACCGGACCTGGTTACGGGACCCGCGACAACGACGTCGGCGGCAGTTGCCCTGGTCAAGAAGTTGACCGGCCTGCGAGGCATTAACATCATCGACCCGGCCGCGAAGGTACCGTTTCGCGAGTTCTTGATTGAAAAATTAAAAATTGCCCGGTGACAGGCACCGGGCAAGGATAGCTGCCTCGTAAGGGGGGTGAGGCTAATCGGCGAGCTGTATGTCTCCGCCGCCGAAGCTATATCGAAATCCGAGACCCAGTGCCCACACTTTGTAATCGTAGGGCTGCGCGCCCAGCGTCAATACGGTGGGTATCGTGCTCGGAGAAACGAGTGCGTAGTCTGCTACTTTGAAACTTTCGTAGCGCAGGTCCAACGTTGCGTCGATTCGATCCGACCAGCGGTACGCGACTTCCATTCTCGCGGCATCCATCGTCGACGTCAGGTCGGGCAGCCGACTCGGGCCGCCGCTCACGCTAAGATAGTCCACAGTCGTTTCGCCATCGGTTCGGTTGTAGTCGAGGCGGATGTCGTACTTGCCATCCACCTGCCGCCAATGAAAACCCGCACCGATGTGATTAAACGTGTCGTTGTGCTTCGCGCTCCAGTCCCAAACGTCGAACTGTTCGCTGCCGAGTTGCAGCGCATCGATATTCTCGTGACCGACCATCAGGTACACGGACGAGCTGTCACTGACGGCCCAGCTGACGTCGGCGGTGGCGCGCAGCTCTTCGCTGTCCGTCATGCCCAGCAGCGACTTATTGTAGCGATCGTCAGCGAACAACACCGTCGTGCTGAATGACACGGGCGAATCAAGCGGCGTTATCGACGCGATGAATTCGCCGTAGCTGCGGTAGCGGTAAGCCAGGTTGTATTTCCGCATCAGCGGATTCTGGCCAAGACTAACGGCGACGGATTCATCATAGCGGTCGATATCGCGTTCGCTCGCGCCACCCTTGACCCGGAGGTCAAGCCAGGCGAGCGGACGCCAGCGGGCCTGCCCCCAGCCAGAATCGACAGTCTGTTCGGCGACTTCCTGATAATCGCGTTTCACGATCTTTCGCTCACCGCCCGCGGAGATCCGAATGTCCTTCCAGACCACGAGTTCACCGCTCAAACTGACCGCTGACCGCTCGAAACTGTAGGGGACGTTCTGTTCTATGTCACCGGAAACAAAAAAGTCGGTGATGACGCGGTTCCAGTCCGACTGCAAAGTCTTGTTGTCGCGCTCGTCAAATCGATACGCGAACTTGATACGTCCCTTCGGCAAAGGCCGCGACGTCACGGTCAATGCGTAGTTGGCCGTATCAACCTCGCCTCCGAGCGAGCTTCGCGGCAGCGCGTCCGCGTTGACGAAAGGATTGACCGTATACGGCAACAGCGGCTCATTTTGCTCGCCACGGCCTGAAGCCAGCGTAAAGGCCACAACCGTGTCCCACTGTGTCCAGCCGGTAAGCACCTGAAAGCGAGACCTGCTGAAAATCGTTGTCCGGTGCCATCGCCATTCGATACTGACCGATGCCAGGTGCGACGTAAACGGTGTGTCCCAGGTTAGTGAGGCATTTTGATTCGTGAAATACGAGCCGAAATAGGCGAGCGTCAGGCTGGCGCGATCCGTGCCGTACTGGATGCCCGCGTCAATCAGATCGGTCTGGTAGTCAAACCATCGCGGCAGCAGTGACGACTGCGTGTAACTGGAGCCGCCGGTAATATCGATGCCATCGCGATTCTGGCGCTGGAAATCCGCGTACAGGCGAAAAGCCCGGGCGGGCTTCCAGTTGCCACCGGCATCGATGATCTGGCGGTCGCTCTCGATCGTTCGTCCTCGCAGCGACGAGGACAGCTGCGTCATGTCCGTCGTCAGCCCGGCGGGAACCCACGAGCTCGGTAGTGTGAGAGTGTCGGACGTCGACGGATTAAAAACGGTCCTGGTCGTGTCGAATCGGCGGTAGGGCAGTTCCCGGTACCCGACATGGAAACCAAATGTGCCCTGCCTGCCGCCGTCCATCTCGATGACGCGCGAACTTAGCCCCAGGTCCTCGATCATCCAGTCGAGGCGATAGCCGTCGCTGGTGTAACGCCCGTCGCCATCAACATTGGCATAGCCGCCTTTTTCATCGTAACCGGTCGCGTTACCGAAGCGGATGGCACCGTCCTCGCCGACGTAGGTGCCACCGGCATTGACGTCGGCACGATAACCTTCATCAAACGGGCAGGACTCGCATGCCCAATCGCTGGTGTCGACCTGCGCAAAGACCAGCGCCGGCGCCAGGAGTACGACCGGTGCAACGAGAGTGCGAGGAAATCTTTTTGTTGGCGTAAACATCGCTAAAAGCTCCTAGCGCATCAGCTTCGAGCCCGACGGGTGATTCGAACCATGCACCTGGTCGTGGCAGTTCAGGCAGGCCTGACCCAACAGGAATTGTGACGGGGTTCCCGACGGCAGCCCGCGCTCATCCTGCGGCAGGCTCGGGTGACCGCTCTGAGAGTGGCAGCTCTGGCACAATGTTGGCGCGCGCATGCTTAACATACCCGGATAATTCGAGCCGTGCGGATCGTGGCAGTTGCCGCAGTCCTCGGCGACCGGCGCGTGCTCCCACAGGTAGGGCCCGCGGGTTTCTGCGTGGCAGTCGAAGCACGTGTCGTTGGTGGTTGTCCGTGCGAGCAAACGATCGGTCGTGTTGCCGTGCGTGTTGTGACAGCTTGAACAATCCATCTTCCCGTGCCGCAGCGGATGCGCATAGGGTTTCATCGATTGTGTGCGCTGCTGCTGGTGGCAGTCGAAGCAGACGTCTGCTTGCGTCGACGTATTTAGCACCGGGTCGCGTTCGACATGGCTGTCGTGGCAGTCGGCGCAGGCAACCGTGTTGTTGTCGTGTTCGCTGCCGTGCCAGGCGAAACCGACATTGGTCAGGTGACAATCCATGCAGTAGGCGTTCTGCTCCGCAACCGGCGTGCCTGAGTCGGAGCCGAAGCGAACCATTGGCGGTCGTTCCTGGCCACGTCGTACGCGTCCCGCATGATCACCACCAGGCCCGTGGCAAGCTTCGCATTGCAGCTGACCGTGCCCGAACGGCGAGCTCTGGGTCCGTCGGCACCGCGTGCTTCGTACGAAAGACCGCGAGCGTCACCTGGTCGTCATGACACTGGAAGCAGGTGTCGGCGCCTTTCCTGCTGTAGCTCGCCGATTCAGCCGATTCGTCGGCACCCTGAGCCCAAACACCCCCTGGCGCTGAGATGGCCAGAATGGCCATCGTCAGCAGCAGGAAGCTTCCCTGACGGCATCGATTTGTCAATGTCGGCATCAGTTGGACTCAAAGTCGCCAACACCATGCAGCACGCTGACATCGGCCGTCGCACCCGGACCGTGGCAAATCTGGCAGGTCTCGTTGCCCGACGAAACGATCGCACCGGTTTCGTCCTTGCCGGCCATGACGTCGCCGCCATTCTGGAGCATGTGGTTTCTTGCCAGATCGCTGGTGTGGCAGCTGGAGCAGACTGACGTATTCGGAGAAATCGCGATGTCATCCGACAGGATCGAGCGATCCGCGCCAGTGTTGATTGTGGTTGCCGGCACTACGGCAGGATCTACCGGATAGTAAGTACCCGCTAAATGGCAACCTTCGCAGTTGTTCAAACGACCCGGATAGACGACGCCGCTATAGTCGTGCGCGCTGTTGCGATAGCCGCAGATTGCGGTATTCCCCGCGTGAATCTGATGAACCATGCGCTTCATGTCGATAGAGGCTTCGACCGCACCCAGCTGGTCGAAGCAGGCAGTGCCTACGACGCCACGCTGTTGCACATCCGTCGCATTCGGGTTGTGGCAGGTCGAGCACACTTCCGTGTTGCCGCTTCGGTTGTCGCCATGCAACGCCAGGTTCTTGTGGCAATCGTTGCACTTGCTGATGTCGACGATCTTGCGCCGGTCTTGCGCCGTTGCGTCGGTGATCGCAAAGGCCAAGGTGTCGGACGAAACCGGCAGGTTGTCGAGGCTGCCGTCGATGTCGACCGCCGCGCGGCCCTCGAGAACGGCCAGTCCGGAACCGCTGATACCGGTCGGAATCGCTGCCGACGCCGCTTTCGTGAAATTTCCGCTGCCGTCATCGACGGCGCCGCTCTGGAAGTTGATCTGTATCGGCGCAAACGGCGCGCCGCTGTCAGCAGCTCTTGCCAGGTCGTCGTTCGGATCGATGTTACCGAGTGCAACGCTGGTCCATGAAATGTCGAGATTGAGGCGTGAGCTGCCAATCTGGAACGGACCTGTCGGATCATTGATGTCGTAGGTTGTGCCATCCAGCGGGTTGGACACCCGAATGGTTGCGGTCGGCAGCTGTCCGGGCGCCGTGTTCGTTACGGAAACAACCTCGTACGCGAAAGCTTCAGCCGCGATCGCCTCGGGAATCTGGTGAACGACAGGCACGTGCACGTCTGTAAATCCGGATGTCTCGTTGTGGCAACCCGCGCACAGCGAATCGTCCGTGAACACCAGGCCGCCCGGGTGGTCGCCCGCCGCCCAGTCGATATCGTCATGGCAAGAGCCGCAGGCGGCGCGATTCTGCACCGTGCGCCAGTTGCTGGCCTGTGGCACCGCGGTATTGGTTTCCTGGTGGCAGGTCGCGCAGTTCCTGACATCCTGCGTCCATTTGACGTCTGTGTAGTCAATCTTCCTTCCGCCAAAACCAACGATGAAATAGCCGTTGGCAAGCTGGTGGTCGTAATTGTCGTTACCGTGGATCTTGTGGATCATTTGCTTCATGTCCACGGTACCGCCCCAGGGCTCGTCGACGGTATCGCCGTCGATCGAATACGGATTGTGGCAAGTGACACAGTATTCGATATCGAAACGCGCTTCGCCGTGAAACTCGAGATTGTCGTGGCACGCATTACAGGTGTCATTGTTGACGATCAGGCGCGTTTCGATAGGAGCGCCGCCAGCAGGCACAAAATCATAAGGTGCGTTGTTGGCCGGGATGTTCTCTGGTAGGAATCCGCCACTGTTAGTGCGAATTTCCGCGCCAAGACGGTGCGTCTTCGTTGCGCTGTAGGTCGGGCCGGCAGGATAGGCCGTCAAATCTTGTGCAAATGTGTAGGTATAGGTGCCGTCGCCGTTGTCGGCAAAAGTGCCGGCGGTCGCGGTTTCTGCCGTCGCCTGCGCGTCGGGAATACCCCCATCTTCGGTCGTGATGTAAGACTGCCATTCACTGGAGCCACCGTTCTGCCCAGCGGTCAATTGCGCAAGTGTAAATCTGAGGTTTGCTGCCGGCAGACCGGTCAGGCCAAAGCCAAGGTCGTTGCTTAGCCGCACAACGACCGTCGGCGCGCCGCCGCCAGCCGGAATGGCAACACTTTCAAACGAAACATTTATTCTTTCCGCCGATTCCACCGGAACCGTGGACGAGCCGGCCGGCCCGGATGGTCCGCTGGGTCCCGTGGGGCCTGTGGCGCCCGTTCCGCCTGCGGGTCCGGCCGGTCCTGTGTCACCACTGCAGGCAAACAAGAGAGCAGAGGACAGCATTAATGCGGCCAGATTCCAATTCCGGGTGGTTAAGCGATACATGTCTTTCCCCTTACTTATTAGCGCTTGTGTTACTTAGGGTTTTGCTGCGTTTTACAGACGGACGGATCTGCTAAGCTGTTTTAACAAATCCGGGCTGTTATGGTATCGCGGCAATTACTTACTGGTATTCTATCGCGGCATGTACTTACTAGCCGTTCAGCCAGCCCATAACGATAATAGGCCGCTATCCGGTGCGAGTTCGGTGCCCCGTTCAGCGTCCGATTCAGCGCTATTCAGCGTCTATTCAGCCGGGAATGACGACACTATTGTATGATTCAGAAGGCATCCGCGCCTTCGTCAGGAGATGATATGAAACGTGTAACCCTCTTTCTTGCAGCAGCCTTGCTCAGCATCAGTTTTTCTGCGGCAAGTGCTTCCGATCTTGATGCCCTCATGCAGGGCTGCAACGACTGCCACGGCGACAATGGCGTCAGTCAGTGGACAGACGTACCGACGATCGCCGGACTCGCCGAATTCGTGCATGTCGATGCTCTTTATGTCTACCAGGATGAAGCACGGCCCTGTTCGGAATCCGAGTATCGTCAGGGCGACACCAGCCGCCCGGCCACGACCATGTGTGCCGATCGCCGCAGAACTTGAGCGAAGACGACATTGACGCGCTCGCTGCAGCCTACGCCGAGCTTCCGTACGTCAAGGCCAAGCAGGAATTTGATGCGGATCTCGCCGCGGCCGGCGAAGCATTGCACGACGAGCACTGCGACAAGTGCCACTCTGACGAGGGCACCAACCCCGAAGACGAAGCCGGCATGCTCGGCGGGCAACAGATGGGCTATCTCACGCAGTCCTTCGCTGATTACAAGTCCGGTGAGCGCGACCAGCCCGGCAAGATGAAAGAGAAGATGGATATGCTGTCCGATGACGACGCGAATGCACTCGTCAACTATTACGGCAGCATTCAATGACGGATAGCGCGGCCGCCAGTAGAGACACTGGCGGCTTGTTTGCGGCTATCGATGCGAATGACGCAGCGGCGTTCGTCGGTTACCTGACCGACGACGCCGTTTTTCGTTTTGGGTCTGCACCAGCGGTGCATGGACGGGCATCGATACAGGCTGCGGTCGACGGTTTCTTTGGCACCATTGCGGGCTGTTCGCACAATGTGCAAAAGACGCTCGATAACGGCTCGACACTGGTCTGCGAGGGAGAGGTTACCTATCGCAGACAGAATGGCTCCGAGATCACGTTGCCGTTCGTCGATGTATTTGAGTATGACGGTGACCTGATCGCTCAGTACAAGATCTACATGGACATCAATCCGCTTTACGCAGAGTGAGGCCCATTGCGCAGGCGAGGGCGTACTCTCGGAAATCCCTGATACCAACAAGACGCTGATTGGCTTACTAAAGTGCCAGACTCCAGGGATTTGAAACAATGACATACGGTCCATATCGCGCCCGTCTGCTGCAGACGATTCTGGCGCTGGCTATTTCGTCGCTCGGTGCGGCTTCGGCCTACGCTCAATCGATTGACTGCGGCGAATGCCACGAAGATACCGATGTCGCGTTCGCGTCGACAGCGCATCCGGACCTGGTGTGTCTCGACTGCCACACGAACGTTACCTCCGAGCACGATACGAAAGACCTGGCGCCGCTCACGGACGAGGAAAGCTGCGCGGAATGCCACCGGGCTATCTCGCGGGCAACAAACCGCAGCACCCACCAGGGTGAGGCGCGTTGTATCGACTGTCACGGCGCACCGCATGAGATTCACCTGGTTTCAGAACTCGCGTCCGCCGTATCACCGGTCAACCAGATCAAGAATTGTGGCGCCTGCCACAATGAGCCTCCGGAACTTGTCGAAGGCTATCTGACCAGTGAGCACGGCAAAGCGTTGCTGCTTTCCGGACTTGCTGACGCCCCGAGCTGCAATGATTGCCACGATAGTCACAGGATTGTCGAGGTCGATGACAAGCGCGCGCCCATGTCGCACTCCCATTCTCCTGAAATGTGCGGCACATGCCATTCAATCCTGCTCGAAACCTGGAAGACCGAAAGTGCGCACGGCTTGGCGTGGCAGGCAGAAGAGGATGGGCCTGTCTGCATAACCTGTCACTCATCGCATGCCATACAGGACCCGACGGCAGGACAGGCGCGACTGCAATCTCCTGAAACTTGCGGCGAATGTCACGAGGAGTTCTACACGACATTCCGCGATACGTTTCATGGCCAGGCCAGCGACCTCGGATTCGTTACCGGGGCGACCTGCTCGGACTGCCACACGCCGCACAAGAATACGGCGGCATCCGATCCCAACTCGAGCGTGAATCCGGCCAATCTTGCCGAGACCTGCGGTCGCTGTCACGACAACATTAACGAATCTTTCATTACGTTTAACCCACACAGTGATCCTACTAACCCGGAAGGTGACAAGGCGGTGTTCTTCGTCTGGCTGTTCATGACGACGTTGCTTATCTCGGTATTCGCGTTCTTCGGCGTACATGACATTCTGTGGTTGCAGCGCTCGATCGTCGGCAAGCTGAGAGGCGAGTTCAATACGACACCGTACAAAGACCCCCGTTACATCCGGCGCTTTTCGAAAGTGCACATGGGCGTACACGGTTTGGTTATCACGACGTTCCTGCTGCTAGCGTTGACGGGTTTGCCGCTTAAGTTTCATGAAGCGCCCTGGGCGCAGGTGATGATCAATATATTTGGCGGCTTGGAAACAGCGCGTTTCGTGCATCGACTAGCGGCGATTGGTACGTTTGGCTACGCTTTTTTCCACCTCGCAGAGCTGTTCTTCCGCGGCTTCATACTGGGCGAGAAAGGCATGATGTGGGGTCCGCACTCGCTGGTTCCGCAGGTCAAGGACATTAAGGACTTTTACGCTTATGTTCGCGTATTTCCTGTATCTCGGCGATCGACCGGCCGGTGATCGCTGGACCTACTGGGAGAAGTTCGACTACATGGCCGTCTTCTGGGGCATCATGATCATCGGCTTCTCCGGCCTGATGCTGTGGTTCCCGGGCTTCTTTACGTCATTCCTGCCCGGTTGGACGCTCAATGCGGCGCATGTGATTCACAGCGATGAGGCATTGCTTGCTGTGGGCTTTATATTCATGTTCCATTTCTTTCACGCACCGCTGCGCATCGAGACGCTACCAATGGATATCGTGATGTTCACCGGCAAGATGCCGATTGAGCGTTTTATAGAAGAACGTCCGATGGAGTACCAGCGACTGGTTGATGCCGGTGAGTTGGAAAACTACATCGTCGATGGACCGACCAAGGCGGAAATACGCAAAGCGTATGCGATCGGTGCGGTCGGCCTGATAACCGGAATCACGCTTGCGATTATCATTATCTGGACATTGCTTGCACACTAGGGAATGAATAGCACCTTAGTTGCCAGCTCAATAAGAACAAAGGAATGCCGTGTTCAAGAATTTCCTATCGTCGATTACTCGAAACGGCATGAGCCTGTTCGGCACGGGCCTCGCGATCGCGGCCCTCGTGCTGATCGTCTGCCTGTATTTCATGACACAGGTTGGCTTCGAAGGCGGGCCCTATCTCGGCATCATCACATTTCTGATATCTGCCGATGATTTTCGTCGTCGGGCTGGTCCTTATTCCGTTGGGTACCCTGTTGCATCGACGCAGGATGCGTCGATCGCCGGGCGGTGAGGCGACGCCGCTGTTGCCGATATTCGATCTCAACAAGCCGAAAACCCGACACTGGATGCTGATCCTGCCTGGGCGCAACGATGGTCAACATCGTAATCGTCGCTGGCGCAACCTATAAGGGCGTCGAGGTCATGGAGTCCGTGGAATTTTGCGGGATGGCCTGTCATTCCGTTATGGAGCCTGAGCACACGGCGTTCCAGCGCTCGTCGCATTCACGCTTGACCTGTGCCGATTGCCATATCGGCCCGGGCGCCGACTGGTTCGTGAAGTCCAAACTGGATGGTGCCTGGCAGCTGGTATCCGTGGCGTTCGACCTGTATCCGCGCCCGATTCCGACACCGCTGCATGATCTTGCGCCCGGCGCGCGATACCTGCGAGCAGTGTCACTGGCCGACGCGATTCGTCGGCGACACGCTCAAGATCAAGAAACACTATGAGGAGGACGAAGCGAATACTGAACTGACGACAGCGCTTCTATTGCGGGTGGGTGGCGCTGCCGGCAAAGGCTCATCGGGCATTCACTGGCACGTCGATCCGGGTGTCAGCATTCGCTACCGATCGGATGAGACGCGTGAAGAGGTGTACGAAGTCGAGTACACAAATGAAGAAGGCGAGGTCAAACTGTTCGCCGACAGAAAAGCACCGGAAGAGGGTGGCACATGGCGACAGATGGACTGTGTCGACTGCCACAATCGTCCGAGCCACAATTACCAGGCGCCCGATTCCGAGATAGACGTCGCGATACGCGACGGCCTGATCGACCAGACCCTGCCGTACGTGAGGAAAGAAGGCTTGCGCATTATTGACGCCGAGTACGCGTCGCATGAGGAGGCCCGCGAGGTGATTTCGGCGGAACTGACGACAGTATTACGCGGAGAATTATCCCGACGTGGCGACTGAAAGAGCGGACGACATTCGCGAGGCGGCGACTGTGTTGGGTGACATATATTCGGTCAACGTCTTCCCGCAGATGAAGGTGTGGTGGAACACGTATCCCGAACATATCGGTCACGAACGTTCCGATGGCTGTTATCGCTGTCACGGCAAGCGGCTGCGGACCGAGAGATCGAGAGCACATTTCGCGCGATTGCGATGTCTGTCATTCCGTTCTGGCCGAGAGGGAAGTCGATCCGGCCATTCTGACGGAGCTAAATCCCTAGCGATGAACAGCAAAGCCTCGGCGGTGCGAAGTAGTGACGTAAGTGCGACGACGTCTGCGCGCCGCCAGCTTGCCTACGAAGTCATAAGCGGTGGCACTGGCCTGTTGCTGGCGTTGTTCATGTGGGGGCACGTAGTTCTCGTCGGCTCCATCCTGACCGGGGAGCGTGGCTTCGACTGGATGGCGACCTTCCTGGAGGATTACTACATTGCACAGCCGGCGATCGTGGCCGTTTTCGCGTTGTTCCTAGTACACGCGGTATTTGCCGCGCGAAAAATCCCCGCGCAACTGCGTGAACGGAAACGCATGCTGCAACTGGCCAAGGGCTTGAACAAGTCTGGTCGCGAACACGTCGCGACTCGGACCGCCCATTCGCCATTTCGGCCGCATGTCGAATCAATGCTCTGGATCTGGCAGGTTCGCACCGGCATGGTCATTCTTGTGCTCGGTAGCTTTCACCTGATATTGCTGGGCATGGACATACTGACGCCACTGTTTGGTGATATCGCCGGCATCGAATCGAAAACGTCGCTTGCGCGCGTCGGCGCCGGACTCTGGATACCTTATGCTGTGTTGCTGCTCTGCGTCGAATTCCACGCGAGCGTCGGCCTGTATCGCCTCGCGGTGAAATGGGGTGCCGACCTCTGGATGTCCCGCAAAACGATGCATCGCGTTGAGCAAGTCATATTCTGGGTTGTGCTCGGGGTCGGTGGCCTGACGCTGGTCGTGCTCGCGGGATGGCTGGAGCCACCGTTACGGTTCCTGCTCGACGGGGCAGGTTCATGACGACGCGGCTCGAGACAACCGACGTACTCGTCATCGGTGGCGGTCTGGCCGGCGAACGCTGCGCGATCGAAGCCGCCGCAGCGGGCCAGCAAGCGATGATACTGTCGCTCGTGCCGCCACGCCGCAGCCACAGCTGCGCCGCGCAGGGCGGCATGCAAGCGGCGCTGGCGAACTGCGTGAAAGCGGAGGGCGATAGTCCTACGGTCCATTTTCTCGATACGGTGCGTGGTTCTGACTGGGGCGCCGACCAGGAAGTCGCCAATATTTTCGCCGAGGAAGCACCCGTCGCGGTGCGCGAACTTGCCCACTTCGGCGTGCCGTGGAGCCGCGTCAAAGGCGGGCGTAACCACTATTTCATCAAGGGCGAAGCCGTCGACATCGACGAGGCGCCGGAGAATGACGGACTTATCGGGCAGCGCGATTTTGGCGGCACTGCCAAGTGGCGAGCGTGCTACGCGGCCGCCGGCACGGGACATGCTGCGCTGTATGCGGTCGACAACGAGGTTGTTCGTCTGGGTATATACGGTGCGTGATCGCACCGAGGCTGTGTCACTGATCCACGACGGCAGTCGCTGCCTTGGCGCGGTGGTGCGCTGCCTCCGCACCGGAAAACACTTTGCCGTGATGGCGAAGGCAACGGTCATCGCAACGGGTGGTTACGGCCGCATCTACGGCCAGTACACGAGCAACGCGACGATCAACGAGGGCACCGGTGCCGATCATCGCACTGGATACCGGCATCGTACCGCTTGGGCAACATGGAGGCGGTGCAATTTCACCCGACGACGCTGTCTCCGAGCGGGATCCTGGTAACAGAAGGTTGTCGCGGTGACGGCGGTTATTTGCTGGACAAGAACCTGCATCGATTCATGGTCGATGCCGAGCCCGAAAAACAGGAGCTTGCGAGCCGCGATGTCGTGTCTCGGCATATGGCGCAGTGCATGCGCGATGGCAACGGCGTCGATTCACCGTACGGGCCGCATCTGTGGCTCGACATTCGTCACCTCGGTGAGGAGCACCTGCGCACGAAGCTGCTCGAAGTCTGGGATATTTGTCGTGACTTCGCGGGTCTGAACCCGGCAGAGAAACTGGTCCCCGTGCGGCCGACGCAGCACTACTCCATGGGCGGAGTCCGAGTGAACAAGGATGGCGAATCCTATGGTTTGTCTGGCCTGTTCGCGGTGGGTGAGGCCGCCTGTTGGGACATGCATGGTTTCAACCGCCTGGGCGGCAACAGCCTGGCCGAGACCCTGGTATCGGGACGCCTGGTCGGACGGCGAGTCGCCGAGCATGCGTCCGGTCATTCTTTACGCGCCGATACCGGCCACGCCTTCGATGCACTTGCAGCCGCTGAAGATCGCGCCGCCGACTGGCTTAAGCGCAGCGGCAACGGACCGAGCATCTACGATATCCGCGACGCCATGGGTGAAACGATGATGCATAAAGTGGGTATCTTCCGTACCGGCGATGAACTGCAGGAGGCCGTCTCCGAGATTGCGTTGCTGCTGGATGATTGTGACAACGCCGTGCTGCGTTGCAGAGATCCGGGCGTCAACCCGGAGCTCGCCTTTGCGCTGCGGCTGAAAGGCATGTTGCGTCTGGCGATGACTGTCGCCGAGGGTGCGCTGGCTCGAACAGAAAGTCGTGGTGCGCATTTCCGAACGGACTTCCCGCTACGTAACGACGAAGAATGGCTGAATCGCACGCTGGTGCGCTGGGCAGCGGATCAGCCTGAGCCTTCATTCAGTTACGAGCCGACCGGCCTTATCGACCTGCCGCCCGGACACCGCGGCTACGGCAGCGACGAACGCATCGAAATGACGCAATCGATCGACAGCTACAACGAGTCGGTGCTGGACGAGCAGGCCCGACACGGCCGCCTGGCGAGCAATGAAGACATGGGAAGCCGGCTGCGGCGTGGCGCCTGGCAGGAGTTCGTGCACTAACGGCGTATGAAGACATGAGTCAACAAACCAAAGAAACTGCGCGTCGCCTGCGCTTCGAGATATTTCGCTTCAATCCGGAAGACGAAAACTCCGAGCCGCACACCGATGTGTTCGAGATTGACGAAACGCCGTTCATGTCGCTGTATATCGCGCTCAACAAGATTCGCGAGACGCACGACCCCGGCCTGCAGTTTGATTTCGCCTGCCGCTCCGCCATTTGCGGCTCTTGCGGCATGATGGTGAACGGCCGCCCCGCGCTCGCTTGCCGAACGCTGACCTCCGACCTGCCGGAGAATATCCAGCTCTATCCGTTGCCGGCGTTCAAGCTGGTTGGCGACCTGTCGGTGGACACGGGGACCTGGTTTCGCGGCATGGCCGAACGTACGGAGGCCTGGATCCACGAACGGCAGCCGTTTGATCCTGAGGCAGACGAAGAGCGCATGAGCGATGACATCGCGGCGGCTATCTATGAGGGTGACCGCTGCATCGAATGTGGCTGCTGCGTGGCCTCGTGCGGCGTCGCGAATGTCGATTCCGAATTTCTTGCCGGCGCGGGCCTGAACCGGGTGGCGCGTTTTATGATGGATCCGCGCGACCAGCGCTCGGATGCCGACTGGTTTGATGTCGTCGCTGGCGACCAGGGAGTTTTCGGCTGCCTCGGGATGATGGCCTGTGCGGATGTTTGCCCCAAGGAACTGCCGCTACTCGAGGTCTACGCCTATCTCCGACGGAAGACGCTGGGCGCACGCTTTGTCGCGCGCGATGACAAGAAATAGGGTTCGACCCCAGTTCTTCTGACGCTACGCTTCCTGGTTAATGCCCAGTCTTTCGTTTTCACGCTCGAAGATGCCGCGAATAACTGCGCCATCAGACGGCTCTTCTTCGAGCGTCTCAGGGTTCCACTGGCTTCGAGTCGTATGGAAGAAGTCGCCACCATAAATGTGAATCCCGCCAGTGAAGCGCAACAATGGATTCGTTACCGAGTGCAGAGCGTCCTTCGGCAGCGCGGCGGTATCTTTTTCGAACAGGGCCGCCGCTCCGAAGGCCTCGATTCCGCCAGCAGATCTTTTCCAGAAAATATTGTCTTCGCGACCCGTGTAAATTCCGATATTAGCCCACATGAGGTGATCATGAGGCATCAGGTTCATCTGAGGCGTCCAGGTTGCGGCGAAAATCGTCAGGGTTGGAGAATTGAGCAGGACGTTGAGTCCGGCTTTTACCGGATCTCCGAGGGCCGCGACAACGGCACCGGGTGTTGACACCGCTCTTGCGAGCACCTCCTTGACTGCGGCTTGTGCATTCGCCTCTTGATTCGCGACCACACAGTCTTCGACAAAACGCTCGATGTCCATACTCTCTCTCCCGATTGAACTGGGTCACTTGGCTTGTGCGAAGTTCGACATGGGCGAAACCAGCTGACTGGACACGGCGAAGGTCCCGGACTGATTACCCGACGGCTTATTCTTTGGCGATGAACTCGAGCGCGCGCAGCACGTCACGACGGCTGATCTGGCCGATAAGCCGGGTGCCGTCCATCACCGGATAACGCCGAAAGCGAGACGTGATGAATACCTGGGCCAGATCGACAATGCTCATGTCGGCATCGACGGTCTCCACGCCCGCGCTCATGTACTCGCTGACAGGCCCGCCCATGTTGCCGTGATAGCCGGCGTCTAACGCGACCTTCATGCAGTCGAGTTCGGACAACATGCCCAACAGGTTGCCCGCATCATCGACAACCGGCGCGCCCGCGATGCGTTTGTTGACAAGCACGTGAACCGCATCGAGGACATCGGTATCCGGTTTGAAGGTCACGAGCGTCCGCGCCATGTAATCTTTAACCAGGCAGGATTTGCTGATCATGCGTTTTCTCCGTCCAGATTCTTGGCGATCCTTTCGCGTTTCTTTTTGCAGTTGCCACTGCAAAGCTCACAGCCACCGCCATTGAGTCCGCCGCAGCTGCCACTGATCGCCCGGCGGCCATTCATGACGCCGACACTCATACCCGCGATAACGAGCAGAATCACAACGAAGCTGAGCACAAGCGTAGAGATAACGACGTTCATGAGGTTCCAAGTGAATCAAAATTCGGGGTAGATACTTCCATAATGCCCGTTTTGTCTCGAATCAAGAAATATGCGGCGACGCCAAGTTCTTTCGCGCGTTCCGGACCCTCCGTGGGGCCCAGTACGAGCAGTGCCGTCGCCATCGCATCCGCATATGCCGCGGATTCATTCACGACCGTGACCGCGGCGAGCGAATGCGATATCGGTCGCCCCGTCCGCGCGTCGATCGTATGCGAGTAATGCTTGCCATCATGGTCAAAAAAATTCCTGTAGTCGCCCGATGTCGCAACGCTGGTGTTGGTCACTCGCAACACCGAGTGCGGCACGCGCTTCGTGGTCGAGGGTGTTTCGATCGCGACGGCCCACTTCAGGCCCTCCGCATTGTGCCCGCGAACCCGCAGTTCGCCGCCTATTTCGACAAGATAGTCCTTTAGCTCCTTCTCGTCGAGTAGTGCCGCGAGCTTATCAACGGCGTGACCTTTGGCCCAGCCGGACAGGTCAACGTAGATGTTGCCGTTCTGCTTTTGCACCGCCGGCGTATCGCAACGCGTCTGTAATTGCTCGTAACCGACCTCCGCCATGACGGCAAGTAGCGCATCATCCGCGGGTGGCTCGCTGACATCGCCATCCGGGCCGAAACCCCAAAGATTGACCAGCGGGCCCACCGTAATATCAAAGGCGCCATCGGTCAGTCGACTGATCTCGAGCGCGCTCTCGATCGCCGTGCAGAGCTCGATCGATGCATCAATCCATCCGCTGGAGCGGTTGGCGTTGAATCGGGACAGCTCGGAGTCCTCGCGCCAGGTCGAGGCCAGCGTGTCGACGGCTTCCAGCGTTGCAAGGATGTTTGTCTGCAGCTGCTCTTCCGAGAATTTTTCCCCCGGTGCAACCAGCAGTACGCTAAACGTGGTGCCCATCGCGTTGCCCGAAAGCTCGTACTGCGGCAGCCTCGAACGGCCGTCACAGGCCGTGAGCAAGAGCATCGGAATCAGCAGGCAGATTCGCAAAAACCTGGCCATGACTTTTATCCGCCGAAATCGTCGAGCAGGATATTCTCTTTGGGCACGCCCAGGCTATCGAGCATCTTGACGACGGCCGAGTTCATCATCGGCGGACCGCAAAGGTAGTACTCACAGTCTTCCGGTGCAGGATGCTTGGAAAGATACTCATCATGCAAGACGCTGTGGATGAATCCGGTCAGTCCATCCCAGTTGTCCTCTGGCTGTGGCTCGGACAACGCGAGGTGCCATTCGAAATTGTCATTCAGCTCGGCAAGTTCGTCGAACTCTTCTTTGTAAAACATTTCTTTGAGGCTGCGCGCGCCATACCAGAACGTCATCTTGCGCTTGCTGTGTTGCCGCTTGAGTTGATCGAAAATATGCGCCCGCATCGGCGCCATGCCGGCACCACCACCAATGAATACCATCTCGTTATCGGTTTCCTTGGCAAAGAATTCGCCGTAGGGCCCGGAAACGACAGTGTGGTCGCCCGGTTTCAGATTGAAGATAAAGGACGACATGATGCCCGGGGGGACGGAGTCGTCGGCACCCGGCGGTGGCGTGGCGATGCGCACATTGAGCTTGATGACGGTTTTTTCCAGCGGGAAGCTCGCCATGGAGTAAGCCCGCGATTCGGTGTTCTTTACATGCGACTCGTATCGCCACAGATTGAAGCGATCCCACTCGTCGCGAAATTCTTCATCGATGTCAAAATCGGTGTACTTCAGGTCATGCGGCGGGCACTCGATCTGGATATAGCCGCCGGCGCGAAACTCGAGTTCTTCGCCTTCCGGCAACGCAACCACGAGCTCCTTGATGAAGCTCGCGACATTGCGATTCGATACCACCGTGCAGTCGTAGCGTTTGACACCGAAGACCTCGTCGGCCACCTGAACGTCCATGTCTTGCTTGACCGCGACCTGGCACGACAGGCGATAGTGCTCGGCAGCGTCGCGCTTGTTAATCGAAGAGGTCTCAGTAGGCAGGATCGCACCGCCTCCCGACAACACACGGACCCGGCATTGCCCGCAAGTACCGCCACCGCCACAGGCCGACGGCACGAACAGCCCGCCGTCGGCGAGCCCCTGCATAAGTTTCGAACCGACCGGAATGGCCAGCTTCATTTCCTCGTTGACCGTCACGGTGACGTCGCCAACGGCGACGAGTTTGCTGCGCGCAGCGAGAATGACAAAAACCAGCAGCAGGACGATGGCCGTAAACAGGCCAACGCCCAGCAGTACTGACTGAAGTACGGCGGTGTCGATGTTCACTGTTATATTCCCGAGAAGCCCATGAAGCTAAGCGACATGAGGCCGACGATGATGAATGCGATACCGAGACCCTGGAGCCCGTCCGGAACGTCTGAGTACTTTAGTTTCTCGCGAATACCGGCCAATGCGATCAACGCTATTGCCCAGCCCGTTCCGCTACCAACCCCGAATACGACTGACTCGGCAAAATCGTACTGGCGCTCGACCATGAAGAGTGTGCCGCCGAGGATGGCGCAGTTCACGGTAATCAATGGCAGGAAGATGCCCAGCGCGTTGTAGAGCTTCGGGAAGTACCTGTCGAGTGTCATCTCGAGAATCTGCACCAGTGCGGCGATGACGCCGATGTAACTGACCAGCCCCAGAAAGCTCAGGTCGACATCCGCGAGACCGGCCCAGGCCAGTGCCCCATCGGCCAGCAGGAATGTGTAAATCAAGTAGTTGGCGGGGACCGTAATGACCTGGATTACGATTACGGCGACACCCAGGCCGATAGCCGTCTCGACGCGCTTGGACACGGCGAGGAACGTGCACATGCCGAGGAAGAACGCCAATGCGAGGTTCTCGACGAAGGCCGCCTGTATAAAGAGGCTTGCGTAGGCTTCCATCAGTAAACCTCCGTCCTGTGTACTTCGTGAATCTGGTACTCGGGTTTTTCGACCTGCTGCTTACGCCAGGTGCGGATGCCCCAGATCAGCAGGCCGATGATGAAGAAGGCGCTCGGGGGCAGCAGCATCAGGCCGTTCGCCTCATACCAGCCACCGTTCGATACGGTTTCGAGAATCGGGTAGCCGAGCAAAGTGCCCGCGCCAAACAACTCGCGCAGTGTCGCGACGGCGATCAGTATCACGCTGTAGCCGAGGCCGTTGCCGAGCCCGTCGAGAAAGCTCATGGCGACGCCGTTGTGCATCGCAAATGCCTCGGCGCGGCCGAGCACGATGCAGTTAGTGATGATCAGGCCAACAAATACCGACAGTTGCTTGCTGGTCTCAAAGGCATACGCCTTTAGCAGTTGGTCCACCAGTATCACGAGCGACGCGATGATCGTCATGTGAACGATGATGCGAATATTGTTCGGAATTCGGTGGCGCAGCGCGCTGATGGCGGCTCCCGCCAGCGCAGCGACGCTGGTCAGCGCAACGCACATGAGCAGGGCGGGCAGTAGGGAAGTCGTAACCGCCAACGCCGAGCAGATACCGAGCATCTGCAGAGTGACGGGGTTGTTATCGACGAGCGGGTCAATAATGACTTTGCGTGCTTCACTCATTGCTGACTATCCTCTCGGTAGTTCTTCAAGTAGGGGCCGAAGCCGTGTGGGCCGGTCCAGTACTGCACCAGGCCGGTGACACCGTTGGCTGTCAGCGTTGCGCCCGACAGACCGTCGACCATGTAGAGGGCATCGCTCGCGCCAGCCGGCACGGTACCTTTGATGACGCGAATCCTCGGCTCGTCACCGTCGCCGTAAATCTGTTTGCCGTCCCACTGTGCGCGCCACGGTTCCTTGTCGATCTGGTCGCCGAGCCCCGGCGTCTCAGCGTGCGCATAAAAACGCAGGCCCTTGATCGTCGTGCCGTCGGGTGCAACAGACAGGTAGCCAAGCATTGTCGACCAGAGGCCCTTGCCGTAGACCGGCAGGATGAGCTGGTCGATGTCTGCGCCGTCACGAACAAGGTACACCGGTGCGTACTTCGCACGTCGGCCTATGCCGGCGACATCCAGCTCGTCCGGTATTGCGGTACCGAGTTCCGGATCGCCGGCCGCAATGATTGCATCGAACGAGTCCGGGTCAGCCGCATCCGTATAGTCGCCGGACTCGAGGTCGACCATGCGCGACTCGATGGCGGTGAACAACTCGGCGATGTCGCCGCCGGGTTCCATGAGACCCGCAACATCCAGGATGATCTGCTGACGAAACTGTTCCTCGTTCTTTTCCTGTATCGGCTTCAACACGATGGCCGCACTGGATACGATGACCGAGCAGACCAGGCTCAGACCTATGGCCACCATCAGCGTATTGGAGATGCTGTCGCGATCGAATTCTTTTTTGTCAGGCATTGCGTTTCAACCTCCGTCGCACGTTGGCGCGGATGACGAAGTGATCGATGACCGGGGCGAACACGTTTGCGAACAGAATCGCGAGCATGATGCCCTCCGGGAACGCGGGGTTAATGACGCGTATCAGCCAAGTCATGAAACCGATCAGCAGGCCGAAGACCCACTTGCCGGCATTCGTTTGTGAGGCGCTTACCGGGTCTGTTGCCATGAAGACCGCGCCGAAGGCAAACCCGCCAAGGACAATGTGCCAATGCCAGGGCATGGTCATCATCGGGTTACTGCTTCCGGCGTCCGCAAACAGCAAGGACGGAATGATCAGTCCCGCGAAAGTCGCGACGATGATGCGCCACGACGCTATGCGCGCGTAGATCAGGAACAGTCCACCGAGCAGGCACATCAGCGCCGAGGTCTCGCCGAGCGATCCCTGCATTTGTCCGATGAACGCCTGTGTCCAGGTCAGCCCGGTACCCGCGATTCCGGCCATTCCCTCAATCGCCGAAACGCCCAGTGCAGTCGCACCACTGAAACCGTCAACAGCTGTCCAGACGGCATCGCCCGATATCTGCGCGGGATAAGCGAAGTAAAGAAACGCTCGTGCGACCAGTGCCGGGTTGAGGAAATTCTTACCGGTGCCGCCAAAGACTTCCTTGCCGAGAATGACACCGAAAGTGATGCCGACCGCGACCTGCCATAGCGGAATAGTGGCCGGCAGAATCAGCGCATAAAGCCAGCCTGTTACGAAAAATCCTTCGTTGACTTCGTGATTTCGCACTGCGGCAAACAGGACTTCCCAGCCCAGACCCACGACCATGGTCACGATGTATATCGGCGCAAAATAGAGCAGGCCATGCACGAAGCAGTCGTAGGCGCTCGCCGGGTCATACCCCGCGCCGAGCAGCGGCAGCAATGCACCACGCCAGCCGTCGATGCCGACCAGGCCCATACTGGCGAGCGCCGTATTGGCCTGAAAACCGACGTTCCACATGCCGACGATTGCCGCCGGCGCCGACGCGAACATGACTAGGATCATGACGCGTTTCAGATCGAGCGCGTCACGCACATGCGGCGATCCGCGCGAAATATCCGCGGGAGAGTAGAAGAACGTATCAACTGCCTCGTACAGCGCGTGCAGCTGTTCAAAGCGGCCACCTTTATCGAACAGCGGCTCCAGCCTGTCGAGGAACGAACGTATCGGATTCATTAGCCGTTTACCTCGATTTCATGCAGATTTCTTCGCAGGTGCGATCCATAGTTGTATTTGCCGGTGCAGACGAAAGAGCACAGCGCAAGGTCTTCCTCATCGAGTTCGAGGCAACCCAGCTCGCGTGCGCCGTCGGTATCGCGGACAAGAAGAGCCTTGAGCAACGGTGTTGCCAGGATGTCGAGCGGCATAACTGCTTCGAAGCTGCCGGTCGAGACCATCGCGCGTGGGCTGCCGTTCTGCGAGGTCGTGAAGTGAAATTCCTTCCCGAACAGGTTGCCCGCGAACGCGCGTGCGGCCGAATACTTGCCGAACCCGGGGCGCAGGAACGCGAACAGCTCGCGCGGCGCGCCTTCCTGCAGCACGGTGATCTGCCGGTCGTAGCGGCCGAGATACGCTGCCCATTGCGCTGCGTGGTGGCCGTTGAGAACGGAGCCGGCAACCACGCGCACATTGCCTTCGGCCAGTTCACCGTTCAGCAGGTCATTGGTGTTCGCGCCGAGTCGTGTCTTGATGAGGCGCGGGTTCTTGACCATGGGGCCCGTCAGTGCGATCACTCGCTCTACCGGCAGCCGTCCCGTCGCGAACAGTTCACCAATCGCGATGACGTCCTGAGCGCGGATGTGCCAGACCACCTTTTGTTCGCTGACAGGCTCAAGCAGATGAATGTGCGTGCCGACGAGCCCGGCCGGGTGTGGGCCCGAGAACTCGGCATGCACGAATTGCTCGCCGGAAGGACATTCGATGCCGGAATTGACGGCCGTGCATACGTAAACGGGGCCGTCGGTGAGCTTGGAGATAATTTCGAGACCCTGGGCGAAAGCGTCCTTTTTTGCGGCAATAACGACCGCCGGGTCAGCTGCGAGCGGGTTGCTATCGGTTGCCGTTACGAACAACGCCCTCGGCGAAGCATCCACGGCCGGAATCTTGCTGAAAGGTCGAGTGCGAAAGGCTGCCCATAGTCCACTCGCCTGCAGGTTGTCGCGTACGGGCCCGGCTTCGAGGCTGTAAAGGCGTTCGGCAGAAAAGGTATCGAACTCCTCGGCGTCATCGCCTTCGAGGCGTACCACAACCGAGTGCAGAACACGCCGCTCGCCTCGGTTAATTGCGGTGACAACACCGCTGCCGGGTGATGTGAAGTTGACGCCCGGATTCTGTTTATCTTTGAACAGCGGTTGACCGAGTTTGACACGATCACCCTCGCGTACAAACATGCCGGGCTTCAGGTCGTTGAAGTCGGGGCCGATTACCGCGACAGAGCGTACCTCGTTGCCGGTTGAGATTTTCTGTTCGGGCGCTCCGGCCAGCGGGATATTCAGTCCCTTCTTTATTTTAAATTGCATCGTAATCTACTGGGTTACCACCACAAGGAATACAAAGCACAGCCGGTCAGCCAAAGACACCCAACGGTGTGAATGGCCAGCGTGGATTCGATGGCTTGCGTCATTAACTCGCGATCTTCGATGCCAGTCTTGATCGCTACAGATGCTCGCCAGGCGAGGACCATCAGGCCTGCAGGCACCAGCGGCGCCAGCAGTGGCAGGCTGCCAAGAACGGTCAGCGCAAGGATGACCAGCAGCGCACCCGCTTGCACCGCCAGGTACAGTCGCGATGTTCCGCCCAGCCCGAGTCGCACCGGCAGTGTGTCTTTGCCGCAGGCGCCATCCGCCTCGATATCCGGCACTTCGTTGATCAACAATATTGCTGCGACCCACGCGCTCACCGGCAGCGAAAAAAGTAGCAGTGAAGTATCAATCGATGCGCCCTGCAGCCACGCGGCACCCGTAACAGGTAACACGCCCAGGCCAACCGCAACGGACATTTCGCCAAGTCCGATCGTGCTGAGCTTTACCGGGCCCAGTGAGTAGAACACGCAGAGAGCGATGCCCGCGAGACCGAACCACAGGACCGTTGGCCCTTTCTCAAGGAACAGCGCCAGTCCGGCCACCGCCGCAACCACCAGCAGCACGACACCCAGCCGCGCCATGCGTGACTGGCTCAATATCCCCGTCTGAATGAACCGCGAGCCGCCGGTATAGGGATAGATACGATCCTCGTTACGCCGGTCGGTGCCGATGGTTTCGTCGCCGACATCGTTCAGGACGTTGCTTGCCGCGTGTACGCAAACGGTGGCGAGCAGCGCGAGTACGAACAAAGAGATGTCCAGACTGCTCGTGGCATAGACGCCCCACGCCGTGCCTGCCAGTACGGGCAGCACGGACGCGGGGAAGAACTTCGGTCGGGTTGCGTGGAGCGCGCGTTTCGCCATCCTGGACAGCGATTCACCGGCAAAGTCCTCGGCTACCGGATTGATCGGTCGGGCAGTTTCCTGGGGCATCAATTCTTCCTGCAGCTCAACGCCGGCTGGACGGTAGCCGGGCAGAGTTCATGACAGTGGTTGTCTCTTGCCTTTTATACCGGAAAGACAAGCCAGTTACATACGCGCTTACCGAAAGCGAAGCGCGGGCCTCACCAGTTCAGTCCCGTCGGATGTAGGGCCGCAGTTCATGGCGTGCAACCACCATGCGATGAACCTCATCGGGTCCATCCGCAAATCGTAACGTTCTCGCGTTCATGTACATCGCGGCAAGCGGAAAATCCTGCGAGATGCCGGCAGCACCGTGCATCTGGATCGCGTCGTCGATGATATCAATGGCAATAGTCGGAACTATCGCCTTGATCTTCGATATCCAAGTCTGCGCTACTTGCACGCCTTCTGTATCGATAACGTGCGAAGTTTGCAGAGTCAAGAGGCGCGCCATGTCGATATTGATACGTGCCTTCGCGATGACGTCGTAGTTGCCACCTAGCTTGGCGAGGGGTCTCCCGAACGCAGTTCGCGACACGGAGCGTTCGCACATTAGCTTCAGCGCGCGTTCGGCCATGCCGATGGCGCGCATGCAATGATGGATGCGGCCGGGTCCGAGTCGCCCCTGCGCGATTTCAAAACCGCGGCCGGGGCCGAGGATAATGTTGTTTTCGGGTACGCGAACGTTCTTGAAGCGGATGTGCATATGACCGTGTGGCGCATCGTCCATTGCGAACACGTTCATGCCGCGCACGATCTCCACGCCCGGGGCGTCGATGGGGACCAGAATCTGGGAGTGTTGCGTGTGGCGGTTGTTCTCCGGATTCGTTTTTACCATGCAGATCAGAATCTTGCAGCGTTCGTCACCGGCGCCGGAGATGTAGGTTTTCTCTCCATTGATGACCCACTCGCCATTCTCGAGGACCGCCGACGTCGAGATGTTAGTGGCGTCGGAGGATGCTACGTCAGGTTCCGTCATCGCGTAGGCCGACCGTATTTCGCCATTAAGCAATGGCGTGAGCCACTGTGCTTTCTGTTCTTCGGTGCCGTAGCGTTCGATCACCTCCATGTTGCCCGTATCCGGTGCACTGCAATTGAACGCTTCGGCTGCGAGGTGCGCACGGCCGGTCTCTTCTGCGAGCCAGGCATACTCGACTGTGCTGAGGCCAAAGCCACTGTCGCTATCGGTCAGCCAGAAGTTCCACAGGCCTTCTTCACGTGCCGCGGATTTGAGTCCCTCGATAATCTCGGTCTGCCGGTCAGTCAACGACCAGCGGTCCCCTTTCGAGACCTCTTCCAGGAATTCCTCATCGACGGGTAGCACCCGATCGGTAATAAAGGTGCGCACAGCCTCCAGCAATGGCCGTACGCGGTCGCTGACACCAAGATCCATGATTTTTCCCCGCGGTGAATATTTTGCGCAAGTCTACACGTCTGTACGACTGGCTGCGCGCCCCATGCTGAAGTGGTTTAGAATCACCGGCCCCGACACTGGACACGCTTGAGGTCAGGTAATGCGGTTGAGGTTCATGGTAGTAGTTTTCGCGGCGATGCTGACGTCCGCCTGCGGGGAGAAAGAGGGAGAAAAAGAAGTCTACGACCCGGCGCGTGACTATTTCTCATTTGCCAATACGGGCCAGTTCGTCACGCAGCATCTCGAGCTGGATCTGACCGTCGATTTCGAAGCCGCGGAGCTGCAGGGCAGTGCCGTGCACACGATGCAAAGAGTCGAATCAGGCGGCGTAGAAGTTGTACTCGACACTCGTGACCTGGCCGTCACGGACGTGCAGATTTTGCTGACCGATGGCGTCTCGCTGGTTGCGGACTATCGCTTCGGAGAAAGTGGATGCGATCAAGGGAACGCCATTAATCGTCAGCCTGCCGGAGCCCGCCCGGTCGGCAACAAGAGTTCAGGCTTAAACTCGAGTATTCGACCAGCCCCGATTCGACGGCACTGCAGTGGTTACCGGCGGGCCTGACCGCGGGCGGCAAACACCCGTTGATGTTCTCCCAGTCGCAAGCGATTCATGCGCGTAGCTGGGTGCCGTTGCAGGACACGCCGGCAGTACGAATTACCTACGAGGCGAGAATCAGGACGCCGCCCGAGCTTCTGGCCGTAATGAGCGCGAACAATGATCCGCTGACTCCGCGGCGTGGCGAATATCATTTCGACATGCCGCAGCCGATCCCGTCGTATTTGCTGGCGATCGCGGTTGGCAATATCTTCTTCGCGCCGTTAGGTGAGCAGACCGGTGTTTACGCGGAACCGGAACTCCTTGAGGCCTCGGTTTTCGAGTTTGCAGATACCCAGGAGATGCTCGAGCAGGCCGAGGTACTCTTTGGCCCGTACGAGTGGGGTCGCTACGATCTGCTCGTATTGCCGCCGAGCTTTCCTTTCGGTGGAATGGAAAACCCGCGTTTATCATTCATAACGCCAAGCTTGCTTGCCGGTGATCGCAGCCTGGTCTCCGTGATCGCGCACGAATTGGCACATTCCTGGTCCGGTAACCTCGTCACCAATGCAACGTGGCGGGATCAATGGTTAAACGAAGGCATGACCAGCTACCTGGAGTCCCGCCTGATGGAAGTGATTTACGATCAGGACCGGGTCGACGAAGAGCGCGTCCTGTCGTACCAGGAGTTGTTGCTGGACCTCGACGTCGTGCCGTTGGAAATGCAGGCGCTGGCGCCACGGCTGGACAGCGGTGACCCGGACGACTTCCAGGGTACGATTCATTACAGCAAGGGCCAGTTGTTCCTGCAGTACCTGGAAAACGCGTTTGGCCGCGACGCGTTTGACGATTTTCTGTCCTCGTATTTTGATGTATTCGGGTTTCAGACGATAACGAGCGAGCGTTTCCTCGACTACCTCGATAGTAACCTGCTTCAAGCAGAGTCAAGCAAGGTTGCTCGCGCCGAGGTTGAGCAGTGGCTGTATCAACCGGGTCTTCCGGATAGTGCACCGAAACCAAGTTCGGCGACCCTCGACGCCGCTGCAGCAATGGCGGCAGCATGGGCAGAAGAAAAGGTCGACGTATCCGAAATACCCGTCGGCAGCTGGAGCCCTCAGGCCACCGTGCATTTCATTAACAGTTTACCAGCCGACATTACCGATGACCGGCTCGCGCAGCTGGACGAGGGGCTTGGACTCAGCGACACACGTAATGCCGAGATCGGGCGCACCTGGTTTATACAAGTCGCGAAGCGCAGGCATATGGCGGCCTATCCAAAGTTGCAGCAACACCTGGTTCGCTATGGCAGGGGGCGACTGATAACGCCGGTCTATCTCGCGTTGGCCGAAAACGGCTCAGATCTCGAACTCGCGCGAGACATATACGAGCGCACGCGCGCTGCCTACCATCCGTTGACACGAGCAAGCATCGCGCGTGCACTTCAGCTGGACGACTACTGACTTCGGATTGAGTGATAGTATCGGTGCTTCGCCGAGACAGGGATCACGATGAAGACGCCGGTTCTAACACTTGCCTTGGGGTCGCTGCTGGGATTGTCGTTCGTCGCCCGCGCGGATGCGCCGTATATCGATCCCGCAAACGACGCACAGCATTTTGGCAACGCGGAAAATCAACTGTTCTGGACGCCGGAGCAGCAGGTCTCCGGATTCAGAAATATGGAGATGCTGAGTCCGGCACGGAAAGTTCACGCGGGCGGCACGCCGTACCCGTTGCCGCAACACTCTGTAGACCTCGGAAGTGTCGAAATAGCCACGGAAGACCAGGCGATGACCGTGGATGAATACGTTGTGCGACAAAACGTCGCTGGATTAATCGTCGTCAAGGACGGCAAGGTTCTGTACGAGCGCTATGAACTTGGCAATGACGCCGGTTCTCGGTGGGTTTCCTATTCTGTTGCCAAGTCCGTGACGTCGTTGCTGGTTGGTGCGGCGATAAAAGACGGCTACATCAAGAGCGTCGATGAATCGGTTACGGATTATTTGCCGCGTCTCAAGAACTCTTCGTACGATGCGGCCACGATTCGCAATCTTCTGCAAATGTCGTCGGGTGTGCAGTGGGACGAGGACTACGCCGATCCCGAGTCAGACATTAATTCGGCGCCGTGGCACACCTTGAGTGTTTATGAATACCTGAGACAGAAGCCACGCGAATCGGCGCCCGGTGAAGTATTTAACTACAACACGGCTGAAACCAACCTCGTCGGTACCTTGTTGCGATCGGCAATCGGTAACAACCTGTCGACGTACCTGAGCGAAAAAATCTGGCGGCCCTTTGGCATGGAGCACGACGCATACTGGGTCCTGAGCGAGCCGGGCGGTGGAGAGTTTGGCGGCAGCAGCCTCAACGCGACCTTGAGGGACTACGCCCGAATCGGGCTGTTCGCCATGCGCAACGGTGAGTTGCAGAATGGTCGGCGTGTACTACCCGATGCCTGGATGGATGAGTCGATTGCGCCGTCGAAAGGCTATGCGGGCTACGGGTACCTGTGGTGGCTGCGCGGTGGCGGGGCCTATGCCGCGCGAGGAATATTCGGTCAGGGCATTTACATCAACCCTGCGGAAAAAGTGGTCATCGCCCTTCACAGTGCGCGCGCGGACGCGAGTGTCGACAGTGACCGTGTGCTGCAGGCCGCGCTCTATGAGGCGTTGACAAACGCTGTAAAAAATTGAGGAGCAGGTCATGAAATTCATGCCATTGTTGTTGTTAGCCATGTTGCCGTACGCGAGTTTTGCGGATGATGTGGTGCCCGTCGAAAAAGTAAAGGACTCCGTCAATATCCGCTTGGGACCTGATGCGGCTTCCGACGTCGTCGGGCGCCTTAAGCAGGGCGAGTCGTTGCCGCTGGTGAATGCGATGCCGGGTTGGTACGAAGTGCAGCTTGAGGGCGATGCGACCGGCTATATCAGCGCCGATTGGTCTCTCGTCGTTGCCGCCAGCGCGGTGGACGAAACGGCGGCTGACGCGGGTGTCGAGGTGATGGTCGAGCCGCTAGCCGAAGAGGCCGACGTCGAAGTGGTTGTTGAGAAAGTCATCACAGAGGTCATCGAGGAAAATCCTGCGGAAGGTATCCGAGAAGTCGTGGACGAAGGTGTTGCGGAAGTCGTCGAAGAGCAGGTTATAGAAGAGGAAGTCGAAGACATCATTGCCGATGCGCCGGACCTCAGTGTCGTAGAGGTTGCCGAAGAAGTCGTCGAAGCGGAGGCCGTCGGGGGCGCGACCGAAGGGCTCGACATGGAAATCGTTGCCGGCCCATCGGGACCGGCCGGCCCCCCGGGACCGCCCGGTGCCGCAAACATCAAGGGCAATGAGAACTTTCTCGTAAAGTTCAGGAAAGAAACCGAGGGCGGCAATTCACAGATCTATGATGACGGCAATAAGATCGGCATTGGAACCACCGAACCCAAACAGCGCCTCGAAGTCAACGGTAGTATCCAGATCCACGAGCAGAACAGCAGCGTTGCCGGGCTAATGATCACGCAGTCGTCGGGTGACACGGGCTACATTATGCACAACAGGGCCAGCACCTTGACGATTGGCGCCGGATCGCAGGATCGCATTACGGTTGATCGCGACGGCAATGTGGGCATTGGCGTGTCGCGGCCGAGCCATCCGCTGGAGATGGCCAGCGGCGCGCACGTTAGCGCCGGCGGCGTTTGGACCAATAGTTCGTCGAGAGACAAGAAGGAGAACATCGCCACACTGTCGGTCGAGCAGGCAAGTACGGCACTAATGCAGCTCGAACCCGTGTCGTTCAACTACCGGAACGAGCGACAAGAGGACTACCTGGGCTTCATTGCCGAGGACGTGCCGGACCTCGTGGCCAACCAAGACCGGTCAAGCCTGAGCACGATGGACATCGTTGCCGTATTGACGAAAGTTGTCCAGGCGCAGCAGCAAAAGATCAAGGAACTCGAAGCACGACTGGACGAAAAGCAAGCGGGGCATTAGTCGGGGCCACTGCGATACCGCTGGTTCTCGAAACATGCTGCCTCTGCGTTCGGCGCATGTGGCGGCTCGACATTCGTTAGCGCGCGCTCACGCGCCACAATTGGCCACAATCTGATCACCGTGGTGACAGGATTCGCTGTTTACATCTCCCTAAAGTAAAGGGAGATTCGTCGTGAGAATTCCGATAAACGCCAGCAGTCGCTCGGCATCCGTCAAAGTCGCCATCATTGCATTCCTGACTCTGACTCTGTTGATCCCGGTGGGGATGATCAAGGGCATCGTTTTCGATCGCCAGAACAATGAGTCCGTCGCCGCACTCGACATACGGAATTCCTGGGGCGGCGATCAGACGATAACCGGGCCTGTCTTGAAGCTACCGTACAAGGTCGAAAACAAGACCGTCTATGGTCTGCCGTATGAAGATGAAAAGATCGTTTATCTCCTGGCGAAAGAACTGCTCGTTGCTGCCGACGTTGTAACCGAAGAGCGATATCGTGGCATGCACAAGGTTCCGGTATTCGGTGCAGCAATCACCATCCGCGGCAAAGTTGATTTTGCGGCGCTCGACACGCTTGGTATTACTCGCGAGCAGATTACGTGGTCGGGTGCCGAATTGTTCCTCGGTGTCAGCGACCCGATGGCTATCAGCAAAATACCGCGAGTCGCCGCCAACGGAAGCAAGGTGAACTTCAGCGCCGCCGCAGAGGGCATCGACGGTCTCGCTTCACAGCTGAGCGCGCAACTTGGACGGCAGCTCGACGAATCGCAGTGGCAATCGGCTCTCGAGCTCGATATTTCGCTGGCCGTGAACGGCTCGGGGTCGCTGCGGTTTCTTCCTTTGGCTGAAAACGCAAGCGTAACCATGTCGTCGAACTGGGCCTCGCCGAGTTTTACCGGCCGTCAGTTACCCGCGGTTCGTGAAGTACGTGAGGACGGCTTTGATGCATCCTGGTACTCGACCAGTATGGGCCGCAAACTGCCGGCGATCTGGATCGACATGCATGCCGCGCAACTTCGCGCCGGGGAAGATGCGTTTGGTGCCAGGTTCATCCAGCCGGTTGGCCTGTACCAGGTCGTTGAGCGTGCGACCAAGTACGCCGTGCTGATCATTGGCTTGACGTTCATTGCCTATTTTCTCATGGAGGTTGTTGGCAACCTGAAGCTTCATCCATTGCAGTACCTTCTTGTCGGCCTCGCGAATACGTTGTTTTACATGCTGTTGCTGTCGTTGTCGGAGCACGTCGGATTCGATATCGCTTACGTCCTGAGCGCGTTGGCATCGACAGCTCTGGTCTCGGGATACAGCGCCGCGATCTTGGTGCGTCGATCACGGGCGGCGGTGATGGCGGGCGTTCTGGCGGGCCTTTACGTGTTTCTCTACCTGACGCTGAATGCGGAGAACTTCGCGCTGCTGGCAGGATCGGTGGGTCTGTGGGTCGTGCTTGCGGTCGTCATGTACCTGACGCGTGGCATCAACTGGTATGCCCCCGGAAACGGCGATCAGAAGCAGGCGACTGGGGACGGATCGAGCACGGCGGGTGCGGCACAGGCTACGCTATGAGTCTTGTCGGCGTCGAGGAAGCGACCGGTCTTGAGGAACGATTCAGTATTGCGGAAAACGATGTCGCTGCGCGTGATGTATCGATGAGATCGGTCAACGACAAGAAAGTCGTCCATGCCGTCCACCTGGGTTGCGGCAACCGAGACCTTGCCGTCGTCGGCATCGGGCAACATCGCAGACATCCAGAAGTTGATCGTGCCGGTCCCGGCGATGACGCCCAGTTCGAAATCAATGGGCCCCAGCTGCGACGGAATACTGTCTTCGTTGGTACCCAGTTGTAGCCCGGCCGAGCCGCCGAATAAAGACATTCCCGGCCAACTCTCCGCGATGTCGACGACCTCGCTGCCCTGATTTGGCGGCCCGAGCATGACCACGCGACCCAGGTCCGAAATGGGGGCCCGCTCGTTTTCATAACGAAGCAGTATTCCACCGATCGAGTGCGTCACGAAGTGGATTCGGTCAGCACCTGTGGCGCGGCATTCCATGAGCCCTGTACCGACCGCGAGTGGCGCAATCTCCTCCACCGGGCCTGACTGGGAAGGGTAGTCGACGTTCGCCGTCGTAAAGCCGGCTTGATTCAACGCATCGGCCATCGGGCGCATGGCGCGCCAGCTTCGATTCAGTCCGTGCAACAGCACGACACAGTCCTTGCTCTCGGCAACGGTCACCACCTGCGTGCGCGGTGCTGTCGCGCAACCTGCCAGGAGCGCTGCGCCCAGCATGACCACCCACAATATCTTTCCGGCTGTCTGCTTCATGCGCGGATTCTGCCTGAGTACCAGACCATGCGCACGTTTATGCTGGCAGGCTTGCCTGCGGTGTTGATCGGAACAAGACCTAACGTCATTCCAGCAGATGACGCACATGCTGTTCATGACGGTAAAGGCCGCGGTCCGAGGGCATGGAACTGCAGGGCCGTGTGAAATCAACCTGCCCGCGTGGCGGGCCTGATTGCGACGATGGCAATGTCGTGGGCGACGCTAAAGGTAAATACCTATCGCGCCCAAGTCAGCGGCCGAGATAAGCTATCGTGATGAACGAAGCCCAGATCCTGTTGTTGACTGCAGCGTCGATTGCGTTCTTGCATACGATCCTGGGTCCCGACCATTACATTGTGTTTACGGCCATGGGCAAGGCGCGCGGCTGGAGCCTGTCGAAGACGCTCACGGGTAACGGTGTTGTGCGGGCTCGGACACGTACTCAGTTCGGTAATTATTGGCGCGGTGGGCTTGTTGCTCGGCGCCCAGCTGCTTTCGCTGACTGCAATAGAGGGCCTGCGCGGCAATATCGCCGGTTGGGCTTTGCTTGCCTTTGGCCTGATGTATTTTGCCTGGGGACTGCGCAAGGCGGGGCGAGCGCACAGGCACTCGCACGTGCATGTTCACGACGATGTTGTTCACGATCACGAGCACGATCACCATCAAGACCATTTGCACGTACATGACCAGCCGGGACGAAACTCCATTACCCCCTGGGCGATATTCATCGTCTTTATTCTCGGTCCTTGCGAGGCGCTGATTCCGTTGTTCATGTATCCGGCGGCGCAGCAAAGCATCGGCCTCGTGATTGCTGTCGCGATGGTATTCGGAATCGTCACCCTGGCGACGATGGTGGGAGCGGTCGTCTTGACAAGTGTCGGCCTGGAGAAATTGAAACTGCCTGCTTTGGGGCGCTGGGAACACGCCATCGCTGGCCTGTCGGTTGCTGCATGTGGTGGCGCCATTACTTTTATTGGGCTCTAGACAAGACTGAACGGCAATTAACCAATGACGACTTACCTGTTTCTGAAGTGGGCCCACATTATCGCGATGGCCTATTGGCTTGGCGGTGAATGGGGAGTGTTCAATGCGTCGCGGCCCATAACGAATACGAAACTGAGTCTCGAAGAACGTCAACGCCACATGGAGTTGACCTACCGTATCGATATCCTGCCGAGTACCGGCATCATTCTTTTGTTGCCGTTAGGGCTACACATGGGTGCTTTGCTGAATCTCCAACCACTTCAGGGGCCCTGGATCGTCGGTATGTGGGTATTCGCCGCAGGCTGGCTTTCGATAAGCTACGGCGCTCTCTTCAACCGAGGCACCGAGCTGGGCGTGAAGCTGACGAGAATCGATGAGTCGTTTCGCTACGTGGTCATACTGCTGTTATTGATCTTTGGCATTTATTCGATCGTTTCGGGCTGGCCGTTCGCCGCGCCGTGGTATGCCGCCAAGGCCACCCTCTACGGTATCGCGCTGATCATTGGCCTGCTGCTGCGTATTATCATGCGCAACTGGATGCCTCTATTCCGCGAAATTGCCGCCGGGTCCAACCCGGAGGCGGAAGCCAAGCTGGACAAGCAGCTGGCATTCGGGCGTGGACTCGCGTACATCAACTGGATCAACATCGCGACGATAACGTACCTTGGCGTCGCGAAACCGGTCTTTTAAAGAGGTCACCTCCTGATCGCGCGCATGGGGGTGTCGGCGTTGTCAGGCGCCGGTCATGGTTATGAAATCTCTCAAATAAGTCATCGATGTAAGAAAATCGGCATGCATGGGCTGCGGGTCGTTATTCCTATTCGTCAGCAAAACTCGCAGAGTTGATCGCGATAAGACCTATTGTTATATTGATAAATCAAAATAATACAGTACTGGGGGATTAGAGCCGCAGGGCTCTGTCGCCGGTCAAGAAAATCGGAGCAACGATTCCGTTGCATCGTCACATTGGAAAACGACCGCACGATGACTGATGCATCAGTTCGCAAAGGGCCATTAACCGACATCCGCCTGATCGAAATGGGGCAGCTGATCGCGGGACCGTATTGTGGGCAACTTATGGCCGATATGGGTGCCGATGTGATCAAGGTGGAACCGCCGAATCAGGGCGATCCCATGCGCATCTGGGGAAGGGGCGACTACCCGCTGTGGTGGAGCGTGTGCGCGCGCAACAAGCGTTGTGTGACCGCCAACCTGCGCGAGCATGAAGGGCAGGACCTGGTACGCCGTTTGATCGAATCGGCGGATATGGTGCTTGAGAACTTTCGTCCGGGAACGATGGAACGCTGGGGCCTTGGCTATGAGGACCTGGTGAAGATCAACCCCAGGATCATCATGATCCGGGTTTCCGGCTACGGGCAGACCGGACCTTATGCCAAGCGCGCGGGCTACGCGGCGATCGGGGAGGCGATGGGCGGCATGCGCTACCTTTGTGGTGAGCCGGATCGCCAGCCGAGCCGTGCGGGTCTGTCTATTGGCGATACGCTAGCGGCCACGTTCGCATGCAACGGCGCGCTGGCGGCCCTGCATCATCGTGATCGCACCGGTGAAGGGCAGGTGATCGACGCCTCGATTTATGAATCGGTGCTGAGCGTAATGGAAGCGACCATACCGGAATACGTGGTCAGCAATTACATTCGGGAACGATCGGGGGCAACGTTGCCGAACGTCGCACCGTCGAATATCTACGACTGTTCCGACGGTATTTTTCTCATCGCGGCGAACCAGGACACGGTTTTCAAGCGACTCTGCGAGACGATGGGTCAGCCTGAACTCGCGAGCGACGAGCGCTTCAATAATCACACGGCTCGTGGCGCGAACATGCAGGTTCTTGACGGCATCATCAACGATTGGACCAAGACCAAAACGGTCGCCGAGATCGATCTTCTCATGCAGGAAGCCGGCGTGCCGGCCGGCAAGATCTTCAGGGCGCCCGAGATGCTCGAAGATCCGCAGTATCAGGCGCGCGACGCGATCGTCGATACGCCGACCGAGGAATGGCCAAATCTCAAAATGCAAAATGTATTCCCGAAAATGTCGAAAACCCAGGGTGAGATTCGCTGGCCCGGCAATACGACACTGGGGGCACACAATAAGGAAGTTTATGGCGACGAGCTCGGCATCAGTAATGATGAGCTCGCGCGGATGAAAGAAGACGCAATTATTTAACAGTCAAAGATCAGGGGAAAACACATGACGTTTCGTCTAGGAGTTGACGTTGGCGGTACCTTCACCGACCTGTTGCTGGTTGATGAATCGGACGGCCACACCTACATGGCAAAAGTTCCGTCGACACCGGAGGATTCCTCTATCGGTGTTCTGAACGGTATCGACCGAATCTGTGATGAATCGGATATCGACCCGACGAAGGTCATGCAGGTTATGCATGGAACCACGGTGGCGACGAATGCGGTATTGACGCGCAAGGGCGCCAAAGTCGGCCTGATTACGACCAAGGGCTACCGGCAGACCCTGCAGGTCGCGCGCTCCTTCTGCCCGGGCGGCCTTGGTGGATGGGTCAGCTACGTCAAGGCACCGTTACTTGCGCCACTTGAACTCACGATCGAAGCGGATGAGCGCATGGACGCTGACGGCAATACCGTTCGTCCTCTCGACAAGGAGACCTTGCGAAAAGACCTCAAGGCGCTTGCTGATACCGGCGAAGTTGAAGCATTGACGATTTGCCTGATCAATTCCTATATCAATGGTGCTCATGAAGTCGAGGTTCGGGACGTGGCGCAGGAAGTATTCGGTGACATACCGATTTCAATCAGTAGTGATGTCGTGCCGGAAATGCAGGAGTACGAGCGCACCGAAACCACTGTCGTGAACTCCTATGTGCGACCGCAGGTATCCAAATACGTGACGAACCTGAAATCCTCACTGGAGGAGCGCCTCGGAGACGATGTCAACCTGGCCATTCTCCGCTCGGACGGTGGCCTGGCGTCGGCACGGGCGGCGAGCGAGTCCCCGGTCAACATGCTCATGTCCGGCCCGGCCGGCGGCGTAGCCGGTGCGATGTACTTCTGCAAGCGGGGCGGCTTCGAGAACATACTCACGTTCGACATGGGCGGCACGTCGACTGACGTTGCCTTGATCCAGCATGGCGAAGCACGCATTCGTCGCGAGACGCGCGTCAGCGATATTACGGTTCGCGCCCCGTCCGTTGACGTACGGACAATCGGCGCCGGCGGCGGATCGATTGCGTTCGTGCCGGAGCTGACAAAAGCGCTGCGCGTGGGTCCGGATTCGGCAGGCGCCGATCCAGGCCCGGCCGCCTATATGAAAGGCGGTGAGCAGCCGACCGTCTGTGATGCCAACGTCGTTCTCGGTTACCTGCCGTCCGATGTGAAGCTTGGTGGTGCAATGGTTATTAACCGGGATGCGGCGGAGAAAGCGGTGCAGACCCTGGCCGATGCCATGGGCATCGACCTGATGACGGCTGCGGAAGGCATCATCAAAATTGTTAACGAGTCGATGCTCGGCGCCCTGCGCCTCGTATCGGTTGAGCAGGGCTATGATCCGCGTGATTTTGCGCTCGTTGGATTCGGTGGCGCGGGTCCGCTGCATGCCAACGCGCTGGGCACGCTGTCCGGCGCCTGGCCGGTGATCGTCCCGCCAGGACCGGGCGTGCTTTGCGCGTATGGCGATGCGACGACCCAGGTGCAGGATGAGGCCTCGCAGACTTTCGTGGCAAGGGTTGACCAGATCACGGCAGATCAGCTGATCAAGGAACTTGCCGCACTACGCGACAAGGCGGCAGTGTCTTTCGAGGCGGACGGGATTCCGGCAGATCAGCAGCAAGTCACCTACCAGGCCGATATTCGTTACGCCGGCCAGGCGTTCCAGCTGTCGCTCAGCGTTACCGACGAAGAGCTGAAGAGCAAGGGTCTCGCTGTACTTACCGACGAGTTTGATCGCCAGCACGAGCAGCTGTTCACCTTCGCACATGGTAAGGACCACGAGATCGTAATGATCCGCGCCATCGTCAAGGCGAAGAGCAGCCTGACGGCAGATCTCAAGGAAGTCAGCGGCACCGCGACGGACCCGAAAGACGCCATGATTCATGAGACCAAGTATTACTACGAACAGGAGTGGCACGATGCGTCGATCTACGATCGAGGAAAACTTGGCGTCGGCACGGTGATAACCGGGCCAGCGATTGTCTCGGAGATGGACTCAACGACGTTGGTCCTGCCCGGGCATGCCGCGACCGTCGACAAAGTCGGCAACCTTCTGATTAATCCGGTTTAAGGGGAGTTCGTCATGACAGCAAAGATCATTCAAACAAACTCCACGCCGTTTAATACGGTTGACGTCGACGCGGTCACGGTCGATATTATCGAGAACGCGCTCCGCAACGTTCGCGAGGAAATGGACGCAGTGCTGTTCCGCACGGCGATGAGTCCGGGTATTCGTGAGCAGGGCGATTGTTTCCCGATGGTTGCCAACCGTGACGGCAAAATGGTCGTTGGCCAGTTCGGTTCCTTCATACACGGGTTCATGGAAGCCTACGAAGGCGACCTGGAAGACGGCGACATCATCCTGACGAACGACCCGTACATGTGTAACGCGGCGGTGTCGCATTTGCCGGACTGGATAGTGCTCGTGCCGATCTTCAAGGACGGGCGACACATGGCATGGTCGGCGATGTTCGGGCACATGTCCGACAACGGCGGCATGGTGCCAGGTTCGATTCCGATCAAGGCCGAGACGATTTACCAGGAAGGCATCCGCATTCCGCCAACCAAGCTCTATAAAAAAGGCGTGCTACAAGAGGATATCCTCGAGCTTATTCTGCACAACGTGCGTACCACAGAGTGGAATCGTTTCGACCTCAACGCGTTGGTTGCTGCCTGCCGAACTGCCGCGAAGCGTTGTGTCGAAATAGCCGATCGTTTCGGCGACGACGTCTTCTTCACGACAATGCAGATCATGCTTGATCGAAACCTGGAAGCCATGCGCGCGATTATCAACATGATCGTGCCGGAGCAACCGTCGTATTTCGAAGACTATGTTTGTGACGACGGTGTGGGCAAGGGACCCTACAAGATCGCCTGCAAGATGTGGCGAGAGGGCGATGTGGCAATCTTCGATTTCGCCGGCACGGACCCACAGGCAAAGAGCTCGATCAACTTCTACATGAACGAAGAAATGTTCAAGATGTTTTTCGGTTCGTTCACGATCAATCTGTTCGACCCGCATATCCTGTTCAATGACGGGTTCTATGAGCTTGTCGACGTTCGAATCCCGGAGGGAAGCCTGCTCAAACCGAAGTTCCCCGCGGCCTTGTCCGGTCGAACGCATGCCCTGGGTCGGATTTTCGACGTCATGGGTGGTGTGCTTGGTCAAGGCGCACCGGATGCGATGAACGCCGCAGGTTTCTCGGACAGCCCGCACCTGTTCTATTCGGGTTACGACAAACAAGGCGAATGGTTCCAGTTGTTCCAGATCGGCTTCGGTGGCATTCCGGGGCGACCGGTTGGCGACGGGCCGGACGGTCATTCGCTCTGGCCAGGATTTACAAATGTGCCGAACGAGTTCATTGAAGCGTATTTTCCGTTACGGATCGTCAAGTATGAGCCGATCGCCGACTCCGGTGGCGCAGGCCTTCACCGCGGCGGCAACGGACTGTCGGTCGCTTATGAATTCCTGGTTGATGGTGAGATTGCAATCCACGACGAGCGCTGGCTGACCTACCCGTGGGGCGTGCGTGGTGGAGATCCGGGCATGCGGTCGACCAAGCGACTGGTTCGCGCAGACGGGGGCGAAGAGTGGCTGCCCGCGAAGTGCGACGGGGTCAGCGTCAAAGAAGGCGACGTGCTGTACTTCAATACCTGGGGCGGCGGCGGCTGGGGTGACCCGCTCGAACGCGACGCCGATCAGGTTGGAGTTGACGTCAGTCGTGGTCTTGTTAGCGCGGAGGGCGCGAAGCGATATGGCGTGGTTATCGCCGCGGATGGCGCAGTCAATTCCGCAGCAACAGAAAAGCTGAGGGCAAAAATGCGTGATGGCCGGGAAGATAGCGGCCTGTTCAGTTTCGGCGGGACTATCGAGGAGATCAAAGCACGCTCACTCGAGGAGACCCACCTACCCGCGCCCGAGGCGCCATGAGTGATTTACTGGCATCACTGAAATCCGAATGGAAGCAGGGCCAAGGCGGGCCCCTCACCAGGGTACCGCTGTACCACCAGCTCTATTCGGTACTCAAGGGCGCGATTATGGACGGCACGATCGCCTACGACGCTCAGATGCCCACCGAACAACAGCTTGCGGCTACCTTTAACGTATCGCGAATCACGGCCAAGCGTGCGATGGACGACCTTGCGGCCGAAAACCTGGTTGCTCGATTTCGAGGCAAGGGATCACACGTTACCTACAGGTATAAGCCACAGCCGGTGCGGGCGCCGTTGGTCGGTATGCTGGAGGACCTCATTGAGATGGGCAAGCACAGCATTATCCGTGTGATTTCCGTTGAAGAAGTCGTGGCGCCCGCTGAGATTCGGGAGCAACTCGGATTGAGTGATCAGCATACCGTTCACAAGGTCGTTCGTGTCCTGAGTAATGAAGGAGGTGAACCCTACGCGCACTACGTTAGCTGGACAGCCGGAGTTACCAGCGGCTTTACCAAGCGGAATCTCGAAAGCAAGGCCCGCCTGGATGTTTTGCGAGATTGTGGCTTCAGGCTCGCCAAAGTCGACCAGGTATTGAGCGCCGAAAAAGCATCTACAAAGATCGCGCATGAACTTCAAGTCGAGCCCGGTGAGGCATTGTTGTCGGTTCGGAGGCACTCATACAACGACGACGGCATCGTCGTCGATGTTCTGGAGTGCTTGTATAACCCTAAGCGCTACCAGTTCGCGATGGAGCTGGGCGCCGATTTGAGCACGGCGGAACGCTGAAGGACGCGCAACGCGGGGACACTTTTGCCGATGAAATGACTTAATGTTAGTATTTTATAACTTTTTCTTTTGGGATGCCGCAGTTCTGCGTGTCAGGTGTTCGGGGGCTTATGCGGGTTACTGACACAATCTAACCGAAAATAACAAAGATGGGATCAACACCATGAAAACACCATACAGAATCATTGGACTTATTGTTTCATTGTCGTTTCTTCCGTTCGCGACAACAAACGCTCAGCAAGGTGGGGCTTCTACGATAGACGAAGTCGTGGTGACGGCCCGAAAACGCGCCGAGAGCCTGCAGGATGTGCCCATTGCGATCACGGCGTTTACTGAGCAGACGATCGAACGCGCCGGCATTGAGCGGCCGGCCGATTTCATTTCGCTGATGCCGAACGTTACCATCGTCGACACGGCAAATGTCGGTGATACGCAGGTCAGCATTCGCGGTATCGTCTCGACCCGCGATGCGGAGTCCACGTTTGCGTACGTCGTCGACGGCATACTGAGCACGAACCCCAACAGCTTTAATGAAGAGCTTGTTGACGTTAGACAGATCGAGGTTCTAAAAGGCCCGCAGGGCGCACTATATGGCCGCAACGCGGTTGCCGGAGCCATCCTCGTTACCACCAAAGAGCCCGGTGATGAATTCGCTGGTCAAGTCAAAGTGGGTGGTGGTAGCGATGGCTTGGCCAAAGGATCGTTGCGCATCAGTGGGCCGCTAGGCGAAACGGTACGCGGCAGCCTTGCCGCCAGCTACAGGGAGTTCGACGGCTCCTTTCACAACATTTACGAGAATGCGGGTTCTGGCGTCGACTATCTCGAAGACACAACGTTGCGCGGTCGACTGATGTGGGAGACCGACGACAACCTGAGTTGGGATGTGCGTGGCGGCTACTCAAAGGCCGAGGGCGGTGCGATTAACTTCAACGCGGTCTTTGCCATTCCCGCATTTGCTGCTGGATTTGGCCCGACTTTCTTCGCGGACGTCAATGATCACAACTTTATATACTCGTTCAACGTGCCCGGCGAGAATGAGCAGGAAACCAGCGAGCTCGCGTTAAAGGCAGACTACGCGACCGAGAAAGGTGACTGGACCTTTATCGGATCGTATAACAATCTCGACGAATACCTGCTGTCCGACGGTACAAGCGCAACGTTCTACGGCTACGAACTCGCCCCCGCCTGTCAATCAGATCGTAGTACGCTGAACAACGCGCCAGCCGGCTTGGGAGGTGCCGATCGGACCGATCTGTTTGGCGATTTCTTCCAGCCGTTCGGCGTATTTCCCGGAAACGGTGGTGCTGCTCCGGACTTCACGGGTATTTACGGTCCCTACACGCCGACAGCCTGCGACGGCTACCAATATCAGGAGCGCAATCAAAAGGATACAAGTCTCGAGGTACGCTTCACGTCACCGCAGGATCAGTCCGTGCGCTGGATCGCCGGTGTGTACGCCGCTGAAATCGACCGCGAAGTTGTTGTGGCCTACGGTGCCGACAGGGTGCTCGGTTTCCTGCGCCAGCCGTACATCGACCCGACCGGGCCGAACCCGACCGATCTTTTGTTCTCGGACAAGTTCGAAACCAGCGTGATCGCCGCGTTTGGTGAAGTTGCGCTTCGATATGAGCGATACGATGGAAGTGTCGCTGGCACTGCGCTGGGATCAGGAAGATCGCAAAGTGAAAAACCAGGTACCGAACGTCGCAGCGTCCGGTCTCAATATCAACACGCTTGACGCCGCGTTTCAGCCGGGACCGATTAATCCCGGCTTTGTAGCGAATCCGGGCGGCATACCCGATCGCAGCCGCTCATTCGACCAGCTGCAGCCGAAGGTGTCCTGGCGCTGGGCCGCAACTGACGCAGGTCAATGTCTACGCGAGCTGGGGCATTGGTTTTCGCAGCGGCGGATTCAACAACCAGGGCAGCGCCGATTTGTTGGAGTTCTGGTTCAACACCGGCGAACCACCGTTGTATGTTCCTGGCAACCCGGTCAACGCACAGCTGGTCGTTTCGGATACCTACGACAAAGAGGTGTCCAACAGCTTCGAACTGGGCGTGAAGACCGAGTGGCTGGATCGCCGGCTGCGTCTGAACGCGGCCGTGTTCAGCACCGACGTCGACGACAACCAGTTCTTCGAGTTCTTTGCCGGCCCGTTTGGCCTGCTGCGCGTCGTTACCACGATCGACGAGTTGTCGATCCAGGGCTTCGAAGCTGACTTTAACTTCATTGCCACGGAGAACTTGTCGATTTTCGGTGGCGTCGGCTTCCTCGATTCCGAGATCAAGAAGAACACCAACCGTCCGCTGTCGGTCGGCAACAGCGTGCCGCAGGCGCCGGACGAGACCTTCAACCTCGGTGGCCAATTCGACGTACCCATCGGCCAGGCGATGAACCTGTATGCGCGCCTCGACTGGCAGCACGTGGGTGACACGTGGTTCCACACGCTGCAGGGTGAGGCTACGCCGACCATATGGGACGCATTCAATGGTGGTGGCGGCTTCATTACCCAGGACTTCTCGAAGGCCAAGCGTGATGCCTATGACACGCTCGATCTTCGCATCGGGCTGGAAGGTGAGCGCTGGTCGGCGACGGCGTGGGGCCGCAACATCACGGACGAGAAGTACCTTGCCGAGGTGATTCCGGCGGTGGAGTTCGGCGGGTCATTCATTCACCCGGCGGCCCTTGCCACGTACGGAGTCGATTTCAGCTACCGGTTCTAGTTCCAATCAGCGGCATGACCTTGCAAACCGGCGTGTCAAAATGGCGCGCCGGTTTCCTATCTGAAGAGTCGACACGGTGAGTCAGGATCTCAACGAAAATTATCGCGGCGCCTTCGATGGCAGCCTCGGCTTTGGTGAGAAGCCGGCCCTGATTCTCGTTGATTTCGTGCAGGCGTACTTTGAAGAGAGTAGTCCGTTGTACGCCGGCGTGGATGACGCATTGGCATCGGCGCTGCGGATTCGTGACGCGGCACGCAGCGCGGGCGTTCCGGTCATTTACACCAACGTGGTTTATCAGAAAGGAGGTGTCGACGGCGGCGTGTTCTATCGCAAGGTTCCCGCGCTCGAAGCTTTCGTGGCGGGCAGTCCGCTGGGCAACTGGCCGCAAGGCCTGGAACCTGCTGAGGACGAAATCGTTCTCTCCAAGCAGTACCCGAGCGCATTTTTCGGCACCGCGCTGGCGGATGAACTGACGAAGCGTGGTATCGATACGCTGATCATCACGGGCCTGACGACCAGCGGTTGTATTCGGGCGACCTGCGTGGATACGATGTCTCATGGCTTTATTCCGATCGTGGTGGCGGACGCCTGCGGTGATCGACACCAGGCGCCACATGACGCGAACTTGTTTGACATGAATGCCAAGTACGGTGACGTTGTGAATGAGAAGACAGTAATCGACTATCTGAGGGGCTTATGAGCAAGCGTCAGAATAACGATCGTGGAAGTCGGCCCACGCGATGGCCTGCAAAGCGAACCGGAGATCCTGCCGACGGACAGCAAAGTCACGTTTATCGAGAAGGCAATCGATGCCGGTATTCGTCGACTTGAAGTTGCGAGTTTTGTGCACCCGAAGCTCGTTCCGCAGATGGCCGACGCCGAGGCTTTGATCGAAAAGCTGCCGCAGCGAGATGACGTCTCCTATATCGGCCTGATCATGAACGAGCGTGGACTCGACCGCGCGTTGACCACGCGGATTCACGAGATCGGCATGATTGTGGTCGCGAGCGACACTTACAATCGCAAGAATCAAGGCGTCGGTACCGATGAATCCGTCGCGGCCTGGCGCACTATTGGTAAGCGGGCCCAGGAAAACGGACTTCGCGCCAACGTCATGATTTCTTCGGCTTTCGGTTGTCCCTACGAGGGCGAGGTCAAGGTCGAGCGCGTGGTCGAGCTGGCTAAACAGGTCGTTGATGCTGGTCCGGCAGAGCTCGGCATCGCCGACAGCATAGGCGTGGCGGTACCCGACCAGGTTGCCGACTTATTGGGGCGCGTCAAAGACGTCATCGGCGATATTCCGTTGCGTTGCCATTTTCACAACACACGAAATATCGGGCTTGCCAATGCGCAGGCGGCTGTCGTCGCAGGTGTTACTTACCTTGATGCGAGTATCGGTGGCATTGGTGGCTGTCCGTTTGCGCCTGCGGCAACCGGCAATATCCCGACGGATGATCTGTTGTACATGCTCGACCGATCGGGCGTCAGGACCGGCGTTTCCCTGGAAAAAATTATCGCCGTTAGTCAGTGGCTCGAACAGGAGCTTGGACGCGGCGTGCCGGCCCTGCTGCCGAAAGCCGGCGGATTCCCGACAGGCCAGGCGGCCTGATTGCCGCGGAGGCTAGCAGCGTGTCGCCTTCGTCGATTCATCACATCAATTTTGTGGTCCGCGATCTGGACGAGGCCTGTATTCGCTTCGAAAATACGCTCGGACTCGAGCCTTTCGAGATCGTCGATCACGTGCCGCGCGGTGCACGCGTTGCGCGCAGCCGAATAGGCGAAAGCTGGCTGGTGCTGGTAGCCCCGTACGATCCTGATTCTGTTCCTGGTCGTTACCTCGCCACGCACGGCGAGGGTTTCTTTTTGCTATCGCTCGAGGTTGACGAGCTCGACAGTCCACGCGCCGGCATTCTCGACTGGCGTGTCGAGGACATCGGCGAGATACACGGTGCATTGTTTCAGCTAACCCAGACGACAGATCGCGATGACTGAAGCACGAGAACGGAATAGTTGCAATTGCATCCAGTTCCGCGCGCGATACCGCGATGAGACTATGTTGATCCAATAGAATCAGTATAATCGGCCGCTCGCATCTATCTTCCCGGATCGCAATGCCGCCAACACTTCTCGACCAGGGACTCATGCTCATGCTTGTCGGCATGGGCACCGTGTTCGTTTTCCTGACGCTCCTGGTCGCCGGCATGTCCCTGATGGCGCTTGTCGTGAACCGCTTTTTGCCAGCGCGGTTGACGTCGACGCCAGCGACGAAGAAGTCGCTGTCATCACGGCGGCGATCGCACAGCATCGAAAATCCCATTCCTGAAATCCCGACAAACGGTAAGTCAATGAGCAATAAGAACCCCCTCGGAATAACCGAACTAGTGCTGCGCGACGGCCATCAGAGCCTGTTGGCGACGCGTATGCGTATCGATGACATGCTGCCAATAGCCGGCAAGCTCGATGAAGTCGGCTTCTGGTCGATAGAATCTTGGGGCGGGGCGACGTTCGATGCCTGCATTCGTTACCTGGGTGAGGATCCCTGGGAGCGTATTCGCCGCTTGAAGGCGGCGATGCCGAAGACGCCGCAGCAGATGTTGTTTCGCGGGCAGAACATTCTTGGCTATCGACACTACGCGGATGATCTCGTTGAAAAGTTTGTCGAGCGCTGCGCCGTCAACGGCGTCGACGTGTTTCGTATCTTTGACGCACTGAACGACCTGCGCAATCTCGAGACGGCGATAAAGGCGACTCTCAAGGTCGACAAGCACGCGCAAGGCACGATGTCTTACACGGTCAGCGACGTGCATACGGTCGATCTCTGGGTCGATATGGGCAAGCGCATCGAGGATATGGGCGCACACTCGATCTGTATCAAGGACATGGCCGGGCTGCTGCGCCCGTATACGGCATTCGAGCTTGTCAGTCGCTTGAAGGCGTCCGTGGAGATCCCGATCCACATGCAATGCCACGCGACGACGGGCCTGTCGACGGCGACCTGCGTGAAGGCGGCGGAGGCTGGCATCGACAACATCGATACGGCGGTGTCATCGATGAGCATGACCTACGGACATTCGCCCACCGAATCGCTCGTGGCGATACTTCGAAGGAACCGACCGTGATACGGGTCTCGACATCAAGCTCATCGAGGAGATCGCCGCGTATTTCCGCGAAGTGCGCAAGAAGTACGCGAAATTTGAAGGCTCACTTAAGGGCGTCGACTCACGTATTCTCGTGGCGCAGGTCCCGGGTGGCATGCTGACGAACCTCGAGAATCAGCTGCGAGAGCAGAATGCGAGTGACAAGCTCGATGACGTGCTTAAAGAGATTCCACAGGTGCGGCGCGACCTCGGCATGTTGCCGCTGGTAACACCGACGTCACAGATCGTTGGTACACAAGCGGTCATCAACGTTCTTTCGGGATCACGTTACGAAACAATTACCAAAGAGACGTCGGGCATATTGAAAGGCGAGTACGGAGCGACGCCGGCACCCGTTAACAAGGGGCTGCAGGACAGGGTGCTCGACGGGGGCGAAGCGGTCAGCTGTCGACCGGCCGACCTGCTGCAACCTGAGCTCGAGCACCAGACCGAAGAACTCAATCACCTGGCTATCGAGAAAAAGATTCATCTTGCGAAAGACGTTGTCGACGATGTGCTGACGTACGCACTGTTTCCACAGATCGGCATACGCTTTCTCCAGAATCGCAATAACCCGGACGCGTTCGAACCGGTCCCCACCGGTGTACCCGAAGCCGCGGCAGCACCTGTGGCGGCAACTCCTGCGGGTGCCGCCGGCGTCTACTCGGTGCGCGTCAATGGCAAGGCGTTCACTGTCGAGGTCGCCGAGAGTGGTCAGCTCGCGAGCGTCTCACCCGTGGCCACTGCGGCTGCGCCTACGCCCGGCAGCGTCTGGCGGTGGTGAAGCCGTTAAAGCGGTATCTGGCCGGCAATATTTTCAAGGTTAACGTTAAGCCGGGCGACGTCGTGACCCAGGGAGAGCCGCTGCTGATCGTCGAGGCGATGAAGATGGAGACCGCTGTCGCTGCGCCGAAGTCAGGCACTGTGACCGACGTGCTGGTTAGCGAGGGCGATGCGGTAAAAGTCGGCGATGCACTCGTCGCAATTGCCTGATGGCGGCCTGATCGGTGGAACTCGTTGAGCAAATCTGGACCGGCTCCGGTCTCTACCAGATCAAGCCCGGGCAAATCGTCATGCTCGGTGTCTGTTTGCTACTCCTGTATCTCGGTATCGTCCGCAAGTTCGAGCCGCTGCTGCTCGTTACCATCGGCTTTGGCGGGCTGCTGAGCAACATTCCCGGTGTCGAAATCGCCACCGGCGACGGCCTGCTGCACCTGTCCTACGTGGTTGGGATCGAGACCGGCGCGTTCCCGCTGATCATCTTCATGGGTGTCGGCGCGTTAACGGACTTTGGTCCGCTACTGGCCAATCCGCGAACGCTGTTTCTCGGTGCAGCCGCGCAGTTCGGTATATTTGCGACGCTGCTGGGTGCGCTTGGCTTGACCCAACTGGGCTTGATGGACTTTTCGCTGCGTGAAGCCGCCGCCATCGGCATCATCGGTGGTGCCGACGGTCCGACGGCAATTTACGTGGCGGGAAAACTCGCGCCCGACTTGCTCGGCGCAATCGCGGTCGCCGCATATTCTTATATGGCGCTGGTTCCACTGATCCAGCCACCCATCATGAAATTGCTGACGACCGAGGCGGAACGCAAGATCGAGATGGTGCAGCTGCGAGAAGTCTCGAAAACCGAGCGCATCATTTTCCCATTACTGCTCTTGTTGTTGGTCGCGCTGCTGTTGCCGTCGGCGGCACCGCTGCTCGGTATGCTGTGTTTTGGCAACCTGATGCGCGAGTGCGGCGTCGTCGAACGGCTTTCCAATACCACGCAGAATGCGCTGATAAACATCGTCACGATTTTCCTGGGCCTGGCTGTCGGCTCGAAGCTGAGCGCGGAGCAGTTCCTCGTGCCAAGCACGCTGGGCATCCTTGTGCTGGGTATGGTCGCTTTCGCAATCGGCACGGCGAGCGGCGTTATCATGGGCAAAATACTCAACAAGATTTCGACGCAGCCCATCAATCCATTAATCGGTGCAGCCGGCGTATCGGCAGTTCCGATGGCGGCGCGTGTGGCCAACAAGGTGGGACTCGATGCCAATCCACACAATATTCTTCTGATGCACGCGATGGGGCCGAATGTTGCCGGTGTGATCGGCTCGGCCGTTGCAGCCGGCATCATGATAATGTTCGCTTCGTGAACAATTTCCGCAAGCGCGCCAGCCAGCAGTCCAATTTGGAAGTGAATATCATGTCCTTATCCATAGTCATTCCCGCCAAGAACGAATCGGCCTCGATTGGCGGCGTTGTCACAGCCGCAAAAGAGGCCTGGCCGGATGCCGAGATTATCGTCGTCGACGATGGGTCGAGTGACGACACCGCCGACGTTGCCCGTGCCGCGGGAGCAACGATCGTTCAGCATCCTGAGAGCCTTGGCAACGGGGCGGCCGTAAAAGCCGGCGCAAGACAGGCGCAAGGCGACATCATCGCGCTGATGGACGGCGATGGTCAGCACGACCCTAAAGAGCTTGCGCCGCTATTCGAAAAACTCGACGAGGGATACCATATGGCCGTGGGGGCGCGCGACTCCGGCTCGCATGCCAACATGGGCCGGCTATTCGCCAACGGACTGTATAACGGCATCGCATCGTTGTTGACAGGGCGCCGGATTCCGGACCTGACGTCCGGTTTTAGAGTTGCCCGGGCGAGCCTTTTTAAAGAGTTTCTGTATCTTTTACCAAACGGCTTTTCGTACCCGACGACAATTACGATGGCTTTCCTGCGCTCGGGATACCCGATTTGTTATGTACCCATTAATGCAGCGACGCGCGTCGGCAAGAGCCACATTCGGCCGATTCGGGATGGGGTTCGATTCATGGCCATAATTTTCAAGGTGGCTACGCTGTATTCGCCGCTCAAGATCTTCCTGCCGATCAGCGGGATTTTCTTTCTGACGGGAGTGGGGTATTACGCCTATACCTACGCAACCACCGGGCGATTTACGAACATGAGCATGCTGGTTATCAGTGCCGCGGTGATTGTTTTCCTAATCGGCCTGATCTCCGAGCAGATTACGGCGCTGACCTACAAGAGGTCCGGGTAGGCAACACCTGTCCAGTGTCCTGTCCCGTAAGTTCGTACTGTTTCAGCGCGACTCACGTTTGTAGTGATCCTCAAGCACCTGCGCCACGCAGCTGGTCAACCGTTTACCGGTTTCGATATGCAGGAACTCGTTAGGCCCATGCGCATTCGATTTCGGCCCCAATAGCCCGGTAATAAGAAACTGGGCTTTGGGAAAGCGTTCGCCAAGCATGCCCATGAACGGGATCGTGCCGCCGGTGCCCATGTACATGGACGGCTTGCCGAAGAACGCGTTGGAGGCTTTGTGCATCGATGCTTCAAGCCATTCCGCAACCGCCGGCGCGTTCCAGCCAGCCATTGTCGATTCAACGTCGAACGATACGTTAGCGAGCGGTGGCGTATCGGCTTCGAGCGCAGATTTAACGACTTCAGCCGCGTTTTCCGCATTGCAGGTCGGCGGCAATCGGAACGACAACTTCAAGGTTGTGAAGGGCAACAAAACATTACCTGCATCGATCAGCGCGGGCATTCCCTCGGCGCCGGTCACTGCCAGCGTCGGTCGCCACGTGTTGTTGAGCAGCAGCTCCGCGTGCGACTCGCCCGGGGTCGGGCTTTCGACGGCCCATGGAAATTTCTCGTAGACGGAATCCTGCAGGGTTTCTGCGGCGAGCCGTGCCTGTTCGAGACGTTGCTCCGGGATATCGACGTGCAGCCCATCGATGAGTATCTGTCCGTTCGATTCATCTTCTATACGGCTGATGAGCTGGCGAGCGGTTCGAAAGCTCGACGGCACAATGCCGCTGGCTGTTCCGGAATGCACGCCTTCGGTCAAAACGTCGACGCGCAAAGTGCCCGTCAGGTTGCCACGCAACGATGTCGTGCACCACAGCTGATCGTAGTTACCGCATTCGGCGTCAAGGCAGACAACCAGGTCCGGGGAGCCGATGCGGTCTTCGAGCAGATCGATGTAATAGGGCAGGTCGAAACTGCCGCTTTCCTCGCAACCTTCGATGAGGACCACGCAGTGCGCATGTGGAATACCTTGTTCCTGCAAGGCGCGGATCGCGGTCAGAGACCCGAATGTCGCGTAGCCATCATCCGCACCACCGCGGCCGTACAACTTGCCGTCTTTGATAACAGGTGTCCATGGGTCCAGGTCATCATCCCATCCGCTGAACTCCGGCTGTTTGTCGTAATGGCCGTACAACAACACGACGTCGTCGGACTGTCCCGGAATATCGATAAACAACAGGGGCGTACGACCCTCGATCCGGACGACCTCGATTTGCATGTTCTTGATGGGCTGCTGCTTGCACCATGCCTCGAGCATCGCGACGGCCGCGTCCATGTGGCCATGTTTCTCCCAGTCCGGGTCGAACGACGGCGATTTGTTCGGCACCTTGATGTACTCGGAAATCTCGGAAATTATCGACGAGTCCCACATCTTGTTGACGAAGTCACTGGTTTGATCGTTATTCATTGCTTTGTTCAGTCCGTGGTCAGTGATCGGAACAGGGTGCGCGTCATGCGCTCTGTCGTAATAAATTCCCAGCTAAAGGAATCGTACTTCGCTAATGGGTTGGTTTCGAGCACATCGTCAACGCTCTTGCCCTGCTCAATCAGCGCTTTGACCAGCGTCCTGCCGTCGATCAACATGTCGATGTCTGCCTTCATGCCAGCCTTGTCGGTCAATGATCCGTGGCCCGGGATGATCTTCGTTTCATCGTTCGCCATGGACCAGATCTTTTTCTGCGCGGCAATATAGCCGTCCACCGTACCGCCGTTGTCAAGGTCGATGTACGGAAAGATGCCGTGAAACAGGATGTCGCCAGTGTGAATGACGTTGGCGCCCGGAAAGTGAATTGCAGCGTCACCGTCGGTATGGGCCTTGGGCAGGTGTTTGATGCGGGCCTCGATCTTGCCGAGGTGGAACGTCACGCCATCACCGAAAGTAACGACTGGAAGTCCTCCCGGACCACCGGCGCCCGATGGGTCGTCGAGCAGGCGTTTACGAATGTTGTCGTGCGCAAATACGACCGTCCCATGTTCGGCGAAGTGGGCGTTGCCTCCGGCGTGATCGCCATGCACGTGTGTATTGACGAGGAAGTCGATTGGGCCGCCCGCCGTCTCGGCAACATGTGTCAACAGATCTTCCGCAAGCGGCGGCAAGCCGTCGTCAATCATCGCAATGTGACCTTCGCCAACGAGCACGGCCATGTTGCCACCACCGAAACCACCCTCGGCTTCCACCATGAAGATGCCGGGCTCTAGCTCTGTGGACTTAAACGTTATCTCGGCGTCCTGGGCAGACGCCAGGGTCGAAAGTAAGCAAGCTAGTACGGCGAACTTTTTCATTGCTGTCTCCGAATGATCTGGACAGCGATTGTAACCTCGAAACAGGTGTTACTGGCGACCCGGAAACGAAAACTGCGCTTTTTCGCGGACACCGCCGGCGGGCCATCGCTGCGTGATCGTCTTGCGTCGGGTATAAAAACGGACGCTGTCCGGACCGTACGCATACAGGTCGCCGAACAACGAGCGCTTCCAGCCGCCGAAGCTGTGGTAAGCGACAGGTACCGGCAACGGTACGTTGATGCCGACCATGCCTACCTTGATATTGTCCGCGAAATAGCGAGCGGCCTCGCCGTCACGCGTAAAGATGCAGGTGCCGTTGCCATACTCATGCTCGTCTATGAGGCGCATCGCCTGCTCTTCGGACTCGGCACGCACGACGCACAGCACCGGGCCGAATATTTCTTCCTGGTAGATGCGCATGTCGGCCGTGACCCGGTCGAACAGGCACGGACCGAGGAAGAAACCGCCCTCGTGGCCCTGCACAACCAGGCCACGGCCGTCTGCGACCAGATCGGCGCCTTCATTGACGCCCAAATCGACATAGCCGCGAACCTTCTCGAAATGCGCTTTTGTGACCAGGGGCCCCATGTGATTCGCGTTGTCTGTTCCGGCGCCGACTTTGAGGTTGGCAATCTGCTCCTGCAATTTGCCGACGACCGCGTCTGCCGTTTCATCACCAACGCAAACCGCCACTGAGATTGCCATGCACCGCTCGCCACAGGAGCCAAACGCCGCACCCATCAGGGCAGTGACTGCATTATCCACGTCCGCGTCCGGCATTATGATGGCGTGATTCTTGGCGCCCCCCAGTGCCTGCACGCGCTTGCCGTTCTTGGTGCCCGTGCTGTAGATGTATTCGGCAATCGGGGTTGAGCCAACAAAGCTGATCGCCTGAACGCGCTCGTCGTTCAGCAAGGTGTCGACGGCTTCCTTGTCACCATTGACGAGATTGAACACGCCGTCGGGCAGGCCGGCTTCCTTGAAAAGGCGCGCGACGATTATTGGTGCGCTCGGGTCTTTTTCAGAGGGCTTCAATACAAACGTGTTGCCACAGGCTATCGCCATTGGGTACATCCACATCGGCACCATCGCCGGAAAATTGAACGGCGTAATCCCCGCGACGACACCGAGCGGCTGATGGTCGGACCAGCTGTCGATTCCTGGCCCGACATTGCGTGAATATTCACCTTTCAACAGTTCCGGAATACCGCAGGCATAGTCGACGACCTCAACGCCGCGACCGAATTCACCCATCGCGTCGTCGAGAACCTTGCCATGCTCATCGGTGATGGCGGCGGCAATTTCCTCGGCGTGTTCTTCCAGCAACTGCTTGAAGCGGAACATGATGCGGGCCCGCTTGGCCGGCGGCGTGTTTCGCCATGCCGGATACGCCGCCTCGGCCGCCGCGATAGCGTTCTCAACGGTCTCTTTCGACGCCATCGCAACATGCCGGGAAATCTCGCCGGTCGCGGGGTTCGTAATGGGTTCGGGACGGTTGGCATCTGCGACGTCTACGCCGTTTATAAAGTGTCCGACGACGTTCGCAGCGTCGATCTTGCTGGCAGGTCTGGCGTTCATATTGTCTCCGAAACTCGTTGGTGGTTACTCGATCGCGTCGAGGACGCGGCGCAGGGCCTCAAACGATTTTTGCATTTCGTCAGGTTTTGAATTCAGGAATGGAGAGAATTGCAGTATGTCCATGCCATTGCGAATCACGAGGTTTTCGTCCCAGAAACACTTCTTGTGTGCCTCGCCACCTCGAGCACCCGGTGCGCCCTCGCGGGGCGCCATCTCAATGGCACCCATCAGGCCGAAATTTCGCACGTCAATAACATGCTTGTGATCAGCAAAGGAATGCAGCAGGTCCTCGAATGTTTGCTCCAATGCTGCCGCTTGCTCGAACGTGCCTTCCTCGTCGTAAACATCCATTGTAGCCAATCCGGCAGCCGCGGCGATCGGGTGTCCTGAGTAGGTATAGCCGTGAAACAGTTCAATCATGTGCTCCGGCCCCTGCATGAACGCGTCATAGATCGAGTCGCGCACGAGCACCGCACCCATCGGGATTACGCCGTTAGTAAGCCCTTTGGCTGTCGTAATGATGTCCGGCGTAACGCCGAAGCGTTGGGCGCCAAACGGGCGCGCGAGGCGCCCGAACGCGGTAATAACCTCGTCAAAGATCAACAGGATGCCGTGCTTGTCACAGATTTCGCGAAGCCGCTCGAGATAGCCAACGGGCGGCGGGAGCACGCCGGTCGAGCCGGCGACGGGTTCTACGATCACGGCCGCAATGTTGCTGCCATCATGCAGGCCACAAAGCCGTTCGAGATCGTCGGCGAGGTGCGCCCCCCACGAGGGCTGGCCGCGCGCGAAGGCATTGTGCTCGATGTCGTGGGTATGCCGGATATGATCCACACCCGGGATCAGGTTGGCACTGAATACTTTGCGGTTTGGGACCATTCCGCCGACCGACATGCCACCGAAATTCACGCCGTGATAACCGCGCTCCCGGCCGATCAGACGCGTGCGATTCCCTTCGCCGCGGGCCCGGTGGTAGCCGAGCGCAATTTTCAACGCTGTGTCGACGGACTCGGAGCCTGAATTTGTGAAGAAGCACTTTGTCATTCCCTCCGGTGCCATGTTCGTAACGCGGTCCGCCAGCGCCACGGCCTTGTCATTGGTCACCTGGAAGGTCATGCAGTAGTCCAGCGTCGCGACCTGCTTCTGAACGGCCTCGACGATCTTCGGGTGGCAGTGGCCAAGGCCACAGGTCCAGAGCCCGGAAAATGTGTCATACAACGTCGAGCCATCGTCGGCCGTGTAATAGTGACCTGACGCCCCGGTGATCACCCTCGGCTTCTTCTTGAAATCGCGGTTAGCCGTAAAGGGCATCCAGTACGCGTCGAGGTTTCTACGAACGGCGCTCATCATCAGTTCTCCGGTGGGTTCATAAGCCAGCCAGACGAGTGTACGCCTGCACAGCATTGTTAAACAATGAGTTATGTGTTCATTCATAACTTATTGATTTTAATAGAACAGGCATGCAGAATGTTTATTAAAAGTAAACACTTGGAGCGCAAACACCCATGGACCAGCAAATCGGCAGACGTCTTCGCGAAGTTCGCGAGCGACTGGCGCTTTCGCAGCGCCAGCTCGCGCGACAGTCGGGGGTTGCAAACGCCACTATTTCGCAGATCGAGGCGAGCAAGCTCAATCCCACGGTCAGCATGCTGAAGCGAATTCTCGACGGCATACCGATCAGTCTCGGCGATTTCTTCGGCGACGAGTACGAAGTTCGTGACAAGGTATTTTTTCGCGCGGCCGACCTCACCGAGATTGCGGACGGCGGCGTTTCATTTCGGCAGGTAGGGGCCAGTATCGGCAGCCGTGCAATTCAGCTCATACAGGAGTGCTATCAGCCCGGATCCGGTACCGGAAAACACGCTATTACGCACGAAGGAGAGGAGTGCGGGATTATTCTCAGTGGTCGGCTGGAAGTCACGGTCGGTGAAGAAACGGCGGTTTTGTCAAAAGGCGATGCGTATTACTTCAAGAGCAGCAGTCCGCACCAGTTTCGCAACAAATGGCACGAGCCCTGTGAACTAGTCACCGCCTGTACTCCGCCAACGTTTTGATCGGGGGGCAGAAATACGTGTTATTACTCTGGCGAACAGCGGTCGATTAGTGGCAAAGTTATGGCCCGGCAGTTACCAGCAAAGCAGGACCATAATGAGCCAGTTCGGCACAGAATTTTGCGATGAGTTTTCGATCGTACGATACGTCGACGGCGCCTGGCAGGCACCGTCGATAGAGCCTCTAGCGCCGTTGTCAATTCACCCGGCAGCGCATGTTTTCCACTACGCGAGTACCTGTTTCGAAGGCTTCAAAGCCTATCGTTGGAAAGACGGAAAGGCGCGCATTTTCAGGCTTCATGACCATGTCGCGCGGATGCAAAAAAGTGCGGCCTCGCTCCGCTTGCCAGTTCCCGATGCCGATATGCTCGCCAATATGGTGAAAGACCTGGTTGCACACCATGTTGATGACATACCGCTGCCGCCCAGTTCGCTGTACCTGCGTCCCACACTTATCGGCACGTTGCAGAATATTGGCGCCGCCGCGGCGCCTTCGACGGAAGCGACCCTGTTCGTCCTGGCATCGCCGGTCGGTGACTATTTTGCAGGGGGCGCGACAACGCTGCGACTGCTGGTTTCCGAGCGCGCGCGCGCAACCGAGCAGCTCGGTAGCACCAAGACGGGCGGTAACTATGCCGCGGCACTTGGGCCGACGCTCGACGCCAAGGAAAAGTATGGTTGTGATCAGGTGCTGTTTTGCCCGGACGGCGATGTGCAGGAGACAGGTGCCGCGAACTTCCTCCTGATTAGCGACGATGAAATTATCACGAAGCCGCTGGATACCTCGTTTCTGCATGGCATGACGCGCGATTCGATTCTGAAACTCGGCGCCGAGCTGGGTTACACGATCAGTGAACGCAACTTCACGGTCGCCGAGCTGCTGAAATGGGTTTCGACCTATGAGGCAACGTTGTCAGGCACCGCGGCATGCCTGTCGCCGGTCGGTGCTCTGGTTTACAACGGCGAAGAAATAACGGTTCTCGATGGCGGCCCCGGACCGAATACCGCAAAACTGCAAAAGGCGTTGCAGGACCTCCAGTACGGCCTGGCCGACGACAACCACGGCTGGCTGACCGCATTGCCCTAGCGTGCTGGCGTCAAATGGCCTTTGAGAAGCGGTTGTCGTTTTCAGACTGATCGATATAACGATCAAACACCATCGCAATGCTTCTAAGCAGCAGGCGGCCTTTTTGTGTGATCGCGATGCCCGAGTCATCAAGTTCGATGAGTCCGTCGTCGACGAGCGCCGCCAGTCGCTTAATTTCAGTTTTGAAATACTCTCGAAAGTCGATGTCGTGCTCGGTGCTGAAGTCGTCAAAAGACAGGCTGTCGTAGCACATTAAAGCCTGGATGACGGCGGCACGCAGCAGGTCGTCGTCGTCGACCTCGATGCCTTTTCGAATGGGCAATTCTCCACTTTCGATCAGCGCCTCGTATTCCATTGTCGTTATCGCGTTTTGCGCGAACAGGTTGCCGATGCTGCCAATGCCGCTCACACCGAGCGAGACCAGGTCGCACTGCCGGTGTGTCGAATAACCCTGGAAATTGCGTTGCAGCGTGCCGTTCGAACGTGCTGTGACGAGTTCGTCAGACGGCAAGGCGAAATGATCCATTCCGATGTAGACGTAACCCGCATCGCACAGCTTGTCGATCGTATGATGCAGCAACTCGAGCTTGGTCTCAGGCAGCGGTATATCCGCTGCGTTGATCATGCGTTGACCTTTGAAACGCTGCGGGAGGTGCGCGTAGTTATACACGGCGAGCCTGTCGGGCTTCATGTCAATGACGAGATCGAGTGTCTTGTTAAAACTTTTTACGGTTTGATGCGGAAGGCCGTAGATGAGATCGAATGATATGGAACCAAAGCCGGATTCGATTGCGCTCTGCACGAGACTGCGAACTTCGTCAGGCGTCTGTGCTCGATTCACGGCTTCCTGAACGTCGACATCAAAATCCTGAATGCCAAGACTCAGGCGGTTGAAGCCAAGTTCGGCGAGGTGTCGAATGCGGTCGGCGTCCACCGTACGTGGATCCACTTCGATGGAAAACTCGCGATCTTCGCTGTCATCGAAGTTAAACGCTTTGCGCAGGTGATCCATGAGGTCGTCCAATTGATCGCGGTCGAGGTAGGTCGGCGTGCCGCCGCCAAAGTGCAGCTGTTCTATCTTCCGGCTGCGATCAAACAGCGCCGCCTGCATATCGATTTCCCGATACAGCATTTCGAGGTAACGATCCACGCGGGCCTGATTATGGGTGACGATCTTGTTGCAGCCGCAGTAATAGCAGAGCGAGTGACAAAACGGGATATGCACATAGAGCGAGAGCGGCACGCCGCTGTCATTACTCGCGACGGCGTGTCGCTTGTATACATCCGTAGTTACGCTGTCACTGAACTGCAACGCCGTCGGGTAGGAGGTGTAGCGCGGTCCTCTTCCGCCATAGCGCACGATGAGGTCCGTATCAAAGCAGACGCCTGTATTGGCTCGCGATTGGTCTGTATTGCTGGTCATGGTTTCAAATCGTCCCCGATTTCGTCGTGCCCGGCCATGGGTAATTGCCGAAATCCGGCTACGGCAAGGCGCTGAGCCGGATTTTCAGGCACGCCGAAGTGCGTGCACCAAATAGAGCATAACGGTAAACAACAGCATCGCGACAGCCTGGTGCGCCGCTCCCAAAACGACCGGGACCGCCATCAGTAGTGTCGAAATACCAAGAACGACCTGCAACGCTGACGTATGTAACAGGGCGTTGACAGCGGGCCGTGCGCGTTTTGGCAAATCGGCCTTACGGGCTTTGAACCAGTAGGCAACGATCGCGATAAATGTGACCGTAGCCAGCCAGCGGTGATCAAACTGCACCGTCGCGGTGTTGTCGAACAAGTTTCGCCAAAAAGGATCGAGCGCCATGAGTCCGGGCGGCAGCCAGTCGTCGCCCATCTTTGGGAACGTGTTGTATATCTTGCCTGCTTTGAGTCCGGCGACAAAGCCGCCTGAAACTATGGTCACGGACGTCAACACGGCCAGGCTGAGTGTTCTGCGATACCAGGGGTGCGCGGCGGCGCCAGGTGTGGCCGGAAACAGTAAGGACATCGCGACCCACAGCATGTACGCATAGATCAGGAATGCAGCGACCAGGTGTGCGGTCAGCCGGTACTGGCTGACATGCGGCACATCGACCAGGCCACTCTTCACCATGTACCAGCCGAGCAGTCCCTGCATCCCGCCGAGAATGAACATCAGCAGGTACTTGAGCCATTCCGATTTCTGGATATAGCCTTTGATTACAAAAAACAGGAACGGAGCCAGGAAGACGATGCCGATCGTTCGTCCCAACAGCCGGTGCAGGTACTCGAGCCAGAAAATACTTTTGAATTCGCTGACGCCCATGTGTGAATTGACTTTTTGGAATTCCGGCGACTGCTGATAAAGCTCGAAAACGCGCTGCCATTCCACATCGCTCATCGGCGGCAACACGCCCATCAGCGGCCGCCAGTCGACCATCGACAGGCCGGAACCGGTCAGTCGCGTGAAGCCACCCAGCACCACCATGCTGAATACCAGCCCACAACAGAGCAGCAGCCAAAACGCGACCGCGCGGTCTTGCGAGTTTCTTTCCGAAACACTGTCCATCGTGACTGAGAGCCGATTCGCTGGTTCGAGTTCCACCGGATTCTAGCAGGCTTGTCAGAGCGGTGGATGCTCGTTATCGAACGGTAGCTTCCGTGATAATCTGCCGGCATGAACATCAAAGACTGCAACAACATCATGGATTTTCGGCATCTCGCGCGGCGCAGGTTACCCGACTCGGTGTTTCATTACCTGGATGGTGGCGCCGATGACGAGTGGACGCTCGGACGTAATACGGACGCGTTCAACGACTACGAGTTGCTGCCAACCCAACTCTCGGATGTCAGCACGATAGATCTCAAGACGACGTTGTTCGGGCAGGCGGTCGACTGGCCCGTCATGATTGCGCCGACAGGCGCCTCCAAGCTTTTTCACCGCGACGGTGAGTGCGCGGTTATTCGTGCGGCGGACAAATTCGGCATGGTTTATAGCCTGTCCACGCTGGGTACCACCACGATCGAAGCGGCAGCGGATGCGGGCCAAGGTCCGCAGATGTTTCAGATCTACGTTTTCAAGGATCGAGGGTTGACACAAGAGTTTGTTAGTCGCTGCCGGGAGAAAAATTACGCGGCGCTGTGCCTGACCGTCGACACACCGGTCGCGGGAAATCGTGAGCGCGACATTGTCCACGGCGTATCGCCGAAACCAAGACTGAAGTGGCGTGGCGTGATCAGCTACTCCCGACATCCGGGCTGGCTGTACCGCACGCTGGTTAGGAAGGATCTCGAATTAGTCAACATCACCAGTAGCGACGCGGGTGGAACAATCAGGAGTGGCGCGGCCGAATACATTAACAGCCAGTTCGATCGATCCCTGACCTGGAAAGACGTCGAGTGGCTGGCTGGCCAATGGGACGGTCCGCTGGTCATCAAGGGCGTGCAGACCGTCGACGATTGCCGAAAAGCGGCGAACTCGGGAGCGACGGCCGTCATGCTGTCAAACCACGGTGGTCGGCAGCTCGAATCCACGCCCGCCCCGGTCGATTGCATTGCCAAAGTCGCGGATGCGCTGCACGATCGCCTCGAGATTATCTGTGACGGCGGCGTGCGCCGCGGCACGCATGTTGTAAAAGCCCTGGCGCTGGGCGCAAATGCTTGCAGCATCGGGCGTGGCTACCTGTATCCGCTTGCCGCCGGCGGCCAGGCGGGTGTCGAGCGTGGGCTGTACCTGCTGAAGACCGAGGTTGAGCGCACGATGGCGCTGCTGGGCTGTGACAGCATTCACAAGCTCGGCGAGCGCTACGTTCAGCATCGACGGTGACGTCGCGGCACTACCGGCAAAATTGCGCATTCCCGACCGTATTCCATGACACGTTTGTTTGCCCGGAACTTGATAGTTCGGCCCCGATTTTCGTGAAAACCCCATAATTTACAGCCTCATGCACGCAGCGGCTGTTCGCAACGGCGTCACCCAGGGCAAATCGCGGGAAATACGCTCGAATAGCGGGTACCATTTCTTTAGCTGCGACCACTGCGGCGTGGCGTTACCACCGTCCATCGGGCGGGCTGCAAGATTAAGAGGTAGTTATGTCAGGCGAAAGAGTTACCGGAACCGTTAAATGGTTCAATGACGACAAGGGATTTGGTTTCATCGAGCGCGAAGGTGGGGCGGACGTATTCGTTCACCATACGGCAATCCAGATGGAAGGTTTCAAAACCCTTAAAGAAGGACAAAAGGTCACGATGGAAGTGACGCAGGGACAGAAAGGACCGCAGGCCGAGAATGTGATGGCCGAGTAGGTTGTTCTTGCAGCGTTGCTGCGGCTGCAGCCGCGTAGCGCTGATTTCATCGCTGATTAGCGATTGCTGGAAAATCCACGACGCCGCGTAAACGAAACAATATCATCGAATTGTCGACTACGCGGTGTTGCCGACCGGCCGCCAGACTCTGGCGGCTCTTTCGCTTGCGCGAAGAACGACAACGAAAACATGCTCAAGTCGCTGACCGTAGGCAGATTGAAAAAAATAAAAAAGAACGAGTCCAGTGAAACTCAGGATCAAAGACAATTCTGTCCGATTGCGTCTCACGCGTAGCGAAGTCGATGCGCTGCGCGCTAGCGGTATCGTGGCGTCGAAAATTGACTTTCCAGGTGGCCGCGCGTTGCAGTACCGACTTGAAAGCAGCCCGGCCAGCGTCAGCCCGGCCGCGTTTTTCGCCGATACTGCCGTCACGGTTCGTCTGCCGGAAGCGGCCGTACTTGCATGGGCGACTACTGAGCAGGTGTCTTTGCAAGGTGAACAACTGCTGGACGATGGCGAAATGCTGAAAATTCTTGTCGAAAAAGACTTCGCCTGCCTCACACAAAGAGAAGATGAGGACGAATCAGACCTGTACCCGCATCCTGATGCGGATTCCTTCAGCTGCTGATTATGGCGTCTCGGTATGCCCGATTTTATCCGGAGACCATACGCTTTCTGGAGCAGCTTGCGGCGAATAACAATCGTGACTGGTTCAAGGAGCACAAGAGCCGTTACGAGGAAGATGTCCTCGATGTCGCTCTTCGGTTTATTCAATCGATGCAGGATCCCCTTGCCGATATAGCGCCACATTTTGTCGCCTCACCGACGCGAGTCGGTGGCTCGCTTATGCGGGTTTACCGCGACACGCGTTTCTCAAAAAACAAAACGCCGTACAAGACCAACATCGGTATACAGTTCCGTCACGAGCAGGCGAAGGACGTGCACGCACCGGGCTATTACGTCCACATCGCCCCCGACCAGGTCTTTGTCGGTGTTGGCATGTGGCGCCCGGATTCTGACCCACTACGTGGAATTCGGGAGCGCATCGCGACAAGACCCGCGGAATGGGAGCGAGTGAGAGACGATCGCGCTTTCAAACGGCATTTTGAGCTGGGCGGCGAATCGCTTTTGCGTCCGCCTCGGGGATTCGACAAGGATCACGAGTGCATTGACGATATCAAGCGCAAGAGTTTTATCGCGGTCAGGGAACTCACGGTTGGAGACTGTCTAAAGCCGCAATTTCAACGCACTGTCGAGTCATCCTTCAGGACTGCCGAGCCATTCATGCATTTTCTATGCAAGGCCGTTGGCGTCAGGTATTAAGCGTCCTTTTCAGTTCCCGCAGTAGCAATTCCGGGTCAGGCCGATCGGATATGTGTTTCGACAGCTCGGTGTATCGAATGATGCCTGCGGAATCCACGACGAGGGCCGTCGGCCAAATGGTGTCGACGCCGTATTCCTTGCGGTAGCTGCCCGGCACGCCCGATTTCTGTACAAGTCCCAGCTGCTCGGTGGCCGTCAGGGACTCGTCGAGCCAGAAGTCGAACTCGACCTCGAAAAACTCGGCGACCCGCCGCGTCGTTTCCAGCGGCTTGGGCGTCAGAAGCACCAGTTTTGCGCCAAGGTCGATGATGTCCTTGTAATATTTCGTCAGGCTTTTCACCTGCGAACTGCAGAACGGGCACCAGTTGCCGCGTACAAACAGAATAACGGTGGGCGAGCCGTGTAATGCTGTTGATCGAACCGGATCACCTCGTTCATCCGTGGCGTGAAAATCGGGTAGCGAACGGCCGGGCCTGAGCTGGGACGGAACGGGACGCAGGCCCCGCTTGGTGACCCAAATCCAGGCCGCCAGGAGCACCGCAATAATAGCGATAGCAATTATCAGTATCGTATTTGACATGGGCGCAAGTATCGCCCCGGATCGGACATGGACACAAGGTACGATTTATGGATACTGGATCGACTGGGACTACCGGTGTTTTTCGAGAAGTGTATTGATGACGAGCAATCCAATCATCTGGTCACCTGGCACAGACCGCGCTCATGCATCTGCCATGTACCGCTTCATGCGACAGTCCGGATTTGACGATTACGAGTCGTTTTATCGATGGTCGATTCACGACGCGCCGGCATTCTGGGAGGCGGTCTGCGATTTCTGCGACATTCAATTTGAGAAGACTGCCCGTCACACCCTTGCGCATCCCGATGACATCATGAATGCCGGGTGGTTCGACGGCAGTCAACTGAACTATGCGGCCAATTTGCTGCGCTTTGACGGCGATAGTGCGGCCATTGTATTTGTCGGAGAAAATGGGGCTCGTCGCGAGCTTTGCCACGCAGAGCTTCGAGCCGAAGTCGCGTCAGTTGCGGCCGGGCTGAAATCAGCCGGTGTCGGCAAAGGTGATCGAGTCGCCGGTTTCCTGCCCAACTGTCCAGAAGCCGTGATCGCCATGCTCGCAACAACCAGCGTTGGGGCCATCTGGTCATCCTGTTCGCCTGATTTCGGCATTAACGGCGTTGTCGATCGCTTTGGTCAGATCAAGCCGAAAGTTATTTTCGCCACCAATGGCTATCACTATAACGGCAAGGTATGCGACGCGCGCCGAACAATCGATGGTCTCGTCGAGAGGGTGCCGGAAATCGAATGTGTGGTCGTTTTGCGCTTTGTGGATACGCTCTCGACTGACGTCGCATCTGCTTGCGCCATGAGCTGGCAGGAATTCTCTGTCCCGGGTTCACCGCTTTCCTTCACGCCTGTCGTCTTTGACCATCCCCTGTACATCATGTTCTCTTCCGGTACGACAGGGGTGCCGAAATGCATTGTTCACGGGCACGGTGGTACCTTGTTGCAGCACATGAAGGAACACGTGTTGCATACAGATATCTCCGCCGCGGATCGGCTGTTCTTTTTTACTACCTGCGGCTGGATGATGTGGAACTGGTTAGTCAGCGGACTCGCAACCGGCGCCACGCTGGTACTTTTCGACGGTTCACCCTTCGCAAGAGACGGGCGGATACTCTGGGCCATGGCGGAAAGTGAGCGCGTGACGATCTTCGGAACAAGTGCCAAGTATATTTCTGCACTCCAAAAGGCAGGTGTTCGTCCGAAAGACGAGTTCAAACTGCCCGACTTGCGAACCGTTCTGTCGACGGGTTCGCCCCTGTCTCCAGAGAGCTTCGACTACGTCTACGACGCGATCGGGAGTGACCTTCAGCTGTCTTCGATCTCCGGCGGTACGGACATACTCAGCTGCTTCGCACTGGGTAATCCGGTGCTTCCGGTTCGGCGGGGCGAGTTGCAATGCCGTGGCTTGGGAATGGCCGTGGAGATTTACGATGAAAACGGCGCACCGGTCGTTGGGCAGCATGGAGAGCTGGTTTGCACGAAGCCGTTTCCGTCTGCCCCCGTTGGATTCTGGAATGATGCCGACGGGTCTCGGTACCGCGCGGCGTATTTCGAGCGTTTTGACGGAGTTTGGGCTCATGGAGATTTTGCCGAGCTCACCGAGGATGGGGGTCTCATCATCCATGGCCGCTCCGACGCGGTCCTGAATCCAGGCGGGGTCCGAATCGGCACGGCGGAGATTTACCGGCAGGTCGAGAAACTGGATGAAATTGTTGAAAGTATTGCTATAGGCCAAAGCTGGAAGGACGATGTGCGCGTCGTGCTGTTCGTTGTTTTGCGCGACGACGTTGCGCTTGATGAACCATTGCGGCAACGTATCAGGACCGTGATCAGAGAGAACGCGACTCCGCGTCACGTGCCCGCCAAGATTCTCGGCGTTCCCGAGATTCCACGCACGAAGAGCGGCAAGATAGTGGAGCTTGCCGTACGTTCTGTCGTTCACGGCGAGGCGGTGAAGAACACCGAGGCCCTGGCGAACCCCGAAGCTCTGGTACATTTCCGCGGCCTTTCAGAACTGGACGAAGACTAGGGCCAATGTCGGAAACAAACATACTCGGTATTGAAGTCGCGCGTGGGCGGGTACTTCCGGAATGGATCGACGTCAATAATCACATGAACGTCGCCTATTACGTGCTTGCCTTCGATCAGGGGGTCGATCTCCTATGGACACGATTTGGTATTACCGACGAGTACATCAGTAACCACAATAGCTCTACCTTCGCCGTCGAATCGCATATCATCTGGAGGCGGGAAATTTCAGAAGCGGAGCCGTATATCGTTACGTCACAAATTCTCGCCTTTGACGAAAAACGTATTCATCAATTCATGCGTATGTACCATGCTGAGCAACACTACCTGGTAGCGACCGCCGAGTGGATGAATCTTCATATCGATCTGGATGTGCGCCGCGTGGCGCCATGGCCACATGAGATTCGCGACGGCATAGCGGCGTACGTTGCAGAGCAGGGGGAGCTGCCCTGGCCCGTCGAGGCGGGCAAGAAGATGGACATCGACAAGCCGCTGTTTACGGCAAAGGCGGACTAGTGTCCTGTCTGATTGAGTCGCATAATGTCAGCGGGTTGCACAAAGCGCGTGGCAAGGCGCGTTCTGTCGGCAATGGCCGGGTCCTTGCCAAAGGACGCAACGCAGCCACGCGCTTTGTGCAACTCGCCCTGCGGGAACCGCCCAATGCAGCAGCCACGTCGTTGCATTCCTTGCCAAGGTCTCGACATTGGCGGCGGATTGCGCCTCGTTTCTGCTGCATTGGGCGGCTCTGACATCGTGCGACTCAATCAGACAGGACACTAAGCATGAGCGCAAAATACATACTTGCAATCGACCAGGGCACCAGCAGCAGTCGCGCGGTGATTTACACCCACGATGCGACAGTCGTTGCGAGTGCACAGCAGGAATTCGAGCAGATATATCCCGCGCCCGGTTGGGTCGAGCATGACCCGGAAGCCATCTGGGAGTCGGTCACCACGGTCACCCGTGGCGCGATGCAGAAGGTCAATGCCGCTGCCGCCGATATTTCCGCAATTGGCATTACTAACCAGCGCGAGACAACCGTTGTCTGGGATCGCGAGTCGGGGGAGTGTGTTTACAACGCAATTGTCTGGCAGGACCGCCGGACTGCGGTGCATTGCCAGGCGCTGAAAGATGAGGGGCGCGAATCTGCGGTTACGGTCAAGACCGGCCTGCGACTCGATCCGTATTTTTCGGCCACAAAAATTGCCTGGATTCTCGACAATGTTGCGGGTGTGCGCGAGCGTGCGGAAGCCGGGAAGCTGGCATTCGGGACGATTGACAGCTTCCTGTTGTGGCGGCTGACCGGTGGCCGGGTGCATGCGACCGATGCGACCAATGCGTCGCGCACCTTGCTTTTCAATATTCATACCCAGCAGTGGGACGATGAACTGCTTGCGATGTTCTCCATTCCCCGTGCCATGTTGCCGGATGTGCGCGACTGTGCCGCGGATTTTGGTACCGCGAACCATGCGAGCCTGGGCGGTGACGTACCCGTCTACGGTATTGCGGGTGATCAGCAGGCGGCACTGATCGGACAGGCCGGGTTCGGCAAAGGCATGACCAAGAGCACGTATGGCACAGGTTGTTTCGTCATTGCCAATACCGGCGACAAGGCGCTGCATTCGAACAATCAGCTGTTGACGACCATCGCGATGCGGATCGATGGAGTCATTACCTACGGTCTCGAGGGCAGCGTGTTCGTAGCAGGGTCGGCAATGCAGTGGTTAAGAGACGAGTTGCGCATTATCGATTCTGCGTCGGAGTCCGAGGCGATCGCCAGGCGCACTGGCGTGGTGACGGATGTTCATGTGGTGCCGGCGTTTGCCGGCCTCGGGGCGCCACACTGGGACCCCGATGCGCGCGGGGCGATTCTGGGGCTTACACGCGGCAGCGGTCGCGATGAAATAGTCTCGGCAACTCTGCAGTCAGTCGCCTACCAGACGCGTGACCTGATCGACGCAATGTCTGATGACGGCATCAAGCCGAGCGTTATCCGTGTCGACGGCGGCATGGTAGCGAACGACTGGTTCCTGCAATTTCTTGCCGATGTGCTGGGCATTCCCGTCGAACGACCGAAAAACATCGAATCGACGGTGCTGGGCGCGGCGTACCTTGCCGGTTATCACGCCGGGGTCGTCAAGTCGGCCGATGACTTGTCGAGGTTGTGGCAACTTGACCAGAGCTTTCAACCCGCAATGAGCGCCGATCAGCGTGATGAATTGCTGCAGGGCTGGAAACTTGCTGTCAATCGCGTACGGACTTCGGGTTGACGCCTTGCTGAGAACGCGACAGAAGCTGGGCAAGTATCGAATCCTGGGGCGTATTGCGTCGGGTCCCCTGGCGGATGTGTATCGAGCCTACGACGCGATTCAGAGATTAAACGTCGCGCTAAAGATCCCGAAGACCGACGACAGCTCTGGGCACGAGGCAATTCTCCACGAAGTTCGTGTCGCAACCAAGCTCAAGCATCCGAATATCCTGTCCGTGCTTAACGCAAGCTATATCGATAATCATTTTGTCATTGCACTGGAACTGGGTCAGGAGTCGCTTGCGGATCGCATCGAGCGCCGCACCTCGATAGCACGCGCGCTCGATCTTGCCGGCCAGGGTCTTGCCGCGTTGGCGCATGCGCACGACCACAGGATAATTCACTGTGATATCAAGCCGGAGAACTTCATTTTATTCTCTGGCAACCAGCTCAAGCTTGCGGACTTTGGCTTCGCGAAATTTAACCTCCGAACTCTGAAGGCCTCCGGGTCGGGCACCATCGATTACATTGCGCCCGAACAGGCAATGGGGCGGCCCAAGTTTCAGTCGGACGTATTTTCGATGGGATTGGTGCTGTACCGCATGTTCTCAGGAAAACTGCCGGAGTGGCCTTTCGAATGGCCTATGGTCGGTGACGAGAAGCTGAGCGCGCGATTACGACCTGAGTTGATTACGGTTCTTAAAAAGGCCATTCAGCTGGACCCGGCCAAGCGTTATCGTGACGCGGTTCAAATGCATGCTGACTTTATTCGGTCTCAAAGCCACACTCGCAAACAGAAACGGCCCAAGGCGAGGAATGGCAGCCGCCGCGGCACGTCATGGCGGCAGCTGCAATGGCGCGAGTTTCAGGGCCAGTTTCGCAAGATATTGGATACGCATCACCACTGCAGGCGCTGCGAAGGGCCCGTTTCGGAGTCCATGCAAGCGTGTCCCTGGTGCGGATTTGACAATCCTGCGCGTGGCTCGGAGTCGAAGATGCCGTCCAGTTGTCCGCGCTGCGAGCGCGGCGTCAAGAATGATTGGGACTACTGCGCCTGGTGCTATGGGCCGGGTTTTGTCGAAGAAACGACCCGCCGGTATCCGGACAAGCGTTATTCGGCGCGCTGCGCTAATGAGCGCTGCCGGGGCCAATTGATGCCCTTCATGCGGTATTGTCCATGGTGCAAGACGAAAGTTCGGCGCGCCTGGAAGTTGAAGGGCAGCAGACATTCATGCCAGGCCTGCAATTGGGGTATCGCGCGGGATTTCTGGAACTATTGCGCGTGGTGCAGGGAGCCTGTGCGACGCGAATGAGCCCACAAGGACTGGCGATGCTGAGAGAAGTCGAAGAGTTCCTGCTGGTGGAAGCGGCAAATGAGCCGCAGCTGCTTGAGGCGGATGTTGCCGGCGGCACGGCGGTTGCCTATTCGTGTCGTGATCCAGACAAGGAATCCGAGAACGAGGACACCGTCGCGATTATTCCCTACGGACCCGGCGCGGCAGTCTTGGTCGTGGCCGATGGCGCAGGCGGATTGCCCGCGGGCAAAAGAGCCTCACTGACGGCCGTCACTACGCTGGCAGCGTCACTGCAATCTGCAATGCACGAAACCGCGCTACTCCGAACAGCCATCTTGAACGGTATCGAGGCGGCTAACACGGCGGTATTGGGGCTAGCCAATGGATCGGCAACCACGATGACGGTCATCACCATCGAGGGACTGCTCGCGCGTTCTTATCAAATTGGCGATTCGGAGGCGATTGTCGTGGGTCAGCGGGGCGTCATTAAGCTGCAAACGACGGCACACTCGCCAACCGGGTTCGCCGTTGAGGCGGGGTTTCTCGATCAGCGCGATGCACTGCATCATGAGGAACGTCACCTCGTTTCCAATTTCCTGGGCACGAACGACATGCGCATTGACGTGGGGGCGACGCTCAAACTGAGCCCTCGAGACACGGTGATCGTCGCGAGCGATGGATTGATGGACAACGTGCATGTGGACGAAATCATCGACTGCGTGCGAACGGGGCCGCTTACCGACGCGGCGGGCAAGGTCACAGATCTCGCCAAGAGACGAATGCGCTCGGCGCGCGAAGGACAACCCAGCAAGCCGGACGATTTGTCGCTCATCTTATTCAGGAAGCCGGGCCAACGCGTCACTTAACATTATCAAGGGTTTAAGTGTTGATCGCGCTGATGACGCGTATTATCGTCATTGCTACGGAACATAACGACCTATAATCGCTCAAACCAGTGAATGGGTAACGAAAACAAACACTTTCGCTGTTGCTCTGTCCAAAGAGGCTTATGACCATGAACTTCACCCACCGAAATACGTTTCGAGTATCGTTTCCGAAAGCCTGCGCTATGTTCCTGGCCGCGGCGTTTTTCGTGGCTGGGTGTGCATCAATGGAGATGAGTGGCGGCAGTAGCGGCAGTTCTGGCGGCGGTGGGGTCAGCCTTCCCGGTGGCGGCATGCCCGGCGGTTCGTCGGGCGGTTCCTCCGGTGACTCGTCTGGAGGTGGCATGCCCGGTGGTTCGTCGGGAGGCGGCATGCCAGGTGGGTCGTCCGGAGGCGAAATGCCGAGTGGCTCGTCTGGTGGCTCGTCCGGTGGTTCGTCCGGCGGGTCGTCGGGTGGTTCCTCGGGTGATGGAGGTGGGGCGGGCAGTTCTGGCCCCATGGAAAGCGTCGAGATTCCTGGCGGTGACGGCGGAGCCGCAGAGGATTGCAGCGATGGCGGCGTTTCGGGCGGCGGTATCGGCGGCGGCATGGGCTGTGAGCAGGGTGACCAGGCCGGCGGCGTCGGACAGTTCCCCGGCGGTGACCCGGAGCGTGCGGATCAACTCGGCAAGGAGTTGGACGAATCCGTCGGTGATTTCGACGAAGTGCTAATGGAAGAGCAACGCGAAATAGAGACGGTGAGCCGAAACACTGAAGGCTACGGCGCGGGGTCCGGAAAGTCCGGTGGCAATATCAGCCTGGGCGAACAGGCTGCGGGCGCCCAGGGCGGGGCGAGTGGTGGGGCGGCGGCGGCGGTGGCGGTGGCGTGGCGTTCTGCGGCACGCGCAGACCCCCTTGAAGGTATGAGTGAGAGCGACATCGAACAACGAACGCCGGATGACATTGCCGTGATCATGGATGACGACATTGTCGCCAAGCAGCTTCGTGAGGCCGCGTTAGCGGAGGAAGATCCAGAATTGCGTGAACGCCTCTGGGAGGAATACCGCAAGTACAAGGGAATGTAGGAGGTCAATTGCGCGCATGGGCAGGATTTGCTTACTCGCCGTCGTTGTGTGCCTGGCAGGCACCGGTTGTTCGGTCAATGAAGTGGTTGTCGCCGAGGAGACCGAGTTGGTCGTGGCGGAGTCGCCGGTCGACGAGGCCTTGCTGCTCGATATTGGCATCGTCGAATTCGATTCTGGTGTCCCCGAAGATAATGATCCGCAGAAAAGCCGCATTTTTGAAGACATTCGTAATGCCGAAACGAGATTCCTTGCCTACCATCTGAAAACGACGCTGCAGGAAACGGGCCACTGGGGTGCGGTTCGCGTGATTCCATCACGCAATGCGTTTACTGACGTTGTTATCAGCGGTGCTATCGAAAAATCGGATGGCGAGTTCATCGTCTTGAACATTTCCGTCGATGACGCGGCCGGTCGGCACTGGTTTGACAAGTCCTATGAGACGCAGACCGGCATGACATCCTACTCGGAACGGCGTGATCGTCGCCGCGATCCGTATCAGAAGGTATTCAACGATATTGCCAACGACTTGCAGATATTACGTTGCGACGCTGCCGGCCAAACAATTGCAACAGACGCGCGACGTGTCCGAGTTACAATTTTTCGCGGACATGTCTCCGCTGGCCTTCGGCGAGCACCTGCAAACCGGCGAAGATGGCGTGGTTCGTATCGATCGGCTGCCGGCTGAAAGCGATCCCGCCGTCGCGCGTTTGCGCCAGATTCGTGAGCGTGACCGCCTCGTCGTTGACACGCTCAATGAGCACTACGCGAACTTCTATTACGGTATCGCGATTCCTTACCGAAGTTGGCGCAAGAACGCGCGGCAGGAGTCCATCAATTTTCGCGAAGTGAAGCGATCGGCCAGGTTGCAGGCGCTGGTCGGCGTTGTCGTGCTTGCGGGCTCACTGGCAATCGACACGAACAGTTCGTCTAGCCGGACGCGGCGAGTCAACCGCGGGCTACAGAATATGGGAATTTACGAGGGATTCAATCGCGTGGTGGGTGGCCTCAGGCGCAACAGCGAGGCGAGTTTGCATCTTGATACGATCGCCGAGCTATCCGAGTCGTTTGGAGCGGAGGCGGCCCCCATGGTTGTCAACGTCGAAGGGCAGGAGCGTCGGCTTACCGGCACCGCGCAAGCGCAGTATGAAAGCTGGCGCAAACTGCTTAAAGAAATTTATGAGGCAGAGACCGGTTTTGGCGAAGCCACAGAAGTGGTGGCTCCGGTGCGTGCAGCTGAAGCCGCGCAGTAGGATGCACAGGATCCACTTAGCGCGCAATGCTTGAACTCAGCAAAGGAACGCTTCTAGCCGAAAGATACACGCTGGATCGCCGTTTGGGCGGCGGCGGTGAGGCACAGACCTGGTTGGCGAAAGACCGACTTACCGGTGCGTCCGTGGCATTGAAGATAGCCGGCGCGGAATCCGGCGCATCCGACCGCCTGCGCGCCGAATGGCAAACCAATATTCGCCTGATGCACGCGCATATCGCGCGTGTGTTCGAATTTCACGGTGACGCCGAAAACGCGTTCTACGCTCAACAGTATATCGATGGCCCCGACCTCAGTGCACTCGGCGGCAAGTCACCGGAGCAGGTGCTGGCTCCCATTGGCCTGATCGCCGACGCTTTGCGCTACGCACACGGTAAAGGTGTCGTGCACAGGGACATCAAGGCATCCAATATTTTACTGGACCGAAATGGTGCGCCGTATCTCATTGACTTCGGCGTATCGTCTTCTGTTGGCGAGTATGGGTCCGGTGGCTCGTTGATCGCCCAGAGTCCGCAATCCCTGGCGGGTAAAGCCGCGCAGCCCGCCGACGATATTTTTGCGCTGGGTGGGTTGATCTACGAATTGATCAGCGGGCGCTCGCCGTACTCATCCGGGGAGACGGCCAGTGACATCGAGAATGTCACGCCTGAACCGCTTATCGCGTCGGATGGTTCGGCAGTGCCGGAGATTCTGCGGCAATTGGTCGCAAGCATGCTGGACAAAGACGCGGCCAAACGACCGACGGCTGAAAAGGTCATCGCAGAGTTGACTACGGCCGGTTTCCCTGTGGGGCCGGCGAGAATAAAGTTCGCGGCGCGCGAAGCCGTATCGGACGAGCCAGTTGAAACTGTTGCGTCCATTCATCCTGCCAGCCCCACGCGTGCCGCTACAGAAGCGACGACAGCGATGCCGGCACCGGGAATCAGCAGCAAGGTGTTGGGCATCGCGCTTGGCGTTTTGTTGATACTGTTGCTTGGAGTAGTGTTCTTACTGCCCAAAGCAGTCACAACCAGGCAGGATTCGGTAACGACGCTGCCGGTTCCGGGCGCGGAAGAGCCTGGCGTCGACGGACAACGGGAGCGTGATATCCAGGGTGACGATGATTCGCTGCTTGGCGACGGTCGCGCCCGTCGCGACTACGCCCCGGAGACTCGTGGCATCGGCGACGAAAAGATCCTGTTTAATGAAAACGAGGCAGACTACAGTGGTCTCGACGAGGTGGGCCGGGCGCGATTCAACGCCGAGATGATTTTGGGCGAGTTGTTGTCGAACTTCGAGACGCTGGAGCAACGCGGCGTCATGCGATGGGCTGGTGCACCATTCCTGCGCGCAAAAGAGCATTATGCTGACGGCGACAAGGCGTACCTCGAGCGAGACTATATCCTTGCGGAAAGTCAGTATCTCGATGCGCTCTCAGTTTTGGAGCCGCTGTTCGACCAGATCGAGCCGGAATTCCAGAAGGCGCTGGGCGGCGCCAAGGCGGCTTTTGAAGCTGGCGACTGGCCGGAGGCGCTGCGATTGTATGAACTTGCCGTGGCGATCACTGCAAATCACCCGGAGGCGCGTGCGGGATACGAGCGAATAAAGAATCTGGAAAGCGTGTTGCGCCTTGTTGACCAGGGCCTGGGATACGAGGAAGACCTCGAGCTCGAAGCAGCGGAAGCCAGCTTCAAGCAAGCGGTAGCGATCGACCCGGTCTGGGCGCCCGCGGTAGACGGACTCGCTCGCGTGCAGAGAACTCGCCTGGAGATGGAGTTCGATCAGCGCATGAGCGAGGGCCTCGATGCCCTGGCCTCCGGCGATTACCTTGCGGCAAGAGCGGCATTTCGGATGGCAGAGCGACTAATCCCGGAGTCTCCCGAGCCGGCCGACGGCCTATTGCAGGTTGACCAGGGATTGCGGCTTGATGACATTAGCGTCCTCGAACAAGAGGCGCTGTCACTGGAGCAGGACGAGCATTGGGAAGCCGCGGCGACGACCTACGAGGAGATTCTCAAAGTCGACGGGAATCTGAGCTTCGCGATCGACGGCTTGTCGCACGCACGGGAGATGAGTGCATTGCACAAACGACTGGACGAGTATGTCAGCGACCCCGACAAACTGAGTGTTCCGAGTGTCCAGCAAAAGGCGACTTTGCTGGTTGTCGATATAACGAGGATGCCGGAGATTGGTCCGAGGCTGGCCGGGCAGCGCGACGAGCTATCACGCTTGCTGAAGCGCGCGGTGACCCCGATACCAGTCGCCCTCGTCTCCGATAACCTGACGAGCGTGTCTGTTTACAGAATCGGCAACCTTGGCAGCTTCACCAGCAGGCAGCTTGAATTGAGGCCTGGCACCTACGTGGCCATCGGTATTCGTCCGGGCTTCCGCGATGTTCGCCGCGAGTTTCGCGTCGCGCCCGAAATCGAGATGCAACCCATCGTCGTTCGTTGCGAGGAGCAGATTTGAATTACGAGCATCTGTTCCTAAGGGACATGGAGGGCGAACGCAGCGTCGCTGCCAGCCAGTTGCCGCTGCGAGTGGGAACCGGGAGCGACTGCACCTTAAGGCTTCCTGGCCCCGGGGGCGGCGCCGGTCGCGTTGCTGGATCTGCTCGATGGTGTGCCATTTGTGCAACCCGTGGGTCGGGATACGTCGCTACAAATCAACGGAATGCCGCTGGAGGCCAGCCGTCGGCTGCAAGACGGTGACGAGCTGCAGTTTTTCGGCAGCCGTATTCAGCTGCATATCGACGACCAGCGAGTGTTACTCGACGTTAGGCTCGAGGACAGTGCGTACGTTACGAAGCCACCGCAAGCAGCGGACGAAGCCGGGCTTCCTGATGAGGATGCGATCGCGCCAACGGCGTTCAGGCGCGCGGCGGAAACGGCAGCTCAAATCGAAGAATCGACCAAGAGCCCGTTAAAGATGATCGTCGGCGGCGGGTTGGCTCTATTGTTGTTTGTGTCATACCTGTTGTTCAGTTCCAAGTCGGTGGAATTCGAGATTGAACCGTCGGAGCCTGACGGATTCAACATCGATGGCGGTTGGTTTCGATTGCCAATTGGTGATCGCATCTTGCTACGCAAAGGCAACTACACGGTTAATGTAAAGAAGCAGGGCTATTACGACATCGATCAGAGTTTTGTTGTTGGCGATGAGCAATCGATGACGGTCTCTTTGCGCATGCGCAAGAAACCCGGGCAGCTGCTGGTCATCGCCGAACCGCCGGTCGATGCGATCGTCACGGTTAACGACGACCAATTGGGCAAAGCGCCGTTCGGACCGTTGGAATTGCAGCCTGGCACTCACAGCGTGCGTGTCGAATCCGATCGATACCTGCCGTTCAAGGATGTCATTGAGATGGCCGGACTTGAGCGCGTTGAGAGCCTTCACGTTCAACTGGTACCGCGATGGGCGAACGTCTCGGTGGACTCGGAGCCGGCGGGTGCCGAGATTTTCGCCGGCGAAGAGCAGGTGGGCGTTACGCCCGCGGTGATCGAACTGCTGGAGGGCACGCACGAAATTACCGTTGCAAAGGACGGCTACGCGGCCTGGGATGGCAGCGTCGTCGCTGAGCCGAACGTCGCCCAGTCACTACCGAAAATCACGCTGCAGCCTGCGGACGCAAAGCTGCTCGTCAACACGATTCCACGCGGTGCAAATGTCACGGTAAACGGACGCTACCGCGGCCAATCGCCGCTAACCTTGTCTTTATCACCCAATGTCGACTATCAGATTGGTATGTCCAAAGCAGGCTACGGCGTAACAAGCCGCAGTTTTCGACTGGAGTCGGCGGCAAGTGAATCTGTAACGGTCGATCTTTCAGCGCGGCTCGGTACCGTGACAGTCCGCGTGCAACCGGCAGATGCGACCGTCTATGTTGATGGCCGGTCTCGCGGGGCCGGTAAGACAACCTTGCGCTTGAGCTCCGCGCCGCACCGTATCGAGGTGAAGAGACAAGGCTACCGGCCCTGGACACGCACGATTACACCGCGCCCCGGGTATCCACAGACCGTGTCCGCACGACTCCGATCCCTCGAAGCAATCGCGCGCGATTCAGTCGCCCAGACGGAGGTCTCGGCAGGAGGGCACACAATGCGCCGAGTCGAGGGAGGGACGTTTTCGATGGGCGCATCACGGGCCGAGCCCGGGCGCAGGGCAAACGAGGTGATTCTTCCTGTCACTATTACTCGCCCTTTTCTCATCAGCGTCCGCGAGGTGACCAACAAGCAGTTTGCCGAGTTCCGGCCGAATCACGATTCCGGCGCTGACGTGCATATATCCCTGGCCGCCGACGATAACCCGGTCGCGAACGTCAGTTGGGCCGACGCCGTTCAGTACTGCAATTGGCTCAGTAAGCAAGAGGGGCGAACGCCCGCCTATCGGCAGGAATTTGATCAATGGGTGCCCATCTACCCGACACCCGATGGTTATCGCCTGCCAACCGAGGCCGAGTGGGTGTTGGCGATACGGTACGCCGGCGGGAAACAGGCGTTGAAATTCCCATGGGGAAAGAAGTGGCCGCCGCCGGAAAATAGCGGCAATCTTGCTGATCTTGCCGCCCGCGAACTGGTGCCGTCGATCCTGCCAGCGTATGACGATGGCTACACATCGAGCGCGCCGGTGGGCAAGTTCCCGCCGAATTCAATTGGTATTTACGACACGGCCGGCAATGTCGCCGAATGGGTCAATGACCTTTACACCGTGCCGACACCCGGTATCACGGAACCGCTTATTGATCCCGTCGGTCCCGAGCGTGGAACTAGCCATGTCGTCCGTGGTTCCAGCTGGCGCCATTCCGGCATCACTGAATTGCGACTCAGCTATCGAGACTACAGCGCGACGCCGCGACCTGACATCGGTTTTCGCATCGCAAGATATGCGGATTAAACCTGCGGACCGAAATTTCATGAGACAATTGCGGGCAATTGTGGTCCAACACTAATTCCGGCAATTAGGAGGCCCGAGATGCAAAGACTGCTGTTGCTACTGTTGCTCGCGTTCCCCGTGTGGGCACAGGTGGCCGATGAGGCCCAGCCCGAAGCGACGGAGGACAGCTCCGCCGCGAGCACCGATACGGCTGAAGAGTCGGTAGATGAGTCTCCGGATAGCGACGAGGATCTGGATGAGCTCTACTCTGACGAAGACGAAGATGCGTTCATTCCCAGTGAAGACGTCAAATTTGGACAATCGATACCCTTTCCAACGGACATCTGATCCGCACGCAGGCTGTAATACATGAATAAGAAAAACATCCCGGCTGAGTTTGTCTTTCAACTTTTTGCGCTGATTATCGCAATCATTATTGTGCATGCGTTCTATGTGTCAGTTGTGCGCCCGAATGCGGTCGAGGTGATCGAAGAGCAGAACATGTTGGCCGCGGACGACCCGGATTTTGTGCGCGAACGCAGCGTCTGGGTGCTTGTAAAGGACTTTGAGCAGGAGGCCTGCTTTATCCTGATGTTCTGGGCGCTCGCAATCATGGGGTACAAGACCGTTAGAATCGTCAGCGAGCGGCGGCTGCTGGAGGTGGATCTTGTGCCTGTTGCCGAGGGCATGCGAATTCTCCCGGAGGACACGCGCGAATTTGCCCGGCAGGTCCAGGCGCTGCCGGAAGACCGCCGGCAGATGTTGTTGCCGAGGGCGCTATTGAACGCGCTGCGACGCTTTAGCTCAACTCGAAACATTCAGGATGTTGCAACAAGTACTCACACAATCTGCGAATCCGAGGCGGACCGCCTTGAGTCGGAGCTGGCGATGATTCGCTATATCTCCTGGGCAATTCCATCGATTGGCTTCATCGGTACCGTCCGCGGTATTGGTGAGGCGCTTGCACAAGCTGACAAAGCGGTACAGGGTGATATCGCCGGTGTGACCCAAAGTCTTGGCGTCGCGTTCAACTCGACCTTTATTGCACTGCTCATCAGCATTTTCCTGATGTTCCTGGTGCATCAGCTGCAGCTGATGCAGGAACGCCTGGTATTCGACAGCGAGTCGTATTGTGATGACAAGGTTATCCGCCATATGAAGGCGGATTAGGCACAGCCGGTCGATGGGCATACTTGCAGCACACTTGAACGACGCGGCCATATCGGTCATCGACGAGGGCCGGATCCTCTACAGCGAGCCCGGATTTGCGCTGCTTGAAGGCGATCATCTGGCGACGGGCAACGCGGCCTATTCGAGTGCCAGGCTAAAGCCACGCCAAATTCACAACCGTTACTGGTCCGCACTGAAATCGGCGCCACTTGCCGACCCTCGCTTCCAGCATATGAGTCCAGCCGATCTCGTTAGCCGGCAACTTGAAGACATTTGGAAGAAAGTTGCAAAACCGGGCGATCGACTTGCGATCGCCGTGCCGGCCTACCTGGACAATGAAAAGCTCGGCCTGTTGCTGGGCATCGCAATGGAGCTGGACATCACGGTGACTGCGATGGTTGACGCGGCAGTCGCGGCGACTCGCCGCCATTATGAACACGCCGTGCCCGTGCATATCGATCTCAGCCTGCACGTTGCAACGATGACTCGCCTGATGCAGGAAGGCCAGGTGCAGGTTGAGCGATCCGCGGTTATTGATGACTGCGGCATGCTAACCCTCTTCGACAGCTGGCTCAGAATCATCGCCGAAGCCTTTGTCCAGCAGTCCCGATTCGATCCGCTGCACACGGCGGAAACGGAACAAGTCCTGCAAGACAGCATTCTGGGCTGGTTGTCTGTTGCTGCCAGCGCGGACAAGGTCCCGATGGAAGTCGAGTATCGCGGCATCGTGCATCGGGCTGAACTCGAGTCACTTGAACTGGTCGCGGCTGCTGCGCCCGTGTATCAGAATATTGTGAGTAACCTGCGTGCGCTCTATCGCGCGGAAGAGACGCCGGCGATACAGTTGTCCGACCGGGCGGCACGCATGCCTGGACTGTCAGACACGCTGCGGACGCGGGTAGGTGGTGAGGTATTTCTACTCGGACCCGGCGCGACAGCGAGAGGGCTGCTGCAGCGTTGCCGCGAGGACCGTCTCAGCGGTGGCCTGACGTTGGCACGTCATCTGCCGTGGGATCAGGCGCCGGTCGAGGTCCAGCCTGGAGACAGCGCCAGCAGTAGTGGCCAGCCAACGCACCTTCTGTTTGGCAATCACGCGCATTGGGTGGGCGCCGATCCGCTCGTATTGGGAAGTCAATCCGCCGCAGGGGAACGCTGGCTCGATTTTCAACAGGAAATGCCGGGCGTATCCCGCCGCCATTGTGTCATCAGAAAGGAAAACGGTCAGTGCGTGGTTACTGATCACAGCCGATATGGCACGTATCTGAACGGGCACCGAATCGACGGTTCGGCCGTGCTGCAGTCGGGCGACATAATTCGCGTCGGTACGCCGGGTTTCGAGTTGCGACTGATTTCAGCAGAAGAGCGACATGGCGCGTAAACGCCGTCAGACAGAGATATTCAGCATGTCGTTCCTTGACTGCATGAGTTGTGGCTTCGGTGCCGTCATTCTGTTCTTCATGATCATCAACTCACGCGTTGACGCCACGACCGACAGTGAAGCCACGCCACTCATGGCGGAAACCAACCGTCTCGAGATTGAAGTCCTGGAAGGCCGCAAGAACCTGGCCCTGGCGCGCAATACGAAGCAGAAGCTCGAAACGGAAATCGAGGACGCCGACAGCCAGATCGCACAGATCATCGCGCTGATCCAGGAATTGCAGGCCGAACTCGACAAATACGATAACGATACGCTCGCCAAAATCGAACGTATCGAAAAGTTGCAGTCCGATATCAAGTCGCTGGAGGAGGAAGTCAAGCGCCTGCTTGCGATGAAGAAACAGCAGGATGCGGCGGGCGAGCAAATTCGCACATTCAAGGGTGAAGGCGATCGCCAATACCTGACCGGCCTTAAGCTTGGCGGCAAACGCACCCTGGTGCTGGTCGATCGATCGGCAAGTATGTTGAGTGACAAACTGGTCAACGTGCTGAGGCGCCGCAATTTGCCGGAGTCCGAACAACTTCGGTCGCGCAAATGGCGCCAGGTCGTGGCGAGCGTTGACTGGCTGACTTCGCAGTTTGTGCAGGGCAGTGAATATCAGATCTACATGTTCAATAACACGGCGGAGCCAGTAATCAAGGGGACCGAAGGTGTCTGGCTGAAAGCCGACGATGATACGCAACTCAATGAGGCGGTCCGCGTTTTGCGGCGAACCGTGCCGAAAAATGGCACCAATATGCACGCCGCGTTCAGAGTCGCCAAGGAGCTTTCACCGCGACCGGACAACATCATCCTGCTGGTGGACGGCATGCCTACGATGGAAGCTGAAACGACCAGCAAAACGGTCGTCAGCAGCGGCGAGCGAGGCAACATATTTTCCAAAGCGGTTCGAGAGCTGCCGTCGGGTGTGCCGGTAAATATTCTGTTATACCCGATGGAGGGTGATCTCAACGCGCCGATTTCTTTCTGGTCACTTGCGTTAACGAGTCGTGGCTCGTTCGTCAGTGTCAGCAGAGACTGGCCGTAGTGGGAGATACGGAGCGATGCGCCGAAAACGAAATATCGAAGCCTTTAGCCTGTCATTCCTCGACTGCATTTGCTGCGGTTTTGGCGCCATTATTCTGCTGCTCGTTCTCAGCAAGATCTACGAACCCGTGGTTATCGAGGAGTCTGAGACGAACCTCGAACAGCTTATCGCCTTGCTGCAAGAGGAACTTTTCCAGATACGTGGGGAGTCAACCGTCCTCGATCGTGAACTCAAGAAGGTCCGTGAGGATGCAGCGTCAACACGGCTGTATCTCGCCGAGCTCTCAGGCGACCTGAACAAGGTCCGAGGGCAGTACCAGGCAACAAAACAGGATGAAGAAGAGACAATCGACGAAGGTGAAATGCAGGCAGCGAAACAGCGCCTGACAGAAGAGATGCGGCGTCTCCAGCCATACTACCGGCGCCCGGATGAAGACGCAGTTGCCGGCATTCCGGTCGACAGCGAGTACATCATTTTTGTCATCGACACCTCACCGAGCATGCAGAATTACAACTGGGGGCTCGTGCAGCGCAAGGTGCGCGAGACGCTCGAAGCCTACCCGACCGTCAAAGGCATTCAAATCATGAATGACGATGGTCGTTACATGTTTACGGACTATGTTGCTCGCTGGATACCGGATTCACCCGGACGTCGTCAGGCCATCGTCAATCGAATGCGTACCTGGAATGCGAGCAGTGACAGCGATCCTGTGGATGGTATTCAGGAGGCCATCACCCAGTTCTGGGCAGTGGACAAGAAAGTCAGCGTGTACGTTTTTGGCGATGATTTCCAGGGCAATTACTCGATTGACGCCGTTGTGGCAACGATAGACCGGCTCAACCGCGCCGGTGCCGATGGCAAGCGGCGAGTGCGCTTGCACGGCGTCGGGTTTCCGCGCGGCTTTCGCAAGGGCGGCCAGATCCCGGCCACTGCCATTCGCTTCGCGACGCTGATGCGTATTCTCTGTGAGCGAAACGGCGGTACATTCGTCGCCCTGACGGATGAAAACCGCTAGTGTCCTGCCCGACGTGTCGCATACGACACTAGGCTTCCGGCAATGCTCACTGCCACGATTTGCCACAATTGATCATTTGCTTTCCACCCTGGCGACCCCTCGCGACCCGTATTTCGACGTGTAATGAACTCTGAAGCAGGCCATTCCCGCGCCGCTGCATTTAAGAGGACATCAAAATGCGTAACCTGACTACTGCAATCATTATCGCCGCTTTGACAACCATCCTGGTCGCGCCGCCGGCCGTTGCTTCGACGACATCGTCGAAAGAAGAAACCATTGGTGTTGGTTCGGGCGCCGTGATCGGTGCGTTCGCCGGCGGGCCGGTCGGCTTTATTTTTGGAGCAGCGATCGGCGCCAAGATCGGCGACACAATGCACCAGAAGAACAATGAACTGGACAGCCTTCACGTCTCGCTCGTCGACTCCAGAAATGCGGTGTCGAGCCTGGAGGACGATATCGACACTCTGGGCAATGAAATCACTCGCTTGCGAGGCGTTGCGCGTCCCGAGTTGGTCAATCTGATGCAAGCGGGGATAGCGATGGACCTTCTATTCCGCACCGATGAATTCTCCCTCGCTGACACGACCGGTGATCGTCTGGCAGAGCTCGCGGCAACCCTCGCGTCGATGCCCGATATCCGCATTCAGCTGGATGGATTCGCCGATGAACGCGGTGATGAAAAATACAATTTCGAGCTGTCAGAAAAGCGGGTTGAGTTCGTACGAGGACTGTTCGTGTTGGCTGGTGTGCATCCGGACCGAATCAAGGTCGCCGCGCATGGTGAGTCCGTCGCGCAGGACGATACCGTCGACAGTTTCGCGCTTGAGCGCCGCGTCAGTGTCACGCTGTCAATCGACGACGCGCCTTCGCTGGCATCCAACCCCAATTAGACTTCCCTGCGACTCACCTCGAGTCTCCGCCTGGCCGTCCCGAGAGGGTCGGCCTTTTTTATGGCGCTTGTCTCGTGTCATTGCTAGGGTTCGCACTTGGAATGTTCAAGCAAGCTCCAAGGTTCCGGAGTAGCCGATGTCAGAAGAGCTAGCAAGCAGACATTGTCAACCCTGCGAGGGCGGCGTCGAGCCGTTGCTGCCAGACCAGGCACTGGAATTACTCGAAGCGTTGCACGAAGACTGGGTGCTAAGCGAGGACCAGCTGGAAATATCGCGACGCTTTGAATTTCCCGCATACAGCCGCACGCTCGCGTTCGCGAATGCGGTTGCCTGGATTGCGATCAGCGAAGGACATCACCCGGTGTTGACCGTCAGTTATGGTGCCTGTGCCGTGAGTTACACGACCCACGCCATCAACGGTCTGTCCGACAACGATTTCATTTGCGCAGCCAAGATCGACCGGCTCTGGGAGGGCTCGGTCGGGTGACGGACCTCGCTGACATCGAGGCCGCCGCGGGGCGCTTGTCCGGCATCAGCGTCAAGACGCCTTTGTTGCGAAATTACGAGTTGGACCAGGTGGCAGGCGGCGTCGTGCTGCTTAAACCGGAGTGCCTGCAAGTCACGGGATCGTTCAAAATTCGTGGGGCCTACAATTTTTTGAGCCAGCTCACAGAAGAACAGTCGCGACGCGGAGTCGTGGCGTGGTCATCAGGAAACCATGCTCAGGGCGTTGCGGCAGCGGGCGGCATGCTCGGTATACCCACCGCGATCGTGATGCCTGAAGACGCACCGCGAGCGAAGCTTGCCAATACGAAGAGGCTCGGCGGTGAGGTGATCACGTACGATCGCTACACGGGAGATCGTGAGGCAATTGCCCGCGGTATCGCGGCGGAACGCGGCGCCGAGGTCGTGCCATCTTACGACCACGAGAACATTATCGCCGGCCAGGGAACGGTGGGGCTGGAGATAGCTGTGCAGTGCCTCGAGATGGGACTGCCGGCGGATCAGGTATTGATCTGTTGTGGTGGCGGCGGAATGACGGCGGGCAGTGCGATCGCGCTCAAGGCGCTTTTACCCGGCGTTTCGGTGCACACGGTCGAACCGGAGGAGTTTGATGACACCGCTCGATCGCTTGAGCTCGGAGAGCGTGTGCGCGTCAATGACACCGCGCGATCAATATGTGATGCGTTGCAGGCACATACCCCCGGCGTGCTGACGTTCGCAATTAATCGGCGATTGTTGGGTGCCGGGCTATGCGTCAGCGACGACGAGGTACGAACGGCGATGCGTTTCGCGTTTCGAAACCTGAAGCTCGTACTGGAACCCGGCGGCGCTGTCGCATTGGCCGCTGTGCTTGCGGGAAAAATAGAAACGCAGGGAAAAACGACGGTGGCGGTGCTCAGCGGCGGCAATGTTGACGGCGATTTGTTCGCCGAAATTCAGCATCAGCCCGGATAGTGCATCAGGCTGATCCGAACTGTGGCCGGCGCAGTATGGAACCCGGCGACAGCCGCCGGCGGTTTACTGATGGCGTCGACGTTGACTCACGCCGGCGTTCCGGCCATGCGTCCAGCCAGCGTATGATCTTTTCAATTTGCTCAACGTCCTGTTGAACGCGCGAGGGCTGCATCTCGCAAAGTCCCATGCCTTGTTCGGCGGCGTGCACAAAATTCTGGCTGTCGCGCAGCACCGCGATAATCGGGATACCGAGAGAGTCCAGGAAGCGCATGAGGCGTCCGAAACTCTTGGTGTTCTTGCGCGTTCGATTCGCGACAACGGCGAGCTTGCGATCGCGGCGATCAACTTTGGCCACCAGTAGCAGGTCGGCGATACACCTGGATGCTGCGTGAATATCCATCGACGAAGGCAGGACCGGTACGAGGATGCTCGTTGCATCGCGGGTTAGCTCGCGAAGATCGTCATGGCCGACACTTGCCGGCGAATCGACGAGCACATTGGCGGCATTCCCGGGAATCCGCAGCTGCCAGCTTCGCGTGGCCTGCATGGTTTTCTTGAATGCGGCGATGCCGTGAATCTGGGCCAGGTGCTTCGGTCGCCGCTCCAGCCAGGCGATGGTCGATCCCTGCGGGTCGAAGTCCATGACTGCCGGGATCGGGCCGTCCTGAGCGTAGCGAGCGGCAAGATTGGTCACGAGAGTCGACTTGCCGCAACCGCCCTTGGGGTTGAGGATGACGATTTTGTTCAAGTTGTCGTGTCTGGGCGTCGTAAGCATCACTGTGTGGCCATTCTTGGGTCTGACCCTAATTTCGCTGATTCGCGGCGAAATTACCATGCGTCGGTTCACATAATACCGGACTCTTGGGCTGGGGGAAAATCCTGATAAATCGGTCGCTTACTCGTGGTCCTTTAAGCGCAATGTCACAAATTTGACGAATGCGCCTATTGGCGGCTGCTAGTCGCGGCCCGGGTAAGTTTCGTGGCAGGCGAGTTCAGCCTGGTCGCACGACCACGGTGCCCTGGAATTTTGAAATATCCGCCCCTGTGGCCGGATGCCCGGATCATTGTCCAGCGTGCCAGCGGGAACGACGGCGATGCTCATATCTGGCGCGACGCGCGGCATGAGACTGCCGCATATACTGCAGAAAACGGTGGCAAAGCGTTTGGCATCCGGAACTTTGAAATACTTGAGAACATCGTTACCGGACGTCCAATCCACGGTTTCCGGCTTCATCAGGATATTGCTTGCGTGCCCGGTCCCGGTCGCCTTGCGACAACGCGTGCAGTGGCAGTGCCAAAACTGGCCAGCGTCGCCGGTTATTTCGTAGCTCACGGTGCCACACAGGCAGCTGCCGGACAAAGTCACATCACTCATAATCGCTCACCAATGAGCTTCATGAAGACCCATCATAGCGCAACCACAGGCCGCTGCGGACCCAATGATGACGTTACGCTTTGTGACGATACAGTCGAAGGAAACTCATTGTTTCGTGCAGCCATTGGCAGCTATCGCACTCGCAATCATGGGGATGCGACCGTTCTTTGGCGTTCGACGAGCGTATGAAGTCGACGGCGGCTTTGAGCGCTCGCAATAGCTCATCAAGCGACGCATTGGGCGTCGGGGTAGTGCGATTCGAATTCAGCCAGCAGCAGGCAGAGCCGAAGTGACAGGCGCTACATTGCGTGTCGTTCAAGTCGAATTTACCGCTAAGGTGACAATCGGTGAAATCGACTTCGCGCTCAATTACCCAGCGCGGATAGTCGAGCAACGTAATTACGTAGCCCGTAATAGTGCGCGTATTCGTGCCCGTGAGTGTCGGCATCAAACACCCCTCCAGATGGAAAGCAGGCTACGTCAGCGGTTAGCATGGCCGCAATGCGCACTAGTACGTAGCGGCCAATCGAGCAATGTGACCACATATCCTGTCAGCGTACGTGTAGTCCTGCCCGTGAGCGTTACCATGACCAACTCCTACAGCGACGCGGTAGGGTAGGTTACTCGCCTGCGGCAGGGCAATTCGCATTTTTACGTAGCCGAATCGGCCGGCATAGGTCATTGGACAACTGGTTGCAAAATGCTTTTCAAGTACTGTTCGTGTCGAGGCATACTTGCGACGAGATCAGTGATTTTTTCACGCATAGCCAGCATTCGTGACTGAACAGCAGATGGATTTGCGGCATCGACAAGCGGGTCATGGCCTGTGGGCAGGCATTCAAGCCCAAAGAGTACCGCAATCATGTAATCGTGGGTGCAGGGTTCGTTATGTCGAAGTCGCAGGCGTCCGTGGCTGCGAAAAAGTTCCAATCGCGTATCCAGCAACGGGGGTCGGGATAATTCGTGGCAGTGGCGCCAGAATCGGGAGTCCCTTCTCTTGCTCAATGCATAAAACATGCACAGCAATTCGCGGAGATGCTCATGCTCTTGATTCGTAATCCGATTGAATTCCTCAGCAATTGCTGGCGCGCAGTCACGATCCGGCAATAAAGACAGCAAACGCACAATCGTGTGGTGGGTTCTGGTCAATGATGAAGATTCGAGCGATTCGAAATCGGCTGCGGCACGGCCCATTGCGACGACATTCGCGGACCAGCATTCCCGCCTCGCGCCCCGCTGAATCTGACGCGCTGGCAGGACATCACTTGCTCCCGGTAGGTCCCGCAACAGGCTGTCGACAACTTCGTCATCGGTCGACAGGCCGCTATTGTAACAATACTCGAAGCGGCTCTTGTCGAGCAGCTGGACGCGTCGTAACCAGCCATGCTGTTTGCCAATGATTCGTGTAACGGGGTGCAGGTCATACGCGTCCGTGTGAGAAAAAGATATGCTGCGATCGCACGGTAGGTATTGCGACCAGTCTTCGATCCCGATGCCCAGTGCTCCGTCGATCAATAGTGCTTTGGCGCCACTGCAGTCAACGAACAGATCACCAGCGACAGAGTTTCCATTTTCAAGTGCGACAGATTGGACAAAGCCGCTGGCGGGATCGCGAGTTACGCTGACCACACTCGACCTGTGATGCGATACACCGAACCCGCTCGCTATCTGGGCCATCGCCATCGCGTATCGTTTGTGGTCCAGATTTAAACCGTAGCGGTAAGACGAGCTGATATCATCCGGGTCCGCCGACGGCGGGCTGAAACGACCGGCACGCATTGCCGCTGCGGCCAGCGAATAGTCGGCATAGCGGGATTCGATTCCAGCCAGGTGATCCTTGGTGATGTACTGGTGAAACGGGACGAGCCGGATCGTGACCCCGTATTCACCCGTTGCGACAGCGAAACGATGATCAAGGCGCACCCAGTCAGTGTATTCATACCCAAGTTTGTAAGTTGCGCCGGTTGCTTTTACCAGCGACGGCTCGTTGAGAGCCATGTGCCGGTGGTAATCGACCGTTTCCGGGAGCGATGAGCTAAAGCCCGTGTAGTCGTCAGGCTCATCTATTAGCGAGATTTTGATGTCACTTCCGCGCAGCGAATTGGCGATACCCGCCGCAACAGATGCAGCAGCAGCATCCCCGCCAACAACCACAATACTGTGCAATCTCTCAGCCAATGATCGCTTCACCCTCTCCGCAGTGAGCCCCAAGTGTCTCGGCGTGGCGCGGCATCATCTCGGCGGCATTGCGTACCATGCTTTTCATCAGTCCCATTCGTTTCTGGAGTTCATCTTTGGCAATACATTCGACACGAGGATCCCAGGTCTGTGGAATTACATTCTGCCCCAACAACACGCTCAGCCAGTTACCTTCGATGAATAGTTCGTCGCTGCCAAATACGACGTGTCCGCGCTTTTCGAAAAGATCGATGCGGTATGCAAGGCTGTCCGGAATTGACATTGTCTTGCAAGCATTCCAGAAGTCCGAGTCATCACGATCTACCCGGTAGTAGTGCAGGATCAGAAAATCGCGAACTTGCTCGAACCGGCTCGCCATGACCTGGTTGAAGTTATCAATATCGACGGCGGCGAATCCGCGATCCGGGAAGGTCTGCAATAGCTCGATTATTGCTGCCTGTATTAGCCAGATGCTGGTGGATTCCAGTGGCTCGAGAAACCCCCCTGACAATCCAATGGCGACGCAGTTACGATTCCATGTTTTCGTGCGCCTGCCCGTCGTGAAGCGAAGCAAATTCGGATCTGCGAGTGGTTCGCCCTCGATTTTTGATCGCAGCATCGACACCGCCTCATCGTCAGACAGATGTTGGCTGCAATAAACGAGCCCATTGCCGGTGCGGTGCTGCAGCGGAATATGCCACTGCCAGCCGGCTTGAAGCGCGGTTGCGCGCGTATACGGGCGGGGGCTGCGCACGTGTTCGCTCGGCATGGCAACGGCACGGTCGCAGGGTAGCCAGTGGCTCCAGTCCTCGTAGCCAGTGTGCAGTGCCTGCTCTATCAGTAGCCCACGAAACCCGGAACAATCAATGAAGAAATCGCCTTTGATAACCTCGCGGTCCTCCAGGACAACCGTATCGATAAAGCCGCTGTTACTGTCAATATTGACATCAACAACTCGGCCTTCGGTCCGCACCACGCCACGCTGTTCGGCATAATTGCGAAGAAAAACTGCGTACTTTCCAGCGTCGAAATGAAATGCGTATGCGTAGGTCGAGTAAATGGATTGTGGATCTGACTGCGGCAGCGCAAAACGACCTAGCTTTGCAGCAGTTTGCGCGAGGCAGTATTCACCGATGTCGGAGTCGTCGCCGAGTTGACGCAGGCTTCGCCAATAGTGGTGAAAACCAACGCCATTCAGATCCTGGCCAAATGTTCCAAATGGGTGCATATAGGCATCACCGATACGCGTCCAGTCAACAAACTCGATGCCCAGTTTGAATGTGGCGCTGGTACTGCGCATAAACTCGCGCTCGTCGAGTCCGAGCTTGTTATTGAAATCGTGAATCGCCGGAATCGTCGCTTCGCCAACGCCGACGGTGCCAATAAGCTCGGACTCAATCAGATGAATACTGGTGCCAGTGCCTTCAAGAAAACGCGCAAGAGCGGCGGCAGTCATCCAGCCAGCGGTTCCGCCTCCGACAATGACTACACGACTGATGGGCTGTTGCGTCATCGCGGAGTTCAACGGTTCCTGAATTCAGCCATGCCGAGCATTTGTTGCAGGAAAGTGGCGTGCTTGGGTAGAACCTCCCGGCCGCGTCGCAGCGCATCGAGAACCTCACGGCGCATGAGCGGCGGTTGCCGGCCGCTGCCGTACCATTGTGTACTCTTCTCGGCGAGAAAGTCCATGCCGTAGAGAATCGCCTCGTAGCTTTCGTAGCCCCACAGTCCTGCGGTGTCGATCGGCGCGCGGGTGTCGCCCGGCGTATCGCAGGATCCTGACGGCGAATCCGGCATGCCCGGAAAAAACTGATCCTCGAAGTCTGCCGCCGAAGGCGGCTTGTTCTGCCAATAATCGAGTTTCGCTTTCAACCGATCATTGATGCGCTCGGGCTTCTGAATTTCCCGCCAGAATTCGCTGTCGGTGCGCCCTGTCAGGCAGTAGTGCATATTGATGAAATCAAGGATCTCGTAAAAGCGATTGGCAAGAATGCGATTAACGCGGAACGCCAGTGGCTCAAAGTTATTGTCCAGAGGGAAATGCTCGGCAAGCATAACGGTGGCCAGGTCGCTGAGGTACAAACCCGTCGACTCGAGCGGTTCGATAAAACCGCCGGCCAGACCAATGGCAATGCAATTCTTTACCCAGACCTTCTCCCTTCGGCCAACCTTGAAGTCGATTTTGCGCGTCTCGAGCGCTTCAGCATGTGGCCCTTCGAAGCGCCGCAGCTCCTGTTCCGCTGAATCATCGTCGATAAATGCACTGGAATGCACGTAGCCGAGCGACCGCTTGCTGCGTAGTGGAATCTCCCAGCACCACCCGGAGGACAAAGCCGTTGCCTGCGTATAGGGATTCACGTGCCCCGGATAGTGGTGCTCATAGGGGACGTGCATCGTCACCGCTCGGTCACAAAGCAGCCATTGAGAACAGTCCACCCAGGGAACGCCAAGCTGCTTTTCGATGAGCAATCCGGCGAAACCTGTGCAATCGACAAATATATCTGCGTCAAGTCTGAGGCCGCTCTCGGTGCTGACCGCGGCAATATTGCCATTCTCCGCCATCTCGACGGCGGTGACGTGCTCGAGATAACGCGTAACACCACGCGCGGTCGAGAATTCCGCGAGATAATCGGCGAATTTCAGCGCGTTCATGTGATAGGCGTATTGCAGGGTAGGGCCGGGATTGCGTGGATCGAGCGAGAATGGCGACAGGCCCAGTTCGCAGATCTGCGGCTGTGGCGTCACCGTTTCCATGAACGGTATCGATCGGTCGCTCTGCAGCCAGAGTTCTGCAGAATGGTCGATCGGCTGCGGTTTGAAACGGTGGAACGGGTGATGATAGAAGTCGCCGTTGCCGTGCAGCCAATTTACATAACGTATGGACTGCTTAAACGTCGCGTCGGTCCGGCGCATAAAATCCTGCTCGTCAAGACCGATGGCGCGAAGTAAGTGCACGATGCTCGGGATGGTCGCTTCGCCGACCCCAATGCGCGGTGTGTCGGGGGATTCTACGAGGCTGATCTTCGCCTTTTCGCGGGTGCCGTAATTAAGTACCGCGTTCAGATACGCGGCCGCCATCCAGCCAGCGGAGCCGCCGCCGACGACCAAGATGCGTTTCGGTGTCATCCAGTTCACCTATCCGAGAGAGTGTTGTTCAAACGCAACAAAACCGCCGCAGCCGACGGGAGCAGAGCCTTTCACGAGGACAAATTTCAAACGATTGTCAAACTGATGCCCACAAATCGAATTGATTGTTGTACACTCCCGCGTATATAAAGACAACGCCAACGGTATAGGGGATCCGTACAATGTACAGAAAAACGCCGCTCGCTCGTGCAGTTAGCTTCGCTCTGGTGACCAGTTCCCTCGGTCTGGGTCAGCACGTACTGGCCCAGGAGATTGAAGAGGAATTGAACACCGACGAGGCTCCAATCGAAGAAATCGTGACCACCGGCTCACGAATCAAGAAAGACGTGTATTCAAGTTCGGCGCCGATCGATATCGTCCTTACCGAAACTGCGAAGCTTGCCGGCGTCTCCGATATCGGGCAGATGCTGCAAACGACGACGGTCGCCGCGGGTTCGCCGCAGGTGACATCGGCAACCTCAACGGCGTTCGTGCAGGATGGCGGTACCGGCGTGAATACGCTGTCGCTGCGTGGCCTTGGTGCGACGCGTACCCTGACACTTCTCAACGGCCGTCGGGCGGGGCCTGCAGGTACTCGCGGCGGAGTGTCTGCGTTTGACCTGAATGTTCTGCCACTGAATGCCATCGAGCGCGTGGAGATACTGAAAGATGGAGCGTCGTCGATCTACGGATCCGATGCTGTCGCAGGTGTCGTGAACTTCATTACGAAAAAAGGCGATGGCGGCTCTCTGGATGCCTATATGTCGCAGCCCGGCGATTCTGGCGGCGAGATTCAGCGCTTGAGCGCCAGTTGGGGCAAGTCGTTCTCCCGCGGCAATTTCCGCGTGACAGGCGATTACTACGTTAATGAAGAATTAAAGATGGGCGACCGCGATTCACTGAATTGCGGACAGGATGTCATTTTCGATCCCGTTACCGGCGAACGTGCCGACGTAATTGATCCTCGCACTGGCGCGCCCCGTTGTGCGGACCTGCCTTGGGGGCACATCTGGATTTATGACTACCAGGATGCGGGCGGCAACGTGCCAACGCGTGCCAAGGGGCAGTTTGACTACGACGGCGACCTCGGCAACTACCTGTCGCCAATAACGGGGATTCCGGGTGATCCGGATTCGATGCGTACGCCGCCGGGCTGGTACCTGGTTAATTACGACAGGCAAACGGACGGTTTGTACAATCTTCAGCACCCGTTTTACAACGAAACCTCGTTTATCCCCAAGATTGAGCGCGCAACGTTCTACGGAGAAGGCGAATTTGAGGTTACTGATTCTATGCAGCTGTATGCGGAGGCTCTGCTCAATCGCCGTGGCTGGCGCGTTCGGTGTGCACTATCGTGAGGACGAGATCAACGATGTGCCGGGTCCGATTACGCTCGCCGGCAACGGCTGGGGATCTTCGGCAGCGGGCATAACCAAGGGTGACGACACGACCAAGGCCGTTTTCGGGGAGCTTGATATTCCCTTACTGGCTGGTCAGACAGGATTCGAAGACTTGACTTTGAATATTTCCGCCCGCTATACGGACGTCGACTCCTATGGCGCAGACAGCACTTACAAGGTTGGTCTCAACTGGCAGATCGTGCCGGCAGTGAAACTGCGTGCCAATCGCAGTACGTCATTCCGCACCCCTGCCCTGTTTGAGCTGTATCTCGCGGACCAGACGTCGTTCCTCGGTCAGCGTTTCATCGACCCGTGCATCCAGTGGGGCGACGAACTCGACGCGGGCAACATTTCGCAACGCGTTGCCGATAACTGCGCGGCGACCACCACGGACCTTAACCCAAACGGGCTACCGGCGGATTACACCGGCGGCACAATCACAGCCACTATCATCACCGGCGGCGGCCTGGGCGTGCTCGAGGCTGAACGTTCGAAATCGACGACTGCGGGTATCGTCTGGACACCCGAGGATGTGGATTTCAGCCTTGCGCTCGACTACTTCACCATCACGGTTAACGATCAGGTTGACCAGTTGGGACCTCAAGCGATCGTGAGTGGTTGCTACAACTCGGAGTTCTTCCCCGGCGATCCGCTCTGTAATTTGTTCGATCGGAGTAGTGTCAATGACGGCGTCGATAATGTTCGCGACAGCTTCATCAACGTGGCGACACAGAAAAACAGCGGTTGGGACCTTAGTCTCCGCTATGTATTGGACGTCAATGGCGGTGATTTGATCTTCGAGACACAGCATACCTACCAGGACGAAGCGACCACGGCGCTGTTTGACGATACGGTGCGCGACGAGAATGGCGAATTCGGTAATCCGAAATGGGTCGGCCTGTACAATATGCGCTACGCCAAAAACGACTGGCAGTTCTACTACGGCATTCAATACATCGGTGAGGTATCGAACGTCGAAAGCTTTGGCGGCGACAGGTCTACTTACCGCGGCGAGGATATCCGAGTGAAACTCGAGGCCTCGTCGGTGCTCTACAATAACGCGTCGTTGGCGAAGGACTGGGACAATGGCCTGTCGATAACGGCCGGCATATCCAACCTGTTCGATGAGAAACCGCCATTAGTAACGACGTTGGGCCTCGGTGAGTTGAACACACAAGGCACATCGCCATTGTATTCGCAATACGACTTTTACGGCCGTAGAGCCTGGCTGAATTTGACTTATACCATTGAGTAGTTTTCGGTAAACCAGCCAGATAATGTGCCGGCATTCGCCGGCACATTTTTTTGTAACCCAGGGAGCGAATCATGCCGAGGATAGTGGCGCAGGGAGATACGCTCGATCAGTTGAACGAGCACTATCAGCACATTCCGCTGCAGCAGCCGGTGTTTCTGAACAGTGTGCCAAAATGCGGAACGCACCTGATCCGAAACATAATGAGGATGTTTGTTGCCAAGGAGCAGCACTATGCGTCCGTGTTCATCCAGTACCCTATTCTGCAGCAACATCTACAGGCGTTTTCGCCTGCAGAGCCAAGACTGAGTTGGGGACACATGCTTTTCTCCGATCACCCGGCGATCGCGCTGAAAAATACGCGCCACCTGATCATGGTTCGCGACCCCTATAGCTGGGTGCTGGCTCGAGCCCGATTTTTCCTGTCTGACACGTTCCAGGGACAAATGGAGCATCTGAAAAACGGCGAGGCTGCAATTGACGAAATTCTCAACATGATGATCTTCGGCATCCACAGCAAGGCGCCGGAGATGCGGCATATTTTCGAACACAACGCGTTGGCCTGGATCGGTACCAAGGCGCGTATCGTTCGCATGGAAGACCTGCTCGCCGCTGTCAGGAATCTCGATGCCGACGTTTCATCCGCGTCGGCCTTTTTTAAAGACCTGCTGTCCTTTTGCGGCATCGACATGCCTGATGACTGGCAAGAACGTGTCCGCGTCGGTGCAGACCGGCAGCAAAGCGGGACCGCCAGGGAAAACCTCGCGGGTCATACGACGGCAGTTCCGGACGAACTGCCGGACGTGCAAAAGAAGTTGGTCGATTTCGTGCTACCCGGCGCCCGCGAATTACTCGGTTACAACGCCTGACGTTCGGCCCAATATTGGTGTTCAGGAACGCCAGCATTCGCTCGTAGAGTTCCAGACGGTTTTCGGGGCGATAAAAGCCGTGGGCCTCTTTTTCCTTCAGCATCCATTCGTAGGGTTTGCCGAGTTCTTCCAGCTTGTCCCGCAGCCGGTAGGCATGTTCTACGTCGACACGAAAATCCTCGCCGCCGTGGACAATGAAAACCGGCGCTTTGAGCTTGTCGAGATTATGAACCGGCGAGCGGGCACGCAGGTCGTCCTTGTCGGTGCCGACCGCCTGTTTTAGATATACGATGCCGGCTTCGCGGCGCGGAATGTCGCCTTTTTCAAACATCAGTTCGAGGTCGTAAACACCGACGTAGGCAATGACGCACTTGTAAAGGTCCGGCTCCCGAACCCCGCCCATCATCGCCGCATAGCCGCCGTACGAGGCGCCGTAAATGCAGACGCGCTTCGGATCCGCAAGCCCCTGCTTGATCGCCCACTGTGTCGCATCGGTAACATCGTCCTGCATCAACGTACCCCACTTGCCGTAGCCTTCGTGCAGAAAGCTCCGGCCATACCCCCCCGAACCGCGAAAATTGATCTGTAGCACGGCATAGCCTCGACTCGCGAGCATTTGCACATCCGGATCGTAGCGCCAGTAGTCGCGCACGCCGTGAGGGCCGCCATGCGGCATGACAACCATGGGGAATGGCCCATCCGTGTCATCGTGGTTGGGTCAGGTAGGCGTAGACTGTCGTGCCGTCACGTACTTCCAGCTTGTAGGCGTCCGTGGGCCTCATTTTTTGTTCGTCAATACCCGGTAATACCGAAACGATCTGCGATAGCTGCATGGTGTCTGTTTTGAGAAGGTAGTAACGGGCCGGTAAACGATCACTGTCTGCACGAATGATGGCGAGACGACCGTCTTCGGTCGCGGACGTTGGCGTTACACGATATCCCCGCAGCGCAACCTGTACGGCCTGCAGCCACAGAGAAATCTCATGTTCCGGGTCCAGGATCTCGAAATCCGGGTAGTCCGGTTCCGTATAGACACCGATGACCTTGCCGTCTGGTGCTTGCTCGACGTCCTCGATATCGACAACACCGTGACCGTAAAGAAGGTCCTGGTGCCCTTTCTCCGGGTCGTACAAATACAGGCTGGTCGTATCCGTCTCTCGGTCGTCAAGCACATAGACGTAGTTGTTACCAGGAGTAAATCCAACAGGCGTGAGGCTGCCTTCTTTACTCTTGTACTGTCCGATCAGGCTCCATCGTTTATCGTCGCGCCGATGAATCGTAATCGCGTTCTCGTTGTCCGGGTCGGCACCGACAGACAGGCGTATCGCGCCATCGTTATCGGCCACCAGCTGTGCGCCGCGCATCGGCGCGCGCGTTACCCTTCTGGTTCTGCCGGAATAGATGTCGAGTTTCAGGGCCTCGGTAAAACTGCCGTTGGCTTTCGAGAAATCGTTGACGGCAATAAGGATATGCTCGTCGTCTTCAGGCAGTCGGTGGAGATACTGTGCGACACGATACGATCGATCGTAGGCGAGGTTCTCATTCTTGCCACGGCCATAGATCCATTCTTTCTTCGATCCGTCCCAATTCATCGCAACGACATTGTCCGTAGCTGATGGCGCGTCGCGGGAGCCAAATTTGCGCCCTACCCAGGCGACAACGCGCTCGTCGTTCGCCCAAATGAAGTTGGTGATAAAATCACGACCAAACCCACGCGCGATTGCCGTTATCTGGTTGTCCTCCATGTCGAGTACAACGAGGCTCGATTCGCCGTCATCGTTGCGCACTGTCGCCGCCAGGTAATCACCCGTCGGACTGATCTTGACATTGCTGTATGCCGGCAGTTTCGCAAATTCAGCCAACGCTATCGGTTCTGCAGCGCTGCCCGTATTCATGCACGCAAAAATCAAGGCGAATAGAGTCAAGCTTCGATGCAGGCTCAAATCTTTTGTCACAGGTCAATTCCTCAACTGTAATTAACGGTCAGTAATCGTAGGTCTGAGCGCATGATAATCTCAAAAGCAACTGCCGATGTGGTGCCATTAGAACATCTCGCTTGGTCCGGGCGCGTCGTCGACGGTTTTTTCGCGGCTCTTGATGTAGTCGCCAGTGATCATGCTGTCATAACTGAGGCCCGGGCCGACCATCGGGTAGACGCCGGCATCGCGGTCAATAATAACTTCGAGGAAAGCGGGACCCTCAAACTCCATAAATTCCCTGATAATTTCGGGTAGATCGTCCTTGTGTTCCAAGCGCTTGGCAAACTCGAAGCCGTCGGCTTCGGCCGCTTTGACGAAATTCTTGTTGTGCAGTGATTTGTCACTGCCCGACATGCGGCCGCCGAAATACAGCTTTTGCCACTGGCGCACCATGCCGTCGCCGAAATTATTGAGGACAATGACCTTAATCGGCAGCTTGTAGGTCGTTGCAGTCTCGAGTTCGCCAATGTTCATCCGGATACTGCCGTCGCCGTCGATATCGATCACGGTCCGGTCGGGACGGGCGAACTGCGCGCCGATAGCTGCCGGAAGACCAAAGCCCATGGTGCCCATGCTGCCGGATGTAAGCCAAAGCCTGGGTTCGCGGAAATCGAAATACTGTGCTGCCCACATTTGATGCTGACCGACACCGGTCGAAATAATCGCCTCGCCTTTGGAATGCTTGTTGATTTCTTCGATAACGGCATACGGCTGGATCAGCTTTGAATCCCTGTCGTAGTTGAGCGCGTACTCGCTTTTCAGTTCGGCAATCTCCTGGTGCCACTGATCAAACGGTTTCTCGAATTTAATGCGCCTGCCGTAAGCCAGCAGGTCGGTGAGATCGCGCTCCAGCATGCCAACGTGATGCCACGTTACGCGCTTGACTTTGCCAATCTCGGCAAAATCAACGTCGAAATGCGCGATGTTCTTCGCATTCGGTGCAAATTGCCCCGGCGAGGCAGCAACACGGTCATCAAAGCGAGCGCCGACGGTGACAAGAAAATCGCAGTCTTCCACCGCGTAGTTTGCCGATGCAATGCCGTGCATGCCCAGCATATGCATGGCCAGTGGGTGGGTCGTATCGCTTGCACCCAGCGCCATCAGGGTCGTCGTTACCGGAATACCGTACTCATTGGCGAAGCGCCGCATCGCCTTGGTGGCATTGGCGTTGATCACCCCACCGCCGGCATAGATCAGCGGCCGATCGGACTGCGAAAGCATCAGGAAGAAATCGCTCGCAGGCGTCGTCGCTCAGCTTATTCGCTTCGACCTTTGCCAATCGACGCCGATAGCCATGCAAAGGCAAGGAGCCCTCACCCTTGAACTCTCCTTCCCAGTTTTGCACATCTTTCGGTATGTCGACCACGACGGGTCCGGGGCGACCGGTTCGGGCCAGTTCGAAAGCGCTGCGCATCGTATCTTCGAGCAGCGCCGGATCCATGACGAGGAATACGTGTTTTGCGATGGCGCCCATGATCGCCGAGACCGGGGCTTCCTGGAAAGCGTCCGTGCCGATGGCTGCCGTGGGGACCTGGCCGCATATAACCACCAAGGGCACAGAGTCAGCCATGCTGTCTCGAACCGGCGTAACGGTGTTCGTGGCGCCGGGTCCGGAGGTGACCATCACCACGCCGACTTTGCCGCTGGCTCGGGCATAGCCGGCCGCCATGAAACCGGCCCCTTGTTCGTTGGCAGGGACTACCAGCGGCATGGGCGAGCGGCCGTCCGGGCGCTTATGAGCATCGTTGTAGCGAAATACCGCGTCATAAATCGGCAGAATGGCGCCGCCGCTGTAGCCGAAGATGGTTTCGACGCCCTCATCGGCCAGTACCTGCACAACCGTATCTGCGCCGCTCATCGAGCGTCCGGCGAGCGGATGCTCGACCGACTCAACGGTGTTTGCTTGATCACTCATAATCTTGACTGTTCTGATTCCATAAGTCACGGATTTTTCACGAGTGTTTACTAATTTTTGGGGCATTGCAATACTGCGTGGTCTGCGCCAACATCGTCGATTCATGCGGGCCAATTGGTTTCAAACGTAATTCACTGCTTCGGGCAGGGGCGAGCAAGCTATGCGACATGCAATTTCCGTTCTTCTGCAAAACGAGGTCGGTGCGTTGACCCGCATGACCGGCATGTTTTCGTCTCGCGGTTACAACATCGAAACACTCAATGTTGCTCCCACTTATGACGCCAGGGTGTCGCGAGTGACGCTCGTGATAACAGGGTCGGATGCCGCGATCGCACAGCTGAATGCGCAACTTGCCAAACTCGTCGACGTTGTCAATATTCATGACATGACACTGGGCGAGCATTTTGAGCGGGAACTTGCGATCGTCAAAATCAAATTGGGCGCTGGTGGGCTCGCCAAGGCGATGTCGCTTGCGAAGCGCCTGGGCGCAGAAATTCTCGACGAAGCGCAGGTCAGCTGTACCATGCAACTCACCGGCAGAGTGAGCGAAGTCGATGAGTTCGTTAACGAGGCAGCAAAGGTCGGCGAAATATCAGCGGTAGCGCGCAGTGGTTCGGTCGCGGTCTCGAAAGGCGAGGTCACCCTGACGTCATTCGATCGGCAACACCTTCTCGTCGGCTAGCATATGGCCGAATTGGCGCTTTCTGACTATCGCCGGCTGGTTGTCAAAGTCGGTTCTTCATTGCTCGTTGACGAATCGGGCCGGCTGAATCGACATTGGCTCGGAACACTTGCGGACGACATAGCGCGCTTTCAGGCGAACGGACATGAGACGTTGATTGTCTCCTCGGGCGCGATAGCGATTGGTAGTTCGGTGCTGGGGATCAACAAAAAACGCGCGCGCCTGGAAGATCTGCAGGCGGCGGCCGCGGCGGGTCAGGTTCAGCTTGTGCATGCTTACCAGGAAGCGCTGGGAAGGCACGGAATTCTCGCGGCGCAGATTCTGTTGACGCCCGATGACACGGAAAACCGCCGGCGATTTCTCAATGCGCGCGGCACCCTTGGGCACCTGCTCGACCGATCGGTCGTGCCGATCATCAATGAGAACGATACTGTCGCGACCGAAGAAATCCGTTACGGCGACAACGATCGCCTGGCTGCCAGGGTCGCGCAGCTGGTCATGGCCGATGCGCTGATATTGTTGTCCGATGTTGATGGTCTTTATTCGACGGATCCTGGTACAGACCCCGGCGCGCAACATATACCCGAAGTTCGAACAATAGGCAGCGATATTCTCGCGATGGCCGGGGAGACGCGTTCGGATATCGGCAGCGGTGGTATGGCGACCAAGGTTCAGGCGGCACGTATCGCGACGCATGCGGGCTGCTCGACGATTATTGCCAGCGGCACCGTTGATCATCCGTTGCAGATGCTTTCGGATGACGGTCGGTGTACCGTGTTTCGTGCCGAAGGCACACCTGCGACGGCGCGTAAGCAGTGGCTGGCCGGAGTACTGGAAGTGCGGGGCGAGATTCGCATTGACCATGGCGCCGCAAAGGCCTTGCATAGCGGCAACAGCCTGTTGCCCGTCGGCGTTGTCGAGGTGCTGGGCAATTTTAAACGTGGTGATGTTGTCACCGTTGTCGGTCCAAACGGCATCGAACTGGGTCGGGGACTTACGGAGTATTCAGACGCCGACGCGTCACTACTCAAAGGATGTCAGTCAGAGCAGATAGAGGAAAAGCTCGGCTACCGCGGCCGATCGGTCATGATTCATCGAGACGAATTGGTGTTATTCGACAGTGACAGCTGAAAACAAAACGAATCTATCCATCGCTGAAATGATGGACGATATAGGTTGCGCCGCGCGCTGCAGCGCCGCAACGCTCGCGACGACAAAGGGCGAGCAGCGAAACCTCGCCCTGGCCGCCTCAGCCGCCGCTATCCGCCAATCCGCAGGCGAAATTGCTGAGGCGAACAGGCTCGACATGAATGCTGCCGAGTTGAGTGGCTTAAGCGGCGCGATGCTGGATAGGCTGATGCTCGACGCCGGTCGCATCGAAGCGATGGCTTCCGGGATTGAGAGCATTATGGCGTTGCACGACCCGGTCGGCCGGGTTCTGGACGAGTGGGAGCGGCCTAATGGCCTGAAGATTCAGCGAGTGTCAGTGCCGCTGGGTGTGATCGGCATCATCTACGAAAGCCGGCCGAATGTTACGGCGGACGCGGCTGCCTTGTGCATCAAGTCCGGCAATGCGGTGATCCTGCGTGGCGGTTCGGAGAGTTTTCATTCCAGCCAGGCGATTTATGCCTGCCTGCGTCAGGGGCTGACCGAAGCGGGAATCGACCCAAATGCCGTTCAGATGGTGCCAACGACCGACCGAGCCGCGGTTGGTTACCTGTTGTCGTCGATGGCCACATGGGTTGACGTCGTCGTACCGCGCGGCGGTAAGAACCTCATCAAGCGCGTGCAAGACGAAGCGCGCGTGCCGGTTATCGGGCATCTGGAAGGCATTTGTCACGTTTACGTGCACAAGGATGCGGAGACGGAAATGGCAGTTAATATCGCGCTCAACGCAAAAATGCGTCGCACCGGAATTTGCGGCGCCGCTGAAACCATCCTGGTTGATCGAGACGGTGCCGAGCGATTGGTGCCCGAAATTGTCGGCGCTTTGCAGGGCGCAGGGTGTGAAGTGCGCGGCGACGAATCGGTTGCGGCATTGGCTGCCGGTGTCAACAGCGCAACAGAGGCCGATTGGGCTACCGAATACCTCGACGCGATCGTCTCAATGCGCATTGTCGATGGTATCGACCAGGCGATTGAACACATCCGACGCTATGGGTCCGGCCATACGGAGAGTATCGTTACTGGCAACGCAGATGCCGCCGAGCGGTTTCTTAACGAAGTCGACAGTGCCATCGTCCTGCAAAACGCGTCGACGCAGTTCGCCGACGGTGGAGAGTTCGGCATGGGTGCGGAAATCGGCATTGCGACAGGACGCATTCATGCCCGCGGACCGGTCGGCGCGGATCAGCTGACCAGCTATAAATACGTTGTGCGTGGCAGCGGCCAGGTGCGACCCTGATGACGGCGGAGCGACAGCATTTCGACGTCGCAGTCATTGGCGCCGGTATTAATGGTGCGGGCATCGCGCGGGATGCGGCGCTCCGCGGCTTAAGCGTAATCATTCTTGATAAGAATGACATGTGCACCGGTTGCTCCTGGATATCGAGTCGACTGATTCATGGCGGTCTGCGTTATCTTGAATACGGCGAGATTCCGCTGGTGTACGAGTCACTGCACGAACGACGCTACCTGCGCCTGACGGCACCTCATCTCGTGGCGCCGTTGCGTATATGCCTGCCGATTTTTGAGAACGCACGGCGTGGCCCATTGCTGATTCGCCTCGGCATGATCGCATACGACATGCTGTCGATAACCAAGACCTTGCCGCGCCATGACATGCTGAGCCGCGAAGAGGCTCAAAAGGCAGAGCCCGGCCTGCGCCGCGAGGGTCTGCGTGCTGCTGCGCGCTACTACGATGCGCAGGTGGCTTTCGCAGAGCGCCTCGTTCTCGAAAACCTGCTGGCCGCAAGGTCCGCGGGTGCCGCGGTCAAAACGTATTGCGAGGTCACGTCGATCCGGATCGCAGACGGTGCTGTGAACTCTCTCGTCTACCTGGATGGCGCGGATCAATCACAACACGAGATTTCCGTTGGCATGGTTGTCAATGCGGCAGGCCCGTGGGTAGACCGTGTCCTGGAAGCCGCGCCAGTGTCTGCGCCGAGGCACATCGGCGGCACCAAGGGGAGTCACATCATAGTCGGCAAGTTCGAGGGTGCACCAAAGGACGCATTCTACGTCGAGGCGGCAGCTGACGGCAGGCCATTCTTCATCATCCCCTGGAACAACCAGTACCTGATTGGTACCACCGATATTCGGTATGACGACGACCTCGACAAAGTTCGCATAAGCGATGCGGAGGTCGATTACCTGATGACAGAAACCAACCGGGTGTTTCCGAAAGCTAACCTCACCAAAGCAAGTGTCCATTATGCGTACGCCGGTATTCGGCCATTACCGTACCAGGAGGAGGGTCCGGAATCCGCAATTACGCGGCGCCACATCATCAAGGTTAATAAGGCAGTTGCCAGCGGGCTGATTTCCATCATCGGCGGCAAGCTGACGACGTATCGGAACCTGGCGGAACAGACGATCGACAAGATCGAGAAACTGAAACGCCTGAAGCTGCCGAGGTGCCGCACTCGTGACACATTACTGCCAGGCGCCTCGGGCCTCGAGCGAGCCGAGGAGAAACTTCGTGCGATGCAACTGTTATCGGAAGCGGGTATCGCGCGGATGTTGAGTATCTATGGTGGTCGGGTATCCGGTATCTGCGACCTGAGCCATAGTGATGAAAACCTGGCAAGAACGCTCGATGTCAACGATACGGTGCTGGCGGCCGAAATCGTATTTGCGATACGCGAAGAGTTCGCGAGGACGCTGACTGACATCGTCTTTCGTCGTTGCATGGTTGGTCTGGATAGTGATCAGGGTAGACCACTTTATGCTGCAATTGCCGACATCGCCGCGAACGAGTTTCAATGGAATTCGAATGAGAAGACGAGACAGCTGGACGAACTCGTCGACTTCAGCGAATCACTGCGCGTCACCTAGTGGAATTTTCAACCAATGTTCGGCATGTACCGCAATTCCAGAAATAGCTCGCGGCCGCGGCCGGGAAAGTACCGATATGCTCCGAACGCATAGTCGGCGCGATCGGCGAACGCCACGTTCAACACGTTGTTAAACCGCGCGGTGATGCTAAATCGTCGGGTCAGGTCTATCCGAGTGCGCAGGTTGATCAAGCTGTGTCCCGGGTATCGAAAGCGATTTTCCGCATCGAGATAGTAGTCGCCGATCGAAGTCCATTGCAGCGCCAGCGTCAAATTGTTGCCAGGTTCGAAATGAAGTTCAGCGCTGCCAAGCCAGCGTGGCGCACTGTCGACATCGTTACCTGAGACGAAAGTTTCACCGCGTGCAGCGACCGTATCAAAATCGTAGGTGTGGCGTGCATAACTGCTGTCCAGGTCCAGTCGGAGTGATTCGGCCAATTGCCAGTCGATCGCGAGTTCGATACCTCGGTGCAGACTGCGGCCGCCGCTCACATTGAAGCCATCGGAGTCCCGAACAAGGCTTTCGCGCTTCTGCATCGTAAATACGGCGGCGTCGCCAGACCAACGCTCGGCGGCCCATCGAATTCCCAACTCGAGACTGTCGATTGTCTCCGAGTTCAAGTCGGCAACCGCTTGCCCGCTTTGAAGTCGGTAAAGTTCGGTTGCTTGCGGCGCGCGAAAACCGCGTGCGAGTACGCCGAACAGGGACATGTCGGGTCGGAGCTCGTAGCTAAACGAAAATTTAGGTGCGACATTGGTGAAAGCGTCGCTACGGCTCGCCGGCCGCGTATAAAGGCATCCGCCAAACCCGCAGGCCGTGCCATCGTCGCGCGTGTTGCCTGTGAGCATCCGATTGTCGTAATCGTAGTGTAAATACTCGATGCGCAGACCAGCCCCCAGGCTCAACTTTTCGCTGAGGATGATGTCCGCTTGTACATAGGGGGCAATACCAATACTCCGGACATCATAGTCGTAATGCTTGCCTTCGGGGCGCGTCTCGCGAAGAAAGTCGGAGCCTTCCGTTGGACCGAACTGTGTTTCCTTCAGAAACACGTCGCTGTACTCGAAGTCGGCACCGGCGACGAATCGCCTGTTGTCAGGGCCGAACGACAACGCAGTGATTGCGCCGGTGCTGACGTGACCGTTTTCTTCGAGCGGCTGGCCGGGCAAAAAGTGCTGCAGAAAGCGCATGTCCGAATGGCGCAAGTACGGTCGTATGTCGATATCGACATCCGCATCGAAAATCGCGAGAGATTTTTTCCAGATGCCGTACAGTCTTTGACTGGAAGCTTCGCGAAACGCTTCGGGATTCAGGTTGCCGCGATTGAGAGTCGGATCCTTGTAAGCGTCCTCGCCAAAGATGAATCCGGCGGTTTCCTGGTCGAGATCCGTGGCGCCAAACACGGTTGTGAACTCGGAGGCAGGAAGATCCCAGTCAGCGCCGAGCTGCACTTTTCCCTGTCGGTAACCAGAATCGTCGCGAAAGCCACCGTCGTCGGCGTAGACCAGTGAACCGAATACGGGTGAGTTTTCGGCGCCGGTCAGAAATGTGCGAATACGAAAAAACTCGTTGGAGCCGGCCTCAATCGCGACCAGGTTTTCGCGAACGCCTGCGGTGGCGGGTGAAAGGACATTGACGATACCGTGTAGCGCGTTGGAGCCGTACAACGCGCTGCCGGGACCCCGAATAACCTCGATGGTGCTGGCCATCTCTGTATTTATTTCGAACATCTGATTGACGTTGCAGAAACCGGATGGGCGAACAGGAATGCCGTCTTCGAGAAAAAGAAAATCGCCGCAGGCGCCGGCACCCGTTAGCACCGGCGAGCGAATGGCGGTCAAATGTTCCTGTCCGCTGCCGCGACTGAGCCAAACGCCGGGTACGCGCGTCATGAGTTCGTGTATGTGCTGATGCCCGATTGCGGCGATCGCTTCCGTTCCAAGGCGCGAGATATTTCCCGGGTGCAGCGCCAGCGGTTCCCCGCGCCGGCGGCTGGTCACCACCAATTCTTCAATTTCCTCGTCCAGGGCGGCCGGGCCAGGAGAATTTGCCGCGAGTACGGTTGCCGGGGCCACGCAGAGCAGCAAGAGCACCGTGCAGGCCGTCATCCGTGACTGTCTTGACCGCATCATTTCACCCTCAGCATCGCGCGATCATTATAATCGCCTTCCTGCGAGTGTCTGTAACTTAAACGAGTTTCCAAATGTCGAATATGACTCATGCAATCTGGCCGATCGGCCTTGTCCTTGCACAATGGTTATTTTCCGCGGGCGACGCGAATGCGGCGCCGCTTGATGAGCCGTCGGGAGTGGCCGGCGAGCGTCCACGTATCGGCCTCGTCCTGGGGGGCGGCGGGGCTCGTGGCGCCGCCCACATTGGGGTGTTGAAGGAACTCGAGCGGCAGCGTATTCCGGTTGACGTCATTACAGGCACGAGCATGGGAGCCATCGTCGGTGGGCTTTACGCCAGCGGCATGAGCGCCGCGGAGCTGGAGACGTTGGTAGGCTCGCTGGACTGGGCCGGCGCGCTTTCTGACAAGCCCAACCGGGAGGACTTAAGCTTTCGGCGCAAGCAAGACGACGCGGAATTCCCCATCGACTTCGAGCTCGGCGTGCGCGGCACCGACCTCGTGCTTCCAAAAGGTGTCATCCAGGGCCAGAAGCTCGATATTCTGCTGCGTGAACTGACCCTGCGAACATCACATATCCGCGATTTTGACGATCTCCCGATACCGTTTCGCGCCATCGCCTCCGACATCGGGCGCGGCGAGGCGTATGTCATGGGGAACGGCGATCTCGCCCGGGCGATTCGGGCCAGCATGTCGGTACCCGGCGTGTTTGCGCCCGTGCGCATCAATGGTCGTTTGCTGGTCGACGGGGGCATCATCGGAAATCTGCCCATCGACGTTATGCAGGAGCTGGGTGTCGACGTGATTATTGCGGTGGACGTCGAATTCCCGCTGTACGGCGAAGAAGAGCTGGGTTCGGTACTGACGATTTCGGAGCAGATGCTGACCATACTGATTCGCAAGGAGACACTTCGGCAGATCGAGCGTCTTGGCGAGCGCGACGTATTGATTCGCCCCGAGCTCGGGACCTTCGCATCGACAAACTTTGGCGAAATCCTCGAAACGATCGAGCCGGGAGAGGCGGCGACGCGCGCCAAGACGCCTTCTCTGCAGGGCCTCGCTCTCGATCAGGCCGCATACGACGAGTATCATGCGCGCCGCACCGCACCGATGGAGGCGCCGTCCATGCTCTCCTTTGTGAGGGTTCTCCACGAGGGCAGGCTGTCTCCCGCCGTCCTTGAATCACGACTGAGCGTGAAAGCCGGCGATCCGATTGATCCAGCGGTGCTGGCTGAAAACGCGGATCGGCTCTACGGATTGCAATTGTATGAACACGTCGGCTACCGGCTGATCGATGAAAATGGCGGCACCGGCGTCGAGTACCGCGCAACCACCAAGAGTTGGGGACCCAATTTCCTGCAGTTCGGCGTAGCGCTGGAAGACGATTTCGAAGGTTCGACCGGCTTCAATCTTTCTGCTCGAATGACGCGCGCCGGGTTGAACCGCCTTGGTGCCGAATGGCGCACGGATCTGAGGCTGGGCACGGATCCCGATCTGTTCACGGAGTTCTATCAACCCTTGAGTTTTGACTCGCGCTGGTTCGTCGCCCCACGAATTGATATGGGCCAGTCGAATCTCAACGTTTTCTCAGCTGATGAAACCATCGCGCGGCTGCGCGTTTCTGAGGCTGAGGCAGGCTTTGACTTTGGACGCGAGTTAGGGACGTTCGGCGAATTTCGACTCGGCGCGTTTCGCGGACTCGGCGAGGCTCGCGTCAAGGTAGGCGATCCGACGCTGCCCAATATCGGCTTCGATACCGGCGGCGCGTTCGCAAGTTTGCGTTTCGATACGCTGGACAACGCGCAGTTTCCGCGCAGCGGTGTACGGTCGGACCTGCGCTGGACATTGTCGCGTCCTGGGTTCGGGGCCGATAGCGGCTTCGATACGGTGGAAACGGAAACGGCAGCGACGTGGAGTCGCGGAAAGAACACGCTGCAGCTTGGACTGGTGTATGCGACGACGACCGATGGCGAAACCCCCGTTCAGAACTACTTCCCACTAGGTGGATTCCTGCGCATGTCGGGTCTGGAGCGAGGCGAAATCAGCGGGCCGCACGCGGGCCTCGCGCGACTGGTCTATTACCGCCGCATCGGCGACACGACGGGCGGAATCCTGGATACGCCGGTCTATTTCGGTATTTCCGCCGAAGCCGGCAATGCATGGCAGTCGCGATCGGATATCAGCGTCGATTCGCTACTGTTCAACGGCAGCGTCTTCACGGGGATTGATACATTCATTGGGCCTGTCTATCTTGCGGCCGGGTTTGCGGAGCGGGGAAACACGAACGTTTACCTGTTTATTGGCCAACCGCCACGCTAACGCGCGACTTTCTCAAGAATTTGAGTTGGTGAGTCGGTGTCGCGGTAATAGCCGTGCCGAATGGCCATCTGCTCGAAAGCAGCGTCTCTTTCCTCGGCTGTGGCGTACCAGTGAAGACGCTCCCAGTCGTCTCCCAACACCTTCCTGAGCGTATCGTTGGGAGGCAGCGTCACGCGAATACCGAAGCAGCGTTCTCGGCCTGCGATGTCCGGGTCGACGAGGTTGTGTTGATGGTAAAAATCCACAGACTGGTTCCTTAAAGTCGCCTACCGACGCGCAACGCGAGTATACCGGAAGTCACCCATTGTGCATCAGGGCTGCTGGCCACGGTCGCCGGCGCCTTCGCGGTCAGACCAGCCGATCATTTTTCGTGTAACGAAAAGATACACTGGCTTAACAATCCCCATCCAGGCACGGGACGGTCCCGAAGGTCGGGCAAGTATGCCGAGTTCACGCTGCGTCAACTCGGAAGGACAATAGGTTCGCTTGTGCTTTAGCAGATGCCGGATATCTTCGCGAGCCGCAATCCGAAACAGGCGACCACGGCCGACTGAATGCCATGCGAGTTGGAAATCGATGAAAGCGGCTGAGCCATCGTTACGTACCAGCAGGTTGGGTTCCTTGGCGAGATCATTGTGGACGACGCCTGCGCGATGCATGCGCCGCAACAAGCGGGCGGCGCTCACGAAATACGCCTTGTCAGTTGGTTTGCTCACGTGCATCGGGGCGCCCGCGACATAGCTGCGAGTCAGTTGACTCTTCTCGCAGCGAATGAGAGCCGGGACACCATCAACACCTTGCAGTGCTCGTAGTCCCGCTGCCTCACGCCTGAGCAATGAACGGGCAAGCCACCTTGTCCACCAGCGAGCCGCCCGGGTATCGCGCAGAATCGTGACGTCAGCGCCTGAATCCAGTAGCCAAACTTCTCCAAACAGGTCCTTCTTTAGCAGTCGCGAATCGCTCATGTGCTCAAGAATACAGTGACAGTCGTCATGATTCTGCAGTTGACACTGGCGATACGCTTCGTAAATGCACAAAATGGAGCTTCGCATCTCAACGGAGCCAGCAATGGCCGGGGATTTCAACGAGCAGGCGCCTAGCGATGGGCGCGAACAACTCGATTCGACGGGTGATTTTTTCACCGTCGGCGCCCCCCTGCATGCTGTGCGCGCCGGTTACATCCGAAGAAAGGCTGACGACCTCTTGTATGACACCGTTATTTCCGGACGTTATGCGCATGTACTGGCGCCGGATCGCAGCGGCAAGTCCAGTCTTATCGCTGCAACTGCGGCGCGACTGGAGAACAACGGCTGCAAGGTTGCCGTTCTGGACCTCGAGCAAATCGGCGTTCGTGACGGTGGCGGTGATCCCGGACGCTGGAATTACAATGTTGCTTACCGCCTGCTGCGGCAACTCCGAATTCGCTACGACCTGCAGTCATGGTGGCAGGACAAGTCGGTCTTAAGCAATCGTCAGCGACTGGTCGAATTCTATTCAGAAATCCTTTTGCAATTCGTGCCGGAGCGAATCGTCGTATTCCTTGATGAAATCCAGTGCATCGAAGAGCTTCGGTCCGCAGATCAATTGCTTGCCAGTATTCGGGCGGCACATAACGCCCGAACGACGGATCCCGATTTTTCAAGGCTTTCTTTTGTGCTGCTCGGAGAATGTGATCCGATCAACCTGATCGAGGAAGCGGAGTTGTCGCCCTTCAATGTCACGCAGCAGGTGTTGCTGCCTGACTTCACGCGCGAAGAACTCGACCTGTTTTCCACCGAGCTGAACCTCGGCGAGCAAGAGGCGACCGCTGCGCTTGATCGAATATTCTACTGGACACACGGTCAACCCTATCTCAGCCAAAAACTGGCGCGTTCGATTGCGAGAGAAAGCGCTGGAGAGGACGTCGTGGCTCAGGTCGACCTCGTGGCAACACGGCAGCTTTCGGGGCGTGCCGCCCTGCACAGCGAGCCACATATGAGCCACATTCATCGAGCGATCGTCAACGACGACAAACGCAAGGAAGCGTTGCTCAACCTGTACGGAAAGATACGAAAGGGCGTCAATGTGGCGGCGGACCTGGGTTCACCACTGCAACGTCGCTTAATCGCTATCGGACTGCTGCAGATCGATCAGGATGGCAACCTGTGTCCACGAAACCGGCTGTACGCTCGAGTATTCACGGCACGGTGGGCGAATGAGAACCTGCCAGTCCGTCTACGTGTTCCCGCGATCGTGCTGGGTGTCCTGTTCCTGGCGGCCTTTATTCCTTTTTGGTACACGCAGCTGTTGCCGCGGTCCTACCTGGAAATTCTGACGTCGCCGACAATCGAACCGGACTATGCCAGGGACGCCTTTCGAAACTTGCGATCGTTTCCCGGGCACGCGGATATTGCAGACAATCTCTACCTGGGGTTTCTAACGCAGCGCGCGTCTATGGCATCCGAGGACGGTCAGATTCGCGTCATCGTCAATCTCGCGACGGAACTTCCGAACGCCGAACGCCTGCCGGAAAGGCTGCTCGCTGAATTTTGGGATCGCAAGGTAAGCACGGCCAAGCGAGAGGAGCGGCGTGATGAAGCGTTGATCGCAGCTTTGGAGTCACTTGTGATGGCAACGCCGCAGCGCCGGCAGCAGGCTGCCAACCTGGTTGCTGACGATTATCCACTGTTAATAGGTAGCCTGCCTGCTCTCAGTGGCGCGCGTACCGTGTTCGATCCGGTGGCCATGGTGCTGACTTCGGCAGACGGCGCCAAAATTTCGCAGTGGTCACTCGCGACGCCGGTCTTGCAGCGACGCGAAGACTGGTCGGTGACGGCGCTGGAGGTTACACCGCTGCTGCGTCGCGTCGATGTAGATCGTGAGGGCATTGTTAAGAGAGTCGGACTGACGCTGACCATTAGCCATGCGCGGATGTCTGATTTGCGCATAAAGATCATCGCTCCATCGGGGCGCGCGGTTGAGATCGAAACCGGCCTCGATCGGACGTCCAGCAATGACGACATTCGAATTGCCCCGCAACAACTACGTGACCTGATCGGTGAGACGCTCAGAGGCACATGGTCGATAAGCGTTCGTGATGAGAGCCTCGGCATTGCGGGGCAGTTCGTTGGCTGGAACCTGACGCTGAACGCGCAAGGCAATGTCGAAGATCTTCAACGTGGCCTGAACATTCCCGAGCCGGTGGAACGTGAAACCGACAATTTATGGTTTGACAAGAGTGGCCGATACGCAGTCGCGCGCTCGATGCAGAGCGATAGTGCGCGCATATGGGACCTCGCCTTTGCCGAGCCGGTCCGGGCGATTACTGTCAATGAAAGCGAAACCTTGATCGGTTTTGATACCGGGGCGCGGCGCTTGGTCACGGCTTCGCAGGACAAAGTAAATATTTGGGACACAGCGTCCGGTGATCAGGTTGGGTCGATACCGATAGGATCCGCCAGTGCGAACGCCGTGTTGACGACGGACGGCACTGGGCTCTTCGTCGCGCGTCGCAGTGATGCTGAGACGAGTCTGGAAGTCTGGTCGGTGGAGGAACGCGACGAAAACGGCCGAAGTAACGGTTGCCGGCACGCCATCACTTGTCACCATCGATTCAACGGGCGGTCGTGTCGCGGTAGCCGACTACGATCGAGCAGTTCGAATCTGGGATTTTTCCACGGGTGAGATTCGTGCGCAGATCGACTTGCCGGCGCAGCCCAGCGCGATTCGTCTGGCCGCTGATGGATCTGCACTTGGTGTAGTTCACGGTGATTCCGGCGTTTCTCTATGGAGCATCGATCGACCGCAACAGTCACTGCTCGAGGAGTTCGGCAGCGGCCGCTGGCAACTCGTTTTTTCGCCGTCCGGCAGCAGCGTCATCGCAGGACGGCCGGACATCGGCTTCCAGATGTATGACAGTAGCGACGGGCGCCTGATCGGACCACCCGTTGGTGTTCGCAACGACCCATTCTCATCGGATATTCTCGCCTACAGCAACGACGAACAGATGCTGATCACGGGTCGCGTCGACGGCACGCTACGAATCTGGAAAGCGCCAACGGCGATTGACGGCGACGAGGCGACGCAAATTGGTGAGCATCAGGTGTGGAAGCCATCGGCAGATCGCGTGCTGGCCGCAACACCGGACGCATCGCTGCTTCTGATCGGTGACCCGGCGGGTCACGTGCATGTCATTCCGGCAGGCGCGAGCCTCGAGGATATTAAGGCGATCAATGAAGATGTCAGCTTTATCGGTCACAACGCCGACGTTCGGGCGTTAAGCGTCAACGCCAGTGGATCATTGGTGGCGAGCGCTGCGTCCGATAACACAATTCGTGTATGGAACACGGTCAGCGGACAACCAATGCCATACATGGCCGAGATTTCCGGTGCCGCAGTCACGCGCATGGTGTTCTCGCCGGATTCGTCCCTGCTTGGTGTATTGAATTACGATCGAGTCTGGCTGCTAGATGTCAACAGTGGTGAACTGCTTGCGCAGTTTGAGCTTGGGGAGTCGCACGCCGGTATTGCGTTTGCAACTAATGCACAACTTTATGTTGGTGGAGACAGTGGTGCGCTGCGATTGATCAATCATGGCGCAGATGGCAAGTGGATCCTGCAAAAGCTGTGGGAGGCCGGCGCGCCCATCCGCTGGCTCGAAGCCTCACCGAGGGGCGACTACCTGGTGCTTGTTGATGAAAATAACCTGGCAAGACAATTCGTTTTGGCCGAGGGTCAACTTGCCGAGGCCACTTTGCAGCTGCCATCGCCTGTAATAGACGTCACCTTTAGCCGAAATCGCGTGTTTTTCCGCACCTCTCGATGGGTGCATCGCGCCAGCTCCTCGAAAAGAGGCCTCGCGTGGCAGGACAGCGTATTTGGACCCAAAGCGCTGCACGGAACGAGGACCGTCTCCGGTAATCCCGGCGATAACCGTTACGCGGGAAGTCGGGCATACGTGCCGGCCGTACGTAACGGTTTCGTTGAACTCGTCGAGCTGGGTTTCAGCGGGTCATCAAATCAAGGCTTGTTTGGCAACAAAGACGAGTTACTCACGGAGTGGCTGCCGCGCCTGCAGAGTGCCACCATCCTGCCGGCGCCCTGACGCTGTTCGAAATACGACCGGCGGTCGCTTTACCGCAGGTCGCCGCGAAGTGTCCTGACCAGTAATTCGAGTTTTTCAGCGGTTACTTCGGAGGGCGGTACCGGTTCGCCGAAATAGACTGGGACGCTTGCAAACAGGCGACCCGGGATTTTCTTTGTGCCACCGGTCTTGTGACGACTGAACCAACTACCCCACAAGCGGCCCAACGCCGCCGGAACCACCGGTACAGCGCGACGCCGAATGATCTTCTCAATGCCAGGCCTGAAACGTTGGATCTCGCCATCCCGCGTGATGCCTCCTTCGGGGAATATGCATACAACGTTGCCTGCGGCCAGCTCTGCATCCACTTTTTCAAAGGCCTCGTCCATGAGTTGCTTGTCTTCTTTTGCGGAGGCAATGGGAATAGCTTTAGCGGTCTTGAAGAGGAAATTCAGTATTGGTATTTGGAAAATCTTGTACCACATTACAAAGCGCATTGGGCGGCGCACGGAACCGCCGAGAATAATCGGGTCCATGAAGCTCACGTGGTTGCACACAACCACCGCAGGTCCTGTGTGTGGGATATTCTCAAGACCGTTTGGCCGGATGCGGTAGACAACATTGATCACGAGCCAGGCCAAAAATCGCATCAGGAATTCGGGTAGCAGTGAGTAAATATAAATTGCGACGACCGCATTTAGCACTGCAATCACGACAAACAACTCCGGGATCGAGAATCCTGATTTGAGTACGGTAATGGAAATAACAGCTGCGCCAACCATGAACAGCGAGTTAAGAATGTTGTTGGCCGCAATGATCCGTGACAGGTGTTCGCGTCTGGAGCGTTTTTGAATCAGCGCGTAGAGAGGAACGCTGTAGAAGCCGCCAAACGCGCCGAGCAGCGCGAGGTCGGCCAATATTCGCCAGCTACCGTCGCGCCCAAGAAATTCGCCGATGGACGATGCGGCGACTACATGGACCTCCGGCTGAGCGAAATACAGGTCGACCGCGAACAGGCTCAGTCCGATGGAGCCAAATGGCACCAAACCGAGTTCGATCCGGTGTCCCGACATGCGCTCGCAGAGCAGCGAGCCAATACCGACCCCGACAGCAAATGCCGCGAGCAAGCTTGTCGTGATGGCCTCATTGCCGTTCAGAATCTCAAGCGTGTAGGCCGGAATTTGAATGGTCATCGCTGAGCCGAAAAACCAAAACCATGAAATGCCGAGAATTGAAAGAAAGACACTGCGATCTTCGCGCGCAAATCTGATGATGTTCCAGGTTTCCTGCCACGCGTTCCAGTTGATCTTCAGCGTTGGATCCACTGCTGCCGTTTGTGGCACTTGTAAACTCGTTGTGTAGCCAGCCAGCGCAACAAGAACCAGGCAAATACCCAAAATGGTTTGTTTATTGAAACCGAGGCCGCCGGCAATTTCGTCACCGACCGCGATACCGCCGACGATCAGGCCGAGGATGATCGCGACATAGGTGCCGGACTCGACGAGCGCATTGCCACCAACGAGCTCGTCATCGGCCAGTTTTTGCGGCAAGTACGCGTACTTGACCGGGCCGAACATGGTTGACTGGCAACCCATAAGGAAGAGTACGAGCAACAATAAGGAGTAGCTCTCCGAAACCAGCGAAAAGGCTGCCAGCGTCATCAGCCCGATTTCGAGAATCTTGATGCGCCGAATCAGCATTGACTTTTCGTACTTGTCGGCCAGTTGCCCGGCGCTTGCCGAGAACAGGAAGAACGGCAGAATGAACAGGCCGGCGGCCACGTTCGCAAGTTGGACATGGTCCATGCCGGCGACCAGTACGCCCTGGAACGTGATCAGGATGACCAGGCCGTTGCGAAAGATATTGTCGTTTAGCGCGCCGAGAAATTGGGTAGCAAAGAAGGGGGCAAATCGGCGTTGGCCGAGAAGTGCGAACTGGCTCGATCCTGACAATGGTCTGCGTCCCTGTAATGAGCACGGTGTCACTATAGCGCGAAAAATCGGCCGTTCCGGTCTAAAAGTGCGAACTCGAACCGCCAACGTGATTTGACAATTTTGCTATGATCCCGACTTCGGTAGAGTGAAATTTCTACCAGTTGCCCAATTTGGATCAATTACGCCCTATGACAAGGCACCTGACATTGCTGCTTTGCGGATTCTTGATGGTGGCCGGTTGCGCGAAGGAACCGCAGCCACGCTCCGTCAATGAGTTTCTCGACAACCCGATTTTGCTCGAAGCCGCCATGGTGCGGTGTTCCCAGGATCGCTCAGGAACCCGCTACGATGCCGAATGCGTGAACGCTCGACAGGCGGTCGATCGTATTCAGGCGAAGGAAGAAGCGGCCGCCAGGGCGGCATTCGAAGCCAGATCGGAAAGTAAACGAAACGCATTGCGGCGAACGCAGGCCGCGGCTGCGGAAGCGCGGCGGCGTGCCGCCGAGGCGCAGCGCCAGCGCGAGGAGGCCGAGTATCTCGCTCAATTCGGCGTCTTGCCCCCTGGTGATACGACGCCGGCCGAACCCGTCGCGGAGGGCAATTCGCCGATGGCCGATGTCCCTGAAGCACGCGATGAACCGCTTTCTAAAGGTGCTTACGAAGATCCCTCACTGGCGACGGATGGTGGCAATGCGCCGGTGTCGGCAGCGGAGCCTGAGTCACCCGCGACAGATCTGGAGTCGATCCGTGATGAACTGCGTCGACGCAATGAAGAGGGCAGCGACTAGTGTCCTGTTTGCTTGGTTCGTTTACTTTCAGAAAGCATCCAAAGCGCTAGTGCAAGGCGCAGCCCGCCGGTAATGGCTAGCCCTTGCCAAGGGCTGTAACGCCGCAATAGCGCTTTGGATGCCTTCCCTCCGGGCACTGCCAGCCGCCCGTCCTGCCACGTTGCGCTCGCTTGAAGTAGCCCGCTAATCCTGCACTCCCGCGCCTCGCAGGACGGGCTGCTGGCAGTGCTGAAAGTATGCGAACCAAGCAAACAGGACACTAGCCGTCGGTCAACGGCATCGTTCGTACATGTAGATCGCGCTGCGGGAACGGAATCTCGATGCCATTGTCGCGGAATGCCTTATAAATTGCGCAATTCAACTCGTGCGTTACCCGACCCCGATCGACCGGTTGTGAAATCCAGCCGAGCAGTTCGAAATTGAGACTGGAGTCGCCAAACAATCGAAAACGGACGCGCGGCTCGGGGTCAGCGACGATATCCGCGTTGTCTGTAGCCACTTTCCGCAGTGTCTCGATAACATGATCAATATCACTGCCGTAAGCGACGCCGACAGCAACTCGAATCCTGTGCTTTTCAGACGGCCCGCCGGCCTCGTTAATTATTTTGCCGTTGCCGATAATGCCGTTCGGGACGGTGATCTCGACATCGTCGCGAGTGAGGATGCGAGTACTTCGTAATCCGATCTCGGTAACGACGCCACGCTCGCCGGATTCCAGGATAATGAAGTCGCCGGTCTTGTATGGCGCGTCCATGATGATGGAAACCCCGGCAAACAGATTCGATAGCGTGTCTTTGGCGGCGAAGCTGAGTGCCAGCCCGACGATGCCGGCGGATGCCAGCCATGCTGTTACGTCGATACGCCACGCAAGAAACATGAAATAACCCGTCAGAGCGACCAGCACCACCTTCATCACGTTGTGAATCAGAGACAGCATGCCGGTCTGCAAGATCTTCGTATCCGAGTTTCGGCCTACCACCCTTACGATCAATCCGAGCAGGCTGCCGAGCGTGCTGTACCAGACGAAAATCGCGATAGTCTTGAGGATGCCTAGGGTGATGAACTGGGGAGCGTCCGGCAGGCCGATGTGTCGCGTCGCAAGCGCGAGTCCGAGCAGGACGAAAGACAGGAACACGGGCCGATGAACCAGGCTAACGAGTTGGTCGTCAAAGTTGCTCGTGGAGCGGTTGGCAATTCGCCCGATTACTCCGGAAATAATCCAGTCAGCAATTTTGCCAACGACAATAAAGACCGCTGCGATAATTGCAGCCTGCAAATAGAAGTTAGGACCAATCAACTCGGCGAGTTGCTGGACCTTCTCAATCAAATCGTTCAACTGGCTAGGCGCCCTGCAAATTAGTAATTAGGATCGTATTCCGTCTCATTGTTTTCGGACTCGCCGGCACCCGGCATGCCGAAAGTGCGAACGCTCGATGCCTCTTCTTCAGCACTCTCGACGCCCGCTTGCATGCCGGGCGACGTTGGCAAACGGCTGGTCTGTGCGGTCAGAATTTGCACAAACGTATTCGCGACGTCTGGCGCGATGTTTGGCGAGCTAACGAAAATCTTTTCTGGTGTCATGCTGCTCGAACTGTAGAAGGCGGCGTTGGCTTTGCGATCCATGGTGACCCCGGCGCCCTCGAGCGCGACCCCGGCGAACAGGCCGCGGCTGCGTGAATAGGAGACGACTTCGGCTCTGAACATGACGTCGGTTGCAATGCTGGTATGGCGCCCAACAGGGCCGGCCGCGACTGACGCATCGGCGCCGAGCGTCAGTTTACCGTTAGCAATACCGTCGACCCCTTTTCGTGTTTTGAACACCAGGATGACGTCGGTCGACTGCGCTCCGATCTGCCAGCCAAAGCTGCCACCGGTAAGCGTGATGAATGCCGGGTTGCTCCAGGAACTGTCGTCCTGGCGGACAACGAGAATGCCTTTGCCGCGACGCGCCCCAAGCCCGAACGCAGCCTTAACAACGTTGGGTATCACGGCCACCGCGTAAGCCCGCGCCAGCAGTGTCGGCGGTATCGTCTTTTCAGGAATCCGCAGCAACTGGTCGACGACATCGGCAGCGTCCGCTACTCGTTTTTCCTCACGAGTGGCGGCGAAACTGGCCGAACTAAAGATCAGGGCGCATAGCGAGAGCGCGGCAGTTACTCGTGTGATATTCATGCTTGTTTCCGACAGGTTAATCGCTCAAGAGTTCTATTCTACGCCAAAAAAGCGCTCCAGGAATGCGCGCCGCCAAAAGTCGCTCAGACGATTGGTCGACGCACGAGAATAGGTGGTAATGGGTAGTCCAGCGTTGCGCAAACCGCTCGAATAAGCTCGGCTTCTCCTATCGAGAGCTTGCCATCATGTGCGGCGGTGGCGCTAATTGCTAAAAGCAAGGACTCCTTGCCCTTGTTATTTAAACCGAGTAACACATCGAGACTGCGGTCAAGAGCAGCGACCGTATAGCTTTGCTGGTCCGCGTGGTAAGGGTACTTCTCTGCCCAGGGCCCCAGCGTCGCCAGCCCGGCCTTAAACGCGGCGTCGCTGTGTTCCTCGGATTTGTGACCGTAGTTTGCGAGCACTCTGAGCAAGTCGATTGCCGCCGGCTGCAGTTGCTTCTTTCGAGCTCGAACCGCGCTGCGTCGGCCGGATGGATCGCCGGCCTGGCCAAGGTTGCTCATTAGGATTCGGTAGAAGCAATATTCGTAGAAGTCTATTTCGCCATCAATCTCGATGATTCGCGTTGCCAGCGAAACGAGGTAGCTGAGCTGTTGGCTGGGACGTGCTTTGAGCGCCGGGAATGCGATCGCGAGCAATGGCAGGCGGTATTCGGCACCGGTTGTTGAAAGCTCTTCGTAATAATTGCCCACGAGGCGCGCTCGATCCGCGCCGAGTTGCTCTTGCACGAGTGACAGCTGCCGGTCGGCCGTGTCGCCGTCACGATGAAGAACCAGAGCGACTGTGAGCAGGTAAGCAAATTCGGATGAATGGGCGGCCGCGTACAACGATTCAGGAACCGACTGCCGAAGGCGTTGCGCGTACTCGATATGTTCGCTTTCAGGCTGACCCACAGTCTCCGCAATGGACTCGGGCAGGAAGGCGGCGCCGCCGCTCGCGAGTGCTGTTGTTATGTCCCCGGAAAAACCGCTGTGTACCGCATCTGCGCCTGATGCAGCATGACGTTGACGCGGATCAATGCGCGGGAAGTCGGCGGCCTTGAAACTCGGATCCAGTGCCTGGATTCGCTCGATCAGCGGCGGATGTGTCGCGAACAGGCCGCTGAATTTGGCGCCGGTGCCAAACAGCATGTGACTGACTTCTTCGGGATCGGCCGACTTGATAAAAGAGCCCGCACTAAAACCGCCGATTTTTTTCAGGGCGCTCGCGATACCCTCACTTTGGCGCGTGAACTGCACAGCAGACGCATCGGCGAGGTATTCCCGCTGCCGCGATACGCCTGCCTTTATAATACGGGCAAAGAAGATCCCGATGCCGCCTATGATGATCAATCCGAGACCTATCACTAAAGCAACCGGTGCGCCACGGTCTCGGCGACTGGACACGATGCTCGTATGGTGGCCCCCGCGAACAATAAGGCGGCCGATCAGTCCGAGAACCATAATTCCAAACAACACACCCATCAGACGAATATTAAGACGCATGTCGCCATTGAGGATGTGGCTGAATTCGTGAGCAATCACACCCTGCAACTCGTTGCGGTCGAGTAACTCGAGCGTACCGCGGGTAACTGCAACGGCCGCGTCACTGGGTGTGAAGCCGGCGGCAAACGCGTTGATGCTGTTCTCTGATTCGAGAACGTAGATCTCGGGCACCGGCACTCCCGACGCGATCGCCATTTCTTCCACGACGTTACGCAGACGCCGGCGCAGCGGGTCCTGGACGTCCGCTGGCACAAGCGTGCCACCCAAGTCCGTCGCAACGCGGCCACCGCCAGCGGAGAGGACCGACGTCTTGAATAAACTGGCACCGAGTATGAGCAGGGTAGTCAGAATCGCCGTGCCGATGAGTATCGGTCCCTGCGCCGCAAAAAACTCGCCCTTCGCGTAGCCGAAATCCGTGGCATAGCCATAGCCTGTCTTCGAAAAATTGAAGAGCACTATGCCGACAAAGCCGGTCACCGCGAGCACGATAGCGATCGTTGCGGCTATGTATGCCGCAATCAGGCGTCGCGACGTCTGGCGTGCACGGTCCTGCGCGTCAAAAAAATTCACTTAAGAATCAGGTAAAAGAAACATCCGGTACTTCGCGCTTCTCTTCCGACTCTATCTCAAGAAAGCTGGCCAGTTCGAAGCTGAAGGTATTCGCGATCATGCTATTCGGGAAGTTCTCAGCCGTGTTGTTGTAGCTGAGCACCGCATCATTAAAGGCTTGGCGCGAAAATGCGACCTTGTTTTCTGTGCTGGAGAGTTCTTCCTGAAACTGCATCATATTTTGATTCGCCTTTAGATCAGGATAAGCTTCAGACAACGCGAACAGGCGGCCGAGGGCGCTGCCCAAGGCGCCTTCGGAGGCGCCGAGCTTTTTGATTGCCTCGGCGTTTGCCGGGTCAGCTTTGGCGGCATCCAGGCTGGAGACCGCGTTATTGCGGGCCTGAACAACGGCTTCCAGGGTTTCACGCTCATGTTTCATGTAACCCTTGACAGCTTCGACCAGATTCGGAATAAGGTCGTGTCGACGAGTCAGCTGTACATCGATTTGGGCGAACGCGTTTCTAACGCGATTGCGTTCATTGATTAATCGGTTGTAAATACCGATCGCCCAGAACACTATCGCGGCAATTATGCCCAGGAAAATCAGGAATGAAGTCACAGTTCGGCTCCTTACTACGGGGTCAATACACCAAGCATAACTCCAGGCTTGGGCTAACACTAGCAACGCTGGTGTTGCTGTTACCGGGCTCTGCGGCACTTGCAGACTGGCTCGGTGATGCGCGGCCTCTCATGGGCACCGAGGTCAGCGTCTATCTCTGGAGTGATGATGCCCAGCTGGGGCAAAAGGCGCTCGAAGAGGTGTTCTCGGAGGCTGCGCGCATCGATCGCCTCATGAGTACGTACAAAGACGATAGCGAAATCTCGAAAGTTAACCGATTGGCCGCAGATAGCCCGGTTGTAGCGAGCGAGGAGTTGTTTCAACTCGTGCAACGGTCACTGGACATCTCGGTGCTGACGCTGGGCGCTTTCGATATAACATTCGACAGCGTTGGTCAATATTATGACTTCCGATCCCGAAAAAGACCGGATCCGGAAACCGTTGCCAGCGAGCGCGAAAATATAGACTACCGCTATGTGAAACTCGATCAGGCCGCCAGCAGTATCACCTTTCTGAAGGAGGGCGTCCGCATCAATCTCGGCGGGATCGCGAAAGGTTACGTCGTTGAGCGCGGTGTCGATATTCTGCGTCACCATGGCGTGAAGAACGCCATCGTAACGGCCGGAGGGGATTCACGCTTGCTTGGCGATCGCCGTGGCAGGCCGTTTATGGTTGGCATTCGCGACCCCAGAATCGACGGGCAGGTGGCGATATCCGTGCCGCTGGCTGACGAAGCCATTTCCACCTCGGGCGACTATGAGCGCTTTTTTGACGAAGACGGTGTCCGCTACCACCACATAATTCAGCCGGCGACAGGTGTGCCGGCGGGCGGTGTGCGCAGCGCCACCGTTATTGGTCCGGATGCGGTGATAACCGACGCCCTGTCAACCTCCGTCTTCGTTATGGGCGTAGACCAGGGCCTGACGCTAATCGGTACACTGCCGGACTATGAAAGCATCGTCATCGATTCTGAAGGTCGCGTTTACTATTCCGACGGGCTGCAACAGCCTTCCGAAAAGGGCGCCGAATAGCGGCTAAAAATCCCGCAATGTCGCTGAAAACCGACGGATTTTCACTTTAAATTCAGCTTCATACGCCTATCATAGGCTTTTCAGACTCCGCGAATAAGAAACGTTGGGTAGAACGGCGATTTAACGTAATCTGGCGCTATTGCAGGACCTGCCTGTCGCATTGCACCCGCCGCCATTATGTTTATGAAATACGGGCATTTGTGACGATTATCACGGCCCGGAGCTGCTTCGACTGTCACTATTCGGGATCGAGTGGTGCCGCCGAAGGCGCGTTTCAATGGATGAAACCGGGCGAGTAAAACAAGGAATAGACGAATGAAAATCAGAAATTCAATTTTTGGTCTTGTTATTTGCATCTTTGCAGCGAGTACGCTCGCCGCATCGGGCATGGAAGGGCAACCCGCTCCGGATTTCGCCCTCAAGAGCTCTACCGGTGAAAACATGAGGCTCTCTGAGCACCGGGGCGACGTCGTGATGATCAATTTCTGGGCGACCTGGTGCGGTCCGTGTCGTCAGGAAATGCCATTGCTGGACGAACTCTATACCCGCTATCAGCGTGTGGGATTCAACCTGCTTGGCGTGAATATCGACGATGACTCCGGGCGCGCGATGAAGATGATTGAGGAACTCGGCGTAAACTTCCCGGTGCTGTTTGATGCGCGCAAGGAAGTGAGCAAGCTGTACTCCGTTGAAGCCATGCCGGTGACGGTTCTTGTCGATCGTGAGGGCAACGTTCGACATGTACACCACGGTTACAAACCCGGATACGAAGAGAAGTACCTGGACCAAATTCGTTCATTGTTAAGAGAGTAACGTAGTGACCAAATCACTTATCAGCCTGTTTGCAGCCGCCGCTCTTGCGATTGGCTCGGCCGCATTCGCAGAGGACGTGGCACCGATGGACGCGGTTTCTGTAATGGCTGATGCCATGGCTTCGGAGGCTTCTGAGTCTGAGTCACGCACGGAATTTCGCAGTCTTGACCAGGATGTGCAGACTCTGAAAAAGGAGGTTCTGGACCTCAACCGCGACCTGTTCCTTCTTGAAGAAGAGCTGCTATTTCCGGCCAACTCCCAGGTAGCGTTCTTCATCTCCATGGATGTCGGTGAGTATTTCGAACTCGACTCCGTGAATATAAAGATTGATGGCAAGGAAGTCGCGAACTACCTGTATACCGCGCGCGAAGCGGACGCGCTGATTCGTGGCGGCGTACATCGTGTGCATATGGCCAATCTCAAGACCGGTGATCACGAACTCATTGCTATCTTTACGGGCAAGGGACCACACGTCCGCGATTATCGTCGCGGCGCAACCATGACCTTTGACAAAGGAATCGGTGCCAAGTATCTCGAGCTGGAAATAACCGACCGCGTCAAGAAACAGCAGCCGGAATTTGTCATCAAGGAATGGGAGTGATCTTTGCCTTCAGGTCGCTCACCAGTTAGGTGCCTCTGTTTGCTGTTGGCGCTCTCGGCGCTGACGCAAAGTGTTCAGGCTGCCGACGATGGTCGTGATCCGATCGTCGTAAAGGACCCGCACTACGGCGAGGTCCTGTTTTACTTCTATCAGGAAGATTACTTCCCGGCGATCGTCCGGGTGCTTGCGGCCAAAGAGCGTCAGCAGCTCGACGATCACGCCGACGAAGCGGAACTGCTGCTCGGCGGCATGTACCTTTCGTATGGCCACCATCTCGAGGCGGCCGAAATATTCGAACGCCTGCTTGCGGACAATGTCGATCCGGACATTCGCGACCGTACCTGGTTCTTCCTGGCGAAGATCTGGTACCAGCGCGGTTATCTCGACAAATCCAAGGAGGCGCTCGGCTTCATCGAACGTGAGCTTCCCAAGAATATGCAGCGTGAAGCGCTGATGCTCGAGGCGCAGATTCTTATCGCCGGCGGTGAGTACGATGCTGCCATCGATAAGCTGCAGAATTGGAAAGGCAAAACAGAGTGGGCAAGCTATGCGAAATTCAACGTCGGCGTAGCGCTGGTCCGGCTCGGCCGCGTCGATGAGGCGGCGAAGCTTCTTGACGATCTCGGAAATCTCGACCCCTTTAATGAAGAACTGACATCATTGCGTGACAAAGCCAACCTCGCCCTTGGATATGCACTGTTGCAGGATGGCCAGGCGCGCGCCGCCAAGGCGCCGTTGCAGCGTGTTCGCCTTGAAGGACCATTCTCGAACAAAGCGTTGTTGGGCGTCGGCTGGGCGGATGCCGAAATGAACAACTACGAGCGCGCGTTGGTTCCATGGATGGAATTGCGCGGGCGCGACCTGCTCGATTCCGCCGTGCAGGAGTCAATGCTGGCGATTCCCTATGCGATGGCCAAGCTTGACTCGATCAGCCAGGCCGCCGATCACTACCTGAATGCGATCGAGGCGTTCTACGAAGAGACGAATCGCCTTGACCAGACTATTCAAAACATTGAATCCGGGCGGTTTTTCGACGAATTTGTCGAGGATGATCCACTTGACAGCACCGGCTGGTACTGGCGCCTTGAGCAATTACCCGAAGGCCCCGAAGCGCGTTACCTGTTCCATCTGCTCGCAAAACACGAGTTTCAGGAAGGCCTGAAAAACTACCGTGACTTGAGTTACTTGTACCGCAACCTCGACGAATGGCAGCGGAACGTCGACGTATACGCCAACATGCTCGAAACGCGCAAAGAAGCTTACGCCCAGCGTCTGCCGCGTGTGCAGGCTGCGTTGGAGCGCGCCGATCTGGACGGCATGGTGAATAGCAAGCTCGAATTCGATTCGACATTGAACAATATCGAAGAAAGCAACGACTGGCTGGCGCTTGCGACGAAGTCCGAGTTTGAAATGTGGGGCGAGATTACGGGACTTGAAAGTACACCCGCTTTGCAGGCGAACATTCCTGAAGCCGCGGAAGTTCGCGACAAGATTGAACTACTGAAAGGCGTTTTGCAGTGGGATCTCGAACGCGAATTTGGTGATCGCCTCTGGCGTATTCGTCGTAACCTTCGACAGTCGGGCGAAGGGCTGGTCGAGACACAGCGCTCGAGACGTCAGATCGACGAGACTATGCGGCTTGAACCGCTCAAATTTGAAGAGCTGAACGACCGTGTCTACGGACTGGGGCCGCGTATCGAGGGCACCAAGATGCGGCTTGAAGATACGCTGTCGAAGCAGCGTGTGTTTCTGCAGTCGATTGCAGTCGGCGAGCTGCAAGCGCAAAAACAGCGACTTGATATTTACACCGTACAGGCACGGTTTGCCCTCGCAGCAATTTACGATATTGCAGCGACGGTCGGCGAGGTTTCGGAATGAGCCTGCCTCGTTACCTGCTGCTTGCGTTTTTTGTCATGACTCTCTGCGGACCAGCCGCGAACGCGGACGTAAAGAAGAAAGACACCATCAAGAGTCTTGAAAGAAAGACCGTCAAGATCCGGCCTGGCAATGTCATTCTCGATAGCTCCGACCTTGCTCGCGACAACTACCGAGCGTTTCTGGACCTCGTCACGGATGACCCGGAACTGCGCGCCGAAGCCATGCGTCGGCTGGGCGATCTTGAGCTTGAGTCAACCGAGGCTGATGAGCTCGCAGCAGAATATTGAGTCACTCGAAACAACAGGCTATGACAATGCCGTCAGCCTGTATCAGCAGTTGCTCGAGGCCTACCCGGACTACCGCCGCAACGACACGGTTCTGTATCAGCTGGCTCGCGCGTATGAGATCGGCGGCCGCACCGATGAGGCGCTTGATGTACTCAACGAGCTCGTCACGAAGTTTCCGGACACTGCACTTATCGACGAGGTTCAGTTTCGTCGTGGCGAGATGCTGTTTCTGCGCAAAAATTATAACGACGCGGAAGTGGCCTACCAGGATGTAAGGAAGTACGGTGAAGGTTCCCGCTTTTACGAGCAGGCGCTGTACAAGCTGGGATGGTCACAATTCAAACTGGCGTGGCACGAGGATAGCCTCGATCCGTTTTTCGAATTGCTGGATCGCAAGATCAAGGGGATCGATATTGGCGAAGGCGAGGAACGACTCGCCGGTCTGAAGCGCGCCGAACGCGAGCTTGTTGAAGATACCTTTCGCGTCTTGAGTATCAGCTTCTCCTACATGGAGGGCGCGGCCGGCATCGATAAGTTTCTCGACAGTCGTCAGAACCCTGCATACAGCTACGTTATCTACAGTAACCTCGGCGACCTTTATCTCGAGAAAGAGCGTTATGTCGATGCCGCTGAAACCTACGAGGCGTTCGTGGCGCAGGATCCATTCCATCCCAAGGCGCCGATTCTGCAGGTCGAAGTGATCGAAGCATACAAACGCGGCGGCTTCCCCAGCCTTGTCCTCGACGGCAAGAAAGGTTTTGTCGAGCGTTACGGCATGGACGGGGAATTCTGGGTTCGTAATCCCCTCGAGGAAAACCCGACAGTCGCGTCCTATCTCAAGTCCAACCTGACTGATCTGGCGCAGTACTATCATGCCGAGGCACAGCGGGATGGTAAGAAAGGTGACTATCGGGAAGCCGCCAACTGGTATCGCAAGTACCTTGCTTTCTTCCCGGGACAAGCCGACAGTGCGAACACCAATTTCCTGTTGGCCGAGATATTATTTGAGAGCGAGGATTTTGAGGCGGCAACAGCCGAGTACGAACGCACGGCTTATGGTTATATCGACCACGAAAAATCCGCCGAAGCGGGGTACGCGGCGATTCTGTCGTATCGCGAATTCGAAAAGTCGCTGGCCGGCACGGCTAAAGACGAGTGGCACAAAAAGTACCTCGACAGTGGCCTGAAATTTGCCGATACCTATCCGAATCATCCGGAGTCTGGCGCCGTTCTAACGACCGTTGCCGAAGACCTGTTCGCTCAAAACCAGTTCGACCTCGCGATTGCCGTAGGTCAGGCGGTCGTCGCCAAGCAACCACCGGTCGAGACCCAGCAGGCTCGCACGGCCTGGACGGTGATCGCGCACTCCCAGTTTGACCTTGGAAACTTCATTGAGGCCGAGCGTGCGTACTACAGCTTGAGAGATTTCACGCCGGCTGACGACGTGGCGGCTGGCCAGGAGATCAAGGATCGAATCGCATCGTCGATCTACAAGCAGGGCGAGACAGCGCGGGATGCCGGGGACCTGGAGACGGCGATAACGCACTTTACCCGGCTTGGCCAGGCGGTCCCGGATTCCGATATTCGCGCAACGGCAGAATACGATGCAGCTGCTGCGCTCATCAATCTGGCGGCCTGGGATCGTGCGTCCGGGGTGCTTGAAAAATTCCGCAGCGATTATCCGGACAGCGAATTCGCCGATGACGTAACCCAGAAACTCGCGGTGACCTATCTTGAGTCGGGTCAATCAGACCAGGCGGCTGCCGAGTTCGAGCGCATTGCCAGTGCCGAATCGAGTTCCGACGATGTGCGGCGCGAGGCGCTCTGGAAGGCGTCCGACCTTTACAAAACGTCCGGCACGATTTCGAGCGAGCAGCGAGTCCTCAATGACATCGTTGCGCGCTATCCGAATCCGCTGGCGGAGTCGATCGAGGCCCGTTACCGCTTGTTGCAAATTGCGGAACAAAACGGCAATGGGCAAGAACGCGTTGTTCGACTGCGCGATCTTGTCGAAGCCGATGCGACGGCTGGCGCACAGCGAACTGACCGAACGCGCTTCCTGGCCGCGAAAGCCTCGTTGGAGCTTGCGGAGCCTGTGCGTGAAAGATTTACGGTCGTGAAACTAACGCAGCCTCTTGCCGACAGCCTGAAGCTCAAGAAGTCGCTAATGGAAGACGTAATCGCCGTCTACACCGGTGCGGCTGATTACGGCGTGGCCGAAGTGACGACGGCAGCGACATTCCGGCTCGGTGAGGTTTACCAGCAGTTTAGTTCGGACCTCATGGATTCTGATCGGCCGATCGAACTTGATGTCGATGCGCTGGAGCAATACGAATTGCTGCTCGAAGAACAGGCATTCCCGTTCGAAGAAAAAGCAATCGACCTGTACAAAGCCAATGCGGACAGGGCGTCCGATGGCGTTTATGACGATTGGGTACGAAAGAGTTTCGAGAGACTCGCTGGCCTGATGCCGGCGAGATACGCGAAAAAGGAGCGCAGCGAAGATGTTGTTACAGCGCTTTACTGATAGTCGCATTCCTGCGGTCTTGTTGGCATTGCTTGTGTTCGCAGGCTGCGCCAGCGGTGGTCCCGCGAAGGACCCGGAATCGAGGCGTGATCAGCCCCGTCAGGGCGGTGACGCCGTTGAAGGCCAGCAAGCGGAGCTGGCCATCCCGCCGCAGGTTCAGACGCTTTACGAGCAGGCGGCCTCGGCAATGGCGGCTGGCGACTACGTGGATGCGGAGCTGCGATTCAAGGAATTCCTGCTTCAGTACCCCGATTATCCGGGTGCACACGTCAATTTGGCCATCATTCACGCAAATAACGAGAATAACGACGCCGCAAGGTCGTCTTTGGACGCAGCACTGGTGCTGAACCCCAATCATCCTGCCGCCTTGAATCAACTGGGCATGCTACTTCGCAGAAATGGCAAATTTCTCGAGGCAGAAGCCGCTTATTTGAAGGCCGTCACAGTCAGCCCGGACTATGCCTTGGCACACTACAACCTGGGAGTCCTTAATGAGTTGTATCTGCAGCGCCTCGATGTGGCACTGGAGAACTTCGAGACCTACCAGACGCTTGTCGGCGAAGACAAGCAGGTGGAGAAGTGGATTGCGGATCTGAGGCGTCGCGTGGCGGCGGCTCAACGTACGGCAAACGTGGCGGAATGACGGACATGAGTACCGGCAAAAACAGTGTATTCGGAACCGGAATCATGCTCGCCATGTTAGTGGCACCGTTTGCCGGTTTTGCACAGGAGGCGGTGGAAGCAGACGATGATTTGATGCCGGCGGTTGATACCTCCGCGGTCGACGCAAGTTCGCTGGAAGACCGGATGCGCGAGGAAGAAATCGATGCGCTTCAGCCTGGCGTCGATTCGCCGGTACTGGCACAAGACATTACCCGACGCACGACAGGCAACGAGGTGATGGACTCGATCGAACTTGGACGTACCGAGATTACCGGCAACCAGGAATTGCCGAAAGTACTTTACATCGTGCCATGGCAAAAGTCAGACCCTGGCGACTTGATGGGCAAGCCCGTCAACACACTGCTCGATGAGGTGCTCGCACCGGTCGACAGGGAAGAATTCATACGACGGGTCGATTACTACGGCGACCTTTACGGCGATGAAGAAGAGTAGGCCAAGGCCGCTCGAATTGTAGACAAACTGTTTTTAGAGGAGCAGACAAATGAGCACTATCGTGCGGTTTTTTCAGGATGGCGGTGCGTTTATGTACCCGATCCTGTTGGTATTTGCATTTGGCGCCGCGATTGCGATCGAGCGCTGGATGTACCTGACCATGTCGGGTGCAAGCAACCGTGCTTTGTGGAAAAAGATCGTGCCTTTTCTTAAGGCCGGCAATTTCCAGGAAGCCGCTGCGCACACGTCGAAATCAAAGGCAGCCATCGGCGGGATTCTGACTTACGGCCTGTATCGTGTTAAGTCGGCGCGTCATCGTGACGATATCGAGAAGGCGATGGAAGAAAGCATGATGGAAGTATCTGCCAAGGCTGGAGAAGCGTACGCATTACATCGCGACTCTGGCCAACGTGGCAACGCTTCTTGGCCTGCTGGGTACGATTATCGGCCTGATCAACGCGTTTACGGCCGTGTCGAACGCAAACCCGGCGGACAAGGCAGACATGCTCTCGGCCAGTATCTCGGTGGCGATGAACACGACGGCATTCGGTCTCATGGCTGCAATTCCGTTGCTACTCGTGCATGCCTTGCTGCAAACGAAGACAAACGGTCTCGTGGATAGCCTTGAAATGGCGAGTGTCAAGTTCCTTAACGCCGTTACCGAACGCCAGCTGAAGACAAGCGGAGCGTAAGGCATGATCCGTAGCCGCAGAGGCGGTCGTCATCATCGTAATGATACGGCCGAACTCAACATCACGGCATTCATGAACCTGATGGTGATTCTGGTTCCTTTCCTGCTGATTACCGCGGTGTTCTCGCGATTGGCGATTCTTGAATTGAATCTGCCAGGCTCCTCATCTGAGCCCGTGCCTCCGCAGGAACAATCATTTCAACTGGAAGTCATCGTTCGTCAAGAGAAGATCGAAGTTGGCGATCGTAACCAGGGACTGCTCGGTGTCTACCCGAACGGCGTCGATGGTTACGACTACGAAGCACTGAGCACGAAATTGTCGGAGCTCAAGAAAAGGTATCCGGCGAAGTCGGAAGCATCGATCCTTCTCGAGCAGGATATTGCCTACGACACGCTGGTCCAGGTCATGGATACAGTACGTGTGGCGGAGGAGATCGAGGAAAACTCGATCGTGCGTTCCGACCTTTTCCCCGATATATCGATCGGTGACGCGCCGGTCCTGGACGGGGGAGCCTAGACGATGGTCAAGTCAGCGCGCGCAAAACGCATGGACAAGCACCATAAGCGCAACAAAGGCCATGGTGCACTGAACCTCGTTTCCCTGATGGATATTTTTACGATCCTGGTGTTCTTCCTGCTTGTTAACTCATCCGACGTTGAGACCTTGCCCAATGCCAAGGACCTGCAGTTGCCGGAATCGATTGCTGAAGAAAAGGCCAAGGAGACCGTAGTTATCCTGATCGGTGAGACCGACATCATCGTGCAGGGCACGCCGGTCGCGAAAGTCGCCGATGTCATGGCGACAAAAGGCAACGACATACCGGCGCTGCGCGAGGCACTGTTATCGCAAAACGATCGAGTGCTGCGTCGCGCGGCGCAAGATGATATTGCCGGGCGAGAAGTCACGATCATGGGTGACAAAGACATTCCGTATCGTCTGCTGAAGAAAGTAATGGCGACGTGTACGCAATCGGATTATGGACGGATTTCGCTGGCCGTGCTGCAGAAGAGTTCAGACAAGCTGGACAACGTTCAGGCAGCGCGCTAGGCACAGGGACGAATTAGGAGTCGCGGAATTGGATCTACCGTATTACAGAGAGTATGACCTGCCATGGACCGCAGGCAGCGACCAGGACAGGAAGTTCAGGCGCCTGCTTGGCATCATATTCCTGATCTGTGTCGTACTGGGTGTGGTATGGCCGTTTATTCCTGTGCCCGAGCCGGATCCGAACGAAATCGTGGAGATCCCACCGCGGATTGCGCAACTGTTACTCGAAGAAAAACCACTGCCACCGCCGCCTCCCCCGCCGAAGGAGGAGGAACCGGAACCGGAACCTGAGGAAGCAGAGCCGGAGCAGGTCGTCGAGGCCGAGCCAGAGCCCGAACCGGAGCCTGAGCCTGAGCCGGAGCCAGATCGCGAAGAAGTTGCACGTGAACAGGCGCAGGCGGCTTTGATGCCTTTCGCCGAGGACCTGGCGGACCTGGTCGATACGAATCTTGTTGACCAACTTGCGGATGACCGCCCTTTGACGGCATCGGTGGGCGAGGCCGAGCGTAACGAACGCTCTATGATCACCTCCAAGGCAGGAACCGCGTCGACCGGCATCAACACCGCCGGAATGAGCCGCAATACGGGCGGTACCGGCATTGCAGGACGTTCCACGACGAAGGTCGCCAGTCCGGTAGCCAATATCGGCCAGGCAGGCGGTGGTGCTTCTCGCAAAGGTTCCAGCGGGAAAGCGTCGCGGTCGCGTGAAGAGATCGAGCTCGTATTCGACAAGAACAAGGGCGCCATTTTTGCCCTTTATAATCGTGCGCTGCGGGCGGACCCGTCGCTCGAAGGCAAGTTGGTGCTCAGACTCACGATTGCCCCGAACGGACAGGTCACGATGTGTGAGGTGGTTTCCAGCGAGCTGGGCGACCAAGACCTTGAGCGCAAGCTGGTTCAGCGCATCAAGTTGTTCCGCTTCGAGGCCAGGGACGTCGAAGCCATCACGACAACCAAACCGATCGACTTCTTCCCGGCCTGATCGCGCCAGCTCCTGCTTTTCCCAGGACCCCGACGGCTAGGCCCGACATCGGAAGAATAATCTCTGTCTGTGGGGCGGATTTTGCCCTGTTGCTCTCGCTGCCGACTGCGTAAACTGAGCGCCTTGCGAGGAGCATTATGAAAAGAATATTTCTTTTTGTGGCCACCGTCTTGATCGGCCTGACCACGTCGACACGCGCGCAACCTGAAATTGCCGAACTCATCCAGCAATCCGACCTCAAGGAAGGTTCTCTGGCGGTTCGCGAAATGCCCTCGTGGGATGCGTCTCGAACGATACTGGTGCGTGATATAGATGTGCAGATGTCGGATATGCTGTCTCGCTACGACGATGCGAACATCGTCGTCGTTACCTCTGTCGAAGACGCCATGTCCCGCGCCAGGGATGCCGGTGCGATCATTGGCTACTGCGATGACGAGTTGCTTGCGGCGGCGACGGCACTCACCTGGGTGCAGATATTCTCTTCCGGTGCCGAACGTTGTCTTGACTCTCCGAAGCTCGCAAGCGGCGAAGTCGTTTTGACCAATATGCAGAAGATGTCTGCGCCAACGATCGCCGAGCATGCGGTCGCATTGATGTTGACGCTAACACGAAACCTGCCGCAGTTCGCCCGCAGTATGGATGAAGGTCGATGGTCACGAGGCTCGGGATACACGGCTGGCATGTCCACCGTGTCCGGCAAGACTTTACTCGTACTCGGGCTCGGTGGCATAGGCACAGAAGTCGCTAAGCGAGGTGAAGCACTTGGAATGCGCGTGATTGCTACGCGTAACAGTTCGCGTGACGCGCCGCCTTTCGTTAGTTATGTCGGGCTCTCGGATGAAATGCTGACGCTAGCCGAAGAGGCCCATATCATCGTGAATGCGCTGCCGTTGACGGATGCGACTCGAGGATTGATCGATGCCGATTTCTTCGCCGCGACGCAGGAGAATTCCTATTTCATCAACGTCGGCCGCGGGGCGACGGTCGTTACGGATGACCTTGTGGCGGCGCTGCAGAGTGGTCAACTTGCGGGTGCCGGGCTTGATGTCACCGATCCTGAACCGCTGCCCGCCGATCACACCCTGTGGGAGTTGGACAACGTAATAATCACTCCGCACGTTTCGGGAAGAGGCAGCGATCGCAGCAGGCATATGCTGCTGATGATGGAGAATATCAGGCGCTATATTGCAGGAACCGCTGTTGAACGTCGTTGACCCGAAGAAAGGATACTGAGAACTCATGGCTGACGTGCCGACAAACAGGAAGTATGAGCAAAGCTGCGCAGACTGACCGCACGACGAATCGGCGCCTTGCTCTGGATGGTGCCAGCCGTCGCCGCCTATACCTTTTCCGGCATGGCGCGGTGGACTACATCGATGAAAACGGCGAATGGGTAGCCGACCCGGACGTCGTCGATCTAAATGAAAGGGGCAGGGCACAGGCGGCCGGGATGGCCGAGCTGTTTACCGGGGTTCACGTTGACAAAGCGCTCTGCACAGGGCTGCCAAGAACCCGTCAGACCGGCCAGCTGATCCTGGGGGATCGTGAGATTGAGCTGGGCGTATTCTCGGAACTCGAAGAAATCCGGCCGCTAAAGGGAGAATCGTCGGGTGGATACGATATTTACGCGGATATCGCATTCTCTCACTGGCGCGCGCCGGAAGACGATGCGCGATTCTTGCGCGGAGAGCGCTATCACGATTTTTACATACGCATCAGTGCTGCGATGGAGACGCTGCTTTCTGACCCGTCATGGCACAACCTCGCCGTGTTCGCGCACGGAGGGACGAACGCGGCCGTCCTCGGATGGGCCACCGGGGTAGGTCTGGAGGCTTTTGGCTTGCTCGATCAGTCGATGTGCTGCCTGAATATTATCGACTTCGATTTTGACAAAGCGGGGCAACTGGTACGCAAGACCATTCGCGGCATGAATATTACGGCGGACGATCCGGTGATGCGTAATCGCAATGCCGGGGACATGGAGATGCTGGCGCGGCGAATACTGAAATGGCAGACATAAGTATGCCGCATGGAAATGTCTGAAGGATTTCCGCCGGTTTCGCGTGCAGACGCGCGAATCCTCATTCTCGGTAGCTTGCCGGGCGAGCGGTCAATCGCCGAGCAGCAATACTATGCGCACCCAAAGAACGCCTTCTGGCCGATCATGAAAGAGCTCTTCGGCGTTCAGGGCCAGTACCAGGATCGTCTCGAGCAGTTGCTTGAGCACAAGATCGCGCTTTGGGATGTCCTGCTGAGCTCGGTGCGGTCAGGGAGTCTGGATGGCAGCATCAAGCTCGACAGCTCGCGTGCCAATGACTTCGAAACTTTTTTTTGCGCACATGCCGACATTCGACTCATTGCCTTCAATGGCAAAAAGGCTGAACAATTGTTCGCGCGATTCGTCGCTGGCAATTCAATTGGCCACAGCATTCGTCGGACAGGATTACCATCTACGAGCCCGGCCTACGCGGCGATGCCGTTCTCGGGTAAGCTGGCACTGTGGCGGCGGGCGATGGCCGCAGCATCAGACAATCTTACTACCGGGAGTTGACGATGATCGGATACGTAACGCTTGGGACTAACAAGTTTGACGAAGCGGCGAAATTCTACGATGAATTACTCGCCGTCATTGGCGCCGGCCGCATCATGGAGAGCGACACTTTCATCGCCTGGGCGACAGGTCCAAAATCCCCTGCCATCTCGATTCTTCGACCCTACGATGGCAAGGATGCGACCGTGGGCAACGGCGTCATGATCGCTATTGCAGCAGGCTCAACGGACACTGTTGACGCGCTACACGCGAAAGCAGTGGAGTTGGGCGGCGCCGACGAAGGTTCACCTGGATCGCGTGGCGGAAATTTCTATGCGGGCTATTTTCGTGACCTGGACGGTAACAAGCTGAACGCGTTTTGCATGATTGAGGGGTGACTGACATGAACAATGAACTCATTCTGCAGCCAATGATTGGCATGATGGTCCTCACGGCCATCGTCTGGTTCGTTCTGTATGCGAAACGAATTCCGGCGATGCAGAAAGCCCGGATGCCCGCGCAGACCTACACAACGCCTGAGAAAGTACGATAGAGCTGCTCCCGAATCCGTCAATTATCTCGGCATACAATCTTCAAAAATCTTTTCGAGTTGCCAGTACTTTTTCTATGCGCTTTGCCTGTTCTTGTATGTCACCGCGACGGTCGACATGGTCTACCTTTCGCGGCATGGTTATTCCTGGTGTTTCGCGCTTCTGCACAGCTTGGTTCACTGCACATCAAACGTTGTGATGCTGCGTTTCTTTGCTACCTGATAGCGGCCGCAGCGCTCGCACTCTGGTTCATGCTGGGACGGGCAGTCGTGAGTCATTTGGGCGCGTAGAACGCCGCCGCTCACTCAAAGGGCGCTGTCCCCGGATTCGCCGGTGCGAATTCGCCACACTTGCTCGAGATCGGTTACGAAGATCTTACCGTCACCGACTTTGCCGGTCTTGGCGGCATCGACGACAGTCTCCACCACGCGCTCGACCATGTCGTCCGAGACGGCAACTTCGATCTTGGCTTTTGGAAGAAAATCAACGACATACTCCGCCCCGCGATACAGCTCAGTGTGGCCTCGCTGGCGACCGAAGCCCTTGACCTCGCTGACGGTCATGCCCTGGATTCCGACTTCGCTCAGGGCATTGCGCACATCATCAAGACGAAAGGGTTTTACAATAGCGGTTACAAGCTTCATTCGTTGGATCTCCGGAACGGGCAGGTCAGGGTGCGTATGCTAGCAATAGGCGTTCCCTATGTGTACAACTTAAAGAGGACGGACAGGCGGGACTATATGACGGGCATAGCGAGGCTACTAAAGGAACCGGACGGACTGCGTTACTACGGTGCCGCGACGAGCTACGCCGTTGTTGCCTATGCAGTCGGATTCGCCGGTCTTTTTCATAGCGATAAGCTGATCAATGTCGCGGCCACGCTGCTGCTCGCGCATGGCATGACCATTGCTGCGTACCTGATACATGAATGTGGCCATAACCTGGTGTTTGCCCACAGCCGCCACAATGGGTTCCTTGGCCGATTCATGAGCTGGTTGTGTGGCGCCGCTTATGGCACCTATGAGGACATGCGATACAAACATTTCCGCCACCATGTCGATAACGATGATGTGGTCTGGTTTGACTATGATCGTTACTTCGAGGAGCACCCGCTGCTGACCAGGCTTACGCGAGTACTGGAGTGGTTTTACATCCCTGCGCACGATCTGATCATGCATACGGTGATGGTTTTCACCTCATTTCTCATACCGCAGCGTCGCAATCAACGCGTTCGAAACGTGACCGTCATTCTCATTCGTGGGGGTGTGTTCGTTGCACTGATTGTCTATGCGCCCAAGGTCGCGATGCTGTATGTCGTTGCATACCTGATCATGATGCACGTACTGCGGTTCATGGATAGTGTGCAACACGACTATCCTTACAATACGACGCTATTCGAGTATAAGAAGCCGCCGCACAAGGGTGATCTCGCCTGGGAGCAGCGACATACCTTCAGCAACCCGTTGAGTCTCAGGTTTCCCAGGTTGAACTGGCTTACCCTGAATTTCGGTTATCACAATGCACATCATGCGGATATGAATGTGCCGTGGTATCGCCTTCCGCTGTTGCACCATGAAATGACCGGTGATGACCCGGGCCTAGTTATCCCGTTCATGTCACAACTCAAGCTGTATCACCGCAATCGCGTACGGCGAATTTACAATCCGCAGCCAGACGACTATCCCACCGGGCCGGACTATCTGAAAGTCGCCCAGTCGGGTTCGGGACCTATCGGCGGAAACGCGGCGTCTTTTCTTACCTCTTTTTGATGAAGAAAATGGCGCCTCCTCAGGTGAAGTTAAAGGGGGAGCAAACATGCCGGATGACAACCAGGTCGGCAAAATTGGCTGGATCGATATCACCGTTGATGACGCGACCGGACTGCGTGATTTCTACGCGGAAGTGGTCGGTTGGAAAAGCGAAAGTGTCAGCATGGGTGGATATTCGGACTTTTCGATGGCCATGCCCGCTACGAAAGAAGTGGTAACGGGTATTTGCCATGCTCGCGGCATTAACTCGGATTTGAACGTCGGCTGGCTGGTCTACATTACTGTCGCAGACGTTGAGGCGAGTGCCGCGGCGTGCACGGCGAACGGCGGCAAAGTGGTTGTAGATCCGCGCGGCCTGGCTGGCGGAAAATTCTGTGTCATCGAAGATCCAAGCGGTGCGACGGCGGCGTTGTATCAACCGTAAGCGGGTTCTATTGAGCAAACGATTCGAAAATCCGGAGTGGCACGTCGCAGTAGCGAGCCTGGTTAAATCCAGAACCGATCAGGCCACTGCCGATGCGATGGTAAAGGTAATCGGCACGGCGGTCGAACACGATGCAACCTGCTTGTTGGCCTTTTATCAGGATGCGCCTCCGAACGTGTTGCACCACACCATGACGCCAAGTCGGGCCCGTCATTATCTCGATCGGTACCTTGCGGGCCCATACTTGCTCGATCCGTTGTATCAACTCGCTTTGCGCAAGAAGAAAGCAACGATGTGTCGTTGTCGCGATGAAACGCCGGACCGCTTTCGTTCCAGTGAGTACTATCGCCAATACTACGACCGAACGCACCTCGCAGACGAAATGGACTTTATCCTCGATGCTGGCTCGAACAGTACGCTGGTCCTCGTTGTCGGGCGCTGGGAAGCGAGATTTTCGCGGTCCGATGTTACTAGCATGCGGACTATGGAGCCTGTTGTCAGGGCTGCCATGCAACGAATCTGGAATACCTGGTCTGCGCGTCATTCGGATGAAGATCGTGATCTGAGCATGCACCAGCGTTTGACCCGGTGCTTCGAGCACTTCGGAGAAACGACACTGACGCAACGAGAACGACAGATAACGCAGCTCTTGTTGCGAGGTCATTCTTCGAAGTCGATAGCAAAAGAACTGGGCATCGCGCCGGGAACCGTCATGGTGCACAAGCGCAATCTGTTTTCGAAACTCGGAATTACATCGCAATACGAATTGTTCTCGCTCTTTATCGACAAACTCTCCGGTCTGTGAGTTTTTCGCTTGAGTACCGCGCGATAGGTATTCAGCTAGTGGCCCGCTAAGCCGACAATACCAAGCGCTGTTGTCTGATTGTCAAAGGGTGGGTCTTCCATGTTTGAGTTTGAGTTTGATTTTGGCCACGGTGACGACCTGGACCTGCTGCGCGAGACCGTCAGAAGTTTCGCCGATGATCGTATCGCCCCTCGCGCCGCGGAAATTGACGAGAAGAACGAGTTCCCGCGGGATCTTTGGCCCGAACTCGGCGCGCTCGGCCTCCTCGGAATAACCGTTGAGGAAGAATACGGCGGCTCGGAGCTTGGTTATCTGGCGCACGTAATTGCGATGGAGGAGATTAGCCGTGCGTCGGCGTCGGTCGGTCTGTCCTACGGCGCGCACTCCAATCTGTGCGTAAACCAGCTGCGACGCTGGGGTAGCGCTGACCAGAAGCAGACGTATCTTCCCAAACTCGTGGCGGGCGAATACCTTGGCGCGCTGGCGATGAGCGAGCCAGGCGCCGGATCTGACGTCATGAGCATGCGAACGACTGCCGTCCGGGACGGTGACGAGTACGTCCTCAATGGATCGAAGATGTGGATCACCAATGCGCCGAGTGCTGACGTGATGATTGTGTACGCAAGGACGGATACCGGCGCGGGCAAGCATGGCATTAGCGCGTTTCTGGTGGAAAGTGCTACGCCCGGTTTTTCCACGCCGCAGAAACTCGACAAACTCGGTATGCGCGGCTCCGACACGAGCGAAGTGTTGTTGTCCGATTGCCGGATACCGGTCGCAAACCTGCTGGCTGAAGAAGGTAAGGGTGCTACTATTTTGATGAGTGGCCTCGACTATGAACGCGTCGTACTCTCCGGCGGTTCGCTCGGCATCATGGCGGCGTGCATGGACCTCGTAATGCCCTATGTCCATGATCGCAAGCAGTTCGGCAGGCCCATCGGAGAGTTTCAACTCATGCAGGGCAAGATTGCCGACATGTACACGGCGATGAACAGCAGCCGTGCCTACGTTTACGCGGTCGCTGAGGCCTGTGATCGTGGCAAGACTACCCGCTTCGATGCGGCAGGATGTATTCTCTTGGCTGCGGAGCGTGCGACCTGGATGGCCGGTGAGGCAATTCAGGCATTGGGTGGTAACGGTTACATCAATGAATACGCGGCGGGTCGCCTGTGGCGTGATGCAAAATTGTATGAAATTGGTGCGGGCACCAGCGAGATTCGTCGCATGTTGATCGGCCGCGAGTTGTTTAACGCCACGAAGTAGTGACTTCGAGTGAAAATACATGCCCATCATAAAAACGAAAGTCGATCGCTCGTCGGAGGAATTTAAGAAGAACGCGGAGGCGCACTTGGCGCTCGCCGACAATCTTCGCGAAATCGATGAGTATGTAATGCAGGGCGGCACGGAGCGCTCGCGTGAACGGCATTTGTCGCGCGGTAAGTTGTTGCCGCGCGATCGCATTCGTGAACTGCTTGACGAGGATTCGCCGTTTCTGGAGATCGGGCGCCAGGCGGCGTGGCAGGTCTACAGCGACGACGTGCCTTCCGCTGGCATCGTTGCGGGCATCGGCCGGATTCACGGTATCGAGTGCATGGTTGTTGCCAATGACGCGACCGTTAAGGGTGGTACCTATTATCCGCTGACCGTCAAGAAACATCTGCGCGCGCAGGAAATCGCAGGGCAAAATCATTTGCCCTGCATCTACCTTGTCGATTCGGGCGGCGCTTTTCTACCGCGCCAGGACGAGGTTTTCCCGGATCGCGATCATTTCGGACGAATTTTCTTTAACCAGGCGAGGCTTTCTGCCAAGGGTATTCCGCAGATTGCCGTGGTCATGGGCTCTTGTACAGCCGGTGGTGCCTACGTGCCGGCGATGTGTGATGAGTCAATTATTGTTCGCAATCAAGGCACCATTTTCCTGGGCGGCCCGCCGCTGGTTAAGGCCGCGACAGGCGAGGTCGTCGATGCCGAAACCTTGGGTGGCGGCAGCGTGCATTCGCGAATCTCCGGCGTCACGGATCATCTGGCGGATGATGATGCCCACGCGCTGGAGATCGCGCGGGATATCGTCGCTAATCTGAACTGGAAACGTGACACCAACGTGGCGAGGCGCGACCCGGTGGAGCCTGTCTATCCGGCCGATGATCTCTACGGCGTCGTGTCACGCGAGTATCGCTTTCCTTACGATATTCGAGAAGTTATCGCGCGCGTTGTCGACGGGTCGGAATTCCAGGAATTCAAGAAGCTCTACGGAGCGACACTCGTTTGCGGCTTTTCGCATATCGACGGATACCCGGTGGGAATCATTGCGAATAACGGGATACTTTTTCCGGAGTCCGCCCAGAAAGGTGCCCATTTTATTCAGCTGTGCAACCGCCGTGGCATCCCGATGGTGTTCTTGCAGAACATTACCGGCTTCATGGTCGGCAAGCGGGTCGAACATGCGGGTATCGCTAAAGACGGAGCGAAAATGGTGAATGCCGTTGCGACCGCGACGGTGCCCAAGTTCACGGTAGTCATTGGAGGCTCTTTTGGCGCTGGAAACTACGCCATGTGCGGTCGCGCCTATAGTCCGCGACTCATGTGGATGTGGCCGAATGCGCGAATCTCCGTTATGGGCGGCGAGCAGGCTTCGCTGGTCCTCGCGACGGTCAAGAGCGAGGGTCTCGAAGCTCGCGGCGAGGAATGGCCGGAGAAGGAGAAAGCGGACTATGAGGACATGATCCGCCAGCAATATGAGACGCAGGGTAATCCTTACTATGCCAGTGCGCGGCTTTGGGACGACGGTGTTATCGACCCGGTGGATACTCGCTCCGTGCTTGCGCAGGCGCTCTCGGCCGCGATGAATCGCCCGCGTGACGAGGAGAGGCCGTTCGGCATTTTCCGCATGTAGCTGTACACTTCGATTGCATGGTCACACTTAATAGCAAGAAGCTGCCTGATGCCGGTAATTGCCGGGACATTGGCGTTGCCGCCGGGCGGCGCCGATGAGTCAACGCTCGGAGCAGAATACGGGTACGCGGGACGTTGGCGAGGCGCATCGTTTTGATGAGCAGCGCTTGCTCGACTATCTGTCGTCACACGTAGAGAGTTTCCGCGGGCCACTGTCGGTGAGCCAGTTCAAAGGTGGGCAATCCAATCCGACCTACCTGTTGGACGCGGACTCGGGTCGCTACGTCTTGCGGCGCAAGCCGCCGGGAAAACTCCTGAAGTCGGCGCATGCGGTCGATCGCGAATTTCGCATCATCAGTGCGTTGTATGCCACGGGCTTTCCAGTGCCGCGTCCGCTGGTTCTTTGCGAGGACGATGAGATCATTGGCACCACGTTTTTTGTCATGGAATTCGTCGAAGGGAGAATATTCTGGGACCTGGACCTGCCTGGGCTCGAGCCAGCAGAGCGAGCGGCGATCTATGACAACGTTAACGAAACTATCGCCAGGCTGCACAACCTCGATTATGCCGCGATCGGCCTCGAGGACTTTGGCAAACCCGGCAATTACTTCGCTCGTCAAATCTCGCGTTGGTCCGGGCAATATCGCGCGTCAGAGACCGCTACCGTCGAGGCCATGGATGCGCTGATTGAGTGGTTACCGGAAAATATTCCGGAGGACGATTCGGCAAGTATTGTTCACGGTGACTATCGTCTGGACAATATGATCATTCATCCGACCGAGCCGAAGGTGATCGCGGTACTGGATTGGGAACTGTCCACGATTGGTCATCCGCTCGCCGACTTCACCTACCACCTTATGATCTGGCGAATGCCGGAAATTGGCATTGGGTCGGTAGGTCTGGTTGACAAGCCGCTGCACGAACTCGGTATTCCGGACGAAGAAAGCTATATTCGAAAATACTGCGAGCGTACGGGACGCAACGCGGGAATTCCCCATCGAAATTTCTACTTGGCCTTCAATTTTTTCCGTCTGGCGGCGATCCTGCAGGGAATTGCAGGGCGGGTTCGGGACGGCACGGCGGCGAGCGCGCATGCCGCGCAGGCGGTCAATGCCGTTCTGCCGCTTGCAGACCTGGGCTGGCGCTTTGCGAATCGGGGATGACGCGACGGAGTCGCGTGCGGGCGGATAAGCTATGGCACTGAACTACGATGAGTTGATGTCGAAGTCGCACTGCGACATTCCTTTCTCATACACCGATATCGAGACCATGCTATATGCGCTGAGCGTTGGTATGGGCCGAGACCCGTTGAATATCAAAGAGTTGCCCTACGTTTACGAACAAGGTGGGCTGCTGCACACGATGCCAACACTGTCTACGGTGCTTGTGCCGGACATGTTTCCGCCGGATCTCGGCTGGGATTACAGTCAGGTTTTGCATGCGGAACATCGCATGCAGTTGTACCGGCCATTGCCGTCTGCGGCCGATCTGCTAATCGACAAGAGAGTGGTCGACGCGTTTGATCGAGGCCCGAATCGCGGCGCGTTGATATTGCTTGAGGCGGAGGGGCGGTTAGCCAGCGACGACACGGTTTTGTTTACGACCGGTTGCACAATCATGGCTCGTGGGGACGGCGGATTCGGCGGTCCGTCAGGCAAGGCGCCGTTGCCGCATCGTGCGCCCAAGCGCGAGCCGGATCTGAGTTGTGACATCGAGACGCGGCGTGATCAGGCCTTGATGTATCGGCTTACCGGTGACCGAAATCCGCTGCATGCGGATCCAGCTCAGGCCGCTACGGCTGGCTTCGAACGACCAATCCTGCACGGCTTATGCACGTACGGTATCGCCTGCAACGCCGTGCTAAAGACCATATGTGACTACGACTACACGCTGATCGAGGGATTTGACGCCCGCTTTTCTGCACCCGTCGTACCCGGTGATACGATCACCACGGACATGTGGCAGGACGGCAACATTGTCTCATTCCGCTGTAGCGTGAGGGAGCGTGACAGCGTCGTGTTACGCAATGGCAAGTGCACATTATCGGTTTGACCGACGGAGAATAGAATTGAACGATCGCGTGAAAATCAGCCTGAATGAGCATGTCGCCGAAGTGATGCTCAATCGACCCGACAAATACAACGCCCTGGACATGCAGATGTTCGAAGCATTGGTCGCTGCCGCAGATAGCCTGGCCAAGGAACCCAAGCTGCGTGCTGTCGTGCTGCATGGCGCTGGCGGCAACTTCTGCGCGGGCATCGATGTTGGTGTTTTCACCGATCCGAATGTGAAAATTGACCAGACACTGATGGAACCGATCGCCGGATCGAAAGCGAACCTGTTTCAACGCGCGGCCTACGCCTGGCGAGAGCTTCCGGTGCCGGTTATCTGCGCATTGGATGGGGTCACGTACGGCGGTGGGCTACAGATAGCGCTCGGCGCTGACCTTCGCTATGCGGCTGCCGATACCCGATTTTCGATCATGGAGACCAAGTGGGGGCTGATTCCCGATATGGCAATCAGCACGACCCTGCGGCATATCGTCGCTGCTGATAAGGTCAAAGAACTTGCATGGTCGGCGAAGGTGTTCGATGCGAACGAAGCCCTGGCATTGGGTATCGTCACAGGTATCCACGCCGATCCGCTCGCCGAGGCGAGACAGTTCGCAGAAGATTGCGCGGCTCGGTCACCCGGGGCCATACGCGGTATCAAGCAGCTCGTTAACCAGGCTTGGCATTTGTCCGAGGCCGAGTCTCTGGCTTTGGAGGCGAAGCTGCAGCTCGATATTATGGGTTCGCCGAACCAGATCGAATCGGTGCGAGCTAACCTGCAGAATCGCCAACCTAAATTCGCTGACTAATCAAGGTCGCACAGTGATGATGTGGCTGGAACTTAAATGCTCGGTCCTGACTCAAAACAGGGTGTGTTTCGTTACTTGGGCACGATGGTGATTGAGATGAGCAAACTTCAGCACATTGTGTGGCTGGTAATTCTGGTGCTGCTAAGCACCTCGGTGCAGGCCCAACTTTCCTTCGAGCTGCCGTTGGGGCAATCCGATTCGCGCACGCTGAACGTGCAGCGTAAGGTCGACGAGTTATTCGAACGGGGTGAATACGATCGAGCCTACTTCATCTATCGCAATGAGCTCGTGCCGGTCGGGGACAAATACGCGCAGTACATGATCGGTTTCATGCACCTGACTGGCATGGGCGTCGACGAGGATCCGGTCATGGCTGCAGCATGGTACCGGCTTGCTGCGGAGCGCGGAACGCCGCAATTTGTCGCAGTTCGCGACATGCTGATGAGCGATATGACCGAAGACGAGCGGCGACGCTCCGATCAAGTGTTTCTCGGAATTCGGCGCGAGTACAGTGATCTCGCGATCTTGCTGTCCCTGATCAAACGCAGGCGTGCGCGAGTGTCGGTTCAGACCAGGATCTCGTCTGATCAGGCGACAAGCAGCCCGATGACCGTAATTGATGCGAGGTCTCCGAATCAGAGTCAATCCAGTGCGATCTACTACGGTCGCATTGAGAGCGAGCCTTGCAGGCGCACCTGATGATGCTCTCTGAAATCGGAAATTTTCCGAACCTCGAAACCGATCCCGCTCGGTTCGACCTCGATGAGATTGAACACCTGGTGAACAAGCGACTTGAGACGATCGAGGACTAATCCGTTCGCGGTCGCAGGCCTTTGGTCAGTATCGCCGGAAATTCTGTGGCGATCGCCTTGCCCATCGCGGCGTCACCGTGATGCCACTTCGGGATCCAGTTGATCGATCCCATAATCGCGTTGCCGGTCATGCGTACGTCGCAGGGCGCGATGCTGCCGTCCTCAATCCCCGTTTTCAGAATTTCCTCGAATCGGGCGCTGTGTTGTCGAGATAGTTCCAGCACCTCCGTTCGGTGGGCGGGTTTCAGCGACGGGATTTCGCTCATGATTGCGATCGGGCCACGTTCGCCGACCATCATCTCGATGTGGTAGCGCAAGTACTGAACAACAGTGTCCATTCCGCTGAGCCCTTCTTCCAGCGCGCGTTGCATCGCTTCGCGACCGAGCTCGGCGGCGCGTAAGTAACAGAGGTAGACGAGCTCCTCCTTGTTGCGGACGTAATAGTAGAGGGCGGCGTCGGTTAGCCCGAGAATAGTGGCGACGTCTTTCAGCGACGAGCCGCTGTAGCCCTTTTCATTGAAGCACCTCGCCGCCGCGCGCAGCATGCGGTCTTTTTGTAACTCGAAGCGGGTCTCTTCTTCCTTGCGAGCCATGATTCTCCTTGGCAAAAAGGCGGGGACAGCGCCGACAGCGACTTGAGTTCTGCCGCGATCTGCATTATTTTAATCCAGATTAAAATTTTTTCAAGACGAAAACTGATTGTTTTCCAAGAGCTTTCTGCCTCTGTGGCGGAAAGATTCTTTGTGTTTCCGCGCAGGAGTGCTTGCATGGGTACCGTAGCCACTGACTTACCGGGCGTATCCGGAAAACGCGAATCCGCGCCACTGCGCTTTGTGACCGCCGCATCCTTGTTTGATGGTCACGATGCCGCGATCAACATCATGCGACGCCTGATTCAGGCGCAGGGCGCCGAGGTTATCCATCTCGGGCACAATCGGAGTGTGGATGACATCGTGCGCGCGGCGATCCAGGAAGACGCCGATGGTATCGCGATCAGCTCCTACCAGGGCGGTCACATCGAGTTCTTCAAGTACATGATAGACCGTCTCAAAGAGCTGGGTGCCAGCCATATCAAGGTCTTCGGCGGTGGTGGCGGCACGATTACGCCCGATGAAATCAGGACCTTGATGGATTACGGTGTGGAGCGCATTTACCACCCACATGACGGCATGGAGCTGGGTCTCGAGGCGATGATCGCCGACCTGATCGAACGCACGATGGCAGCGCGGCGTCCGACCGTAGCTCCAGCAAAAGATCGGTCAGCTGTCGATATAGCCGCCACCATTTCGTCGATTGAAGAACGCGTCTTTGACGAGGCGGAATTGAGCAGGCTGCGCAAGGAATGGCGCGTGCAGGCCGGGCAGGTGCCCGTGGTCGGCATTACCGGAACCGGTGGTGCAGGAAAAAGCAGCGTTACGGATGAAATACTGAATCGTTTCCTGTCGTGCTTCCCGGAGATACGCATCGCGGTGCTTGCCGTCGATCCGACGCGTCGCCGCACGGGCGGCGCGTTGCTCGGTGATCGTATTCGAATGAACTCGTTGCGTTCCGAACGTGTGTATATGCGCTCGATCGCGACGCGACGGCAACATCTGGCGACGAGCGAGATGCTCGGCGACCACATCCTGTTCCTGAAGTCCCAGGGCTTCGACCTGGTCATCGTCGAAACCGCCGGCATTGGGCAAAGTGATAGTGAAATCGTCGACATGGTCGATTTTTCGGTTTACGTCATGACCAGTGAATACGGGGCTGCCAGCCAGCTCGAGAAGATCGACATGATCGATTTCGCAGATCTGATCGTTCTCAACAAGTACGACAAGCGGGGTGCCGAAGACGCATTGCGCGACGTGCGCAAACAATGGAAGCGCAATCACGTGGCGTTCGCTGTTGCGGACGAAGATGTGCCGGTTTACCCCACGATCGCGAGCCAGTTTAACGACCCCGGTGTTAGCTGGATGTTCTCTGAGCTTTGTCGGCGTGTCGTCGAGAAGGCCGAACTCGATGCCGACAAGTGGACGCCGGATATCGACACGTCGAATCACGAGCCGCGTTCAACGGCGACGATTCCCGGCGCGAGGATTCGATATCTTGCCGAAATCGCCGAACAGGGGCGGGTAATCAATAGCCGCGCTGACAGCCAGGCGGAGACGGCAAGCCGTGCCCAGCATGTCTATGAGGCTTTGCGTTTGTTGGACGACCCCGAATTGCCGGCCGAACTTGAGGCGTACAAGACCGAAGCGCTAACGGGTGGCGACGATCGTAGCCTGCTGACCCTGCGGCAACGTTACCAGGAAGCGATCGGCGATCTCACGGCTGATTCGCTACAGCTCCTCAGAGATTGGCCCGACCGAAAGGCGGGCGTTCGCTCCGAGAAACACAGCTACACGGTTCGCGGCCGCGAAATAACGGGCGACAATTACCGTGAGAGCCTGAGCCACCAGAAGATTCCAAAGATCGCGGCGCCGGATTTCTCCGATTGGGGAGAGCAACTGAATTTCCTCACCAAGGAAAATCTCCCGGGCGGCTATCCGTACACAGCAGGTGTTTACCCGTATCGCCGACTTGGCGAGGATCCGACACGCATGTTTGCGGGAGAGGGCACGCCCGAACGAACCAACCGCCGGTTTCACTACCTGTCGCTCGGTCAAGACGCGGCGCGACTCTCGACCGCGTTCGATTCGGTGACGCTTTACGGCGAAGATCCACATGAGCGCCCGGACATTTATGGAAAAGTTGGCAATTCCGGCGTGTCGATAGCGACGGTTGACGACATGAAGAAGCTCTATTCAGGTTTCGACCTCTGTGCACCGACGACGTCGGTGTCGATGACAATTAACGGTCCCGCGCCGATGATCCTCGCGTTCTTCATGAATACAGCGATCGACCAGCAGGTAGAAAAGCACCTGCGCGAAACAGGTGGCTGGGACGCCGCACAAAAGAAGATCAACGATTACTTCAGGAACAAAGATCGACCGAAATACGAGGGCAAGCTTCCGCAAGGCAACAACGGACTCGGTCTCGGGCTACTCGGCATATCCGGCGAACTGGTCGTAGATACAGAGACCTACGGGCGTATTCGAAAAGAGACGATGGCGTCCGTGCGTGGGACTGTACAGGCGGATATCCTCAAGGAAGACCAGGCGCAGAACACCTGTATTTTCTCGACCGAATTCGCGATGAAAATGATGGGTGACGTGCAGCAGTTCTTCATCGAGAACAACGTCCGCAACTACTACAGTATCTCGATCAGCGGTTATCACATTGCCGAAGCCGGCGCGAATCCGATCAGCCAGCTCGCCTTTACATTGTCGAATGGATTTACGATTGTCGAGTATTACCTTGCACGTGGCATGGACATCGACAAGTTCGCGCCTAACTTGAGTTTCTTTTTCTCCAATGGCATGGATCCGGAATACTCTGTGATCGGTCGTGTTGCCCGCAGAATCTGGGCGCGTGCAATGAAAGAGCGTTACGAAGCGAGTGCTCGCTCGCAAATGCTCAAATATCACGTACAGACGTCAGGCCGAAGCCTGCACGCACAGGAAATCAGCTTTAACGACATTCGGACGACGCTGCAGGCGCTGTACGCATTGTTTGATAACTGCAATAGCCTGCACACGAATGCGTTTGATGAGGCGATAACGACGCCGACGGAACACTCCGTTCGGCGTGCGGTCGCGATACAGCTGATCATCTCACGCGAGTTGGGGCTCAACTTCTGTGAAAATCCGTGGCAGGGATCATTCATCATCAGTGAGCTGACCGACCTGGTGGAAGAAGCCGTTTACCAGGAATTTGAGCGCATCTCGGAACGCGGTGGTGTTCTTGGCGCCATGGACACCATGTACCAGCGCGGCAAGATTCAGGAAGAGAGCCTGTACTACGAGAGCAAGAAGCATGATGGTTCACTGCCGCTCATCGGCGTGAACACCTTCCTGCCGAAAGAAGGGCAGGAGGATGAAGTGCATGAACAGGAGCTGATCCGGTCGTCCGACGATGAAAAGAACGACCAGATCAATCACGTGCGTGCATTCCAGAGGAATCACGCGGACGAAAGTGGCGACGCGCTGGCGCGCCTGCAATCGGTTGCCCGTGAGCGCGGCAACGTATTTGCAGAACTCATGGAGACGGTTAAGTCTAGTTCGCTGGGACAGATATCGGGCGCACTCTACGATGTTGGCGGTGAATACCGCCGCAACATGTAAGAACCGAAAGCGCGGTCGATACGACGAATTCGTCAGCCTGTGCCGCTAGGTTATCAATTTCAGGATGTACCCGGTAGCTGCATCCGCTGTACGATATCGGCCATGATCAGCACGCAGCCACATACGGGTTCTTACTACGCAGCGACGGCAAACCAGAGCACCGACTATGCGCCGCTTGAGGGCGAGCAGCGAGCGGATGTCTGCGTCGTTGGCGCCGGTTTCACAGGTATTTCCACCGCCCTTCACCTTGCGGAGCGTGGCTACAACGTCCACGTCGTAGAGGCCAGCAAAGTCGGCTGGGGCGCATCAGGTCGCAACGGCGGGCAGATGATCGGCGGAATTTCCGGGGAGGAAAAGCTCCTGGGCCGCCGGTGGCCCGGGCGTAGAAAAGCTGTTGTGGGAATATGCGATGGGCGGGTCACGACATCATTCGTGACCGTGTTGCGCGCTACGGGATCGACTGCGACCTAAAGGCGGGCTATCTCGATGTGGCGCTCAAGAAACGCCATCTAAAGGCGTTCCGCGCCGAGTTCGACACTTTGCAGCGCCACGAATTCCCTCACGAATTCAAACTGTTGTCAGCCAGCGAAACGCGTGACGTGATTGGGACAGAAGCCTACATCGGCTCCCTGCTCAACATGGGTAACGGACACCTGCATCCGTTGAATCTGTGCGTCGGCGAAGCCAGGGCAGCCGTCAAAAACGGCGCAACAATTTATGAGTCATCGCCGGCGTTGCGTATAGAAATGCAAGGTAAGCCCAAGGTCATTACGCAGAACGGCAGCGTCTTGGCAGATTGGGTTGTGATCGCTGGTAACGCCTACCATTCACTGGTGCCCGAACTACGGGGCATACTATTTCCGGTCAACAGTTTCATAATCGCCACCGAGCCTTTGTCGAATGAACTGGCCGAGACCATAAATCCGACAGACCTTGCCGTTTGTGATCCAAATTTCGTGCTGGAGTACTTTCGACTAAGTGCCGACAAACGGCTGCTGTTTGGGGGCCGCATTAACTACTTTGGTGCGGATCCTTCGTTCATTAAAAAGAACCTGCGGCCTCGAATGCTCAAAATCTATCCGCAATTGCAAGGACACGAAGATCGACTATGCCTGGGGTGGCACCATTGGTGTGCCGTTCAATCGGGTTCCGCAGTTCGGAAGGGTTGCCCCCAACGTTATCTACGCGCAGGGGTATTCCGGCCACGGCGTCAACGTGACGCACCTTGCCGGACAAGATTCTCGCCGATGTCGTTGCCGGAACCTGCGAGCGTTTCGATGTGTTCGCGAAGATCAAGCCGGTCCGGTTGCCGGGTGCACATCGACTGCAAAAGCCGATGGTGGCGCTCGGTGTATTCTATTATCAGCTGCGGGATTGGCTGTAGGAAGGTCGCATCGAGCGTGAAGGACAGGCTGATTGACGCCGGCGAGCCCGTGCAAGCGCACGGCAGCAGCGTATAGCGAACAAGGGTTGAACCGAGGTTTTCTTTTGAATTCCGAACGACGTCGGCGCTCTCGATTGAGCTATAGTTCTTCATATGGCACGCGACAACGCAAAAGAGATCGGTCAAATCCGTTGTCCGGATTGCATCTCTTGCTAACCTACGAGTGCAACTATCAATGCGAGCATTGTTTTGTGTGGGGCGGGCCATCGCAAACGGGCACGATGACAGTCGAGACCATCAGACACATCATTGGCCAGGCGAACACGCTGGGCACGGTCGAATGGATATACTTTGAGGGCGGTGAAGCGTTTCTCTATTACGATGTATTAGTTGCCGGCATTCGTTTAGCTAAAGACTTCGGTTTCAACGTCGGCATTGTGACCAATGCCTACTGGGCGACCACGGATACAGACGCCATGAACTGGTTAACGCCGATTGCCGGATTAGTCGACGATCTTTCCGTAAGTAGCGATGCCTATCACGGTGGCGACGAAGACCCCGAGCCTGCGGAAACCGCCCGTCGAGTTGCACAGCGGCTGCAGCATCCCGGTTGACTTTATCAGCGTAGCCGAACCCGGAGCCGCCGATGTGCCGGGTGCAGCTGGTCGATTACCTGCCGGCGAATCGGCAGTCCTGTACCGGGGTCGCGCAGCGGAATTGCTCGCATCACGCGTCGACGCAGAGCCCTGGCAACGATTTACGATATGCCCTTGGGAGAACTTGCGGGAACCGGAACGCATACATGTGGACCCGTATGGCAACCTGCACATTTGCCAAGGCATATCGATCGGCAATTTGCACTAAGCGCTCGCTCACAGAAATCATGCGCGACTATGACGCGGACGATCACCCGATCGTCGGGCCGCTGCTTGCCGGCGGCCCGGCGGAAATAGCGCGGAAATATGATCTTCCCCACGCGGACGGATACGCCGATCACTGCCACCTCTGCTACAAATCGCGGTGTGCATTAAGAGAGCGCTTTCCAGATGAACTGACGCCGGATCAAATGTACGGCGACAGCTGACGAATCCGCGTTCAGGTGCTCGACTTGAAGCACAGCAACGTTGGCGTATAATCACTTGCTTGTTGACAGCAAGTATCTCCAAGCATTGAATCAAGCCAACCCCTCACTGACACAGGCAGAACGTACCGCCATGTCCGACAAGGCCATGCTGGAAGCGGCCATGGCGCTCGTCTTGGAGCACGGCACGGACAAAACCACGCTGGCGATGATCGGCGAAAAAGCGGGCTATAGCCGGGGCTTGGCGACCTACCGCTTCGGCTCCAAAGGCGGTCTTTACGACGCGTTGTGCAAATCGATATCCCGTCACTGGCTCGAATACCTGAAGCAGGGTGTTGGCGACAAGGTCGGCATTGATGCGATGTGTGCTGCGCTCGACACGATATACAAGTTTGAACAGGAGTCGCCGCACGAAGCCCGCGCACTGCAGATCCTGTATAGCGGCGCCGCTAGTCCCAGCGCGGAGTACCAACAGACCGCCGTCGGCATACGGCGGCGACAAAAATCCGACGTGGCGGAGTGGGTTCGTCTAGGGCAAGCGATAGGCGAAGTTCGAACCGACGTCAACGCGGACGAAGTCGCGGCTCAGTACGTGGCCTACATATCCGGTATGACCTACCTCTGGATGATGAGTCCCGATTCCTTCGATTTCTCAGTGGCGAACGAGGTGATGAAGAGACACTTGAGAGATTCCCTTACCGCTGTCTAGCGAGCGGCAAACTTCAAGCACAGGAAACCAAAATGACAGACGCTTATATTTTCGATCACGTTCGTAGTCCGCGTGGCAAAGGTCGCTCCAATGGAGCGCTACACGAGGTAACGCCTATAGATCTGGCCGCACAGGTTTTGATCGCGGTACGCGAACGCAACGAGCTCGACACGAGCAAACTCGATGACGTTATTTTCGGCTGCACTGCGCCGGTCGGCGAACAGGGATCCGTCATTCCCCGACTTGCCGTGCTCAACGCGGATTACCATCAAAGTGTTCCCGGCAAGCAGTTGAATCGGTTCTGTGCATCCGGTCTCGAGGCCGTGAACACAGCGGCGGCGCAAGTCATGTCAGGCCAGTCTGATCTCGCAATCGGCGGCGGTATCGAATGCATGTCGCGCGTGCCGATGGGTTCGGATTCTGGCGCAATGCACGCCGACCCGGGCTTCGCTTACAAGTCGTACTTTGTACCGCAAGGTATCGGTGCGGATCTGATAGCGAGCCTCGAGGGCTTCACTCGCGAAGATGTCGATGCGTACGCAGTGGAAAGCCAGGCGCGCGCAGCGAATGCCTGGGAGAAGGGATATTTTTCGAATTCCGTAGTTACCGATCACCGATCAGCTCGGCAATGTATTGCTCGATCGCGACGAGCACATGCGGCCAGGAACGACGGTCGACGATCTGGCGGGTCTCAAAGCCGCATTCGAGATACCGGGTCAGCAGGCCGGATTCGATGCCGTCGCTTTGCAGAAGTATCCGCAGGTGGAGGCGATCAACCACGTCCACACGGGCGGCAACTCGAGCGGCATCGTCGATGGTTCTGCCGCCGTATTGGTCGGTACGAAAGAAAATTGGTCGAGGCCCTCGGTCTGAAACCACGCGCTCGCATCATGGGTTTTTCCTCGATTGGCACCGATCCGACCATCATGTTGACTGGCCCTGCGCCATCCGCCGAGAAAGTACTGAAGCGCTGCGGAATGGCCGTCAAGGATATTGACCTGTTCGAGTTGAACGAGGCGTTCGCATCGGTGGTCATGTTGTTCATGCGGCAGCTGGGCATCGAGCATGACAGGATCAACGTCAACGGTGGCGCAATCGCAATGGGACATCCGCTTGGCGCAACGGGCGCGATGATACTGGGCACGGTGCTCGATGAGCTAGAACGGCGCGATCAGGGAACAGCGTTAATAAACCTGTGCGTCGGCGGCGGCATGGGCACGGCAACCATTATCGAACGCGTTTGAGTCGCGACGAAACTGACGGAACTTAAGAAATGAATACACTAAATATAGAGACAGACCGCGACGGCATTGCAGTGATCACGATCGATCTCAAAGATCGCTCCATGAACGTTGTATCACCGGAGTTCATTGCGGAGTTCGACCAGGCAATCGACCAGATCGTGAACGATGAGAGCATCAAAGGTGCCGTGGTCACGTCGGGAAAGAGCTCCTTTGTCGCCGGCGCCGATTTGCTTCAGCTTGTTGATGAAGTCGATCCGGAAGCAGATCCGAAAGTAGCTTTCACCAAATGGAGCAGCCTGCAGCAGCTTTATCGCAAGCTCGAGACCTGTGGGAAACCGGTCGTTGCCGCGATCAATGGCACCGCACTCGGTGGCGGCCTGGAGCTTTGCCTCGCGTGTCATTATCGCGTCGCCGCGGACAATCCGAAGGCAAAGCTAGGGCAGCCAGAGGTCCAGGTAGGATTGCTGCCCGGCGCCGGCGGCACGCAACGTTTGCCGCGCATGATCGGGCTCGAAGCGGCGTTGCCTCTGTTGCTGCAAGGTACGCACCTGTCGCCAGAGAAGGCGACCAAGCTCGGCATCGTTGATCAACTAGTGGATGCGGGTGAGGAAGTCGATGCCGCGAAGCAGTGGATTCTCGACGGCGGCGAAGCCGTCCAACCTTGGGACAAGAAAGGATTCAAGGTGCCCGGTGGTGCGGGGCTGATGAATCCTAAAGCCATTCAAACGCAGATGTTTGGCGTTGCCTTGTTGCAAAAAACCACCAACCATAATTATCCAGCACCGATCGCGATCATGTCCGCGGTTTACGAAGGCTCGGTCTTGCCAATTGATACCGCCTTGCAGATCGAGTCCAAGTACTTTGCCGAGTTGCTGACTAACGTCGTGACGCGCAATATGATTCGCGCTTTGTTCGTGAACAAGGGAGCAGCGGACAAGCTTGCACGTCGCCCGCACGGCATCGAGAAGAGCAGAGTCACCAAACTCGGCGTGCTTGGTGCAGGCATGATGGGCGCCGGGATTGCATTCGTTTCCGCTCGAGCCGGGATGCAGGTTGTCTTGCTCGATCGCAGCAAAGATGATGCGGAGAAAGGCAAAGACTACTCGCGCCAGTTGCTGCAAAAAAGAGTTGACCGTGGCCGGATGACCGCAGACGCTGCAGCCGATTTGCTGGAACTTATTCAGACAACGGACGATTACGCGGATCTCGAGGGCTGCGAGTACATCATTGAAGCCGTTTTCGAGGAACGCGGCATCAAGGCCGATGTTACGTCCAAGACCGAAGCGGTTATCAGTAGAAACACGATCTTCGGATCGAATACGTCGACATTGCCGATTACCGGCCTCGCCGAGGCTTCACGGCGGCCGGAGAGTTTCATCGGTATCCACTTTTTCTCTCCCGTCGACAAGATGCCATTGGTGGAAGTCATCGTCGGCGAGAAGACGAGCGATGAGGCGATCGCCCGCACGCTGGACTACATCCAGCAGTTACGAAAGACGCCGATCGTTGTTAACGACAGCCGCGGTTTTTACACCAGTCGTGTATTCGGGACGTTCACGAGGGAGGGTATTGCGATGCTTGCCGAAGGCGTGAATCCGGCATTGATCGAGAACGTAGCAAAGCATGCCGGGATGCCGGTCGGTCCGCTTGCCGTGACAGATGAGGTGACGCTCGAGCTGGCGTACAAAATTGGCGAACAGGCGAAAGCAGACCTCGGTGACGACTATGTTGAGACGCCTGCCGATACGGTAATGGAAAAAATGGTCGTTGATCTCGACAGGCGCGGCAAGCGTTTTGGCGCGGGCTTTTATGAATACCCCGATGGCGGTAGCAAACGTTTATGGCACGGTCTGGCCGAGCATTTCCCGACGGCTGATGAGCAACCGTCGCCTGAGGACGTCAAGACGCGGCTATTGTATGTGCAAGCGATAGATACCGCGCGTTGCCTGGAGGAAGGAGTGCTGACGCATCCGGCCGATGCTGATGTGGGGTCGATATTTGGCTGGGGATTCCCGGCATACACGGGCGGCACATTGTCGTACATCGAGACAGTCGGACTTCGGGAGTTTGTTGCCGAAGCAGATCGCCTTGCGAAGACGCATGGGGCGAGATTCGAAGTACCGAAAGGTCTTCGCGCCATGGCCGAAAATGGGGAAACCTATTATGGCTTGGCCAGCAAGTTTGATACACGCTCGGCTGCCTGAGGAGATCGATATGAGTGACATCGTTAGCTACGAAAACAAAGGGGCCGTGGCCGTCATTACACTGAATCGCCCCGATGCTATGAACGCTTTTACAACGGGACTGTCGAACGACTTGCAAGCGGCTCTCGAGCGGGCGGCGGATGACGTTGCCGCGCGCGTTGTTGTTCTGACCGGTGAGGGGCGTTGCTTCAGCGCTGGCGCGGACCTGAAATCGGGCTTTGAAGGCCGCCCGGTGTTCGGCAAGCTCCACTATGAGTACCGGCCGGTTCTTTCTGCGATTGCCACGATGTCGAAACCCGTAATCGCCGCAGTGCCTGGCTCAGCCGCGGGCATTGGTATGTCGATGGCCTTGCACTGTGACCTGATGGTCATGGCGGACAATGCGTTTTTGTTGTCGCCATTTACGACGATCTCGCTGGTACCGGATGGTGGCCTCAACTGGTTGTTGGTAAGACAGCTGGGTTATCGACGAGCATTCCAGCTTAGTGTCGAATCGGAGCGAATTCCGGCGGCACGATGTGTCGAGTTAGGGTTGGCCAACAAAGCCGTGCCTGCGGAGGACTTGCAGAGCGCGGCGCTGGAGTGGGCACAGCGGCTCGCGAAGCGTGCGCCGCGGTCACTCGAGGCGACCAAGAAGTGCATGCGTCACGCAGCCGACAACGACTGGGCGAGCACGTTTAACATGGAAGCGGACTGGCAGCAGGCGCTGGCAGGCAGCGAAGACAATGTTGAAGGCGTCGCTGCTTTCTTCGAAAAACGCGAAGCGAAGTTCAAGGGCAAGTAACAAGCATCAGCATTCTAAACGGGTAACGACAATGGACAGACATATATTCGAAGAAGAGCACGAGATGTTTCGAGACTCTGTGCGAGCGTTCATGAAGAACGAAATCGAACCGCACAGTGACCGCTGGCACGAACAGGGCATCGTGGATCGCGAGGCGTACCTTAAAGCGGGTGAGATGGGCTTCCTCTTGATGTGGGCTGACGAGCAATACGGTGGCATCGGCGTACGGGATTTTCGTTACGAGCAGATTCTCATCGAAGAGAATGCCCATCATGGCGATGCAGGGTTTTTTATGACTCTGCACAGTCGCCTGGTCGGTCCTTATTTTGACGCTTTCGCTACCGAGGAGCAGAAAGCGCGGTGGCTTCCAAAATGCATCACGGGCGAACATATATTGGCTATCGGTATCACCGAGCCGGGCGCAGGTAGCGATGTCGCGGGCTTGCGAACCAAAGCCGAGGACAAGGGCGATCATTACCTGCTTAACGGCTCCAAGACCTTTATCTCGAACGGCATACTGGCTGACCTGGCTATTGTTGTTGCGCGTACGGATCCGAACAACCGTCATGCCTTGTCACTGCTTGTCGTCGAACGCGGCATGGAGGGCTTCGAGCGCGGCAAGAACCTTAGCAAGATGGGCCTCAAGAGCCAGGATACGGCAGAGCTGTTTTTTAACAACGTCAAAGTGCCCAAGGAGAATTTGCTCGGTGAGGTTAATCGTGGCTTTTACCATTTGATGCACGGCCTCGCCGAGGAACGACTTCTGGGTGCCTGCGGTTACATTGCAAGTGCAGAGGCTGCTTACAACCTGACGCTGGACTACGTTAACGAGCGCAAAGCCTTCGGCAAACCGATCGCCGATTTTCAGAATACCCGTTTCAAGCTTGCGGACATGCGGACGGAGCTGGACGTGGGCTACGCGTTCGTCGATCGCTGCGTTGAAGTGCACAACAAGGGTCAGCTCACGGCAGACGATGCGGCAAAGGCCAAGCTCTGGACGAGTGAGCTCGAGGGTCGAGTTACCGATGACTGCGTGCAACTGCACGGCGGCAATGGCTACATGGACGAGTACAAGGTGTGTCGCCTCTATACCAATGCCCGGGTTTCGCGGATCTATGCCGGTAGTTCGGAAATCATGCGTGAGATCATTGCGCGCTCGATCGGACTTGATCCGCGCAAGCGGCAGAAAGCGAAAAAAGCGAACGCGGCTTGAGGGGTTAGACTATGCGTACTGCGTTCGTAGGGCTTGGCGTGATGGGCTATCCGATGGCGGGCTTCCTCAAGAAAGCCGGTCACGACGTCGTAGTCTTTAACCGCACGGAATCCAGAGCCGACGGCTGGACCCAACAATTTGGTGGCAGCCGCGCCGCGACCCCGGCTGCCGCCGCCCAGGATGCCGATATCGTTTTTTGTTGCGTTGGTAACGACGACGATGTTCGAGATGTCGTTCTCGGACGCGAAGGGGTTCTGAACGGTGTGTCACCGGGCGCCATTATCGTCGACCATACGACGGCATCGGCAACTGTTGCCCGGCAAATCCACAGTATCGCGGCAGACAAAACTGTCGGATTTCTGGACGCGCCGGTTTCCGGCGGGCAGGCGGGTGCCGAGAATGGCCAGCTGGCCGTTATGGTGGGTGGCGACGCAGACATCTTCGAGCGCGCCGTGCCTGTCATCGACAGTTATGCCAAGGCCGTTACGCACATCGGGCCAACCGGCTCGGGGCAGCTTGCCAAAATGGTTAACCAGATCTGCATTGCCGGAATCGTGCAGGGGCTTTCCGAAGGGCTGGACTTCGCGGAACGTGCCGGCCTCGACCCTGCCGTTATCATCGAATCCATCTCGAAAGGGGCGGCTCAGTCCTGGCAAATGGAGAATCGCTGGCAGACGATGGTAGCCGGCGAGTTCGACTTTGGCTTCGCCGTCGACTGGATGCGCAAAGACCTGGGAATTGCGCTTGAGGAGGCCGAAGTGAATGGTGCCAGTCTCGAGGTTACCCGGCTCGTCGACCAATACTATGCAGAGGTACAGGCGATGGGCGGCAACCGCTGGGATACATCGAGTCTGATCGCGCGCCTGAAAAAGTAGTACTATCCGTGCCTCACAGGGGTGGTCTTCCGACCTGAGATCCTTAACCCGGCCGGTGCCGGGCACACAGGGAACCCTTAGAACCTGATCCGGCTAATACCGGCGTAGGAAGGGAATCATGCATCGAATGTCCATATTCCGGTTTCTCGCCGCAGCGCTACTTCCTTTTCTTGCAACACTCTCGTATTCATCCGAACGCGATAACGATGCGCTCGATGAGATAATTGTCACCGCCGACTTCCGCGGGCGTTCGATCAAAGAGCTTCCGGCCAGTATCAGCGTGGTGGGCGTCGAATTCATCGAAGAAAACGCGGTGCAGCACTTCGAAGAACTCATCGAGTTGATACCCAATCTCAACTGGTCGGGCGATGGCCATCGTGCCCGTTATTTCCAGATACGCGGGGTTGGTGAACTGGAGCAATACCAGGGCGCGCCGAACCCGTCGATCGGATTCCTGATCGACGACATCGATTTCAGCGGCATTGGTTCGGTCGCAACCTTGTTCGACGTGGAGTCGGTGGAGGTGTTGCGTGGGTCCCAGGGAAGTCGCTACGGGGCAAATGCATTGGGCGGGCTTATCTACGTGAGGAGTGCCTCCCCTTCGGCAGAACGCGATGGTCGATTGCAGGTTGGCGCCGGTGATGATGACGCGGTCGCATTGGGCCTCGCGTTTGGTGGCGCGCTCGACGATGACGAGAAAATTACGTTTCGCTTCAGTGCGCAAAAGTACGAGAGCAATGGCTTTCGAAGCAACAGCTATCTCGGCCGCGAAGATACCAATGGCAGGGATGAGTCGAGCCTGAGATTTCGGCTTCGATACCAGCTGTCGCCGACGCTGGAAGGCAATCTGACTCTGCTCTATAGCGATATCGACAATGGCTACGATGCGTTCGCGCTCGATAACAGTTACCAAATGTTGTCTGACAAGCCTGGACGGGACGCCCAGGAGAGTATCGGTGCGTCACTGCGGCTGGAATGGTCAGGGGCGGATTTCATGACCTTGACGTCAATCACCACGCTCGCCGATTCCGATATCAACTTCAGTTTTGACGCGGATTGGGGCAACGACGACAGCTGGGCACCTGTCACCTACGACTACATTTCGTTGAACGATCGGCGACGCAAGACAGCCAGCCAGGAGTTTCGGCTGGCATCAAGCGACGCCGGGAAGATTTTTTCCGACACCACGGAATGGCTGGTGGGCCTGTATGCGCAAGACCTTGATGACGAGTTGCGCACCGTAAACCGGGGCGATTACTACGACCCATTGTACGACTTCGCGGACAGCCTCGATGAGGGCTTTAGCAGTGATTACGCGGCGACAAGTACGGCGCTTTTTGGTCAGCTACAACACGATATCGACGAGACCACTCGGCTGGGATTTGGACTGCGTATCGAGCATCGATCCACCGGCTATGCTGACTCCTCCGCACTAACGGCAGGGCCGTCGGAGACAATTTGGGGTGGCGAACTCAGCCTGAGCCATGACCATTCTGAAGCGCTCACGAGTTTTATCAGCCTGACCAAGGGCTACAAGGCCGGCGGCTTTAATCTCGGGGTGGTGCCTGCAGGTCGAAGAGAATTCGGTGAAGAGCAGCTATGGACCATCGAAGCAGGAATGAAGTCGTCCCTGGCGGACGACGCGCTGAGCATTAACGCGTCCGTGTTCTATAGCCGCCGTGACGATCAACAGGTCCGCACGTCGTTTCAAATTGATCCGGGCGACCCCGCTTCTTTCGTGTTCTTCACCGACAATGCGGCGAAGGGGAACACGTTTGGCGCTGAGGCGGACCTTCGATGGTTTGTTACGGATGCATGGGAGGTCTACGCCAATCTCGGCTTGCTGGATGCGAGCTTCGATGAATTCATAGCGCCACAGGGTGATCTGGGTGGGCGCGGCCAGGCGCACGCACCGCGCTATACGTTGGCAGCGGGCGTTGCGTACCGGAGTGCCAATGGTGTCTTTGCGCGCCTCGATGCGACAGCGCGCGACGAATTCTACTTCGACGTCAGCCACGATCAAAAATCGAGCGCTTACGAACTGCTGCACGCGCGAATCGGCTATGAAGCCGCAAGCTGGTCACTGCAACTTTGGGCGCGCAACCTGTTTGACAAGCGCTATGCGGTGCGCGGATTCTACTTTGGCAATGAGCCGCCGGATTTCCCCGATACTTTGTATACGCGCCTTGGCGACCCACGCCACGTCGGCATCACTATTGAAAAGAGGTTTGACTAATGAGAGTTGCGGTTGATATCAGTCTGTATCCGCTCGACGCGGATTTTATTCCACCGATCAAGGATGTGATCGCGCGGTTCAATGCACATGAGCGGCTTGAGGTCTGGACAAACGCGATGAGCACTCAGGTTGTTGGTGAATTTGATGACGTGATGGACGCATTGCGGGCCGAGATTGGTTCGACATTCGAGCAGCTGCCGAAGGCGATTTTCGTTATCAAGATCCTGAATAACCCAGCGCTCGCGTAGTGATTGAAACGTTGGCGGGCCGCTTGATCGAACAAGCGCAGGCGATTTCGACGCTTGAGGTCATTGCGGTCGTCTTCGCGATCGCTTACCTGCTGCTGGCGATACGTCAAAATATCTGGTGTTGGCTATGCGCCGGCATCAGCACCGCGATCTACATATGGCTGTTCATCGGCGCCCGGCTGTACATGGAATCGGTGCTGAACGGCTTCTATTTCGTTATGGCAATCTACGGCTGGGCCGTCTGGACTTCCGGGCGCAGCGACGGTCATGAACGTCCTGTCACACTGTGGCGATGGAAAACGCACGCAACGGCGATTACAGCGATCGTTATTATGAGTTGTCTCAACGGCTATCTTCTCGGCGAGTATACTGACGCCGTTTTTCCATACATCGACTCGCTGACGACGTGGTCCGCTATCTGGGCGACGTTTCTGGTCGCCCGGAAGGTGCTGGAGAACTGGTGGTACTGGCTCGTGATCGATAGCGCGTCGGTGGTCATTTACTGGGTTCGTGATCTGCAGCTCACGTCACTGTTATTTGTCCTGTATGTGATTATGATTCCGTTCGGGATTGTGAGCTGGACAAGGTCATTTCGGGAGCAACGCGTGTGAAGGATGAGCGCTCGCCAGACAACGTGATTGGCGACTTGCCCGATTGGCGTGGGGCAACCTGGGCCGAGCTTACCGGTGGTCTCACCAACCGATCCTGGCTGCTCGAAAAAGACGGTCGAAAGGCCGTGCTCAAAATTGACGATGAGCCCCGCACCGCGCCTTACAATACGCGGCCTGCTGAAGCGGCCGTGCAAACGGCGGCGGAAAATGCCGGGCTCGCCAATGCTGTTCTTTTTTCAGATCGCCAGGTGTACCTCACAGAATACGTTGATGGCGCAGCCTGGGACCCGGGTCGCCTCGATCGGGATGGCAAAATCGAACAACTCGCATCGGCATTGCGGCGCCTGCACGCGCTGCCGCAGTCAGGCCGGTCTTTCAATGCGCCTGGGGCGGCGAAAAAATATGTGCTTTCTATCGAGAACCCGGACAAGGCACTCGTTTCTGTGTGCCTCGATATAGTCAGGAAGACGCGTTTGCCGAACTATCTTTGTTGCTGCCATAACGACCTTGTTGCCGAAAACATCATCACGACGCCGGAGCTCAAGTTTCTCGACTGGGAATACGCTTGCGACAACGACCCGATGTTCGACCTTGCTACGATCGTTGAGCATCACGAGCTAAGCGAGACGGTGGCGCAGAAGCTGTTGGACGCATACTTCGATGGCGCGGGAGATCGCTGGCAAACGAGACTCGCCGAACAGCAGCGGCTGTATCTCGCGTTGTACTGGTTGTGGCTGGCATCGAGGCCTTACAGCTCGGACAAGGCGGTCAGGCGACTGGCGGAACGGCTGGCTACCAGCTGTTCCTGAGCTCTCGCAGTTTAAGAAACACGGCGCGTGCATCGGGACTGTCACCGATCTCCGGGAACTCCTCGGCAAGCTTTGCGACGACGGTCGGGCTTTGCAGGCGAAAGAAGGTATTGATGTCGCGTTCCTGGGTCATCGAGGTCACGAGCGCGTTGTCGGGATCCTGACTTTCATAATCCCTGATCATACGCTGCGCGGCTTCATTGTCCGGCTCGCGATCCAGCGTGAATGCCAGGTTATTAATCAAGTAGTCGTGCCCCGGGTAGATCAGCGTGTCGTCCGCAAGCGCATTGAGCTGAGTCTCGAAAGTCTCGAACAACTCCACCGGGTGCCCGCCATTGTGACAGTTGCCTGCACCCGCGTTGAACAGCGTGTCGCCGCTGAACAAGCTGGGCTGATCCGTGTGCGAAAGCAGGCAGATGTGGCACATGGTATGGCCCGGCGTATCGAGACACTCGAGTTCGACGCTTTTGCCGACCTTGATAATGTCGCCGGCGCCGACACCGCGATCCACGTTCGCTATGCGGTCCTTTGCGTTCGTGTGCGCGATGACCGTGGCACCCGTCGCCTTCACAACGGCTTTGTTGCCGCCGGTGTGGTCAGGGTGCTCATGCGTATTGAGAATTTGCGTAATCGTCCAGCCTTTTTCCCGGGCCGTCGACAGGCATTTATTGAAGTCGAGTGGATCGATAGCAAGCGCATCACCCGTCTCGCCGCAGGCAATCAGGTAATTGAAGTTCCGGTAGGCATTGCCAGTCCATATCTGTTCAACAATCATTGCTCGGTCACCGTCTTGTTGGCATCGAAAATCTTCTCGCCACCGACCCACGTCTGCACGACCCTGATATCGTCGATCTCGGATGCTGGAATCGTAAAGTAGTTGCGATCGATAAGAATAAAGTCCGCCCACTTGCCTGGCTCGAGGCTGCCAAGCCGGTCTTCCTGGCTGGCGGCATAGGCCGCGGCGAGTGTAAACGAGTGTAGCGCTTCCGCCCGCGTCAACGCCTGGTCCGGATACCAGCCACCTTCGGGCTGACCGTCGCGGTCCTGACGCGTGACAGCCGCATACAGGCCATGGAACGGGTTGGATAACTCAATCGGAAAATCAGAACCGCTCGCGATGACGGCGCCGGTCGTCAGCAAGCGTCGCCAGGCGTAGCCACCGAGAATTCTGTCCGGTCCAATGCGATCTTCTGCCATGTTCTTGTCGCTGGTTGCGTGCGTCGGTTGCATCGCCGCGATAACACCCAGTTCGGCGAATCGTGGAATATCCTCGAGCTGGATAATTTGCGCATGTTCGATTCGATTGCGCAAAGGAGACGGTTTTCCGTGCTGCGCTTTTTCGAAAGCGTCGAGGGCCATGCGGTTGCCGAGGTCGCCGATCGCATGGATGCCGACCTGGAACCCAAGGTCATTCGCTTTCTTGACGAAGGCGTCGAGCTCATCCTGGGTCCAGAAGGCCAGGCCACGGTTTTCCGCATCATCGGAGTAGGGTTCGATCATCGCCGCGCCGCGACTGCCGAGCGCGCCATCGGAGTAAAGCTTGACCGATGCAATCTCCAGATGATCATTACCGTAGGCATACAACGGTTTGCCGATCGCATCCAGTACCTCGCCGGCCCCGCCGGTCATTGCATAGATGCGTATACCGAGCTCATCGTTATCGGCCATCGACAGGTAGACCTCGGCATTCATCAGGTCAATCCCGGCATCATGAACGCTGGTTATTCCCTCCGCGGCGAGCGTATCGACGGCGCTGAGTAACGCCGCTCGATAATCGTCTCTGTCAGCCTCCGGCAGACTCGCGACTATTATCTCCATCGCTTTGTCGATGAAAACGCCGGTCGCGTTGCCGTTGTCATCGCGCAGTATCTTGCCGCCGACCGGGTCCGGTGTGTCGTTGTCTATCCCCGCGATCTTCATGGCGGCACCGTTGGCCCAGCCGGCGTGTCCGTCGATGCGTTCTAGCCACACGGGCCGGTCACTTACAACCGCGTCGATCTGGGCCGCGATCGGAAATTCTTTAACGGGCCAAAGAACCTGGTTCCAGCCACGGCCGAGGATCCAGTCTGCGTGCGGATGGTCCCTTGCGTAGTCGCGAATTCGGATTGCCGCCTCGTCAACGCTGGGCACGCCGGCCAGGTCCAGGCTCGTCTTCAGCAGGCCGAAGCTATAGACATGCGCATGTGCATCGATCAGGCCAGGAAGCAGCGTCAATCCGCCGCCGTCGATACGGCCCACCTCCGGACTCCCGGCAAGCAGGCTTTCGTCGCCGATAGCCACCACCCTGCCGGCGTCGTCAAAGACGAGTACGGAGAACTCGCGCATCCCCTCGGTGGTCGACGTGTAGCCGCTAATGTTGTGCAGCCAGGAGTCACCCCATGCCGCGCTGCAGAACGCCACCAGCCAGATGCAATGAACAAATGATTTAAATGCAGAATTTGACAAGGATTGATCTCCCCGCGCCGTTATTCGTCTTGGATCGCCACAATGCGCCAACTGTTACGACACGATAACATGGACTTCTTTCCCGGGAGGAGTGCTTCGATAACATGAAACTCATCAGCTTTAACCGCGACGGCCATCCGAGCTATGGGCTCGCTTTCGAGCATCGCGTACGCGAAGCGAGTGATGAGCTTCGAGCGCGCTTCGCCGACCTTCGATCTCTGATCGCCTCAGGCGCTTATCGCGAGTTACAGGAGGACGCAGGCGGTGCCGAAATCGACGCTGCCGGACTTCGTTTCGCGCCGGCGATCCCGAATCCGGACAAGATTTTGTGTGTCGGCGTGAACTACCGACCGCACATTAAGGAGATGGGGAGACAGGTTCCCGACTACCCCGTCGTATTCGTACGATTTCCCGGCAGCCTGGTAGGCCACGGTGAGCCGACAATTCGGCCATTGGTTTCGGAGCAGTTTGATTTTGAAGGCGAGTTGGCGGTGATCATTGGGAAGCGCGCGCGCCACGTGCCGCGCGAATCGGCGCTGGAATATGTCGCAGGTTACTGTTGTTTCATGGATGGCTCGATTCGCGATTGGCAACGCCACACGCCGCAGTTCACCGCGGGCAAGAACTTCCACCAAAGCGGAGCCATGGGTCCCTGCGTGGTTACCGCCGACGAGATTCCGGACCCGTCTGTGCTGAGATTGACCACGTTAGTCAACGGCGAGGTCATGCAACGTGGACAGGTGTCCGACCTCGTTTTCGATATTCCGGCGCTGATCGAGTATTGCTCGACCTTTTCCGAATTGGTGCCCGGTGACGTCATTGCGACCGGCACGCCGGGCGGCGTGGGAGCGGCAAGAACGCCTCCGATCTGGCTGAAAGCCGGTGATGTGGTTGAGGTCGAAATCCCCGGTGTGGGGCTGCTGCGGAGCCCCGTGAGCGATGAAGCCACCGTGGCCACGGCTTAAGCATTGATTTCTCAGGCAATCGTCGCCACAGGTTGCTGTTGCGTATGTACCACAAAAACAACAACCGGGTTGCCTTCTTGGCTAGAAGTTGTCTAAAGGATTGACAAATGGCGGTATTTCTGCGAATTTGGTTACCAGCAAGCGTAGCCTTTCCACAACACCTTGGCTGCGCGATGATTGAAACACCTTCAGGTACGACTTGGCGGGGGATTCAGGGGGCCAGGAACCACGTGCTAACGTTGGTTTGAAAAAGCGGTTTCGCAAGAAGCCGCTTTTTTTTGCCTGGAATTCGTGACGTCGCTCGATCAGCCCATGGCATCGAGCCATGCGCGGATCGCCTTGGCGATTTCGGCCGGGGAATCTTCCTGGACAAAGTGGCTGCCTGCGACGGTCACCTCGGACTGATTCGGAAAGCGCCGGCAAAATTCGCGCTGCGATCCCGTCAGAATCGCTCCCGGTTCGGCATTAATAAACAGCTTTGGCACGGGGGACTGGCTCAGCCAATCCGCGTAGGCGGCAACGATGGCGTGCACGTCAGCCGGTTCTCCATCCAACGGAATCTGTCGCGGCCAGGTGAGCGTCGGCCGCCTGGACTCGCCTGCCGATTCGTAGGGTCGCCGGTAGACTGCCATCTCGCTCTCAGTCAGTTCCCGCAGCACCGAGCCTGGCAGCACGCGCTCCACGAATACGTTCTTCTCAAGCACCATCGATTCACCTGCTTCGGACCGAAATCCCTGGAACAGTGGGCGAATCGCTTCCGGCCAGTCCTCCCAGCCCATCGGCTTGACGATGCCTTCCATGTAGGCGATGCCGCGCACCTTGTCCGGGTGCTGGCGGGCCCAGTCGAAGCCCAGCGCCGAGCCCCAGTCATGAATCACGAAGGTGATGTTCTCCGTGAGACCCAGTTGCTCCCAGGCCGCGAACAGGTAATCCCGATGTTCGACGTATCGATAGCTGTCGGGCCCGGCGTTATCGAGCTTTTCAGAGTCGCCCATGCCGATCAGGTCGACGGCGATACAGCGCCCGTGGCCGGCCAGTGCCGGCATGATGTTTCGCCACAGGTAAGATGATGTCGGGTTACCATGCTGAAAAATAATCGGGTCGCCGTCGCCCATTTCGACGTATGCCATGCGTTTGCCGTTTACCTCGACGGTTTTTTTCGGGTGTTCGTCAGTTGAAATCACAGGTGTTTCCGTTATCTGCTACATTCGACCACGATACCAAAAAGGGTGGGGACTATGCACCGCGACAATCGCCTGGCCTACTGGCGCGCCAACCTGCGCCTCGTCGCCATTTGCCTGACAATCTGGTTTGTTTGCTCCTACGTCTTCGGCATCTTGCTGGTTGAAGAGCTCAACACGATTCGCATCGGTGGCTTTCAACTCGGTTTCTGGTTTGCCCAGCAGGGTTCCATTTACGTCTTTGTCCTGCTCATCGTCTTCTACGCGTGGCGCATGAACCACATCGACAAGAAATTTGATGTGCACGAAGATTGAGGGACGTGCATGAGTCTTAAAGCACTTACCTACGTCGTCGTCGGTTTCACGTTCGCCCTCTACATCGGCATTGCGATCTGGTCGCGCGCTCACAATACCCGCGATTTCTATATCGCGGGCAAGGGCGTGTCACCGATAGCCAACGGAATGGCCACCGCCGCCGACTGGATGAGCGCCGCCTCGTTCATTTCGATGGCCGGGTTGATCGCGTTTCTGGGCTACGACGGGTCTGTGTACCTCATGGGCTGGACCGGCGGTTACGTCCTTTTGGCGTTGCTGCTTGCGCCCTACCTTCGGAAATTTGGCAAGTTCACGGTTCCGGAATTTATCGCCGAACGTTACTACTCAAAGACGGCACGAATCGTGGCCGTAATTTGCCTGATCTTTATCTCATTCACCTATGTCGCGGGGCAGATGCGCGGCGTCGGTATTGTGTTTTCGCGCTTCCTCGAAGTCGATGTGACGGTCGGCCTGATCATCGGCATGGGTATCGTTTTTACGTACGCGGTGCTTGGCGGCATGAAAGGAATTACGTATACGCAGGTCGCCCAGTACTGTGTATTGATCTTTGCATATACGGTCCCCGCGGTTTTTATCGCGATTCAAATCACGGGAAACCCGATTCCGCAGCTGGCATTTGGCAGCGAGGTAACGGGCACAGGCACTGCATTGCTCGACAAACTCGATGACATCGTGACGTCGTTGGGTTTCAACCAGTACACCTCGGGAACCAAGAGTCGCATCGATGTTTTCTGCATCACGATGGCGTTGATGGTCGGCACCGCGGGACTGCCTCACGTGATTGTCAGGTTCTTCACGGTGCCGAAGGTCCGCGATGCGCGCGCATCGGCCGGATACGCGCTGCTCTTTATCGCGATTCTCTATACGACGGCGCCAGCCGTCGGCTCGATGGCCCGATACAACCTGATCAATACGATTCAGCCGGGCGAAATCGGCGCGATCGATGGCAACCTGGTTTATGACGAACGGCCCGACTGGTTTCGGACCTGGGAGCAGACGGGGCTTGTGACCTTTGAAGATCGTAACGGTGACGGCCGTGTGCAGTATTACGACGATCGCAATCCGACGTTCTCGAAACAAGCGGAGGCTTTCGGCTGGAAGGGCAATGAGCTCGGTGTCGACCGCGACATCATGGTGCTGGCTAATCCGGAAATTGCGGGGCTACCCGACTGGGTGATCGCGCTGGTTGCTGCCGGCGGTATCGCGGCGGCCTTGTCAACAGCCGCCGGATTATTGCTGGTCATTTCCGCGGCGGTGTCGCACGACCTGATCAAGGGTATTTTCGTGCCACAAATATCCGAGACCAACGAGCTGCGCGCCGGGCGAGTAGCAGCTGCATTTGCAATTCTCGTCGCTGGCTATCTTGGCTTTGACCCGCCCGGATGGGTGGCACAAGTCGTCGCGTTTGCGTTCGGCCTGGCAGCAGCTTCACTGTTCCCGGTGATCCTGCTCGGCATTTTCTCCAAGCGGGTAAATCGTGAAGGTGCGATCGCCGGCATGCTGACCGGCCTGCTGTTTACGTATGGCTACATCGAGTTCTTCAAGGGTCTGTTCTTGAAATGGGCGGGTGCTCCCTGGGGGGACAATGTGGCGCAAAACTGGTTGTTCGGTATTTCGCCAGAGGGTATCGGCGTCATCGGCATGTGCCTGAATTTCGCCGTCGCAATTGGCGTCAGCGCCATCACCAGGCCGCCACCGGAATACGTACAACACATGGTGGAACACATTCGTGTGCCTCAGCACCGGGACTCCGAATCATGATCGGGCGGTGGCTCAGCCTGTTTCTCATTTTTACGGCAGTGCCGGCTATCGGGCAGATACTCGATGAAAACGAGCGGCGTATGGTTGCGTGGATCGACGAGCATTCAGAAGATGCCATCGCATTGCTACAAGAAACCGTCAATATATCAAGCGGTACGATGAATCACGGCGGTGTCCGAGAAGTCGGTGATGTCATGCGTCGAGAATTGGATGGTTTGGGTTTTGAGACAGAATGGATCGAAATGCCGGAGACGATGAACCGTGCAGGCCACTTGTTTGGCAGGAAACTCTCCGGTTCGGGGGCCCGGTTCGTACTCATCGGCCATCTGGATACCGTCTTCGAAGCTGATGACGCGTTCCAGGGATTTGCCAGGGATGGTGATACAGCCAGTGGCCCGGGCATCGACGACATGAAGTCCGGTAATGTCATCATCGTGTATGCGTTGAAAGCACTCGAGGTGATCGACGCGCTGAAAGAAATTCCGGTCGTCGTCGCTTACACGGGCGACGAAGAAAAAACCGGCAAGCCGCTGGCGGTCAGTCGACGGGAACTGATCGCCGCGGGGAAGTGGGCCGATATTGGACTCGGCTTTGAGTCCGCCGTTCATCGAGACGGCCAAGATTGGGCGACGATCGCTCGACGAAGTTCGAGCGGTTGGATGCTGACGGTTGAAGGCAAACAGGCGCACTCTTCGGGCATCTTTAGCGAGGAAGACGGTGCAGGTGCAATTTTCGAGGCGGCCAGAATTCTCGACGCATTTTACGAAAAGGTTCGTGGCGAGGAGCACCTGACGTTCAATGCTGGCACGATCCAGGGTGGCACGGAAGTTGTTTATGACGCGCAACAGAATCGCGGCACGACGTTTGGAAAGACCAACGTCATTCCGAGAAAAGTCGTCGTTCATGGCGGAATACGAACGATTTCACAGGACCAGTTGGACAGGGCGCGTGCTGCCATGCGAGCCGTTGTGGCAGAAAGTCTGCCAAATACCAGCGCGAGCATTGATTTTACCGAGGGCTATCCGGCAATGTTTCCGACTGACGGCAATCGGCGCCTGAAGACCGAGCTATCGTTCATCAACGAAGCCTTGGATCGTGGCCCAATGCCGGAATTGGACCCGTCCATGCGAGGTGCGGCGGACATCTCTTTCGTGGCGCCGTACACGGATGCGCTGGCCGGGCTGGGTGCGATCGGCAAAGGTGGTCACACACCACACGAAAGCCTGGACTTAACGTCCTTGCCACTCGCGATTAAACGCTCGGCAATTCTGCTCTACAGACTCGGCAAAAATTCCGAGTAACTGAGAATATGGCGCACTCACACGCACAAGCGGCTAACCGGAATAACCTGAGGCGGGTGATGATCGCACTCGTTTTGACCGCTACTTTTATGCTGGTCGAAATTGCGGGCGGCATCATTTCCGGGTCGCTTGCGTTGTTGGCGGATGCTGGCCACATGCTGACCGACACGATGGCGCTTTCGCTGGCCGCGATGGCGTTTCATGTCAGCAAGCGGCCACCCGACGGCAACCTGACTTACGGCTACCAGCGTTTCCAGATATTGGCAGCGTTCGTCAACGGACTCAGCTTGCTCGCTATCGTTGGCTGGATTCTATTCGAAGCCGTTCGACGTTTTATCAATCCCCGAGACGTCCTTGGCGAGACGATGCTCGTCATCGCGGTTGCCGGCCTCGTGATCAATCTCGTTTCATTCGCCGTTTTGCACACGGGCGACAAAGACAACCTGAATATTCGTGGAGCCGCCTTGCACGTCGCGGGTGACCTGCTGGGGTCCATTGCCGCGATCGTTGCCGCCATTGTGATCATCTACACGGCTTGGACCCCGATCGACCCGATCCTGTCGGTAGCGGTAGCGGTCTTGATCCTCAAGAGCGCCTGGGCGCTGGTCAAGCGCAGTGGTCACGTACTTCTGGAAGGCGCGCCGGACTGGTTGGACGTTGACAGGATGGAGGAAGGTATCGTCGCAGCCGTCCCCGGCGTGTCTGAAATTCACCACGTGCATGTCTGGGGACTGACGCCGCAGCAGCTGATGCTGACAATGCACGTGACGCTGGAGCAGCCGGTCGAAAGTCAATCCAACGTCGTCCGCAGCGTAAAGTCCTACCTCAAGACCGAATATGGCGTCGGCCACTCAACGATTGAGGTCGAAGTTGACGGCTGTGCGGACCACTAAAGCGGTTCTTGTCGGCTCTGGCTAAGCACAAGACCGTATTGCGCACAGGGCAGGCATTGCGGTATGTAAGCGGTGTGGCATAAAGGTAGGAGACAGTCATGGAAATCAATGCTTTACCTGGCTATGACATGGCCGATAATCCGACCGGCTGTTGTCCGCGGTTCAACCCCGAGAACTGGGACGACCAGGATCTGCACTTTCGGGACAAGCTATTCGTCCGCGCGAAGACCAGGAGCCTGTTTCACATTCCCTTGAACATGGGTTCGGTGTTTCGAAAGACGTTTCGAGCGATCGAAGACGCGGATGCGCAAAGTGATTCGAATTTCATCGTGTTGAGCCGAGAGAAATCGTTATGGTCAGCAGAGCATCTGTTCGCGGTGAACAAGGAGTTGCCTGACAAAGCAATGACGCGATTGACGGGCGATTTCGTTACGAAAGTTTTTGAGGGACCGTACAAGGACATGCCGCGATGGTGCGAACAACTCGACGCGAGCATCAAGGATCAGGGGAAGGTTACCGAGGAAACGTACTTCTTCTATACCACGTGTCCGAAATGTGCCAAAAGGTATGGCAAGAATTACGTAGTTGGAGTGGCGAAGGTCCACTAGCCAGGATTGGAAAATATCGGCGTTAACCCGATCTTCGCCGATCGTCGTAGTCCCGACTAATCGACAGGCGTGATGATCCCGATGTAGGGCAGGGTGCGGTTATGCTCCGCGTAGTCGAGTCCGTAACCGACGACCCATTTGTCGGGAATATCGAATCCCAGGTAGTCAACGTCGACATCGACTTCAGCACGTTCCGCTTTGCGCACCAGCGCACAGGCCTTGACCGATGCAGGACCGTGGGAGTCGAGTATGCCGATCAGGTATTTGAGCGTATGGCCGGTATCCACAATATCTTCGACGATTAGTACGTGCCTGCCCTCGATACTGCCGCGCACGTCCATGACAAGCCGCACGGCGCCGCTCGATCGGCTGCCGCTGCCGTAGCTGGAGACGGCGATAAACTCGATGACACGCGGGATCGTGAGCCTGCGCGACAGGTCGGCGAGGAAGATGAAAGAGCCCTTGAGTACGCCGATCAGGACGATTTCGCCGCAGTCCTTGTAGTCTTCGGAAATCTGCTCGGCA